>NZ_QJQX01000056.1 GCF_013393185.1 Sphingobium lactosutens | reverse complement strand
TGCCGATCACGTCTGCCCTTCGCTTGATCTCCTTGTTGACCCTTTCCAGTGGATTTGTGGAGGCGATCTGCGCCCAATGATCCTTGGGGAAGGCCATGTAGGCGAGCACGTCCTCGCGTGATGCGTCCATCATGTCGGCCAGCTTTGGAAACTTCTCGCGCAGGGCATCGGTAACCTGGTCCCACTGCTGTTGCGCCGCCTCGGCCGTCTCCTGCGCGAAGATGGTCTTGATCATGGCAATGACAGCGGGTCGTTGTTTCGGCGCCGCATGGGCGAACGCATTGCGCATCCAGTGCACCCGGCAGCGCTGCTGGGTCGCGGAAAATACCTTGCTGGCGGCAGCGCGCAGCCCTTTGTGATCGTCGGCGATGACCAACTTCACACCGCGCAAGCCTCGGTCAGCCAGAGAGCGCAGGAAGGCTTTCCAGAAAGGTTCGGCTTCCGACGGGCCGGTGGCCACGCCCAGAACCTCGCGTCGGCCATCGGTGTTGACGCCCACCGCGATTATCGCCGCCGTCGAGACAATCCGTCCGCCCTCGCGCACTTTGAGGTAGGTGGCGTCGATCCATAGATAGGGCCACTCGCCTTCAATCGGTCGCGTGAGGAAAGCGTTCACCCGCTCGTCGATCTCGGCAACCAAACGGCTGACCTGGCTCTTTGAAACACCGCTGGCGCCCATCGCCTTGACCAGATCGTCGACCGAACGGGTCGAAACGCCGTGGACGTAGGCTTCCTGGATCACTGCCGCCAAGGCCTTCTCGGCGGTGCGGCGTGGCTCCAGGAAGCTCGGGAAGTAACTGCCTTTGCGCAGCTTCGGGATCGCCAGATCATCCGGCCAGCTCGCGTATCCCAACCCCGCTCGCGGTAGCCGTTGCGGTGGTTCAGCCGCTCCGGGCTGCGTGATCCGCAAGGCACGCCCGTCTTCGCCTCGATCTCGAGATCCATCATACGCTCTGCGGCGAAAGCCAGCATCTCACGCACCAAATCGCTATCAGCCCCTTGCTCAATCAGCTCGACAAGGGCCATTCTGTCCTCGGTCATCGTCTTCTTCTCCAGGTTCGAGTTCGCATCCGAACCCTACCAGAAGATCGACGGTGGCCACCCTCTCAGGGAAACCTTCCTACACCACCCCGCGGGACACGACCGATGGAACCGCATTGTCTTGGCAAGATCACCGATCCCGACCGCAGCGGTTGGAATAATCGACTATTCATGAAGGCGGTGCTGTGGATTGTACAAACGGGCAGACCATGGTGCGATCTGCAAGCCAAGTTCGATGAGGATGGCGCAGCCCAGTTTGCGAGCCGTTGCCCATCTGTTTTACGGCCCCGAATAATCAGCAGGTTTGTCGCCACTTCCATCCATTGATGGGGGCACTGTCAATTCATGTCTGCAAATGCTTCTTGAGCTATGAGACTTCCATCCCCTCTCGAAATCTGACTCAGGCTTTGCATAAGTCGATATGACCTGACCGACTTCGAATGGTGCGTGATCGAACCGCTGTTGCCCAACCAACCACGAGGCATCCGACGCGTTGACGACCGCCGCGTGTCGAACGGCATATTCTGGGTGCTGCGATCCGGTGCGCTATGGCGGGATCTGCCTGAACGCTATGGCTCCGGACCACCTGCCACAATCGCTTTCTGCGTTGGCGCAAGGCAGAGATGTGCGATCGAATGATGGACGCCATCACCACCGCCCATGACGGTGACATCCAGATGATCGACAGCAACTTCCATCCGGGCGCACCAACAGGCTGCGAGGGCAAAAAGGGGGGGGCGGTCGATCACGCGGTGGACTCACGACGAAAATCCATGCCGTCGTCGACGCGCAAGGCCTCCGGTCCAGTTCGGCTTGACTGTTGGCCACGCCCATGATGGGGAAGTTGCCGACGAACTGTTCAACCATTTTGGCCCGCACATGATCGTGCTTGCCGACAAGGCCTGCGATGTAGACCGCGCCCGCACGCTTATCGAGTAACAGGGCACCATACGCAACATCCCGGCCAAATCCAATAGAAAGTGGAAGCCGTGCTTCAACAAACGGCTCTATCGCGCGTAACCTGATCGAGCGATTATTCTCCAAGCTCAAGCACTTCCGCCGTGTTGCCACCCGATACGAAAAGCATATCGAAAACGTCCTCGCCATGGTCCAACTCGCATCAATGTGCCTTTGGGTCCGCACTTATGAGTCTGCGGTCTAGGCTGTGGTGACGATTTAATCATTTGAGCCAGAGCATGATGCTGGCGAGTTTGACAAATCCGAGGAAGTTGGGGGCGAGCTTGTCGTAGCGTGTTGCGATGCGCCGCCATTGTTTGAGTTTGGCGAAGAATCCTTCGATGCCCCAACGCTGTTTGTAGGCGATGCGGTCGTAGCCGTGTTGGTACTTGCGGTGGCGGCGTGGTGGGATGACCGGCTCGCCGCCTTGCTCGTAGATGAGGTCATGCAGGCGGTCGGCATCGTAGGCGCGATCCGCCAGCACCTTGCCTGCCGGGATGCCCCGGATCAGGTCGCAGGCTGGAGCCATGTCGTTTTGCTGTCCGGGGCCAAGAATGAAGCGGATCGGCAGACCGAGGGCATCGACTACGGCGTGGATTTTGGTGCCGAACCCACCTCTCGACCGCCCGAGAGCCTGGGCTTGAACGCCCCCCTTTTTATCCGAGCCCCTGCCGCTTGAGCCTGAGCGCGGATGACAGTGGCATCGATCGCCAGCCATTCGATGTCGGGATCATCGGACACCGCCGCGAATATCCGGTCGATCACACCCTGCTCGATCCAGCGATAATAGCGCCGCTTGGCTGTCTGATAGGGACCAAAGCGTTCGGGAAGATCGCGCCAACGACCGCCTGAGCGCGCCAGCCACAGCAAGGCATCGAGAAAACGCCTGCCGTCGCTACGCGGACCACGCTTACCCTTGCGCCCGCCCGGAACGAACTCCCGCAATCGCTCCCATTGATCGTCCCGAAGTACCTCGCCTTCCACACCAGCCTCCAAAAGCCACTGTTGAATCACAAAGACCCGGCGCCGTGAATCCCTAAAATGTCACTACAGC
>NZ_QJQX01000055.1 GCF_013393185.1 Sphingobium lactosutens | reverse complement strand
GATCTGGCGAACGTGAAGATGAGCATGAACCCGTTCGACGAGATCGCGGTCGAGGAAGCCATTCGCCTGAAGGAAAAGGGCGTGGCGACCGAGGTGATCGCGGTGTCGATCGGCGTGGCGAAGGCGCAGGAAACGCTGCGTACCGCACTTGCCATGGGCGCGGACCGGGCGATCCTGATCCAGACGGACAATGAGGTTGAACCGCTGGGCGTGGCCAAGCTGCTCGCCAAGGTGCAGGAAGAGGAAGGCGCTGGCCTCATCATCCTGGGCAAGCAGGCGATCGACGATGACAGCAACCAGACCGGCCAGATGCTCGCCGCGCTGCTGAACCTGCCGCAGGGCACCTTCGCCAGCAAGGTCGAGGTCGAGGGCGACAAGGTCAGCGTGACCCGCGAAGTCGATGGCGGCCTGGAGACGGTGAAGCTCAACACCCCGGCGATCATCACCACCGACCTGCGCCTCAACGAACCGCGCTATGCCTCGCTGCCCAACATCATGAAGGCGAAGAGCAAGCCGCTCGCGACCAAGGCGCCTGCTGACTATGGCGTCGACATTGCGCCGCGCCTCGAAACGCTCAAGGTTGCCGAACCGCCCAAGCGCTCGGCGGGCGTGAAGGTCGCCGATGTCGATGAACTGGTCGCGAAGCTGAAAGCTCTGGGAGTTGCCGCATGAAGACGCTTGTGTGGGTTGAACATGAGGGCGGCGCCGTCAAGGACGCCACCCTTTCCGCCGTCACCGCCGCTGGCAAGCTGGGTGAAGTGCATCTGCTGGTCGCCGGGCAAGGCGTTGGCGGCGTGGCCGAGGAAGCCGCCAAGATCGCGGGCGTGGGCAAGGTCCATGTCGCCGACGACGCGGCTTTCGGCCATGCGCTGCCCGAGAATGTCGCGCCGCTGATCGTCGAGCTGATGGGCAGCCACGACGCGTTCGTCGCGCCGGCCACCAGCAACGGCAAGAATATCGCGCCGCGTGTCGCGGCTCTGCTCGACGTGATGCAGATCAGCGACATTCTCTCGGTCGAGAGCGAGGACAGCTTCACCCGGCCGATCTACGCCGGCAACGCGATCGCGACCGTCAGGTCGAAGGACGCCAGGAAGGTCATCACCGTGCGCGGCACGGCCTTCGAGAAGGCGGCCAGGGAAGGCGGCAGCGGCACGGTGGAAGCGGTTGCTTCGACCGGGGACAAGGGGCTTTCCTCCTTCGTCGGCGCCGAAATCGCCAAGCTGGAGCGTCCGGAACTGACTTCGGCCAAGGTGATCGTCTCGGGCGGCCGTGCGCTCAAGGACGGCCCGACCTTCGAGGAAGTGATCTTCCCGCTGGCGGACAAGCTGGGCGCGGCGGTCGGTGCGAGCCGCGCCGCTGTCGACGCGGGCTATGTGCCCAACGACTATCAGGTCGGCCAGACCGGCAAGATCGTTGCGCCCGAAGTCTATGTCGCGGTCGGCATCTCCGGGGCGATCCAGCATCTCGCCGGCATGAAGGACTCCAAGACCATCATCGCCATCAACAAAGACGAGGACGCACCGATCTTCCAGGTCGCCGACATCGGCCTCGTCGGCGATCTCTTCAAGATCGTGCCCGAGCTTACCGAAAAACTGTAACGTTTCCCGGCAAGAGTCGACGACCCTTCCGACGAAGTGGCAGTCACATTCTCATTACAATGCCTCAACGGGCCTTTGTCGCGTAACGGATGCGGGCGCAATTTCCGCATCCGTTCATGCATTGGAGAATAAATCCGGTCCGACATTGGCCAAGCGCACCAGTCATTTTCGCGTTGCTTTGCAAGGCGGCGGCGACCAGCGACAGTGCCGAACCGACCCATATTCGCCCGCCCGGCAAGGCCTGTCAGCGCGCTCACGCCGCGTCCCTGAAGCTGATATCGGACACCTGGCCGGATAAGGGCTGGAAAGCCACGCCGGTCCGGGTCTGGCTGAAGCGCTCGAAATTGACGAAGCCGCCACGATCGGCAGCGCCGTCCGCAATGTTGGCAGATCCGGTCTTCACGCCATCGCCGCTACATCGATCCAGAGTCGGAGCAGCGTGGAATGTCTCGGCCATCTCCGCCTGTCGAAAGATCAAGCCCGCCCGAAGGCCGGCTTATTCCGCCTCTTCGACCGGCGCGCCGGGGCCGTTCTTCAGGATCGAGTCGATCGCGTTCTTCGCGCTGGCCTTGGACGTATAGCCTTCGGTCCAGAAGATCACTTCGGCATTATATTTGAACTTGGCGACGAACTCGCCGGCCTTGTTCTTCTCGATCACGAACTTGTGGGCCATGACTATTCTCCTGGCTTGTTGCGCTACCGAAACCGGTCTGGACAATAAGCGCGGGAATCGATGCTGGCAACCGCTTCCGGCAGCGCCGATCCGGTCAGCAGCGCCGCGCCCAGCAACGCCGCGGCCGGCGCGGTCTGGATGCCGAAACCACCCTGTCCGGCAAACCAGAAGAAGCCCGGCATATTCGGATCGAAGCCATAGACCGGCGCACGATCGGGCGCGAAGCTGCGCAGCCCCGCCCATTTATGCTCGATCGTCGCCACCGGCCAGTCGACCGCCTCCTGAAAGCGTGCGATCGCCTGCGCCACCGCCAGTTCCTCGGGCGCGGCATCGCAGGGCGGCGACGGCGCCTCGTCATGCGGGGTCAGCCAGATGCGCCCCTCGCCCTCCGGCTTGAAATAGAAGCGGCCCTGCAGGTCCATGACCCGCGGCAGGTCGGCCGATGGCATGGCGGGCACCCGCAACTGCACCACCGTGCGCCGCAGCGGCATGATGCCGACGGGCGCGACACCGCTCCGCCGTGCGACCTCGTCGGCCCAAGCCCCCCCGGCATTGACCAGCAGGCCGCAGGCGACCGACCCGTTCGCCGTTTCTATCCGCCAACCACCGCCTTCCGGTCGCGCGTCGAGCAAAGGCGACGCCAGCCGCATTTCCCCGCCCAGCCGCCGGAATCGGCGCAGACAGGCCTGATGCAGCGCCGCGACGTCGATGTCGTGGCAACTCGCTTCCATGACCCCCAAAGTCCAGTCCGGCCGCAGCCCCGGCACCAGCGGCGCGGGATCGACCGGACGAAGGTCGACCTTCCCGGCAAAGGTCGCCAGCAAGGCATCGCGAAAAGGCTCGTCGCCGGCGCGCCCGATATGAACCGTCCGGCGCAGCGACAGGAAACTGCCCTCATGAAAATCCGGGTCGGGCGCGGCGAGCAATGGTCCCGACGCGGTGGTCAGCGGCTGCACCACCGGGCCGCCATAAGTTTCCTCCCAGAAAGCGACCGAACGGCCGGTGGCATGATAGCCCGCGCGCTCCTCCATCTCCAGGATCAGCACGCGCGCATCGGCCGCCAGCTGCGCGCCAAGGCTCGCGCCGGCCATGCCGCCACCCACGATAACGATGTCGAAAGCCGTCAAAGTCCAGTCTCTTGCCCAGCAGCCTCGTCCAGAAAGGCGTCGATCCGGCCCAGCGCATCCAGCCGCACCGGATCCATCTCGCGCAATATCTCGTGCGCGGCCTCCCGCCCATAGACATGCAGCCGCGCATTGGGAAGCCGCGCCGCGACCTGCCGGATCGCGGCGGTCGACACCAGCCTGTCCATCTCCGTTGCCAGGATGAGCAACGGACAGCCGACCTGTGCGACCCCCGGTCCTTCGGCGAGTTCCCGAGTCGATTCGAGCGCCTGCGCCACCCAGTTCCAGCTTGGCGGCCCCAGCGCGATCTCGCGGCTATGGTCGCGCCACCAGAGTTCGTCGGCATAGCGATCGGGATCATGGGTCAACCGCTTCTGCCGGACGACCCGCTGCCGCTCGCTATCTTCCTTCTGCGTCCAGGCCCGCTTGTCGCCGGCGCCGCTGGCCAGCATCATGCGCGCCACCGCCACTGCCAGCCATCGCGGCAATGGTGCGGTATGCACACCCAGCATCGGCGCGACCAGCACCGCTGCATCGGGCTGCCTCATGCCCTCCGCCAGTGCGCGGAGCAGCATGTGCCCGCCCATCGAATGCCCCAGCATGACCGCCGGCCCCGGCTTCTCGGCGCGCCAGTCGGCGGCGAAAGCCCGTAAATCCGCGATATAATCGGCAAAATTCCCGATATGGCCACACAGCGGATCATCGGTCAGCCGTCCCGATCCGCCCTGCCCGCGCCAGTCGAAGCTCGTAACTTCCCACCCGCGCCCCGCCCAATGATCGATCACTTCCAGATATTTCTCGATCATGTCGCCGCGGCCGTTCAGCACCAGCATCCGGCCCCGCCGCCCTTTGCCCAGCCGGTAGCGGCGGAGCGCCCAGCCGTCGGGCGCATGCCAGTAATCCAGCCGCCCGCCCATTGGCCAGGCGCGCCGGTCGAAGGCTGCGGCGGGGAAAGCGGAGGCAAAATCAGGCGAATCCATGTCCCGCATGGTTACGGTTTGGTAAGCCATGCGGTCTAGGGAATAGTGCCATGTTAGGGGATTATTTCCGACTGGCGCTGATCGTCGTCCTGGGCGCGCTGCTGATCGTGGCGACCATCACCGATCTGCGCTCGCGCATCATCTCGAACCGGCTGAACCTGACCGTGGCGCTGCTGGCGCCGCTCTGGTGGCTGGCCTGCGGGCTGGAACCTTGGCCGGGCATGGCGGTGCAATTGCTCGCCGGCCTGCTGGTCTTCGCCGTCTTCGCCATCCTGTTCGCGATCGGCATGATGGGCGGCGGCGACGTCAAGCTGCTGGGGGCGCTGGCGCTCTGGTTCCCGTGGCAGGCGACGATCAGCCTGATCGTGCTGATGGCGCTGCTCGGCGGGGGCGTGACGCTGGCCACCATAGTGCATCATCGCTGGGCCAGGAAACCCGGCCGGCCGGAAATACCCTATGGCGTCGCCATATCCATTGCGGCCCTGTGGCTGCTTGGCGAACGATATCTTAACCAATTTGCGTGATGGTCGGGGCACTGGGGGCAGTGCACCCGTTCGAGGGAGGCGAATTTCGTCATGGATGCCAAGAAGATCGTGCTGCTGGTAGGCGCGCTGGTCATAGCCGTTACTACCGCCCTGCTTGCGCGGAACATGCTGAGTTCTTCCAGCGCACCACAGGTCAATGCCGCAGCCATGCCGGCTGATGCCGACCTGCCGCATGTGCTGGTCGCCACCAAGGCGCTGCCGGTGGGCACCATCCTCGATGCGGAAAGCTTCCGCTTCCAGCCCTGGCCGAAGGATCTGATCGAACAGGCCTATTATCTCCAGGGCCAGGCCGATCCGATCAAGCTGGCTGGCAGCGTCGTGCGCACCGCCATCTCGGCAGGCCAGCCGCTGACGCAGGGCGCACTGGTGAAGCCGGGTGAACGCGGCTTCCTGGCAGCCGCCCTTGGCGCCGGCATGCGCGCCGTGACGGTTCCGGTTTCGGCGCAAAGCTCGGTGGCGGGCTTCGTCTTTCCCGGCGATCGCATCGACCTCGTCCTGACGCAGAGCGTGTCGGGCGGCGGTGACGGCGATCCGCTCAAGGTGTCGGAAACCATCCTGCGCAACCTGCGCGTGCTGGCCACCGACCAGCGGATGGACGCCATGGGGCCGGACGGCAAGCCCGTCGTCCAGACCTATTCCAACGTCACGATCGAAGTGACGCCCAAGATCGCAGAGAAGATCGCGGTCGCCCAGACGATCGGTTCGCTGTCGATGTCGCTGCGTTCGATCGCCGACAATTCGTCGGAACTCGACGCCGCCATTGCCGGCACCGATGTCGATCTGCCCGCCGGCGCAAGTCCGGCCGCGGAAAAGGCAATCCTGACCAAGCTGGCGGCCCGCCCGGTCGATCGCGGCTCCACCTACTCCACCGGCGCCGACGTGTCGCGCTACCAGCGCAGCTCCGTCCCGGCCAAGGCGGATGCACCCGTCGCTCCGATGATGGCCGCCAATGGCGCGCCGGTCGGTACCGTCGCCTTCAAGGGGCCGACGATCCGCGTGGCGCGCGGCACCAACGTGACCGAAGTTCCGGTCGGGGGGAAGTAAGATGAAGAGCCTGCACCATCGCGCCACGCGCGCCGCCGCTCCCGCCATCGCGCTGTGCCTGGCCGTCGCGACGCTCGCAGCGCCGACCACCGCCCTCAACGCCGCCCCCTCCAGCGCGCAGGACAATGCGATCCTGATGTCGGTGGGCGGCAGCCGGGTGGTCAACCTGCCGTCGAAAATGTCGGATGTGGTGATCGCCAATCCCGAAGTGGTCGACGTCCATGTCCGCTCGCAGAACCAGCTCTACCTGATCGCGAAGAAGGCCGGCGAAACCACCGTCTTCGCCACCGCGCCCAATGGCAAGGTGCTGTTCTCCGGCAATGTCCGCGTCGGCAACAATATCACCAGCATCGACGACATGCTGCGTCTGGCCATGCCCGAAGCCAATATCGCCGTGAACAACATGAACGGCATGGTGCTGCTGACCGGAACGATCAAAGCGCCGGAGGATGCCGCCGAAGTCGAACGCCTGACCCAGGCCTTCGTCGGCAAGGACGTGACCGTCGTCAGCCGCCTGCGCATGGCGACCCCGCTGCAGGTGATGTTGCAGGTCAAGATCGCCGAAGTCAGCAAGGATATCGGTCACAAGATCGGCGTCAACCTCGCCAGCACGGACACATCGCCCGGTGGATATGTCAGCGGCGGCACGCGCAACTTCGCGAGCTATACGCGCGGCACGCAGACCGTGACCGCCAATTCCGATGGCACGTCCAGCGTGACGGGTACGCCCGGCTACTGGACGTTCAACAATGTTATCGATGGTGGATACAGCATCGGTGGCGTCGCCCGCATCCTCGGCATCGACATCGCCGGCGCGCTCGACCTTGCCGAATCCAGCGGCCTCGCCACGACGCTGGCGCAACCCAACCTGACCTCGCTGTCGGGCGAGACTGCCAGCTTCCTGGCGGGCGGCGAATATCCCTATACGGTCAATAACGGGCCGTCGTCGGGCAACAGCATCGAATTCAAGCAATATGGCGTGCAGTTGGCCTTCACGCCGACCGTGCTGGCCGATGGCCGCATCTCGCTGCGCGTGCGACCGACCGTGTCCAGCCTGGACTTCACCGTCAATGCCGACGTGCCGGCGCTCAAGAGCCGGACGGCAGAAACGACGGTGGAACTGGGGTCGGGCCAGGCCTTCATGATCGCGGGCCTGCTCAACAACGAAGCATCGAACAGCGTCAACAAGGTGCCGGGCCTCGGCAATCTTCCGATCCTGGGCAGCCTGTTCAAGTCGCGCCAGTTCCAGCGCAACGAAACCGAGCTGGTGATCGTCGTCACGCCCTATCTGGTGAAGCCGATGAATGCGTCGGACGTGCGCCTGCCGACCGACGGCTATCGCAACGCCAATGCGGGCCAGGGCCTGTTCCTGCAACAGGGCAATGACGGCGTCAGCGGTGCCCGCGGCGCCATGCCCAGCCGCGCGCCCGGCGCTACCCCCGTCACCCCGGCGACGCCTGCGACACCGGCCCGGAACGGCAAGGACGCCAACGCCGCCCCCGGCTTCAGCTTCTGACGGAAGGATCAAGATCATGACCTCCCCCATCCCAGCCCGTCTGTCGACAAAGGCGCTCGGCGCCCTCGCCCTGCTGGCCCTGCCGCTGGCCGGCTGCTTATCCGACAGCCCCAACCGCAGCGTCGAAGCGGCCCACCAGCCGGTGGTGAACTACGCCTCCTATACCTTCGACGTGCAGGCCGGCGCCGGCGACATGCTGACGCCCAGCGAAGCCGGCCGGCTCAATGAATGGTTCGCCTCGATCAATCTGGGCTATGGCGATCAGGTTTCCATCGTCTCCGACGGCTATTACGGCCCGGCGCTGCGCGAAGGCATCGCCAATGTCGTGGCGCGCCGGGGTCTGCTGGTCGGAGAGGACAGTTCCGCCGTCGCCGGCACCGCGCCGCAGGGCGCCGTTCGCCTGATCGTGCGCCGCGCCAGCGCCAGCGTGCCCGGCTGCCCGGACTGGAGCGCCAAGCAGGAAACCGAAATGTCGCTCGGCACCTCATCCAACTATGGCTGCGGCGTGAACGGCAATCTGGCGGCCATGATCGCCAACCCGGAAGATCTGGTTCGCGGCCAGACCACGGACAGCGACCTGCGCACGGCCACATCCAACCGCGCCATTTCCACCTATCGCGACAAGGCGCCAACCGGCGCCGGCGACCTCAAGCAGATCACGGCGGGAGTCCAGTAAGATGAACGCACCCTGGAAACCCGGCGCGGGCCTGCGCGATCCCTTCCACGCCTTCGTCTGCGACGATTACAGCTTCGACGTGCTGCGCGGAGTCGCAGCCGAAATGGGCTGGGCACCGGAAAAGGTGAACAAGGGCGGCATGCGCAACGCGGTGCAGAGCCTGTCGATCACCGCCTCGCCCCAGATCCTGTTCGTCGACATGTCCGAAAGCGGCGACCCGCTCAACGACATTAACAGTCTGGCCGAAGTGTGCGAACCCGGCACGGTGGTGATCGCCGCCGGCCAGGTCAATGACGTGCGCCTGTATCGCGACCTGATCGCCAGCGGCATCCAGGATTATCTGCTGAAGCCCTTCGGCGCCGACCAGCTGCGCGAGGCATTGGCGCAGGCGCAGGCCGTGTTCATGGCGCCGCGCGACGCCGGGCCCGACCGCCCCCACTGCACCATCGCGGTGGTCGGCACGCGCGGCGGCGTCGGCGCTTCCAGCATCGCCACGTCGCTCGGCTGGATGCTGTCGGAAAAGAAGAAGCGCCCGACCGCGCTGCTCGACCTCGACGTCCATTTCGGCACCAATGCGCTGGCGATGGACCTGGAGCCGGGCCGCGGCCTGACCGACGCGATCGAAAATCCCAGCCGCATCGACGGTCTGTTCATCGAGCGCGCAATGGTACGGGCCAGCGATACGCTGGCGATCCTGTCGGCCGAAGCGCCGATCAGCCAGCCGATGCTCAGCGACGGCGGCGCCTTCTACCAGTTGCTGGAAGAATTTCGCGCAGCCTTCGAATGCAGCGTCGTCGACCTGCCGCGCAACATGCTGATCCAGCATCCGCACCTGATGAGCGACGTCAATGTCACGCTGGTCGTGACGGAACTGACACTGGCGGCGGCGCGCGATACGATCCGCATCCTGTCCTGGCTCAAGACCAACGCGCCCCAGTCGCGCGTGGTGGTCGTGGCCAACCGGGTCCATCCCGGATCGCCCGAAATCAGCCGCAAGGATTTCGAACAGTCGATCGAACGCAAGGTGGACGTCCTCATCCCGTTCGACCTGCGCATCGCATCGCAGGCGGCAAAGCTTGGCAAGACGCTCGCCGAAACGGCCAAGGGCAGCAAGGTCGGCGCGGCCTGCGCTGCGCTGCTCGCCGAAACGCTGGGCGCGGTGGATGCCGATGATGCCGGCGACGGCAAGCCCATGCCGAAAAAGGGGGACTCCCTGCTCGGCAAGATCGACTTCAAAAGCATGATTCCGTCGCGCCGCAAGGCAGCCGTGGAAGACTGACGGACGCGCCGCTCCGGCGGCGCTGCCCCATGAAGGACAGGCGAAGAGATGGACGGCAATATCATATTGATCGCGGTGCTGGTGGCGACGATGCTGGGCCTCGCCCTGGTCGCCTTCGCCGGCCCGTCGCCGGACAAGGCGCGCAAGCGCCGCGTCGCCCTGATCCGCGGCCGTCATAGCGATTCGGCCGAAGCGATGCTGGAAGCGCGCATGCGCAAGGCCATCTCCAATCGCCCGACCGGCACCGAAGCGAAAATGCTGGTGTCGCTGATCCCCAATCCGGACAATCTTGCCAAGCGGATCAAGATGACCGGCAAGAAGTGGACGCTCAGCCAGTATATGACGGCCTGCGCCGTCACCTTCCTGCTGATCACCGCTCTCCTGACGCTGCGCGGTTTCCCCTTCCTGTTCGCCCTGATGGTCGGCCTCGCGGCCGGCCTCGGCCTGCCCCACTGGTGGATCGGCCGCATGATCCGCAAGCGGATCAACCAGTTCAACGCCAAATTCCCCGATGCGCTCGAACTGCTGACCCGCGGCCTGCGTTCGGGCCTGCCGATCGCGGAGACGCTGAGCGTGGTATCGACCGAAATTCCGGGGCCGGTGGGCGAGGAATTCAAGCTCATCACCGAACGCATCAAGATCGGTCGCACCATGGAGCAGGCGTTGCAGGAAACCGCCGACCGGCTGGGCACGCCGGAATTCCAGTTCTTCGTCATCACCCTGGCGATCCAGCGGGAAACGGGCGGCAACCTCGCCGAAACCCTGTCCAACCTCGCCACGGTGCTGCGCCAGCGCGCGCAGATGAAGCTCAAGATCCGTGCCATGTCGTCGGAATCGAAAGCATCCGCCTACATCATCGGCGTGCTGCCTTTCCTGGTGTTCGGCATGATCTGCTACATCAACTATGAATATATGTCGCCTTTCTTCACGCCGGACCCGGCGGGCCTGTTCGGCCTGTCGACCATGCAGGTGGTCGGCATCGGCGGCATGGGCTGGATGGCGATCGGCGCCTTCATCATGGCCCAGATGGTCAATTTCGAGATTTGACAAGGGAGCGATAGCAGCATGGACGCCCCCACCCCCGCCGGCACGCTGTTCGGCATGAACGCCACCGATTTCGGCACCCTGCTCGCGGGCCTCGCAACGCTGGCCGTCCTTTTCGCCCTCTATGCGGTGATGACGGTGCGCGATCCCATGGCCAAGCGCGTCAAGGCGCTCAACGAACGGCGCGAACAGCTCAAGGCCGGCATCACCGCCTCGACCGCCAAGCGCCGCGCCAAGCTGGTGCAGAAGAACCAGACGACCGACCATATGCGGTCCTTCCTGTCCAGCCTGAAGGTGTTGCAGGACGACCAGCTCAAGGATGCGCAGATCCGCCTGGCGCAGGCCGGCATCCGGTCCAAGGATCTGGCCGTCGCGGTAATCTTCGGCCGCATGATCCTGCCGATCGTCATCGGCGGCACGGCCGCGATCCTGCTGTATGTCGTTGGCATCGAACCCGAATGGGGTCCGATGAAACGCTTCTTCGCCTTCGCCATCGCGCTGCTGCTCGCCTACAAGGCGCCCGATCTCTATATCGACAACAAGGTGCAGAAGCGTGCGTCCGCGATCCGAAAGGGCTTGCCCGACGCGCTCGACCTGCTGGTCATCTGCGCGGAGGCGGGCCTCACCGTCGATGCCGCCTTCAACCGCGTCGCGCGCGAACTGGGCAAGGCCTATCCCGAACTGGGCGACGAGTTCCAGTTGACCGCGATCGAACTCAGCTTCCTCACCGACCGGCGCATGGCGTTCGAAAATCTCGCGACCCGCGTGAAGCTGGACGCGGTCAAGGGCGTGGTCACGACCATGATTCAGACCGAGAAATATGGCACGCCGCTCGCTTCGGCGCTGCGCGTCCTGTCGGCCGAATTCCGCCACGAACGCATGATGCGCGCGGAAGAAAAGGCCGCCCGCCTGCCCGCGATCATGACGGTGCCGCTGATTCTCTTCATCCTGCCGACCCTGTTCGTCGTCATCCTGGGTCCGGCCGCCTGCTCGATCAGCACCGCCTTCTAGGCTGAGGTGACGATTTAATCATTTGAGCCAGAGCATGATGCTGGCGAGTTTGACAAATCCGAGGAAGTTGGGGGCGAGCTTGTCGTAGCGTGTTGCGATGCGCCGCCATTGTTTGAGTTTGGCGAAGAATCCTTCGATGCCCCAACGCTGTTTGTAGGCGATGCGGTCGTAGCCGTGTTGGTACTTGCGGTGGCGGCGTGGTGGGATGACCGGCTCGCCGCCTTGCTCGTAGATGAGGTCATGCAGGCGGTCGGCATCGTAGGCGCGATCCGCCAGCACCTTGCCTGCCGGGATGCCCCGGATCAGGTCGCAGGCTGGAGCCATGTCGTTTTGCTGTCCGGGGCCAAGAATGAAGCGGATCGGCAGACCGAGGGCATCGACTACGGCGTGGATTTTGGTGCCGAACCCACCTCTCGACCGCCCGAGAGCCTGGGCTTGAACGCCCCCCTTTTTATCCGAGCCCCTGCCGCTTGAGCCTGAGCGCGGATGACAGTGGCATCGATCGCCAGCCATTCGATGTCGGGATCATCGGACACCGCCGCGAATATCCGGTCGATCACACCCTGCTCGATCCAGCGATAATAGCGCCGCTTGGCTGTCTGATAGGGACCAAAGCGTTCGGGAAGATCGCGCCAACGACCGCCTGAGCGCGCCAGCCACAGCAAGGCATCGAGAAAACGCCTGCCGTCGCTACGCGGACCACGCTTACCCTTGCGCCCGCCCGGAACGAACTCCCGCAATCGCTCCCATTGATCGTCCCGAAGTACCTCGCCTTCCACACCAGCCTCCAAAAGCCACTGTTGAATCACAAAGACCCGGCGCCGTGAATCCCTAAAATGTCACTACAGC
>NZ_QJQX01000054.1 GCF_013393185.1 Sphingobium lactosutens | reverse complement strand
CGCGTCCTGCGGCAGGACCACGGTCAGGATGCCGTTCTTGAACGCGTTGCCGGAAAAGATGTCGGAGAAGCTGGGCGCGATCACCACCTTGATGCCGAGGTCGCCAAGCGCCCAGGCGGCATGTTCGCGGCTGGAGCCGCAGCCGAAATTGTCACCCGCGATCAGGATCGGGCTGCCGGCATAGGCGGGATCGTCGAAGACGTTGCCCGGTTCCTTGCGCAGCACCTCGAACGCGCCCTTGCCAAGGCCGGAGCGCGAGATGGTCTTGAGCCAATGCGCCGGGATAACGATGTCCGTGTCGACATTCTTCATGCCGAACGGATAGGCCCGGCCGTCGACGACGTTCAGCTTTTCCATCAATGAACCTTCTTCGTCTCAGCCGCCGGCGTGTCTTCGGCGCGGCCCAGCGTCGCGGCCATCGCCGCGCTGGCGAGCGCACCCAGCGTCAGCAGCCAGAAAATCTTCTTCATGCGACCATCCCCTCTTTATCGTTCAACATCGCGCGAACGTCGGTCAGGCGGCCGGTGATGGCCGCCGCCGCCGCCATTTCGGGCGACACCAGATGGGTGCGCGATCCCGGTCCCTGACGGCCCATGAAATTGCGGTTGCTGGTCGAGGCGCAGCGTTCGCCCGCGGGCACCTTGTCCGGGTTCATGCCGAGGCAGGCCGAGCAGCCCGGCTCGCGCCATTCGAAACCGGCGTCGAGGAAGATGCGGTCGAGGCCTTCCTCCTCCGCCTGCCGCTTGACCAGACCGGAGCCGGGGACGACCATCGCATGCTTGATGCCCGAGGCGATATGGCGCCCCTTGAGCAGCGACGCGGCGGCGCGCAGATCCTCGATCCGGCTGTTGGTGCAGCTGCCGATGAAGACATGCTCGATCGCGACATCCTCCATCCGCTGCCCGGCGACGAGGCCCATATAGTCGAGCGACTTCTGGGCGGCGGCCTGCTTGGACGGGTCGGCGAAGCTCTGCGGATCGGGGACCACGCCGGTCACGGGCACGACATCCTCCGGGCTGGTGCCCCAGGTGACGTTGGGCACGATGTCGGCGGCGTCGATGACCACGGTCTTGTCGAAGACCGCGCCCTCGTCAGTGACGAGCGTCTTCCACCAGGCGACGGCTGCGTCGAAATCCGCCCCCTTGGGCGCCATAGGGCGGTCGCGCAGATAGGCGAACGTCTTTTCGTCGGGCGCGAACAGGCCCGAGCGCGCGCCCGCCTCGATCGACATATTGGCGACGGTCAGGCGCCCTTCGATCGACATGTCGCGGAAGACGGAGCCGCGATATTCCATGACATAGCCGGTGCCGCCCGCCGTGCCGATCGTGCCGCAGATCGCCAGCGCCACATCCTTGGGCGTGACGCCGGGCGCAAGTTCGCCATCGACGACGACCGCCATCGTCTTCGACTGTTTCAGCAGCAGCGTCTGGGTGGCGAGCACATGCTCGACCTCCGACGTGCCGATGCCGAAGGCCAGCGCGCCCAGCGCACCATGAGAGCTGGTGTGGCTGTCGCCGCAGACCAAAGTCGTGCCCGGCAGCGTGAAGCCCTGTTCCGGGCCGACGACATGGACGATGCCCTGTTCCGCATCAGCGTCGCCGATCAGGCGGACCCCGAATTCGGGCGCATTGCGTTCCAGCGCGGCCAGCTGCTGCGCGCTTTCGGGATCGGCGATGGGAATGCGATTGCCCTGCGCGTCGCGGCGCGGGGTCGTGGGCAGGTTATGATCGGGCACCGCGAGCGTAAGATCGGGCCGGCGCACCTTACGGCCGGCGAGGCGAAGCCCCTCGAACGCCTGCGGGCTCGTCACTTCATGGACGAGGTGACGATCGATATAGATAAGGCAGGTGCCATCGGGACGCCGTTCGACAACGTGCGCGTCCCAGATCTTCTCATAGAGGGTGCGAGGCTTAACCATAGTCCCCTCCCCCTAGACCCGTCAGGGCCATGGGGAAAGGGGGTGAACGACCGAAATCGGCAGTTTTTCCTATCAACCGGGCAAGAATGTTACACTGTCGAACTATGATGCCCGATAGTCTTCGATGATGCGCCCGGCTGCACCGATCTCCGCTTCATGGCTCTCCTCGCGCCAGGTTTCGGCCAGCGCCTCCTCCTCCCATTGCTGCATGGCGGGATGGGCGAGCATATGGTCGACCCAGACTTGCGCGATCGGCCCAACGTCGAGACTATAGGTGCGGACGCGGAAGGCGACGGGCGCGTAGAAGGCGTCGATCGCGGTGAAGACCTTGCCGGCGAGGAAAGGGCCGCCGAAATGATCCAGTCCCTGCTCCCACAATTCGCGAAGACGGGCGATATCCTTGTTGAGGGCGGGCGAATGCATGTGCGGCTCGACCCGGACGCCGACATTCATGGTGCAGTCGTTGCGCAAGGTGGTGAAGCCGCTGTGCATTTCGGCGGCGGCGCATTGGGCGAAGGCGCGCGCGGTTTCGTCCGCCGGCCAGACGCCGGGATGACGGTCGGCGAGATAGAGGGTGATGCCGAGCGAATCCCAGACAGTGCGCTCGCCGTCGATAAGCGCGGGCACCTGCCCCGTTGGCGAAAAGCTGCGGAAGGCGGCATAGTTGGCGGCGGCGGCGAAGGGTTCGATCCGGTCCTCGAACGGGATGTGCAGCGCCTTCATCAGCAGCCACGGACGCAGCGACCAGCTGCTGTAATTACGGTTGGCAGTGATGAGCGTGTAGGACATGCGTTCCCTCCCTGTGCAAGGTGCGCGCGAAATAGCCGATCGGGTAACGGCGTAACAGCGGCAACGATCCATGCGGCTGACAAGCTGAGCTTATGTGAATGCCGTGCTCCTGCACTCTAGCCAAGCTGTTTAACGCACGTCAAAAGAGCGCATCGCGGGCGGCGCCCCCATGCCGCCTTCCGCCGCCCGTCCCATAAATGGAGTTCCTTTCCCGTGAACCGACGCCAGTTTCTCGCCACCAGCGGCGCAACCGCCATCGCCGCCGCTACGCCCAGCGCCTTTGCCCAGCCGGGCGCTGCCGATGCGCGATTGCGGGCCATGCTGGATGGCTTCTTCTACGAACGGCTGGAGGATTCGCCGGAAAACGCGACACGGCTTGGCCTGGATACCGGCGCGCGCGCGGCGCTGCGCGGCAAGCTGACCGACACCAGCGCGGCCGGGGCGGCGCGCGATCTGGCGCGGACCAAGGCGCAGGTGAAGCAGTTGGCGAGCGTCGATCGCGCAAAGCTGAACGCGGCGAGCCAGCTCGACTATGATGTCGTCGCCTATCAGCTTGATCGTGCCGTCGGCGGCGAGCGGTTCGGCTATGGCGAAACGGCGGGCCGCTATGCGCCCTATATTCTCAGCCAGCTGACCGGCAGCTATCGTGAAGTCCCCGATTTCCTGGACTCGCAGCATCGGGTGAAAGATGCGGCGGATGCCGACGCCTATCTGGCGCGCCGCGAAGCCTTCCCGGCCGCGATGGACGGCGAACTCGACCGCCAGAAGGCGGATGCAGCCAAAGGCGTGTTCGCGCCCGACTATATTCTCGACACGACGATGAAGATGCAGGCAGCGCTGCGCGACCAGCCGGCAGCGCAGACGGTATTGGTGGCGTCGTTCGTGAAGAAGCTGGCGGCCGCCGGCCTGCCGCCAGAACGCGCCGCGCAGGCCGAAAAGATCGTTGCGGAAAAGATATTCCCGGCCGTCGATCGCCAGCGCGCGCTGGTGCAGCAATTGCGGGCGAAGGCGGTGCATGATGCGGGCTGCTGGCGCCTGCCCGATGGCGAGGCCTTCTACGCCGCCGCCGCCGAAGCGGCGACCACGACGAAGCTGACTGGGGACGAGATCCATCAGTTGGGCCTGGATCAGGTCGCCAATATCTCCAGCCGCATCGACGCGATCCTCAAGGGCGAGGGGATGAGCCAGGGCACGGTCGGCGACCGGCTGGTCGAGCTGAACAAGCGGCCCGACCAGCTGTATCCCAACACCGATCCGGGCCGCGAGGCGTTGCTGGCGCAGCTCAACAGCCAGATCGTCGCAATGCAGAAGCGGCTCGGCGAAGCGTTCAACACCGTGCCCAAGGCGCCGGTTGAAGTGCGCCGCGTGCCGGTGACGATCCAGGCAGGCGCGCCGGGCGGCTATTATCAGAATGCCTCGCTCGACGGATCGCGGCCCGCCATCTACTTCATCAATCTGCGCGACACGTTCGACCGGCCCAAGTTCGGCCTTGCGACGCTGACCCATCATGAGGCGGTGCCGGGGCACCATCTTCAGGTCACGGTGGCGCTGGAATCGGATTCCATCCCGATGATCCGCCGGCGCGGCTTTTACAGCGGCTATTCCGAAGGTTGGGCGCTCTATTCCGAGCAGCTGGCCGACGAGATGGGCATGTATGAAGGCGATCCGCTGGGACAGGTCGGCTATCTCCAGTCACTGCTGTTCCGCGCTACCCGGCTGGTGGTCGACAGCGGCATGCACGCCAAGCGATGGAGCCGCGAGAAGGCGACCGATTATCTGATCGCCACCACCGGCATCGCGCGCGGCCGCAGCCAGGGCGAGATCGACCGCTATACCGTTTGGCCGGGTCAGGCATGCAGCTACAAGATCGGCCATACGGTATGGAACGACCTGCGCGAGGAAGTGAAGAAGAAGCAGGGCGCGGCGTTCGACCTTAAGCAGTTCCACGAGGTGCTGACGCTGGGCGCGATGCCGCTGGATATTTTGAAGCAGACGGTGCGCCAGCGGGCGGGGATTGCCTGATCCCATTGCGGACAAAAAGAACGGCCCGGCGTGCGCCGCCGGGCCGTCCAGTTCCTTCCACCCAAGTCGCGGAAGAGCGTCGATGCCCCCGCGAGCTGGTTGTCTTCACGGCCCCGGCCGCGAAACTTCTGGAAAAGCCACCTCCCCGGCCAGCATCGGGTTCCCCGCCGGGGAGATGGAGTAGCTGCGGCCTGCACGCCGCAAAGCTGTTTAGGCCGCGAACTGGTTCATCGTATTGTGCGAGCCGCCCGCCTTCAGCGCGGCTTCGCCAGCGAAATATTCCTTATGGTCGTCACCGATGTCGGAGCCGGCCATGTTCTGGTGCTTGACGCAGGCGATGCCCTGACGGATTTCCTGCCGCTGCACGCCCTTGACGTAGCCCAGCATCCCCGCCTCGCCGAAATATTCGCGCGCGAGATTGTCGGTGCTGAGCGCCGCCGTGTGATAGGTCGGCAGGGTGATGAGGTGGTGGAAGATGCCCGCCTCACGCGCCGCGTCCCGCTGGAAGGTGCGGATACGCTCGTCCGCCTCGATGCCGAGGGCGGTGTCGTCATAGTCCGCGCTCATCAGCTTTGCGCGGTCATAGGCAGCGAGGTCGCGGCTTTCCTTCTCCCAGGCGTCGAACACCTGCTGGCGGAAGTTCAGCGTCCAGTTGAAGCTGGGCGAATTATTGTAGACCAGCTTGGCGTTGGGGATCACCTCGCGGATGCGGCTGACCATGCCGCCGATCTGGCCGATATGCGGCTTTTCCGTCTCGATCCACAGCAGGTCGGCGCCATTCTGGAGCGCGGTGATGCAATCAAGGACGCAGCGATCCTCGCCGGTGCCGGCGCGGAACTGGTAGAGATTGCTGGCCAGACGCTTGGGCTTCATCAACTGCCCGTCGCGGCTGATGAGAACGTCGCCATGGCCGATCGCACCCGCATCGACCGGATCGCAGTCGAGGAAGCCGTTATAGAGGTCGCCGATGTCGCCCGCTTCACGCGTATAGGCGATCTGCTTGGTCAGGCCCGCGCCCAGCGAGTCGGTGCGCGCGACGATCACGCCGTCATCGACGCCGAGTTCGAGGAAGGCGTAGCGGACCGCACGGATCTTCGCGAGGAAGTCCTCATGCGGGACCGTGACCTTGCCGTCTTGGTGGCCACACTGCTTTTCGTCCGAGACCTGGTTTTCGATCTGGATGCAGCAGGCGCCGGCCTCGATGAACTTCTTGGCGAGCAGATAGGTCGCCTCGGCATTGCCGAAACCCGCGTCGATGTCGGCGACGATCGGGACGATGTGCGTCTCATGATTGTCGATCTGCTGCTGGAGCTTGGCCGCCTTGACCTCGTCACCCTCTTCGCGCGCCTTGTCGAGGTCGCGGAACAGGCCGCCCAGTTCGCGGGCGTCGGCTTGGCGCAGGAAGGTGTAGAGTTCCTCGATCAGCGCGGGAACGCTGGTCTTTTCATGCATCGACTGGTCGGGTAGCGGACCGAATTCGCTGCGCAGCGCGGCGACCATCCAGCCCGACAGATAGAGATAGCGGCCCTTGGTGGTGCCGAAATGCTTCTTGATGCTGATCAGCTTCTGTTGGCCGATGAAGCCGTGCCAGCAGCCCAGCGACTGGGTGTAATTGCCCGGATCGACGTCATAGGCGGCCATGTCGGCGCGCATGATCTTCGCGGTGTAGCGCGCAATGTCGAGACCGGTATGGAAACGGTTCTGCACCCGCATCCGGGCGACGGATTCAGGCGCGATGCCGTCCCAGTGGGACTGGCCACCGATCAGGTCGCCGGCCTTCGCGATTTCACTTTGATAGGTCATCTGTCCATCCTTGGGTGAGCGGGAATAGACAGCGAACTAGACAGTCTCGAACGGCTTGCGCACCCATGCCAAAGTCCAGTTGTCGATCTTTACAAAAATCTGGTGTAAAGTTGTAAAGCTTGCACAGGAGGGATATTGTCATGGCCAAGGATCGGCCGGTTTATATGGGGCCGCGCCTGCGTCGGCTGCGGCGCGAACTGGGGCTGACGCAGGCGGACATGGCGGCGGACTTGGAGATTTCCCCCAGCTATGTCGCGCTGCTGGAGCGCAACCAGCGGCCTTTGACCGCCGACATGCTGCTGCGGCTTGCGCGCACCTACAAGCTGGACATGGCCGAGGTAGCGGGCGATGGCGGCGCGGAGCAGACGGCGCGGTTGCAGGCGGTGCTGAAGGATCCGATGTTCGCCGACATCGACTTGCCGCAACTCGCGACCGGCGACGTGGCGGTCAATTATCCCGGCATCACCGAAGCGCTGCTGCGGCTCTACACCAGCTATCGCGAGGAGCATCTGGCGCTTGCGGATCGCGGCGCGGAGCCGGCGCCGCAGGAGGATGTGACCGATCCGGTGGCGGAATCGCGCCGCTTCCTCGCCGCGCGGCGCAACAGCTTCCCCTTGCTGGACGATGCGGCGGAGAAGCTGGCGACAGAGGCGGAGGCCGAGGGCGGCCTGCCCGGCTGGCTGAAGGCGCGGCACAATCTGCGCGTGCGGCGGCTGCCGTCGGACGTGATGGCCGGGTCGATGCGGCGGCTGGACCGGCATCGCGACGCGGTGCTGTTGGACGATGCGCTGGACGGGGCGAGTTCATCCTTCCAACTGGCGCTCCAGATTGCCTATCTCGAAATGCGCAAGAATTTCGACGCGCTGCTGAAGGACGGACAGTTCAGTGGGGAAAGCGGACGACGACTGGCCCGTCGTGCGTTGGCCAGTTACGGCGCGGCGGCGATCCTGATGCCTTATACCGCCTTCGCGAAGGCGGTGGAGGCCAAACGCTATGATGTGGAGGCGCTGGCGCGCCAGTTCGGCGCGAGTTTCGAGCAGACAGCGCATCGCCTGACGACGCTCCAGAAACCGGGTCAGGAGCGTGTGCCCTTCTTCTTCCTACGGGTCGATCCGGCGGGCAATGTGTCGAAGCGGCTCGACGGCGCAGGCTTTCCCTTTGCGCGTCATGGCGGCTCCTGCCCGCTCTGGTCGGTGCATCGCGTGTTCGAGACGCCGCGCGAGGCGGTGACGCAATGGCTGGAACTGCCGGACGGCCAGCGCTTCTTCTCGATCGCGCGGACGGTGACGGCGGGCGGCGGCGGCTGGGGGGCGCCCAAAGTGGAACGCGCGATCGCGCTCGCCTGCGCGGCTGAACATGCGCAGCGGCTGATCTACACGCAGGATGCGCCGCCCGTGGAGCCGACGCCGATCGGCGTCACCTGCCGCCTGTGCCACCGCGCCCAGTGCATGGCGCGATCCGCGCCACCGATCGGACGCGAGATGTTGCCCGACGATTATCGCCGGACGCGCGCGCCCTTCGGCTTTGCCGATGGATGAGGCTGGACGGAAAAGAAAATGGGGGAGATCCCGAAGGCCGCGCTCATCCCCCAGCCATGTCGCGCCCTGCCGGTTTTGCCGGCAGCATCCTCTCCAAGAAACTATTATGAGCGCGGCATCAGCGCGCCTCTTGTAGCGCGGCGTCGAGACAAAAAAAAGGCCGGTCCGAAGACCAGCCTGAAAGTTTTTAGGAGAGGATGCCTGAAAGGCACACCCCCTTTGCCAATCAGCCGCAAGCTGCGCAAATGCGAAGAAAAAAAGAGCAGTTGCATGAAATGCAATCATGTGCGGAACGATCAATGATGACGTTACGGAAAGCAGGGCCATCCCGCAGCAGCGAGTTGCGGCAACAAAGCGATGCGAATCCTATAAAGAGATTGTCAGGGCTTTAGCGCTAACGCCGACTTATGCATGGCCCGGTATCGAATCAGGCAGGAAGCGGCGCAGCGATTCGCTATCGCCGTGACATCGATGGATTGCGCGCGCTCGCCATCCTGCCGGTGCTGCTGTTCCATGCCCATGTGCCGGGTTTTTCCGGCGGCTATGTCGGCGTCGACATATTCTTCGTCATTTCGGGCTTCCTGATTACCGGTATCATCGCGCGCGAAGTCGACGAAGGGCGTTTTTCGCTGATACGTTTCTATGAACGTCGCTTCCGGCGCATCCTGCCCGCGCTGACACTGATGATGGTCGCGGTGCTGGGGGCCGCGGCCTGGCTCTATCTGCCGGGCGATCTGGAGGGCGTGCCGAAATCGGCGCTGGCGGCGACCGTCTTCGCCTCCAACCTCTGGTTCTTTGCCGACACCGGCTATTTCGCGGGCGGCGCGGATGTGAAGCCCCTGCTCCACACATGGTCGCTGGCGGTCGAGGAGCAATATTATATCGGCTTTCCGGTCCTGCTGATGCTGCTGGCGCGCTTTGCCCCGCGCTGGCGGACGGCAGTAGTGGCGGTGGTCGCAGCGGGATCGCTGGCGCTGTGCGTTGCGATGCAGCGCGATACGACCGGTTTCGCCTTCTACCTGCTTCCCGCCCGCGCATGGGAATTGTTCGCCGGCGCGCTGCTGGCGCTGGGCGCCGTGCCGACGATGCGGATGCGCTGGCTGCGCGAGGCGATCGCCTGGACGGGGTTCGGCGCGATCGCGCTGGCGGTCGCCTGCTATGATCGCAACACGCTCTTCCCCGGCATAGCGGCGCTACTGCCGGTGGCGGGTGCGGCAGCCCTGCTCCATGGCGCGCCGGGGACCAGCATGGGGCGGTTGCTCGCCCTGCCGCCGCTGGTGGGCGTGGGCCTCCTCTCCTATTCGCTATATCTCTGGCACTGGCCGCTGATCGTCTTCACCGAATATGCGACCGACCTGCCGCTGGAGGGCTGGACACGCGTTGCGGTGATCGGCGCCGCCTTTGTGGCGGCCTTCCTGTCCTGGCGCTTCGTCGAGCGCCCCTTTCGCGACTCACGGCGCGTGCCGGCGCGCAGCATCTTCGCTTTCACCGGCGGAGCCATGGTCTTGCTCGGCACCCTGTCGCTGGCGCTGCTGGCCGCTGCCCCCTGGCCATCACGCTTCGTCCCGGCGGCGCTGGCGCAAATTGCCGGGCGCGGCGATGTCAGTCCGGCACGCGGACGCTGCCATGACAGTTTCGTCCGCGGGGTGCGGCCCTGCGTCCTGGGCGCGTCGACACCGCCGGATGCGCTGCTCTGGGGCGACAGCCACGGCGTGGAACTGGCCTATGCACTGGGCGAGCAGGCGCGCGCGGAGCGCCGGTCGCTGATCGAGCGCACCGCGTCCAGTTGCCCCCCGGTGCTGGACTATGCCGCCAAGGACACGCGCTGCGCCGCCGCCAACCGCGCGACCTTCGGAGCGATCCGCGCCGATCCGCGGATCCGCCACGTCTATCTGGCCGCCTTCTGGGGCAATGGCGATTTCGACGATCCGACCTTCGTCGCCAAGCTGGACCGCACCATCGCAGCGCTGCGGGCGGAAGGGCGACAGGTGACGATCATCGGGCCGGTGCCGCCCCAGCCCTTCGACGTGCCGCGTCGCCTCGCCCACCTTGCCCGCGCGGGAGAACCGGCCGGCGCGGCCGGGGTCGACCGCGCGACGATCGAAGCACATACGCGCCACCTGCGCGCACTGTTCGCGGCGTGGCGCGCGCGCGGGGTCGGCTATATCGATCCGATCGCGGCGCTATGTGGACCCGTTCATTGCGCGATCGAGCGAGATGGCAAGCCGCTCTATTTCGACACGCATCATCTGAGCGTCGCGGGCGCCCGGCTGGTGATCCGCGACGGGCGTTAACCGCTACTCGGCCGCCAGAGCATAATCCTCGCGCGGCAGTTCGCGGGCGAGCGCCTCGACCATGTCAGTCACCAGCGCGCGCATCCGTTCCACCCCCGGCCCCAGACGGTCGAGCGTCGCGTCGAGATAGAGGGCGCGGTCGATTTCCACCTGGACGGCGTGGTATCCCTGCCCCGGACGGCCGTGCCGCTCCAGCAGATGATCGCCGGCATAGGGATGGTTCTGCGCCGTCGCCACGCCATGCGCGTCGGCAATGTCGGCAATCAGGGCGATCAGGCGGCTCGACGCGCTGCGGCCGAAGCGGTCGCCCAGCACCATGCCCGGCGCACGCTGGCCGGCGGCCGGCGGCGGCAAGGGCGGCATGCTGTGCAGGTCGATCAGGATGGCATGGCCATGCGCCGCCTGCGCCGCCTGCATCAGCCGGGTGATCGTGGCATGATAGGGGCGATGCACCTGCTCGATCCGCTGCTGCACCTCCGCCCAGGCGAGCGGCCCGCGCCACAATTCATGGGCGCCCGGCATGCGCCGCGGCAGGAGGCCGAGGCCGCCGCGCAGCTTGGCGCTGCTCTGGAGCGCGACGCCATGCGGCAGGTCACGCAGCATGACGGGGTCGATTTCCCGTTCGTTGCGGTTGAGGTCGATCATCGCCCGCGGCGCCCGCGCCACCAGCACGGTGAAGCCGCGCGCGATCACTGTTTCAGCAAGCAAGTCGACCCAGCGATCCTCCAGCCGCCGCAACATTTCCGGCCGGACCCGCGCCTGCGCCAGCAGACCGGGCGGATAGTCGCGTCCGGCATGAGGCACCGACAGGATGACCGGCCGGTCGGGTGTCGCCGGGCCGTACAGGTCGAAGGGAGCATGTGTCGGAACAAGGGGTTGCGGCGCGCTGCTATCCAATAGGGTTCCTTTCGCCGGCGCGCCAAATTTGGTTATCCGGGTGGATAATATTTACACCTTATCGCATATAAGCGGGCCTCGCGCCATAGGGGTGGCTCGCGCGACCATGCGACAGGACGAAACGGGGCGATGATTCGCATATTGTTGGCTGAAGATGACGAAAGCATGCGGACCTATCTGGCCCGCGCGCTGGAAAAGTCCGGTTATGACGTGGTTCCGGTCGCCACCGGGCTGGAGGCGTTGCCCCATATCAACAGCGACCGGTTCGACCTGCTGCTGACCGACATCGTGATGCCGGAAATGGACGGGATCGAACTCGCTCAGCATGCCGCGCAGGTCGCGCCCGACATGCGGATCATGTTCATCACCGGCTTTGCCGCCGTGACGCTGAAAGCCGGCAAGGCGGTGCCGCAGGCGAAAGTGCTGTCCAAGCCCTTCCACCTGCGCGACCTGGTGCTTGAGGTCGAGCGGATGTTCGGCAGCGAAACGGTGTCGCCCGCCTCGAACTGAGGCTTCTCAGTCCGCCACCACTTCCTGCATGTCCGGCGTGGGGTCGAGCGGAAGGCCGGCCATGGCGGCGTTGAAGCGCTCGCGGTCCAGACCCTTTTCCCACGCCGACACCACCACCGTCGCCACGGCATTGCCGATGAAGTTGGTGAGGCTGCGGCACTCGCTCATGAAGCGATCGACGCCCAGGATCAGCGTCATGCCCGCCACCGGCACCGTCGGCACGATCGACAGCGTCGCCGCCAGCGTGATGAAACCCGCGCCGGTGACGCCCGCCGCGCCCTTGGACGAGATCATCGCGACCAGCAGCAGCAGAATTTGCTGCTCCAGGCTGATATGGACGTTGCAGGCCTGCGCGATGAACAGCGCCGCCAGCGTCATGTAGATATTGGTGCCGTCGAGGTTGAAGCTGTAGCCGGTCGGCACGACCAGCCCGACCACCGACTTGCGGCAACCGGCGCGCTCCATCTTCTCGATCAGGCTGGGCAGCGCCGCCTCCGAGGAGGAGGTGCCGAGCACCAGCAGCAACTCCGCCTTCAGATAGCGGATGAGGTGGAGGATGTTGAAGCCCACCAGCCAGCCGACCGCACCCAGCACCACCAGCACGAACAACAGGGACGTCAGGTAGAAGGTCGCGACCAGCCCGGCGAGATTGGCAAGCGTACCGACGCCATATTCGCCGATGGTGAAGGCCATGGCGCCGAACGCGCCGATCGGCGCGGCCTTCATCAGGATCGACACCAGCTTGAATACGGCATGGCTGGCCGATTCGAGCACGGTTATCAGCGGCTGGGCCTTCTCCCCGATCAGGGTGAGCGCGATGCCGAACAGGATCGCCACGAACAGCACCTGCAATATGTTACCGTCCGCCACCGCCGACACCATGGTCGAGGGGATGATGCTCATCAGGAAGCCGGTGAGCGTGCGCTCATGCGCCTGATTCGCATAGTCGGCGACCCTGCCCGCGTCGAGCGTGGCGGGATCGATGTTGAGGCCCGCACCCGGCTGCACGACATTGGCGACGATCAGACCGACAATGAGCGCCAGGGTCGAGAAGGTGAGGAAATAGGCGAAGGCCTTGGCCGCGACCCGGCCGATCGCGCCCAGTTCCTTCATCCCCGCAATCCCGGTGACGATGGTCAGGAAGATGACCGGCGCGATAACCATCTTCACCAGCTTGATGAAGGCTTCGCCAAGCGGCTTCAGCTGCTTCCCCGCGTCGGGCCAGACATGGCCGATCAACACGCCGAGCGCGATCGCGGCCAGCACCTGGACATAAAGCTGGCGGTAGAAAGGCAGGCGCGGCGCCGTCTGCAACGGCGAGGATGACGATGGCAGCATGGATGTTGGCGTCCCCCGATTTGCGTCGCAGCATATGTGGCACCCCACCCCTGTCCAGAAGAATGTTCAGAATATGCAATTTCCCGCTTGCGCGAGTCACCGACCCCCGTTATTGGCCCCCTCCACGGCGGGCGTGTAGCTCAGTGGTAGAGCACTGTGTTGACATCGCAGGGGTCGCAAGTTCAATCCTTGCCACGCCCACCATGACAAAGCCCGTCGCTTCTTTCGAAGCGGCGGGCTTTCTCTTTTTCATCCTTTGATCGATCCGCCCCTAGCGCAGCGCGCCATGGCGTGCACCCTGAGGGCGGCAGGCGTCGCGCCTGGACGACAGGGCGCGCTCGACCCTGGCCCAGGCCATTATGTCGGCGACGGTAATCCTCTCGTCATCATCGGCAGGAACAGGGAAGGGAAGCGGGACAGGCGTGCGCATGGTCGACTCACGGGACAAAGATGCTCTCGACTATAGCGCGCGCGGCTGTCACGGGGATGTCCTGACCATTACAGACAGGCAATGAGGGCGCACGGCCGGCCATGACGATAGCATGCGAAATGATCGGAGGACGGCGCCTGCTGTTCGTGATGGCGGTGGAAGCCGAATATGGTCCGCATCTGCGCGCACGGTTCAGCCCGCTGCTGACCGGCGTGGGACCGGTCGAGGCGGCGCTGGCGACGGGCATGGCGTTGCAGCAACTGGACCGGGTCCAGGCGCTGCCCGATCTGGTCGTCTGCCTCGGCTCGGCGGGATCGCGGCTTTGCCCGCTGGGCGAGATTTTCCAGATCGCCAGCGTATCGTGGCGCGACATGGATGCATCGCGGCTGGGCTTCACCAAGGGCGTGACGCCGTTGACCGATCATCCGGTCGACGTACCGCTCGTGACGCCCCTCGCCCTTCCCTCGGTTCGCCTGTCGACCGGGGCCAATGTGGTGGGCGGTGACGAATATGCCGGCATCGACGCCGACATGGTCGATATGGAGACGTTCGCGGTGGCGCGGGCCTGCGATCGGTTCGGCGTGCCGCTGATGGGGCTGCGCGGCGTGTCGGACGGACCGGGCGAATTGGACCATATCAATGGCTGGATGGAATTGCTGGGCCTGCTCGACGAGCGGCTGGCGCAGGCCGTGGACCTGCTGCCCGACGCCTTGGGCCGTGCGGCCGGCTGAGGTCAGCAACCGTCCGGCGCGGTGGCCGTAGGGCGCCAGGACAGCTGGTACGTCACCAGGAAGCCGTCATGGTCGGATAGTTCGGGGCCGGTCGGGCCGCCGTCGAACATTGCCTCGACCCGGATAGGGCGAACCGACACATGGTCGCCGGGCCAGAAGAATTGCAGATCCTGCGTGTCCATCCAGGGCTCATCGCCATCCCAGGACATGCGCACGTCGCAGCCGGACAGAGGATCGGCGCAAACGCGATGCACCAGATTGAGCGACTGGTAGCGGGAGAAATTTTCCCAGCGCAGGTCGGAATGGCGCATGTTGAAATCGCCGCCGAAGATCAACGGATAGGCATCGTCATGGCTGCGGTCGATAAAGGCCGAGGCTTCGAGCGACTGGCGTTCATGCGCGGCGAGATTGCGCAGGCCCGGCGCGCGCGAGGCCCCACGGCTGTTCATATGGGTGTCATATATGTCGATCGGCGTCGGCACGCCGGGAATGGCGATGCGCGCCAGCATGATCCCCTTGTTGGCGAGGCAGTCGATCCCCGCGCAGGAGCGGCGGCCATAGGCATGCATGGCGACATGGACGACCGGATAGCGGGAGGCGATGGCGAGGCCGCTGCCGGTGAGGTGCAGGCCGACTTCGCCCCGCTTGATATGGGAACGGCCAGGGAGCGATTCCTTCGTCACGCCGCGCGCACGCGTGGTGCGGCGGGGGCCAGTGACGATGGCCGGATAGCCGGTGGCCGCAACCGCCTGCTTGGCGGGACCGCTGAACATTTCCTGGAAGAGGATGATGTCGGGCGCCTTGCCCGCCGCGCGCAGGGTAGCAAGCCGCTCCCCGATGGCGCGCAGGGAGGGCGCACGGCCCGAGCGGGCGGGCCAGCCCAGTCCCTCGATATTATAGGTCAGTACCGACAGGGTGGTGACGTTTCGCCCATCCGGCGTCGGAGCGACCACCGGCGGCATAGCAGTTTCGCACGCCATGGAGCGCAACGGCAGGGGCGTCGCGCAGCCCGATGCCGTCAGGGCGAGTGCGAGGGCGGCAAAGCGGGCACGCATGATGCTTCCTTTCGCTGGTCGTTCATGCCCTGCCCCTCGGCAGCGCGCGGTGCCGTCTTATTCGCCCACGAACTTGATCAGGGCCTGCGCAGCGATGCCATCCGCCTCCAGCGCCGCCTTGCCGCCCAGATCGGGCAGGTCAACCGCGAACAGGGCCATCAGCACGCTCGCCCCCTGTTCGCGCAGCAGTTGCGCGGCGGCGAGCGCGGTGCCGCCCGTCGCGATCAGATCGTCGACCAGCACGACGCGCGCGCCCTGCGGCACCTGTCCTTCATGCAGTTCGAGGCGGTCGGCGCCATATTCCAGCACATAGTCGATACCGACCGTCTTGCCGGGCAGCTTGCCTTTCTTGCGCACCGGCACGAAGCCCTTGCCCAGCGCCACGGCGAGCGCCGCGCCCAGAATGAAGCCGCGCGCCTCGATCCCGACGATCAGGTCCGGGTCCAGCGGCCGGGCGACGGCGGCCAGCCGCTCCACCAACTCGGTGAGGCCGGGGCCATCGGCCAGCAGGGTCGTCACGTCGCGGAACATGATCCCCGGCTTGGGGAAATCGGGGATGGTGCGGATCAGGGCGGTCAGGCTGTCGATGCTCATGCCATGCTCCATAGAGAAAGGGCGCGGTCCCCTCAAGGAACCGCGCCCTGTCATTTTGTCCCGGGTGGGTCAGATCGTCAGGCGACGGCCTTTTTCTTGTCCGCCCAGATATTCTGATAGGACATGTAAGCCAGCGCCGTCGCGATCAGCAGGAAGACCACCGTGGCCAGCCCCGCGCGATGGCGATTTTCCAGCTTCGGCTCGGCGGTCCAGGCGAGGAAGGCCGATACGTCCTGCGCCATCTGGTCCACCGTCGGCTTGGTGCCGTCGCCATAAGTCACCTGCCCATCGGCCGTCAGCGGCGGCGCCATGGCGAGATTCAGGTTGGCGAAATAGGGGTTGTAGTGCAGCCCCTCCGGCGTCTTGGCGTCCGGGAACTCCTTGAGCAGTTCGGCCGGCTGTTGCTGGAAACCCGTCAGCAGCGAATAGACATAGGCGGGGCCATGATGGCGTGCCTTGGTCATCAGCGAGAGGTCTGGCGGGATCGCATTGTTGTTCGCCGCCGCCGCCGCGACATTGTTCGCGAAGGGCTTGGGGAAATGATCGGCCGGAACCGGATCGCGGGTCGATGCCTCGCCGGTGGCGGGATCGACGTCGGGCGTCTTGATCGCCCACTGCTTGGCGATCGCCTTTACTTCGGCTTCGTTATAGCCGAGCGCCGCAAGATCGCGGAAGGCGACGAACTTCAGGCTGTGGCAGGCCGAGCAGACTTCCTTGAATACCTGGAAGCCGCGCTGGAGCTGCTGCTGGTCATATTTGCCGAAAGGCCCGTCGAACGAGAAGGAGACGTGCTTGGGGGCCAGATGGAACTCATGCTCCACCGTCTTGGCTGGCGGTTCCGTCACATAGGCATAGGCGCCCACGAGGAAGGAGACCAGCAGCCAGCCGGCGAAGAAGAGGCCGACGAGAAATGCGCCGATGCGTACCATGACTGTCTACCCCCCTTATTCGGCCGGGACCGCGGCGGGTTCGCCGTCAGCCTTGGCATATTTGGCCAGCACCGCATCCGTGATCGAGTTGGGCAGTGGCAGCGGCTTTTCGAACCGCGCAATCAGCGGCAGAATGATCAGGAAATGCGCGAAATAATAGCCCGCGAAGACCTGGGAGATCATCACATAAGGCTCTTCCGCCGGCGCGCCGCCGCAATAGCCCAGGACCAGCACGTCGAGGATGAGTATCCAGAAGAATTTCCGGAAAGTCGGGCGATAGCTGCCCGACCGCACCGGTGACGTGTCGAGCCAGGGCAGGAAGAAGAGCAGCAGGATCGATGCGAACATGGCCAGCACGCCCAGCAGCTTGGCCGGCACGAAGAAGAAGTCGACGGTGAAGGCGCGCAGGATCGCGTAGAAGGGCCAGAAATACCATTCGGGCACGATGTGCGCGGGCGTCGAGAGCGGGTTCGCCTCGATATAATTGTCCGGGTGGCCCAGATAATTAGGCGCGAAGAACAGCATGATCGCGAAGAGGATCAGGAAGACGCCGACGCCGAAGCCGTCCTTCGCGGTGTAATAGGGGTGGAACGGGACAGTGTCCTGCGGCCCCTTCACTTCCACGCCGGTGGGGTTCGAGGACCCTGGAATATGCAGCGCCCAGATGTGCAGGATGATGACGCCCGCAATCACGAAGGGCAGCAGGAAGTGCAGCGAGAAGAAGCGGTTGAGCGAGGCATTGCCGGGAGCAAAGCCACCCAGCAGCCAGGTCTGGATCGGCTCGCCCACCACGGGGATGGCGCCGAACAGGCCGGTGATGACCTTCGCGCCCCAATAGGACATCTGGCCCCAGGGCAGCACATAGCCCATGAAGGCGGTCGCCATCATCAGCAGGAAGATGACGAGGCCCAGCAGCCACACCATTTCGCGCGGCGCCTTGTAGGAGCCGAAATAGAGACCGCGGAAGATGTGGAGATAGACGACGATGAAGAAGAAGCTGGCGCCGTTGGCGTGCGCATAGCGCATCAGCCAGCCCGCATTCACATCACGCATCGTCTGTTCGACGGTGCTGAAGGCGACCAGGTCATTGGCGCCATAGTGCATCGCCATGATGACCCCGGTGACGATCTGGATCACCAGCGCGAGGCCGGCCAGGACGCCGAAATTCCAGAAATAGTTGAGGTTGCGCGGCACCGGATAGCCCGCGCCGATCGCGTTGTAGACGAGGCGCGGCAGCGGCAGCTTCTCGTCGACCCACTGCATCACCGGATGCTTGGGGGTATAATGTTCGGCCCATGGAAAGCTCATGTTATTACCCCCCTTAACCCACGAGAATGGCAGTGTCGGAAGTGAAGCTGAACTTCGGCACTTCCAGATTCTTGGGGGCAGGCCCCTTACGGATGCGCGCGGCCGTGTCGTAGGACGAGCCGTGGCAGGGGCAGAAATAACCGCCGAATTCGCCGCGATTCTCCCCCTCGCCCGCGCCCAGCGGGACGCAGCCGAGATGGGTGCAGACGCCCATGGTGATGAGCCACTGCTTTTTGCCGTCGACGGTCCGCTCCTCCAGCGTCTGCGGGTCGCGCAGCGTGGACGGATCGACCTTGTCGGCTTCGGCGATTTCCTTGGGTGTCAATTGCCGCACGAACAGCGGCTGCGACCGGAAGGTGGTCTTGATCGCCTGGCCCGGCTGAATCGCCGAGAGGTCCACTTCCGTCGACGCGAGCGCCAGAACGTCGGCGCTGGGGTTCATCTGGTCGATCAGCGGCAGGACGACGGCGACAGCGCCGACTCCTGCGAAGCTCACCGCAGCGATGTTGATGAAATCGCGGCGGCGTACCCCTTCTCCGCCGGATAATCCTTGGCCGTCAGAATGCTCTACGCTCGCCATGCACCTCTACCCTTGCAAGACTTCCCTGCTCACACCGGGCGCCCTTTAGCGGCCCTGATTATCAAGGGATTTGGGTTATCAGCCGTGGCTGACCCCGCCTTCCCCCCGGCGTGTTCGCAGGGGGTGATAACCGGACTGCGCCCGCTTTGCCAGTCGCAATATTACCTAGTCTATTGCAAATGCTCCAGATGCATTATGGCGACGCCCCATGCGTATCGCCCTTTACCAACCCGAGATTGCGGGAAATGTCGGCGCCATCTTGCGGCTTGCCGCCTGCTTCTCTGTCCCCGTCGACATCATCATGCCGACCGGATTCGCCTTTTCCGACGCTCGCCTCAAGCGGGCGGCAATGGATTATGGCGAGGCGGCCGAGGTTGTGCGCCATGTGAATTTCGCCGCCTTCGATGCGGTTCGCCGTGCCGAGGGGCGTCGTTTGCTGCTGATGAGCGCCCATGCCTCGCAGCGCCTGCCCGAGGTCGAATTCCATGAAGACGATGTGCTGCTGATGGGATCGGAGAGCGCCGGCGTGCCCGACGAGGTACGCGATCTGGCCGATATCCGGGTCCGCATCCCGATGGCGCCGGGCTTCCGATCCTTGAACATCGCCGTTTCCACGGGCATCGCCGTTGCCGAAGCCCTCCGCCAGACCGGAAAGTTCCCCGCATGACCAACCCGATTCCCCATGTCCCATTTGCGCTCGACGTCCGGCAGCAGGCAGCGCGCGACTGGTTCGAATCGCTGCGCAACCGCATCTGCGCCGAGTTCGAGGCGATCGAGCGCGAGGCCGGCAGCGACGCCCGGTTCGACTATACCGCCTGGGACCGCGAGGCCGAGGGCCAGGCGCCCGGCGAAGGCGGGGGCGGCGTGCGCGGCGTGATGAAGGGCAAGGTCTTCGAGAAGGTCGGCGTCAACGTCTCGACCGTGGGCGGCGAGTTCGCGCCCGGATTCGCCCAGACCATCCACGGCGCGGGCGAAGACCCCGCCTTCTTCGCCACCGGCATCAGCCTGGTCGCGCACATGGCCAACCCGCATGTGCCCGCGGTGCACATGAACACCCGCTATCTGGTGACGACCAAGAGCTGGTTCGGCGGCGGCGCGGACCTCAATCCGCCCCTGCCGCGCGCGGCGGATACGGCGCAGTTCCATGACGTGCTGAAGACCGCCTGCGACGCGCACGACCCGGATCATTATCCGCGCTTCAAGAAATGGGCGGACGAGTATTTCTTCATCCCCCATCGCGGCGTGCATCGCGGAGTCGGCGGCATTTTTTACGACCATCTCGAATGCGCCGACAATGCCGCATTCGAGGCGAATTTCGCCTTCACCCGCGATGTCGGCGACGCCTTCCTCGCCGCCTTCCCGCCGATCGTGCGGCGGCGCATGGGGGAGGCATGGACGGAGGCCGACTATCGCACGATGCTGGAATGGCGCGGCCGCTATGCCGAGTTCAATCTGGTCCATGATCGCGGCACGCTGTTCGGCCTCAAGACCGGCGGCAATATCGATGCGATCCTGATGAGCCTGCCGCCTATGGCGACCTGGAGCTGACCCGCATGGCGCTGACGCCGGTGGAACCGGGCATGGTGGCGACGATCGTCACCCATCTGGAGATGCGCGAACGGCCCCGCCCCGCGCCGGTCCCGGCCGCGCCGTTGCGGCTGGCGCCGTGGAAGACGCCGGATCTGACCGCTTACCGAACGCTGTTCCGCCGCGTCGGCGCGCCCTGGCTCTGGTTCTCGCGGCTGGTGATGGCCGATCCGGAACTGACGGCGATCATCCATGACCCGGCGGTGGAGGTCTATGCCGTGACCGATCCGCGCGGCACCGAAGTCGGGTTGCTGGAATTGGATTTCCGGTCGCTGCCCGACTGCGAGCTGGGCTTTTTCGGGCTGGTGCCGGAACTCAACGGCAAGGGTCTGGGCCGTTGGCTGATGGCGCAGGCCAAGTCGCTCGCCTGGCGCAAGGGGGTGGAGCGTTTCTGGGTCCACACCTGCACGCTCGACAGCCCGGCGGCGCTGGGATTCTATATCAAGTCAGGTTTCCTGCCCTATGGCCGCGAGATCGAGACTTTCGCCGATCCGCGGCTGGCGGGCGTGCTGCCGCGCGACGCCGCGCCCCATGTGCCGCTATTGGATCAGACGGCAACCGCCTGACGATAGAGGCGGGCGAGCATCACCAGCATATAGACCTGGATGATGCTCGACACCGCCGCGCCGGCGATGCTGCCGGCGACACGCGCGCCTTCCGGTCCGGCGATGAGGCCGCCGATCAGGCCGACCACCAATTGCGCCACCGAGGCGACGATGGTGGACAGGATCATCACGATGATGAGAAAGCCGAACAGCCGCAGGAAATGCCCGCGCGTCAGCGCCCAGGCGCGGCGCAGCGAGTCCATGACGCCCGCCTGGCTGTCGATGACGACCGGATTGAGCAGCACCAGCCTGATGCTGGCATAAAAGACGAGGCCCACGGCGCCGGCCGCCAGCAACAGGCTGAGGCCCGATCCCAGCTGCTTCGACGCGAGCGAAAAGATCAGGCCCAGCAGCATGGCGACGGCAAAGATGCCGACGATGATGCCGACCACGACCAAGGCCGTGCCGATCAGCACCGGCAGGCGCGCGAAGCTGAGCCGCAGCGCCTCACCCACGCTGATGCCGGGCCGCAGCGCGAGAGCGAACAGCGCCAGCGACCCGAACCAGATGAGGATGATCGTAATCAGCATCGCCAAGCCGAAACCCGGCGGCATGGCAGGAATCGCGTCCGCTTTGGGCTGGGCGAACCAAGCCTGCAGTTCGGGTGGGGTCATCTCCTGAAGGATGAGGCCGGGCAACGCCACGAACAGCAGCGCGACGGGAAAGAGCAGTGACGCTTCCCGCGCGACGAAGGCGACCGCTTCTTCCCACGCCTTGCCGATCGACATCGTCGTCATATCTATATGCCTGCCTGTGTTCCGGAAATTACGGCGCGAGACTTGATCGCTCGCCCGCTCCAAGTCAAGGAAGCGCCCCATGTCCGATCCCGTTTCCCATCCTGCCCCAGAAGCCCTTCCCTTTCCCGCCAGCGTTGAATGGCGGGTCGAGGAGGCGCCGGTCGACTATCCGCCCGCACTGGCCGAGATGGAGACGCGGGCCGCCGCCATTTACGAAGGACAGGCGCGGGAACGGGTGTGGCTGCTGGAACATCCGCCGCTCTACACCGCCGGCACCAGCGCGGACCCCGCCGAACTGCTCGACCCGCGCTTTCCGGTGCATGATGCCGGGCGCGGCGGGCGCTACACCTATCATGGGCCGGGACAGCGGATCGGCTATCTCAACATCGACCTGCGCGAGCGCGGCAAGGATGTCCGCAATTTCGTCCACCATCTGGAAGGCTGGATGATCGCGGCGCTGGGCGACCTGGGCATCGCCGCCCGGCGCGCGGAGGGACGGATCGGCATCTGGACCGACGATCCACAGGGGCGCGAGGCGAAGATCGGCGCGCTCGGCATCCGGGTGCGGCGCTGGGTGACGCTGCACGGCTTTTCGATCAACGTCGATCCCGACCTGTCCCATTTTGGCGGCATCGTGCCGTGCGGGATCAGCGAGTATCCCGTTACCAGCATCGCCGCGCTGGGTGGAAATTCGTCGATGGCAGCGCTGGATAGCGCGCTCAGGGCGCATTTTCCCGCCTTTCTCAGCCGTTTGGCGCGCTGCGGCGCGGGGGTTGAGCAATGTGGGGCTGGCGGCTAGGGTCCGCGCTTTCGCCAGGCGGGGGGCTGCCGGGCATAGGATTGGACTTTCAAGGAGACCCGGATGCGCCTGACCGCAAGGACCATCTACATTGCCGCACTGCTTCCTCTTGCCGCCTGCGGGGGCGCCGACAAGAGCAGCAACAGCGTGCAGATGAAGGACATGGAAGTGGTGGACGGCACCGCCACCGACGCCATGACCGACCTGGATGGCGTGCAGAGCGAAGGCACGGCCGTCGCCCTGCCGAATGCCGGCGCATCGTCCAACAGCAGCGAAGCGGCGAAACCCGCCAAGCCCGCCGAAAAGGCGCCGGCGCAGGACGACGAAGTGCTTGCCGATCAATAAGAAACTCCGCTAGAGCGTTTTCACATTGAGTGAAAACGCTCTAGCCTTTTGATGCCGCATTTTCCGAGCCATTGACCGTTAACGGTCAACTTGAAAATGCTCTGGCGCCACCGGGCCGGTTCAGCGGCGATACAGTCGCCGCGATCAATGATATCGGATGCGCCCAACCGCACATCCTGCCTGAGGGGTTTTGTCGATGAAGGTCCGTTTGCCGTCGCGCCGCGCGCTGCTCAGCCTGGCGATCGCCGCCGTTGCGCCGATCGCAGCCCAGCCCGCCGCTGCCCAATTCTACTGGTCGCCGCCCGACATGAGCGCGCCACCGCTGACCGACGAGGCCGCCGCCACGGCGCTCGGCCTGCCCGGCGCGACCGCGGCGGAGGTCAAGGCGGGCCTCGCCTGGAACATGCGCGCCGCGCTCAACGTGGCAGCGCTGCAATGCCAGTTCGAGCCGACCCTTCTGAGCGCGAGCAACTATAACGCCATGATCGCCCATCATGACGCCGAACTGGACGCCGCGCAGGCGACCATCCTTGGCTATTTCCAGCGCACCGCGGGCAAGGGCAAGCCCGGCCAGGCGGCGTCGGACATGTATAACACCCGCATCTATTCCGGCTATTCGACGGTGCAGGCGCAGAAGGGCTTCTGCCAGGAGGCCGCGGAGGTCGGTCGGCAGGCGATCTTCGCCGATCGCGGCACGCTGAACGAGGTCGGACGCAAGGGCCTTGCCTCCATCAAGAAGTCGCTGGTGCTGGCGGGAGAGCAATTTTACGGCACGCCGGGTTATGACTATGTCGTCGCCCTGCCGTCCTTCGACCCCAAGTGCTGGAAGAAGGGCGTATTGCAGCCGGTTTGCCATCAGGCCTGGAACGACAAGAGCGGCGTGAAGCCCTGAAGTTTGGCGCGCTCGGTGGGGATTATCTCACGAGTGCGCGATGGCTAAAGTGGGGCGGACAGTATCGGGCTGACTGTTGACGACCAGGAGTCGCGGTTCCACATCCGTCACCCCAGCGGAGGCTGGCATCTCAGGCCATGTCGCGCGACATGGCCTGAGATGCCAGCCTCCGCTGGGGTGACGGTTAAGTGGAAAGGAAACGGCCCGCTCAACCCATCTCAGCCATCCGCCCCAGCGCCTAACGCAGGCCCAGATATTTATGCGCCTGCACGGTCAGGCGCCAGTTCGGGCGATCCATGACCAGGGCGATGGCGGCGCGGGCATTGTCGACCGCATGAGCGTCGTCGAGCGGCTGGACGAGATGATGGTCGAACGCCCAGTCCGACATGGCGTCGACATCGGCCAGACTATGCCCATCACCCGGCTGCGGCCAGACGAGCTTCAGTTCATGGCCTGAACGCTGCACCACATCGCTACCGGCTTTCGGGCTGATGCAGATCCAGTCGATGCCGGGATGGGCGGGCAGCGTGCCGTTGCTCTCGATCGCGATGGTGAAGCCGCGCGCATGGAGCGCATCGACCAGCGCATCGTCGATCTGGAGCATCGGCTCGCCACCTGTGAGCACGATATAGCGCCCCTCGCCGCCCTCGCCCCAGAAGCCGAGCGCCGCGTCGGCCAGCGCATCGGCATCGGCGAACTTGCCGCCGCCCAGCCCGTCCGTACCTACGAAATCGGTGTCGCAAAACTGGCAGACGGCGCTGGCCCGGTCCTGTTCGCGCCCGCTCCACAGGTTGCAGCCGGCGAAGCGCAGGAAAACGGCGCGACGCCCGGCCTGCACGCCTTCCCCCTGCAGGGTCAGGAACATTTCCTTGACCGCATAACTCATCGGTTATGCCTTGGGCGGCTGTACGGCATAGACGGTGGGATCGGGCAGACCCGCTTCCTCGAACCCCTTGGAGCGCAGGCGGCAGCTGTCGCACAAGCCGCAATGCTTGCTGTCGGGGGTCGGATCATAGCAGGACCAGCTGATCCCGGCGTCGAGACCGAGACGATGGGCTTCGCGCGCAATATCCGCCTTGCTCATATATTGGAGCGGGGTCTGGATGCGGATCGGATGCCCCTCCACACCCGCTTTGGTGGCGAGCGTCGCCATCTTCTGGAAGGCGTCGATAAATTCCGGCCGGCAATCGGGATAACCCGAATAGTCGAGCGCATTGACGCCGATGAAGATGTCACTGGCGCCGGCCACTTCGGCCAGGCCCAGCGTCAGCGAGAGGAAGATCGTGTTGCGCGCCGGGACATAGGTGATCGGAATGTCCTTGCCGACGCCGCCCTTGGGCACGGCGATGTCGGCTGTCAGCGCCGATCCGCCAAAGGCGGTGAGGTCGAGCGGCAGCACGATATGGCGGATCGCGCCCAGCGATTCGGCAACACGACGCGCCGCGTTCAGCTCCACGCGATGACGTTGATTATAGTCGATCGACAGCGCCAGCACATGATATCCGGCCTCACGCGCCAGACCGCCCGCGACCATCGAGTCCAGTCCGCCCGAAAGCAGGACGACGGCGAATTTTCCTTGATTGGCAACCATGGGTTCGCGCTACGCTTCGATGCGCCGCAACGCAAGGATCGGGGCAAGGATCGGGGCGAGAACCGGGATCATGGGCAGGCGCCGATGCGCCGCGCTTCCAAGGCAAAGGCAAACGGCGCGCCTTGCGACACGCCCTGGGAGCGGATCTGGAGCAGTCGCGAGGTTTCGATCCGCAGGTCTGTGCGGCCATTGCCTGCCGCCGCGCAGTCATAGGTGACGCTGGCGGCATGGGCGCTGTCGTTGACCACGAAGCTGCGGCAGACCGGGCCGGGATGCTGCGGCTGGAGCAGTTGGCGCAGGTCGGTGACGCACAGCTTGCGCGTCTCCGCCCCCTCACCCCGGCCGCGCAACTCCCATTCGCCCGCTTCCAGCCCGCGCAGGGCCGTCAGAGTCGGCATGGTCACTGCACCGGCCCAGCCCGCCATCATCAATGCCGCCGCGGCGACCAGCGCACGCAGTCCTGCCTTGCTCATGATATCTGTACGATCCCACCAAAAGGGTGCCCGCCGGTCCTGCCGCGAGCGATCCCATCATCTGTCGCGTATAAATGCGGCAATTTGATAGCGCGAACGAGCGGCCCTGCCCCAATTACAAATATCGTTAGCGTAACGATATACGGTTGGATCAGGCGAAACTGTCCGCCGCTAGTGGAAAGATGCGTGAACAGAAGGCACAGTCGACGCCGATAATGCCTTGATCGTCCGCCATTTCCGCCCGCTCCTCCGGGGGGAAGCGACCGATGACGCTGCGGATGTGGGCAAGGTCGCAGCGGCACCCCTTCACCAGCGGCGCGGCTTCGGTCACGCGCACTTCGTCCTCCTCATGGAAGAGGCGCCAGACGATGTCGGTCAACGGCAGCTCCGAATTGGTCAGTTCCTCATCCTTGAGCGTGACCGCCAGCGCCTGCACATGCTCCCATTCGGGGTGGTCGTGGCGGACGTGCAGACGTTCGCGCCCAACCTCACCCTCGGGCAGGTGCTGGAGCATCAGGCCGGCGGCGACGCAGCCCGCGCCCGCATCATGACGGGTGGTGATGCGGATGATGCTGGGAATCTGTTCCGACTGGAAGAAGTACAGCTCTGCCGCATGGGCGAGCGATTCACCCTCCAGCGGAACGATGCCCTGATAGCGTTCGCCCGTCACGGCCTGATCGAAGGTGATGGCGAGATAGCCCTTGCCGAACAGGCCGAACAGTGACGGGTTCGGTCCCAGTTCGGCCAGCCGGTCGGCGTCGAACTTGGCATAGCCGCGCAACTCGCCATTCTTATAGTCGGCGACGAGCAGGCTGATGACGCCATTTTCGGTCTGCGCCTGGAGTGTGAGCTGCCCATCGGCGAGCTTGAGTGTGCTACCCAGCAGCGCCGCCAGCACCAGCGCCGACGCCAGCACCCGCTCGATCGGCGGCGGATAGGCGTGGGCGGCGAGCACGTCGTCGAGCACCGGGCCAAGCCGTACCAGACGGCCGCGCGCATGGCGGCCGGGAATGGTGAAGCCCATGGCCTGATCGATGGAGGCGGCAAAAGTCACGGTACAGCTCCGGTCTGCCGGCGCGCATGGCGCGCCGGGAAAATATGCATCCAGCGATGCGGGCGAACTAAAATGAAGTCCGCCAAGCGGCGCATTTCATTTTAGCCATTTGTTGTCGCGTTTCCCGAGTCAGCCGGTGATGCCACCGGCCTCGAAAACGCTTAGCTAGATAGGAAGCCCGCCCGAAAACTCAACCGAGCCGGCCAAGCGCCCAGAGCAGCACGGATTTCTGGGCATGAATGCGGTTTTCCGCCTCGTCCCAGATCAGAGACTGCGGGCCGTCGATCACTTCGGCCACCACTTCCTCGCCGCGATGCGCGGGCAGACAGTGGAGGAACCGGGCGTCGGGCTTCGCCCCCGCTATCAGTTCCGGCGTCACCTGATAGGGCATCATCGCCGCCAGCTTTTCCTCGGCATGGGCCTGGCCCATGGAGATCCAGGTGTCGGTGACGACGACGTCCGCACCGCTGACGGCCTCGGCTGCATCGCGCGTGAGGGTGATGGTCGATCCGGCGGCGCGCGCCGCGTCGGCGAAGGACGGGTCGGGATCATAGCCGCCGGGAATGCCCATGCGCACGTCGAACTTCAGCAGGCCGGCGGCCTCGACGATCGAATGGAGGACATTGTTGCCGTCACCCAGCCAGGCCCACCGGCTGCCCGGCAGCGCAAGGCCATGTTCGACCACGGTCAGCAGGTCGGCGACGATCTGGCAGGGGTGCGACAGGTCGGTGAGGCCGTTGATGACCGGGACGGTGGCGTAATGCGCCATTTCCTCGATCTTGGCATGATCGTCGGTGCGGATCATGATCGCGTCGCACATGCGGCTGAGGACGCGGGCCGTGTCGGCCACCGTTTCGCCGCGGCCAAGCTGGCTGGTCGCGCCATCCAGGATCAGCGACGTGCCGCCCAGCTGGCGAATCGCCATGTCGAAGCTGACGCGGGTGCGCGTGCTGTTCTTTTCGAAGATCATCGCCAGCGTGTGACCGGCCAGCGGTGCGTCGGCGTCGACCATGCCCTTGGGCTTGCCCTGACGCGCGGCCTTCCGGTCGATGGCGTCGGCGATCATCGCGGCGATGGCGTCGCCGCCCGCGTCGGAGAGATTCAGGAAATGCTTGGTCATTGGAAGTTTTCCCCGCTTCCAACCACCGTTCGTCCTGAGTAGCCATTGAGCGAAGTCGAAATGGCGTATCGAAGGATTGATGCTTCCATACGGGTCTTCGACAAGCTCAGCCCCTACTCAGCACGAACGGGGCAACTATCAATTCAGGCCGCCTTGGCGTCCACGAAGCTCCGCGCGCCGGCGGAAATCTTCTCGATACATTCGGCGATATGGCTTTCGTCGATGACGAGCGGCGGCAGGATGCGCAGCACATTCTGCCCGGCCGATACGGCCAGCAACCCATGATGGTCGCGCAGATGGCCGACAAAGGCGCGCGCGTCATGGGCATCCTTCATCTTGACGCCCAGCATCAGCCCCATGCCGCGCACATCCTCGAACATGCCGTCATGATTGGGTATAAGCTGCTCCAGCGCCGAGCGCAGACGCGCGCCCATCGCCTTGACATGATCGAGGAAGCCATCGGCCAGAACTTCGTCCAGCACCGTCATACCCACCGCCATGGCGAGCGGATTGCCGCCATAGGTGGAGCCATGCGTGCCGAACACCATGCCCTTGGCGGCTTCTTCCGTGGCAAGGCAGGCGCCGAGCGGGAAGCCCGCGCCGATGCCCTTGGCCACCGCCATGATGTCCGGCGTCACGCCATATTGTTCATGCGCGAAGAAGGTGCCGGTGCGGGCATAGCCGCACTGGACCTCATCCAGGATCAGCAGCAGGCCATGTTCGTCGCAGGCCTTGCGCAAACCCTTGAGGAACGCCTGCGTCGCAGGCGTCACGCCGCCTTCGCCCTGCACCGGCTCCAGCAGGAAACCGGCCGTGTTGTCGTCGATCGCCGCCAGCGCCGCGTCGAGATCGTTGAAGGGCACAACCTGGAAACCAGGCAGCAGCGGTTCGAATCCGTCACGCATCTTGGGCTGGCTGGTCGCCGAAATGGTGCCCAACGTGCGGCCATGGAAGGCGTTGTCGAAGCTGATGACCTTGTGCCGGTGCGCTTCGCCATTGGCATAATGATAGCGGCGCGCGGTCTTGATCGCACACTCGACCGCCTCGGCGCCCGAATTGGTGAAGAAGACGGTATCGGCGAATGTATTGTCGACCAGCTTCTGCGCGAACCGGTCCCCCAGCGGCGAGCCGTAGAGGTTCGAGACATGCATCAATGTAGCCGCCTGATCGGCGATGGTCTTCACCAGCTTCGGATGGCCATGGCCCAGCAGGTTGACGGCGATGCCGCTGGCGAAGTCGAGATAACGCTCGCCGCGTTCCCCGATCAGATAGCAGCCCTCGCCTCGCACCGGACGCACATCGCACCGGGGGTAAACGGGCATGAGCGGCGTAATCGACATGGGCCTTCCCTTTCTGGAACGTGTATTCGTCAGGTGCGCGTCATTTGCGCGTAAACGCAAAAAGGCGACCCCCGCCGGGCCGCCCTTTGCGAGCACCGCCTATACAGGCGGGCTTTTGGTCGTGCAACCCCGCCTGCGGGCGGGGGCGTCGCGCCCCTTACCGGCCGATCTGGTTCCAGGCTTCGGCGATTTCCGCCACGATGGCGCGGGCCTGATCGACCGGATCGGCCGAGCGCTCCTTAGCGCCCACCAGCAGCAGGCGGCGCGCTTCGCGATAGATCTGCGCCAGGCCGACCGCGACGTCGCCGCCCTTGTCGAAGTCCAGGCTCGATTCGAGCGCGAACAGGATCGACATGGCGCGTGCCTGCTTGTCGGACACCTTCATCCGGTCGCCATTGCGTTCGGCGAGCGCCGCGGCGTCCATCGCCAGCAGCAGCTCATCGAACAATATCCTGACCAGCCCGTGCGGGGTGGCGCCTTCGGTCCGGCTGCCCGAATGGATCGCCGCATAACGCCGTGCCGCCGTGGTGCCAGCATAACCTTGATTGTAGAACATCGTCTTGCCCGTTCCCGATTAACTGTCGCTGTTGTTCCAAGCCTCGATCTGCTGTTCGAGGTAGCTTTGCGTCGCCTTGAGCGCGCTGAGGCGCGTCTCCATCGCCGCGTAGACCTTCGTCAGATGCTCTTGATAATTGGTCATCTGATCATCGAGATTTTCGAGCTGCTCGGTAAAATCCTCCGCCAGCGCGTCGTAGCGCTTCTGCGCGGTCTTGAGCGGACCATCGTCCTTCTCGATATTGTCGCGCACCGAGTCCATCAGAGCCGACAGGCCGGGATTGGCCGCGGTCGACGTCTTGGGGTTGACCATGTTCGCGACGCCTTCCGGGTCATTTTCCATGGCTGTGGCGAGCCGTGCCGTGTCGAGCGCCAGCGTGCCGTCGCGATTGGTGGTGATGCCGATGTCGGCCAGCGTCCGGTAGGTGCCGGTGGCGCTGAGCTGGGTCGAGGTGATCGCCGCCAGCTGCCGTTTCATGTCGCGCACACCTGCAACCCCGTTCAGCACGCCCGCGCTGGAGGAATCCGCGCCCGTGGCGGTCGCGGTGTTCAGCGCCTTCATCAGCGTGTTGTAGGCGTCGACAAATTCCTTCAGCAGGTCCGAAAGTCCCGATGTCGGCTGCGACATGGCCAGGGTCACGGTCGTGCCGGGCGACGCCTTGGCAAGGTCGATCCGCATATAGGGGATCGCCTCGTCGATGGTGTTGCTGGCAAATTCATAGGCGACGCCGTCAAGCGTGATCTTGGCGTTTTGCGGCGCGGAGCTGCTGGTCATGGTGCCGCTGTCGGTGCCGCTCCAGCTCAGGCCGGTGAGCACGCTGCTGCCGTCGTCGGCCGCGACGCTGATGCTGAAATCATTGTCCGCGCCGGTTTCGCCTTTGAAGACGAGGCGCGTGCCGCTCGCGTCGGTGACGACACGGGCGGTGACGCCCATGTCCGCCGCATTGATGGCGGACGCGAGACCCGCATAGCTGTTGTTGGTGGAGTCGATCGTGATCGTCTTCGTCTCGCCCGACGCGGTCGTCAGCGTGAAAGTGCCGGTGCCGATCGCGGTGCTGCCGGTCGCGCCACTGGTGGCGCCGGACGAGATCACACGTGCCGTGGCGAGCTGCTCGACGGTCAGCTGGGCAGGCAGGCCCGCGGGCGTCCCACCGCTCAGCAGGCTGACATTGGCAATGCTGGTGTCATTGGACGAAACCGTGCCGGTATATTCGGCGCCGGACAGAACCTCCGTCAGGGCGTCAGCGAAGGTGTCGAGCGAACTCAGCGCCGAAGCCAGCGCCGAAATGCGCGACGAATTGAGCGACTGACGGCTCGTGATCGCCGTTTCCTTGGGTTCGCGGGTCGCGCTGACCAGGCTGGACACCAGAGCAGAGGTATCGATGCCCGAACCAGCGTTAAGCGCCGAAATGATGCTGCTGCCTACCGAAGTCATGGGCCGTCCTTTCAAATGCTAGAACGGCGGTAGTGCCAAGACCTTTAGGAAAGATTTTCCGTCCTGGATTATCCCAGAAGCTCAGCCGTTCGAGGATGCGATCTGCTCGACCGTGCCACGCGCCAGATGCGCCTGCGCGACATGGGCGTAGGATGCGCGCTCGACGATGCGCTTGGCCAGCACAGCGGCATGCTCCACCGCTTCCTTGCTGGCAGGCGGCAGGGGCACGAGCACCATCGGCCTGGGAATCATCGTCTGAATCGCACCGGCGGCGCCGTCCACATCGGTCGCACCGGCGCTAAGGTCCGCCAATATTTCGGCGATGCGGGCATGGACCTCCACATATTCGGCGACGCTGGCCAGTTCCTGGCTGGTGTTCGACAGCGCGGGCTGAGCGACGGACGTCTTGCGATCCTGCGTCAGGGAGTCGTTGGCGCTGCTCGCCGCCACCGGCTGCACGACAGGCGCAGGCGATGGCGCGCGGACGACCGTCCGGTCGACCGGCGACAACTCAGTTCGAGATACATAGTCGTCCATGACGCACCACTTTCCTACGTCCCCACGGACAGATTACGGACAGGTGCGGCCAAACTTTAATTCATCACAGGCATTTTTTTCGTTCATCAGACGAACTTGCTGAAAAACCGATTTTATTTCTTCACCGTCACGATGTTCCGGCTGGAGCGGATACCGATCCGATTGAATCGGCTCGGCTGCTCCAGTTCTTTGTCTTACCGTGTTTTCCGAGCCAGCAGATGATTCCACCTGCTTCGAAAACGCTTCAGGATCGTCACAGCTTCTTCCCGTCCGCGTCGAAACGCAGGTCTTCGGGCACGGTGATGAAGGGCCGATCCATCTCGCCCGCCATGCGGCTTTCGACGCGGAAGACGAAGGCCAGCACGGTCGCCACCGCCATGTAGAGGCCTTCATTGACGATCTGGCCGGCGCGCGAGGTGAAGTAGATGGCGCGCGCCAGTTCGGGATATTGAAGGACGGTGACGCCGTTGGTGTCGGCCAGTTCGCGGATCGCCGCGGCGATGGCATCGCACCCCCTGGCCACCACGATCGGCGCGGCGTCCTGCCCCGGCTTGTAGCGCAGCGCGACGGCGAAATGGGTCGGGTTGGTGATGATGACGCTGGCTTCGGCCACGGCCTGCCGCGTGGAATTGTTCAGCACCTCGAACTGGCGGCGGCGTATCTGGCCCTTCAGTTCGGGTGAGCCTTCGCTTTCCTTATGCTCGTCCTTCACTTCCTGCTTGGTCATGCCGAGCCGCTTGGCGCGTTGCATGATCTGCGCCGGCACGTCGATGCCCGCGATCAGGAACAGGCCGCCCGCCATGACGAGGCAGGTGAAGATGAAGATATTGCCGACATCGGCGATGGCGGGCGCGATGCCCGCCTTGCCTAGGCCGGTGATCTCGGTCAGCCGGTCCCAGATCAGCCAGACGCCGATACTGCCGAGCAGGCCGACCTTGGCGATCGATTTGAGCAGTTCGATCAGCCCCTGCATGCCGAAGATGCGCTTGAGGCCGGACATGGGATTAAGCTTTTCGGGCTTGGGCGCGAAGGCGCCGGGCCGAAAGCCGAGCGATCCGAGCAGGGCAGGCGCGGCGATCGCGGCAAGGAAGGTCGCCAGCATGACCCCCGCGACCGGCAGGGCGATGCCTGCCAGCAGGCTGAGGCCGCGCTGCACCGGGGAGAAATCGGCAATATCCTCACGCCGGAAGCGCAGCGCCTCGACCAGCATGTCGCGCAGCGCCTCGATCAGCGCGGGACCGATGACGGCAAGGCAGCCGATGCCGGCCATGACCACCAGCGCCGTGCCCAGTTCGCGCGACTGGAGGATGTCGCCCTTCTTGGCGGCATCCTGCAATTTCTTCGGTGTCGGCTTTTCGGTCTTTTCGCCGCCCTCGCTGCCGCCAGCCATCTCAGCGGCCCTCCGAGATAGTGCGGGCTTCTTCGAGGCCCGACTTGAGCGCGGCGGTCATGCCTTCGGCCATGATCGGCGCAGCGACGGCGAGCAGGATCAGGCCGGCCATCATCGCCACCGGCATGCCGACCGCGAACAGGTTGAGCGAGGGCGCGGCGCGCGACAGCATGCCCATAACGATCTGCACCAGCACGAGCGCGAAGGCGACCGGCAGCGCGACGGTCACGCCCATGCCCATCAGCGATCCGCCGAACTCGATCAGGCGCCAGATGGTGTCGTTGGAGAGTATCCCCGCCCCCGGCGGGATCGCGGTGTAGCTTTGCACCACAAAGCTGGCGAGCAGCAGATGACCGTCCATGCCCAGCAGCAGGAAGGTGGCGAGGATGGACAGGAACTGGCCCAGCACCTGGGTCGACTGGCCCGAGGAGGGATCGACCATCGCCGCGAAATTGAGGCCCATGGCGTTGCCGATCGTCTCCCCCGCAACGAAGGCGGCGGCATAGCCGATCTGCACCGCGAACCCCATGGCGAGGCCCGCCAATATCTCGCCCATGACCAGCATCACGCCCTCGAAGCTGGCGACGCCGTCCTGCGGCAACTGGATCGTGACGCTGTTGAGCGCGGCAAGGCCGAGCGCAAGGGCGAGGATCAGGCGAAGCTGGAGCGGCACCGCGGGCGCGCCGAAGATGGGCGCGGCGATGAACGCCGCGCCGGGCCGGATCATGGCGATGAGCCAGATCCAGAGCTGCGTTTCCACGCCCGTGAAGCCCGGCGCTATCATGACAAACGCGCGATCATTGCAGCAGGTCCGGGATACGCTCGAAGATTTCGCGGGTGAAGTCGGCGATCAGCACCATGATTGATCCGCCGAACAAGGCCAGCATCCCGCCGACGACGATGATCTTGGGAATGAAGCTGAGCGTCTGTTCGTTGATCGAGGTCGCCGCCTGCACCATGCCGATGATGAGGCCGACGATCAGCGCCGGGATCAGCACGGGCGCAGCCGCGAGCGCCGTGATCCACAACGCCTGCTGGGCAAGGCCCATGAAGAAGTCGGCGTTTTCCATGGGGAGCTAAATCCCCTGCTCCGTTCGTTTCGAGCGAAGTCGAGAAACGGGTGCGCTCCCGTTTCTCGACACGCTCGAAACGAACGGATGTCTGCGTGTAGCCATCATGTCGCGAACGATCCCGCCAATGACCCCATAGTCAGCGCCCAGCCGTCGACCAGCACGAACAGCAACAGCTTGAACGGCATGGAGATGATGGTCGGCGACAGCATCATCATGCCCAACGCCATCAGCGTGGACGCGACGACAAGGTCGATGATCAGGAAGGGCAGGAAGATCATGAAGCCGATCTGGAACGCGGTCTTGAGTTCGCTCGTCACGAAGGCCGGCAGCAGGATCGAGAAGGGAATGTCTTCGGGCGTGCGGAAGGCGGGCGCCTCGGCGAGGTTGGCGAAGAGCTTGAGGTCGCTTTCGCGGGTCTGCTTGGTCATGAAGCCGTGCAGCACCTTGCCGGAGCGGCCCACCGCTTCCTCGATGCTGATCTGGCCCTTGCCATAGGGGTCGAAGGCCTGCGCGTTGATTGTGTCGATCGCCGGGCGCATCACGAAGAGCGACAGGAAGAGGGCGAGGCCCACCAGCACCTGGTTCGGCGGCGTCTGTTGCAGGCCCAGCGCCTGGCGCAACAGCGACAGAACGATGATGATGCGGGTGAAGCTGGTCATCATGAGCACGAGCGACGGCAGCACCGTCAGCAGGCTCATGAGGATCAGGATTTGCAGGGACAGCGACATCGAGCGACCGTCGCCCGAAATCTGCCCCATGGCGCGGCTCAGCGCACCACCATTGTCGACCGGCGCGGCGGGCGCGGCCTGGGCCAGTGCGGGTTCGACCAGAGCCAGGCCGGCAACGAGCAGGACGCCGCCGATCAGCAATATCCTACCGCGCACGATAGGGGTCGCCTTCCGCGATCTTCTCGATACGGCCGCGGGTGACGGCGACAAGGATCCTCTTGCCCTCGAACTCGATTACCGCAAGCTTGCCGAAGGCCCCCATGGGTAAGGCTTCGAGCAGTTTCAGCGATCGATCGCCCTGCCCCGCCATCATGCCGGGCTGATATTTGCGCCACAGCCACAGCGCGCCAAAGGCCATGCCGCCGACCAGCGGCAGGAGGATCAGCAGTTTGACGAAATACCAGAACATGAAAGCCGCCCGCAGCTATGGTTAATATCCGCCTGCGATCCGCAGTTTCAGTGACGAAGGCAAGCGCAAAATCAAGACCCTGCGATCAGCCGCGACGCTCGATGCCCGCCAGCCGGTTCTCGGTCGCGGCGATGTCGACGATGCGAATGCCATAGCGGCCGTTTACCGTCACCACTTCGCCCTTGGCGATCAGCGCGCCATTCACCATGATGTCGAGCAGATCGTCGGCCTGACGGTCGAGTTCAACGATGCTGCCTTCGGCCAGGTCCATGACTTCGGCGAGGCGCAGCGAGGTCGAGCCGACCTCCACCGACATGCGCACGGGGATGTCGGCCAGCAGTTTGAACTGACGGTTGTTGGTCATGCGGCTCACCGGATCCTCGGCGCGCTCCATGCGGGGTGCTTCGCTCATGTCGCTCATTGTTCGGGTTCCTGTGCAAGCTTTTCAATCTGGAAGGCGGCGCGGCCGTCCTGTTCGCCGATCGAGCCATGGGCAACGATGCGGTTTCCGACGATCAGGGGCAGCGAACGACCGATGGTGACGGGAATGACATCGCCAACCTTCAATTCCATGAGGTCGGCGAGCGAGAGATTGGGACGCGCCACGACGGTCCGCGCGGGCAGGCGAATTTCGCGCATGCGGCGGGCGATGCGGGCCTGCCAGACGGGATCGCGATGCTCCTCGTCGGCCGGTAGTTTGGTGCTGACCAGGCCCTCTACGGCGCGCAGGGCGGACAACGGGAACAGCAGGTCTACCGGCCATTCCTGCTCGCGCGTGAGCGAGATCATGAACCGCTGGAGCACCATCTGGTCGGTGGGCTGCGCCGCGGCGGCATAGCCGACCCCGCTTTCGCGCAGGATGAGGCCGGGTTCAAGCGGCAGGACATCGTCCCATGTCTCGACCAGCCGCGACAGCAGCGATTCGCACAGCCGCGCGATCAGCCGGTCTTCCGTAGGGGTGAATTCGGTGCGCGCAGGCAAGGGCCGGTTGCCGATGCCGCCATAAAAGCAATCGACGAAGGTCGAGATCATCGCCGCGTCCATGCGCAGCAGCATCTGCCCTTTCAGGGGCAGCAGGCGATAGACGGACAGGGAGCAGAAGGCGGGCACCTGCGCCGACCAGGCGCCGAAATCCAGCACCCTGGCCTCCTGCGCCTCGACATTGGGGCGCACGCCCGCGATCGGCTCGACGATGGCGCGGATACGCCGGCCGAGCTTCTCGCCCAGCCGGTCCAGCCCGGACAGCATCACGGGCGCCTGCGATTCCCCGCGCCCGAAGGCGTAGGATTGAACGTCGGTCATCTTGGTCCCCTGCCCGCATGGATCAGGGGACGTCCCAATCCTTTCAGGCAACCCTATTGAATAACGAAATTGGTAAAATAAACGTTATCAATGCCGCCATAGCCGGTTTTCTGCTTCAAAATATCGTTGATGACCGTTTTGATCTTGCCCTGCAGCGCCTGCTTGCCCTGGGGGGTGTCGAGCACCTCCTGCGGCTGCTCCGCCAGCATCATCAGCACCTGGCTGCGGATCGGCATTTCATGCTGCTTGACCGCCGCGATCACGCGATAGTCATAATAGGTCGACACGGCGACGCTGATCTGCGCAAAGGCATCGGTGTCCGCCATGTTGGAGGTGAACGGCGCCTGAAGCTGGAAATAGGTCGCCTGATAGGCCATCGGATTGACCGGAGTGGGCAGGTCGATACCCTTGCCCGGCGCATGGCCCGCAGACACGACATGGCTTTCGCCACTGCCGCCGCCATGGCCACCACCACCACCTTCGCCGCCACCGCCGCCCTCGCCGGCCCAGCCATGGGCGGTAGCGACAGCCTGCGCATCCTCACCCGCCAAAACCAGCACCGGCTTGTTGGGATCTTCCTTCGGACCTTCGGCCTTGGGGCTGAAGAATCCGGCGGCATAGAGACCGCCCGCCGCGCCCGCGCCGCCGACGACCACGCCCACGACCAGCAGCAGGATCATCTTCATGCTCCCGCCTTTTTTCTTCTTGGCCTTAGGCTCGTCGCTCATGCTTCATGTCCCCTGGAAAAGCAGCCGGTCACGCATAGCGCGCGCGCGGCATGTCGCCGGCGTCCCCGCCAGCCCGTTCATGGTTAAGAACGGCCGGATCGCTGCCTCCTTTATGGTTAAAAGCGATATTCTCGCGTTGCTGGCCACGGCCCTGCATCTGCGACTGGGCGGATGACTGGCCCATACCCTGCCCTTGCCAGCCGGCGGACTGACCCTGCGACGGGGATTGGGGTTGTGAACCAGACTGGTTACTCGCCGCATCCGATCGGGCCGTCTCGGCGACAGGAGAGGCCCGTTCCACCTTCACTTCGCTGATCCGCACTGCAGACAGGCTGGCGTCGAGCTTCAATCGATCGCTGTCCTGTCGCAGCGCCAGTTCAGCCTCCTCGGTCGTGACGGTCAGGCTGACGGCGGCGCCATCCTCGCCCTGGCGGATATCGACCTGGATCTGGCCGAGTTGATCGGCATTGATCTGGAAGCGGCCCTGCGCGCCATTGGCCGACAGCCCGGCAATGTCGCGGGCGAGGCCATCGATCCACTGGCCCGACACGCCCATGTCCACCACCTGCGCGCCGATGCTGGCGGACAGGTCGACGGTCGGAGCCGCCGCAACGGTGGTCGGCACGACGGCAGGCGACGACGGCGGGAGCGGCACGGCAGCGCCATCATGGGACGGCAGGGCCGTCATCGCGGCGATCCCATCCGGTGCCGTGTCTCGCGTGGCGCCTTGCTTGGCGGCTTGGTCTTCGCCCTGGCCGTGGGAAGGACGCGCCTTCATATGGTCGCGCACCAGTTGAAGCAGCGATACCGCTTCCGCCTTGACGGGGGTCGGCTGGTCGGGCGCGACATCAGCGGCGGCGGCATCGGGCGCCTGATCGGCAAGCATCGCCACCTGCGGATCGACGCCTTGCGTCTGAGCCAACGGAGCAGGCTGAGCGCCGTCCGGAACGGGACTTTGTGGCGGCACGCCCCCCCCTGGCACGACGGGCAAGGACGCGCCATCATTCGCGGCCGGGGCCGGTGCGATCTGGGCAGGAGGCAGGGCCATGAGGACGGGCGCGGCAATCGCCGGAGCGACGACCACCATTGTCTTGGGATCGACCGGCATCGCATCGCCGTCCGCGACGGATGCATCCTCGTTGTCCGAAACATCCTGTATATCATCGGCCATCGGCGCGCCGCTCCGATCAACGATGGCGACATCGGACGAGGCACGGGCTGCAGATCGGGGTGCCGCAGGCTTCACAGGTAGCGGCGACGCGGACGCGACATCCAGTTCATCGGATGGAGCGGCCACCACATCGCGCGGAACGGCGGGACTGGCCGACACCATGCCATTCACGGGCAGAGCCGCTGCATCGACCGTCGATGCAGGCATATCCGACGGAACCACCGGCTGGTCGCACTCCACCCGCTGTACCGCCGTCGTCGATGGCGCCGCGGGGTTCGCGTCCGCGCCTGACGGCAGACTTATTCTCGCTGCTTCCAGCATCTGCCCGAAACCGGATGCACCCGCGGCGGGCGCGGCGGCGTCGCTTTTTGTGCTTCCTGATGCCAGCGACGCGGACAGCAACGCCTTCAAACTGGTCAACATAGTCATCGTCAAACGTCCCCCGACCTTTGCATACGACGATAGCGCGGCAGAGCCGCCAGCTTGTTTTCGCGCCATTCCTCCAGATCCGCACGGGCGCGATCCTTCAGGCGGCTGGCGATTTCCTTCTCGCGATTGGCCGCGACGGTCAGGCCTTCCTTGGCCTCGACATTGCGCTGCGCATCGTAAAGCGCGCCGTCGAGCTGGCGGCTGGCCTGCTCCAGACGGGTCGCCAGTTCCTGCATCGCGGCGAAGGAGGCGCCGGTCGCCATCCCTTCCCCGCCGAACAATTCGCCGCGCACCTTGCGCAGCCGCTCGAGATTATGGGCAATGCCGTTCGCCTCGTCGCGGGCGCGCGCGGTTTCGGCCACCGCCATCGAATGCTGGACGGCACGCACGCGCAGCACGCGCTGGCGGCGGTTGACCAGCCCCTTCACGCGCCGAACCCGGCGATGAGCGCATTGGCGCTGGTGTCGAGGTCGATGCGGCTTTTCTGATCCTGACGGATGAAGTCGAGGATTTCCTGACGGCGGCGGACCGCTTCGTCGATGACGGGGTCGTTGCCGGGGCGATAGGCGCCCATCAGGATAAGATCGCGATTTTCCTCATAGGCGGCCCAAAGGCGGCGATAGCCGGCGGCGGCGATGCGATGTTCGTCATCCACCACGTCGGCCATCACGCGCGAAAGGGACTTGCCGATATCGATGGCGGGAAAGATCGCCTGTTCGGACAGATGGCGCGACAGGACGAAATGGCCGTCCACGATGGCGCGGGCGGCGTCGACGATCGGATCGTCGGTGTCGTCGCCATCGGCCAGCACGGTGTAGAGCGCGGTGATCGAGCCGCCGGTGCGGGCGTCGACGCCGGCCCGTTCCACCAGACGCGGGATGAGGGCGAGGGCGGAAGGCGGATAGCCCTTCATCGCGGGCGGCTCGCCCAGCGCCAGGCCGATTTCGCGCTGGGCATGGGCGCAGCGGGTCAGGCTGTCGATGAGGAGCAGCACCTTTTTGCCGCGGGCGCGGAAATATTCGGCGATGGCGGTGGCGCGGGCGGCGGCGCGCAGGCGCAGCACCGGCGGATGGTCGGCGGGCACGGCGACGACGACGCTCTTGTTCATCGTGTGCTTGAGCTTGGTTTCGAGGAAGTCGCTGACTTCGCGGCCGCGTTCGCCGATCAGGCCGACGACGACGACATCAGCTTCGGCGCCGGCGATCATCTGACCCATCAGCACCGACTTGCCGACGCCCGACCCGGCGATGATGGCGATGCGCTGGCCGCGCCCGGCCGTCAGCAGCGCATTGACGGCGCGGACGCCAAGGTCGAACGCTTCGGTCACGCGGCCGCGATCGAGCACATTGCCCTTCACGCCGTTGAGCGGCCAGGTGCCACCGGCGATGATCGGTCCCTTGCGATCGAGCGGCTGGCCCATGGCGTCGATGACGCGGCCGATCAGGCCGTCGCCCACCTGCACCATGTTCGCCTGGCTGTCCGGTTCGACGCGGATGCCGTTTTCCAGCGGCGCGTCGGCATCGAGCGGCACCAACAGGGTACGATCGCCACGAAAGCCCACCACTTCGGCCCGGCAGACCGAGCCGTCGCTCGCCATCACGCGCGCACCCGACCCGATCGGACGGCGGAAGCCGCTGACTTCGAGCATCCCGGCATCATGGCTGACCAGCCGGCCGACATGGCGCGGCTGGCGGTTCTGCACCTGGAGATGATCGAAGAGGGTTTCGGCCTGCGCGAGCGCGGCGCGGATCATGCCTTACCCTCCATGTCGTCCATGAGCGCGCGCAGGCGCGACAGGCGGACGTCCGGGCCGTCCTCAACCCAGCCGTCGGCGGTTTCGAGGCGCACACAGCCGCGGTGCATGGTCCGGTCGGCGACGAGCGGCACGCCGATCGATTCATTCTTGAGCAGTTCGGCATCGTCCGGGTGAACGTGGAGCGCGTTCTTGTCCTGATTGCTTTCGATGAAGGCGGCGACGCTGTCGCAGCGCTGGACAAGGCGATCCATGTCGATCTCGACCTCGCCGACAATCTGTTCGACGAGGCGGACGACCGTGGCGGAGAGCATGGTCGAGAGCATCCCGCTCGGCGCAGGAGCCAGCAGTTCGAGCGCTTCGATCAGCCGTTCGCGCGCATCGCTTTCCGCTGCATGCGATTCGGCGGTGACGCGGCAGCCTTCGTCGAAGCCGAGGGTGAAGGCCTCCATCCGGGCCTCCTCGACCAGATCGATTTCCGGTTCCACATCGGCCATGGCGGCGCGGATGGTCGCGGTCTGTTGCGCAGGCTGGGCGGTGTAGAGGCTGCGAAAACCGCCTTCGACCGGACGGAAACCCGCCACGGCGACCGGCGCCGCATCCTGAATCGCTTCGGAACCCCAGAATCTAGACAAAGTCGTTGCCCTTTCCGCCGAGCATGATGGTGCCCGCATCGGCCATGCGGCGGGCGGTGGCGATAATCAGCTTCTGCGCGTCGATCACTTCAGCCAGGCGGATGGGTCCGCGTTCCTCGATCTCGTCGGCAATGGCCTGGGCGGCGCGGGCCGACATCGAGCTGAAGATCTTCGCCTTCAGCATGTCGTTTGCGCCCTTGAGCGCAACCACCAGAACGGTGCTGTCGATCGTGCGCATCAGCGTGCCCAGATTCTTGTCATCCATGTCGATGAGGTTATCGAAGACAAACATCTCCTCCTCGATCGTCTGGGCGATCATCTTGTCGCGCTTGGCGACGGCCTTCATGATCCGCTGTTCATTGTCCTTGCGGACATTGTTCATGATCGCGGCCGCCTCGACCGTGCCGCCGCGCTGCGACGCCGCGCCCTGCTTGCTGGCCGGGCCGCGCAGCAGCAGTTGCTCCAGATCCTCCAGCGCCTCGTTCGACACCGGGCCGAGCGTGGCGATGCGATAGACAATCTCTTCCTGATATTCGACCGGCAGCAATTGCAGCACGTCGGCGGCGACAGGCGCCTCCAGATGGGCGAGCACGATCGCCATGATCTGCGGATGCTCTGCCTCGATCAGGGCGGCGATTTCCTTCGCGTCCATCCATTTCAGCATTTCCAGCTGGGTGGAGCGGGTCGGCGGCGTGATACGCGCCAGGATGGTTTCCGCGCGTTCCTCGCCCAGAGCCTTGGTCATCGCGCCGCGGATATGGCGGGTCGCGCCATAGCCGATGGTGGTGCGCTTCTTGGCCTTGGTGACGAAATGATCGAGCGCCTCGTTCACTTCCTCGGGATCGACATCCTGCACATCATACATGGCATAGCCGAGCTGGCGCACTTCTTCAGGCTCCAGGCGCGACAGGATTTGTGCGGCTTCATCCTCGTTGAAGAGCATCAGGAGGACGGCGGCGGCGGCGCTGCCTTTCAGCGCCTCGGGACGGCCGGGGACGATCTCAGGCATTTTCCTTCTTCCCCTCCTTCAGCAGATCGCGGACGACCAGGGCTGCGCGATCAGGATCCTGCTTCACGAAGTTGCGGATCAGGTCGGCGCGCTGGGCATAGTCGTAGGTGGATGAGATCATATCGAGCGTAACCTTCGGTTCCGCGCCGTCGGGCGTCGCGGCGGCAGCCTGCTTGGTCAGCTCGCTCGAAATCTCGCGACCGATGCGCTGGCCGGTTTCGCCGGTTGCGTCGGCCAGGGCGGCCGGCGCCTGGGCGGCGGCGCGACGCTTGAGCAACGGGCGACCGATGCCCAAGACCAGCAGCAGTACGACCAGCAGGGCCGAGACATTGCGTACCAGCGGCGAAACCCAGTCGGCCTCATACCACGGCGTGGTCGGATCGGCGGCCTTGAGGAAGCTGCGCGAGGAGAGCGCGACCACGTCGCCGCGCGCCTGGTCAAAGCCGACCGCGCCCTTCACCAGCGCTTCGAGCGCGGCGATTTCCTGGGGCGTGCGTGCCTTGCCGTCCGGGGCGGTGTCGAGCGCGACCGCGACCGACAGGCGCTTGACGGTGCCGATGGCGTCCTTGGTAACGGACACTTCGCGACCCAACTCGAAATTGCGGTTGAATGTTTCCTCGGTCTTCATCAGCGGGTTGGGCGGGGTGCCCGGCTGGCCTGCCTGCGCGCCCTGGGCCGCCTGGCCCTGCGCCACGGCCTGACCGTTGGGATTGGTCTGGGTGACGGTGGGGTTGACCGGCGCCTGGTTGCTGAGCGCGCCGGGGATGCCCGAGGCTTCGCCGGTGCCCTGACCGCGCGGGTCGGACGCCCAGGTGCCCTGCTCGCTACGAAGGCGCGCCTCATCCTGCGGATAGGTTTCGCGGGTCGCCTGCCGCTCGGCGAAGTTCAGTTCGGCATGAACCTCGGTCGAGAAATTGCCCTGCCCCAGGATCGGGGTCAGCAGCGCGACCACCGACTGGCGATAGCGATCCTCGATCTTGCCCTGAATGGCGAGCTGGCGGTCGTCGGCGGCATCGCCGTCATTATTGCTGAGCAAGCGGCCATTCTGGTCGACCAACGAGATATCGTCCGGATTGAGTTCCGGGATCGACGATGCAACGAGATGAACGATCGCGCTGACCTGCTGGTCGGTGAGCGTCCGGCCGTTGGCGAGGCGCAGCATCACCGAAGCGGACGGCTTGGCGCGGTCGCGCAGGAAGACGCTGGGCGGCTCGACCGCCAAATGAACCTTCGCGCTTTCGACGCTGTCGATAGCCTCGATCGTGCGGGCCAGATCCATTTCTCGGGCCGAACGCAGCTTTTCGCCCTCGACGGCGCGGCTCGCGCCCATTGGCAGGCTGTCGATCATGCTGTTGCCGTCGGGCGCGCTCTTGGGCAGCCCTTGGGCGGCGAGCATCATCTTCGCCTTGAAATAATCATCCTCGGAAACGGTCATCGCACCCGACTTGTCAAAGCCGTAGTGCATCCCATTCTGGTCGAGCACCTGCGCGACCGCCGACTTGTCGGCATCGGGCAGGCCACGGAACAGGTCGCGCTGCGGCGGTTCGCGCAGCGCCATCCAGGCAAGGCCGGCGACCGCCACGGTGCCGAGCAGGCCGAGCAGCGGCAGGCTCTTCGCCACGGCCGGCTGCTTCATGAAGCCGGTGAAGCGCGCCTTGAGCGCGTCGAACCCCTTGGCCCCGCCGCCAAAGGAGGAAGCGGCCGAGGCCGGCAAGGCAGGCGCAGCGGCGCCGACGGTGGTGGAGAGGGCGTTCTCGCTCATGGGTTAGACCGGCATGCTCATGATGTCCTTGTAAGCGGACAGAAGTTTGTTGCGGACCTGCAGCGTCGCCTCGAAGCTGACCGATGCCTGCTGCTTGGCCAGCATGACGCCGGCGATATCCGTCGTTTCGCCGCGCTCGAAGGAGGCGGCGGCTTCGCCGGCCTTGTTCTGGAGGCCATTGACCTGTTGCAGCGCGCTGTTGAGCGCATCGGTGAAGCCGCCGGGCGCGGTGCCCTGCGTGCCGCTGGCGCCGTTCGCGCTGCCGACATTGCCGGCCTGGCTGACGTCGCGCAGCGCCGCGTTCTTTTGCAGGATGGCGTTGCGGATCGCCATCACGCTGTCGGTGGGAGAAATGCCGGTCATGCGTCAGCTCCCTTTAAGCGGCAAGTTCGCGCATTTCGGCGAGCCGATAGCGCAACGTACGTTCGGAAATGCCCAGCTTGCGCGCAGCGGCGGCGCGATGGCCGTCGGTTTCCCGCAGAGCGAGGCGAACCGCTTCCAGCTTGGAATTGCGGGTCACGTCGCGCAGCAGGATCGGTTCAGCCGACGCCAGCACCGGAGCCACGACGCGCAGCTGCGGCGCACCGGAGATATGCAGGTCGCTCGCATCGATGCGGGCACCGTCGCGCAGCACCAGCGCACGCTGGAGCACATTACCCAGTTCGCGGGCATTCCCCGGCCAGGCATGGGCAGCGAGCTTGTCGAGCGCGGCAGCGGTCGGCCACACGAACTTGTCCTTCACGAGATCCTGCTGGCGGAGCAGCATCGCGGCGGCGATCGCGCTGATGTCGCCCCGGCGCTCGGCCAGCGGACGCAGTTCCAGCGGCATGACGTTGAGGCGCCAGTAGAGATCTTCGCGAAAACGGCCGGCGGCGACTTCCTCCGCCAGATTGCGGTTGCAGGCGGCGACGATGCGCACATTGACCGGCACCGGGTGGGTGGCGCCGACCGGCAGCACTTCGCCTTCCTGAAGGGCACGAAGCAGCTTGGCCTGGAGCGCCAGCGGCAACTCCGCGATTTCGTCAAGGAACAGGGTGCCGCCATCGGCCGCCAGGAACAGACCATCGGAGGATTGAGCCGCGCCGGTGAAGCTGCCCTTCTTGTGGCCGAACAGCATCGCTTCCATCATGGTTTCGGGCAGCGCCGCGCAGTTGACGGCGATGAAGTCGTGAGTCGAACGGCCGGACTGGGCATGGAGGAAACGGGCCATGCCCTCCTTACCCGTGCCCGTGTCGCCCTGGATCAGAACGGTGGCGTCGCTGCGGGCGACGCGGGCGGCGAGACGCATCAGATGCGCGCTGGTGGCGTCACCCACAGCCGGAACCGAAGCGGGGCGGGCGAGTTCGGCAATGAGGGCGAAGGCAAAGCCCATATCCTCCAGGCCGAAGGCGACACGCGCCGGCAGGCCGTTGGCGGCCGCGACCAGCGAGGGCGCGCCGTCGATCACGTTGATCAGGATGTCGCGATGCGTGGCATGACCGATTTCGGTCGCCAGCAGCACCCGGCGGCTATCCTTGTCGCGCGGGCTGGCGGCATCAATGATCCGCACCATGTAGCAGGCATTTTCGAGCCAGTGCTGCAGCCCGGGAACGAGCGCGCAGACCCCACGGCTCACGTCAAGTGATGACATGAACAAAACCCCACATTTTGGCTGGCTTGTACCCCCGTACGCCCCAGGCCCCTTCGATGGTTAATTTTTACCGCCTGCGTGGTTATCAGATGGTTAACATGGCCTTCCACTTGCCGCAGGCCGGCAATTTTTTTCCGGTGGCCGGCAAGTTTTTCCGCCCACTCTCCCAACATCCCTATACGTGCGCGCGTAGATGTACGCGTTAAACCACTGATTTCAGGAATTTTTGGAAAAAAATGCAGGCCGGATTAAAGCCCTGCGGCCGCCCGCCGTTATCAGCTTTCGAGGCCGCAAGCGCCCTGATGGCAGCGACCTGATGGTTGAATTTGGAAGGGAATATCATGACTGTTATCGCAACCAACACCGCGGCGCTGCGCTCGGCCAACGCCTCCACTGCCGCCAGCAAGGCGCTGGGCACCGCCATGGAACGCCTGTCGACCGGCAAACGAATCAACAGCGCCAAGGATGACGCCGCTGGCCTCGCCATCGCCTCGTCGATGACGTCGCAGATCAAGGGCATGACCCAGGGCATCCGCAACGCCAATGACGGCATCTCGATGGCGCAGACGGCTGAAGGCGCGCTGGGCGAAGTCAGCAATATGCTGCAGCGTATGCGTGAACTGACCGTTCAGGCGGCCAACGGCATTAACGACGACAACGCCAAAGCGAACATCCAGACGGAAATCACCGCCCTCTCCGCCCAGATCACCGACACGCTGACCAACACCGAATTCAATGGTCAGAAGCTGTTCGACGGCACGGCAGGCACCGCTGGCGTCGTGACCATTCAGGCCGGCGCCAACGCCAGCGACACGATCGACCTCAGCTTCGGCAATCAGTCGACCGCTCTGGCGACGATCCTCGCCTTCGACGTGACGACGGCCACTGCGGCCGACTTCACGACTGCCCTGAGCGGCAGCGCCACGGCTGGCAGCTTCGATGAAGCGATCCAGTCGATCTCCACCGCCCGCGCCGATCTGGGCGCCTCGCAGAACCAGCTGGAATCGGCGGTCAACAACCTGACCAACAACGTCACCAACCTGAGTGACGCCCGCAGCCGCATCGAAGACGCCGACTTCTCGGCCGAAACGACCGCGCTGGCCAAGCAGCAGATCCTGAGCCAGGCCTCGACCGCGATGCTGGCCCAGGCCAACCAGAGCCAGCAGGGCGTGCTGAAGCTGATCGGCTAAGCCGCAACAAGATTGGCGGGCTGAGGTCATGGTCACCGATAGTCCGCCAAGTGGTCCCCGGCGCATCAACAGTCCCCACCGCGCCGGGGACTAACCTTCGATCGAACGACCAGAAGTTAGAAGCCTCCGTCCCCCCGGGCGGAGGCTTCATTCCGTCGTCATCGACGGGTCGTCATGGATACAAGGCTTGGCTTGGTCGTTTCCGCCAGCCATGACTATACCCATGACCCAGATAGACCGGCGCGCGATGATCGCCGCCACCGGCGCCGCCCTCCTCCTCCCCGCCTCGCTCCGCGCGCAGACGAGACCCGATCCTTTTTCCTGGGAAAGGCTGGTTGCGCAGGCGCAGAAGCTGGCGCGCTCACCGTATAAGGAGACGCCCGCCTATCCCGGCGCAGCCAAGGTCGACTATGATGCCCTGCACGCCGCGCGCTTTCGCGACGACCGCACCCTTTGGGGCGACCTGCCCGGCGACACCGGCATCCGCTTCTTCCCCTTGTCCAACACCGCCCCGCAGCCTGTGCAGATTGCGATCGTGGAAAAAGGGCAGACGACCCCGCTTCGCTATGACCCGACCATGTTCGACGCGCCGGCCGGCAATCCCGTCGCCGCGCTGGGACCGGATGCGGGCTTTGCCGGTTTTCGCATCATGAACGCCAAGCGCGATGGCGACTGGCTGTCCTTCTTGGGCGCCAGCTATTTTCGCGCGCCCAGCCCGCAGAAGCAGTTCGGCCTGTCCGCCCGCGCGATCGCGATCAACACAAGTCTGGGCAAGGAGGAGTTTCCCCGCTTCACCCATTTCTGGCTGGAGCGGACCGGCAACAGCAGCGTCACCATCTACGCCCTGCTCGACGGCATATCGATCGCTGGGGCCTATCGCTTCGTCAGCCGCCTTGGGGCAGACGGCGTGCAGCAGGACGTGACCGCCGCCCTCTTTCCGCGCAAGCCGATCGAGGAGCTGGGGCTGATGCCGATGACCAGCATGTTCTGGTACGATCAGGCCAATCGCACGCAGGGCACCGACTGGCGGCCGGAAATTCATGACAGCGACCTGTTGTCGATCGCCAGTGCGGATGGCACCGCCCATGCCCGCCCGCTGGTCAATCCGTCCGCCCCACTGGTAAGCGCCTTTGCCGAACGCGACCCCAGGGGCTTCGGGCTGCTCCAGCGTGACCGGGATTTCGACCATTATCAGGATGACGGCGTCTATTATGACCGGCGCCCTTCGCTCTGGGCGACATCTACCAAGGCGCTGGGTCAGGGCGAGGTGCGGCTCTACGCTTTCCCGACCGACAGCGAATATACCGACAATGTCGCCGCCTACTGGACCCCGGCTGCTAGGGTGACACCCGGCAAGCGGATCGACGCGAGCTACCGCCTCGACTGGAGCGCGGCCAAGGCTCCGGCGTCCAGGGGGCTGGCGATCGTCGAGAATGTCTGGCGCGGACGTGGCGGCGAGGAAGGCAGCGACCGTTTGGTGGTCGATTTTTCCGGCGTGGCCGACGGCAGCAAGCCCGACATATGGACCGACATAAAGGGCGGCACGATGCTCAAGACCGCCGGCTATCCCGTGCTTGGCAAGTCCGGTCTGTATCGCACCGTGCTCGACCTGCGGCGCAATGGGGCCGGTTCGGCGGATATTCGGCTGCAATTACGCACTGGCAATCGCGCATTCAGTGAATATGTGCATTACCCTATCGGCGCATGACGGGAACCGTGGCCGTAACGAACGGTTCTGACGCCTGGGTCAACAGCAAGCGGGTCTGAACAATATGGGGAATGGAGACGCTCGATCGGCGGGGCCGACCGGCGAGGACAAGCCATTGGCGCGGGCCTTTGAACAGGTTCCGGCAGAAAGTCCGCTCGCCATGCCGGAGCAGGATTTCTATGCCGCCCCTCCCCTGATCGCGCGTCGCCGGTTTAATATCGACCTGTGGGCGCGACGATTGCTGGTCGTGTTGCTGGCGCTGATCCCCGCCGCCATGGCCGCGCATGAGATGCGGCGCTCGATCGGCCTGGACGGCATCAATGCGGTCGAGGGCGTCTATCTTGCCCTCTTCATCTCCCTATTCGCCTGGATTTCCTTCGGCTTTGCGACCGCGACCATCGGCTTCCTGCTTCAGACGGTCGGCGGTGGCCGCAGCGTCGCGCCCCGGCCGCTGCGTGCGTCCGAACCGCTCCGCGGCAAGACCGCGATCCTGCTGCCGGTCTGCAATGAGGATTTTCTCGGCGTGCTGGGCCGCCTGTCGATCATGGAACGGTCGCTGGCGCAGGTATTGGGCGGCGAACGCTTCGAATTCTTCATCCTGTCCGATTCCAACGCCGAAAGCGGCGAGACCGAACGGCACGCCTATCAGGAAATGCGCGGTTCCTTCTCGCGGCCCGTCCATTATCGCCGCCGTGCGCTCAATATCGGGCGCAAGCCCGGCAATATCGCCGAATGGGTGCAGCGCTTCGGCGGCGGCTACGACTATATGGTCGTGCTGGATGCCGACAGCGTGATGAGCGGCCAGACCATGGCGCGGCTCGCTGCCGACATGGAGCGGCATCCGCATGTCGGCCTGATCCAGACCGTTCCCACCGTGATGGGCGCATCGACCCTGTTCGCGCGCTGGCAACAGTTCGCCAGCCGCCTGTTCGGACCGATCTCGGCCGCCGGCATGATCTGGTGGGCGGGGTCCGAAGGCATGTTTTGGGGCCATAACGCCATTGTGCGCGTGCGCGCTTTTGCCGAAAGCTGCGGCCTACCCGAACTTCCCGGCCGAGCGCCCTTCGGCGGCCATATCTTGAGCCATGACATGCTGGAAGCCGCCCTGCTCCGTCGTCGCGGCTGGGATGTGCACATGGTCACGGCAGAGGACAGTTTCGAGGAATTTCCGCCCTCCATGCCCGACCTCTTCACCCGCGACCGTCGCTGGTGTCAGGGCAATATCCAGCATGTGCCGCTACTGGTGAAGATCGCCGGGCTGCATCCGGTCAGCCGGTTCCAACTGCTGGTGGGGGCAAGCGCCTATTGCACGTCGCCCATGTGGCTGGCGCTGATCCTGGTGGTGCTGGGTGGTGCGGCGAGCGGGATGTGGCCGCCAGCCGCGATCCTGCCGTCGGGCGGGCTGCTGGCGGTGACGGCGGTGTTGCTGTTCGGGCCGAAGATCTTCTCGATCATCTGGGCCATGGCCGATCCGGCGCGGCGCATCGGCTTTGGCGGCGCGGCGCGGATGACGCGCGGCGTGATCGCCGACATCCTGTTGTCGATCCTGATGGCGCCCGTGGCGATGCTGACCCAGACGATCAACCTGTTCGGCATATTGATGGGCAAGAAGGCAAGCTGGAACGGCCAGACCCGCGACCGCGACGGCATGGCGATCACCAGCGCAATCTGGCTGTTCAAATGGCATCTGTTGCTGGGCGTTGGCCTGACGGTGCTGGCGGTGAAGGCAGGTGGGCTTGGCTGGACCATCCCGGTGGTCGCCGGCCTGTTTGCCGCGCCGCTGCTTGCGGCGATCACCGCGCGCAAGGATCTGGGGCGCAAGGCGGAGGAAAGCGGCCTGTTTCAGGTGGCCGATCCGTGGTGGCGGACGCAAAGCTATCGCCCGCTCCGCTTCCGCTGGCCGACCAGCGACGGGCGGCGCGTGGAACCGGTGGCGGCGAACGACGAATAACGTTGCTATCCGTCATTGCGAGCGCAGCGAAGCAATGACGGATAAGGCCTCAATCGTTCCAGTCGCTCAACTTCTCGCGTAGCTTGTCGAGCGCGGCCTTCTTGATCTGGCAGACGCGCGCGGCGCCGATGTCCAGCGTCTGGCCGATTTCCTCCAGATTGAGTTCCTCGACGAAATAGAGTTGCAGCACCATCGCCTCGCGCTGGGGCAGTTCGCTGATGCAGGCAGCCATCGCCTTTTTCAGCGATTCGCGTTCCATGATGTCGTCGGCACGATCCTCCACATCGGCGAACCACATGGACTGGTCGGAATAAACCTCGTCCATGCTGGTATGCTGGACCATCTCGACGCTGTCGGCGACCTCGCGATAGGCGGCGGGTTCCAGTCCCATTTCCATCGACATTTCCGCCTCGGTCGGCAGCCGGCCGAGCTTCTGCTCCAGCCCATTGCGGACCTTGCCCAGTTCCTTGCGCTTCGCCATGGCGGACCGGCAAAGCGTCGCCTGCCGTCGCAAATGGTCGATCATCGCGCCGCGCACGCGCAACTGCGCATAGGCGCCGAAGCCAAGGCCGCGATCCTCGAAACTGTTGGCGGCCTCGACCAGCGCGACCATCCCGATCTGGAGCAGATCCTCCACCTCGATAGCGGTCGAGACGCGACCATGGACGTGCCAGGCGATCTTGCGCACCAGCGGCATATATTGGCGGGCCAGCCGTTCCGGGCTGTTCTCGCCAGGCTTGCCGTAGGTGTGGGCGCCGGCCTGAATCTTGTTCATATACATGGCTCAGCCTTTCCTCAGGCGACTCGTTCGCGCTGCGGCAACGGATCGTGTCGCGGCGCCGGACGGGAGTCGTTTCCTACCACCGCAACTACTTCCACTCCCTTACCGTCGGGAATTTCCAGGAAGGACAGCACCGGCGTTTCGGGCAGATGCGGCTTGAACAGGCGAGCGAGCGCGCGCCGCGCCACCGGCGAGGTGACGATTGCAAAGGGACGCGCCTGCCCCAGCATCGGGCGTGCTGCATGGACAACCGATTCGACGATACGGTTGGCGAGGCTGGGTTCGATCGGATGCTTGGCATCGCCGGCGACGCGCATCGCCTGCGCCAGCATCGCTTCGAGGTCGCCGTCCAGCGTGATGACCGGCAGCGGCATCTTCACCGGGACAAGCCCCTGGATGATGAGCGCGCCGATGCGCTGACGCACCGCTTCGACCAGCTGTTCGTGGTTCATGTCGGGGCGGGCGCCATCGACCATCGCCTCGCAGATGCGGCGAAAATCCTTGAGCGCAATGCCTTCGGACAGAAGCGCGCGACACAGCGCGCTGATCTGGGTCAGGTTCAGCATGCCCGGCGTCAGGCCATCGACCAGCTGCGGCGCGATGTCCTTGAGGTTGTCGAGCAGCTTGCGCGCCTCGTCCAGGCCGAACATTTCCGATGCGTTCATGGCGATCAGCTGGTTGAGGTGCGTGGCGACGACCGTTGGCGGATCGACCACGGTATAGCCCGCGACCACTGCTTCGCTGCGCTTGGCCTGCGAAATCCAGACGGCGTCGAGGCCGAAGGTTGGGTCTTTCGCCGCGCGACCCTGCACCGTGCCCTCCAGTGCGCCGCTGTCGAGCGCCAGCAGATCGTCGGGCCAGATTTCGTCTTCGCCTACGATCACACCAGCGATGGTGATGCGATACTGATTAGGTTCCAGCGCCAGATTGTCCTTCACGCGGACCATCGGCACGACGAAGCCCAGTTCCTTCGACAGCTGGCGGCGGATGCCGGTGATGCGGGCCATGAGCGGCGCGCCCTTGCGCTCGTCGACCAGGCTGATGAGGCCATAACCGATCTCCAGCCCCAGGATCGCGCCGTCCGACACATCGTCCCATTCGATCAGCGCGGGATTGGGCGCGGGCGGCAGCGGTGCGGGTTCGGCGGCCTTTTTCTGGCTGGCCTTGCGCAACTGCCAGGCGATGCCGCCGGCGACCGCCGCGGCGGGCAGAATGATCATGTGCGGCATGCCGGGGAGCACGCCCAGGAAGCCAAGGATGGCGGCGACCGGCACCCAGGCCTTACCCGAACCGAACTGACCGGCCACCTGACCCGACAGATCCTGCTCGCTCTTGACGCGGGTGACGATGGAGGCCGCCGCGATCGAGAGCAGCAGCGCCGGGATCTGCGCGACCAGCGCGTCGCCGATCGCCAGGATGATATAGGTCTGGGCCGCTTCGCCGATGGCGAGGCCATGGCTGACGACGCCCAGGATGATGCCGCCGACGATGTTGATGACCAGGATCAGGATGCCCGCGACCGCGTCACCCTTCACGAACTTGCTGGCACCGTCCATCGAACCGTAAAAGTCGGCCTCGGTAGCGACTTCCTGACGACGGATCTTGGCTTCTTCGGGCGTCAGCAGGCCTGCGTTGAGGTCCGCGTCGATCGCCATCTGCTTGCCCGGCAAGGCATCCAGCGTGAAGCGCGCCGACACTTCGGACACGCGGCCCGCGCCCTTGGTGATGACGACCAGGTTGATGATCATCAGGATGGCGAAGACGAAGATGCCGACGACATAGTCGCCGCCGATCAGGAAGTGGCCGAAGGCCTCGATCACCTGACCCGCCGCGTCCGATCCTTCATGTCCCTGCACCAGCACGACGCGGGTGGAAGCGACGTTGAGCGCCAGGCGCAGCAGGGTCGCGAACAGCAGCACCGTCGGGAAGCTGGAAAAGTCGAGCGGCTTGGCGGCGTTGAGCGCCACCATCAGCACGGCCAGCGAGATCATGATGTTGGTGATGAAGCCGATGTCCAGCATGATCGCGGGCACCGGGACCATCATGAACAGCACGACCATCAGCGTCGCGAAGGGAAGCACGGCTCCCTTGACGGCGCTCATCCAGATCTTCGCTTTGACTTGGGCAGGAGACATGATCGGCCGTTACCTTCCGAGGGTGGCAAGCATGAGATAGGCGAGGCGCGCCGTCTGCGGCTGCGGCTTGACCATGATGTCAGGCTGCTGCGCGAGGCGCTGGGTTTCGATCCGCACATAGTCGGCGGGCTGGACGGTCTTGGCACCGGTCGGCAACGACGCGTCCGCATATTGGGTGGGGCCGCCAAGACTGTCGGAGCTTTTCTGAAGCTTGGCGGCGAAGCGATCGCGAATTTCGGCGAAGCTGCGGGCATTGCCGGAGCGATCGTAGAAGATGGAGCGGTTGGCGCGCGCCGCTGACGGGAACATCGACGCGGCGGTCGCATCGGGCGCGCGGTCATGCACCGAAAGGAATTTGGACGCGCCGCCCACGCCCAGGAAATGGGCCAGGTAAAGGTCGACCGGCTCGGCCTCGCGGCCCAGCTTCGATTCCAGATAGGCCTTGTTGTCGGCGGCATGTTCGGCCGCCATGACGGACGCCGTTTCGGGATGCTTGCGCAGGTCCAGTATCTGCTGGCGCAATTCGGGGTCGGCGACATAATAGCGGCCATTGCTGCCCCGGCCGATCGCGTCCGACGCCCAGCCAAGGCCATATTCGCTGCCATGCTTGTCGACGACGGCGAGCCAGCTCTGGTCGATGAACTGATAGAGGCCGGTGGCGGACGAAGTTGCCGCGCGCGCGGTGGGATTGAGGCTGGATTCGATCTTCGCCTGCCCCAGCAGATAACCGAAGTCGACACCGGTGCGACGGCTCGCCATCGCAATCGCGTTGGTGACGCGATTGCCGGTCGATCCCGACGTTGCCGAAATGTCTGCGAATGCCGACACGAAATCAAAATCCTCACTTTGCTAGCGAGGACATTAGAGCAAGGCTTGTGCCAAGATTTGGTTAACGCGAGCGCAAGAAAATGCGCCGGGCACGACGAAAAACGGCGCCCGAAGGCGCCGTTTCAGGATAAACGAGGAATAATTTTACCGCCGGTAGGTCAACGGCGCGGCTTGCGCGCCATGCGCGGCCAGGATGGACAGGCGCTGGCTGGCATGATCGGCGAGCAGATTGACGCGCACGCGGGCACTTTCCAGCACCGGCAGCATCGCCTTCAGCCGATCGGCCACAACAGGGTCCGACCGCCATGCGCCGATCGCACGCACCGCCGCAGCGGCGTGGCTGACACGGGCGCTGGCCGATTCGATGGCGACGGGGTCATTGCTGCCCAGCACGCCCCGCAATTCCTCGAAGGCATTGGCCAGATCATCGAGCGCGGCGAGACTGAGCGGCATGAGGCCCGTCCTTAACCCGCTGCCGGCAGGTCGAGCGCGATCATGCGCTCGGCAATGGCATCGGCGTCGACCGGGTAGTTGCCTGAAGCGATCGCAGCCTTGATGGCGGCGATCTTGTCCATGTCGACCGGTGCGCCTTCGGACGCCATGCGTGCAGCAGGGCTGGCCGATGCCAGCGATGCGGACGCAGCGGCGGCCGTCGTGGTGCCGGCAGCGCGCGCCTTGCCGCTTTCGCGCAGGCTGTTGGCGCCGATCGCGCTGGTGATGCTCTGACCCACAGAGTTGATCATTGGGTAAAATCCTTCACTCGTCCCTCAAACCCTATAACGGACAAGTTCAAAAACTATTAAATCCGGGAATGCGCACAACCCCCATTTCCACGATCTGCGCGAAAATCGGCGCGCTTTTCTTGTCTTCGCGCACCCGGATCGTCTCGCCGACGGCGCCATCCTCGTCCGCGACCATCATGCGCGAGACGCTGAAAGCGGCATTGCCTGCCATCAGCTGGACGGGATCGCCCTTGCGCACGACATTTTCCTTGGTCGCCACTGGCGCGGCGGCGCGCGTGAAGCGGCTTGCAGCGGCATTGCCCGGCAGCGGGCCGGAAGCGGCAGCCGCAGCGCCCGCGACAAGCGGCACGCGGATGCGCCAGCCCAGCGCCTCGCACTTCACCATCGCTGCGCCGAAGATCGGCCCCTCGACGGTCGGCATGTTCGGACAGGCGGCAAGACGCAGGCGGCGATCCACCGGCGCTGCGGGGCCGCCCGGTTCGCCCAGGCTGGCGCCCACGGTCATGGCGACCAAGCTGTCGATGCGGTCGAGATTTTCGAATTTCTGCTGCGCCAGCGCAGGCTGAACCACGGTCAGCGCGCCGATGGCGAGAAGGATGGACGAAAATCGAAACACGGCATGTCTCCTGACAAGGCGGACAATGGGGCGGACAATCATGCAGCGATTTCAGCAATTTTCGTGCCAGTTGACGTCAGTTGGCTGTAAGCGGCCCCGGCGCGATCCGGATCATCTGCCCCTGCCCCAACTTGCCCTCCGCCTGATCGAGGCCACGGATCAGCAGGCGATCCTGCGCGATTCCATCGGCCTGAAGCGCGCGAGCGATCGCGCCCAGGCGAGCCGCGGCAAGATCCCACTGGTCGAAGCGCTGGCGCGCCGGATCGGAACCGCGACTGCGAATTTCCACCGCGCCCGGCCCTTTCGCATAGTCTCGCGCGACGACTGCAAGCCGTGATCTTCCGGCGGCGCTGAGCAATGCCTCGCCCGGCTCGAACAGGTCGGCGGCGCGCAATTCCACGCCCCGCGCCATGGCGCGCCCGCCAAATTGCTGACTGACCTGCGCCAACATCGCATCGCGGCGCGATCCGCTGGCCTGAAGCAGCACGAAGAAGGCGAGCAGCAGCAGAAGCAGGTCGGCAAAACTCACCGCCCAGCGATTTCGCCGGGCGGTCGCAGAGGAGGAAGCAGGGGCGGTCATGCGACTTCGCGGATCGAGGCGCGCCGCAACGGCGCATTTTCGCGCCGGGCAATGGCCAGCATCCGGTCCGCCGCCTCGCGCTGCCAGGCCAGTTCACGTTCGGACAGGTCGGCGAGACGCGCGGCGATGGGCGCCGCGATGATGTTGGCGATGACGACGCCATAGAAAGTAGTGAGCAGCGCCAGCGCCATGGACGGCCCGAGCGATGCGGGATCCTCCATCGCGGCGAACATGCCGACCAAGCCGATGATCGTGCCGGCCATGCCCAGTGCAGGCGCGGCGTCCGCGATCGACAGCCAAACCTTGTGCACCGCGCCGTGGCGCTGCGCCCGGTCGGTTAATTCCTGCACCGTCCAGATCTCGAAGGCTTCGGTGGTGTCGCAATTGGCCAGCTTGCGCGCGGCATCGGTCAGGAAGGGGCTGGCGGTCTTCACCCGGTCGGTGCAGGCGAGACCACGCAATTGCGCCACCTGATCAATCTTCAGCATCGCTGCACGAGCAGCATCGCGGTCGCGTGACGGGTCGGCGGAAAAGAGGGGGTCCAGCGCCACCAGGGCGCGGCCCAACGGTCCCATCCCATTCTGGAAAGCCGCCACCAGAGCGATCCCGCCCAGCATCGCCAGCAGGGTCAGCGGATCGAACAAATGGCTGAAAATCGCGACCATGAACGCCAGTCCTTCATCATCTCATCGCCATGCGGCAACGCCCTGCCGCCGGCCGGCAAAAAGTTGCCGCCCTTGCCGCCCCTCCACGCTCGGCCTTCATTTTCCGGGATTTCCTGCCCTGCCGATGCGTCACCCACGCAAATTGGCACGGCTCTTGCTGATCACAGACTGGATCACCCGCTGGAGAGGCCATCAGGCTTCATAACGGCAGGCGATGTGAAACTTTTAGAGCCTTTTGAGAGCGAATAGGCATGTCGGTCGAAGATAATTTGTTCGGGATACATGGAAAGGCGCTGGCGCTTCGCTCGCAGCGCCTGTCCCTGCTCGCGTCCAATATCGCCAACGCCTCGACGCCGGGGTACAAGGCGCGCGACATCGATTTCGAAGCCGCGCTCAAGGAAGCCACGACCCAGGCCGGCAATTCAGCCACCGACGTGTCCAAGGCCGTCGATGACTCGATGGGCTATCGCGTACCGCTGCAACCCAGCCTCGACGGCAATACCGTCGAACTGAGCACCGAGCAGACGCTCTTTGCCGAAAATGCGGTCAAATATCGCACTACCCTCTCCTTCCTGGAGGGGCGCATCAACACCATCAATCGCGCGCTGAAGGGAGAATGAGCATGAGCGGCTCAAACCCTATGAACGTCTTCGACATCGCTGGCCGCGCCATGAGCGCGCAGCTGGTGCGGCTCAACACCACCGCGTCCAACATGGCCAATGCCGGCAACGTCACGGGCAGCGCGGGCGAAGCCTATCGGGCGATCAAGCCGGTGTTCGAATCCGTCACCGACGCGCCGGGCGTATCGACCGTGAAGGTCAAGAATGTCGTCACCACCAATGCGGAGCCGACCAAGCGCCACGACCCCAACCACCCGCTGGCCGACGCCAATGGCGATGTCTGGGAAGCGGCCGTGGATAGCAATGCCGAGCTGGTCGACATGATCGAGACCGCCCGCATGTACCAGAATAACGTTCAGGTCTTGAACACAGCCAAGTCCCTGATGCTCGAAACCATAAGGATCGGCAAATGACGACGACCTCCACCGTCACCGACAGCGCGGGCCTTTCGGTCTATAATCCGAACGCCACGGTCGGCACGGGCAGCGCCACCATGGACCAGTCGAGCTTCCTGACGCTGCTGACCGCGCAGATGCAGTATCAGGATCCGTTCGAGCCGGTCGATAACGCCCAGATGGTGTCGCAGATGGCGACCATCACCAATTCGTCCGGCATCGCGGAAATGAACCAGACTCTGAAGAATATGGCCAGCGAGCTGACCGGCACGCGCCTGGGCGACGCCGCCAGCTGGATCGGCAAGTCGATGCTGGTCCAGAGCAATATCGCCGCGCCCGATGCCAGCGGCACCTATGCGGGGCAGATCACCCTGTCCGCCGCCACCGAAGGCGCCACCATCGACCTGGTCGATTCCGCCGGCAATGTGGTCAAGTCGATCGATACGGGCGCACAGCCGGCCGGCGACCTCACCTTCTACTGGGACGGCAAGAATGACGCGGGCGAAACGATCTCGACCTCCGCCCTGCAGGTGAAGGTCAGCGGCGCCAGCACCAGCAAGGTCGCGACCTGGGCCACCATCGCCGCCGTTCAGTCTCCCGCCGACGGCTCCTCGTCCAAGCTCATCACCGCGCTCGGCAGCTACAGCCCGTCCGACGCGATCAGCCTGATGTAATCTCCCTCACCCACAGATCCTTTTCACCCAAGGAGCAACGCCATGTCCTTCTACATCTCCCTCTCGGGCCTGAAAGCCGCCCAGATCGACCTCGCCACCACCTCCAACAACGTCGCCAACGTCAGCTCGACCGCCTTCAAGAAGAGCAAGGCGCAGTTCGGCGACATCTTCGCCGCCGCGCCGATGCAGACCACCAATCAGGTCGCTGGTCAGGGCGTGCGCGTGCAGGACGTCGCCCAGCAGTTCACGCAGGGCACGATCGAGGGCACCGACAAGACGATGGACCTCGCGATCACGGGCGAAGGCTTCTTCACCGTGAAGGGTGAGGACGGCACCGTCAGCTATACTCGCAACGGCGCCATTGCCGTCGATGAAGACCGTTATGCCGTCGATACGACCGGATCGCGCCTCCAGGTTTTCCCGGTCGATCCCCAGACCGGCGACCTGACCGGCGCCACCACCGGCGCCACCCCAGCCGACCTGACCGACCTGCAAATCCCGACCACGCTGAACGGCGATGCGAACGGCGCGCAGCTGAACAGCGTCGGCGTATCGAAGGAAGGGCTGGTTTCGGCGGTCTATGCCGATGGAACCACCGTCTATCTGGGTCAGGTCGCCATGGCGTCCTTCAACAGCCAGGAAGGCCTGCGCCAGGAAGGCGACGCCCACTGGACCTCCACCGTCGCCAGCGGCCAGCCCACGCTCGGCACCGCCAATCAGGGTCTGTTCGGCGCCGTCAACTCGGGCTTCCTGGAGCGCTCGAACGTCGACATCACCGATGAACTGGTGAACCTGATCGCCGCGCAGCGCAATTTCCAGGCGAACAGCAAGGCGATCGAGGCGGCGAACACGCTGACCACCACCATCGTCAACCTGCGCACCTAAGCTTCGGACGGGATAGAAGGATCAGCCCATGGACCGGCTCGTCAACACGGCACTTACGGCAATGCGCGGCGCGATGGCGCGGCAGGCGTCGGTCGCGAACAATCTCGCGAACGTCAACACTGTCGGCTTTCGCGCCGAGATCGCCAATGCCGAGACGCGCTGGATCCAGGGCGAAACCTTCGACACCCGTGCCCAGGCTTCGGAACAGGTGATCGCCGCCGACATGGCGCAAGGCGCGGTCACATCTACCGGCAATCCGCTGGACGTGGCGATGAACGGCGATGCCCTGCTCGCCGTTCAGGGCGCCGACGGCAGCGAAGCCTATACGCGCCGCGGAGACCTGCGCGTCACCGACAGCGGCCTGCTGACCACCGGCGACGGCCTTGCCGTGTTGGGCGAAGGCGGCCCGATCACCTTGCCGCAGATGGACAGCATCTCCATCGCCAAGGACGGCAGCATCTGGGGCGTGCCGCAGGGCGGCGATCCCGCCAACCCAGCGCAGGTCGACAAGCTGAAGCTGGTCAATGCCGTAGGCTCCAGTATCGCCAAAGGTACGGACGGGCTGTTCCGAGAAGTGAACGGCGGCGCGCTGCCGTCCGATCCCCTGGCAAGCGTCACGTCGGGATCGCTGGAAGGATCGAACGTCAATTCGACCCAGGCGCTGATCCAGATGATCGAGGCGAGCCGCGCCTGGGAAACCCAGGTCAAGATGATCGATACCGCCAAGCAGCTGGACGACGGCGGCGCGTCGCTGATGCGCCTCGACAGCTAAAGGCCTTGGTTAATTTTGGGGTTAATTCTGGCACGCATCTTGCTGTGATGAGCGCATGAGCCTCCCCTTGGGAAGCCGCACGGAGATTGAACGATGAGCAACGCCGCCCTTCATGTCGCCCGCACCGGCCTTGACGCGCAGAACACGAAGATGCGCGTGATCGCCAACAATCTGGCGAACGTCAACACCACCGGTTTCAAGAAGGACCGCGCCGATTTCGAGACGCTGGCCTATCAGCAGATCATTCAGGCAGGCGCCAATTCGGACAGCGAGAACAAGTTCGCCAACGGCCTAAACTTGGGTTCGGGCGTTGCGCTCCAGGGCACCAGCAAGATCAACACCCAAGGCACGCTCAATCAGACCAACAATGCGCTGGACATGGCGATCGAGGGATCGGGCTATTTCCAGGTGCAACAGCCCGACGGCTCCATCGCCTATACCCGCGCCGGCAATTTCAGCGTCACCGCGGAGGGCACCGTCGTAACCAGCGACGGCCTGCCGCTGATCCCGCAGATCACCGTGCCGCAGGGTGCGACATCCGTCACCGTCGGCAATGACGGCACCGTTTCCGCGACCTTGCAGGGCGAAAGCGAACCCAGCCAGCTGGGCCAGATCGAACTGGCGAGCTTCATGAACCCGGCAGGCCTGACCTCCATCGGCGGCAATCTGCTGACCGAAAGCGCCGCCAGCGGCACGCCGCAGGTCGGCGTCGCGGGGCTGGAAGGCCGAGGCCTCATCCGGTCGGGCTATCTGGAAACGTCGAACGTCAACATCGTCGAGGAACTGGTCGACATGATCGAGACCCAGCGCGCCTATGAGGTCAATTCGAAGATGATCAAGGCGACTGACGAAATGCTCCAGTACGTCAACCAGAATATCTGAGCCGAATGATGCGCCCGTCCCACGCCGCCTTCGTCGCCATCTCGCTGATCGCACTGGCTGCCTCCCCTCTGGAGGCCGGCAAGAAGAACAAGCGCGATGTCGAGCGCGACTATTATACGCCGACGATCGCGCCGCCCGCCGCGCCGCCCGCCAACGGCTCCATCTTCCAGTCGGCAATCGGCTATACCCCGCTGACCAGCGGCGCGCGCGCTACGGCGGTGGGCGACATCATCACCATCGTACTGGTCGAGCGCACCCAGGCGAGCAAGAGCACGAGCGCAGACACCGCCCGCAGCGGATCGGTCGGGCTGACGCCGCCGACCACCGGCATATTGTCCAAGCTCTTCTCGCCCAGCGACGTGGCAGCCAGCGGCCAGAACACGTTCACCGGCAAGGGCGCCGCGAGCCAGTCCAACGCGCTCACCGGCGAAATCACCGTGACAGTCGCGCAGGTCTATCCCAACGGCACGATGCTGGTGAAGGGCGAGAAGGCATTGACCCTCAACCGCGGCGACGAATTCATCCAGATCAGCGGCCTCGTCCGCCAAGCCGATATCGCGCCCGACAACCGCATCGCATCGACCCGCGTGGCCGATGCCAGGATCATCTACAAGGGCAAGGGCGAGATCGCCAATGCCAGCCGCCAAGGCTGGTTGCAGCGCTTCTTCTCGGCCATCAGCCCCTTCTGACGGAGACGGAAAAGACCATGAACCGCCTGTTCCGCCTTCTCCTGCCGATTCTGGCGTCCATCGGAGCGCTGGCTACCGCGCCGGCCGCCCGTGCCGAACGCATCAAGGATCTCGGCACTTTCCAGGGCGTGCGTCCCAACCAGCTGACCGGATACGGCATCGTCGTGGGTCTGGCCGGTACCGGCGACGACAGCATCCAATATGCGACCGAAGGCATGAAGGGCGTCGTATCGCGCTTCGGCCTCACTTTGCCGCAGGGCGTCAATCCGGCGCTGAAGAATGCCGCCGCGGTTCTGGTGACAGCGGACCTACCCGCCTTCGCCAAGCCAGGGCAACGCCTCGACGTGACCGTGTCGGCGCTGGGCAAGGCCAAGTCGCTGCGCGGCGGCACGCTGATCATGACGCCACTGCGCGGTGCGGACAACGAGATTTACGGCATGGCGCAGGGCAATCTGGCCGTCGGCGGCCTCGGCGTATCCGGCGCGGATGGCAGCCAGGTGTCGGTCAATATTCCTTCGGCCGGCCGCATTCCGGGCGGCGCCACGGTGGAACGCGCCGTCGCGACCGGCTTCGACACCGCACCGACGCTGACCTTCAACCTCGCCGAAGCCGACCTGACCACCGCTCTGCGCGTGGCGGACGGGATTAACAAGACTTTCGGCGATCGCCGCGCCCGCGCGACCGATGCCGTCTCCGTCGCGATCGACGCCACGCCGGGCGCCGAGGACCGCATCCTGATGATGGGCATGATCGAGAATATCGAGGTCGCCCCCGCTGACGCACCGGCCAAGGTGATCGTCAACGCCCGCACCGGAACCGTCGTCATCAACGGTGCGGTAAAGATCCATCCGGCCGCCGTGGCGCACGGAAAACTGACCGTCAGCGTCAATGAAAGCCCCCGCATCGTGCAGCCCGCACCCTTCAGCCAGGGCCAGACCGCGCTGGAGCCGTCGAGCAACATCAGCATCGACGAACAGAAAAAACCGATGATCAATTTTAAAGGTGGGGCGTCGCTGGCCGATATAGTGAAGGCGGTCAACGCCATCGGGGCTTCCCCGGCGGACATGGTCGCGATCCTCGAAGCGCTCAAGCAGGCGGGCGCGATGAAGGCGGAGCTGGTGGTATTGTGATGCAGGTCAATGGAACAAACGCCGCCGGCACGACCGCAGCCGGCACCGGCACCTCGCAAAAAGCCGCGCTCGGCAAGGTCGCGCAGCAGTTCGAGGCTGTATTCCTGCGCCAGATGATCGGCGCGATGCGATCGGCAAGCCTCGCCGAAGGCATCGGCGATTCGAGCGCCACCCAGCAATTTCGCGACATGGCCGACGCCCGCACCGCCGACGCAATGGCGAGCAAGGGCGCGATGGGCATTGCAGAGTTGCTGCTGAAGCAGTTCGGCGATCGCGTGTCGGACACCCCGGCCACTAACGCCGCAACTGGGGCGACCGGCGCATGAGCGACCTCTTCATCATCGGCGCCTCGGGCACCAAGGCCTATCGCACCGCGATGGCCGCCATTTCCGAGAATATCGCCAATGCCAGCACTGCCGGCTACGCACGCCGGTCGATAACGACCGTCGAATCCGGCGCGTCGACCGCCACCATGTCGCTCTACGTCGCGCGCGCCAATTTCGGCGGCACGCAGGTTTCGGGCGTCAATCGCGCGAGCGATCCCTATCTCGACGCTACCGTCCGCCAGACCGGCATGACGCTGGGTAGCGCGACCTCGCGCCTGCGCTGGCTGAGCGATGCCGAAACCGCGATGAACGACAGCAGCACCGGCATCGGCCAACTGATGACCGGCATGTTCCAGAATATGGAGAAGCTGGCGGCCAGCCCGTCCGACAACTCGCTGCGCGTCACCACGCTCGACAGCATCAGCCGCGTGTCGCAGGCCTTCAACGACACCGCTGCCGATCTCAAAACCGTGTCGGAAGGCATCGCCACCGAAGCGCAGGCGTCGGTCAACACGATCAACCAGTCGCTCTCCGCCCTCGCCGACATCAACAACAGCCTGCTGCGCGCGCAGCCGGGCACATCGGCCTATGCGCAGCTGCTCGACAGCCGGGATTCAGCCTTGCAGGATCTGTCGGCGAACCTGAACATCTCGATCAGCTTCGGCGCGCATGACAGCGCGGAAATCAGCTTCAACGGCCAGACGCTGGTGAGCGGCAACACCGCCACCAGCCTGTCGGTCGCCGCCAATGCCGACGGGACGCTGGGGCTGAGCCTGGCCGACGGCACCGCACTGACCGCACCTTCCAGCGGCACGCTGGGCGGCCTTTTCTCCGCCGCCGACACGGTAGCCGACCGCCGCGAGAGCCTCGACACGCTGGCCGAACAGTTCGTGACCGACGTCAACGCCTGGCATGCGCAGGGCGTGACCGACAGCGGCGCAGCGGGCGGGGCGCTCCTGTCCTGGACGGGCAGCGCGGCGACGATGACCGCGCTTGACGTCGATCCCGCCGATCTGGCGCTCAAATCCGCCGATGGCACCGCGAATGGCAATCTGCTGAATGTCAGCACGGCGCTGCGCGGCAGTGGCAGCGTCGAGCAGAACTGGACGTCGCTGGTCGCAAGCCATGCCAACCTGCTGTCGGCGACGAAGGCGGAATATGACACCGCCAACAGCCGCAACGACCAGGCCGTCGCCGCGCGCGAAGCGGTGAGCGGCGTCGATCTCGACATGGAAGCCGCCGATCTCCTGCGCATCCAGCAGGCCTATTCGGCGTCCGCCAAGATCCTGCAGGTGGCCAAGGAAACCATCGACTCCATCCTGAATATCATGTGATCGGAAAGGACTGACCCATGGTAGGCATCACGAACAAGATCATGCTCGCCGAGATCCGTCGGCAGCAGAAATTGTCGCAGGACATCATCGACGGTCAGACCGCCATCTCGACCGGCATCACGCTGAACAAGCCGTCCGACAACGCACTCGCCTGGGTGCAGGTGTCGGATGTCGGTCGCGCGCAGGCGCAGCAAGCGGCCTGGCAGGCCAATGTCAGCTATGGCACGACCCGCGCTGGCAATGCCGAAGCCAATCTCAAGGAAATCGACAACCTCCTGACCCGTGCGCAGGAACTGGTGACGGCGGCCCGCAACGGGTCGCTGAACGACAGCAGCCGCGCCGCCTATGTCGAGGAGATGACGACGATCCGCACGACGATCAACGAACTGCTGAACCAGAAGGATTATCAGGGCGTCTCGGTCTTCGACGATGAGCAGAGCGTGCTCGTGCCCGTCAGCCGTGGCCTGAATCTGGCCGTGGTCGGCACGAAGCAGGACGTGTCGGAAGGCATCGACGTCAACGGCACGCCCATGTCGATCAACGACATTCTGACGCAGAGCATCAGCGCGCTGCAAACCGGCGACGACGCGGCGATCGCCACATCGCTGGAAGGGGTGAAGGCGGCGCAGACGCACATCACGGTCGAACAGACCAAGCAGGGCGTCCGGAGCGACCGGCTGGAAACGATCGGCGAGCGTCTCACCAATGTCGACCTCAACCTGACCGAGCGTCGCACCGACCTGGAATCGACCGATCTCCAGGAAGTGATCGCCAATGTGAAGGCGCAGCTGCTCCAGCTCGAAGCCGCCCAGTCGGCCTTCGCACGCATCAACCAGCAGACCCTCTTCGACCTGATCAAATAAGGGAAAAGCCGGCCCCGGTCCTAAAGCGGATGCTAACCAATCCGTATTAACCAGAAAGCGACCGGCGCCTGGAGGCGCTGACGGAGCCACCGCCTCCGGGCAAATTTTCGGGGACCATCATGTTTGCAATCATCGGCCTTGTCGTGCTTCTGGGCATGGTGTTCGGCGGCTTCATCTTCACCGGCGGCGACATCGGCCCGGTACTTCATGCGCTCCCCCACGAAATGCTCATCATCGGTGGCGCGGCCGTGGGCGCGCTCATCATCGGCAATTCGGGCGCCGACCTGAAAGCGCTGGGCGGCGGCCTGGGCAAGGTCTTCAAGGGACCGCAGTATAAGAAGCAGGACTTTCTGGACTGCATGTTCCTGGTCAGCAAGCTGATGAAGACGCTGCGCGTCGAAGGCCCGGTGGCGTTGGAACCCCATATCGAGGATCCGGCCAGCTCGACCATCTTTTCCGAATATCCCAAGCTGATGAAGGACAAGACGCTCATCCATCTGATGAGCGACACGCTGCGCCTGGTCGTCATTTCATCCGGTACGCTTGATCCGCATGCGGTCGAGGAAGTGATGGATAATGCGCTCAAGACCCATCATCATGAGGCGCTGAAGCCCGCCGACAATCTTCAGGGACTGGCCGACGCCTTGCCTGCCCTCGGCATCGTCGCGGCGGTGCTGGGCGTGGTAAAGACCATGGGTTCGATCGACCAGCCGCCGTCTGTGCTGGGCGCCATGATCGGCTCGGCGCTGGTCGGCACCTTCCTCGGCGTGCTGCTCGCCTATGGCATGGTCAATCCCTTCGCCAATCGCTGCCGTGCGGTGATCGAGGCCGACGGCGCCATGTATCATGTCGTCAAGCAGATCATCATCGCGTCGCTGCACGGCCACCCGCAGCCGCTGGTGATCGAGGCCGCCCGCTCCAGCCTGACCCATGCGAACCAGCCGGCCTTCGCCGAAGTGTTCGACGGCATGCGGGGCAAATAAGCCATGGCGGAGAAGAAGCGCGGCGGGAACGAGCCGGAACCACGGCCGATCATCGTCAAGAAAATCATCGTCGAAGGACATGGCGGCCATCACGGTGGCGCCTGGAAGGTTGCCTATGCCGACTTCGTGACGGCGATGATGGCCTTCTTCCTGCTGATGTGGCTGCTGGGCGCGACCACGGAGAAGCAGCGCAAGGGGCTGGCCGACTATTTCACCCCGACGCTGGTCGAACTGAAGATGAACTCGGCCGGGTCGACCGGCATGTTCGGCGGCGACAGCATGATGAGCAAGGACAATTATCCGACCACCGGCGGTCAGGGCAATCTGGCCATCACCATCCCGCGCGACGCCACCGGCACCAAGGATCAGGGCGGCAAGGCGATGCGCGCCGCCGATCGGCAGAAATTCGAGTCGATCAAGAAGAATCTGGAAGAGCGCATGATGCGCAAGGGCATGGCGAAGCTGCGCAAGAATGTGCGCTTTACCGAAACGCGCGAAGGGCTGCGCATCGACCTGATCGACGAAGCCGATTTCGCGATGTTCGCCATGGGCACCGACCAGCTGGTGCCGCAGGCTCGCGCGCTGATCGGGGAAGTCGCCAAGGTCGTCGATGCCATGCCCAATCCGCTGATCGTGCGGGGCCATACCGATGCCCTGCCCTATGCATCGGGACGATCGATGAACAATTGGCGCCTGTCCTCCGGTCGGGCGGAAGCGACCCGGCAGGTTCTGGCGGAAAATGGCATCGGCAACGAACGCTTCGCCCGGATCGAGGGAATCGCCGACCGCGAACCCTTCATCAAGGGGGACGCCTATGACCCGCGCAACCGGCGCATGTCGATCATCCTGGGCTGGAGCCGTGGCGGCGGTCGCGATGCTGCGGACGATGCCGACATGGACGAGGAAACCAAGGCGGCGATCGCCAAGCGCGACGATCCGCAGACGGTCGCCCGGGAGCAGGCGCGCAAGATCGACATGGGCGGCACCGGCCTTCCCCAAGGCGCGCAACTGGTCAACCCGACCGCACCAGGCACGTCGAGCAAGCCGGGCAAACATTGAAGGACACGACGCCCGCCCCATCCCTGACCGGAAGGGGCGGGCGTCAGCCCTTCGCCAGCGCCCGCCCGACCACCAGCGCGTAGATGCGTTGCAGGTCGCGCAGATCCTGCACCGCGACCGCCTCATCCAGCTTGTGCATGGTCGCGTTGTTGAGGCCGAATTCGACCACCGGGCAGATGCGCGAGAGGAACCGCGCATCGGACGTGCCGCCGGTGGTAGACAATTCCGTTTCCACCCCGGTCACGTCGCGGATCGCACCGCTGACCAGATCGGACAGCGCGCCTGGCTGGGTCAGGAAGGATTCGCCGCTGATCCGTGCTTCCACCGTAGCGCCTTCGGTCGCTGCGATGGCCTTGATCCGATCTATCAGCGACGCCCCGCTATGCTGGTCGTTGAAGCGGATCGAGATGCGCGCGATGGCCTTGCCGGGAATGACATTATGCGCCGGGTTGCCGACTTCCAGGTCGGTGATCTCGATGTTGCTGGGCTGGAACCAGTCGGTGCCCTCATCCAGCACCTGCGCTTCAATCGCCGTCAGGATGCGCACCAGCTTGGGGATCGGATTGTCCGCCAGATGCGGATAGGCGACATGGCCCTGGCTGCCCGCGACGCTGATCCACATATTGACCGACCCGCGCCGGCCGATCTTCACTACATCGCCCAGCCGCTGGGAGGATGTCGGTTCGCCGACCAGACAGAAGTCGGGCCGCAGGTCGCGCGCCGCCATCCGGTCCATCAGCGCCAGCGTGCCATAGGTCGCCGGACCTTCTTCATCACCGGTAATGATCAGGCTTATCGTACCGGGCGGATCATCGGGCAGGTCGGAAAGCGCCGCGACGAAGGCCGCGATCGATCCCTTCATGTCCACCGCACCCCGGCCGTAGAGCAGGTCGCCACGGATTTCCGGCGCGAAGGGGTCGCTGGCCCAGCCCGGCCCCGGCGGCACCACGTCCAGATGCCCGGCAAAGGCGAAATGCGGCCCCGCACCGGTGGTGCGCCAGGCGAGCAGATTTTCGACCGGGCCATCGGGCGCCTCGCCCGTGACGAAGCGGTCGACGGTAAAGCCCAGCGGCAGCAGCATCGCCTCCAGCGCCTCAAAAACCTCGCCAGTGGCCGGCGTTACGGACGGGCAGGCCAGCAGGCGCTGGGCCAGGGCCACGACATCATCATTGGGGCTGGTCATGCTCATAGGGTGGCGTTAGCGAAAGCATGGCCCCTTGGCCAGCCGCAGGAGACGGGTCATGCCCAGGATCGACCTTGAACGCATCGAACAGACGAACCGTACCGGCTATCCCGCCGAACATGCGGCCATGGTCGCGGAGCGATGGTATCGGCGGCTGGGTCCGGCCACGGGATTGTCGGACTTTGGCGTCAGCCATGTGGTGCTGAAGCCGGGCGGCGCATCCTCCCACCGGCATTGGCATGAGGATGAGGACGAATTCCTCGTCATGCTGGCAGGTCAGGCGGTGCTGGTCGAAGATGGCGCGCGCACGCTGCTGCATCCCGGCGACATGGCTGCCTTTCCCAAGGGTGAGCCGAACGGCCATCACCTGCTGAATGAAAGCGGGGAGGATTGCGTATTCGTCGCCTTCGGTCGTCCTCCCTCGGGCGATTGTCATTATTCGGATATCGATCTTCTATGGTCGGGCGGAGCCTACCGCCACAAGGATGGGAGCAGCTATTGACGATGCAGATGGACCGCCGCAGCTGGATAGCGGGCATGGGCGCGATGCTGGCGGCCGCGCAAATGCCGGTCGGAGCGGCGACGCCGGGACTCATCCGCCCGCCCCGGCTGCGACAGGGCGATACGGTCGGGCTGATCGAGCCGGCCGGCTTCACCGACGACGCCTTCGATCTGGATCTGGTCAGGGACACGATCCGCGCCATGGGGCTGATCCCGAAGGACGCGCCGCATCTGGCCGAACGCTATGGCTATCTGGCGGGCAAGGATGAGGATCGCGCCGCCGACGTGAACGCGATGTTCGCCGATCCGGAGGTCAGGGCGGTGTTTGCGGTGCGGGGCGGCTGGGGCTGCGCGCGCATCCTGCCGCTGCTGGATTTCGCGACCATCCGAAAAAATCCCAAGCTGCTGATCGGCTATTCCGATATCACTGCGCTGCACATGGCCTTCGCTGCCAAGGCGGGCTTCACCACCATCCACGGCCCCGTCGCGTCGAGCAAATGGGGCCAATATAGCTGGGACGCCTTCCGCGCCGTCGCCTTCGACGCAGGTACGCCGACCTTCACCAATCCGGAAGGGCATGAGGATCGTCTGGCACAGCGGGTCGGGCGTATCCGTACCTTCCGACCCGGCGTGGCGCGCGGGCGGCTGCTGGGCGGGAACCTGACCGTGCTGGCGGCCCTGATGGGAACGCCTTGGCTGCCCGACTTCAGCGGCGCGATCCTCTTCATCGAGGATATCGGCGAACAGCCCTACCGGATCGACCGGATGCTGACCCAGATGAAGCTGGCGGGCGTGCTGGGCAAGCTCAAGGGCGTGGCCTTCGGCCAGTGCACCGACTGCGGTCCGGGCGGCCCCAGCTTCGGCGGCTTCACCTTGTCCGAAGTGCTGCAACAGCATCTGGAGCCGCTCGGCATCCCCGCCTTTCAGGGTGGCCAGTTCGGCCATGTCGCCGATCAATATAGTCTGCCGGTCGGCGTGCAGGCGGAAATGGATGCAATCACGGGCACGATCCGGCTGCTGGAATCGGCGGTGGCGTGACGGCTAGGGACGCGCGTCCCAGCGGACCAGACTGACGGAGCCGTCCGTTGCCACGGCCAATTCGCCGAACGCCCCCGTCCGCAGCTTGCGCGGGGGCAGGCCAAGCGCCAGCAGCGCGAAACGGGCCGCGCCGTTGCTGGTGACGAGCAGGTCCACACCCTCCCCCCGCTCGGCGAAGAAAGCACGCCAGGCGGCCAGGCGCATGTCGGCATCGACGATCCAGCCGTCGGGCGCGACACCCTGCTCTTCCCATAGCGCCAGCGCAGCCGGGCCGATCCGCGCCAGCACATCGGTTTCGGACAGCCCTTCGTCGGGGCCATGGTCGATCTCGCCCAGCCAGTCGCGTGTCCCGTCCAGTTCATGACCAGTGGCGGCGGCAATCGCGCCTGCCGTTTCGTGCGCGCGCAGCAGCGGGCTGGACAGGAGGCGACTGACGATAACGCCCTGACCAGAGAACCAGTCGCCCAGCGCTGCGGCCTGCACGCGGCCGCTCTCGACCAGCGGGATGTCAGTGCGGGCGCCGATCCGGCGCGGTTCCTCGCCGCTAGCGAAGGTGTTGCCGTGGCGGATGACGAAGATGCGGCGCATGCCCGTCAGAGCGCCGGCGTCGGATCGCCATGTTCGGCGATCAGCCGTTCGACGCGGACTATGTCGGCTTCGGTGTCGATCCCCGAACTGTCGAAGACGGGCGGATCCACGGCGACCGTCATGACGGGGATGCCGAGTTCCAACAGACGCAACTGCTCCAGTCCCTCCAGCGTTTCCAGCGCCGTCGGCGGGCACGCCTCGAACCGGCGCAGCGCGTCCAGCGCATAGCCATAAAGGCCGACATGGCGCCAGACCGGCGAACGCGGTTCGCTGGCGCGCAGCCTCTCCTCGTTGCGGATCGCCGGGATGATCGTCTTGGAGAACCAGAGCGCCCGGCCGTCCGGCGCGCGCGCGCAGGTCGTGCCGCTGAAGGGCGACCGCAACTTATGCTCCCGCAGCCCGTCGAGCGCGGACCAGTCGAGCGCGATCACCGGCGTCGCGACTTCGGCGCCCTGCTCCAGCGCGGCGATGACGGCACCGAGCGCGCCTTGGGGCTGGAAGGGCGAATCGCCCTGAAGATTGACGACGAAGCGCGGCGCGTCCGGTATGGCCAGCGCGGCGGCGAGCGCACGGCCCGATCCGGTGGCGATCGCGCTGTCGGTCATTACCGCCTGGCAACCCACGGCCTGAGCATGATCCGCAATGTCCCCGTCGTCGGTGGCCACGACAAAGACGGTGTCAGCACGGTCGGCGATGGCCGATCGCGCCATGGCGATGGTGCGATGCAGCAGCGTGCGTCCGGCGATCAGACGCAGCGGCTTGCGCGGCAGCCGGGTCGATCCGGCGCGCGCGGGAATGACGACGAGATGCTTCAGGCAACCCCGGCGTGCAGCAGGTCATGCATGTGGAGCGCGCCCTTCAGCCGGTCATTCTCGCATACGAACAGCAGCATGATATTGCGCTCGTGCATAAGATGTAGCGCTTCGGACGCCAGTTCGTCCGGGCCGACCGATTGCGGCGTCGTGGTCATGAAGCGACCGACCGAGTCGGTCAGATTCTGCTTGCCCGTAACCGTCCGGCGCAAATCCCCGTCGGTGAAGGCCCCGATCAGACGGCCGCCACGATCGACGATCGCCGTGCCACCCAAACGGCCACGCGTCATTTCGATGGTGGCGTCCAACAGCGAGGCATCCTCCCGCACCGTGGGCACATTATCCCCCGTCGCCATCAATTCACGCACCTTGAGCAGTTGCGCGCCGAGTCGGCCATTGGGGTGGAATTTGTGGAAATCGTCGGCCGAAAAGCCGCGCATCTCCATCAGCGATACCGCCAGCGCGTCGCCAAAGGCCATCTGCACCGTGGTCGAGGTGGTGGGCGCCAGCGCATTGGGGCAGGCTTCCGGCACATTCGGCATCAGGATGCAGATGTCGGCCGCCAGTGCAGCCGTGCTTTGCGCGCGCGCGGTCATCGCCAGCAGCGGGATGGCAAAGCGTTTGCAATATTGGATGATGGGCCCAAGTTCGGTCGATTCCCCGGAATGGGACAGCATCAATACGACATCGTCCGGCGTCACCATGCCCAGATCGCCATGGCCCGCATCCGCGGGATGCAGGAAGATGGCGGGCGTCCCGGTCGATGTCAGCGTCGCGGTCATCTTGCGCGCGACGATGCCGCTCTTGCCGATCCCGGTCACGATCACGCGGCCGCGAACATTCATCAGTATGCCGACGAGACGAAGGAAATTGGCCGCGAATTCACGCTCGCTGAAACGCGCTTCGAGCGCATGCAACCCGCTGGCCGCTATCGAAAGGCTCCGACACGCGGTTTCAACGATACGTCCGCCTGAACCGAAAGGCACGATCTTGGATGCTGATATCGACACGCGCTTGCCCTTTTTTCCGCTTGTGCCGCAAGCCTGGAGCTACAGACACAAACGGCGACGAACCGCCGAATTCGGCGTGCCGCCTTTCCCTCACCATCGCGACCTCTGCCGGCGCGAGGCCAGAACAGACCGACGGTCTACGCCGTATCAGTCAGTTATGGCAAACCATTTCGCAGGTGCGAAGGAAAAACTTTCACGAAATGTCGATCGGAACGGAAACGAAACACGGCCGAACGAACATATCATGCGACAAGCAGCGCATCCTTTTTGCCGCTCATGCGTGCGCCGCCTTCAACTGGAGGCATGATAGGCGCGATACCAGTCTACGAAACGCGGAACCCCCGACTCGATCGTCGTGCTGGGCGCGAAACCGATATCCTGAACTATGGCACTCACGTCGGCAAAGGTCGCATGGACATCGCCCGGCTGCATCGGCTGGAAATCGATCTTCGCCTTCCTGCCGATCGCATCCTCCAGCACCGAGATGAGGTGCATAAGCTCTTCTGGCCGGTTGTTGCCGATATTGTACAGCCGGTGCGGCGCGCGACTGCCACCCGCCTTGACCGCGCCGTCATCAGCCGGCGGATGATCGAGACACCCCAATATGCCGCTGACAATATCGTCGATATAGGTGAAGTCGCGCTGCATCCGGCCATGGTTGAAGACCGGGATCGGCTCGCCCGCCAGGATCTTCGACGTGAATATCCACATCGCCATGTCAGGCCGGCCCCACGGACCGTAAACGGTGAAGAAGCGCAGGCCGGTCATCGGAATGCGGAAAAGATGGGCATAGGTCTCGCTCATCAATTCGTCGGCGCGCTTGGTCGCGGCATAAAGCGAGACAGGATGATCGGTCCGGTCTTCGACCCGGAAGGGGAGGCTGTCATTGCCGCCATAGACCGAGGAGGACGAAGCATAGACGAGATGCCGCACACGACGCTCCCGCGCCAGTTCCAGCATGTTCACATGCCCCGCGAGATTGGAACGCACATAGGCGTGCGGATTGATCAGCGAATAACGCACCCCTGCCTGGGCGCCCAGATGAACGATCGATTCGATCACCTGGTCATGAAGCGCCGCCTGGACGGCGCCCATGTCGGCGAAATCCAGCTCGTGGAAGGTGAAAAGCTTGCCATGGGCCTGATGCAGCGCATCGAGCCGGGCACGCTTGAGCGACACGGGATAATAGTCGTTGAGATTGTCGATGCCGACCACGGCATGGCCCTGCGCCATCAGTTGATCGGCAACATGCATGCCGATGAAGCCCGCTGCGCCGGTGACGAGAATCGTCATGCCTATTTCTCCTCAGGAAGCTGTGCCCCGTCTCTGCCGAAGCGACAGCCGATGTAAACCCCCCAGCAAGCCTATCGCCCGAATGCACCGCTCCCGGCGGCTTCCTGCTTAGGCTTTCCCTAATCTTTCCTGCCTAAGGGGGGCAAATGGACATGGCTTTCCATCCGTCGCCTCTTGCGTGCGATACAGCAGCGCCGACGCCGCGGGCGCGCTGGACGGCACTGGCGCTGGACGCGGCCGAAGCCAATGCCTTCTACGCGCCTGACATGCTGGGCGCGGCGCTCGACCATCTGGCGACCGGCATGACGGTCCGGCTGATCCAGGCACGGACCGGAGAGGGTCTGATCGGCCTGCTGCCGGTCGTCATGCAGAACAGACATGGTCGCCTGCCCATCGGCTGCGTTGCAAACTGGATGCACGATCATTGCTTCTTCGGCGCGCCGATCATTCGGCGTGGACAGGAACTGACAGCCTGGCGCGATTTCATGGCGCAGCTGGACGCGGCCCCCTGGGCGCGCGGCTTCCTGCATCTGGAGGGAATCGACGCTGCGGGCGCCAATGCCGCCGCGATCGAGACGCTGTGCGTCGAGCAGCGGCGCGGCTGGCGCGAAATTCATCGCTATGACCGGGCGATGCTGCGGTCAGACCTGGATGCCGACACCTATTGGGAAGCCCATGTCCGCTCCAAGAAACGCAAGGAATTGCGGCGCTTGCAAAAACGGCTGGCCGAACTGGGCACGGTCGAGCAGCGGCTGCTGACCGATCCGGCTGACCTCGCCGACTGGTGCAGCGACTTCCTGGCGCTCGAAGCATCGGGGTGGAAGGGCAAGGAAGGTACGGCGCTGGCCTGCAAGCCCGAGCATATCGCCTTCTTCCGCGCCGCCTGCACGGCTGCCAGCGACGCAGGCCGGCTGCACATGCTGCGCATCGACCTCGACGGGCGGCCGATCGCCATGCTGGTCAATTTTCGCCATGGCGAAGGAGCCTTCTCCTTCAAGATCGCCATTGACGAGACGCTAGGCCGCTTCTCTCCGGGCGTGCTGATCGAGATCGCCAACCTCCACGCAGTGCAGGATGATACCGATATCGGCTGGATGGACAGCTGCGCCGCGGCCGACCATCCGATGATCGACAGCCTCTGGGCCGAACGGCGCACCATCGCGAAATATCGCATTGCCCTGCGCGGCAAGGGCGTCGCGCGGATCCAGCGCGTCGCCGCCTTCGCTCTTGCCAACGGCACGGAAACCTTGGCTCGCTTTCTGAAAGGACAGGGATGACCGCCCATCGTTCCATCATGGCCGACGCGACGGTCACATTCCCCGACAGCGCGCGGGATATTTTTGCCGCAGCCTATCCCGACCAGCCGGTCAAGCTGGCCCATGGCCTCGTCGGCCACGAACTGCTGAACCTCCACGCTCTGGCGGAACTGGCCGAACGGATGCCCGCGGCCTCGGTCGAATATAATCTGGGCAAGTTGCCGCTGGGCGTGCGGCCGGAGGATACGCCAGCCAATGGGCTGACGCTGGGGGAGACGATCCGCACGATCGAGAGCAATGGCAGCTGGGCCGTGCTCAAGAATGTCGAGCGTGATCCCGTCTACGCCGCCTTGCTCGATACGGCGCTTGCCGAACTGGAGCCGATCGTCAACGCCCAGACCGGGCCGATGCTGCACCGGGAGGCGTTCATCTTCCTATCGTCCCCCGGCAGCGTCACGCCGTTCCACATGGACCCGGAACATAATATCCTGCTCCAGATCATGGGGACCAAGATCATGACGGTCTTCCCCGCGCGTGACGAGGAACTGGTGCCGGCGCAGAAGAGCGAAGAATTCCATAATGGCGGCCATCGCAACCTGCTCTGGCAGGACGGCTTCAAGGCACGCGGCAGCGCCTTCCCGCTGGCGCCGGGCGAGGCGATCCATGTGCCGGTGAAGGCGCCCCATTTCGTGGAGAATGGTCCGGCCGTCTCCATCAGCCTGTCAGTGACATGGCGATCCGAACGGTCCGTGGCGGAAAGCGAGTTGCACAGCCTCAATGCGCTGCTGCGCAAGCGCGGCCTGCCCGTCGGCACGGTCAGCCCGAAACCCGAGCGGCAGGGGATGCGCCGCTTCTTCTACCGCATCATGCGGAAACTGGGCGCCTGAGCAGCCGACGCAGCAGCGCCTCGGCCTCCAGCCGGGGCGTAAACCGCTCGATCACCCACCATTCCAGCCGTTCCTCGCAGGTGGAGAGGCTCTGCTTGTAGCGGTCCTTGCCGGCGAGGAAGCTGTAGCGCGCCAGATCGCGCCCGGCATACTCGCCGACCGCCGCGGCGTGACAGAGCAGGCCGGGCTTGTCCTTGGCCCCGTTCGGTTCGGCGAAGGCGGACTGATAATTCATCGCCACGCCGCGATGCACGAAATTGACGAGCAGGCCGACCACTCCCCCCCGATCGGTGAAGCGTAGCAGTTCGACCTGCCCCGTCGGCAAACCCCGCGCAGCGACCGTCGCGACGAAGCCCCGGAAACCGGCATCGTCCCACGCATTGTCGGCGTGCCGCCCCCGGTTGAACGCCGCCATTTCCTCGATCCAGAGTTCGATGTCCGCCAGCGTGCCGGTCGTGACATCGGGTAACGCTCCACCCCGGTCCTTAATCGCGCGGCGGATCTGGCTGCGCGTATTCGCGCTGAGCAGCGAGAGATAGTCGCCCCCGGCCGTGCGCACGGCGTCGAGATCGACCTGATAGACCGGAGACGCATCGATGCAGTTTCGGCGGCGCGCGGGCAGGTCCAGCCATGGCGCGTCCGGCGTGACGCCGCTCAGGCGGAGCGCCCGCCAGTCGCGGCGGCGGGCCAGCGCGTCGATGACGGCGCCGGACGCTTCCACGTCCCGGCCGGTTTCCGCGAGCAGGCCATTATATTCGACATAGGGACGATCGGCCACGGGATCGCCCGACTGGTTGAGGCTGAGCGTCGCGACGGGGCCAAGCAGGCGGCGCTGCATCGCATGGCCGACCAGCGTCAGTGCAACGTCCCGCCCTTCCCCATCGGTGACGGCCAGCAATTCAGGCTGGATCGCATAGCTGTCGAGCCAGGCGCCGACCCAGGTCCAGCCGAGGAAGAAGGAGGCGTCGGATCTCGCCTCCAAATCCTGCCAGCGCCGGGCGAGAGCGGCCCGATCGGGCCGGGAAAAAGTCGCGGTCAGAGGCGCTGCGAGAGACATGGCCCCCTTGTGGCAGAGCACGGGACGGGGTCAAGCGATCGGTTTAAACGGTAATCCGCCGGGCCGGATCGACGGTGCCGTCCGGCAGCACCCCGGCCCTGGCCAGATCATACTTCATATGGCCAGTCAGGAAACGCAGCCACATGAAGAAGTCGGCGCGCAGCGACCAGAGCGGGTAGCGGAAAGTCGCCGGGCGGTTCCGCTCGATCAGGCCATGCGACACCCAGGCGAAGCCATAGCCTGCCAGCGGCAGCGCGGCCGCCATCCACCAATATCCGGTCAGCGGCATCGCCGCGGCCAGCGCGATGACGAGGCTGGTCCCTACATAATGGAGTGCGCGCGTCCCGGCGCGCGCATGTTCCTGCAGATAATAGGGCCAGAAATCGCGGAAACGGTTCATGCTGGTCACGGCCATCCTCTCTGCCGCCAGCGTAATGACCCACATCGCCTCTGTTAAGACTTATGCGTCAGGCCGTGGGCTCTTTCGGGAGCGTAGAGGAAATAATCATAGGCGGCGCGCGCGCCTTCGGCGATCACGCGATCGCGCGCGACATGGCCCTTGTTGTCCTTCATGACGAAGGCGACGACGGCGAAACGGCGACCATCGGGCAGGCGGACGATGCCGACGTCATTGCCGGTGCCGTTAAGCGAGCCGGTCTTGTGCGCGACGGCGGTGCCGGGCGGCAACATGCCCACGATCCGGGCCTTGCCCGTCTCGCAATGCGCCATAATCGTGAAGAGGCGCTGAGTGCTGGCGGCCGACAGGGCGCGGCCCGATTCATAAGCGGTGATGAGGTCGAGCATCGCCTTGGGCGTGGACGTGTCCTCCGGCTCCATCGCGAAGTCGATATTGGGCAGGTCGCGAATGTCGCGGGTGACGAGCAGCGGATTGGCGCGGCGCGCGGCATCGGCATTCTGGCGGAAACTGCCAGACATGGGGTGGATGCCCATGGCGCGGTAGAGAAGATGCGCGGTGTCGCTGTCGACGCGCAGGCCGGTGACACCCAGCCTGGTCACGAACGCGGTGATCGCCTGCGGCCCGCCCGCCCGCGCGACCAGCACGTCGGTCGCATTATTATCGCTCCTCTGGAGCATCAGTTCGAGCAGCCGGTCGACCGAAAGGCTGGCGCCGGGACGCGAGAACATCCAGGCGATACCGCCCTCGCTCGCCAGCGCCGGGTCGAGCGCCAACTGGTCGTCCAGTCGCAATTCGCCCGCATCGACTAGCGCAAAGATGCGCCCCGCCACCGCGACCTTGTAGGCGCTGGCCATCGGGAACAGCGTGTCGCCGTTGAGGCTTTGCGTCTCGCCGGTCTGGAGGTCGCGCACCGCGATCCCGACCGTGCCGTCCGAGAGCGTGGCGAAGCGCTCGAACTCGGCCAGCAATTTCGCTTCCGCCGTCTGTTGCACCAGCGGCTTGGGCGGCGGGCCGAAGGCGTCGGCGCTGGGGAGCGGGGTGAAGAACAGGCCAAGCGCGGCCAGCCAGGCAGAGGAACGGGACAATTGCGGCATGGCGATCTCCCTCGCGCAATGCGGCGGCCATGGCAAGCCTCCATGGTTGACGTGATGGTCCGGCCGGACCATCAGTTCCTCCATGGTTGACGTGATGGTCCGGCCGGACCATCACCGGCACCATGAGCGACACGATCAAGCTGCACGAAAGCTGGCGCCTTCCGCTGGCCGACCAATTCGCCGCCCCGCACATGCAGGCGCTCAAGGGTTTTTTGCAGGACGAAAAGGCGGCTGGGAAACGCATCTTTCCCAAGGGCAGCGAATATTTTCGCGCACTGGACCTGACCCCACTGGATGAGGTCAAGGCGGTGATCCTGGGACAAGACCCCTATCATGGCGAGGGGCAGGCGCATGGTCTGTGCTTCTCGGTGCAGCCGGGCGTGCGCACGCCGCCGTCGCTGGTCAATATCTACAAGGAAATGCAGGCGGACCTGGGCATCGCGCCGGCGCGCCATGGCTTTCTGGAGCATTGGGCCAAGCAGGGCGTGCTCCTGCTGAACAGCGTGCTGACGGTCGAGATGGGCCGCGCCGCGTCGCATCAGGGCAAGGGCTGGGAGACCTTTACCGATTCGATCGTGCGGCTGGTCGCGCAAAAGGAAGAGCCGGTCGTGTTCCTGCTCTGGGGCGCCTATGCCCAGCGCAAGGGTGGATTCATCGACCAGAGCCGGCATCTGGTGATCAAGTCGGCGCACCCTTCCCCGCTGTCCGCGCATAACGGGTTCCTGGGGTCGCGCCCCTTTTCCAAGGCCAATGATTTTCTGGAAGCCAAGGGCCGCGGGCCGATCGACTGGGCCTTGCCAGCGATCGGCGCAGACCAGAAGGCGATGCTGTAGAAAAGCGCGCCTTCCACGCAACAGGCCAAAGTTCACAGTGTCGTGGGGCGGTTTGGGCCGATTGCGCCAGCAATGCACCATAAACGCGGCAGGGGCGCGACGTCCGCGCGCCTGTCGCGCTCCACGAGGGTCACGGCGACGCGATACGCAGGCGGCGGCCACGCGACAGAGCTTGGTGTCGGCGCCGTGCCATGCGGATAAGGTGGCGTGATGCTTCATCCGACAGGGTGGATCAGAAAAATCCTAAATTGACAGCGCCTTGGGACAAGCCGGAAACGATGCCGCCCTTCTCAAGCTGAACGGCAGATAACAGTTCGGTTCAGGATCGAAACAAGGAAGCCCTGCCATATCTCCGCCTGTAATCAGATAATTCGGGTCTGGAGGAGATAAATGATGAACATCCGCAAAGCCATCTTGGCCACCGCCGTCGCCGCCGCCACGCTGACCGCCATCGTGCCGTCGGCATCTTATGCGCATGGAGAGCGCCGCTGGAACCGCGAGCGCCACTATCGCGGCGATCATGGTCGCCGTGACGATTATTATGCCGACCGTCGCGGCTATCGGGACGATCGCGGCTATCGCTGCCGCAAGTCGGGCGGCACCACCGGCCTGCTGCTGGGCGGCGTTGCCGGCGCCCTGCTGGGCCGCGCCGTCGACACCCGGGGCGACCGTGCGCCGGGCACCATCATCGGCGCAGGCGCCGGTGCGTTGGCCGGCCGGGCGATCGACCGCAATTCGAAGTGCTGATCTATCGAGCGCTGGACGGCTTTTGATGGGGCCGCCCGCTTATCAATGAAAGCGCTGCTTTGAACGAAAATTACCTCTAACCTCCGTTCGGGCTGAGCCTGTCGAAGCCCTTTACTTCCCTTCAAGAAGAAAGAGCGGCCCTTCGACAAGCTCAGGGCGAACGGGGTTGAATTCTTGAAAACCAACTCCCGTTTTCCGGCCCCCTTAGCCAGAAAAGGTCGAGGCCCGGTCCCGCTTGCGCGGGCCGGGCCTCATTCCCTCTCCAAACCTGTCGGGCGATCAGCCGTCGTAGTCGCCGCCGATATTCTGGTTGCGCGGCGGCGCAGCAGCGGTCAGGCGCAGGGCCTCCGCCGACTGAGCGATCGAGCCGATCTCGTCCGGCGTATCGTCATCGTCGATCTGCACCTTCTGCAGCGACGCGACGAGCGAATCGTGGAGGTCGTCGGGCATGACCGTTTCTTCCGCGATCTCGCGCAGGGCGACGACCGGATTTTTGTCCCGGTCGCGATCGAGCGTCAGCTCGGCGCCGCCGGAAATCTCCCGCGCGCGCTGGGCGGCGAGCAGGACGAGGTCAAAACGGTTGGTAACCTTGTCGACGCAATCTTCGACGGTAACGCGGGCCAAATAGGGCCTCCTGAAACAACGAATGGAAGTCGTGAACCCCGCGCCTAGCAGCGGCATTTGCCAGAGTCAATGAAAAGGCCATAAAGCCGTGGCGCGGCGCGGCCAAAAGAGGCATGAAGCAGATATGGCGACCGTCAAGCCCGCCCCATCCCCTGCCGATGCCGGGGAAATTCGCGTCACATTGGGCAGCAACAAGCTGCGCCTCATTACCGAGGGCGCGGCGCTGCGCGACGCATTGGTCGCCCTGATCGACCATGCCCGGCACAGCCTCAAACTCTATTATTATATCTTCGCGGCGGACGGCAGCGGCACGGCGGTGCGAGACGCGCTGATCGCGGCGCGCATGCGCGGCGTAGCGGTGACGCTGATGGTCGACGGCTTCGGGTCGAGCCATACGCCGGACAGCTTCTTCGCGCCGCTGGTGGCGGCCGGGGCGCATTTCGGGCGGTTCGGCACAAGGCGATCGACCCGCTATCTGATCCGCAACCATCAGAAGATGGCGATCGCCGACGAAGCGCGCCTGCTGATGGGCGGCTTCAACGTCGAGGACGGCTATTTCGGCATTCCCGCGGAGGATTGCTGGCGCGATCTGGGCCTGATGATCGAGGGCGATCAGGTCGAGGCGATGACCCGCTGGTATGGGCAGCTCTGGCGCTGGGTATCGACGAAGAAGCAGCGGTTCCGCACGCTGCGGCGCATGGTGCGCAGCTGGCATCCGGCGCTGCATCATGATGCGGCCGATCCCTTTCGCTGGCTGATCGGCGGCCCGACGCGGCGGCTCAGCCCCTGGGCTCAGGTGGTGAAGCATGATCTGGAGCAGGCCCGGCGGGTCGACATGATCGAGGCCTATTTCTCGCCGGGACGCGGCATGCTGAAGCGCATCGCCCGCGCGGCCGGGCGGCAGGGCGCGCGGATCATCCTGCCGGCCAAATCCGACAATGGGGCCACGGTCGCCGCGGCGCGGCTACTTTACGGCCCGCTGCTGCGGCGCGAGGCCGAGATTTACGAATATCAGCCCTGCAAGCTGCACATGAAGCTGCTGGTCATCGACGATGCCGTCTTCATCGGCTCGGCCAATTTCGACATGCGCAGCCTGTTCCTCAATCTGGAAGTAATGCTGCGGATCGAGGATGCCGACTTCGCCAGGGCGGTGCGCGCCTTTGTGGCAAGCGAGGTGGCCAATAGTCGGGCGATCACGCTGGAACAGCATCGCGCCAGCCGGACCTTCCTCACCCTGCTAAAACAGGGGATCAGCTATCTGCTGGTCGGCGTATTGGACTATACGGTGACGCGGCGGCTGAACTTCCGCGATCCCGACGCGGATTAAAAGAGAGGATTGAAAAAGGGGGCCGAAGCCCCCTCCTCGCCTGTCAGCGCCCGGCGCCCGGCAGCACGCGGACCTCGCCGACCGGATAGCCCTTTTCGGCCATTTCCTTGGCATAGTCGCCACGGGCATCGGCCAGTTCGGAACGATATTCCTCCCAGGCGTCGCGATTATCCTCGGCATCCGAGGAATGCCGCAGATCCTTGGTCAATTCCTTGCGCGCCTCGGCAAGGTCAGTCTGATAGTTGAACCAATAGTCATTCTCCACGCCCGCGATCGGCGCCTGATAGACGAGCTGGCTTTCGACCTGCGCCAGCTGTTCCTCATAGCTGACAGGGCCTTCGGGGCTTTGCGCCAGCGCTGCGGCGGGAACCAGGCCAAGCAGGGCGGCGGCAAAAAGCTTCGAACGGTACATGGGTTCTTCTCCTCTTTGCTGATCTGAACCATGACCTGCACAACGCGCCGACCCGCCCCTTTTGCGCCTGAACAACTGTGCAGAATGGACGAAGCGAGCAGGTGCGGCGGCCAGTCGAGTGCGGAAATCCGCGTCAACTGGCGATTTTGTCAGGAGATTTTAAGACCTTGCTTTAGCGAACCACGAGATAGAAGCTGGCCGGGGCCGAACCGCCATTTTCGATCACGATATTGTAGCGATCGGTGAAGATCGGCATCCAGGCGCAGTCGATCTGCGGCCCGCCGACCGGCTTTTTGCACAGCGCCACGCCATCGGCTCCCTCGACTCGGAGCGAGAGGTTCGCGCTGCCGCCCGACGGCGCGACCAATATCTGCGCACGCTGCCCGCCCAGGAACAACTGGCGCACGCTGAAGCTGCCACCCGCCACCACCGACGCACGGCGATAGGCCGGTCCCAGCGCCCGCCCCCGGAAACCGAGGCTGGACGGGGTCGCGCCCTTGTCGCTGGCCTCCTTCGTCCAGAGCGCAGCCAGATCCTCCTGCCCTTCAGCCGGCGTGGCGCCCAGCGCCCGAAGGGATTCGGCGGTGTCGAGCAGCGCGTCATGGTCTTCGCCGGTTCGCGCGGCTTCGCCCTGCATCAGGGTGCGCAACACGGGATCGGCGGGCAACAGGTCCGCCGCAGGGACGCCGGGGGCGGCGGTGAAGAGCAATCCGGGCAGCAGCAGCCTGATCATGAGCCTTCCTCCGGCTGGACGACGAAGCGCGCGCCAGGCGCGGCATCCTCCACATGAAGGGAAAGCTCATGCCGCTCGGCAATCGCCAAGGCAAGCGAAAGGCCAAGACCATGGCCACCGTCGGGGGCGCCGTCGAGCCGCACATAGCGCTCGAAAATACGGCGGCGATCGGCGAGCGGGATGCCGGGACCGTCATCCTGCACGACGATGCGCGGACCCGCCGTCAGTTCCAGCGACACATTCCCGCCGCTCGGCACATATTTGAAGCCATTGTCGAGCAGGTTGGACAGGAGCCGCATCATCTGCATCGGATCGGCGCGGAACAGGATGCCAGGCGCGATCCGGGCATGGAAGCCGATGCCCAGTTCCTCCGCGCTTGCGCCATAAAGGTCTGACAGATTTTCGGCGATGTCGCTGAGGTTGATTTCGGCAAGGCCCCGCAGGTCGCCGCGCATCGCCTGCGTGCCCGCAATGTCGAGCAGCGAATCGAGCAGCCGGACGACGCCCCTTATCTCCGCCCGCGACTGTTCGAGCGTGCGCAGCAGCACCTCATCCTGCGTCACCTCCATCGCCTTGAGGATGCGGGTGTCGAGATGCATCAGGGGCGTGCGGATCTCATGCGCCGTCTGGTCCGATACGGCGCGCTGCGCCTGGATCAGCCGCTCGACCTGATCCAGCATCGCGTTGGTGTTGACGGCGAGTTCGGTCAGTTCGTCGCTGTCTCCGACCGCCAGCGCGCGCGCCTCGATATGGCCGGCGCGGACCGCGGCGAAGGTCGCGTTGACCGCCTCCACCCGCTCACGCAGGCGGCGGGCCGCAAAATGCCCGGCGAGCAGGCTGAACATGGCGATCAGCGCGCCGGCGGTGGCGAAGGCCATGGCCAGACGCGCCTGCAAGGCGCGGCCGCGATGGTCGCTATGCCCCACCACCAGCCGCGCGTCGGGGCCAAGCCGCGTCGCCCGTGCGAACATCCGCTCCCCGCCGGGCAAGGCGACGAAGCGCGCCTCCGACACTTCGGGCGCGATGGCGGGCCAGCGGTCGAGATTCCCCGCCATCCGGCGGCCATTGGCGTCGGCCAGCAGATACCAGACCTGCTCACCATCCTGGCGATGGACGGCGAAGCGATCCGCCATGCGCGCCTGCAATTCCGCATGCCCGCCACTGACGAAGATGTCAGCGAGCCCGGCAAGGTCGGTGTCGACCCCCCGCGCGAGCATAGCCCGGCCGTCATTGTCGACGATCTGCCGCACGACGAGATAGAGCGCGAGCGTCGACAGGAGGCTGACGAGGAGCGCAGAGAGCGTGACCCGGCCGAAAACCGACCGGAACAGGCCGGGCTTAGGCACTCGCCGGCTCGGTCCGGGCGATCAGGCGATAGCCGGTGCCCCAGACGGTTTCAAGGACGGGGCTGTCAAACCCCTCCTCCAGCTTGCGGCGCAGGCGGCCGACATTGACATCGACGACATTGGTCTGGGGATCGAAGCTCAGTTTCCAGACATGGCGCAGCAGCATCTCGCGCGTCACCACCTCGCCCGCATGATCCATGAGGTAGCGGAACAGCTCGAATTCCTTGGGCGAGAGCGGCAGATGCCGCCCCTGCCGAAAGGCGGTGCGCGCCTTCACATGGCATTCCAGATCGCCGAACAGCAGCACCGGGTCATGGCTGCCCCGCTGGCTGGCACGTCGCCAGAGCGCGCGGACGCGAGCGACCAGTTCGTCCGGCTCGAACGGCTTGGCGAGATAATCGTCGACGCCGCTTTCCAGCCCCTCGACCCGATGCTCACTGCGGCCCAGGGCGGAGAGCATCAGCACCGGCGCACCCACGCCGGCGACGCGCATGCGGGTGACGACGTCGATGCCCGACAGATAGGGCAGCATGCGATCGAGAATGATGACATCATGTCCGCCGCTACCCGCACGATGCAGGCCGGTCGGGCCATCCTCAGCCTGTTCGACGCGCATGCCCGCGCTACTCAATATGGCGGCGATATTGGCGCGCGCGCCAGCATCATCCTCTACCAGCAAAACGGAAATCGGATCGGACTGCGCCATAACTTTCCCGACTTAGCCATAAAGGCAATCACCGCCAGTGACAAAGGCTGTTAGCCCGTCGCTGGCGGTGATTGCGGGAAAAGTCGAGCGGGATAGCCGGTGTTCAGGCCTTGATGGCGTTTCGGAACATGATGACGGCGATGACGATCAGATAGACGCCGAAAATCTTCTTGAGCGGCCCGGCCGGCAGGCTGTGCGCTGCGGCAACCCCCAGCGGCGCGGTCAGCATCGACATGGAGGCGATCGCCAGCGTCGCGGGCACGTTGATATAGCCGAGCGATCCCCAGGGCAGTCCCGTTTCGCCGAAACCGATGATCGCGAAACCGATCGTGGTGGGGATGGCGATCAGCGTGCCGATGCCGGATGCCGTCGCGATCGCGCGGTGGATCGTGCGGCCGCACAGCGTCATCACCATGATCGCGATGACGCCACCGCCGATGCCGAGCAGCGAGGAAAAGGTGCCCAGGCCCCCGGCAATGCCCATGCGAACGATACCCGACGGCATGGTGTCGCTGACGACCTTGCCACTGACGCTGGGCAGCAGGAAGTTGAGCGACATGAGCGCAACGCCGGTCGCGAAGATCATCTTCAGCGTGTTGCCGTTGACATGGCCGGCAAGCAGCACGCCTGCGCCGCAGCCCAGGACGATCCAGGGCGCCCACGCCTTGAGCACCTCAAATTCGACCGCACCGCGCTTGGCATGGGCCAGCAGAGAGCGGATCGAGGTCACGATGATGGTCGCGGCCGACGTGCCGATGGCGACATGGGCGATGGCGTCATGCGTGCCGCCGAGCAGCGGCAGCACGACAAGCAGCGCGGGCACGACGACGAAGCCGCCGCCGATTCCGAAGATGCCCGCGGCAAAGCCGGCGAGCAGGCCGGCGCCGAGCATGGCGACGAGCGGAACCAGCCAGGTCATGATATCGCCGTGCATCAGCGCGCCCCTTCCTGCCCAGTGCGGCCAGCGCGCATGTTGCTGCGTTCGCCTTTGCGGATCAAGGCGGCGAATGTGGGTAAATCGACCATGACGTTAGACCATGCCTCTCTTCGGCGGAATCAAGCTGCATGGGGGGCATGTGGTCATGTCCCCCTGCCCGATTAGACGAACGAAAGGCGGGAACCCGCACCGTCCTTATGCCAAAGTTGGATGCAATCGGGAAACAATGGCGGAGAATCGGGCGGTGGCTCTTGGCTGGAGCAGGCAGGGCGCTGGAAAAATAAAGGGCGCCAGCCCCAAGGGAGGGCTGGCGCCGCTTTTGGCCGGCGCTCATCGGCGCGCCGGGAAACCGAGACGTGCCAATCAGGCGATCGCGTCTTCCGCCGGGGTGTAGGGCAGGCCCAGATCTTCGGCGACGGCCTGATAAGTGACCTTGCCGTCCCAGACGTTGAGGCCTTCGCGCAGATGCGGATCGCGGCGCAGCGCTTCCTTCCAGCCCAGTTCGGCGATGCGCAGCGCGTGGGGCAGCGTCACGTTATTGAGCGCATAGGTGCTGGTGCGCGCGACCGCGCCCGGCATGTTGGCGACGCAATAATGGACGACGCCGTCGATGACATAGGTCGGTTCGGCATGGGTGGTGGCGTGGCTGGTTTCGAAGCAGCCGCCCTGATCGATCGCGACGTCGACCAGCACTGCGCCCTTCTTCATGGTCTTGAGCATTTCCGCGCTGACCAGCTTGGGCGCGGCCGCGCCGGGGATCAGCACCGCGCCGACGACCAGGTCCGCCTCGGCCACGCATTCGGCAAGGTTCGCGCGGTTGGAGAAACGGGTCTTGGCCCGCGCTTCGAAATACATGCCCAGCTTTTCCAGCACTTCGGGGCTGCGGTCGAGGATGGTGACGTCGGCGCCGAGGCCAGCCGCCATCTGCGCCGCGTTGAAGCCGACGACGCCGCCGCCGATCACCACGACCTTGGCAGGCAGCACGCCCGGCACGCCGCCCAGCAGCACGCCGCGACCGCCATGCGCCTTTTCCAGCGCGGTCGCGCCCGCCTGGATCGCCATGCGGCCGGCAACCTGGCTCATGGGCTTCAGCAGCGGCAGGCCGCCCGACGCGTCGGTCACGGTTTCATAGGCGATGCAGGTCGCGCCGCTGGCGATCAGGTCGCGGGTCTGCTCGGGATCGGGCGCGAGATGGAGATAGGTGTAGAGGATCTGGCCGGGGCGCAGCATGGCGCGCTCCTGCGGCTGCGGTTCCTTGACCTTCACGATCATCTCGGCGGCGCCGAAAATATCGGCGGCGCTGGCGACGATTTCGGCGCCGGCCTTTTCATACAGCGCATCGCTTGCGCCGATGCCTTCGCCTGCGCCGGTTTCCACCAGTACGCGATGGCCATGGGCAGTCAGCTCATGCACGCTCTCGGGCGCCAGGCCGACGCGATATTCGTGATTCTTGATCTCTTTGACGGTGCCGACGATCATCATGACTCTCCAGAAGCTGGCCAGAAGCTTGGCGTGAACAGGATCACGCTGCCATGTCCCGATGATAGCGCGGGTCGGGCAGCGAATGTTCCCTGATTTTGGATCTTTGACAGCCGCGCACGGGATGTTATCCCGAACTTAGTCCAATCAGCGGGATTTCATTGCATGGATCGGTTCGACGTCGCGATCATGGAAGCGCTTCAGGCCGATTCGCAGCGGTCTATGCAGGAATTGAGCGAGTTGATCGGCCTGTCCGCCTCCGCCTGTCACCGCCGGGTCAAGGCGCTGGAGGATTCAGGCGTGATCTCCGGCTATGCCGCCCGGCTAGATCCGGTCGTGCTGGGCCTCGACCTGCACGCCTTCGTCGAAATCTCGCTGACCAGCCAGAGCCATGAGGCGATGGACCGCTTCGAAGCGGCCGTTGCCGATTTCCCCGAGATATTGGAATGTCATCTGATGGCGGGTCAGGCCGACTATCTGCTCCGCGTCGCCGCCGCCGACCTCAAGGGATTCGACGATGTCCATCGCGATTGCCTGGCCCGCCTGCCCGGCGTGTCGGCGATCCGCACCAGCTTCGCCATCCGCCGCATCCGCGACTGGCGCGGCTATCGGCTCCGCGGCCTCAGGGCACAGCCCTGACCGGCACAGCTCTGACGGGGACTGGGGCATTGCATATATCGACCCCGCCAGCTGGACGGTCGTAGAAATCATCCTTCCGGTTTGCGCGCAGCCGCAGATAGTCGGCGAAGCTAGGCGAAGCGACGTCCATCTGCTGGAAATGCGGCTGTTCGGCCTCGGGCAGTTCGCTCGCCAGACGCAATGACAGGATCGGCACCTGATGCTCCTTGGGCGTGTAGAAGCCGAGTTCGCCCGACCCGCGCGGCAGGCTGGACAGATGGGCCATGCCCTCGACCACGCGTCCCACGACGGCGATATTACGGTCGAGCTGGCGCGGCGCCTGACCGATCACCGCATAAAGTTCCGCGCCCGTCCCCGCATCGGGCGAGACGTTGCGGCCTACGCCGACATAGCCATAGCAATGCGGCACCCAGGCCGAAGAGCCGTCCATCGCTACCGGCCAGCCCCCCACGAAACCGGTCGAGGGCGCATAGGCATCGGGATAGGGCAAGGGCGTGACGGCCAGGCGCCGGTTCGCGATCGGCAGCGCATAGTCGTCCGCGCTGGTGACGGACAGGCCGGGCGGCATCGGCTTCTTTTCGGTCGCATCGCCCCATTGCGCGACATAATTGTCCTGCACCCGGTTGATGCTGGTGCCGTCCCACCAATGCGCCTTCGCCAGCGCCTGAATATTGGCGACATGGCGCGGCGAGAAGGCCGGCGCGAGCTGGATGACAACCCGCCTGCCGCCCTCGATGGTCATCACCAGCAGTTCGTCATCGGCAATCGCCTGCCAGGTGGCGGCGGGCGCCTGCGCGACGACCGCAGCCGGCGTGACAGGAGGCTGGGTGGGTGGATCGGCGGGCGGATCGGCGGCAAGGGCCGGGGTAGCGATCAGGGCGGCGAGCAGTCCGGCGCGGAGGCGATAGGTCATGGCACGATCAAACAGGGCGCCCCGGATAAAGTAAAGTCCTCTATTCAATGCCCCTTGCCTAGCCGCCCGACGCACGATAGGGAGCCGCCTCCAGTGCATGCGGAGCGGTGGCCGAGTGGTCGAAGGCGCTCGCCTGGAAAGTGAGTATACGTCAAAAGCGTATCGAGGGTTCGAATCCCTCCCGCTCCGCCACCACCCTGTCCTTTCACATCCGTCCCGAATCACTAAAGCCCAGCTTTTCTGCGGCTTTTAGCGTGATTCGCATTCACGTTCATCCCTGCCAGTCCACCGGTGACCGATTGGAAATGTGGGAAAGAATGTGGGAGATTTGGTGGCATGGGAAAGCTCTCCGCTACCGCTGTGAAGGCAGCAACACGCCCCGGGCGGCTCGGCGATGGCGACGGCCTGTTTCTTGTGATTCAGCCTGGCGGCGGCAAGAGCTGGATGTGCCGGGTGCAGAAGAATGGCAACCGGCGCGACTTTGGCCTGGGCAGCGCGTCCAAAGTTTCGCTGGCGACGGCCCGAGAGCGGGCACGAGAAATTCGCACCTGGGTCGAACTCGGGCTGGATCCGATATTCGAGCGGCGCAAGGCGCAGGGCATTCCCACATTCCGGCAGGCGGCGGCCAGGGTGATCGCTGCGCACAGCAAGACATGGCGGAATGAGAAGCACGAGAAGCAGTGGCTCCAGACGCTCGAGACTTATGTGTTCCCGCAGATCGGCCATGTGCAGGTTCATGAGATTACAGGGCCCATGATCCGGAACGTCCTGTCGGATATCTGGCTCGCCAAGCCCGAGACGGCGCGACGGGTTCGGCAGCGGATCGGCACCGTTCTCGATTGGGCTTATGCTTCGGGCTATCGCGAGACTGAAGCGCCGATGCGAGCGATCACCAAGGGGCTTCCGCGACAGCCCAAGAAGGAGGGGCATTTCGCAGCCATGGCCTATGCGAAGGTGCCCGCTTTCATGGTGAGGCTCACGGAGCGGGAATCCTTCAGCCGGCTTGCGCTATTCGTCAAGTCCGCCGAGGTGTCGGTCGCACTCAGCGCAGAGTATCGTCTTGTCGAATGTACCCAGTTGATGGCGCGCTCGTCGCGCGCCATCGCTCGATACTAACAGATTATGGCCACCGTCACGGTGCAGGGTCCGCGCAAATCCAGCCGGAATGATATGGGCCTTGATCAGCGCGTTTGAGGTGCAGCTTGGGCCATTGCAACGGTGTCCGCCCTGGGGCGGACTTATGCTTTTGCCGGCCCGCTTCTCCATGATGGAAACCTCCATTTCATCACGGTCTGATTCCGACGCATAAGTTTGATGGATAGCCTACAGGTCGATTTTTACGCCGGTGAATTTCTCTAGCTGTGTCTTTAAAAGCCCCTTGGCGAGCTCCGTCAGCAGTTCGACGCTGAAGCCCCCAGCTTTTGTGGCGGCCTCCTTGGTTGCATGCCAGATTTTTGGATCTCGAACGCTGTCGATGAAATCATGACCTGACCAGTTAATGCCTGATATCTGCCAATAGCCTCCCGACATGCGCCTTACAGTGATGAAGCCGGCGTCCGCAAGGAGATCGAGATGCAGAGCAAGCTTGTCGGCCTCTTCCCCCGTCATCGGTTCTTCAGGCTCGATCCCGAGGGCCTCAGCCGATGCAGGATCAAGTATCTGAAAGACGGTCTTGCCTTGCTCGATCTTGAGGAGAAGATCACGAACCATATCCATGTCGCGCTTCAAGGATTTTACCACTCTGGCCTCTTCGTTTTGCTGTTTACATGCTTAAAGGTATTGCTGGGCGGTAACCCATATATCCGCACATTGCTGGCGACACCATTTCCGGCTGAGACGGGAGGGATGTCGCAACTCGCCTCCCCTCGTGTGTGATCGAGAGGCGTTTTAAGACCACCATAGGCCAGCCGAACTGGTCGCCGGAAATGTCTATGGTGAGGTCGTTCCATGCGAGACAGACGTTTATGGTCTCGCAAGAACATCGCAAGTCCAGTCATCATACGGCTATATTCAAGTAGGTGGCAGTGCGCGCATTACTGTCATGAGTCGCGCCTTGCGAACGTCTGGATTCTGGAATTCTGCGCTCCAAAGCAGACGGAGCAAAATGTCCCAGCCGTGACAGAGATCAACGTAATTTTCGCCACGGTGGGCGCGTATCGCGGGCTGATCCGGCCGTTACTACGGAGCGAGGATGTCAGCCCAGAGGGCGATGTCTTCGTACATGCTCATGCTCTCAGGATCTTCCCAACCGTCACGTTCGGAATCCCAGCGGCCTATGACAGGCAGATCCTCATCCCAAAGCAGCATACGGCGACCGTCCTTGCGATCGGTAGGCAGTTCGGAGATGTGGCGCCAGCCGGTGCTGCTTTCCGTTACAACATTGCCCATGACATGCCTTCGTTTTCTCGTGATGAGTATTATAATACGTAGCACGGAAGTACGCCTTTGTCTTCTACCCTGCGGATGGACATTCGCAGACTGGTAGGAGCCAATGTCCGTCGTTACCGCACGGAACGAGGGCTGAGTCAGGAAGAGATTGGCGCGCGTATGGGCGTTGATCGGGCCCATGTCGGCTTGATCGAACGTGGCGAGCAAAATGCCACGCTATTAACGATCTGGAGCCTCAGCCAAGCGCTCGAAGTTAGCCCTCAAGCGCTATTCGACGAGACGGTCTTCGAGAATAATCTGCAGTAGATTTTGGGCATTTAGCCGACGCAATGGGTCAGCATTTGTCACTGTAAGGTTGCTTTTTTTGAAGCGAGATACGCTAGAAATCTATTCGACTACGGCAGTTTAATCGGCCCCATTCGGCGGCCAAAATGCAGCGTTCGCATCGCCGATTTTTGACAAGGTTCCGCTCCTTTTCAGGTGCGATCCTGCCAATTGGTTACTGGGTTCTCAACAGGGAAAGCTTAGAATTTCATAAACATAAGGGACGGCAAGATTAAAGCCCTGCCTCCTGAGGCGGCCGGGAATGGCGCCTGCACAGGGTTTCTGATGGAGGCATGCCGAAGCCGGTGCCTCCATATCGCTCGAGAACGCCGCGTTTCCTGCCCTCCCGATGGAGGCCCTTGAAGCCTGGGCAGGCGGCTTCCCATCCTTTCCTGCTTTCTGCGGGAAGGATCACGACATGGCCGGCAGCGATGATTTTGACCTCTGGCTCGGCCGCATCGGCAGCGACACACCAACGGTCGGAAAGACCCTCGCACGCGCCCGCCGTGCGGGCGGTCATGGTGCCGGATCAGGGCGCCGCTTCACCGGCGCGCGCCTCGGTCGCGGCAACGGCGTCGGCCGGGTCCTCGGCCGAGGTTCGTCAGGCGCCGGCGCCCGCCGCGTGGTGGTGAAGAGCCGGATTGTAAAGCTGGGCAAAGGCATGACTGCCGCCACCCATCTTCGCTATCTCCAGCGCGACGGCACGACCCGTGATAGCGAGCGCGGATCACTCTATGGCCGCGACGATGACCGCGTCGATGGCAATCCCTTCCTCGAACGCTCAGCCGGCGACCGCCACCAGTTCCGCTTCATCGTCGCGCCGGAGGACGGCGCGCAATATGATGACCTGAAACCCGTAGTCCGCCGCCTGATGGACCAGGCCGAGAAAGACCTGGGCACGAAACTCGACTGGGTGGCCGTCGATCATTTCAACACCGGCCACCCCCACAGCCATGTCATCGTGCGCGGCAAGGACGAGACCGGCAAGGACCTGGTCATCGCCCGGGACTATATGACCCAGGGCCTTCGCACCCGGGCGACCGAGATCGTCTCCCTCGACCTTGGCCCTCGCACTAGCCAAGAGATCGCTGCCAGCGTGGCAAGGGAAGTCGAGCAGGAGCGCTTCACCAGCATCGATCGGGCATTGATGCGAGAGGCGAATGAAGAAGGTGTCATCATCGTCACCAAGGCCGATCCGGGCCAACATGCTTCGCTCATTGGGCGGCTACGCACGCTGTCCCGGCTCGGCCTTGCCGAGGAAGGCAGAAACGGGCGCTGGACGCTTGATCGCGAACTGGAGCCCAGGCTGCGGCGCATGGGCGAGCGGGGCGACATCATCAGGACGCTGAACCGGGAGCTTCGGGAGGCCGGCATTCACCGCCCACCCCAGAACCATGCCCTGTTCGATCCGGCGCAGGGCAAAGCGATTATCGGCAGGGTCGTCGCCGCTGGTCTTTCCGACGAGCATCGCGACCGGCGCTATCTCGTCATCGACGGCATTGATGGCCACAGCCACTATGTCGATATCGGGGAAGACCAGCAGGCTATCCCAACCGGCAGCATCGTTCGCCTGTCGCCCGCGCCGATTGACGTGCGCGATGTCGATCGCGCCGTGGCTCAGGTCGCTGCCCATCACCAGGGCCGCTACAGTATCGATCTCCACATGAAACAAGACCCGCTAATGACCCAGGGCCGAGCAGAGATGCATGTCCGTCGTCTCGAGGCGATGCGGCGGCTGATCGGCGCACCCGATCGACAGCCCGATGGCAGTTGGGTGATCGGCCAGGATCACCTGGCAGATGCCGAACGCTACGAACGGGAGAAAAGCCGACGCTTGCCGGTCCGCATCGAGACGCTCTCCGTCCGGCCCCTCGAACAGCTCCCGCACCATGACGGCGCGACATGGCTGGATCGCGAGATAGCCAGCGATCAGCCGCAGCAGCTGGCAGGTGAGTTTGGGGCGGACGTCAGGAAAGGCCTTGCCCAGCGTCAGGCATGGCTCGTCGAGCAAAGGCTGGCAGATCAGGAGGGGCAGGCTGCCCGCCTCCGCCGCGACTTGCTTGTGGTTCTCCAGCAGCGCGAACTCAGCCGGACCAGTCAGCAGATCGAGCAGGAGACGGGCTTGCAGCATGTCACGCATCGGCGCGGCGAAATGATCGAGGGCGTCTATCGGCGGGCTGTCATGGTCGGAGACCAGCGCTATGCCGTGATCGAGAAGGCGCATGAGTTCAGCCTTGTACCCTGGCGGCCGGTTCTCGAGCGGGCCATCGGCAAGCCAGTATCGGGCCTCATGCGCGACGGTCCGATCAACTGGACCATTGGTAGCAGGAATAGGGGGCTGGGCATCAGCTGACCGGCTGCCCTCCGACAGGCACCCGGCGGCACCATGGAGGCACTGTCGTCCAAGGCCAGCATGGCCGATCCTGCGGGTCATGAAAACCTTCAAGACCCGCCATCAATTCTACCTGCCCGACGACCTATCGGCGAAGCTGGATGCGCTGACCGCGAGCCCGGGCACGTCGAAGACGCAAATCCTGACCGACGCGCTCAATGCCTGGCTCGACCGCAAGGGGGCTAAGGAACTGGACCAGCGCTTTGGACCCCGACTTGACCGGCAGAACCGCACAGCCGAGCGGCTTGAGCGCAAGGTTGACGTGCTGACCGAGATGCTGGGCGTCTTCATCCTTCACCAACTGACGCTCGTGGCCCATCAGCCCGCGTTCGACAGCGATACCGCCCGGCTTGGAAAGACCCGCTATCTCAGATTCATGGAACTGGTCGAGCGGCGGTTGATGCGTGCCGACAGCGGCGCGGCGACAGCCCTTGTGAAACAGGAGGAACAGCCATGAGCCTCGATCCATCGCCGGCGCCCATCACGGTCCGGATCAAGGATGCCTGCCGCATGACTGGAATTGGGCGGTCCAAGCTCTACCTGCTTATCGCCGAGGGCGCGATCGAGACCGTCAAGGTCGGCAGCATGACGCTCATACCGGTCGCCTCACTTGAAGCGTTTCTCCAGGATCGTCGAAATGGCAGTTAGACGTCATGGCCGGTCGTTTCGCAGCTGCGAGCGACTCAAGGCGATCCCACCACCGAGCTTTCAGAAGCCCGTGAGATTCCAACTCGAGCATCTGGATGAGCCTTTGCAAAGCAGGGGCTCTTTTACTTGATTCCCTCGACCGATATAATCCGCTAGAGCGTGCGACGGCGTCATTGGGAATATTCTCCAGCGTCGCGAGGGGATTGTGGTACTAAGTTCAACTCAGCTGTCCGCGATGACGCGTCTGTTCTCGTCGGCTGTCTTTCGCGAAATGGCGCGCAAGGGCCGGTCGCCGCTCTTCGCACGTCTGTTCGATTTGACTGAAATCGGCGAGGGCTGTGCCGGGGACGCAACTGTCGGACAGGCTTTTGACGCGGCGTTTAACGTGCTGAAGACCGCTGGGCGGCGCGATGAGTATGTCTATCGCTCGGCGCTTACCCATAATGTGCTGATGGGGACGCACTCGCTCAACACCGCCTGTATGCTCACCGAGTTTCGCGCGGGCGCGTGCAAGGCTGACCTCGCGATCTTGAACGGCACCGCAACCGTATATGAAATCAAGTCCGAGCGGGACTCGCTCGCGCGGCTTGCCAACCAAGTCGCGAATTACAAGCAGGTTTTTGCCAAGGTCTATGTGATCGCGAGCGAAGGCCATGTCGCAAGCGTGCTTGAGACTGTGCCAGTTGATGTTGGCGTGATGATGCTCGCGCCACGCTATCGCATCACTACAGTGCGTGAGGCTGAGGACCGGCCAGACCGCATCTGCCCTGCAATCGTGTTCGATTCGTTGCGTTCGGTCGAAGCTGCAGCGATCCTCAAGAGCCTTGGAATTGAGGTGCCTGACGTGCCCAATACGCAACGCCATTCGACGATGCGCGCTTTGTTCGAGGATCTCGATCCCATGTCCGTCCATCGAGCGATGGTGACAACGCTGAAGCGCACTCGCGACCTTGCGCCGCTTCGTGAGCTCGTCGATCATCTGCCGCGCTCGCTCCACGCCGCGGCGCTCTCGATTCAGATCCGTCGCGCAGATCATGACCGGCTCGTCGAGGCGGTCTCCACCCCGCTCGGCGCAGCGATCGCCTGGGCCTGACCACCGCATGTATCACCCTTATTTCCGCGGCAAGCAATTCGAGCTGATCACGATCCGTGAGACGGCGGCGCTAATGGCGAAGGCGAACTTCGTGCCGATCATCGAGCCCGTGCGCGAAGCGCTTAAAGGCCTCGAGCGCGCACTGACTGAAATTTGCAAGGTCGACGGCAAGGCGATTGTCATCGTCAACCCGTTTCACGGCGACCATGCAGAGGACGGCGTCAGCATTTCGGCGCTGCTTGAAAAAGGCTTTCTCGACAAAGGCGGCATCACCGCCGGCATCTTGCTCCAGAACGACATGGACACTGTCGACGCGCTCGCCTGCTACGAAAAACACAAGGCGCACAACCCGACGTTCATCCATGCCGGCTTCACCGAGGCGAAGGGGCTCGCGGAAAAACTCGGCGGCGGGCTAGCTAACACAAGCCATGTCTTTTTCGAGAAGCATTGCCACAAGCTTTATCGCAAGCATTTCAAAGGTGCGGCGAAGCGCGTCCTGCTGCGTGATGGGTTTGAACGTCGCCGCAACGCAGACCACCCGGCGGTTGAACTCTTTTCAGACCTCCACGTCACATATGACGAAGAGGATATGGACGGGTTCGGTGACTTCCTAATCGTTGGGGATGATTATATCGAGGGCGGCGGCCCAGCTTACGCGGTCGCAATCCACCTGACCTTCATTGATCCCGAAAAGGACGAGGTCATGTATATCTATCATTTCGTCTCCACGACGAAAGACACCCCGACCGACCCCGCCGGGAAATTCGCGCAAGCCCTCGAGAAGCTCATCAAGAAGTTCAACAGCGGGTCTTCCAATCTTTTCGAGAGCAATGCGATCAAGGAATTTCGTGATCTTCATACCAAGGGCCATTTCCCAGGTCTGGGCTATGTAAAGAAGCTGTCGATGAACCACCATATCGAGACGCTGGCGGATTTCCTGGTATAAGTCGATGGCCAAGCTCTGCTGCCATGCCTGCTTCGGGGACCGCGGTCTGCGTCGCGACATCATTCCCTCGCTTAGCTCCGGCGGTGGCGATTGCGGCTATTGCGGGACGGCAGGCGTGCCGCTGGTCGAGCCGTTAGCGCTGCGCGATGTCTTCGAGCTCCTGATCAGCATTTATGAGCCGGACGCTGCTGGCCAGACGTTGGTCGATTGGCTCAAAGGCGACTGGGACCTGTTTAGCCACGAGGCGATGGATGTCGCTCACGCCAAGGAATTGCTTGGCGACATCCTCGACGATGGCGATATTGTACGGAAGACGTTCTCGCCCTCGGCAGCTTATCATAGCGCGGCACTTGCGCGCTGGGAGACGCTGCGCGACGAGCTAATGTGGAAGAACCGCTATTTCCTCGACGAGGTGCTCGACACCGATCGTCTCCGCGAGTTGCTTGGCCATCTGCCAGCCGACGACATGCCGACGATCTGGTATCGCGCACGCATCCTAGATCGCGATGATCCGTTCCCGATCGGCGAAATGGGAGCGCCGCCGGCGCGCAAAGCGACCCACGGCCGAGCCAATCCCGCCGGCATCCCCTATCTCTACCTTGGATCGCTGCCAGCCACCGCGGCCGCGGAGATCCGACCACACACCGGTGAGGTCGCGTGCGTCGCCGACTTCACAGTGGCACCCCCGTTAAACGCGGTTGATCTTCGCAACCCGCGAGGGCTGGTCTCGCCTTTCCTCCTTGCCGATGCCCGCGCAATCGGGCAGCTGCGCGCCGACATCGCCTTTCTCGAGCGACTCGGTGACGAGCTTACCCGACCTGTCCTGCCGAGCGGAGCCGCGATCGACTATATTCCAAGCCAATATCTCTGCGAGTTCATCAAGAAGGTCGGTTATGACGGCGTGGTTTATCGCAGCTCGGTGAGCGAAGGGATCAATCTTGCTTTGTTTGACGCAACCAAGGCCGCGCCTGGTGCGGTCTCGCTCTACAACATTACCCGAGTGAGCGTAGAGGTCGGCGCGGCTTGAGCCGCTCAGATAAAGCGGTGGGGCACAATCGCAGTGTGAACACCCCATGATAAACTAAGCGATGTTACTACGCCGTATGGCTTGAATGTTGATGCCTCCCGCGGAAATAGAAGCTCCTCAAAACGGCGAAATAGGTGATCCAACATTCGCGTCTGGACATGTCCAGAATCGTCCGCCATCATGTTATTAAGCTGGTGATTTTATGACCAGCAGAGACGTCCGTGGGAACGGGTGTGGGAAAGCTTCAGTTAACGTGAACGGAAAGCTTGGATTTCTGCCGTTTTAGTGACGGTTATTAATTCCTCCCGCTCCGCCACCATTCTTCATAAACTGTTTATTTTAAACGATTTCATGAAGGGTTGATTCCAGACCCACATAACGCCCCACATTGTTGATAGGAACGGTTGGGAGCGATTGCGGTTACAGGACCGCCAAGGAATCAGAACCAGATGTCGAAAGCGCGCTAGCCTTGCGCCGTAGCGTTTGTGGCTGGCCTACATTCATCAGGAATGATCAATCTAGGCGCATCAGAAGACCCGGATCGCCTATTTGCTGGCAAAGCAATGGCAAGCGCCCGCGACGTGATCAAAGACCCCACATCGGTAAAGTTCAAGGACATCACCGCCAGCGCCAAGGCATCCTGCCTACATGGTCAAATTCTCGCTAATCGGCGCTTTCGGCAACCGGATAGGTGCGGTCATTGGGCCGCATGCACAGGCTTCCGGCGAGGCCCTGCTAGAGCCGGGAACGATTAGATTGAATCGTTCCCGGCTCTCTTTGTCTTTTGATTACCGCATTCTGAAGTCGGCCGTTCCAGCCGACTTCAGAATGCTCTAAGCCCGCGCCAGCATCCGCTCGATGGCTGCGACATGGGCAAGCACCGGTCGCGCCTGGAAGAAATCCCGCAGGTCGATATAGCCCAGCTCGCGAATATGGGCGGCTATGGCATAGCGGCTATCATCGTTCAGGATCGCGCCGATCCGCCGCTTGAGCGCGTGCAGTCTGGTTTCGATGGTCATGAACTGGCCTCCATGATGATCGGTTGTAGGGCGTGAACTGTCGCCGCTTCGCCCTGGCCTGCCAAGCGCTGGGGCGGCGGGACCGGATGGGATGCCCTGAATTCCCGACCGGTCAAATCCATTGGACGACGAGAGATGCACATATCTTCGAATGTCCCAATCCTGCGCGACCCGAGCCTCTCATCGCTTCCCCGCCCCTTCTTTTTACAGGGCGCGGGCCGAATATCGGCACAGTTTCACCGACGGATCGGCAACTCTGGCCTGCTATGAGTAAAACTCGATTGCGCCACTAGTCTACCATATTAGTAGATAAATTACCGCAGGGGAAGACCTCTTTTCCCGCGGACAGAAGGTTGCAATAGTCAGGGGGACTTCATGACATCGGTAAAGATTTTGGCCAGGGCCGGCGCGGCTCTGGCGGCGGTGGCGTTTGCCCAGGGCGCGCAGGCACAGGCGCCGGCCGCCCAGCAGCCGGCCGCAGGACAGGCAGGGCGTGACACGATCATCGTCACCGGCACGCGCAGGACAGATCGCACCGTCAGCGAATCCGCCGTCCCGATCGATGTCTTTTCCGCCGACGAACTCGCGTCGCAGGCCAGCAGCGATATCAAGACGGCGATCAAGAATCTCGTTCCTTCCTTCAACCTTCAGCGCAATGCGCTGTTCGACGGATCGGCCTTCGTCCGTCCGCCGACGCTGCGCGGCCTGCCGCCAGACGAGACGCTGGTGCTCATCAATGGCAAGCGCGTGCATCGATCGGCACTGGTGCAGGTGAGCGGCGGATCGCTCGCCGCCGGATCGCAGGGCGCGGACCTGTCCCAGATTCCCGGCGCCGCGATCGAACGGGTGGAGGTGCTGCGCGACGCCGCCGCCGCCCAATATGGGTCGGATGCGATCGCGGGCGTCCTCAACTTCGCGCTCAAGCGCAATGCCGAAGGGCTGGAACTGAATGCCCGCTATGGCGAATATTACAGGGGCGATGGCCGCGATATCCAGCTTTCGGGCAATCTGGGCCTGAAACTGGGGCAGGACGGCGGTTTCCTGAACCTGACCGGCGAATATATCAACGCCAACGACACCAATCGCGCCGTGCAGCGCCCCGACGCGCTGGTGTTGGAATCGCAGGGCTATGACGTCAGGCAACCGGTCACGAAATTCGGCAGCCCCGATACCGAGGCCTATCGCTTCTTCGTCAATGCCGAACTGCCGCTCGGAGATGACAGCCTCTATTTCTTCGGCAATTACGGGCATAGCGATCAGGTAATCGACTTCAACTATCGTCGCCCGGTGGCGGTGACGACGACCGGCCCGACCGGCACGCCCTTCACCTTCGGCAAGTCGATCAACCTCTATTATCTCGACAAAAATGCAGACGGCACATGGAATGCCGACGGGCGGACATGGAATGACGCCACCCTCTTTCCCAACGGCTTCACGCCACGCTTCCGCAGCACCAATACGGACGTGTCGGCGGTCGGCGGCTACAAGGGCGAAACCGGTTTCGGCCTGACCTACGACGCCAGCCTCGCCTACGGCCAGAACCGCATCAAATATTATATATCCGACACCTTCAACCCGTCGCTGGGCCCGGATTCCCCGACCAGCTTCTATGCCGGATCGCTGGAACAGCGCGAACTCAATGCCAATCTGGACCTCAGCTATCCTCTGGACATCGGCCTTGCCAGTCCGCTCAACATCGCTGGCGGCCTCGAATATCGGCGCGAAAGCTTCCTGATCGGCGCGGGCGACGCGGCTTCCTATACCCAGGGCCAATATGCGTCGCAGACGGTGAAGCGCGCCGACGGCACGACCTTCCTCATTACCCATCCGGTCGGATCAAACGGCTTTCCCGGCTATGGCCCGACCTCGATCGTCGATCGGTCGCGCGCCAGCTATGCTGCCTATCTCGACCTGGAAGTCGATGTGACGCCACGCTTCACCCTGGGTGGCGCGGTGCGCTACGAGCATTTCGAGGATTTCGGCGGAACCACCAATGTGAAGGCGACCGCGCGCTATGCCGTCAGCGACGCCATCGCCCTGCGCGGCGCCGCCAGCACCGGCTTTCGCGCGCCGACGCCGGGCCAGCTCTATCTGCGCAACCTGCAGACGAGCTTCATCGGCACCAATCCCGTGCCGGTGCAGGTGGCGACGCTCTCCGCCGGCGATGCGGCCGCCCGATATTACGGCGCCACGCCGCTGGAGCCGGAGGAGTCCGTCAACTTCAGCGGCGGCGTGGTGCTGACCCCCGCCCCGGCCTTCACCGTGACGGCGGATTATTATAATATCAAGGTCACGAACCGGATCGGCCTGACCAGCCGTTTCAGCGTGACCGATGCCGACCGGGTGCAACTCGCGGCGCTGGGCGTGGTCGATCCCAACTCGCTCGGCGTCGTCCAATATTTCACCAACGGCTTCGCCACCCGGACCCAGGGGGTGGACGTCGTCGCGAGCTATCGGGCCAATCCCGGCTGGGGCAAGCTCGGATCGTCGCTGGCGATCAACTATAACCGGACGACATTGCTGTCGCGCCGGACCATCACCCTGGCGGACGGCCGCAGCGGCCAGTTGATCGACGATGTGCGCAAGCGGGATATCGAAAGCCTGCTGCCGCGCTGGCGCGGCGTCTTCACCCAGACCGCCGAAGCAGGCCCGGTCGATGTCATCGCCCGCGCCAATTATTTCGGGAAATTCACCAACAACCAGCTGGCGGCCAATGGCGGCGACAAGACGTTCGGCGCCGAAATCTCCTTCGACCTGGAGGTGGGGGTGAAGGTCGCCAACACGTTCCGCATCGCCGTCGGTGCGGAGAATATCTTCGACAATTACCCCGATCGCGAAAGCCGTCTGCTTTACCCGTCGACCAATGCGCCGGCGAGCGGCTTCATCTATCCCGACGCCTCTCCCCTCGGCGTCCTCGGCGGCTTCTGGTATCTCCGTGTCTCGGCCAGTCTCTAAACCCGGCCCCGCCCTCGACCGCCGTGCCCTTTTGCGGTCGATGGGCGGCGCGAGCCTGGCGGCGGCGCTCCCCTCCCATCTTTTCGGTGCGCCCCGGAACGAGCGGGTGGGGAGCGTCGTCATCCTCGGCGCGGGCATGGCCGGCCTCACCGCCGCGCGCGAACTGGAGGCGCGCGGCATCGACGTCACCGTGCTGGAGGCACGGGATCGGGTCGGCGGGCGCGTGTGGACCGTGCGCGGCGGCGACCGTTTCACCGATCTGGACGGGCATGCCCAGTCGGTCGACTTCGACCCGGGCCTGTATCTCAACGCCGGCGCGGCGCGTATTCCCAGTCATCATGACGGGATATTGGGCCTGTGCCGCGACCTGCATGTGCCGCTGGAGGTCCTGGTCAATTCCAGCCGCAGCGCCTTCATCGCGGACTCGTCCGGCCCATTGCGCCTGCGGCAGGCGGCCAACGACCTGCGTGGGCATCTGTCCGAACTGCTGGAAGCGGCGCTGCGGTCGGGCAGCCTCGACCAGACGCTCGACCTGCCGACGCGCAAGGCGCTGGCGACCTTCCTCACCGGCTATGGCGACCTGGCCACCGATGGCCATTATGGCGGCAGCGCCCGGTCCGGCCTTGCCCGGCCGCCGGGCGCCTTCGACCAGGCGCAGCAGGCGGTCGCCCCCCGCAGTCTCGACCAGTTGCTCGCCAATCCCAACCTCGCCGGCCTGCTGTTCGAGGAGAATATCCTGATGCAGGCGACGATGCTGGCGCCGGTCGGCGGGATGGACGCCATTCCACGCGCCATCGCCGCCGCGCTGCGCCGCCCGGTCATTACTGGGGCGCAGGTCGCCGAAATCCGCCGGGCCGGCCGGGGCGTCCATATCCGCTATCGTGACCGGACGGGTCGGGCGCAGACGGTGACGGCGGATCGCGCGATCATCACCGTGCCGTTGCCCGTGCTCGCCGGCATCTCCGCCGACTTCAGCGCGCCGGTGCGCCGGGCCATCGCGACGTCGCGCTACGAGGATTCGGTCAAGGTCGCGTTCCAGAGCCGGCCCTTCTGGGAGGAGCAGCAAATCTATGGCGGCCTCTCCTTCGTCGGCGGGGAAACATCGATCATCTGGTATCCATCCGACCGCTTCCAGCAGCCCCAGGCCGTGCTGCTGGCCGCCTATATGGCGCAGGACGCCGCGCGCAGCTTCGCCCGGCGCGCCCTGACCGAGCAGGTGGCGCTGGCCCGGTCGGCGGTGGAGCGCATCCATCCCGGCCATGGCGGCGACCTGAACCGGCCCGTCGTCATCAACTGGGCCAAAATTCCCCATAGCCAGGGGCCATGGCTCGAATGGGAGAAAGACGACAACGAACTGGACAGTTTCCGCCTGCTCAACCAGCCGGACGGCCCCTTCCTGTTTGCCGGCAGCCATCTGTCCCAATATTCTGGCCATTGGCAGGAAGGCGCGGTGCTTTCGGGCCGCCGCGCCGCCGACGCCCTCGTCCCGCCCGACGTCCATGTCTAAAGTTTATCCTGTTTACGTTGAATCAGGATAAACCCTACTTTCTTTTGTTTTCCGTGATTTAAGAGCCATGAAATGTTCCATTTCACTCGAAATCACTCTACCGCAACGGAGTTGTCCATGTCGCTGTCCATTTCTCATCCCCTCGCCGCGCTCGGCCTCCTGCTGGGCGGCGCCGGCATCGCCCAGGCCCAGCCGGCCATCGTCCGTCATGGCGCGGACGGCCCGTCCCCCATATTGACCGGCGTCACGGTCCCGGCGGGCCTGGAAACCCTGTATCTGAGCGGCCAGGTGCCTCCGGTCGCGGACAAGGCAGCCGATCCGGCGACCCCAGCCGCCTATGGCGACACCCGGGCGCAAAGCATCGCCATCTTCCGCAAGATCGAGGGGCTGCTCGCCGCGCAGGGCTATGGCCTGAAGGATGTGGTGAAGCTGACCGTCTTCCTGGTCGGCGATCCGAAGCTGGGCGGCAAGCAGGATTTCAAAGGCTTTTCCGAAGCCTATGCCCAATTTTTCGGCACAGCCGGGCAGCCCAACAAGGTGGCCCGGTCGACCGTGCAGGTCGCCGCCCTCGCCAATCCCGGCTTCCTGGTCGAAATCGAGGCCACCGCCGTAAAGGCGCGGTGAAGACGTCCGGGCGGCCGGCAGGGCGCAGGCCATTGCATTGCCGGCCGCCACGGCTCACCGCCATGAGGGGTAATTCTTCCGATAAGCTGGCGAGCGCGGGAAAGCCGACTATGGTCAATCGATGCAGGTTCCGCGCCCCCTAAAGCCGGGCTTCAGGCTCCCTTTATCGCGGCGCGGAACATCGTCTCGCTATTGGCGAGCCTTGCTCCAGAGCCTCGCTGGGGCCGTGCTGCTCGGCATATTCGTCAGCCAGCTCGACCTGTCCGAAATCGCCGCCCTCGCAAGGCGGGCGACGATGACGCCGCTGATCCTGGCCCTGTTCCTATATGGCCTCGATTTCTATCTGCGCGCCGTTCGGTTCTGGATGCTGCTGGAGGCGGTGTCCGGCCGCCCGGTGCCGCTGCGCGCGGTGCCCGGCCCCTTCATCGCCAGTTTCGGGATCAGCGACCTGCTGCCGCTGCGCGCCGGCGACATTTTCCGGCTCGCCTGGTTCCAGCGGTCCATGGGACTGCCGGCGAGCAGCGTTCTTGGCGCGATGCTGATCGAACGATTTTACGACCTGTCCGCCCTGCTGCTGCTGGGCGGCGTCCTGTTTGCCAGCCATCTCGGAACGGCGACCGGCCTGACCGCCGCCCTCGGACTGTTGCTGGGCTTCATGATCCTGGCCCGGCTGGCTGCGCTGATTGCGGGGCGAACGCCGACGCCGTCCGGCGCATCGGTCGCCCGCGGCTGGAAAGGCAGGATCGTCGACGGAGCCTGGGCCACCCTGCGCAGCTTTGCGATATTGCGGTCATCGCGCCGGCAGGGACTCTTCCTGCTTCTGTCGCTGACATGCTGGATATTGGAGGCGGGCCTGTTCCTGGGCGCCTGGATCAGCCTGGGCGGCGCGATCGGCCAATGGGCGCCCGCCATGGCCGCCTTTACGGCCAGCACCCTGGGAACGTTGGTGCCGGGACTGCCCGGACATTTCGGCACTTTCGAACTGTTCGGACTGGCGATGTTCCGCCTTGCCGGGGTGGATCGGAATTTCGGCGCGGCGGTGCTGATGCTGGCCCATCTGCTGCTTTGGGCGCCGACCGCCCTCTATGCGCTGGTCTGGCTGGCGACGGCGCGGCGCGGCAGGCATTCAGGACAGGCGGCGGATCAGCCCGATGGCACGTTGCGGTAAGCGCGAACGATGCGCCGACGCCATGGTTATCGCGTGGCGATGCGTCAGGAACCAGTCATAGCTTTCCGCCAGCATGGCGGCGTTGGAATAGCGCGCCTTCCATCCGATCGCCTTCAGCGGCGCCACGTCGAAATGGCAGTCGCGATGATAGGTCCGATATTGCCACGCCACCAGCGGCGACAGCCGCAAGGCCCGCAAGGTCGCCAGCGCCGCAATCGCCGGCCCGACGGGCAGGCCGACAATCCGCGACGCGCTGCCCGCATGGCGGATCAGCGTCTCCAGATCCTCCCGCAACGTTCCGAACCGGTCGGTGCCGACATTATAGGTGCCCGGCCGCTCCTGCGCGAGCGCCAGCATGTAGAAGTCGATCAGGTCATCGACATGGATGAACTGTTGCCGGTTTTTGCCGTCGCCGATGATGTAGAGGCGGCGGCCTTCGGCGATCCACTGGAACAATATCTGGTAGATGCCCAAACGGCCGCCGCCCAGCGTGACGCGCGGGCGGATGGTGATCAACGGCATGCGGGCCGCTTCGCAGATATCCGCGATGATGCCTTCGGCTTCCAGTTTCGATCGGCCATAGGCTTCGAAGGGATGCGGCACCGTTTGCGCGGTGATCGCACCCGGCGGCGGCATGCCGTAGATGGAGGTGCTGCTGAGATGGATCATTGCGCCGACGCCCGCGCGCACGGCTTCGAGCGCGACGGTGCGGCTTCCTTCGACATTGACCTCTCGATAGCGCCGGCCGGCGCCGGACTGCGCCACCAGCGCGGCGTGGTGATGGACGATGTCGACGCCGCGCATGGCGTCCGCGACCATGGCCCCGTCGCAGATGCTGCCCTGCCGGAAGTCGATCGCGGATGGCAGGCCCGGATCGCGGATCCTGTCGATCACCCGCACGCGATCGCCGCGCTCATGGAGGCGTCGGGCGACGCGCGCGCCGATAAAGCCCGATCCGCCGGTGACGAGGTGCAGGGTCATGCGAACCGCCTTTCCAGCGCATGCAGCGCGTTGCGATGGGCGATCGCCATGACGCTGCCCTGCGGGTTGGCGATGGTCGGGCCGCACATCAGCGATGCGTCGGCGATCCGCAGCCCGTCGCCGCCATGGACCCGTCCCCAGCTATCGGTCGCGCACAGCGACATGTCCTCGCCCATCGGGCAGGACGCAAAGACATGCACCGATGTCAGCAGGGCGGATCGCCACGGCTGCGCGGGCAGGGCGGCAATCTCGTCAACGGATCGCAGCAGCGGAAAGCCCCGGATGCAGGGCTGCACCGCTTCGGCCCCGGCAGCAAAGAGCGCCCGCATCAGATGCTTCAGCCCGTCATAAAGCTGGTCCAGTTCCTCTTCCTCATGCCGGATCGACACCAGCGGATCCTGCATCGCCGGCAGGTTGCGCACCCTGGCGTGGCCAGTGCCGTTCTGGACATAATAGAGACCCATCCTGGCCGCGTCGGAGCCGATCCGCGCGCGCATCTGCGGATTGCCCGCCAGCGCCAGCGCCAGCAGCGCGGGCGAACTGATGGAGCAGCCGATGCCGAAGCGCGGCTCGAACATCTTGATCTGGTGCACCGGGTCGGGATCGCCGGGGCGATTGACCGACGCGTCGAACAGGGCGACCGCCTTCATCATCGGGTGGAAACGCAGGCTGTTGCCGATATTGCGGCGAAAACCCGACCGGCGCAGCAAAGCCGGCGTCTGCACCGCGCCGCAGGCGACAAACAGGGCATCGGCCTCGATCGTCAGGTCGCCCCGCCCCTGCCGAGCCGTCACTTCCCATTTCCCGCCGAGACGCCGTATCCGCGTAGCGCGGCAATCCGCAATGAGCCGACCGCCGGCTTGCCGAAAGCGGGGGACGAACGTCTCGCTCATCGACTGTTTGCGGCCCGCGCCATAATCGTAGAGCCGCGGCGCGGCGATCGCGTCCCACCCCAGCCGCGCCGCGCCGTCGCCCAGCCTCTGCGACAGATCGGGCGCCGTTCCGGGCAGCCGCGATATCCGGGCGGTCTGCTCGCATGCGTCGAAATGCGGCGCCAGCGCCGCCTCCGTCAGATGATCGACGCGGTGGCTGCGGCTCCATTGTTCCAGCACATAGGCCGGCGTGCGGTGATAAAGGCCGCGATTGACTTCGCTTCCGCCCCCGACGCAGCGCCCCTCGACAAAGCTGACCGACGGTTTGCCGAACGCCATGGCGATGCCGGCATTGCGATATTTGCTCAATATCTCGTCGCCGGAAAAATGCGCGTTCGCCTCCAGCGGCAGGTCCGGCCCGTCCTCGATCAGCAAGGTGGCATAGCCGGCCTCCGCGCACAGGCTCGCCGTGACCGCACCGCCCGGTCCCGATCCGATCACCGCCACATCGGTCCGCAGCCGGTCAGCCATGCGCGCCGTCGTTCGACCACAGGCTAAACACTATCAGGCTGGCAAAGAAGGTCGTCAGCATGCGGGCCGGTCCGATCGGCGAGCGTTCCCAGGCATCGAATTGCCGCAACCGCAGGTCGACCGGCAGTCGGTGGAAAGGCCGTCCACGCCTGATCGCGGGCCATGCGTCGAAGAACAGGGTCGCTGCACGCAGCGGCGGACGCAAATAGGCGGGCATGCCCCGAAAGCTTGCCAGGACGAAGGCGGCGGCGGCTTCGGGCGAGCCTGCGGCGCCTGTCTCCCGATCGGCGATCGCTTCCGCCAGAGCGCGGACGGTTGCGGGGAAATCAGGCCACATGGCGAAAGATCGGCTCGTCGAAATGCCGGAAATCGCGTCCCCGGATGAGCGCACGCACCCCGGCCCGACGCGCGGCCTCGCCATCGCGGTCGTCGCGATCGCCGATCATCAGCGTGCGGGCAGGCGCCACATGCGCCCGCTCCATGAGCAGCAGCAGCCCCGACGGATCGGGCTTCAACCGTCCCACATCATTGGCGCCCACCGTCAGGGCCGCCGAAAGGCCAAGCGCGGCCAGCTTTTCGGAAGGCGGATAGTCGGAATAGATCGCCACCACATGGCGCCGGGCCAGCCGTTCGAACAATTGCCCGACCCCTGCGGCACGATACCGGCGCAACAGGGGAAGCGGGCGGCGCTCCATCCAGTCGGCGACCATCATGCGCACCTGTTCGGGCGCGCGGCCGGGCAAGCGATATTGCGCCGCGTCGAAATCCTCCACCGGCATGTCGGCCATGCTTTCGCGCTGCTTGCGGAAGGCGGACAGGGTGCGGATCGTGCACAGGCTTCGCCTGCGGAGCGCATCCCGCGCCAGCGCCGCCATCATGTGGCGCTGAAGGCGGGACTGGTCGTACAGCGTCCCATCCATGTCGAACACGACCAGGTCGAATTCGTCCCAGATGAGGCTGCGGGTCACGGCTGAACATGGACGTAGGAGGGCGCTGACAGATCGTTGAGGAACGGCATGTCGATGAAGGTCAGCACCGTCAGCGCCACCGCCACGCTCAAGGATGCCAGCATCAACCGCCGTGACCGGAACAGCCGCTCTGGCCGCGATGCGACCGATCCATGGAGCATGGCCAGCCAGAAATAGCTGGCGAACAGGATCGCGATGAATGGCAGCGCGAAAATATATTCCTGCCGGTATTTGATCAGGAAGACGGCCAGGAAGAAGGCTGACAGCATGGCGTAGAGCAGGCAGGACACCGCCAGATATTCGGCATTGTAGCGGCTGAAGGAACGGCGATAGCGGGGCAGCAGGTCGGCGCCGCCGTCGGCGGTGATGTCGCGATATTCGGCAAGCCGCTTGGCCGCCATCAGGAAGCCGCCCCCCATCCAGTAGGCGAACAGCAGGCTGCTGGGCGGCATGGTGGTCGGATCGACCATAGTCCAGCCCAGCATCAGCCGGATCGGGTTGTTGATGCTCTCGCTCAACACATCCAGATAGACCCGGTCCTTGGTCCGGATCGGCGCGACATTGTAGATCAGGCCCGACAGCACAAAGGCGGCAGCGGTGAAGGCGAACAGCGCGCCCAGCTGCATCGCCAGCCCCAGCCCCAGCACGACCAGTAGCATATATTCGGTATAGACGATCGCCGGCGACAGGTTGCGATGCACGGCGGTCCGTGACGATTTGAGCGGATGAAAGGCGTCGAATTCGCGATCCAGCCATTCGTTGATCACATAATTGGCCGATGCGATCGCGACCGCGCTCAACAGTCCGATCAGGATGGTGATCGGCACCGTCTGGACAGCCGGGTGCCGCAACACATGGGCCAGGAGGATGCCGGGCAGGATGAACACATGCTTGGTCATGTGATCGAGCCGGGCGATCGCGATATAGTCGCGCACCCTGCCGCGTGGATTGTGCGTCGCCGGGATGTCGGCCGTACCCTGGTGTCTCATGGCTCAATCTCCCCGACTTGCGCACTGCGTGCGGCATAGATGCTGCCGTCGGCCAGCTGCGCGACCCGAACCAGATCCAGTTTGCGGGCCAGTTCCTTTTCGGACCCCATGTAGAAGCGCCAGTCGACCCCGTTCAGGAACACGACATAGGCATTGCCCCGGGCCAGTGCCGCGCGCGCTGCGGCAAGCTGGGCGGCATAGGGGAAGGCGGGATCGTCATGCCCGGTGCGCAGCGCGAAAGGCTCCGGCAGCCCGCGCGACCGCCTGCGCAGATGATAGCCGATGATGTCGGCGCCGTTGCTGTAGAGGATCGCGTCCCTCGGCAGGCGGCCGACGGCAGCGATGGTGGGGGACGTGACCCACTGGCGCGAGGCATAGCCGACGCCATCCACATATGCCTCATGCGTGCGGTCGGCTGTCCGCAGGCCATGGCTGAGCAGCATCACCACGCCCAGGCCCGTCAGCGCATGACGCACCAGCCGGGTCGGCCCGGTCGCATCCCGGAACCAGGCAAGCGCGATCGTCACCGCCATGATGCTGGTGCCGTAGATCGGATAGGCGTAGCGGCCGTTGAGGTGCAGATTGGCCTCGATCGACGTCGCCAGCACCATGAAGGCGAGATAGGCGAAGAAGAAGAAGGTTAGCGGCACGGCGAGCAGGTCGGGAGTGCCCTGTCCGTCGATCCGCGCCCTGACCGCCTGCCAGCCATGCCGGGCGAGCAGCCAGAGGCTCGCCGCGAACACCGCGAGGAACAGCGTGCTGCGGATCGCGAAGGGCACGCCGTTGGGCAATATCCAGATCGTCAGCGCATTGAAGCTGGCCAGCCATTCGCTGCCTGCCATATTGCCGAACCATTCGAGCGGCCGCCCGGTGGAGCGACCGGTAATTTCCTCGCTGAGCAGCGCCCAGCCGAGGAAGATCGCGGCCGAAGGCAGGAGGATGCGGGCGATATTCGCCAGGCGGCGCGGCAGGCTGTGGCGGGGATCGATCAGCAGGAAGAGCGCGATGGCGGCGCCGAGCGGCGGCCCGGTGAAGCGCACTAGCGACGCCAGCCCGATCCATGTGCCCGCAACGATCAGCCAGCGCCCGTCATCGTCCCGCAGATAGCGCAGCAGCGCACCGAGCGTCGCGAGGATCATCGCCAGGAAGAGCGGCTCCGACATGGCAAGCGCATGGAGCGAGGCCGTCTGCGGCGAGAGGACGATCAGCGCGGTGCCAAAAGCGGCATAGGCGGGCTGGCCGCAGGCCCGGCGCAACAGATGCCAGCTGAGCCATGGGTTGAGCACGGCCAGGACGATGGCGATGAGCCATGCCCCCTGGACGATGTCGAGTCCGGTCATCGCCACCAGTTGCAGCAGCGCGGGATAGAGCGGCGCATCCCAGGCATTATGCGCCATGTTCATGTAGCGCGCGCTGTCCGGCCATATGCCGATGCCGTGATGGGTGGCCAGCAGGAACAGGATGAGCGCGATCAGCGGGAAGGCGATCGGGCAGATGCGGTCCAGCCAGCGGCCGATGTCGATCTGCGCGGTCGCCGATCCCGGTTTTGCGGCGGACAGGAGCATCAGTTCCTCCCCCGTGCGCTGGAAAACAGCCGCTTCACATTGCCGGCGACGAAACGCAGCGCGGAGTCGGCGATCCCTCTTGCGAAAATATCATCCAGCCCGTCCACCAGCTGATCGATTTCAGCCCGCGTGACCGTGAAAGGCGGCATGAAATGCAGGATGTCGCGCGCGCCCGGCTGGAAATGCACGAGAATATCGTGCCGCTCGAACAATTGGCGGGCGACGGCGCCGATCAGGACCGTCTGATAGGTCAGGAACAGCGGATTGCGCGACACATCGACCAGCCGCGCCGCCAGATCCTCCCGGAAATTCAGTCGGATCGCCCGGAACAGCCCCCGCCCCCGCACATCGACCAGCGTGCCGGGATATTTGATCCGCAACCCTTCCAGCCGCGCCTCCAGATAGTCGCCCATCTTCGCGGCATTGTCGATCAGCCCGTCCTCATAGAGGGCGTTGAGCGTCTCGATCGAGACCGCGCAGGTTTCGCCGATGCCGCTGAAGGTCGAGCTGTGCAGGTTGCAGTCGTTGCGGTTGCCATAGGCGCGTTCGAACAGCGCCTGGGACGTCACCATCGCACCGATCGCGCGCTTTCCCCCGCCCAGCGTCTTTGCCAGCGTGACCACGTCCGGGACGGTGTCTTCGTGCATGAAGGCGCAAAAGCGCCCGGTCCGCCCGCAGCCGACCTTCACCTCGTCGAAGATCGAAATGATGTCATTGTCGCGGCAAAGCCGCACGAACTGGCTCAGATATCCTGGCGGCGGCACTTCGCAGGCCGTGCCCCTGATCGGTTCCATGATGGCGGCGATGATGTCGTTGTGCCGGCCATCCTTGCTCGCATTCGCGATCGCCAGTTGCAGGGCGTCGATATCGCCATAGGGAATGTAGATGACATGCTCCCTGGGCACGCCCAGCAGAAAGCCCGTATGCACGTCCGTCGCCGTCGTCAGCGACAGCGCGCCATGGGTCTTGCCGTGGAAAGCCCCCTGCATGCAGAGGAATTTCCGCTTGCCCTTGGGGGTCTGGATGCGTTCGGCCAGCTTCATCGCGGCTTCATTCGCCTCCGCACCGGATGTCGCGAAGAAACTGGTGTCCAGCGGGTCGGGCAATATCTGCGACAGATTATAGGCGAGCGCGGCCTGCAGCTTGTGCGGCGACAGCTTGGTGATGTCGAGCATCCGCCGCTCGTGGCAGAGCCGCTCGGCCGCAAGGATGCGCGGATGGTTATGCCCCAGCCCGACCGCCCCCATGCCGGTCGAAAAGTCCAGCACCCGGCGCCCGTCCGCCAGATGGAGCGTCGTGCCTTCCGCCGATCGCACGTCCAGCATGTCCAGGCCCAGTATCGCGTATATCTGGAGCAGATGGCGGTTGAGGTGCCGCGCATAAAGCTGGTTCGCGCGCACCATGTCGAGTGCCATGGCTTCATCGAGCGTCAGAAGGTCAGGCCTGCCAGGACCAGCGGCCGGCTTAAAATCTTGTCGAATCTGCGTTGCCATGATGATCGCTGCTCCCCCGTCGGCGCCGATGCGATCAATATTATGGCAAGCTGCGTCGCCCCGGAATCCATGGAATTATATACGCCGTTAGGGAAAGGTCCCTAGCTCCTTTGCGCCATTTCCGCCTCAATTCCGATTGCTCCGGAATCGCTACTTCCCTTGTAGTAGATCGCCGCCAGGGCGGTGCGGTTCCGGATCTTCAGCTTCTGGAAGATATTGTGGAGATGAATCTTCACCGTCCCCTCGCTGGCCCCCAGTTCACTGGCGATCAGCCTGTTCGACAGGCCCCGGCATGCATGGCCGGCAATTTCCATCTCGCGCGGCGTCAGCGCATCCAGGCCGGGCTTGATGCCTTCATGCCAGGGCGGATTGGCCCGCGCCGCCAATTCATCGGGCAGCCATGGATATCCGGCCCCGACACGGCGCAGGCAATCGATCAGCGCGTCGGGCGCGGATTCCTTCAGCAACAGACCCCATATGCCGTTCGCCAGCGCTTCCGACAATTGGGCGTCGGTGATGACGGCCGTCAGGAATATCACCCGCACGGGAAGGTCGGCGTTGCGCATCCGGCGCAACAGCGCGAGCCCGCTGACATCCGGCATATTGATGTCGAGCACGGCGATATCGGGCTTCAGCCGGTCGATCATCGCAAAGGCGTTTTTCGGCTCGCTCGTGCTGCCGACGACCCTGAAGTCCTTTTCCAGATTGATCAGTTCGGCAAGGCCGCGAAGCACCACCGGATGATCATCGGCCAGGAAGACGCTATATGGCGTCATGGAACCGGCATTTCGATCGTCATGGCCAGGCCGGGCGCATGGCGGACGATGGCCAGGCTGCCGGCCAGATGTTCGACCCGGGACCGAAGGGATCTGGGCATCGAGACATGCCCTCCCTGCGGGCGCATGCCGCATCCATTGTCGGCAATATCCATGCGTATCTTGTCCGGCCCGGCGAACAGGTCGACATTGATGCGCGTGGCGCCGCCATGGCGCACGGCATTGGCCGTCGCCTCGCACAGCAATTGCGCCAGTTCCCGGTGAAGCGCTGCGCTCGCTTCCATGCCGGCCGGATCGACATTGAGCGCAATCTCACATCCCCACTGGTCGCGAAGCAGGTCGACGGTCTGCATCAGCGACGCCGAAAGCTGCATGGATACGGGGTCCGCCGGCCAATTATTCTCCAGGAAAATCCGGATGCGCCGTTGCTGTTCCGCCAGCATGCTGCTGACACCGCTCAAAGGCTCACGGGCCTTTGCGCTCAGACCCGCGCCGATGGCCTTCAACTGCAAAGAGGCGGCCGTCAGATCCTGCAGCACGCTGTCATGAAGGTCGCGCGCCAGACGGACCCGCTCCTGATCGCGGGCGCGATCTTCCATCGCCTTCATCAGGTCGAAACGTTCGATCTCATGCCCGATCCGCAGCGCGGTGATCCGCGCAAGCGCGGAAGTATCCTCATGCTGGAAGGGCGCGTCGAACATGAAGAGACGGCCAATATTGCGGGAACCTCCGAAAGGCGCGGAACGCAGCCGATGCGGATCAATGGTCAGTTGGCGCCAGCCCGTGGCCGTCGCTATGGCGCTGATTTCCGCGGCTTCGACCTTGGGGGACAGAAGCTGGGCCTTGAAGCTCGCCGTCCGGTCTTGCCAGAAGGCTGGCGCCAGATCATCGCGCGCCTGCAAACCGTCGGGGCCGAACATCACGATATGGCTGCTTTGCCGCTCCTGATCGCGCCAGACCAGAAGAAGGCGCTGCGCCCCGAGCAGCCTGGCGGCATGATCCAGCACATCCTGCAACCACATGCGCCGGTCCATATCGGCAGGCGCCGCCGACCATCCGGCAAGCTGCGCGAACCGATGGCTGCTACGGGCGCGGCAGGCGCCGAAATAGCCCAGCATGGCGGCCGCGATCAGAAAATAGGCCGACCGGATGATGAGGAGGTTAAGCTCCGACTCTCCATCGGTCAGATCCTGCCAGCCGACGGCGATCATCATGATTTCCATCGCCAATGCCCCCAGCACCGCGCCGCGCATGCCCCATCGCATGGTCGTCGCGAGCAGGATGAAGGGGACGAAAGGAAAGAAGGGGCTGGCCAGTTCGTCGGTGAGATAGACAAGGATCGCAAGGGCCAGCACGTCTATGCCATGGGCGACGAGGTGGGTCGGGTGCGTCAAGGGTCTGCGCAACAGCCCACATGCCATGCAGAGCGAAAAAAGCAGGTAGACGGCAAGGACGGCACGAACCTCGCTCAGCGACCGGGCCGGGCGCGTCGGATCGAGATAGATGGCCAGGGCCGCAAACAGGACCGCGATCAGCCGGCCCCATGAAATCAGCCATTCAGGATCGGCAGCGAGGTTGAACTTGCCGGCAAGACCGCGAAGCTGAAACATCTGGACCGTCCCGCGCCAATCGAAATCCGTGCACAGGGGAAATGCGCCCTGATTTCCGGCAGGCGCCCTTCCCCCGGAGATAATGACAAGATGCCGCGCATTGCGACAATTGCAATTAAGGATAGTCGCGGAAGACGACTGGCCCGGAGCGCTACAGGCAGGCGCGGAGCGTCAGGCCGATCGCCGTGCCGCCGATGGCGGCGCCTTGAATCCGGCCTGGATGGCGCAAGACGTCGCTCCCATCCTGTCCTATTCGGGGACAGGATATCCGCGGTCATGACGGAGGCGCGACGGCGCCCGGGCGGCGTCAATCCGCCGACGGCCCCTTTTCGACCATGTCCATGAAAGCGCGCGCGGCATCGCGGTCGGCCGGATCATCGAAGCTCATGTCGATATCGGGGGCCGCGTCGAGGAGAAAGAGGAAGGACCAGAGCGCGAAGCGTCGACCTTGGCTGGTTTCCAGGCCAAGGTCGACGCGCATCCGCTCGATGCCCGCAGCCATCGCCTCGGGCATCACCGCATCAAGGTCGGTGGTCCCGAAATAGCGATGCATCTGATCATCGAAATGCATGGGAAGCGACCGCCTCCCGGATCAGCCGTTCAGCCGGTCCTTGACCGCCTTGGCGGGGGTGAAGGTCAGCTTCTTCGAGGCGGCGATCTCGATCACGGCGCCGGTGGCGGGGTTGCGGCCCTGGCGCGCCGGGCTGTCCTTGACCTTGAACTTGCCAAAGCCGTTGAGCGACACTTCGTCACCCTTGGCCGCAGCATCGGCGATGGCGCCGATCACGCTGTCGACCAGCTTGCGGGCCTCGGCCTTGCTGATGTCGTGGGATGCGGCAACCGCTTCGGCGAGATCGGTGTTGTTCATGAGGATATAAGCTCCTGATTATGGAACGGCTGGAAATAGCGGCCTCTAGGCGGCTCGTCCACGGTCTAATGATATGGGGCTGTTCGATTGAAATCAGCCCGGTGCGGAACCGGTGGCCGGATTATAGCGTGGATTCGTCGGATCGAGCGGCGATGGCGACACTTCGGCAGGCGGAACGGCGCTTTCCCGCCAGGCCCGGTAGAGCATGTCGCGGAGCATAGTCGCGCCCGTGGCGGTCTGGGCATAGACGGTGTCACGCACGTCCGTGTCGCGCGGATCGCGGAAACCGGCCAGCTTTTCGAGGCTGTAGACTGTCTCCAGCCGTGCGGCGGCATCATCCAGAAAGGACAGGACCGCCTCGAACAGGTCGCCCTGTTGATGCCCGATCGCGCCGACCCGCGCCGCAATGTCGGCCGGCGTCAGCGCGATGAGGTCCACGAACTGGCTTTCGAACCGGCCATGGACGCTACGGTCGGTGGTAAACCCCTTGGGATTGTCGCCGCGCCAGCCGTCGCTGTGGACGGAATCATGCATCGGCTGCGCCCCGTCGCCGATATAATGGCCAAGTAGAGCCACCTGATAGGCGCAATTCCGTTCGGGCACGGATGTGTCGCCACTGGTCGCCTGAGCGGCGCGCACCTGCCGCATGCAGACGACGATCCGGCCATAGCTTTCCATTGCGGCATAGGGCAGCGTTCCGGTCCAGCGGACATTGGTGCGGCTGGCCCGTTGCGGATCGCTGTCCTTGATCCGCAGATATTCGTCATGCAGCGCCAGGATGAATTCGTAGCGCGACCGGGGAATGGGCTTCAGGAAAGCGAATTGCTCCCTGAACCAGCCATGATTGGGATCTTCCTCGATCTTCGAGAAAGGTTCCGACGCATTGCGCCAGCTGTCGGGCATGGTCGATGAGGCCGCGATATAGTCGGCATGTTTGCGCAGGAAGACCGGGCCGTCCGCCGGCAGGGCATCGAGCGCGGCGCGATCGATCACCCCATGGGCGCGCTCGCCCCAAGCCAGAGCGGGCGATGCCGCCAGCGCGCAGCCGAGCGCGGCGACGATGAGGATAATGTTACGCATGACTGCCTCCTGCACGTCAGGGATCGAGCGGGTCGAGCGGATCGACGCGCGCCGACACGGGGTCGGGACGGAAAAGCAGCTCGGTGGGCGACAGCCGCTGGCCGATCCGGCCCGGCTGATAGCCCAGTTCCTTGAGGTTGCGATCGGCGAAGAGCGGACTTTCGACATAGGCGCTCTGCGTCATGTTGCAGACGATCAGCGCCTCGCGATCCAGCGGCGCACCCAACGCCATCAGCCGGCGCGTGGCGTTGCGCAAATTGGTGGTCGTGTGCCGGGCATAGGGTTCGATGACGATCGCTTCGGGCGGCACGCCATAGCGGTCGATCAGCGCCCGGCGCATCTCGATGGCTTCGGCGAACATGGCGCCGCGCGGATGCGCGCGTCCGCCGCTGACGATGATGAAGGGCGCGTCCCCATCGGCAAAACGGTTCGCCGCAAGACGGACATGATATTTGCCGCCGGGGCTGAGCGGCATGTCCAGCACCTCGGGACCGATGCCGGTGAGGATGATCGCGCTGTAGCGATAGCGTTTCCAGTTGACGCGGCGCGCATGGGCCATGGGCGCGGCGTTAAGACCATCGTCGATCGGTTCGAAACCGATGGCGTCGGTGCGGTCGTTGACGTCGAGCAGCGCCAGCGCCAGTTCGACGCTGCGATCGAGCGTTTGCGCGCTGCCCTCGCGCGGCGTGCCGCTGAGCGCAACCGCCGCCTGCAAACGCACCTTCGCCTCCTGGCTGTCGACCGGGACCGACGGGCCGTCGATCGTGGGATAGCGGGAGGGTTCGCCGAGCGCGTAGGTGGCGATGATCGCGTTCAGTCCAGCGATTTCCCGTCGCAACTGGCCGGCAATGCCGTCATCGGCCAGGATGTTCGCCCGTTCCAGAGGCGCGCGCGCGCTGGTGGCGATCGCCGCATCGAGCGCGGTGCGTTCGGCGTCGCTCCACAGCAAGGCATGGGCGATGCAGGCGGCGGCGTCGGCACAGGCGGCCACGCGCGCCGCTCGGGCGGCCAGCGTCGCAGCCAGTGCAGGCTGCGCCCGCACCTGCTCAACCATCTGCGCCGACCGGCCGAGCGTGCCGAGCAGCGGGAAAAGCTGCTGCGACAGCGCCTCGGTCTGCGCATCACGCGCCACGCCCGCGCTGGCGGGTTGGCTTGCCGCCACGACCATCGTGGCGGCAAGCATCAGGGACCGGCCCAGCATTACCAGCTCTTGCTCAGCACCAGGCGGAAGTTCCGGCCGAAGATCGGACGGCCATAGATGGCGCTGGAACTGCCCTGCCCGCTCAGCGAGTCGGTCCGGGTATTACCTTCGGTCAGGCCATGGGCATTGGTCAGATTGTCGCCCAGCAGCTGCACCTGCCACGATCCATGGGTCGCGGTGACACCCGCACCAATCGTCGAATAGGCCGGCAGCGCGGTGTTGTTGTAAAGATCGACATAGCGCTTGCCCATATAATTGTAGCGGCCGTAGATCTGGAAATCCGTCTCACCCGCGCTGAAGCTGAAGCTCGGCCGGATATTGCCATAGACTTTGGGTTCGCGCACGATCTGCTTGCCTTCGGCCTGTTCCGGATCGGCGCCGGTGCTGCTCTGGAAATTCTTATATTTGGGATCGCTGATCGTCAGCGCGCCGTTGAGCGAGAACCAGGGCGTCACTTGCACCATGCCGTCAAACTCGACGCCCTTGACCTGCGCTTCGCCGATGAAGGGCACGGGCACGTCGTTGCGGCCGGTGGTCGGATCGAAGGCCAGGAAAGAGGCGTTGAGCGGGTCGAAATTGGTATAGAAGCCGGTGACATAGAGGTAAGAGCGACCGGCGGCGAACTTCAGGCCCGCTTCATATTGGTCGGCCTTGGTCGTGATGACGGTGGGGCTGACCGACGAGGCGACCTGCACCGATGGCGGCGTTTCGAGGTGCGAGGCACGGACATAGACGCCGAAATTGCGGCTGAAATCGTAATTGGCGCCCGCCGTCCAGTTGGTGATGTCCGGCTTATATTCGCGGTTGATGATCACCCCGGTGAAGCCGCGGGTCGTGTTGTCCGCCAGCGTGGTCGGATCGCCCAGGTCGATCTGCTCGGTCACGGCGGCCCAGCCCTTGTAGCTGTAGCGCTCATGGCGGATGCCCGCATCGATGCGCAGGCCCGGCACGACTTCCCAGGTGTCGTTGGCATAGAGGGCGAACATGGTCGCGTCGGCGTCGCCCTGATTGAGCGTACCGGTATAGTTGAGCACGCCATTGTCGGTGACGGTGCCCAGTGCCTGCCCGGTCGCCGAATAGGCGACAAGGTCGAGCGTGCGCGGCTTGCCGGCGACCTCGATCAGATAATTCTGATAGATCGACTTGCTGGTTTCGCCATAGGCGCTGGCATAGAGGCCAAGTTTCAGGTCATGCTTGCCAAGCCCCGTATCGAACGCCCGTGCGACGCTGAGGTCGCCCTGCGCCGAATAGAATTTGGAAGCGATGTCACGATACTGGCCCGACATGACCAGCCCCGATGCGGCGGCAGGGTCATAGACGGTGTTGGTGCCCGCCAGAACATAGCCCATCGATGCGACCCCGCTGCCGAAGACATTGCGCGCGGCGGTCAGATAGCTGTTGGCGAAGGTCGTGCCATCGGCCGGGTTGGTGGTCGAATAGAAAGCTGTGAAATTCAGCTTGCCCTGGGTGTAGCCGCCCTTGGCCGACACCAGCCAGCCGTCGAAATCGCCCTCATATTGCACGCCGACATTGAACATCCGCATGTGGCGGCCATCGGCCAGATCGCTGGTCTTGCTCTGGATGACGCCCGCACCGTCGCGATATTTGAGGTTGACGTTGCGGAAGGCCGGCGAATTCATCGTGCCTTCGAAATAATCGATATACTGGTTCAGCGACGTGGCGGGATCACGCGGGTCCGCCGTCGGGATCGGCAAGTAGAAGACATTGTGGTCGTTCACATAATTGGCGCTCAGCTTGATCGATCCATTGTCGAAATCATGCTTGATGTTGGCGCGGATCTGACCGCCCCTGTCGTTGGGAAAGCCATTGTCGCGATAGCCGTCATGCTGGCGGATGAAGCCGCCGATCGCATAATAGGTATCGTCGCTGATCGGTCCGGCCTGATAGGCGTCGAGACGATAGAGACCGGTGTCGCCCAGCGTCAGTTGGGCCTTGCCGCGCGGCGTGTCGCTGCCGGTGACGGTGATCTGGTTGACGATCGCGCCCGAATAGCTGGCATAGACCGGCGCCGGGCCGCCGCGCACGACTTCCAGCCGATCCATCATCAGATCGGGTTTGATGATCGCATCGCCGCGGAAGAAGACGCCGTCATTCTCATGAAACAGCGGCAATCCGTCCTGCTGGAAGCTGACGAAGCCGCCATCGCTGGGCAGCCCGCGAATGCGGTAGATATTCTGTACCTCGCCGCCGGTGATTTCGGTCTGGAAACCGGGCAGCGTGCCGATCAGGTCGGCCATGTTGACGGGGGCGATCTTCTGTATGTCCTCCTGCGACACCGAATTGATCGCATAGGAAACGTCGAAACGGCGCTGGGCGCGGGTCGAGCCGGTGACGATGATGTCGCTACCCGTCTGCTCGCCGACGGCCGCATCGGGCGTCGGCGCATCCTGCGCGAGGACCGGGGCAGCCAGAAGACAGGCAGCCGGAAGCGCTCCGTAAAGGAGTGTGTTCAGTTTCAGCATATGGACCCCAATCGCTTATGATAGCGCTGTCTTGGTGCGGCGCGGTGCGGTGGGCGCCCTAGGCGCGCGGGATGACAGTCCCATGACGGTGGGGCAAAGCCGGCCGATATTTGTATTGCGGGTGGAGGCTCCCTAAGAAGAGCCTCCACAGCAGGAATGATGACGGCGCATGGACGATCCACAGCTTGATTTTGGCGGAAGCGAACCGACCATCGCGGATGTCGCGAACGCGGCCGGCGTATCCATCCGCACCGTGTCCCGCGTCCTCAACAAAAGTCCCAAGGTCAACAAGGATACGCGCGAACGCATCCAGGCCGCGATCGACAAGCTGAATTTCAAGCCCAGCCTGCGTGCCCGCGCCCTCGCCATAGGCCGATCGCTGCTCATCGGCATGGTCCATCATGATCGCAACGCACTGGTGCTCGACACCGTCCAGCGCGGCGTCGGGCAGGAGGCAACGCGACGCGGCTATGAGGTGATTGGCCACGCCGTCCCGATGGCGGAAGAAGGCGGCATCGGCCATGTGCTGGATTTCGCGCGCCGGTCGCGTGTCGACGGTCTGGTCGTCCTGCCGCCGGTGTCCGGCATCGCCGGCCTGCCCGAAGCGCTGAAGGCGGAACGCATCCATGCCGTGGCGCTCTCTTCCGTGCCGATCGCGGGCTATGGCACGGTCCTTCTCTCGCCGGAGCGCGAGGCGGCGGGGGATGTCGCCCGCTATCTCCTGTCGCTTGGCCATCGCCGGATCGCGATGATCACCGGCCCGCAGGCGATGATGTCGGCGTGCGAACGCCGTCTTGGCTTCATCGCGGCGCTGGAGGAAACGGGGACGCCGTTGCTCGGCGAAACGGAAGGCGACTATAGCCTGAACGCGGGCATAGAGGGCGCCCGCACCCTGCTGTCCCTGCCGACGCGGCCGACCGCCATCTTCGCGGCCAACGACATCATGGCCGCCGGCGTGCTCAAGGTTGCGGCGGAACGCGGCATAGCCGTGCCCGCCGCGCTGACGGTCGTCGGCTTCGACGGCAGCCTGCTGGCCGAGATGCTGACCCCTGCGCTCACCACCGTCGTGCGTCCCTTCGGCGAGATGGCGCGGATCGCGACCCGCCATCTGATCGACCTGATCGAGGGCGAACAGCCGGTCGACCTGGATGTCCCGCCGCTCAGACTGCGGGAAGCGCAATCAAGCGCGCCGCCATCCCTATGATGCCGTACCACTGGACTCTGCGGCCATCCGCACTATATACCGCTCGGTATGGAAATGGCGACACATAGCGGGAGAGGCCGTCCGCGGGAGTTCGATCCCGAAGACGCTCTGGCGGCTGCCTTGGAAGTCTTCTGGCGCCGCGGCTATGAAGCTGCGTCGCTGGCCGAATTGACCGAAGCGATGGGCATCACCAAGCCCAGCCTCTACGCCTGCTTCGGCAACAAGGAATCGCTGTTCCGCAAGGCGCTCGATCTCTATGAGCGCGACAAGCTCTGCTATGTGAAGTCCGCGCTGGAAGCGCCCACGTCCAAGCTCGTGGCCGAACGGCTGCTGCGGGGATCGCTGGCGATCCAGACCAATAGCACCGATCCCAAGGGATGCCTTGGCGTCATCAGTTCGGTTGGCGGCACCGCCCATTCCGAATGTATTCGCGACGAAGTGATCGCCCGCCGCGCCTCTTCCGACCGTGCGCTGCTCGAACGGTTCGAACGCGCCCGCGACGAAGGCGACCTGCCCGATCATATCGAGCCGCAGGCGCTGGCCTGCTATCTGTCGACCGTCACCCAGGGCATGGCCGTGCAGGCAAGTGCGGGCGTTCCGGTCGAGCGACTGGAAACGCTGATCGAAACCACGCTTTCCATGTGGCCGGGGCGCTGAAACGGCCGTCCGCGCTCACGCAAGTCTGAAGCCGAAAATTATTTCGCCCTCATGGCGGCGAACCTCTTGAAAATGCTGCACTGCGAATAAAATACCTGCCGGTACAAAAAGAAGCTTGACCAGCAAGGTCACGTTAATGTATACCGATCAGTATAGAACTGGCTGGACGCTCGCTCCAGGGAGGTCATCATGCGGCACAATCTCAAATATCGGCGCTGTTGCTGACAGCGGCTTGAAGGACGGCTTCCCGGCAACGGGGCATCCTGATCCATAGCTTTCGATCTTCCCCCGACGCTCCTCAAGGCGCGCGCGGGCAGGATCATTCGCGCAAATTTCGGGCGCAAGACGCGGGACGCGGCGGCGCGTTTCCGGTCGTAGAGAGGCGCCCGCTTCACACAGGGAAAGGGAAAAGCCATGGCTTTCCTTGATTTCGCACAACCACTGGCCGGCCCGCAGATGGCGGTCGGCGTCAGCATCGCCCAGACCACCGTTCGCGCGGCGGAACCGACCGGATTTTCCACGGAGGAGTGGCAGATCGTATCGCTGGCCCGTACCGACGGGCTGCGCTCGCTGCGCGGGCCGGGCCGTTTCGCGCGCCTGCACCGCTGGATCTTCGGCGAGGAAACCAACCTGACCCTTGCCAGCGACCGGCTGGAAGCACTGCGTCGCGTGGCGGTCGAAGCCTGGCACAAGGGCTATGCCGTTTCGCTGTCGGGCCTCGCCGCTTTCCGCACGGCCGGCTTCTCCACCGCCCAATTGGAGCTTCTGCTCGCCACCATCAGCGCGGGCCGATCGGCTCGCGGACGCCGGAGTTTCGCATGAACCAGCATACCAAAATCACTGCCGACGCCGAATATTCGGACGCTGGCACACAACTCAAGCGCCGATGGTCCCGCCGTCATGGCGGGGTCGCGGCCATCGCCGCCATCGCCATAGTGGGCGGCGGCTGGAAGCTGCTCGACCAGCCACAGGCCCAGGCATCGGCCGCCCCGCTGGCGGCGGTCGGCGTGTCCGCGCCGCTCGCCCGCAGCGTGACGCAATGGGATGATTATGTCGGCCGCTTCGCCCCCAGCCAGACGGTGGAAATCCGCCCGCGCGTGTCGGGCGCCGTGACCGCCATCCATTTCCGCGATGGCGATTTCGTGGCGAAGGGGCAATTGCTCTTCACCATCGACCAGCGCCCCTTCCTCGCCGCTCTCGCCGAGGCGCGGGCGAGCAGCGCGTCGGCCCGCAGCGCGCTGCTGCTGGCGCAGAATGACTATGCCCGCGTCCAGCGCCTCAGCGGCGACGAAGCCGTGTCGGCCAGCGAAGTGGATGCACTGCGTTCGCGGCTTCAGGCGGCGCAGGCCGCCCTCGCCGGGGCGCAGGCGCGCGAGCGTAGCCGTGCGCTGGACGTCGAATTCACGCAGGTGCGCGCGCCCATTTCGGGCCGCGTCTCCGATCGCCGCGTCGATATCGGCAATCTGGTGGCCGGCGCGGAAGGCACGGGCGCGACCCTGCTCACCACGGTCAACAAGCTCGACCCCATCTATTTCAACTTCGACGCCTCCGAGGCGCTGTATCTGAAGTCACAGCGCGACAAGGACGCCGGCGGCGCGGTCGAGGTACGGTTGCAGGACGAAGCCGACTATAGCCACAAGGGCCGGCTCGACTTCACCGACAACGGCCTCGATCCGCGCTCGGGCACGATCCGCATCCGCGCCATATTCGACAATCCGGGCAATTTCCTGACCCCCGGCCTGTTCGGCAATATGCGCCTCGCCAATGGCGGCAAGGCCAATGCCCTGTTGGTCCCGGACGAGGCGATCCAGTCCGACCAGGCGCGCAAGACCGTGCTGGTCGTGGGCAAGGATGACAGCGTCACGGCCAAGCCTGTCGAGCTTGGTCCGATCGTCGACGGCCTGCGGATCATCCGCTCCGGCCTTGCGCCCAATGATCGGGTGATCGTGTCCAACATTCAGGCCGCGATGCCCGGCGCCAAGGTGGCGGTGAAACCCGCCGCGATCCGGCCGACCCCCGCCCCGGTCACGCCGGTCGACAGCATCGCCCCGGTGGCGGCGCAGGCGACCTTCGCCCGCTAAACCGCGCCCAGGCGCAAAAAACCGAACATGAAATGGCCCGTGATCCGGCCCCCGCCGGATCGCGCGGCATCCCTTTCGCTCGTTCGCAAAGGATGATCCGATGCGCTTCTCCCGTTTCTTTATCGACCGGCCGATCTTTGCCGCCGTGATCGCGGTGGTCATCACCGTGGTCGGCGCGCTCGCCTTTATCGGCCTGCCGGTATCCCAATATCCCGATATCGTGCCCCCCACGGTCACGGTGTCCGCCCAATATCCCGGCGCATCGGCGGAAACGGTCGCATCGACCGTCGCCGCACCGATCGAGCAGGAAATCAACGGCGTCGACGACATGCTCTACCAGAGCAGCCAATCGACCGGCGACGGCAAGGTCGTCATCACCGTCACCTTCAAGGTCGGCACCGACCTCGACGCCGCACAGGTGCTGGTGCAGAACCGCGTCGCCGTTGCAGTTCCGCGCCTGCCCGAGGAAGTGCAGCGCCTGGGCGTCGTGACGCGCAAGACCACGCCCGAATTCCTGATGGTCGTGAACCTGCAATCGCCCGACGGCACGTTCGACCGCAATTACCTGTCCAACTATGCGTTGACGCAGGTGCGCGACCGGCTCGCCCGTCTCGACGGCGTGGGCGACGTGCAGCTGTTCGGATCGCGCGACTATGCGATGCGCATTTGGATCGATCCCGACCGCGCCGCCGCGCTGGACCTGACCGCAGGCGAGATCGTCTCCGCGCTCCGCGCGCAGAATATCCAGGTGTCGGCCGGCTCGATCGGCCAGCCGCCCTATGACCGGGGCGAAGCCTTCCAGCTCGGCGTCGAGATGCAGGGCCGCCTGACCGAACCGCAGCAATTCTCCAACATCGTCATCCGCACCGACGCGGACGGCCACCAGGTCCGCGTGGCCGATGTCGCGCGCGTCGAACTGGGCGCGCAGGATTATGGCATCAATACCTATCTGTCGGGCAAGCCCACCGTCGTCATCGCGGTGATGCAGCGTCCTGGCTCCAACGCACTCGATGCGGCGGAGAAGGTGAAGGCGGAAATGGACCAGTTGTCCAAGCGCTTCCCCAAGGGCCTCGAATATAGCGTCATCTACAACCCGACCGAATTCATCAGCCAGTCGATCGACGCCGTCTATCACACGCTGATCGAAGCGGTCCTGCTGGTCGTGCTGGTCATTCTGGTCTTCCTCCAGAACTGGCGCGCGGCGATCATCCCGATCATCGCCATCCCCGTGTCGCTGATCGGCACGGCCGCGATCCTCGCGGGCCTTGGCTACAGCCTCAACAATCTGTCGCTCTTCGGCCTGGTGCTCGCCATCGGCATCGTCGTCGACGACGCCATCGTCGTGGTCGAGAATGTCGAGCGCAATATCGAGCATGGCATGTCACCGCTGGAGGCGGCCCGCACCTCCATGGACGAAGTGTCGACCGCGCTGGTCGCGATCGTACTGGTGCTCTGCGCGGTGTTCGTGCCAACGCTCTTCATCACCGGCATTTCCGGCGCCTTCTACCAGCAGTTCGCCGTCACCATCTCGACCGCGACGATCATCTCGCTGATCCTCTCGCTCACTTTGTCGCCCGCCGCCGCCGCTCTCCTGCTCAAGGAAAAGCACGGCCCGCGCGACCGCAGCGGCGATCCGGTCTGGCGGCAGAAGCTGGGCGTGGCCGTCGATGCGTTCAACCATGGCTTCGACCGGATGAGCACGGGCTATGGCCGCCTCACCCGCTTCCTCGTCGCTCGCCCGAAGAAGATGTTGCTGACTTATTCCGGCCTGATCGCCGCCACCATCGCTCTCTTCTGGGTGACGCCCGGCGGCTTCATCCCGGCGCAGGACCAGGGCTATTTCCTCGCCGTAGTACAGCTGCCCTCCGGCGCCTCGCTCGAACGCACCGACAAGGTGACGCGCGAGGTGGCGGAGAAGATCCTGCCGGTGAAGGGCCTGCGCGGCGCGGTGATGTTCGCCGGCTTCCACGGTCCGTCGCAGACGCAGGCGCCCAACAGCGCGGCAATCTACTTCCCCTTCAAGAGCTTTGCGGAGCGCAAGGCGGAAGGCGTCACCTATGCCGGCATCATGGAACAGGCGAACAAGGCCGTCGCCGGCTATGACAAGGCGCGCATCCTGCTCGTCCCCCCGCCGCTCATTCAGGGCATCGGTTCCGCCGGTGGCTATCGGATGATGCTGGAGGACCGCGAGGACCGCGGCTACGCCGAACTCAACAAAGTGGCGCAGGACATGATCGCCAAGGCGAACCAGTCCCCCAGCCTGTCGATGGTCTACACCCTGTTCGACGTCGGCACGCCCCGCGTTTACGCGGACGTTGATCGGCGCAAGGCGGACCTGCTGGGCGTCCCGCCCGAACGCATCTTCGAAGCGATGCAGGTCTATCTGGGGTCGGCGTTCGTCAACGACTTCAACCTGCTGGGCCGCACCTATCGCGTGACCGCGCAGGCCGATGCCGATCATCGCGGCACGGTGGCCGACATCGCCAATCTCAAGACCCGGTCGAACAGCGGCCAGATGGTGCCGATAGGCTCCGTCTCGACCTTCAAGGACAAGACCGGTCCCTATCGCGTGGTCCGCTACAACCTGCTGCCGGCGGTGGAGATCGACGGCGACACGGCGCCGGGCTATTCGTCGGGCCAGTCGCTGACCACCATGGAGAAGCTCGCAGCATCCGCACCTGCCGGTTATGGCAGCGAATGGACGGGCGTCGCCTATCAGCAGGTCATCGCGGGCAACACTGCTGGCCTCGTCTTCGGCATGGCGGTCTTCTTCGTCTTCCTGGTGCTGGCGGCGCAATATGAAAGCCTGACGCTGCCGCTGTCGATCATCCTGATCGTGCCGATGTGCCTGTTCGCGGCTATGCTGGGCGTGAACCTGCGCGGGATGGACAACAACATCCTCACGCAGATCGGCTTGGTCGTTCTGATCGCCCTTGCCGCGAAGAACGCCATTCTGGTGGTGGAATTCGCCAAGCAGGCGGAAGAGGAGCAGGGTCTCTCGCCGGTCGAAGCCGCCGTTCAGGCTGCCCAGACTCGCCTGCGCCCGATCCTGATGACCAGCTTCGCCTTCATCCTGGGTGCGGTGCCGCTGGTGATCGCGACCGGGGCTGGCGCGGAGCTGCGGCAGGCATTAGGTACGGCGGTCTTCTTCGGCATGACCGGCGTGACGGCGTTCGGCCTGCTCTTCACCCCCACCTTCTATGTCGTGTGCCGCGCGCTGGGCGATCGTTTCGCCCGCCGCCGACCGGGACAGGCTGAACCTGCCTTGCAGCCGGCCGAATAAGGACAAAAGCCATGACAAGGAACTTCATCGCCTTGCTGCTCGGCGCCAGCGCGCTCACGGCCTGCGCCGCCGGGCCGGACTATAAGGCGCCCGCCACCCCGGCCACCGCCGCCGCCCCCTTCATCGGGGCGGCGAACCCGGCGGTCGCGCAGGCCCCTGCCGACGATCATTGGTGGCGGCTCTATAACGACCCTCTGCTCGACGGGCTGGTCACGGATGCGCTGTCGGCCAATACCGACATCCGCGTCGCCGTCGCCCGGCTGGAGCGCGCCCGCGCCCAGTTGCGCGGCGCGCGCTCCGACCGGCTGCCCAGCACGGCGCTCAGCGGATCGCCCAGCTATGGCCGCGTCTCGCAGGCCCAGACCCTTCCCGGCATGAACAGGGAAAACTGGACCGTCGATATGGGACTGGACGTCGCTTATGAAGTCGACCTGTTCGGCCGGGTGAAGCGCAGCATAGAGGCGGCGCGCGGCGATGCCGGCGCGGCGCAGGCCGACGCCGATGCGGTCAAGGTCGCGGTGGTCGCCGATACGGTCCGCGCCTATGTCGACGCCACTGCATCGGCCCAGCGGATCGCGGTCGCGCAACAGACGGTCGACCTGCTCGACCAGTCGCTCCGCATTTCGCAGGCGCGCTTCGACGTCGGCCGCTCCGACCGGCTCGACGTGATCCGCATCACCTCGCTGCGCGACCAGCAGAAGGCGCTCATTCCCTCGCTGGTGGCGGATCGCAATGCGGCGCTGTTCCGCCTCGCGACGCTGACCGGCCGCACGCCGCAGGATTTGCCCGCGACCGTCCGCGATGCGAAAGTGACACCCGACCTGACCCAGCCCATCCCGGTGGGCGATGGGCAGGCGCTGCTCGCCCGTCGCCCCGACGTGCGCGCGGCAGAACAGCGGCTGGCGGGGGACACGGCACGGATCGGCGTGGCCACCGCCGCCCTCTATCCCCGCATCACGCTGGGCGGATCGATCGGCACCACGGCGATCGGCGGCGGCGACATCTTCGGCGGCGGCCCGCTCAACTGGCTGCTGGGACCGCTCATCAGCTGGGCCTTCCCCAATCAGGAGGCCAACCGCGCCCGCATCGCGGCGGCGCGGGCCGATGGCGACGCGGCGCTCGCGACGTTCGACGGCACGGTGCTGCGCGCGCTGGAGGAGACGGAAACCGCCCTCTCCACCTATGCCAACGCGCTGCAACGCCGCGCCGCGCTCCAGACCGCACGGGACGAAGCCGCTCGCGCCGCCCGCATCAGCACCGCCCGCCAGCGGGAGGGGCAGATCGACTTCCTGACCGTGCTCGACGCGCTGCGCACCCAGGCGGCGGCGGACGCCGACCTTGCCGCCGCCAACCGCGCGGTCGCCTTCGCGCAGGTCGATCTGTTCCGGGCGCTGGGTGGTGGCTGGACTGACGCCTGATGCCGGCCGGACGGTGCGGGGGCATCCGAAAACGCTCCCGCACCATTGGTCGGCCCAAATCAACTACCGATTCGGGATAGCTCCAAATTATCCGATCAAATCGTTGATTTAGTTCAATTTACCGTCTGGCAATCCCCCTTCCGCGCCGTTGACCAGACCCTGCCCCGCCTCCAGAAACTTGACGTCCGCTCATGGTGGCACGGGGGAACAGGCACGGTGGCGATCGGAACGTCATTTCTTGTAGATGCGGTCCATGCAGGGCGTGGCCGACAAGCCCATGCCATGGCGGGCGCGCATCACCCGCGCCGGCCGTCGGATGCGCTCTAGGCCATGATGACCGCCGCTTTCTGGCAGGGACGCAAGGTGTTCCTCACCGGCCATAGCGGCTTCAAGGGAAGCTGGCTCGCCATGTGGCTGGCGCAGATGGGCGCAGAGGTGACGGGCTTTTCCCTCCCCGCCGAAGCGGTCAGCCTGTTCCGCCAGGCCGGCGTGGAACATGGCCTCACCCATATCGAGGGCGACATCCGCGACAGGACCGCCATAGAAGCCGCAATCCTGCAAGCGCACCCCGAAATCCTGTTCCATCTCGCCGCACAGCCTCTGGTCCGCCTGTCCTACGACTGTCCACTCGAAACCTTCGCCACCAATGTGCAGGGGACCGCGCATGTCCTCGACGCCTGCCGCCGCGCCGCCGACCTGAAGGCGATCGTCTGCGTCACCAGCGACAAATGCTATGAAAATCGCGAATGGGTGTGGCCCTATCGCGAAGGCGACCCGATGGGCGGTCATGATCCCTACAGCGCCAGCAAGGGCGCGGCGGAGCTGGTGATCGCCTCCTACCGCCGCAGCTTCTTCGGAAAAGGTCCACTGCTCGCGTCGGTTCGGGCAGGCAATGTCATCGGCGGCGGCGACTGGGCCGCAGACCGCCTCATCCCCGACATCGTCCGCGCGCTGATCGCCGGCAAGCCGCCCTTCATCCGCTCGCCCGCTGCCATCCGCCCCTGGCAGCATGTGCTGGAGGCGCTGGGCGGCTATCTGATGATCGCGCAGCGCCTGTTCGAGGGCGACGCATCGGCCGCCACCGGCTGGAATTTCGGCCCGGCCGACGACGACACCCGGCCCGTGGGCTGGATCGCCGACCATATGTGCGCCGGCTGGGGCGGGCCGCACTGGTTCACCGAGCCACAGGACCAGCCGCATGAAGCGATGATCCTGAAACTCGACTGCTCCAAGGCGCGCACCGAACTGGGGTGGCGCCCTGCGCTGCGCTTGCGGGACGCGCTCGACACGATCGTCGCCTGGCACCGCTCCGTCGCCGATGGCGGCGATGCGGCGCAGATCTCGCTCGCACAACTGACCGCCTACCGCGCGATATTCGAGCGCACCCTATCCGGGAAGGAATGTTCATGACCGAACATCTGGCATCCATTTCAACGGCCCTGAAGGGCGACTGCGATGAAGCCCAGCTTCGCGCCCTGATCCTGGACCTCACCGGGGAATATGCGCGGCGCTTCCATGCTCCTGCCCCCTTCGTGCCGGGCGAAAGCGCCGTTCCCGTATCGGGGAAAGTCTATGACGAAAGCGACATGCGCAACCTTGTCGATTCCTCGCTCGATTTCTGGCTGACCACCGGCCGGTTCAACGACGCGTTCGAGGCGAAGCTGGCGCAGCGGCTGGGCGTCGCCCATGCGCTGACGACCAATTCGGGGTCGTCGGCCAACCTGCTCGCCCTTTCGACCCTGACTTCGCATTATTTCCGGGGCGAGGCGCTGAAACCGGGCGACGAAGTCATCACCGTCGCGACCGGCTTTCCCACGACGGTCAACCCGTCGTTGCAATATGGACTGGTGCCGGTCTTCGTCGACGTCGACATCCCGACCTATAATGTGAAGCCCGATATGATCGAGGCGGCGGTCAGCGACCGAACCCGCGCGATCATGATCGCCCATACGCTGGGCAATCCCTTCGACATTGCCGAGGTGATGCGCGTCGCCGAGAAACATGATCTCTGGGTGGTGGAGGATTGCTGCGACGCGCTGGGCGCCACCTATGCCGGTCGCAATGTCGGCACCTTCGGCCATATCGGCACATTGAGCTTCTACCCGGCGCATCATATCACCATGGGCGAAGGCGGCGCGGTGTTCACCGACAAGCCGCGCCTCAAGCGCGTGATCGAATCGATGCGCGACTGGGGCCGCGACTGCTGGTGCGCGCCAGGCAAGGACGACACCTGCGGCAAGCGTTTCGCGCGGCGGCTGGGCAATCTGCCTGAAGGCTATGACCATAAATATACCTATGGCCATGCCGGCTATAACCTCAAGATCACCGACATGCAGGCGGCCGTCGGCCTGTCGCAACTCGGCCATCTCGACGGCTTCATCGCCGCGCGCGCGCGCAACTTCGCAGGGCTTACCGAAAGGCTACGTCCATATGAGGATGTGCTGATCCTGCCGCAGGCGACCCCCAACAGCCAGCCCTCCTGGTTCGGCTTCCCGATCACCATCCGGCCGGAAAGCGGCATCAGCCGCGAGGCGCTGGTGCGCTATCTCAACAGCCGGAAGATCGGCACCCGCCTGCTCTTCGGCGGCAATCTGCTGCGCCAGCCCTATATGAAGGGCCGCAACTATCGCGTCGTCGGCGAACTGACCAATGCGGACCTGACGACGACCCATACATTCTGGCTTGGCCTCTTCCCCGGCCTGACCGACGATCATCTCGACTATATGGCGGAAGAGCTGGGACGGTTCCTCAAATCCGGTGGCTGATATGGGTTTCGCCCCCTCCCGCGCGCGCCTCATCGAACTCTGGCGCTATTATCAGACCGGCATCGTCAACACGCTGTTCGGCCTTGGCGTCTATGCGCTATTGGTGTGGCTGGGCCTCAACATGTTCGTCGCGCAACTCGTCGCGCACGTCATGGGCGTGATGTTCAACTATGTCAGCTATAGCCGCCATGTCTTCCGCGATGCCGCGCCGGCCAAGCTGCGGTTCATCCTGTCCTATGCCGCCAATTACCTGCTGGGGCTGGCGATGCTGGCGACGGTATCGCGCGTCATCGCCAATCCCTATGCCGCCGGGCTGTCGGCGATCATGATCGTGTCGGTGATCAACTATTTCGCGCTGAAGCATCTGGTCTTCAGCACGCCCGGCCAGCCGCGGAAAGGCTGAGCGCCCCGACCATCCAGCCGGGGCGCTCCTGCTTCAGCCCGCGAAATCGCCGGCGAAGGCGAATTCCTCGACCGACTTGCGGCCGCTGGGTGCTTCGCGCGACTGCAAGGTTTCGGGCAGGATCGCCTTGTCCGCCTGCCGGCCGATGGCGACGGCGGCCTCGATCCGGAATCGGTCCGGCACGCCCAGTTCCTTGCGCGCAGCGTCGAAATCAACGCCGGTCATGCCATGGGTATGATAGCCAAGCCGCGTCGCCTGCAATGCCAGCAGCGCCCAGGCCGCGCCCGCATCGAAACTATGGCTGTGCGACGGCTTGAAATCATCGGAGCCAGGCGCCGCCATCAGCGTGTCGGACAGGACATAGACGATCACCGACGCATTGCGCACCCAGCCCTGGTTGAAGGGCAGCAGCGTGCCCAGGAAACGATCCCAGTCGGCCGTATCGCGATGCGCATAGAGGAAGCGCCAAGGCTGATAGTTGAACGCCGACGGCGCCCAGCGCGCGGCGTCGAAGATCGTGTCCAGATCTTCCTGCGGCAGCGCCGAGGAATCGAAGGCGCGCGGCGACCAGCGCTCCAGAAACAGGGGATCGACGGCACGTACAACGGTGCGGGGATCGGTAGCCATGATGTCTCCTTGTGGATGATCCGTTCGAGCGGCTTATGCAGGACGGACAGGCCCGCAGCGAAGCCCAAAGATGGCAACGCTCCGTTTAGCGAGCCGCCTCGAAGGCGGAGTCCTGAGGCGTCCGATCACCGGAAGGACGCGACAGATCCGCCTCCTTTTCCAGCAGAACCACGGTCGGTTCGCGCAGGATGGCTTGCGTCAGGCGACTCCACCAGCTTCCGGCGGGCGCCTCATCCAGATGAGACTCGATCATGGCTCTCCTTCTCGCCGACTCGCGCAGCTTACTATCAATATGATAGACAATGCGCGCCCAAGCAATGCTGAGGCCACTGACAGAAATGCTTTTGGTCGGGCGGAGGGATCAAGCCATCGCGATGCAACCGGCGATGCGGCCTGTTCCTATGGCGATATTGGGAAAAATCGACCCGGACAGCCAGCGACGCGTGCAGTTCGCCACCGGACCGTCCGGGATCGCAACATCGTCCTGCTTGGAGAGGCGTGACAACGTTGTCCCGGCTTATTAGGAGATTCGCCCAGCCGACGCAACCGCCTTTATGCGTCGCGCCAACGAAAAGGGCGCAGCCATCGCGAAACGGCCACGCCCTTTTTCTTGTGCTGCGGCAAAATCAGCCGGCGTAAAGGTTCGTCGGCAAGCCGCGCACGCCGCACTCCACCTCGAAAAAGCCGCCATCATAGTCGGTCGCGTCCTCCAGCCCCACGGTCGCGGAACTGACGAACATGCGGTCGAGCTTCGGGCCGGCGAAGCTGATGTTCGTCACCTGCCGCGCCGGCATTTCGATGGCGCGATCCAGCTTACCCTCGGGCGTGAAGCGGCTGATCCGGCTGCCGCCCCAATGCGCGACCCAGATATGGCCTTCCGCGTCCACGGTCATGCCGTCGGGATAGCCATCCTCCTCGCCGAAGCGGATGAACGGCTCGCGCTCGGTCGCACCCGTTTCCGTCCGGCGGAAGCGGAACATCTGCTTTTTCGCGGTATCGCTGTGATAGAGCCACTGGCCGCAGGGCGAGAAAGCGGGGCCGTTGGGCACGCGATAGTCGCTGTCGATCACGCTCCAGCTGCGATCGGGCGCCAGACGATAGAGGGCGCCGCGATCATGTTCCTCGGCCATGTCCATCGTGCCGCACCAGATATGGCCCTGCGCATCCGCCTTGCCGTCATTCATGCGGTTGCCGGGGAAATGCGGCTCCGGGTCGCCGAAGGGCGTGATCGTCAGCGGATCGAGGCTGATCTCGGCAAAGCCGCTCTGGAAGCCGCCGATGAAACCGCCGGCCGTGCGCTCCGCCACCCAGCCCAATGGCTCAGACATCGCCCAGCGCTCGACCGTGCCGCTGTCCAGGGACAGGCGGTTGAGCGCGGGCGCAAGAATGTCGACCCAATAGACCGCATTGTCACGCGCGGACCAGAGCGTGCCCTCGCCCAGCGTGTCCGCGACGTCGCGGTCGATCTTGCGCCACGCGACCATCAACGCTTCACCGACAGGCGATAGACCATCGCATGGTGATAGGGCTTGCCGGGATCGACGCGCGCCGACAGGAAGCTAGGCTTGTTGGGCGAATCCGGGAATTTCTGCGGCTCCAGCGCAATGCCGTCACCCATGCGATAGACATGGCTGCTCTTGCCGATGAAGGTGCCGTCGAGGAAATTGCCGGTATAGAATTGCACGCCCGGCTCGGTCGTCAGCACTTCGAGCACGCGGCCCGATGCAGGATCTTCCAGCCGCGCGGCCAGTTCGGGCTTCTTCGTCAGCCCCTTGTCCAGCGCCCAGTTGTGGTCATAGCCGCGGCCCGCGACGATCTGCGGATCGCGCCCGTCGCGAATGCCGTCCGCCACGCGGCGACCATTGCGGAAATCGAACACGCTGCCCTCGACCGGCTTGAGTTCGCCGGTCGGGATGAGGTTGGCGTCGACCGGGGTATAGGCCTTGGCCGGGATGGTCAGCACATGGCCCAGCGCGCCGTCGGGCGATCCTTCGCCCTGGAGGTTGAAGATCGCATGGTTGGTCATGTTGACGATGGTCGGCTTGTCGGTCTTCGCGTCGAACGCGATGCCAAGGTTGCCCGCTTCATCCAGCGTATAGGTGACGGTGACGTCGAGCTTGCCGGGATAGCCCGAATCGCCATCGGGGCTGGTCAGCGACAGCACGGCGGTCGCGGTCGGGCCGCTCTTGATCGACACGATCTTCCACACCTGCTTGTCGAAGCCCTTGCCGCCGCCATGCAGCGAATTGACCTTGTCGTTCAGCGGAAGCTGATAGGCCTTGCCGTCCAGGCTGAACTTGCCGCCGGCGATGCGGTTGGCATAGCGGCCCACGGTGACGCCGAAGAAATTGGGGTGGTCGACATAGTCCTTGAGGTCGTCATAGCCCAGCAGCACGTCGGCGGTCTTGCCGTCTTTGTCCGGGCCGGACAGCGACTGGAGCGTCGCGCCATAGCTGAGGATCTTCGCCGACACGCCCGAAGCATTGCTGAGCGTGATGGTTTCGACGGCGGCGCCATCGGCGCTACCGGCGGGAGTGCGGGTCGCTTCGGCGGCCATCGCGGTCCCGCTTGCGAGGACCGTGCCCGACAGCGCGGTTCCGCTTGCGAGGCCAAAAGCCAGTGCGTATGACAACGCTGTTTTCAAATCGACGACCTTTCGCATGGACTTCCTCCCGGTAAAGCTACGCCCATTGACGGGCGGTTGCCGGGGATATACTCCGACAAAATAAGCGGGCGCAACCCTTGATCGGGCGGCCTGCTACTGGAACTGCACTGGAGAAGGATGAATGGCAGGACCGATTTCGTCAGGCGCTGCACCGCATGCAACGCATAATCCCGGCACGCGCTACGGCCCTGCGCTCGCGTTGCTCGCCAGCCTCTTCTTCATGTGGGGCTTCATCACCGTCATCAACAACACGCTGCTGCCCCATCTGCGCAGCGTGTTCGACCTCAGCTACACCCAGACGACCCTCATCGAATCGGTCTGGTTCATCGCCTATTTCTTCGCCTCCATCCCGTCGGCCAAGCTGATCGAGCGGGTCGGCTACCAGAAGTCGATGGTCATCGGCCTGCTCGTCATGGCGGCGGGTGCGCTGGGCATGACGGTCGCGGCGTCGATCCCCTCCTATGGCGTGACTCTGGTCATGCTGTTCGTGATCGCCAGCGGCATCACCCTGCTGCAGGTCGCGGCCAACCCCTATGTCGCGGTCGTGGGCAAGCCCGAAACCGCCTCCTCGCGCCTCAACCTGGTTCAGGCGATGAACTCCGCCGGCACCATGCTGGCGCCGATGTTCGGCGCCTATCTGATCCTCGGCCGGTCGAAGGGCGGCACGGCACAGGGCGAGGTCGTCCTGACCCAGGCCGAACGCCTCGCCGACGCCCAGTCGGTGGTCCTGCCCTATGTGCTGGTCGCCGTCGTGCTGGTCGTGCTGGCGGTGGTCATCGCCCGCTTCCCGCTGCCCGCCATGGGCAATGCGACCGCGCGCCACAACAAGGAAGAGCGCAAGAAGCATTCGCTCTGGGCGCACCGCAACCTCGTGTTCGGCATCCCCGCGATCTTCATCTACCTGATCGCGGAAATCGGCGTCGCCAACCTGTTCATCAACTTCGTCAGCCAGCCGCAAATCGCCAACCTGACCCATGAACAGGCGGGCAATTACCTGACCCTGTTGTGGGGCGGGATGATGGTCGGTCGCTTCGCCGGTTCGGCGATCATGCAGAAGTTCGACGCAGGCCATGTCCTCGCCGCCTTCTCGATCGGCGCCTTCCTGGTGATGCTGGTCACGGTCTTCACCACCGGCCCGGTCGCCATGTGGTCGCTGATCCTCGTCGGCCTGTTCCACTCGATCATGTTCCCGACCATCTTCACGCTGGGCATCAAGGGTCTCGGCCCCCTGACCGAGGAAGGATCGGGTCTGCTCATCATGGCGATCGCCGGCGGCGCGCTCGTGGTGGTGCAGGGCTGGCTCGCCGACCATTATGGCCTCCAGACCAGCTTCCTGCTGACCGCGGCCTGCGAACTGTACGTCCTCTTCTACGCGCTCTGGGGGTCGAAAGTGACCCATGCGCTGCCCGATCAGCAGATCGGCGAATAAGGGACCGGAAGCGTCAACGAAAAGGCCGGAGCGGGCGACCGCTCCGGCCTTTTTGCTTTGCGCCGCCCATGCATCGGCCTATCCCGCCCGTAATGTCCGACATCCTGCTCTTCTCCTACGGTACGCTGCGCCAGCCTGAGGTGCAGAAGGCGCTGTTCGGCCGCCATGTCGTAGGCACGCCGGACGCCATCCCCGGCTTTCGCCAGCGGATGATCGAGATCAGCGATCCCGACGTCATCGCCAAGAGCGGCACGCGCTGGCACCCAATGGTCGAACCGAGCGACGATCCCGCCGATGCCGTAGACGGCCTCGTCTTCCGCCTCACGCCGCAGGATATTGCCCGCGCAGACGCTTATGAAGTCGATTATGTCCGGCGTGAAGTGCGGCTGCGGTCGGGGCTTATGGCATTCATCTACGGCGACAAGGATGATGAACCGCCCGCCTAGATGTCTGATGGCGGATATGGGGTGGTTATCTGGCGGTCCGGTTTTAGTTGGCAAAGTAATGAAACAGACATTCAGTAGGGGCAATACCAATACACCCCCTTACCCACCGGCTCGAAGCGGCCCTTTGGCTCCGGCAGCTCTCGATCATTGGGCGGGATGAAATATCCCCAACCACCATCAAAATACGGCTTTACAAGGATATCGACACCATCCGCAGAAATGGTGACGTTTTCTGGCTCTAGTCCAGAAATTGCCTGCGGCCATTTGCTCTTTGGCAAGGCAACCTGAGACCTAGCTGTTGACCTCGATAGCATCCGCGCTTCTGTACGGATTGCTTGAAGCACAGACGGGTCGCGCGTTGGGCCAGAGCAAGCTGTCGCCAGCGTTAGCATAATCAATGCGAACTTACCGACCTTCTGCATGGCGCCCCCCTTCTCAAGGCGACAGAATGCCGCCATGCAAGTCCGTCCGCAATCAAGACGCGATATTGTTAATGCTTATGTCAACTTCTGGTCGTCAGCCGCCCATCGCGCTCGCCGTATCCTCCAGCGCCAGGTCGACCAGTACGCCCATCGCTTCGGCCGCCGCCGCCGGATCGCCCGCCGCGATCGCATCATAGACGCGGACATGATCGGGGATCGGGTTGCGCGGCAGGGCGCGGGCGCGCTGCTTGAACTGGGTGGTCCAGTTGACCGCCGCGCCGATACTGGCGGTCAGCGTCAGCAGCGCGTCGTTGCGCGTCGCATTCAATATCGCATTGTGAAAATCGCGGTCGGCCGCCCGTCCCGCCTCGGTCGCCAGCGTATGGCGGCGCATCGCGGCCAGCGCATCCTTCATGATCCGCAGATCGTCCTTGTCGCGCCGCTGCGCCGCCAGCCGCGCCGCCGCCGGCTCGACGATGGCGCGCAGCTCGAACAGGTCGCGCACGAACTGGATGTCCGGCTCCCCGGCAAAGGCCCAGGCCAGCACATCGGGATCGAGCAGGTTCCAGCGATTGCGCGGCAGCACCCGCGTCCCCGCCTTGGGCCGGCTTTCCACCAGCCCCTTGGCGGTCAGCACCTGGATCGCCTCGCGATAGGCGCTGCGCGACACTTCCAGTTCCTCGGCAAAGGCCACTTCGCCCGACAGCGTGTCGCCCGGCTGATATTGCCCCGACAAGATCGCCGTGCCCAGCTTGTGCGCGATCGCACCGTGCAGCCGCCGCCCCGGCCCTCGCGCCGCCCGGCCATTTCCGCCCTTTTCCGTCTCATCCCCGTGCAAAGACGGATTTTCCTTCACCATTCGGATCCCTCCCACCTCGATCCAATGAGGCATAGTTCAGCCTAGAATACAATGATTGCCTTTACCATCGCCGTGTAATATGTCGGAGTAATTGAGAGATTCACCGCTGCGCCGGCCCGTGTCGGCGCAGCGTTTCGCCTATCATCGATGAACCAGCGCCACAGGTCGGCGTGCGGGAGGGAGAGTTTTCATGACATTGCGTCTGTTGCAGCACCGTTCGGACTCCGGTGAACGGTCGGTCATCGCCGCGCAGGGCGACGCCGCCCATTTCGTGCCGGGCTTCGCCACCATCCGCGCACTGGCGCTGCACGCGATCGCGCAGGGCGTCAGCCTTGCCGCCGCCGTCGACGCCGCCGGCAAGGCTGACGCGGTGGACATCGCCGCCGAATATGAAGCGAACCGCCTGCTCGCGCCGATCGACCATGAAGACGGCGCGCATGTCCAGCTGACCGGCACCGGCCTGACCCATCTCGGTTCCGCCGAGGGCCGCGACAAGATGCACCGCGAAGCCGCCGCCGCCGAAAAGCAGACCGATTCGATGCGCATGTTCCTGGAAGGCCTGGAAGGCGGCAAGCCCAGTGCCGGCGAAGTCGGCCAGCAGCCCGAATGGTTCTACAAGGGCGACGGCTCGCAGCTGGTCGGCCCGACCGATCCGCTCGTCATGCCCGCCTTCGCCAAGGATGGCGGCGAGGAACCCGAACTGGCCGGCATCTACCTGATCGGCGAGGACGGCACCCCCTATCGCCTCGGCCTCGCGCTCGCCAACGAGTTCAGCGACCATGTGACCGAGCGCCACAACTATCTGTGGCTCGCCCACTCCAAGCTGCGTCAGGCCTCGCTCGGCCCGGAACTGCTGGTCGGCACGCCGCCGGAGCATATCGAAGGCGCCAGCCGCATCCTGCGCGACGGCGAAGTGATCTGGGAAAAGCCGTTCCTGTCGGGCGAAGGCAATATGTCGCACAGCTTCGCGAACCTGGAACATCATCATTTCAAATATGACCTGTTCCGCCGCCCCGGCGACGTCCATGTCCACTTCTTCGGCACGGCCACCCTGTCGTTCAGCGACGGCGTGCAGACGCAGGAAGGCGACGTGTTCGAAATCATCGCCGCGCCCTTCACCCTGCCGGTGCGCAATCCGCTCACGCGCGCCGACGCTGTCCAGGTCGCCGTCAAGCAGCTCTGACACCAATGGACCCGATCCGTATCGCGATCGTCGGCATCGGCAAGATCGCGCGCGACCAGCATGTCCCGGCCATCCGGGGCAATGCGGCGTTCAGCCTGGCGGCCACCGTCAGCCCGCATGATGCGGGCCTCGACGGTGTACCGCACCATGCCAGCCTGGACGATCTGCTCGCACAGGGACCGGCGGTGGACGCCATCGCGCTCTGCACCCCGCCGCAGGTCCGCTACGATCTCGCATCGCAGGCGCTAGCCAGGGGCATCCACCTCTTTCTCGAAAAGCCGCCCGGCGCGACTTTGGCTGAGGTGGAAGCGCTTAAAGGCCAGGCCGACAAGGTTGGCGTCAGCCTCTTCGCAGCCTGGCACAGCCGCTTTGCCGCCGGCGTCGCGCCGGCGCGTGCCTGGCTGGCCGAGCGCCGGATCGAAAAAGTCTCGATCGTCTGGCGCGAGGATGTCCGCGTCTGGCATCCGGGTCAGGCCTGGATCTGGCAGCCCGGCGGGTTGGGCGTGTTCGATCCGGGCATCAATGCCCTGTCGATCGTCACCCATATCCTGCCGCGCCCCTTCTTCCTGAAGGACGCGACCTTGGTGCTGCCGGAAAACCGCGCCGCGCCGATCGCCGCCGACCTCGCCTTCCGCGACACGGCGGGCGCGCCGATCCACATGGACCTCGACTGGCGCCAGACCGGCCCGCAAAGCTGGGACATCATCGTCGAAACCGACGCCGGCACGCTGAAGCTCAGCCACGGCGGCGCGGTGCTGACCCTGCCCAGCGGAACTGAACATGGCGAAGATGTCGAATATGCCGGCCTCTATGCCCGTTTCGCTACGTTGATCCGGGGCGGACGGTCGGATGTCGACACCAACCCGCTGCGGCTGGTCGCCGACGCCTTCCTGCGCGGCACGCGCGAAAACACCGACGCCTTTCACGACTGACTTATCCACAATTTCATCCACAGGGAGAGGACGGACATGACGAAAACCTTGCGCCGCACCGCCAGCGCGCTGTTGCTCTGCGCCAGCGCACTGGCTTGGCAGCCGGCCAGCGCCGATACCGACGGCAAGCCGACCACCGCCACCATCCATGCCGACAAGCCCGGCGCGGTCTATGACAAGGCGATCTTCACCCAGTTCGCCGAGCATCTGGGCAACGGCATCTATGGCGGCCTTTGGGTCGGCAATGACAAGTCGATCCCCAACACCAACGGCTTCCGCAATGACGTGATTTCTGCGCTGCGCAACCTGTCGGTGCCGATCATCCGCTGGCCCGGCGGCTGCTTCGCCGACGAATATCACTGGCGCGAAGGCATCGGCCCCAAGAAGGACCGCCCGGTCAAGATCAACACCCATTGGGGCGGCGTGACCGAGCCGAACACGGTCGGCACGCATGAATATTTCGAATTGATCCGTCAGGTCGGGGCACAGGCCTATATCTCCGGCAATGTCGGCAACGGATCGCCACAGGAAATGGCGGAGTGGGTCGAATATATGACCTCGCCCGCCGGCACGCTGGCGCAAGAACGCGCGAAGAATGGCCATAAGGAGCCGTGGGCCGTCCCCTATTTCGGGATCGGCAACGAATTATGGGGCTGCGGCGGCAATATGCGCGCCGAATTCGCGGCGGACGAAACGCGCCGTTACGCCACTTTCGTCAAGGCGCCGCGCGGCACCAGGATCATGAAGATCGCGGCGGGCGCCAATGTCGATGATTATAATTGGACCGAAACGATCATGCGCGAAGCGGGCGACAAGCTCGATGGCCTTTCGCTCCATTATTATACGCTGCTGAACGGCCAATTCCCGCCCAAGGGCGATCCAGTCGATTTCGACGAGTCCGCCTGGGCCAATATCCTGTCCGGCGCGCGCCGGATGGACGAACTCGTCACCAAACACAGCGCGATCATGGACAAATATGATCCCGCCAAGCGTGTCTTCCTGGCGGTCGACGAATGGGGGACGTGGTTCGCCCAGGACAAGGGCACCCATCCGGGCTTCCTGCGCCAGCAAAATACGCTGCGCGACGCGCTGGTCGCCTCGATCCATCTCGATATCTTCGCCAAGCATGCCGACCGTGTCCGCATGACCGCGATCGCGCAGATGGTGAACGTGCTTCAGGCGATGATCCTGACCGAAGGCAAGAAAATGGTGCTGACGCCCACCTATCATGTCTTCGAAATGTACAAGCCCTGGCAGGATGCCACGGTGCTGCCGATCGACATCCAGACCCCTTGGTATGCCAAGGATCAGTTCACCATGCCCGCCGTCAGCGGCTCTGCCGTGAAGGGCAAGGACGGCAAGGTCCATGTCGGCCTGTCGAACCTCGATCCAAACCAGCCCAACACCGTCACGGTGAAGCTGGACGGCCTGAACGCCGCGACCGTCACGGGCCGCGTGCTGACCGCGTCGGCGATCAATGCGCATAACAGCTTCGACGCGCCCGAAACCGTCAAGCCTGCCGCCTTCACCGGCGCGCAGGTCAGCGGCGGCACGCTGACCGTGACGCTGCCGGCCAAGTCGGTGGTCGTGCTCGAACTGCAATAACGTCCTTGGAGCGGGCGGTGGGTGGAATTACCGCCCGCTCCATCCCCTGATGCCCGTTGATGCCAGTGCTCCTGCGCAAGCAGGGGCACTTCGCTTAGATATGGAGAGGTCCGAATGGCCCGACACCTCATGCTCACATTGGCGGGCCTCGCCCTGCTCGCAGCCACCGGCCCCGCCTGCGCCCAGCAACCGGCTGCCGCTGCCCCCGCGACGCTCAACGACCGGCTGACCGGCGACCTCGTCCCGACCCATGATCCCGTCATCGCCCGCGAAGGCGACACCTATCATGTGTTCAGCACCGGCCATGGCAAGCGGCTTATCGAGACGCGCACGTCGAAGGATCTGGTGCACTGGACGGCGGGCGATCCAATCTTCACCTCGCTCCCCGAATGGGCGAAGCAGGCGATCCCCGGCAGCGACGGCATGTGGGCGCCCGATATCAGCTATGTGAATGGCCGCTATCGCCTCTATTATTCGGTTTCCACCTTCGGATCGAACCGCTCGGCCATCGGCCTCGCCACCAGCCCGACGCTGGACCCCAAGGCGAAGAATTACGGCTGGCGCGACGAAGGACTGGTCGTCATGTCCACGAAGGACGCCGACTATAACGCCATCGACCCCAATTTCATCATCGACCGGGATGGCCGCCACTGGCTGTCGCTGGGCAGCTTCTGGACCGGCATCAAGCTGTTCGAACTCGATCCAAAGACCGGCAAGCCCAGGGATGCGAAGAAGCCCGTCTCCATCGCCCGCCGCCCCGCCCCGGCCGGCGGCCCGGCTCCGGTCGAAGCGCCCTTCATCGTCGACCATGGCGGCTATTATTGGCTGATGGTCAGCTACGACTATTGCTGCAAGGGGACGAACAGCACCTATTACACGGTCATGGGCCGGTCGAAGGCGATCACCGGTCCCTATCTCGGCAAGGACGGCAGCCCGCTGATGGAAGGAGGCGGCACCATCTTCCTGCGCGCCGATCTTCAGGAACAGCAGCGCTTCCGCGGCCCCGGCCATGCCGGCTGGCTCCACGATAAAGATGGCAGCGGCCAGGAAGACAAGGACTATGTCGTCTACCACGCCTATGACAAACAGGCGAACGGCGCCCCCACCTTGCGCATCGCCCCGGTGCGCTGGGGGGCTGACGGCTGGCCCGTCGCTGAGTATTGACCCCTTTTAGTCCGACTATCTCCTGGAGAGACACCTGATGCCCTTCAACCTGTCCCGTCGCGGCTTCATCGGCAGCGCCGCCGCACTGTCCGCCGTGCCTGCCATGGCCCGCGCCGCCTCGGACCCAGCCGCCGCCCCCGTCCCCATCAATCCGCTGGTCAAGCAGCGCGCGGACGCGCAGGTCTTCCGTCATGACGATGGCTATTATTATCTGACCGGCTCCGTCCCCGAATATGACCGGCTGGTGCTGCGCCGGTCGAAGACGATCGCGGGCCTGTCGACCGCGAAGGAGGCCGTGCTGTGGCGGCATGAGGCCAGCGGCCCGCGTTCGGGCTATATCTGGGCGCCCGAGCTGCATCAGATCGACGGCAAATACTATATGTATTTCGCGGCAGGCCCAGCCGGCGGCGGTGACGACGTGTTCCGCATCCGCACCTATGCGATCGTCTGCGACGGCCCCGATCCGATGAGCGGCAAGTGGAGCGTGGCCGGCGAACTGCAAACGCCGTGGGACAGCTTCAACCTCGATTCGACCAGCTTCGTGCACAAGGGCGTTCGTTATTTCGCCTGGGCGCAGCGCGAACCGGGCATCGAAACCAACAGCAACCTCTACATAGCCAAGCTGGAAGCGCCGCTGAAGCTGGGCGAGAAGGTCACGCGCCTGACCGTCCCCACGCTCGACTGGGAAGTGCGCGGCTACAAGGTCGCCGAAGCCCCCGCCGTCCTGCACCGCAACGGCCGGCTGTTCATGACCTATTCGGCCAGCGCCACCGACGCGCGCTATTGCCTGGGCCTGCTGACGGCGGACGAGAATGCCGACCTGCTGGACGCGAAGAGCTGGACCAAGTCACCCCAGCCGGTATTCGTCAGCAACGAACAGACCAGCGTCTATGGCCCCGGCCACAACAGTTTCACCGTGGACGAACAGGGCCGCGACATCCTCGTCTATCATGGCCGCGACTATAAGGAGATTCAGGGCGATCCGCTGCTGAACCCCGATCGCCACACCCGCGTCCAGCGCCTCTATTACACCGCCGACGGCACGCCCGATTTCGGCGTGCCGGTGGGCAATGGCCCGATGCCCGAGCGCTTCGTCTCCGCCGCCAGCCCGCAGTCGCTGCTGGCGCATGACGGCTTGCAGCTGCTTGGCGGCAACCCGGCGCTGGCCCAGACCCAGTTCCGCCAACTGCCCGGCCGCGCCGGCAAGCAGAGCGTCATGCTCTCCCCCATCCTGATACCCGATCATTATCTGGTCGCGAAGAAGGACGGTTCGGTGACGCTCGAAAGGGACAGCAAGAGCGCCGATTTCGCGCTGCGCAGCCAGTTCGTGCGGTTGCAGGACAAGGGCAGCGACCTGCTGCGCTTCGCCGCCATCTCGGCGCCGGGCAAGGCGCTGGGCCTGGCCGACGGGCAGATTCGCCTGGTCGGCAGCCGCGACACGACCGCCTATTGGCGCGCTGACTGATCCGTCCAAGTCCGACAATTTGACAAGAAGAATGGGGCCGTTCGCCATCGTGCGGACGGCCCCTTGCCTATAAATTGGACAGATTCACGCTACGCAACGGCCATTCTCTCGACATGCAGCATAAATGTCACAAGTATCCCATTTTGTGGGACCAAGCCCCAATTTTACGCTTGCGATTCATTTGTCGGAGCAATAATTAGTCCGAGTAATTCACGCATGGCGTAACCGCGCCAGCCCCAGGGGAGGATATCCAAATGGCTTTCAAGCCGGTCGCACTCGCTTCCGCTTCCATGTTCGCACTGATGCTGTCGGGCGCCGCCCACGCACAGGATGCGGCCACCGCCGCACCACAGAGCGACGAACCTGCCGACATCGTCGTCACCGGTGTCCGGGCTTCTCTCGCCACCGCACAGCGTATCAAGCAGAATTCCGTCCAGATCGTCGATTCGATCGTAGCGCAGGATATCGGCAAGCTGCCGGACAACACCGTGTCCGACGCGCTTCAGCGCGTTACCGGTATTCAGGTGACGCGTGCTGGCGGTGAAGCCGGCACGGTGCTGATCCGCGGTCTGCCCAACACCGCGACATTGTTGAACGGCCGCGAGGCCTTTACCGGCACTGGCCGCGGTATCGCCCTTCAGGACATTCCGGCCGAACTGCTCGCGGGCGTCGATGTCTACAAGACCAGCACGCCCGACCTGGTGGAAGGTGGCGTCGCCGGTGTCATCGATGTACGCCTGCGCCGTCCCTTCGACTTTGACGGCTTCCAGGTCGCAGGCGGCGGCCGCGCCGTCTACAGCGATCAGGCCGGCAAATGGGGCTATCTCGGCAGCGCTCTGGTCAGCAATCGCTGGGATACGTCGATCGGCGAAATCGGCATCATGCTGTCCGCCTCGCACAATCGCCGTCGCTATGAAGACAATACCGCGTTCGATTTCGTGTCGAACCCGATCGCCGACCCGAATAGCGGCAACCAGATCGGCGTCCCGGACACGGTCGGCGGCCTCTACACTCAGGGCGACCGTCGCCGCACCGCCTATAATGCGTCGGTACAGTGGCGTCCGGCCGCCAATCTCGAATTCTATGTCGATGCGCTCTACACCCAATATAAGAACCGCTACGACACCGACTTCTTCGTCGGCCTCCCCAAGGCGGGTAACGTCACATCGATCACGCCCAACCCGGATTATCCGGCTCTGGCCAATGGCGTAACAGTCGAGAACGCCTACACCATCACCAGCAACCAGGCATATGAGGACAAGACGACCACCTATCAGATCAATGGTGGCGTCAAATATACGACCGACGACAACACGACCCTGTCGTCGGAGCTGACCTATAATCGCAGCCGCCTGCCCAACCGCAACATGATCGTCGACACGTCGTTCAACGCGCCCACGGCCGTCTATAATTTCGACAAGGGCGGCACGCCGCAGATCGACATTCAAGGCGTGGACCTGACCGATCCGTCGGCATTCACCCTGCGCACCTTGTTCGACAATCACAGTGTTGCCGTCAGCCGCCAGTGGGCCTGGCGTGGCGATGTCGAGCACAAGTTCGACGACGGCTTCCTGTCGAACTTCAAGATCGGCGCGCGTTATACCAACCGTCGCGTGACCTCGCAGGCAACCGCGTCCATCCCCATTGCGGCGACCAATCCGGTTCTGGTCAGCACCCTGCCAGGCGAATTCTGGGATCTGTCGCCCAATGGCCTCGTCAAGGGCAGGGTCGGCATTGGCCAATTCCTCGATGCCAATGGCGACTATCTGCTCGACAATAGCGATACGGTGCGCGGCTGGTTCGGCCAGGCCGTCGGCGATCGTCCATTCGAACCCAATCTGGCCTTCTTCGACCTCGAAAAGACCTATGCCTTCTACGCGCAGGCCGGTTATCGCTTCGATCTCGGCTCGGTGCCGGTCGATGGCGTCTTCGGCGTTCGCGTCGTCAACACCGTGACCGCCCTGACCGGCAATGGTGTCGACAGCCGCCAGAATTATCTGAACGCGCTGCCGAGCATCAACGCCCGCTTCGGCCTGATGGACAATCTCCAGCTGCGCCTCGCCGCCGGCAAGACGATCACCCGCCCGAACTTTGCCGACCTCAACCCGCTCGTCACCTATGTGCCTAGCGGCTCGACCGGCAATCAAGGCTATGCCGGCACCGGCGGCGGCGGCAACCCTGCTCTCACGCCGATCAAGTCGGACGCCTATGACATCACGCTGGAATATTATCCGAGCCGCAATTCATCGATCACGGCCGCCGGCTTCTATCGTAAGATCAAGGGTTATATTCAGACCTATTCGCAGCCCGAGGAATATCTGGGTGATACCTGGCTGGTGAACCGTCCGCGCAACACCGGCTCGGGTTCGCTGAAGGGCGTCGAGCTTGCCTATCAGCAGTTCTTCGACTTCCTGCCGGGCGCGCTGAGCGGCCTGGGTGCGCAGCTGAACGGCACCTACACGATCGGCAAGACCGAGGACCCGATCAACGGCGGCAAGCAGCGGATCGTGAACGTCTCGAAATATTCCTACAATGTGGTGGCGATCTACGAAAAGTACGGCATTTCGGCACGTCTGGCCTATAACTGGCGCTCCAGCTTCGTTGACAGCTACAATTCCGGCGGTTTGCAGGCGAGCACCATCGTCGCCGATCCGACCGGCCAGCTGGACTTCTCGGCGAGCTATGACCTGACACCCGCGATCACGCTGACCTTCGATGCGACCAACATCACCGACCGGACCTATCAGGACCGGTTCAAGGGACTGAATTCTCTGACCGGCGTGTATACCGATACGCCGCGCGACACGCGTACTTATGACCGGACCTTCGAGTTCGGTGCGCGTTTCCGCTTCTAAAGGTGCCCGATGGCGCGCGGTGTCTCCTCACTGCGCGCCATTTCCATGGCGGCCGTTCCGGGATGTCTCTCCAAGTCCCGGATCGGCCGCCATATTTGTTTGTGAATGACAGGGAGGACGAAGGATGCGCGCGATAAGGATGCTGCTGCTGGCGGGAGCCGCCATGATCGGGATCGGCGCTGCCTCGCCTCCCCCGGCCATGGAAAAAGACGCGATCGCCGCCCGGCGCTTCGGCAATGACGCCGCTTGGTATCGCGACCGCATTCCCTTCTTCGAATCCGCCGATCCGAAGATCGACGCCGTCTATTATTATCGCTGGCAGGTCTTCCGCGGGCATCAGCGCGACCTGGGCGAAGAAGGCTATATCACCACCGAATTTTTCGACGATGTCGACTGGCAGCGCCATCCCTATGCCAGCCTGAACGACGCCAGCGGCTTCCATATCGGCGAAGGGCGCTGGCTCAACGACAGGCGCTTCACCGACGACTATATCAATTTCATGTATCGCAGCGGCGGCAACGACCGCCACTTCACCGATCATATGGCGGACAGCGTCTGGGGCCGTTACCTCGTCGACGGCGACCGGGCCGATGCAATCGAACATCTGTCGGTCATGAACCATATCTATCGCCTGTGGGACGACAAATATGACTTCGACAAGGGGCTGTATTTCGTGGAGCCGCTACTCGACGCCACCGAATATACCGTCTCCTCGATCGACGCATCGGGCGGCAAGGACGGGTTCCGCGGCGGCGACGCCTTCCGCCCCTCGGTCAACAGCTATATGTTCGCCAATGCCCGCGCTTTGTCTAAAATGGCGGAGCTGGCGGGCAACAAGGCGATGGCCGTCGGCTATGCCGCCCGCGCCGACGCCCTGCAAAAGCACGTCCTGACCGATCTCTGGAGCGACAGGCTCACCCACTTCATCGACCGCCACCAGTCGCGCAAGAATGAATTCGTCAATTACTGGGATCCGATCCGCAACCGCGAACTGGTCGGCTATCTGCCCTGGATGTTCGACCTCGTCCCCGACGATGCGAAATATGCGCAGGCCTGGACCCATCTGCTCGACCCCGCCTCGCTCGCCGGCAAGGCGGGCATGCGCACGGTCGAGGCCAGCTACGAATATTATATGCGGCAGTATCGCTATCTCGGCAAAGACCCGGAATGCCAGTGGAACGGCCCGATCTGGCCCTATCAGACGACGCAGGTGCTGCATGGCATGGCCAACCTGCTCGACCATGCCAAGGCAACCGGTCCGGTCACGCGCAGTGCCTATATGCGCCTGCTGCGCCAATATGCCGCGCTCCACTATCAGGGGGATCGCATCGACATCGAGGAGGATTATCATCCCGAAACCGGCAAGCCGATCGTCGGCCTCGACCGCAGCCATCATTATTTCCATTCCGGCTTCAACGACCTGATCCTGACCGGGCTGGTCGGCATCCGCCCGCGCGCCGACGATGTGCTGGAGGTGAACCCGCTGATCCCCGACGCCGGCGACAGCCAGGCCCTCGGCTGGTTCCGGGTGCAGGATGTGCCCTATCATGGCCACAAGGTCGCCGTGACATGGGACGCGGACGGCAGCCACTATAAGCGCGGCAAGGGCCTCGTCATCGACGTCGACGGCAGGGAAGTCGCCCGCCGCGAGACGCTCGGCCGCGTCGAGGTGCGTGTATCACGCGCCGCCACGCCCGCGATCCAGCGCCCGATCAACCGGGCCGTGCAACTGGTGCGCGGGCAGTACCCGATGGGATCGGCCTCCAGCAACGCCGACGTCGAAAATGTCCATGACGCGATCGACGGCCGCGTTTGGTTCTTCCCCGAACTGCCCAATGGCTGGTCCTCCGCCCCCTCCCCGGCCGAGCAATGGTATGCGATCGACCTGGGCAAGCCGGTCGGCCTCGCCCGCGCCGAACTCGCCTTCTTCGCCGATGGCAAGGGCTTCGCCGTGCCGCAAAGCTACCGCCTCCAGGCGTGGGTCGACGGCGACTGGCGCGACATTGCGAACCCGAAGGGCAGCCCGATCGCCAACGGCGTGACGGACGTCCGCTGGCCGCGACTGCAGACCGCCAGGGTCCGGCTGCTGTTCCGGCAGCCCAGGGGCAAGGCCACCCGCCTCGCCGAATTCAAATTATTTGGGGAATAGATAACGAACGGCCGGCCACAACCCGCCATCTTCGGCCCATCTTTTATGGCCATCACGTCGAAGGAGTGATACAGCCCGCTCCAGGTCCGATGACGCAGATGCTCGCCCCTGCCCGTCCCGGCATCTATGCCAGGGGCACCGAAACGGTCGACGCCATTTTGAAGGCGGCCCAGGAGGTGCTGATCGACGAAGGGGCGGACGCCTTCACCATCCGTCGCATCGCCGCGCGCTGCGGCATGAAGGTGGGCCATGTCAGCTATCATTTTCCGCGCAAGGACATGCTGATCCAGGTGCTTCTGGACGAACTGGTCGACGGCTATGGAACACTGATCGATGGCGTCGTGAACAGGCCCGGCCTGACGGCCGAGGAGCGGCTGGAACGGGTCATCACGCTCTGCCTTGAGGATATCGGGTCGAAACGCACGACCCATCTCTTCACCGAATTATGGGCGCTGGCCAATCATAACGCCTTTGTCGCCGATCGCATCCGCGCCTTCCACGAGCGGATTCACGGAGTGATCGGCGGCTATGTTGCAGCGATCAATCCGACCCTGTCGCACAAGGATGCAGGCACCGTCGCCCTGTTCATCAGTGCGACGATGGAAGGCGCCACGCTCTTTCTGGGCCATGGCAAGCCCTGGGCCGGCCAGATGCCTGCCTTTACCGCGCTCGCCGTCCGGTCGCTGGTGTCGCTGGCCCGGACCGCAACATCGGCGGACATCGCCTTGCTCGCCCCGGCAAGGGAGCCGGAACCGGCCTGATGCCGTGCCGGAGCCGGAAGGCCGGAGCCGGAAGTCCGGGGACGGCGGAAGAGGCATGGCAGGCAAAAAGCCCGACACGCCAGAAGCGTGCCGGGCCAGTAAGAAGTGTCGCCTCAAAGACGATCCTTCGGGTCGCAGAATGACCCTATCAGGGCGCTATCCTGCCTTGAATACCCCGCACGGGTTATGTCCCTTTTTGGAGCGTTTCCGAGGCGGGCAGAATCACCCGCCCGGAAAACAAAAGCAATTGAAGCCAGCACCGTTTCGATCTGACCGAATCCGCCCTAATCTGTGCTGGCCGTCCTGGCCGCATCGGCAGCCGCCGCATTCAGGAAAGGCTGGACCCGCAGGCGCGGGAACACCGCCTCCAGCGGTTTGGTGTCGGGCAGCACATAGACATAGCCCCCCTTCTTCCGGAACAACGGGCTGACGCTCTTCGCATAGAAGAGCTTGGGCACGTTGATGCAGCCGAAGGTGATGCGATTGTCATCGGCGGTGGGCGACAGCATCCGGTCGCGCCGCTTTTCCTTCGGATTGCCCGGCGGGATGGTATGCAGCGCCACCGACGTGGCGTAATCCACCCAGAGGACCTGCTGCTTCCCCGCCGCAACGCCGAATTTCGCGAGGAAGCGGCCTGCGGGAGTCGTTTTCTCCGCAGGCCCGATCTCGGACAGATTCTTGCTGCCGATTCCCGGCGTGGCCTCGTCGCCTGGGGCGATGCCGATCAGGACCGGCGCATGCCCCAGCGACTTGCCGGTGGCATCGAACAGGAAGGCGGTCGCCGCCTTCTTGTCGATGATGATATAGGGCAGCTTGCCATGGTCCCCCGATGCCGCAACCCATTCGGAAACGCGCGCAGCATCCTCCGAGCGAGCGGATTCACCCTCCTTCACGCCATCGGCCTGCGACGATTCAGCCGCCGGAACGGTTTCGGCCGCCCCGGCGGGTGTGGCGGTCAGCGCAAGTCCAGCCAGCGCAAGGAGAACAGGGATCATCGTTTACGGCACTCAGGGAAAAGGGATCGGCGCCAAGGGGAACAGCGCCGACGCGGGGTCATGGTTTGCGTCTATCGGTCCTGCGGAATCAGTTGCGCGCGCGCTTGCGCTGAGCTTCCTGCATGCGCTGTTCGACGCCGTCGACACGGCCGTTGAGCTGGTCGATACGCTGGCCATTATTCTGCGCCTGACCGGATGCGGACTGCGCCTCGGCCAGCGCCTGCTGGGCGGTGCTGTCGGTCGTCTGCAATTTCGTTTCCAGCGCATCGACGCGCTGATTCACGGTGGCGACCTGCTCGCGTACAAAACCCTTGGTGGCACAGCCTCCCAGAGCCAGCGAACCCACCAAAATCACGCTCAGGGGAGCGATTTTCTTCAGAGCCGGCGACATATTATTCTCCTGTAGTTAACAAAACCGCAATGTTCCAAGCCGAGCGATGGAGCTTGAACAATAGCGATTCTGTCCGGCTGTGCCTGTCGTCAGGCGAACGGTTGACGGCCGGCACAGCCCGGATCGCCAGATGAATTCCGGCTGAACCCTGACCTGATTTTCGACGTGAATGCGCCGATTTTCGACGATCGGACATGAACGCATGTTCATGAAAATCCGCGCTGCCGCCGAGTCCTGCGGCCGGACGGCGGCCTGTTTGACCTTCTGCGGATCGTCAGACCGATCGACAGAATGTCCGGCCGAACCGCATGCCGAATGATCGCGGCCTGATCGCGCGAAGCTTTTCGGCAGGCAGGCATCCACCCCCTTCCCCATGAGCGCAACTGATGACACTATGCATCATTGCGGCGACCTGTGCGTCGCCCCGGGGGACGATGTCGGCGCCATGCCCATCTGTCGAGGCTTTAGTATTGCCCGATGATTTTCGCCCTTTTTTTCCAGTCACCAAGTTCATCGCCAGTTAATCGGCATATCGCTTGCAGATTTCGGCCGCGATATATGTGTCGTTTTGGCCCTATCGACAAATTTTTACGGTATCGCTGTCGTATTGCACTGTTTTTACAGGCAGCTTCATATTATAGTCCTCCTCATGGCGTATTTGGCGGGAGTCGCCAGTGACGAAAAATGAACTGTTTTCGAGCTTCGCAACAAAGTTCGACGATCGTCGGCAAGCCGAAATGTCCATCGAGGATTATCTGCTGGGTTGCCGCAGCGATCCCCTGATGCACGCATCTGCTCCGGAACGATTGCTCGCCGCCATCGGCGAACCGGAAATCATCGACACCTCGCGCGATCAGCGACTGGGCCGGATCTTCATGAACCGGACGATCCGCCGCTATCGCAGCTTCGCCAATTTCTACGGCATGGAAGGGACGATCGAACATATCGTCAGCTTCCTGCGCCACGCCTCGCAGGGGCTGGAGGAGCGCAAGCAGATCCTCTACCTGCTCGGCCCGGTCGGCGGCGGCAAATCCTCGCTCGCCGAACGGCTGAAGGCGCTGATGGAGGTCCACCCCATCTATGTGCTGAAGGCGGGCGACGAGCTTAGCCCGATCTTCGAAAGCCCGCTCGCCCTGTTTGACGCGGACACGCATGGCGACTTCATCGAGGAAAATTACGCGATCCCGCGTCGTCGCCTGACGGGCATGATAAGCCCCTGGTGCCGCAAGCGGCTGGACGAATATGCCGGCGACCTGTCGCGCTTCTCGGTGGTGCGGATGATGCCCTCGCGCATGCGCCAGGTCGCCATCGCCAAGACCGAGCCGGGCGACGAGAATAACCAGGACATCAGCTCGCTGGTCGGCAAGGTCGACATCCGCAAGCTGGAAATGCTCTCGCAGAACGATCCCGACGCCTACAGCTATTCGGGCGGCCTCAACCGCGCGAACCAGGGAATGCTGGAGTTCGTCGAGATGTTCAAGGCGCCGATCAAGATGCTCCACCCGTTGCTGACCGCGACGCAGGAGGGCAATTATATCGGCACGGAAAATATCGGCGCCATCCCCTATAATGGCATCATCATGGCCCACAGCAATGAATCGGAATGGGCCAATTTCAAGAACAACAAGAATAACGAAGCCTTTATCGACCGCATCTACGTCATCAAGGTGCCCTATTCTTTGCAGGCGACCGAAGAACGGCAGGTCTATGAAAAGCTGCTACGGGAATCGGACCTCAGCAAGGCGCCCTGTGCGCCCGGCACATTGGACATGCTGGCGCGCTTTTCGGTCCTGACCCGGCTGCGCGAGCATGAGAACAGCAATCTCTACTCCAAGATGCGCGTCTATGATGGCGAAATGCTGCGCGAGATCGATCCGCGCGCGAAGAGCCTTCAGGAATATAAGGACGCGGCCGGCGTGGACGAAGGGATGGCGGGCACCTCCACCCGCTTCGCCTTCAAGGCGCTGTCGGCGACCTTCAACCATGACAGTATCGAGATCGCGGCCGACCCGGTCCACCTCATCTACGTGCTGGAAGGGATGGTGCGGCAGGAACAATTCCCCGCCGAGGTGGAAGCCCGCTATCTGGAGTTCATCAAGGGCGAACTGGCCCCGCGCTATGCCGAATTCATCGGCAACGAGATCCAGAAAGCCTATCTGGAATCCTATAACGACTATGGCCAGAATCTGTTCGACCGCTATGTCGCCTATGCCGATGCGTGGATCGAGGATCTGGACTTCAAGGATCCCGACACCGGCCAGTTGATGGACCGGGAAGTCATCAACCAGGAACTGTCCAAGACCGAAAAGCCGGCCGGCATCGCCAATCCCAAGGATTTCCGCAACGAGGTGGTGAAATTCGCGCTGCGCATGCGGGCCAGTAATGATGGGCGCAACCCCAGCTGGACCAGCTATGAGAAGATCCGCGAGGTGATCGAGAAGCGGATGTTCAGCCAGGTCGAGGATCTGCTGCCGGTCATCAGCTTCGGGTCGAAGAAGGATGGCGAAACCGCGACCAAGCATGACGAATTCGTCGCTCGCATGATCGAGCGGGGCTATACCGAACGACAGGTCAGGCGGCTGGTCGAATGGTATATCCGCGTCAAGCAGGCCGGATGACGGAGGCGGACTTTTTCGGGAACAAGCTGGCGCGACCATGCACATAGTCGACAGACGACTGAATCCGGGGGGCAAGAGCCTGGTCAACAGGCAGCGTTTCCTGCGCCGGGCGAAGGCCTATGTGCAGCAGGCAGTGCGCGACAGCCTGAAGGACCGCAGCATAAAGGATCTGGACAAGCAGGGCCAGATCACCATCCAGCGCGACGCGATCCACGAACCCACCCTCCACCGCGCCGCGCAGGGCGGCAATCGCGAGCGGGTCTTCCCCGGCAATCGCGACTATATGGAGGGTGACCGGATCAAGCGCCCCGATGGCGGCGCGGGCGCGGGATCGCAGGCGGGCCAAGGCGATGGCAATGACGATTTCCAGTTCGCGCTCAGCCGGGAGGAATTTCTCGACCTCTTCCTCGACGATCTGGAACTGCCCGACCTCGCCAAGCGCCGGCTGATCGGCGGCGCTGTCGACGGCATCCGCCGCGCAGGCTATTCGACCGCGGGCAACCCGTCCAACCTGTCGGTGCCGCGCACCATGCAGAAGGCGCTGTCCCGCCGTCTGGCGCTGCGCCGGCCGAGCAGCGGCGACCTCAAGCGGATCGAGGAGGAGATCGCCGAGATCGAGGCGCGCGCCCCGCCCTTGCCCGACGACGCCGTGCGGCTGGAGGCGCTGCGCGAGGAGCGCTCGCACATCATCCGTCGCCGCAACCTGATCGCCTATATCGACCCGGTCGACCTGCGCTACCGCCGGTTCGAAACGGTGCCTAAGCCCGTCGCGCAGGCGGTGATGTTCTGCCTGATGGACGTGTCCGGCTCCATGACGGAGCATATGAAGGATCTGGCCAAGCGCTTCTTCGCGCTGCTCCATTTGTTCCTGACCCGCTGCTACGAACATGTCGAGGTGGTGTTCATTCACCATACCGACCGGGCGGCGGAGGTGGACGAGCAGACCTTCTTCTACAGCACCGTGACCGGCGGCACTTTGGTATCGAGCGCGCTCGACAAGCTGATGGAGGTGGTGAAGGACCGCTATCGCCCCGACGACTGGAACATCTATGTGGCGCAAGCGTCGGACGGCGACACGATGCAGTCGGACAATGGCCGGGTGGTGTCGCTGATGCAGGACGATATCCTGCCGCTCTGCCAATATGTCGCCTATCTGGAGGTCGGGCGGGAGGAGTTTGCCGATGTCGACATGGTCGGCACCACCACCGGCCTGTGGCAGGCCTATGCCCCGGTCAGCGAGGCGCATCGCAACTTCGTCATGCGCAAGGTGCATCACCGGCGGGAAATCTATCCGGTCTTCCGCGAACTGTTCCAGCGCAAGGGCATGGCGGAGAAAAGCGGATGACGGCCAGGCTGGCGGATGCGCCGCTGTTTACGGGCAGCGATTGGGATTTCGGGCTGATCAACCGCATCCATGACGCGATCGAGCCGATCGCGCTCCAGGAAATGAAGCTCAACATCTATCCCAACCAGATAGAGATCATCAGCGCCGAGCAGATGCTGGACGCCTATTCGTCGATCGGCATGCCGCTCTTCTACAAACATTGGTCCTTCGGCAAGCAGTTCGTGACTAATGAAATGATGTACCGCAAGGGACGTCGCGGCCTCGCCTATGAGCTGGTGATCAACAGCGACCCCTGCATCAACTATCTGATGCAGGAAAACAGCGCGACGATGCAGACGCTTGTCATTGCCCATGCCGCCTTCGGCCATAATCATTTCTTCAAGAACAACTATGTTTTCCGCCAATGGACCGATGCGGAGGGAATTCTCGACTATCTGGAATTTGCCAAACGCTATATCGCCCAGTGCGAGGAGCGTTATGGCCAGCTGGAGGTCGAGCGCGTGCTGGACGCCGCCCATGCACTGATGAACCAGGGCGTGCACCGCTATCCCCGCGTCCGCCCCCGCGACCTAAAGAGCGAAGCGGCGCGCGAGGCGGAGCGACAGGCCTATCGCGACCGCATCTATGACGATCTCTGGCGCACCGTCCCGGTCGGCGCCCGCGCCGACGCCGTGCCCAGCGATGCGCGCCGCGCCGCGCTCGGCCTGCCGCAGGAAAATATCCTCTATTTCCTCGAAAAGACCGGGCCGCGCCTGCATAGCTGGCAGCGGGAAGTGCTGCGCATCGTCCGCCTGATCTCCCAATATTTCTACCCCCAGCGCCAGACCAAGGCGATGAACGAGGGCTGCGCGACCTACACCCATTATCGCATCATGACGACGCTGCATGAGCGCGGCCTGCTGACCGACGGCGCCTTCATGGAATTTCTCCAGTCGCACACCAATGTCGTCTACCAGCCCACCTATGATTCGGGCCATTTCGGTGGCTTCAATCCCTATGCGCTGGGCTTCGGCATCATGTCGGACATCGAGCGCATCTGCCTCGCCCCGACGGAGGAGGATCGCGAATGGTTCGGCGACATCGCCGGGTCGGGTGATCCTGTCGAGGTGCTCAAGGACATCTGGGCCAATTATCGCGACGAAAGCTTCGTGTCGCAATATCTCAGCCCGCACCTGATCCGCCACTGGCGACTGTTCAACATCGTCGACCGCACCAGCGAGTCGGAATTGCGGGTCGACGCCATCCATGACGAGCGCGGCTATCGCCGGATTCGCCGGGCGCTGGCACGCGAATATGATATCGGACGGCAGGAACCGGACATCCAGGTCGTCGATGTCGATCTGGCCGGCGACCGGCGGCTGATCGTGGAGCATTCGGTGGTGGACGGCGTCCTGCTGGAAGCATCTGACGCCACTATGGTATTGCAAAATCTGGCGGATTTATGGGGCTATGAAGTCGCCCTGAAGGAAGTCGACGCCGAGACGCGCAAGGAACTCAAAAGCCATGTCGGACAGCCGCGGTCCAACTGGCTGCGATGAAGCGTGGCGGGGTCGGGGCGGTTTCGACCGGCGGCAAAGATTCCATTTCCAATTCCCTACGGAGGCGATAAGATTTGCCCGCTTTTTCCGCGGGTGACGCGCTGGCAGGACATCCGCGACATGGCAGGAGTTCGGCATGACAAGTGATCTTACTTCCGCAGAATGCCTGGAGCGCGCGCGCATGCATGAGCAGCTTGCCGGCGCTACCGACGATGCTTCCGCACGCAAGATGCATCAGGCAATGGCCGCCGAGTTCCGCCGCCGCGCCGAAACCGGCCTGTCGGCGAGCACGCCGGTCAACCGGCCGATACTGGAACTGGTTTCCAACCCGGTCTGACGCTTCTCACCCTGCACTCCGCAAGACGCTATGATCCGTAACAGGAGCGAGAAGCGCACCTGTTGCTGACGGGTTATGCACGTCTCCGAAAAAGCCTTCTGAACCGGCACGGGCGGGAATGGATGACTGTGCTCGACCCGTTCGTTCCGAGCTTGTCGAGAAACAGGAAGCGCTACGCTATCCGCGTCTCGCCCCTTGGACCGACCTCGCTTTAAGAAGGTGGAGGAAGTTTGCTTCTTCTTCCGTCACCCAGATTCAGCCCACCGCGCCGCCAAGACCCGCGCCTGACATGCGCCAAAGCCTATCGGCACCGCGCCCGCCGCCTCGCCACGCGCGCGCAGCGTCACCTCGTCGCCATCCTCCAGGAAGGTGCGCACCTCCCCGCCCGGCAGCGCGATCGGGTCGCGCCCGCCGCTGCTCAGTTCCATCAGGCTACCATAGCCCTCGCGCTCCGGCGCGGAAATGGTGCCGGTGCCGAGCAGATCGCCGGGCTGGAGGTTGCAGCCATTGGACGCATGGTGGGTCACGATCTGCTGCACCGTCCAATACATGTTGCTCGCCGGTCCCCGGCTCAGCCGCAGCGGGGCATGCCCCGCCGCCCGCATTGCCGCGCTGGTCAGGTCAACCTCCAGCACCAGCCCCAGCGCGCCATGGGCCTGATCGTCGCCATCGTGCAGATAAGGCAGCGGCGCGGGATCGCCCTGCGGCCGCGCCGGCTGGGCGATGCGGAAGGGCGCGAGCGCTTCGGGCGTCACCACCCAGGGCGAGACGGTCGACTGGAAATTCTTCGCCAGAAACGGCCCCAGCGGCTGATATTCCCACGCCTGGAAATCGCGCGCCGACCAGTCGTTGAGCAGGCAGAAGCCGGCGATATGCTCCGCCGCCGCCCCGATCGGAATCGGCGTGCCAAGGTCATTGCCCGGCCCCACCCACACGCCCAGTTCCAGCTCATAGTCGAGCCGCGCCGACGGACCGAAGACCGGTGCATCAGCTTCGGGCGGCTTGCGCTGTCCCCATGGCCGCACCAGCGGCTCGCCCGACGGCCGCACCGACGACGCCCGGCCATGATAGCCGATCGGCACATATTTATAATTGGGCAGCAGCGGATTGTCGGGCCGGAACTGGCGGCCGATATTATTGGCGTGGTGAATGCCGACATAGAAGTCGCTATAATCGCCGATCCGCGCGGGCAGGTGCATCACGCAGTCCGCCGCATCCAGCAGCATCGGCTCCACCCGCGCCCGATGCGCCGGATCGGACAGAAGATCGCTCAGCCGATGCCGCAGCGCGCGCCGCGCCTCCCCCGGCAGCGCCATCAGCGCATTCAATGTCTCCCCGGCGCAGAGCGGCGCCACGTCCGCCAGCAACAGCTCCGCGCTGGCGCAGGCGAACAGGTCCAGTATCTTGTCGCCGATCGCCACGCCCGCGCGCGGATGCCCGCCCTCGATCGAGAAGATGCCGAAGGGCAGGTTCTGCACCGGAAAATCGCCATGCCCCTGCGCGCTCTCGACCCAGCTGGCGCGCTCCGGGTCATGCGTCGCGTCCACACTCCACCAGCTCATCGCGGCAGCTCCGCCTTGGGAAAGCCCTGCCAGCAATCGTCATAATCGTCCTGCAACAACGGCGTCTCCATCGCCCAGCGGGTCGGGTGGAAGGGGTATCGGCTCTCGATCATGAAGGCCATCGTCTCCTCTATCTTCTGCGGCGCCAGCGCCGCCGCGCTCGCCTTGCCCCAGCTGTCCACGTCCGGCCCATGCGCGCCCATCATATTGTGCAGACTCCCGCCCCCCGGCGCAAAGCCGCCCGCCTTGGCGTCATAGGCGCCGTGGAGCAGTCCCATATATTCGCTCATGATATTGCGATGGAACCAGGGCGGCCGGAACGTCTCCTCCGCCACCATCCAGCGCGGCGGGAAGATGACGAAATCGGCGTTCGCGGTGCCGGGTGTATCGCTGGGACTGGTCAGCACGGTGAAGATGGACGGGTCGGGATGATCGTAGCTCACCGTCCCCATCACGTTGAACCGGGTCAGGTCGTAGCGCCATGGCGCGAGAGTGCCGTGCCAGGCCACCACGTCGAACGGGCTATGGCCGATCTCGCTCTCCCACAGGCGGCCCATAAATTTCTGCACCAACTGCGTCGGCCGCTCGACATCCTCGAACGCCGCCACCGGCGTCTCGAAATCGCGCGCATTGGCAAGCCCGTTCGACCCGATCGGTCCCAGTTCGGGCAGACGCAGCAGCGCCCCGTAATTTTCGCAGACATAGCCCCTCGCCGCGCCATCGGGCAGTTCGACCCGGAAGCGTACCCCGCGCGGCACCAGCGCCACCTGCAAGGGCGCAACATCCATCACGCCCATCTCCGTGACGATGCGCAGCGCGCCCTGCTGCGGCAGGATCAGCATCTCGCCATCGGCGGAAAAGAAGGCGCGATCGACCATCGACCGGCGCGCGGCATAGAGATGCACGGCGCAGCCCACGCCCGCCGCCACATCGCCATTGCCCGCGACCGTCACCAGCCCGTCGATAAAATCCACGCCCTCCCCCGCCGCGTCGGGCAGCGGGTTCCAGCGCAGCCGGTTGGGCGAGGGCGGAACGTCCCCGAACGGCCCCGACCGGATCAGCGTCTCGGCACCATAGGGCCGGAACGGCGGATGCCCCGCGCTCGGCCGCATCCGGTAGAGCCAGCTGCGCCGGTTCTCTGCACGCGGCGCGGTGAAGGCCGTGCCCGACAGCTGCTCGGCATAAAGGCCAAAGGCGGGCTGCTGCGGCGAATTGCGGCCCTGCGGCAAGGCGCCCGCCACCGCCTCGCTCGCATGATGATTGGCGAAACCGGGCAGATAATTCATCCCGCCTCCTTCCTTACGCATCCACCTTCACGACGCCGCGCCGGATCTGGTCCAGTTCGATGCTCTCGAACAGCGCCTGGAAATTGCCGTTGCCAAAGCCCTCATTGCCCTTGCGCTGGATGATCTCGAAGAAGATCGGCCCGAACATATTCTCGGTAAAGATCTGGAGCAAAATCCCCTCCTGCTCGACATCGCCGTCGATCAGGATGCGGTTCTTCTTGAGCCGCTCCAGATCCTCGCCATGGCCGGGCACGCGCTTGTCGACCAGTTCATAATAGGTTTCGATCGTGTCCTGCAACCGCACGCCCCGCGCCCGCAGCCGCTCGACCGTGTCGTAGATATTGTCGGTAGTCAGCGCGAGATGCTGGATGCCCTCGCCATGATAGTCGCGGATGAATTCCTCGATCTGGCTCTTGTCGTCCTGGCTCTCGTTCAGCGGGATGCGGATCGCCTTGTCGGGCGCGATCATCGCCTGGCTGGTCAGGCCCGTCGCCTTGCCCTTGATGTCGAAGAATTTCTGCTCCTCGAAGCCGAACAGGGTGCGGTAGAATTCGCTCCACACCCGCATCTGCCCGCGCCGGACATTGTGCGTGAGGTGATCCAGCAGGTCGAGGCCGACAGCGTTCGCCGCTTCCTGCTCCCGCCAGCCGGGGAACTCGGCCCAGTCGGCATAGAGGTCCGCGCCATCCTCGATGAAATAGAGATAGGCGCCGCCGATCCCCTCGATGACGGTGTCATCCTCCTCGGTCGCCTTGCCGCCATTCGCGAGCGCCCATTTCAATGCCGCTTCCGGGTCCGCAACACGGAACGCCATCGCGCTCGCCGACGGCCCGTGCACGCCACGGAACGCCGCGACCCGACCCGCATCGTCGCGGTTCAGCATCAGGTTGATCCGCCCCTGCTTGAAGCGGGTGATATTCTTGCTCGGATGGCGGTGCGTCGGGGTGAAGCCCAGCGCCATAAACTGCGCCGCCATCGCCTCCGGGTCGGGCGAGGTGAACTCGACGAACTCGAAGCCGTTCAGGCCCAGGGGGTTTTCCGCGACGGTCATGAAACTTCCTCTTCCTTCTTGTTCGCATAGGCCTGGGTGCCGCGCGTCAGCACGCGGTCGCCCGGCAGGATGGTGTCGGTGTCGAGATCGGGCAGCCCGGCCAGCTCGGCATAAAGCGGCGCAAAGTCGGTCCCCGTAGTCTGCGCCAGCAGATGCTCGAAACTGTCGATGACGAAATAGCTCTGCTGGAAATCGTCGATCTTGTATCGCGTGCGCATGATCCGCCGCAGGTCGAAGCCGATCCGGTTGGGTGATGGGTCTTCCAGCGCGAAATGCGATTCGGCGTTGGACGACACGATTCCCGCGCCATAGAGCCGCAGCCCCTCCGCCGTGTCGATCAGCCCGAACTCGACCGTATACCAATAAAGCCGCGCCAGCTTCTCGATCGCGCCCAGCCCGTCCGCACGCAGCCCGCCGCGCCCATAGGCTTCCATATAATCGGCAAAGACCGGGTTCGCGAGCAAGGGCACATGGCCGAACACGTCGTGGAAGATATCCGGCTCCTCCAGATAATCTTCCTGTTCGGGCGTGCGGATGAAGCGCCCGGCGGGAAAGCGGCGATTGGCGAGATGATCGAAGAACAGCCGGTCGGGCACCAGCCCCGGCACCGCGACCACCTGCCAGCCGGTCGCCGCCGTCAGCCGCGCGTTGAGCGCCCGAAAATCGGGGATGCCCGGCCGGTCCATCCGCAATATGTCAAGACCGGCAAGGAATTCGGGCACGACCCGCCCCTCCAGCATGCGCGACTGCCGCTCGAACAGCCGGTCCCACATGGCATGGTCGGCCGCATCATAGCGGTCCCAGTCCTGCGGGATCGTCCAGTCTTCCGCCGCATGGGCGGGACGAATAGCGGCGTCCTTCTCCATGCGGGCGATGGTCGCAAAGAATCCGCGAAAATGCTTTTCAAAATGAAACGATCATGCCTGATGATCGACTATATTTTTCATGATATACTGATTTCATGACCGATCTTCTCACCCTGGACCCGCTCGACCGCCGCATCCTGACCGAGCTTCAGCGCGACGCCACGCTCAGCAATGCCGACCTGGCCGAACGGGTCGGCAGCACCGGCCCCTCCTGCTGGCGACGCGTCCGCGCGCTCCAGGACCAGGGCATCCTCCGCCGCGCCGTCTGGCTCGCCGATCCGCGCGGCCTCGGCCAGGGCGTCACCGTGCTCTGCCATGTCCGCATGAAGGAATTTTCCGGCGAAGCGATCGCCGCGTTCGAGGATTTCGTGCGCGGCCACGCGCAGGTGATGGAATGCTATTCCATGTCGGGCGAGTGGGACTATCTGCTCCGCGTCGTTGCCTCGGACGTCGCGGACTATGAGCATTTCCTGATGCGCACCCTGCTCAAACATCCCTCGGTCGCGGGCGCCTCCTCCCAATTCGCGCTCTCCACCACCAAATATGAAACCGCCCTGCCGGTTCGGTGAGGCGCCCCGCCGCAACCACAGCCCACCCATTTTCTCCTTGCTCCCACGGCATTAGCATGCACAAAGCTTGCCAACCGCCTTCGGGCTGCCAATTTACCCCCGCGTGTCGCCAATGGCCCGCAAGGAATGACAGGATGCACGACGTGACCGCCCCGGACCGGCCGAATGCGGCCCAGCCCCCCGCTCCCAAGGAAGTGGGCGATGGCCTGTCGGTCATCTCGATCGCCAAAAGCTATGACAAGCGCGTCGTCCTGTCGGACGTGTCGCTGACCGTGGGCAAGGGCGAAGTGGTCGGCCTGCTCGGCCCGAACGGCGCGGGCAAGACGACCTGCTTCTATTCGGTCATGGGTCTCGTCCGCCCCGATCGCGGCCGCATCGTGCTCGACGGGCAGGATATCACCGGTCTCCCCATGTATCGTCGCTCGATCCTGGGCCTTGGCTATCTCCCACAGGAAACCTCGATCTTCCGGGGGCTGAGCGTCGCGCAGAATATCAGCGCGGTGCTGGAACTGGCCGAGCCGGACAAGGATGCCCGCGCCGCCCGGCTCGAACAGCTGCTCGACGAATTCGGCCTTGCCCGGCTGCGCGATTCATCCGCCATGGCGCTGTCGGGCGGTGAGCGCCGCCGCTGCGAAATTGCCCGCGCGCTCGCCGCCAATCCCTCGATCGTGCTGCTCGACGAACCCTTTGCCGGCATCGACCCGCTCTCCATCGCCGACATTCGCGATCTGGTGAAGGATTTGAAGACGCGCGGCATCGGCGTCCTCATCACCGACCATAATGTCCGCGAGACGCTGGAAATCGTCGACCGCGCCTGCATCATCTACGGCGGTCAGGTGCTATTTGCCGGCAACCCGACCGAACTGGTCGCCAATGCGGACGTCCGTCGCCTCTATCTGGGCGAGAATTTTCAGCTGTAGGATGAAGACCGCGCGCGCCCTTCTTTCTGATCGGAGCGGGCGATAATGGCGCTCGGGCCGCGCCTCGACATACGCCAGAGCCAGTCTCTGGTGATGACGCCCCAGCTCCAGCAGGCGATCAAGCTGCTAACCCTCTCCAATCTGGAGATAGAGGCCTTCGTCGCGGGCGAACTGGAAAAGAATCCGCTGCTCGAAACCGGAGCAACCGACACACAACCCGCCCCCGACGGCATCGACCGGACGGAGGAGCGCCCCACCCTCGCCGCCGAAACCGGCGCCAGCGACGAACTGATTGCGCAGGGCCTGGGTGGCGCGGACAGCCCGCTCGACGTCGATCATGGCGCCGACACCTTCATCGACGATGGCCCCGGCGATCGCCTGGATGACAACAGGGCGTCCGCCATGGGCACTGGCGGCGGCATGGACCTGGCGTCCGGCGGCTATGCCGACGAAGCCCCCGACTTCGACAGTTTCGCCGCGCCCGACATCAGCCTGCAGGAACATCTGATGGATCAGGCCCGCGCCGCCCTGTCGGGCATGGACCTGATCGTCGCGGGCCAGCTTATCGGCCAGATCGACGAGGCCGGCTATCTGGAGGCGAACCTGCTGGCGACCGCGCACGCCCTCGACATCGCCCTGTTCGACGTGGAGCGGGTGCTGGGCGTCATCCACACATTCGACCCCACCGGCGTCGGCGCCCGCTCGCTGTCCGAATGCCTCGCGCTTCAGGCGAAGGAAGCCGACCGCCACGATCCCTGCATGGCGCGGCTGCTCGCCAATCTCGACCTGCTGGCCAAGGGCGCCCTGCCGCAGCTGCGCCGCATCTGCGGCGTGGATGAGGAGGATATGGCCGACATGATCGCCGAACTGCGCGGCTATGATCCCAAGCCCGGCCTCCGGTTCGCGCATGATCGCGCCGCGCCGGTGACGCCCGACCTGTTCGTGCGCGCCACCCGCGAAGGCTGGGCGATCGAGATCAACAGCGCCACCCTGCCCCGCGTCCTCATCAACCGCAGCTATTATGTCGAACTTTCTACGGGCAAGCAGAACAGGAACAGCAAGGCCTGGCTCGCGGATTGCCTCGCCAGCGCCAACTGGCTGGTGAAGGCGCTGGACCAGCGGCAGAAGACGATCATCAAGGTGGCGAGCGAAATTCTCCGCCAGCAGGAGGCCTTCTTCCAGCAGGGCGTGGCGCATCTGAAACCGCTGACATTGAAAGCCGTGGCCGACGCCATCGGCATGCATGAATCCACCGTCAGCCGCGTCACCTCCAACAAATATCTGTCCTGCCCGCGCGGCCTCTACGAACTCAAATATTTCTTCACCAGCGGCGTGGCGGCGGCGGGCGGCGACGGCGCCGTCTCGGCCGAGGCGGTGAAAAGCCACATCAAGGCGCTGATCGGCGCCGAAGACCCGCACGCGATCCTGTCCGACGACACGCTGGTCGACCTGCTCCGCGCCAAGGGCATGGACATAGCCCGCCGCACCGTCGCCAAATATCGCGAAGCCATGGGCATAGGCTCGTCGGTGCAGAGGCGGCGGCAGAAGGCGCTCAAGGGCAAGGCGGCGTAGGCGGGGGCGAGCGTTGCAGGCCGGCCCCGACGAAAATGGTCGTTTCGGATGGAAGGGGAACGGCTTCTTTACATCGTCATCCCCGCGGAGGCAGGGATCCATCTCCCGGGCGTGGCGCTAGACGCAAGGTCAGGAGATGGGTTCCCGCCTTCGTGGGAATGACGAAAAGGGGTGGGAAGCGGACTGTCTGCTTTTAATTTCTTGGGTTGGCAAAGCGGACATCATGCCCCGGCGTCTTCGGGCCAATGCTTCCAATCTGAACCTTCGCTGCAAAGCGAACGGGGGCCGTTACAAAGCGATGATCCATTCATGATTGAACGCACCGTATCGACTCTTTCGCAAGCAGCGGCAGGCGCAACAGAAAGCACAATTTGCGGCTCCGAATCCATGGCGCTGGCTTTGGATAAATACAGTTTGAGCGTGTCATCTGATACGACACGCTCATTCCAAAGGGCTGAGCCGTCCGCGCGGACATATATAGGTTGGACTGCACGAAGATGAGCAATGCGCCTTCCTGCCCAATGGCTAGGCGGCGATGAGCATCCAATGGCATATGTTTTATCGGCTTGAGAGCACCCAGTAACTAGCCATAACGCCGCTAACGCAATCGAATAGGAACGGGCCATAAGTGCTGTCTCGTGACGCCAAATCGGCAGCGTCCAGTTTGAGGATCATTCCTCGTCGGGTCAAGCGACCAAGAATGGTCGAAACTTGCAAGCCCCTCTCCACCACTCCTGATCCCGGCATATGAAACTTCCAATGTTGGATTTTCTCTGATCTACCCTCAGGGATGACCCAGCCGCCCCCTCGCGCTCCGCCAGAACAGCCGTGACCCTGGAGGCGCGTCACTGGCGCGTCGGCGTGTCCCAAGTGACGCGTCACAGACGCGCAATAGTGACCCAAGCGGCGCGCGGGCGGCGCGTTACAGGCGCGCTGTGCGCGCATCACCCACGCATTTCCGCCGACATCGCTCCCCAACGCGCCCCAAAAATTCCCTGCGACACTGTGAACTTCGGCGCAGTGACCCACCATGACCTCCTATTCCCAAAATTGCGTCGCCTATCACCCTGCGCCCCGCTTGACCCCGCCCGCCCGAACGGCAAAAGCAGCGCCCGAAACCATCGCTAAGGATCGCTCCGCCCCATGTCCGTCGCCTATCTGAACGGCAGCTACCTGCCGCTGGACGAAGTCCGCATCTCCCCACTCGATCGCGGCTTCCTCTTCGCCGACGGCATCTATGAAGTCGCCGCCGTGATCGACGGCAAGCTGGTCGACAGCGCCAGCCATCTCGCCCGGCTGGAGCGCTCCACCGCCGCGATCGGCATCGCTCTGCCGCTGACGCTGGCGCAGATCGAGGCCGCGCAGAAGGAACTGGTCGCCCGCAACGACCTCGCCCAGGGTCTGGTCTATCTCCAGATCACCCGCGGCGCCGACACGACCCGCGACTTCATCGCCCCGGCCGGGCTGCAACCGACCCTCTTCATGTTCGTGCAGGTGAAAAGCTTCGTCGACGTGCCCGCCGCGAAAACCGGCATCGCCGTGGCGACCATGCCCGACCTGCGCTGGGCGCGCCGCGACATCAAGAGCGTCGGCCTGCTCGCCCAGGCCATGGCCAAGCAGGGCGCCAAGGACGCCGGCGCGCAGGAAGCGTGGATGACAGAAGAGGGCGGCGTCGTAACCGAAGGCGCGTCCTCCACCGCCTTCATCGTCACCGACGAAGGCATCATCACCCGCCCCTATAGCCAATCGGTGCTGGCGGGCTGCACCGGTTCGGCGCTGACCGCGCTGGCGGAGGAGAGCGGCCTTGCCGTCATCCGCCGCGCCTTCACCGTGGACGAAGCGCTCGCCGCCAAGGAAGCCTTCATCACCAGCGCCTCGACCTTCTGCCTGTCGGTGGTGAAGATCGACGGCCAGCCCATCGGCGACGGCACCCCCGGCCCGGTCGCGACACGGCTGCGCGATCTCTATATCGATTTCGCCCGCGCGACGGGGGTTTGAGGATAATATCCGAAACGGATCAGTCCTCATTCGCTGACATAGGAACGGAAATTTCCTCCGGCTACAAACCATATTGGTGCCAGGCCGGAGGCATAACGGACCGAACCAGACCGATCGGAGCACCCTTTTTCCGGCACCTTCTCCCGGCTTTGGTCCGTAACGGCGCAGGCTAGGGCAGACCCAATCCGTTCTTGCTTTATTCTCCAGAACGAAGCTAGAACAGGATTCGGACCATGACGGAAGATTTTTCCTATTCGCTCCCTATTCAGGGCCATGACAAGCCGATCGCGGCGCGTGACGAGCGCGCGGGCCTACTGGTCGTCGCAGACTGGATCGATCAGGATGAATTAGCCCCGGTAGCGGATGCTGCCGGCCTGCGGCTGTTGGGTGCGATCGGTCTCTCCGAAGCCGCCGACCGCCTCGACCGGCAGACCCAGTGCGATACGCTGCTGCTCTTCTGCCCTTCGCTTACGCCGACGCTCGAACGGCTGCTGGTGCAGGTCGAAACCCAGGCGATCCAGACCGGCATGGCGGTTATCCTCGTCGCCGGGTGGGAGACGGTCGAACTGGCCTTTGCCTGCGTCCGCAGCGCACACACGCAATTGCTCTGCGATCCCGACCGGACCGAACTGGCGGCGGCCCTCGTCGCTGCGGGCGAACACCGCCCGATCAGCGGCCGCGTCCATGAAATGGATCGCGAAGGGGTCCGTCTCCAGCAATTGAGCGAGGAGGTCGGCCGCCTCGCCCGCACGATCGAAGCGCTGACCCAGCGCAATCGGCTTTCCGCCGCCCCTTCTTTCGAGCTAGCGCCGCGCATTTCCGACCGCGCCGCCGACTATATCGGCATGCCCGTGCTTGCGCCGGTCAGCGCCCCGGCCCGCGCTGCCGAAACCCCTTCCGTATCGCCGCAACAGGTCCGCGACATGCTCCGGGCGCGCCGCATCCGCGCCGACTTCCTGCCCGGCGACCTGTTCGCCGATCCGGCCTGGGACATGCTGCTCGACCTGCTCGCCGCCCGGCTGGAGCAGGAGCGCGTCTCCGTCTCCAGCCTCTGCATCGCCGCCGCCGTGCCGCCGACCACCGCGCTGCGCTGGATCCGCACTTTGACCGAAAAAGGACTGGTCGAACGACAGGCAGATCCGCATGACGGTCGCCGCATCTTCATCGGACTGGCGCAGGAAACCGCAGAATCGCTGATGCGCTGGTTCGGCGCCAGCCGCCGTTTTCTCAATGCCTGAAGCATGTGCTTGACCGCCGCGCTTTTTCGCCTAGATAGGCGCTTCCCGAACGGGGGCGATTAGCTCAGTTGGTAGAGCGTCTCGTTTACACCGAGAATGTCGGCGGTTCGAGCCCGTCATCGCCCACCAGTTTTGCCGATCAGAAAATGTCCGGGGGACATTTTCCGGCAAAACTCCCGAGTGACAGCGAGGGATGCCGATCGGATGACCTCTGGCAAAACTCCCCGACACACCACTTCGCAACCGAAACATTCATCCTGCAGCAAGCATGGATGCAGCACTGTTACTGCATGCCAGTCGCAGCCTTTCTTGGCGGAACGATCATACCGCTCCTGCTGATGCTGTCGCCCTTTGCGGTGATGGCGATGAGGGACTGCCCCGAGCGGTTTTCGGCAGCCAGCCATGTCGCATCGCCCGGCGACAGCCCCTGTCGTCGCCCGACCCTGCCCCTGATGTGACGGCGCATATTGCAGCGCAACCGCACCGCTGCTAACGCCGCTTTCCATGATCCAGCCGCCTGAAATCATCCGAGTCTCCAAGTCCCGCGTCTCCTGCGACGGTTCGGGGGACATTCCCGCCGCCCTCGGCCATCCCCGCGTCTTTCTGGAGATTGACGAGCATGGCTATGTCGACTGCGGCTATTGCGATCGTCGTTTCGTGCTGATCGGTGGCGTGGCGGACAATGCCGACGCCGCGGCCAAGCCCGACATCGCTTCGGGCGCCAGCCTCTAAAAAGCCTCTAAATTTTCCATTGGGCTTGGGTCGTGCCGCCCCTATATCGGACGGCATGACCGAACTCGCTCCCCTGTTCACCGATGCCCGCGGCCTGCTCTACCGTCCGGGCCTGCTCGATCCCGACGGCGCGCGCCGCCTGACCGCCGAGGCGCTCGCCGCCTGCGATGATGGCGAGCTTTATCTCCAGTACCGCGCGAGCGAGAGCTTCGGCTTCGACGATGGTCGCCTCAAGACCGCCGACTATTCGACCGATGCCGGCTTCGGCCTGCGCGGCGTGGCGGGCGAGATGACCGGCTTCGCCCATGCCAACGACATCAGCGAGGCGGCGATCCGCAAGGCGGCGCAGACGCTGACCCTGCTCGATCCGGCCAAGGGCCAGCCCGCGCCGCCGCCCCAGCGCACCAACCGCCATCTCTACACCGACGCCAATCCGCTGGAGATCGTGCCCTTCGCCGAGAAGGTGACGCTCTGCGCCGAAATCGACGCCGCCGCCCGCGCCCGCGACCCGCGCGTCGCCCAGGTATCGGTCAGTCTCGCCGGCAGCTGGTCGGTGGTCGAGATCGTCCGGCCCGACGGCTTCACCGCGACCGACATCCGCCCTCTGGTGCGCCTCAACGTCTCCATCATCCTGGAGGAAAATGGCCGTCGCGAAACCGGCGTGTTCGGCATTGGCGGCCGTTATCTCTACGATCAGGTGATGGACGCCAAGATCTGGAACCGCGCCATCGACGAGGCGCTGGCCCAGGCCCGCGTCAACATGCGCTCAGTCGCTGCGCCCGCCGGCGAGATGACCGTGCTGCTCGGCCCCGGCTGGCCCGGCGTGCTGGTCCATGAGGCGATCGGCCACGGTCTCGAAGGCGATTTCAACCGCAAGGGCACCAGCGCCTTTTCCGGCCGCATCGGCGAGCGCGTCGCCGCGCCCGGCGTCACCGTCGTCGATGATGGCGCCATCATGGATCGTCGCGGCTCGCTCTCGATCGATGATGAAGGCACGCCGACGCAGGAAAATATCCTGATCGAGGACGGCATTCTCAAGGGGTATATGCAGGATCGCCTGAACGCCCGGCTGATGGGCGTTGCGCCCACCGGCAATGGCCGCCGCGAAAGCTATGCCCATGCGCCGATGCCGCGCATGACCAATACTTTCATCAAGGGCGGGCAGGATGATCCCGAAGAACTTCTTGGCCGTATGAAGGCCGGCATCTTCGCCAAAAGCTTCGGCGGCGGGCAGGTAGACATCGTGTCCGGCAAGTTCGTCTTTTCCTGCACCGAGGCCTACAAGGTCGAGAATGGCAAGCTCGGCGATCCGATCAAGGGCGCGACGCTGATCGGCGACGGCCCGACGGCACTGACCAAGGTGGTCGGCATCGGCAGCGACTGGGCGCTGGACGAAGGCATCGGCATGTGCGGCAAGGGCGGGCAAAGCGTGCCCGCCGGCGTCGGCCAGCCCACTCTACTGCTGGAAGGACTGACGGTAGGCGGTACGGCGACCTGAGCTTTCAATGGCATGAATGGCGGAACCGCGTCTCTCCTCCGTTGATTAAGGGAGGATGAACATGCTGACCGACAGCCATGATGCCGTGACCGCCGACTGGGCGGCCGCGTTGCTCGATTTCTGGTTCAACCAGGTGGGCGAAACGGGGTGGTGGGCTCATGATCCCGCGCTCGACCAGCAATGCACCGCCCGGTTCGCGACGCTCTGGGCGGAGAAACAGGCGCTTCCACCCCAGATTTTCCTAGACCGCGCCGACGATGCGCTTGCTGCTGTGCTATTGTTCGACCAGATGCCGCGCAACATGTTCCGCGGTGCCGCCCAGGCCTTCGCGACCGACATATTGGCGCGGGAAGTGGCGCGCGGGGCCATCGCCCTGGGCTATGACATCCAGATTGGCGGGGCCGGCCGCCTCTTCTTCTATATGCCGTTCCAGCACAGCGAGGCGCTGGAGGACCAGCAACTGTCTCTTAGCTTGTTCGAGGGCGCGGGCGATCAGCAATCGCTCGACTTTGCGCGTGAACATTACGCCACCATCGCCCGTTTCGGTCGTTTCCCGCACCGCAACGCCGCGCTTGGCCGCACGACGCTACCCAAGGAAGCCGAAGCGGCAGCGGCAGGCGCTTACTGGTAGGGCTTTCTGCTTAATTTTTAGGCAGTACAACGATCCTGCCCATTTTTTTGGCGCTGCACCATAGAGCATCGCGACCAAAACCCCCGCCATCGTGATTTTGATGATTTGGCACGCCTCTTGCTGAGTATGTTTTCGCACACCAGTAACAGGGGGCGACATGAAACTTGTCATGGCTATCATCAAGCCGTTCAAGCTTGACGATGTCCGCGAGGCACTCTCCTCGCTCGGCATCGCCGGTATGACGGTCAGCGAAGTGAAGGGCTTTGGTCGTCAGAAGGGGCAGACCGAAATCTACCGCGGCGCCGAATATTCGACCAACATGGTTCCGAAGATCAAGATCGAGGTTGTCTGCGACGACGACCTCGCCCCGCGCGTCGTGGAAGCGACCCAGGCGGCAGCCAATTCGGGCGCCATCGGCGATGGCAAGATCTTCGTCCTCGATGTCGGTCAGGCCGTGCGCATCCGCACCGGCGAAACCGGCGAAACCGCGCTGTAAGAAGGGGGAAATAATGACATTTTCCAAGAAACTCGGCGGCGTGGCGGGGGCAGCGGCCCTGTCGCTCTTCGCCGCCCTGCCCGCCTGGGCGCAGGACGCTGCGGCGCCCGCGGCCACGGTCGACAAGGGCGACGTCGCCTGGATGATGACCTCGACCGTCCTCGTCTTTCTGATGATTCTCCCCGGCCTCGCCCTCTTCTACGGCGGGCTTGTCCGCACCAAGAACATGTTGTCGGTCATGACGCAGATCGGCGCCGCCGCCTGCCTCGCGATGCTGATCTGGGTGATGTATGGCTATTCGATGGCCTTCGGCCCCGATTACACCAGCGGCCTTAGCAACTTCGTCTCGACTTTCGACAAGGCCTTCCTGAAGGGCGTCACCCCGGCCTCGCAGGCCGCGACCTTCACCGCCGGCGTCGAAATCCCTGAATATGTCTTCATCTGCTTCCAGATGACCTTTGCCGCGATCACCGTCGCGCTGGTGCTGGGCTCGGTGGTCGAGCGCATCAAATTCTCGGCTGTGATGGTGTTCGCCGCCATCTGGCTGACGATCGTCTATTTCCCGATCGCCCATATGGTATGGGCAGCGAGTGGCCTGTTCTTCAAGGCCGGCGCCCTCGACTTCGCCGGCGGCACCGTGGTGCACATCAATGCCGGCGTTTCGGCACTGGTTGCCGCGCTGATCCTGGGCAAGCGCATCGGCTATCCCAAGGAGCCTATGCCGCCGCACAGCCTGACGCTGACCGGTGTTGGCACTGGCCTGCTGTGGGCCGGCTGGTTCGGCTTCAATGCCGGCTCGGCGCTGGAAGCCAATGGCTCGGCCGCGCTTGCCATGATCAACACCTTCGTCGCCACGGCTTCGGGCGGCCTGTTCTGGATGCTTGCCGAGCGTATCAACGGTCACAAGGGTTCGGCTCTGGGCTTCTGCTCTGGCATCATCGCGGGCCTCGTCGCCGTCACCCCGGCCGCCGGCAACTCCGGTCCGTTCGGTGCGATCATCCTGGGCGCCGTCGCTTCGATCGTCTGCTTCTATGCCGTCACCGTCCTCAAGCCGAAGCTCGGTTATGACGACTCGCTGGACGCCTTCGGCATCCACGGCATCGGCGGCATGATCGGCGCCATCGGCACCGCCATCGTCTACTCGCCCGCCTTCGGTGGTCCCGGCGCGGAAGATTATGACATGGCCGCCAAGCTGGTCGTGCAGATCGAAGCCGTCCTGACAACCATCGTCTGGGCCTCGATCGGCACCGTCATCGCCATCTTCATCGCCAAGGCCGTCACCGGCCTGCGGGTCAGCCAGGAGGTCGAATATGAAGGCCTCGACCTCGGCGAGCATGGCGAGCGCGCCTACAACCCGTAAGTCTTCACTGCATTGGCCGGGCGGCTTGTTCCGCCGCCCCGCCTTCCGATGTTCCTCCTGCGAACATGCCTTGGGCCGATGCGAAAGCATCGGCCCTCTTTTTGTTGAGCCATGCCGGTACGAAAGTACCGGCCCTCTTTATGTCAGGCAGGCCGGGTCCAGAGGCTGTCAAGACGCGGCACAGCAGCCTTCCAGCGGCGGCCACGTCCCGGCACCTGAAACGCCGACCGCGCAACCCATCCCAGCTTCTCGCGCTTGGGCGTCACCACGCGATGGTCCCAGGCATGCTCGCCCCGGCGGGCGACTTCGCGAACGATGTCTCCATAGATGCCGGCCGCCGCCAGCACCGCCCAGGCCGCGCGCGCCGGCAGCGCGCCGGTGCCGTGGCGCGCGCTCTGCTCATAGGCAGCCGCCATGTCGGCCAGGCGTCGGGCAAGAATGGCGAGGCGAGGCCGAACCCAGGGCTTCATATGCTCGCCGGGCGGGATATCCATTTCGACCAGCCATTCTTCGGGCAGATAGCAGCGATCCGCCGCTTCATCCTCGCTGATGTCCCGGGCGATATTGGCGAGCTGAAAAGCGAGGCCAAGGTCGCAGGCGCGGTCGAGCGTCGCCTCATCCTCCGGGTCGACGCCCATCAGCACCGCCATCATGCAACCGACCGCGCCCGCGACATGATAGCAATAGCGCAGCATGTCCCCCTCGCTGCGGGGCCGCCAGTCGCGCGCGTCGAGCGCGAAGCCCTCGATCAGATCATCGGCGTAGCGCGCGGGGATGGCACATTCGCGCATCACGACGCCGAACCCGTCGAACGCCGGATCGCCGGTCGGCTCGCCGCGCAGCGCCTTATCGGTCAGCACTCGCATCATCGACAGCCGCGCCTGCGCGTCGGCGACGCTGGTCATCGCGCCGCCATGATCCTGCCCGTCGGCGATATCGTCGCACTTGCGGCACCAGGCATACAGTAGCCATGCCCGCTCGCGGGTCACGCGATCGAACAGCTTCGAGGCCATGGCGAAGGATTTGGAGCCGCGCGCGATGCTGTCGCGGGCATGGGCGACGAGGGTGGGGCGGTCTAAAGGATCGGAGGGCATATCAGGGACATGCCCTGCCCCGCCCCGAATGTCACCCAACCTCCGTTCGTTTCGAGCCCTTCGACTGCCTGCTTGCAGCAGGCGCTCAGGATAAATTTCATCCGCGACGCGGATGAAGTCGAGAAACCTGCGTATGACGCTTATCGACTTCGCTAGAAGCGAACGGATTTTTCATAATAGGGTTACAGCCGCGCCGCCTTCATCGCGAAGATCGTCTCGTGCGGCTGATAGGCAGCCATGTCGTCGAGCAGCGCTTCGATGCTGTCGGCATGGATCAGGATACCGGCGTGCTGGGGACGGATGAACCCGACCTCCACCATCTGCCGATTGAAGCCGATCAGTTGGTCGTAGAAACCCGCGACATTCAACAGCCCGACCGGCTTGCTATGATAGCCCAGCTGCGCCCAGCTGATCGCTTCCCACAATTCGTCCATCGTGCCGACGCCGCCGGGAATGGTGACGAAGCCGTCCGACAGATCGGTGAAGAGCTGCTTGCGCTGGTGCATCGTCTGCACGACGTGCAATTCGGTGCAGCCACGATGCGCGACTTCGGCGCCGACCAGCGCCTCGGGAATCACGCCGATCACCTCGCCGCCGGCCTCCAGCGCTGCATCAGCGACCGCGCCCATCAGGCCCAGCCGCCCGCCGCCATAGACGACGCCGATGCCGCGCTCCGCCAGCGTCCGCCCGACATGGCGCGCCGCGTCGATATAGGTGAGGTCGGCCGGCGTCGCCGATCCGCAATATACTGCCAGTCTCTTCATGATCTTCAGCCCAAATCCTGCAACATCAGCGCCGCGGTCGCCTTGGCGCTGCCCACCACGCCAGGGATCCCCGCGCCGGGATGGGTGCCGGCCCCTACCAGATAAAGATTGGGAATGACATCGTCGCGATTATGGGCGCGGAACCAGGCACTCTGGGTCAGCAGCGGCTCCAGACTGAAGGCGCTGCCCATATGGGCATTCAAGTCGCGGCCGAAATCGCTCGGCGCATAATGGAAGCGAGTGACGATGCGCGATCGGATGTCGGGGATCAGCCGATGCTGGATCTCGTCCAGAATGCGCTCGGCATAGGCATGACCGAACTGGTCCCAGTCGATCGGCAGCTTGCCCATGTGCGGCACCGGGGCGAGCGCGTAGAAAGTCGAATGCCCCTCCGGCGCCATCGACGGATCGGTGACGGTAGGGTGGTGCAGGTAGAGCGAGAAATCCTGCGGCAGCACGCCATGATCGTAGATATCGGTCAGCAGCCCTTCATAGCGCGGCCCGAACAGGATCATGTGATGCGGGATACCCGGCCAGCTGCCCTTGATGCCGAAATGCAGCACGAACAGGCTGGGCGACCAGCGCTTCTGGCTCAGGCTGTCCGCCTGCCTCTGCCCACGGGGATGATGGCCCAGCAGGTCGCGATAGCTGTGCATCAGGTCGGCATTGGTGGCGATCGCATCCGCCTCCCCGCGCCAGCCCGACACGGTATGGACCGCCGTTGCCTTGTCGCCATAGGTTTCGATCCGCGTGACGGCGTCGCCCAGCCGCAGCGTGCCGCCCAGCCGCTCGAAATGGGTCGCCATCGCCTGCACCAGCCGGTTGGTGCCGCCTTTCGCGAACCAGACGCCGCCATCCTTTTCCAGTTTGTGAATGAGGGCATAGATGGCGCTGGTCTTCATCGGGTTGCCGCCGACCAGCAGCGTGTGGAAGGACAAGGCCTCCCGCAGCTTTTCATTCTTCACATGGGAAGACACGACCGAATAAACCGACCGCCAGGCCTGATATTTTGCGAGCGACGGCGCCGCCTTTATCATCGATGCGAAGTCGAGGAAGGCGACCGAGCCAAGCTTGCGATAGCCCTCCTCATAGACGCCGGCGGCATAGTCGCAGAACCGCTCATAACCAGCGACGTCGTTCGGATCGAGCTTGGCGATCTCCGCCCGCAGCGCGGCTTCGTTGTTCGAATAGTCGAAATTGGTGCCGTCGCGCCAGTTGAGCCGGTAAAAGGGCGACACCGGCACCAGGCCGATATCCTGCGCCATGTCGTGCCCCGACAGCCGCCACAGTTCGGCGAGGCAATCCGGATCGGTGATGACGGTCGGACCGGCGTCGAAGGTGAAGCCGTCCCTTTCCCACATATAGGCGCGGCCACCGGGCCGGTCGCGCGCCTCGACCAAAGTGGTGGCGATTCCGGCCGATTGCAGGCGGATGGCAAGCGCCAGGCCGCCAAAGCCCGCACCAATGACGATCGCAGTCCTGTTCATCAGGCGGGCGGGTTCCACAATGTTCGCATGGCATCCCTTATGGGCACGGGGGGCTTTCCGCACAAGATGCGGATGCGGTCCGCCATGGTGGAACGCCCCGCGTAGAAACGCTGGATCAACGCGGGCGAAAGCTGATAGAAACGCGAGAAAATGCGCCATCGCTGGTCGGGGCGGGCCGCGCCGAACAGCATCCTGCCGAGCAGCCGATAATAGCCGCCCCTTTGCCAATGCGCCCGAGCCTGGGCGCGGGTCGCGGCCGGCAGCCCTTCCAGCGGCTGGTCAGCGAGCCAGAGCGCGAATCGGACCGCGTCGGGCAAAGAGTAGCCGGTCATCGGCTGGAACAACCCCGCCCTGACGCCCGCCCGCGCCACCGGATCGTCGTTTGGCCAGTAGCGATCAAAGTCACCGCCATGGACCACGGGCAGCACACCCTGCTCGCGATGGACCACCTCCCCGCGCCAGCCCTTCGCCCGCGCATAGTCGGTGATCCGCGCCTCGATCGCGGGCACGTCCAGATCCGGCCCATTGCTGTAATAGGTATCTTCGACAAAGATCGTCCGATCGTCCCAGGGCAGCAGATAGACGAAGCGATAGCCGTCATGCTGCGCAACGGTGGCGTCCATGATGACTGGCCGCTCGATCCCATGCGGCGCGTCGCAACGCAACGCATGGCCGACAAATTTCTGCCAGCCGCAGCGCAACGCCGACAGGTCGCCTGCGCCCCGCGCGTCGATCACCGCGCGGGCGCGGATCGTCCGGCCGTCAGCCAGGGTGACGCTGGTCGGCGACAATAATGTCACCTCGGCATCGGTCAGCAGCCGGTCGCCCAGCGCGCGCGAAAGATGGACAGCGAACTGGACAGTCTCAACGCTGTTATAGGGCGTCTCCAGACGGCGCTGAAAACCGGGGAAGCGCACGTCATGCCCATGCGGCCAGCGATGCACGATGAGCGGGTCCACCAGCCACCGATCCTTCGGCGCGACATCGCCGTCGAAGAAGGACCAGACATGATTGCCGCCCGGCTGCGCGCCCTGTTCGATCAGCAGCAGCCGCACCTCCGGCCGCAGCGCCGCAAAGGCCAGTGCAATCAGCCCTCCTGCCAGCCCACCGCCGATGATTGCCAGGTCGCAGTCCCATTCGTTCGCCATGACCCCTGTTAGGCCAGTTCGCACCCATCGATCCACCCTTGGCGGCAATCCAAATATAGTATAGGGGGGTACCCTATGCACATTATTGCGGATCGAGACAAATTACTGGCGCGGGTGCGCCGGATCGCGGGACAGGTCGCCGCCGTCGAGCGTCAACTGACCGGCGATGCAGGCTGTTCGGAAACGCTCCAGCTGGTAGCATCCGTGCGCGGCGCGATCGGCAGCCTGATGGAGGAACTGATCGAGCAGCATATGCGCGAACATGTTGCCCGCCCCGGCCTGACCGACGAGGCTCGCGCGGCCGCGACCGAGGAAATGCTGGCGCTGATCCGCCGTTACGGGAAATGACGATGCACGACGATCACAGCCATTCGGGACATGGACATCACCATCATGGCCATGATCATCATGATCATGCCCATGTTCCCGCCGCCGTCTCGGGCGATCCGGAGGAAAGCCACTATTTCGACCATATCTACCTGAGCGCCGGGCATGACAAGAATGCGAAGCGGACGCTGTGGGTCGTGTGGCTCACCGCCGCGACGATGGTGGTGGAGATCGTCTTCGGCTGGCTGACCGGTTCGATGGCCTTGCTGGCCGACGGCTTTCACATGGCGACCCATGCCGGCGCGCTGGCGGTAGCGGCGGCGGCCTATGGCTATGCCAAACGCCATGCCCGCAATCCGCGCTACACTTTCGGTACCGGCAAGGTCGGCGACCTGTCGGGCTTCGCCTCCGCCCTGCTGCTGGGCGTGACTGCCCTCTTTATCGCGGTCGAATCGGGGCTGCGCTTCTTTCAGCCGATCCATGTCGCCTTTGGCGAGGCCACCCTGGTCGCGGTCGTCGGGCTGGTCATCAACATCGTCAGCGCGCTGCTGCTGGGCCATGACCATAGCCATGATCACGGCCATGGGCACGATCATGACGACCATGACCACAAACATGGCCACACCGACAACAACCTCCGCGCCGCCTATGTCCATGTGCTGACCGATGCACTGACATCGGTGCTCGCCATCGGCGCCCTCCTGGCCGGGCGTTATCTGGGCTGGTGGTGGATGGATCCGGCGGTCGGCCTGCTGGGTGCGGTGGTGATCGCGCGCTGGGCCTGGGGCCTGATGAAGGACACTGCCGCCATCCTGCTCGACACCGCCGAACCCGCGCTGATGGCCACAGTCCGGCGCGAGGCGGAGGCGGAAGGCGCGACCATTCGCGACCTCCATGTTTGGCGCATCGGTCCCCATGCCCACGCCGCGATCATCAGCCTTGCGCCCGGTGCAAACGGGCCGGCTGTACGCAGGCGGGTTCGTGCCCTGCCCCGCATGGAGCATGTCACGGTCGAATGCGGCTGAGCAAAAACACTGCTGTTTCGTAATAGATTGTAACAAATGCCATTTTCATCGAACCGTCACGGAAATGGCATCAGGCTGTAAGGAAATCCCGCCACTGGCCCCCTCAACCGGACGGGGCACAATGGGGACTTAGTCGATCTCCCGTCCAGAACAGGGAGATTCCAGCATGAACCGTCTTTTCCGCGGCGCGAGCCGCGCTGCCATCGTCATTGCAATTGCCACCCCCATAGCCGCCTTCGCCGGCACCATCAGCGGCACCGTGTCGGACGGCACCGGCACCCGCGCGCTCCAGTCGACCCAGTTGCGCATCGTCGAAAATGGCCGCGTCGCCGAAGCCGGCCGTGACGGCTCCTACCGCTTCCCCGATGTCGCGCCCGGCACCTATACGATCGAGGCCCGCTATGTCGGCGCCGATCCCGTCCGTACCACCGTTATCGTGCCCGCCAGCGGCGATGTCGATGCCGACATCCGCATCGGCTCCGAGATCGACAGCTCGATCATCGTCGTCGGCCAGGTCGCGAACCAGGCATCCGCCCTGTCGCGTCAGCGCGCGGCAGATGGCGTGGAAAGCGTCCTAACCCGCGACGCCATCGGCCAATTCCCCGATCAGAACGTCGCCGAATCGATCCGCCGTCTTCCCGGCGTCAACATCCTGAACGACCAGGGCGAAGGCCGTTTCGTGTCGGTTCGTGGCCTCGACCCGTCGCTCAACGCCGCATCGATCAACGGAACCCGCCTGCCCGCTCCGGAAAGCGATACGCGTCAGGTCGCGCTGGACGTCATCCCGTCCGAACTGATCGAATCGATCGAGATCAAGAAGTCGCTGACGCCCGACATGGACGGCGACACGATCGGCGCCTCGATCGAGATCAACACCACCAGCGCGTTCGATCGCAAGAAGGATCTCTATTCGGTCAAGCTGGAGGGCAGCTATAACGAGTTCGCCGACGCCCTGACCCCCAAGGGCAGTTTCGATTTCTCGACCCGCCTCAGCGACCGATTCGGCATCGCGGGCGGCGTCAGCTACTACAAACGCAAGTTCGAAAGCGACAATATCGAAGGCGCCGACTGGGCGACCGACGATAACGGAAACGCCTATGCCGCCGAGCTTCAATATCGCGATTATGACGTGCAGCGTAAGCGCATGGGCGGGACGCTGAGCTTCGACTGGCTGGCGACCGACACCACCAAGCTTTATGCACGCGGCATCTACAGCCAGTTCGAAGATCAGGAATATCGCGGCGACGTGATTTTCCTCATGGATGAGGCGCCTAACGCCTCGACCCCGACCAGCGCCGAATTTTCGTCCGAAGATGGCCGCATCGAAGTGCGCCGCCGCATGAAGGACCGGTTCGAACGGCAGAAGATCAAGTCGCTGACGCTGGGCGGCGAAACCAACACCGGCCCGTGGAAAATGACCTATTCGGGCAGCTGGTCGGAAGCCACGGAACGCGAAAATGGGTCGGTCGACCCGACCCGCTTCCGCGCGCGGTTCGAGGAAGGCGACGATCTCAACGTCGGGTTCGACTATTCCAACCCGCGCAAGCCGCTTTACAGCATCAGCGGCGGTGGAGCGAACGCCTTCTACGACCCGTCGACATACGGCTTCAACGAGCTGGAACAGACCGTCCTGTCGGACTCGCGGGACCGCGAATATGCGATCAAGGGTGACATCTCGCGCGCCTTCGCATCCGACGCGGGCACCTTCACCGTCCAGGCGGGCATGAAGGCGCGCTGGCGCAAGAAGAGCTACAATCTCGAATCGACGCTGTATGACGATTATGACGGCGACTATTCGCTGGCGGACGTGCTGGGCGGCCAGACCTACCGCATCCAGGATATCCTGCCCCTGCCGAGCCACACCGGCCCGACCGATTTCTTCAACAAGAATCGCGACAATTTCGAGCTGAACCCGATCGATACCGCGATCAATTCCAACTCGTCCGACTATTCGGTGAAGGAAGACATTCTCGCGACCTATTTGATGGGCCGTTGGGACAGCGAGAAGCTTCGCGTCATCGCCGGTGTCCGCATGGAGCAGACCCGCAACGACATCCGCGCCAAGCTGACCCAGTTCGTCGAGGAAGGCGAGGAGTATCAGGGCAGCGAGCTGGACGAGGACACCGTGTTCGTCACGCCGAACCGCTTCGTGCGCAACTATACCGACTGGCTGCCCAGCATCACCATGCGCTATGAACCGACCCGCAATGTCGTGCTGCGCGCCGGCGTATACAAGAGCCTGGTGCGTCCGAACCTGTCGAGCCTGACGCCGCGCTTCACCATCAACGAGGATCTGGAAGCCGAAACCGGCAACCCGCAGCTCAATCCCTATCGCGCCTGGAACGCCGACCTGTCGGCCGAATGGTATTTCGGCACCAACGCGGCCCTGACCGGCGGCTTCTTCTGGAAGTCGATCAAGGACTTCGTCGTCGAACAGCGCACCCGCGACGCGGGCACGCTTTATGGCGTGCGCTATGAGGAGCTGACCAGTTTCATCAACGGCGACAAGGCCAAGGTGAAGGGTTTCGAACTGTCCTACAGCCAGGTGATGAGCTTCCTGCCCGCGCCGTTCGATGGCCTGCTGCTGAACGCCAACTACACCTATACCGACGCCAAGGGCACGGTGCTGACCGACGGCGACATCGCCGATCCACGCCGCATCCCGCTCGCTTCGTCGTCCAAAAACACGTTCAACGTCGTGCTGGGCTACGAAAAGGGGCCGATCTCGCTCCGCGCGGCGGGCACCTATCGCGACAAATATCTGGATGAGCTGGGCGGCAATGCGGAGGAAGATCGCTATGTCGACAATCATTTCCAGATCGACCTGAGCGCCAAATATCGCGTCGCCCCCGGCGTCCGTATTTTCGCTGAATGGATCAACGTCGGCAACGAACCCTATTTCGCCTATCAGAACTTTGCTGGCGGCAAGCGACTGCTTCAGTTCGAGGAATATAACTGGACCGCAAAGTTCGGCATCACCGCCAGCTTCTGATCCATCCCACTTTCCCTGCTTGCCGGTCGCGCCTCCCGCGTGGCCGGCAAGTCCCGTTTCAGGAGGCCATCTTGCTTCGATTTCCTCGCCGCGCCGTAATCACCGTCTTACTGGCGACCGTGCCTGCCACCGGCTTTGCCCAGCAACCCGTGCCTCGTTCGGCCGGCACGCCCTATGTCGCGCGCAATCTGCCCGACCGGATCATGCTGACGCCCGCCGCCGATCCGTCGCGCGGCATGGCCGTCGCATACCGCACCGACGTCGCCCAGTCGCCGAGCGAGGCGCAGATCGCCATTTCCGTCGATGGTCCGACGCTGGAGGAAAAAGCCAAGACCGTCACCGGTCCGGCAGGCACGGCGAAGGACAGCGCCAACGGCCCGGCCCTTTATCACCAGATCCGCTTTGACAATCTGACGCCCGATACCGTCTACGCCTATCGGCTGAAGGGCAGCGCGGGCTGGAGCGAATGGTTGCAATTCCGCACCGCCTCGGCTGAGGCAAAGCCCTTCCGCTTCCTCTATCTGGGCGATATCCAGAACGGCATATTGACCTACGCTAGCCGCGTCATCCGCCAGGCCTTCCATGCCAATGGCGGAATCGAGCTGGTCGCTCATGCCGGCGATCTCGCCGCCCAGCGGGACGACCTCGACCATGACGATGAATGGGGAGAATTCAACCAGACGGCCGGCTACAACTGGTCGATCGTCCCGCAGCTGCCCGCCACCGGCAATCATGAATATGTCGACGTGACGCTGCCGAACGGCACGGAAAGCCGCAAGCTTGGCCCCTATTTCCCGCTCCAGTTCGCGCTGCCGGCCAATGGCGTGCCGGGCCTCAAGACCACTTATTATGTCGACTATCAGGGCGTGCGCTTCATCATACTGGACGGCACGTCGGCAATCGACCTCGGCACCATGGCGCAGCAGACAAAATGGCTGGATGACACGCTCGCGTCCAGCAAGGCCAAGTGGAATGTCGTGCTGTTCCACCAGCCCGTCTTCACCTGCGCCCGGCCGCAGGACACAGCGGAGGTCAAGGCCGCGTGGAAGCCAGTGTTCGACAAGCGCAAGGTCGATCTGGTGTTGCAGGGCCATGACCATTGCTACAGCCGCCTGACATCCGAAGCCGGGCGCGAAGCCTCTGCGCAGGCGCGCGCCAATGGCGCGATCCAGGGGCCGGTCTATCTTGTCTCCGTTACCGGGTCGAAAATGTATGGTCTCAACGACCGCGCCCGCACCCAGCCGGACAAGACCGCCGAAGCGACCGAACTCTATCAGGTCGTGGATGTGGATGGCGATCGGCTGAAGTTCCGCACCTTCACCGCGTCGGGCAAGCTCTATGACGGCTTTGACCTCGAAAAGCGGGCGGACGGCAATCACCTGAGCGACACGAGCGAACCCACCATCGCGATGCGCACCTGCGCGGGTACGATCGGCCCGGACGGCGGCAAATGCGTCGCGCGCGGCAAGTGAGAAACGACATGATGACCCGTTATATCCTGCCCTTCGCCAGCCTGCTCGCTCTTGCCGCCTGCGCGTCCGTCCCAAAGGAAGTGCCGGTCGAAGTCCGCATCGCCAATGCGACTCCGGCGGTCAATGTCACCGCGCGCGGCGAGACAACGCCGGTCGGCACGCCCAATGCCGATGCGGCCGACGATCCGGCGATCTGGCGCAATGCCGCCAATCCCGCGCAGAGCCTGATCGTCGGCACCGACAAGAAGGCCGGCCTTTACGTCTATGGCCTCGACGGCAAAACGCGAGACTTTCTCGACGCGGGTCGGGTGAACAATGTCGACCTGAAGGATGGCGTCGCGATCAATGGCACGCAAGGCATTCTGGTCGCCGCCAGCGACCGCAATGATGTCGCCAATGCCAAAATCGCGCTGTTCCGGCTCGATCCGGCGACGGCGAAGCTCACGACACTGGGCAAGGTCGATGGCGGCAAGGGCGAGGCCTATGGCATCTGCCTTGGTCGCGACGAGACCGGCCTGTCCGCCTTCATCGTGCTGAAGGACGGGACGATCAACCAGGTCGCGATCGACGCGTCGGGCGCTACGCCCACCGGCCGGATCGTCCGCACCATGAAACTCGGCACCCAGTCGGAAGGCTGCGCCGTCGATGACCGCACCCATATCCTCTATGTCGCGGAGGAGGATGTCGGCCTGTGGCGCTTCGACGCACGCGCGGCCGGCTCCACCACGCCGACGAAGATCGCGGCGGCGGACGGCAAAAATCTGGTCATGGATGCCGAGGGCGTCGCCATCGCACCCATCGGCGAGAAGGACGGCTATGTCCTCGTCTCCAGCCAGGGCGACAATGCCTATGTCGCTTATCGGCTGAGCGACGACTCCTATGTCGGCCGTTTCCGCATAGTCGACGGCGCCATTGGCGGATCGGAGGAAACCGACGGCATCGAACTGATGCTCGGCGATTTCGGCCCGACCTATCCTCGTGGCCTATTCATCGCGCAGGACGGCCATAACGCGACGGCCGCGCAGAATTTCAAGCTGGTCGCCTGGGACGATATCGCCAGGGCGCTCGGTCTGCCGCAATGACGACCCGGGGGCGGCACCGGCCAAAGCCGCCCGCCCCCTTTCGGACCCCCTTGGTCTTGGCAATCCCATGCTCTATGGGGTCATTCCTGTCCGAATAGAGGGAAGCCGATTTGATCCTGGACCTTGCCGCCGCCGCTTCGAGCGCCATTCGCTTTGAAGATCTGGGGCTGAATCCCGTCGCCCTCGACCTCGGCTTCTTCACGCTGAAATGGTACAGCCTCGCCTATCTGGCCGGCATCCTGATCGGCTACTGGTATCTGCTGAAGCTGGTCGCGCAGCCCGGTTCGCCGATGGCGCGCCGCCATGCGGACGACATGATCTTCTACGCGACGCTGGGCATCATCATCGGTGGGCGGCTCGCCTATGTGATCTTCTACCAACCCGAAATTCTCCAGCATCCGCTGGATATATTCAAGCTCTGGAATGGCGGCATGTCCTTCCATGGCGGCGCGGCGGGCGTGTCGGTCGGCATCCTCTACATGGCGTGGAAGGAAAAGCTCAGCTGGCTGCGCATCCACGACTATGTCGCTTGCGTCGTACCCTTCGGCCTGTTCTTTGGCCGCCTCGCCAATTTCGTGAACGGCGAGCTTTGGGGCAAGGAAACGGACGTACCCTGGGCGATCATTTTCCCGACCGGCGGCCCCTTCCCCCGCCATCCCAGCCAGCTGTATGAAGCCGTGCTGGAAGGCGTCGTGCTGTTCCTGATCCTGGCCTTCGCCTTCTGGAAGACGCGCGCGCGCTACAAGCCGGGGATGCTCGTCGGCATCTTCGTCTTCGGCTATGGCTGCTTCCGCTTCGCCGTTGAATATTTCCGCGAGGCCGACGCCCAGCTGATGGAGTTCGCCGCCCGCACCGGCCTGCACATGGGTCAGTGGCTGTGCATTCCGATGATCCTTGGCGGCCTTTATCTGATCGTCACCGCCAAGGGCCGCCGTCTGCGCGTCGAGCCGGTGGCGGGCGCCGCCAGTGTCAGCTGAAAACTTGTCAGCTGAAAACCCGTCGGCTGACGAACTCCCGCTAGCCGACCGACTGGCGCGGCAGATCGCCTCGGGCGGCCCCATCTCGGTCGCTTATTATATCGGCGAGGCGAATCAGCATTATTACGCCACCCGCGACCCGCTGGGCGCGGATGGCGACTTCACCACCGCGCCGGAAATCAGCCAGATGTTCGGCGAACTGGTCGGGCTGGCGCTGGCCGATGTCTGGATGCGATCGGGTCGTCGGCCCGAAGCCGCCTATGTCGAACTGGGGCCGGGCCGCGGCACGCTGGCGGCGGATGCGCTGCGGGCAATGGAGCGCGCGGCGCTCGCCTCCAAGGCGCATCTGGTCGAAACCAGCCCCTCGCTGCGCGACCGGCAGAGCGCGCTGCTGCCCCATGTGATCCATCATGACAGCATCGACAGCCTGCCCGATCAGGGGCCGCTGCTGGTTGTCGCAAACGAGTTTTTCGATGCCCTGCCCGTCCGCCAGTGCATCCGCGTCGGCGATGAGTGGCGCGAGCGGGTGGTGATCGCCCGCGAAGAGGCGGGCCGCTTCATTCCCGTGGCCGGCTATCGCCGTATCGAATCCGGTCTGCCGCCGATGGCGAACGAAGCGCCCGAAGGCGCGATCATCGAGTCGCCGATCGTCGGCGCGGGGATCGCCTATGCCCTCGCCCACCGCATCGCGCGGCAGGGCGGCGCGGCGATCCTGATCGACTATGGCTATGAAGGCCCGGCGCTGGGCGACACGTTGCAGGCGGTGAAGGCGCACAAGTTTGCCGATCCCTTCGCCGATCCGGGCGAGGTGGATCTGACCACCCATGTCGATTTTACTGTGCTGGGCAATATGGCACGGCAGGCGGGGCTGCGCGTTCATGGTCCGGTCGGCCAGGGCGATTTCCTGCGCCAGCTCGGCATCGACGCCCGCGCCGATCAGTTGGCGCGCAGTGCTCCCGCCCGTGCGCAGAACGTAGAAATTGCGCGCCACCGCCTGACCGACAAGGCGGAGATGGGGACTTTATTCAAGGCAATGGCCTGGACCCATCCGGATTGGGCCGACCCAGCGGGGTTCGGGAAATAGCCGCCGTAAGGAGGATCAATCCTCCTGATGGTAGCGGCTCAGCCTGCGGATAAAGCCGATCAGGCCGGTCTGGCGGCTGCGCTTCATGCGTTCGGCGTGCAGGATAGTCTGCACCCGCTGGAAGCAATCCTCCGCATCGACATTGCAGAGCACATAGTCATAGCCGTCCCAGTGGGCGATCTCGCCCGCCGCGCGCGCCATGCGGCCCTCGATCACCTCGTCGCTGTCGGTGGCGCGACCGCGCAGGCGGCGCTCCAGTTCCTCCATCGAGGGCGGCAGGATGAAGATGCGGACGACGTCGCCGCCGGCAATCTGGTGCAACTGTTGCGCGCCCTGCCAGTCGATGTCGAACAGCACGTCCTTGCCCGATTTCAGCATCGCTTCCACCGGCGCGCGCGGCGTGCCGTAGCGCTGGCCGAAAACATGCGCCCATTCGAGGAACTCATGATCCGCCGTCATCCGGCGAAACTCTTCCAGATCGACGAAATGATAATCCTTGCCGTCGACTTCCCCCGGCCGCATCGGCCGGGTCGTGGCGGACACCGACATGGACAGATCGGTTTCTGCGGCAAGCAGCTTGCGCGCGATGGTGGACTTGCCCGCGCCCGAGGGCGAGGACAGAACGAAAAGCACGCCGCGGCGCTTGAAATCGGGCGTTTCGGTAGGGATGCTGTCGGCCATGACCGCTAGTGACGTTCTCGCCGCCGATTTGCAAGAGGGCAGCGTGCGGGGCCGGATCGTCAGGCAGGCACGAAGCGCCGTTCCACCGCCTGCAGCGCGCCGACCAGACGGCGGGGAAGCGGTGGCGCGACGAACAGCAGATTCACCAGCCGGTTCATGCGCGCGGCCACGACCAGCACCATCCCGACAAACAGGGCGATCGGGAAGGACGCGATCGTCGCCACCGCCGCCGCGACGCCCAGGCTGCGACACAGGCCCATGACGAGATAGATGATGATGAAATGGGATACATAGAAGATGAGCGAATTCTGACCGATAAAGATCAGGGGCGCGCAGTGGCGGTCGGCCTGTATCCGGAAGGCCGTCGCGCTGACCGTGAGGATGAAGCACATCGCGGGGACGGCATAGAGCGGGCCGTAGCTCAAATGATAGGTTACGGACGCGACCGATCCGACGACGATCATGACCCAGCCCAACAACGACGCCCTCGCCTGCAACAGCCGGGTCCACTGCCTCCAATGACATCCCGCCCATGCGCCCAGAAAGAAGAAGGCCATCAGGTAGAAAAGCCGCTCGCCATTCTTGGTACCGTCCGGCGCGAGGATCGCGATGCCGAAGGCGATCGCCGCGACCAGCAGCGGGGGCATGCGGCGCAGTGGAATGGCGGCCAGATAATAGACCAGGATAAAGGACAGGAACCAGAGATAGGATTGCCCGGTCAGATATTTGCGCAATTGTTCCACGTCATGGACCGGCGGACCGATGATGAAGGAATAGAGAAGCGACCATAGCAGCAGCGGCCAGAAAATCCGCCGCCCCTTGCCCAGAAGATAAAGCACCATCCCTTTGCCGAAGGATCCCGCAAGCAGCGATCCGGACAGGAACACCAGCGTCGGCATCCGGTAAAGAACAAACAACTGGTTGAAATCACTTAATATCGAAGGAACGGGATAGCCTTGCCGTGCAAGTATGGTCGCCGAATGGAAGGACATGACCATCAGGATGGCGATCCCGCGCAGCAAATCCATCCATAATTGCCGCTGCTGCTTCGATTGAACCGCATCGGCTGCCGATTTCCCGGCCGAGGTGTCAGAATCATTCATCACACTCTCCGCAGGGCAACATCGTTGCTGCTATGCGAGGAGTGTATGTCCTGAACGCAAATCCGGATGTTAGCCGGATATCATAAAGCCGGGCAGATCATGCCGAATCCGGCACGCATTGTCGCAAATATGGTTAAAGCTTTGCGCGTTGTCTTCGCGCCTCATCCATCAAGATCGGCTGGGCGGCGCCGTCGGGAATCGCCTTGATTGCGCGTTTCCGGTCAGCCTCGCGCTTCGCCTCATAGAGTTTGCCTGCCATATAGGCTCCGGTCACGAACAGCGCGCCGGCCGGATAGCGCATGATGAGCCGCTTGGCTCCCGCCCCCGCGAGCAGGCCGACGACGCCCTTCTTGCCCGTTCCGGCTGCGACCCGCGCGGCGACGATGGTCGCGCCCAAACGCGCCGCCTTTCGCAGCAACCCCGCCTTCTTGGGCGGCCGGATGGTCACGAGCGGGGCGGACGGGGCGAGCGGCTTTTTCATATTACCTCAATGTATCGCAGGCCCGTCCGTTCCGCCAGTTGATCTGGATCAGACCATATTTTCGGGCCGCACCAGACGGTCGAAGGTCGGTTCGTCCACCAGCCCCAGTTCCAGACCGGCCTGCTTGAGCGTCAGCCCTTTCTTGTGCGCATACTTGGCGATCGCGGCGGCATTGTCATAGCCGATCTCGGGCGCCAGCGCCGTCACCAGCATCAGCGAGCGATCAACCAGTTCGGCGATCCGGGCTTCATTGGCCACAAGCCCGTCGACGCAACGTTCGGCGAAGCTTTCCATGCCGACACTGAGCAGATGGATGGAACGCAGCACATTGGCGCCGATCAGCGGCATGAAGACATTGAGTTCGAAATGCCCCTGCATGCCGCCGACGGTGACGGCCTGATGATTGCCGATCACCTGCGCCGCGACCATGGTAAGCGATTCGCACTGGGTCGGGTTGACCTTGCCCGGCATGATCGAGCTGCCCGGCTCATTGGCGGGCAGGTCCAGTTCGCCCAGACCCGAACGCGGTCCCGATCCCAGGAAGCGGATGTCGTTGGCGATCTTGGTCAGAGCCACCGCCAGCGTGTTGAGCGCGCCGGAGAAGAAGACGAGGCCATCCTTGGCCGCCAGCTGCTCGAACTTGTTGGGCGCACTTTCAAAGTCGGTGCCGGCAATGTCACTGATCGCGGCGGTCATGTCGTCCGCCCAGCCATCGGGCGCATTGAGGCCGGTGCCGACTGCGGTGCCGCCGATCGCCAGCTTGCGGATATTGCCGTTGAGGGCGCCTTCGATCCGCGCCCGGCTGCTGACCAGTTGCGCAGCATAGCCGGAAAATTCCTGCCCCAGCGTCAGCGGCGTGGCGTCCTGCGTATGGGTGCGACCGATCTTGACGATGTGGCCCCAGGCCTCCGCCTTGGCCGTCAGCGCGCCGGTCAGCTTTTCGAGCGCAGGGATCAGCCGGTCGCGCGTCGCCAGCACGGTGGCGACGTGCAACGCGGTCGGGAAGCTGTCGTTCGACGACTGGCTCATATTCACATGGTCGTTGGGATGGACCGGACTCTTGCCGCCGCGCGTGCCGGCCAGCTGCTCATTGGCGTAGCCCGCGATCACTTCATTGACGTTCATGTTGGTCTGGGTACCACTGCCCGTCTGCCAGATGACGAGCGGGAACTGCTCGTCGAGCGCGCCCGAGACGATCTGCTGCGCCGCATTCTCGATCCCCGAGACGATCCCGGCATCAAGGCCATGTTTGGCATTCACCCGTGCCGCCGCCTGCTTCACGATTGCCTGCGCATGGACGATGCCGATCGGCATGCGCTCGGTCGCACCGAAGGGAAAATTCTCGATGCTGCGCTGCGTCTGCGCGCCCCAATACGCGTCGGCGGGAACCTCGATGGCGCCGATGCTGTCGGTCTCGGTGCGGGTAGCGGACATGCATTACTCCCAATTGATAATCACTCGCAAATACTGCTCCGATGTAAGGCGAAGCGCTGAAAAACCAAGAGCTATCTAATATGAAAGAGCGGATGGCGCGGCTGGAGCAATGCCAGGGGCAATCAGCCCCCTTTCCTTCCCCGCCTTCGATCCCCATAGAGATCAGCCATGACCGACAGCCCCACCCCCGCGATCGAAATCCGCAACCTGACCAAGGTCTATAAGGGCGGCAAGTGCGCGCTCGACGGGATCAACCTCACCATCCCGCGCGGGCAGATTTACGGGCTGCTTGGCCCCAATGGCGCGGGCAAGTCGACCACGATCAATATCCTCGCCGGCATGGTGAACAAGACGGCGGGTGACGTCCGCATCTGGGGCTTCGACATCGACGCCAACCCGCGCAACAGCAAGAACAGCATCGGCATCGTGCCGCAGGAAATCGTCTTCGACCCCTTCTTCACCCCGTTCGAGACGCTGGAGAATCAGGCCGGCTTCTACGGCGTGCCCAAGGAAAGGCGCCGGTCGATGGAATTGCTGCGCGCCGTGCATCTGGAAGACAAGGCCAATGCCTATGCCCGTACCCTGTCGGGCGGCATGAAGCGCCGGCTGCTGGTGGCCAAGGCGATGGTGCACAGCCCGCCGATCCTGGTGCTGGACGAACCGACCGCCGGCGTCGACGTGCAGTTGCGCCAGCAGCTCTGGGCCTATGTGCGCGAACTCAATGCACGGGGCGTGACGATCGTGCTGACGACCCACTATCTGGAAGAGGCGGAGGAGCTGTGCGATCGCATCGGCATCATCAACCATGGCAAGGTCATCACCGACAAGCCGACCCGCGAACTGATCGCCATGGCGCAGGAGAAGGTGGTGCAGGTAACGGTCGACCGCGACGTGACGATCGCTCCTGATGCGCCCTGTTTCGAGAAGGTCGAACTGTCGGGCGAGCGCACGCTCACCATCACCTATATGAAAGACCGAGCCAATGCTGGGCAGGTGCTGAGCGCCGTGCAGGCGAGCGGCCTGTCGATCGTCGACGTGGTGACGCGCGATCCCGACCTGGAGGATGTCTTCCTCAATCTGACGGCGGCGGCCTAGCGACCTCCGTTCGATTCGAGCCTGTCGAGAACTGTACGCAACATTCTCGACAAGCTCGAAGCGAACGGGATAGGAAACAGGCCCGATATATCGAGAACGACAATGCCCACCACCACCCATGACGTCGTCATCATCGGTTCCGGCGCCGCCGGGCTGACAGCCGCCATCAACCTCGCGCAGGACCGCAAAGTTCTGGTGCTGGCCAAGGGCGCGCTCGACGGTGGGTCCACCAACTGGGCGCAGGGCGGCATTGCCGCCGTACTCGACGCGGGTGACAGTTTCGAGGCACATGTCCATGACACGATGGTCGCGGGCGCCGGTCTCAATGACCAGGCGACGGTCGAATTCGTCGTGTCCGAAGCCCCTGCCGCGATCGAGCGTCTGGCCGAACTGGGCGTGCCGTTTAACGGTGGTGAGGAATTCGGCGAACGCTGGCACCTGACCCGCGAGGGTGGCCACAGCCACCGGCGGATCGTCCATGTCGACGACGCCACCGGCCATGCGGTGCAGGTCGCTCTCCTGAAAGCCGCGCGGGCCAATCCGAACATCACGCTGGTTGAGGATCTGGTCGCGATCGACCTCATCACCAGCCGCCATGGCGAACGCTATTCGGGCGACGGCCATGTCTGGGGCGTCTACGCCTTCAACAGGAAGACCGGCCATGTCGACGCGATCCTCGGTCGCGCGACGATCCTCTGCACCGGGGGGGCGGGGCGTACCTATCTTTTTTCCACCGCGCCGCGTGGCGCGACCGGCGACGGCATCGCCATGGCCTGGCGCGCGGGTTGCCGGGTGTCGAACATGGAGATGAACCAGTTCCACCCGACCTGCCTCTACAATCTGGAGGTCAAGAATTTCCTGATCACCGAAGCGGTGCGCGGCGAAGGCGGGCATCTGAAGCTGCCGCCCGGCGTACCGGGCGGCGGCGAGCGGTTCATGCCCCGCTTCGATTCGCGCGAGGAATTGGCCCCGCGCGACGTGGTGGCGCGCGCCATCGACCATGAAATCAAGCGGCTTGGCCTCGACTATGTCCATCTGGATATCAGTCATAAAGACCCGGCGTTCGTGAAGCAGCACTTCCCGACCATCCATGCCCGGCTGCTGGACCTCGACATCGACATCACGAAAGAGCCGATCCCGGTCGTCCCGGCGCAGCATTATACCTGCGGCGGGGTGGTGATCGACCTGGATGGCCGCACCGACCTGCCCGGCCTCTATGCGGCCGGCGAAGTCACCGAAAGCGGGCTGCACGGCGCCAACCGCCTCGCGTCCAACTCGCTGCTGGAATGTTTCGTCTTCGGCGAGGCGGCGGCGAAGCATATCCGCGCGAACTGGGACGACCTACCGCCCCCGCCGCCGATCCGGCCCTGGGACGAAAGCCGCGTCACCAACAGCGACGAGGAAGTCATCGTCCAGCATAACTGGAAGGAAATCCGCCGCTTCATGTGGGACTATGTCGGCATCGTCCGCACCACCAAGCGGCTGGAGCGCGCCCAGCACCGCATCGACCTGCTGGCGAAGGAAGTGGACGAATATTACGGCAATTTCCGCGTGACGCCCGACCTGATCGAACTGCGCAACCTGCTGGAAGTGGCGCGGCTGGTGGTTCGTTCGGCGCTCCACCGCAAGGAAAGCCGCGGCCTCCACTATACGCTCGATTATCCCGAGACGCTGGAGGCGGCGGTGGACACGGTGCTGGCGCCCTGAGGCGCGGCGGAATCAACCGGCAAGGAAATCCTTGAGCGCCGCGTTGAAGCGGGCGGGCTGGTCGCCCATCACCATATGGCCGCTGGGACCGATGGCTTTCAGTAGCGCATTCTTCTTCGGCGCATAGGCGGCGCGGAAGCGACTGGTGATGGCGGCCGCCTGCTGCGCGTCCGATCCGACTGCGTAGACGACCTCCAGCGGGGCAGCGAGGCGCGGCAATTGCAGGCCGAGATCGACATTGGCCAGATCGCGCAACGCATTGGCTATGACGTCGGGATCGCTCCCCGCCGCGCCTGACGCCTGCGCCACCATTTCCGCCAGATAGCGCCGCCCGGCCGCAGTCCCGGTCAGATAGCCGCTTAGCTGGTCGGCGAGGAAACCGAGTCCGCTCGCCGTCCCGCCAACCATGGCGGCGCCGGCCGGCAGCATGTCGACCACCATGACGCGGCTGGCGATATTCCGGAGGCCGAGCAGCATTGCCAGCGTGCCGCCCATGCTGTGCCCGACGATGGCAGGGCGCTTGAGGCCGGCGGCGGCGGCATAGCGTGCAATTTCGTCCGCAATCGGCTGGAGCAGCGGGCCACTGGCATTGGCTTCGGGCGCGAGGCCCGCAAAGCCGCGCACATGGACGAGGTGGAAGCGATAGCCCGGCAGCGCGCCAAGCACGCCGGTCCAAATGCCCGGACCGCTGGCTAGGCCGGGGATCAGCAGCACATCGCGCGCTGCGCCGGTGGCCGCGCCGCGCACGTTCATGGCGATCCGGCGCGAGGCGAAGGGCGCGGCCCATGCCCTGCCGCCGCCCGCCATCATGCCCGTCACCAATGTACCGAGCAGCAGCGCCCGCCTGTCCATCCCGTTCGTCATGGCGAAGGCTATTGCCCGTCCGCCGCTGAACCGCAACTGAGCGATCGCAAAGCCTTTTCCAGGCAAATGGGATAACCTGCCGACCCGCAACCTATGGCCGGCGCTGCATAAAGGCGGCAAATCAAAACCTCGATCAAGGGTTGCGCCGTTCAGCCTCCTTACATCGCATTTGTGGAATCATTCGTCGCACGAGCCTTGCCGGAAGGACCGGCAGGCCATCCCTTGGATCAGGAGCGAGTGCGGGGAAGACGATGAAGGTGAATAGGAACCGGGGCGGATCGGCGCGCCTGGTGTTGTTGATGGCGGCGCTGTCCGCATGCGTGAGCGCACCCGAACCGCGTCGGGCGCAAGCTGCCGCGCCTGCGCCGCAAAAGCCGTTGCCCGCCCGTCCCCAGCCATCGACCAACAGCTGGCCGATCCGTCCGGTCGCCAATCCGCCCCAGCCCTATCGCGAGATCGACCAGCGCGAAACGCCGCCGCCGGCGCTCGTCAACGTCGTGCGCAATCTGGGGCAGAGCTTCAACGGCAAGGTCGGCATCGCCGTGCGTCGCATCGGCGCGGACTGGACGGTGGCGTGGAACGGCAATGCGCTCTTCCCGCAGCAGAGCGTGTCCAAGCTCTGGGTGTCGATGACCTTCCTCGACGCGGTCGACCGGGGCAAGCTGCGCCTCGCCGACACCACCACCATCACCCGCAACGACCTGACCCTGTTCCACCAGCCGTCGGCGGCGATGCTGAAGAATGGCAGCTGGACCACCAGCTATTCCGACCTGATGCGCCGCGCGATGACGCAAAGCGACAATACCGCCAACGACACGCTGCTCCGCGCGGTCGGCGGGCCGGAGGCGGTGCGCAGCTTCCTCGCGCGGCGGATGATCAAGGATATCCGTTTCGGCCCCGGCGAACGACTGTTGCAGTCGGCGACCGCGGGCCTCGACTGGCGGCAGGATTATTCGGTCGGCCGCAATTTCTACGCCGCCCGGTCGCGCCTGCCCATGTCGGTGCGGGCGAAAGCGCTGGACAATTATCTCGCCAGTCCGCCGGACGGCGCGGCGCCCGCCTCCATCGTCCAGGCGCTGGCGAAGCTGAAGGAGGGGGACATGCTCTCCTCCGCCTCCTCGCGCCTGCTGATGTCGATCATGTCGGAGGCGAAGACCGGGCCGCAGCGGATCAAGGGCGGCGTGCCGTCGGGCTGGTCCTATTTGCACAAGACCGGCACCGGGCAGGATCTGCCGCCGCGCTCGACCGGCTTCAACGATATCGGCATCATGACCGCACCCGACGGCACCAGCTATGCCGTGGCGGTGATGATCGGGTCGACCACCGTGTCGATCCCGGAACGCTGGGCGTTGATGCAGGCCGTGTCGCGGGCGGTAGCCGCCAATCACGAAAAGCGGTAGCGCATCGTGCGCAAAAGTGGGAACCGGTTTTGCGCCTAAAACGATGCGACAACAAAAACTTAGAGCGCGCGATCTGCCTTAGATTTAATGCCGCGCGATATAAACGGCTCAGAAGCGCCGGACGACGCCCAGATAGACCTCGCTGTCCGGGCTGTCGGCATTCAGCCCGATATTGAGGCCGACGTCGAACTGCATGGCGTCGGACGGTTGCCAGCCGAGCGCCAGCCCACCCAGCGCCTGGGTGCTATGATCCGCCGGATCATCGTCGCGCATCAATGACGTTTCGGCCGTGGCCGACAGCGTGTCGCCCAGTTCGACCTCCAGCCCGACGACGCTGCCGAAGGCGAGATGCCGGCCGTCGCCATCCTCGTCCACCGCCGCATCGACCTCCGGCGTCAGTTCCAGTGAAAGGCCGTCGCTCAGGTCGAAACTGACCGGCACCAGCAGCCCTCCACCCCAATCGCCCGCGCCGATCGCGCTGCCGCCGACTGGCAGGGTCGCATAGGGCATGAGCGCGACCGAAAAGCCCGACCCGTCGGGATTGTGGAGATTCTGTCGCAGGGCGAGTTGCACATCGCCGACGCCATCGCTCCGGTCGATCACCCCACTGGCCCGATCACGCGTGCGCACATGGCCATAGGCGGTCCATCCGATCTGCGCCTCCAGACTGTCGGTCAGGCCCAGCCGCAGCAGCAGGTCGCCAGTCTCCACCGTGTCGGTCCGGCTTTGCGGATCGCGCTCGCGGGTCCAGTCACCAAGGCCAAGCTCCATCACCATATGCCCCGGCTCCACTGTGCAGGGCGGCGTGCCGAGGCCCGGCCGATCCGTGCACAGGTCGCGTGACGCCGATCCCTGTGCATGCGCCGTGGCGGGCGCCAGCATCAGCCCCGCCAGGATCATGAGCGTTCGCACCTGCATATCTTCCCCTTGCCAGCATGCATGACCGGAAACCGACGGGAAATAATCGGCGGGCGCGCTTGTTCCGTGCAAGTGACATTGCAGCATGCACAATGGCCATTTGCGCCCTGCTGCGGCATGGAGAGGCGCATGGCATCAGGCGCAAAGCTGCTGGATCGGGTAACGCCGCGCACGGTCGATGAGGCGGAATGCGTCGCGTCGGTGTTGCTGGCGATCCTGATCGCCCATCTGCTGGGCGCGACCCATGTGTCCTGGGCCGCCTTCGCCGGCTATATGGTGATGCGCGGCCATGCCGCCGAGACGCTGATGCGCGGGGCGCTGCGTATCGTCGGCACGGCGGCGGGCGGGCTGCTGGCGCTGGGCGTCGCGCCGCTGGTGTTGCCGGGCTGGCCGTTCGCCGCGCTGGCGATGATGCTGGTGGGGACGATCAGCCTCTATGCCGCGATCACCTCGCGTCGATCTTATGCCTGGCTCTTTTTCGGCCTGACCTTCGCGATGGTGGTGCTCGACAAGCTGGAGCATCCCGCCATCGCACTGGCCGATTTCGTCCAGACCCGCATATTGGAAACGGTCGCGGGCATCGCCGCCTGTCTGGCGGTCAGCATCGCCTCCACGTTCAGCCTGCGCCGCCGTTGGCCGGCCCCACCCACCCCGCCGCCCATGAGCGCACGATGGCATCGCGACGCCTTCCGCCATGCCTGTCAGGCCGGGGTGGCGCTGGCGCTGCTCGTCGCGCTGGGCGCAGCCTTCCGCCTGCCCGCGCTGGCGCAAGGGGCGATCATGGTGATGGCGGTGATGGTCCTGCCGATGACCGGCATCGGCCAGAGCGGCCTCGTCCCGGTGAGCCGCCGCATCCTCCAGCGTAGCATCGGCTGCGGCATCGGGGCGCTCTTCGCTGCCGCCTTCCTGCTGGGCGCCGGTGGCTCGTCGGTCCTGCTGCTGACCGGCACCGCGATCGGCGTCGCGCTGGGGCGGCATCTGGAAAATGGCGATCCCGCGCACCGCTATGTCGGCACGCAATTCACGCTCGCGGTGCTGGTGACGTTGGTGCCGGACCGTTACGACGCCGCCGAACTCGCCCCCGCGCTGGAACGGCTGGTCGCCATCTTCGTCGGTATGGGCGTGCTGCTGCCGGTACTGCTCGCCGGCCATGCGCTGGGCGTGCGGCGGCCGGTCACGCCGGTGGCCGCAGCACAGGATGAGGCCGGCGGCGTGTGATGGAATAAATCGCCGCCGGCATACGTATGCCGGGCATGAATGCACCTTCCCGCTTCCCGGCCGACCATAATGTCATTCCTCTTCGTACCGGATTTACCGGTCAGGAACCGATCCGCGTCGCGCTCTTCTCCGGCAATTATGACTGTGTGCGCGATGGCGCGAATCGGGCGCTGAACCGGCTGGTCGCCCATCTTCTCTACCGGGTGGGGATGGAGGTGCGTGTCTATTCGCCGACCGCGCCCTTTCCCGCCTTCCAGTCGGTCGGCGACATATGCTCCGCCCCTTCGCTCACCATTCCGGGCCGTCCCGAATATCGCGTGGCAATTGGCCTGACGCGCGGGGTGCGGCGCGATCTGGAGGCGTTTGCACCCGACATCATCCATCTGTCCTGCCCCGACCGGCTGGGGCGGCAGGCCCAGAAATATGCAAAGGCGCGAGGCATCCCGGTCGTCGCCAGCCTGCATACGCGGTTCGAGACCTATCTCGATTATTATCGCCTGTCCTTCCTGCGCGGGACGATCGAGCGCTATCTCGACCGCTTCTATGGCGATGCCGACCTGATCCTGGCGCCGACCGCGCCGATCCGCGACGAGATGGCGGCGCGCCATGGCGCGGACAAGATCGCGGTGTGGGGCCGGGGGATCGACCCGCATGATTTCGCGCCGACCCGCCGCGACCCGCTCTTCCGTGCCGCCCATGGCTATGAGGAAGGCGATATCGTCCCGCTCTTCTTCGGACGGCTGGTGCTGGAAAAGGGGCTGGACGTCTTTGCCGACGCGGTCGCGGCGATCCGTGCGCAGGGGCATCATGTCCGGCCAATGATCGTCGGCGAAGGCCCGGCCCGCTCCTGGCTGGCGCAGCGCCTGCCCAACGCCAATTTCATGGGCCATCTGAGCGGCAAGGCGCTGGGCCGGGCGGTGGCGAGCGCCGATATGCTGATCAACCCCAGCGTCACCGAAGCGTTCGGCAACGTCAATCTGGAGGCGATGGCATCGGGCCTTGCAGTGCTGTCGGCAAATGTGCCGAGCGCCGCCGCGCTGGTCGACCATGGCCGCACCGGCCTGCTGCTGCCACCCGCCGACGGGCAGGCCTATGCCGATGCCGCGATCACCCTGATGAACGACCCGGCGCGGCTCGCCGCCATGCGGCAGGCGGCGGCGGAAGAGGCGCGGGGCCATGTCTGGGACGATGTGCTGGACGTCGTCGCCCATGCCTATGGCGCGCTGCTCCAGCATCGGTCCTTCGCTTTCGACTCTGTCGAGGCTTGCCCGGCGCTGACCCGCACGGGATAAGCGGCATATGGACGAACGGCGCGACATGGAGGCTGACCTGCTGGCGATGCGCCGCTATGCCCGTTCGCTCGCCCGCGACGATCAGGATGCCGACGACGTCGTGCAGGATGCGCTGCTCCGCGCGATCGAGCGCGAGGCAACCTATCAGCCCGAGCGCAGCCGCACCCGGTGGCTGCTGGCTATCGTCCATAATGTCTTCATTTCGGGAAAGCGCCGGGAGGCGGCCGAAGTCCGGCGCAACGATCGCTTCGCCGAAACCCTGCTGTCGAGCATCGCCCCGCGGCAGGAGGAGCATATGCGGCTGGCGGAGATTGCGCGGGGCTTTGCCGCCCTGCCCGACGCCCAGCGCGCGGTGCTGCACCTGACTGCGATCGAGGGATTGAGCTATCAGGAAGCGGCCGGCGTGCTGGGCGTGCCGATCGGCACGGTCATGTCGCGCCTGTCACGGGCCCGCAGCGCGCTGCGCGAGGATCGAACAGGGAAAGCCGGGTCGCACCTCCGGCTGGTGGGAGGACAGGATGAGCAATGAGGTGAATGCACGGGAACTCGACGCCTATGTCGACGACCAGCTGGAACTGTCCCGCCGCTTCGTGGTGGAGACGCATCTGTCGCGCAACCCCGATCAGGCAGCGCAGGTCATGGCCGACCTGTCGTCGCGCAGCGCGCTGCGACTGATGATCCCGCGTCCCGGCGCCATGCCGGATGCGATGGCCGATACGGCGGTGAAATTGCAGGCGATACCGCCCCGGCCCACCCGCCCGGTCTGGCGCCGGTCGCTGCCGGCCATGGGAGGCATGGCGGCGGCTGCCGGTTTGGCGTTGGTCTTCCTGCGTCCCTCCGGCCCGCCCGATTATGTCGACTATGCGGTCAATTCGCACCGCATCGCGATGATGCGCGCCGCCATGGTGTCGCAGGTCGAAACGCCCCGTTATAATGCACGCGAGATCGCCACCAACACCCATATCGCCATGCCGCATCTGCCCGAAGACTGGCGCGTGACCGACGTCCAGCTCTTCCCGACCGAGCGCGGCCCGGCGCTGGTGGTCGCGGTGAAGACCGAGGCAGGACAGAATTTCTCGCTCTTTGCCGTACGCGATCGCAGCCATGCGCCCGAACGGCCCGATGCGGTGCAGGAAGGCGCGGAATCGGTCGCCTATTGGCGGCGCGGCGACATGTCCTATGCGCTGACCGGCCGCACCGAACCGCGCCTGATCGACGCCACGGCAGAGGCATTGACGCGCGACTGGTCCGAAAGCTGGAGGGGATGACCTTAGCCGCTGCTTCTGTCCTTTGTCGCATCGCTGAAGCACAAAACCGGTTCCCACTTTTCTGCGCGATGCTCTATCCCCTCCCCCATGACCCAGAATCATCTCTATCTCGTCGACGGCAGCGGCTATATCTTCCGCGCCTATCACCAGCTTCCCCCGCTCACCAACCAGCATGGCCAGCCCGTGGGCGCGGTCTATGGCTATACAACGATGCTGTGGAAGCTGGCCGAGGAGCTGGGCAAGGCGACGGGGCCGACCCATCTGGCCGTGGTGCTGGACAAGGGGTCGCACACCTTCCGCAACGACATGTACGACCAGTATAAGGCGAACCGCCCGCCCGCGCCGGAGGATCTCGTCCCGCAATTCCCGATGATCCGCGACGCGACCCGCGCTTTCTCCCTGCCCTGTATCGAGGAAGCCGGATTCGAGGCCGACGACATCATCGCCAGCTACACCAAGGCGGCGGTCGCGGCGGGATGGCATGTCACCATCGTCAGTTCGGACAAGGATCTGATGCAGCTGATCCAGCCCGGCGTCGACATGTACGACACGATGAAGAATGAGCGGCGCGGCGCGGACTATGTCATGGGCAAGTTCGGCGTGCTGCCCGAACAGCTGGGCGATGTGCTCGCGCTGATGGGCGACAGTGTCGACAATGTGCCCGGCGTGCCGGGTATCGGTCCCAAGACGGCCGCCAAGCTGATCACCGAATATGGCGGGCTGGAAGCCGCGCTGGAGGCCGCGCCTTCGATGAAGAAGTCGAAGATGCAGGAAAACCTGATCGCCCATGCCGACATGGCGCGGCTGTCGCGGCGACTGGTGGCGCTGCACGACGCGATGGACCTGCCCGAACCGCTGGACGACCTGACGCTGAAGGGCATTCCGCCCGAACCGTTGCAGGCATTCCTGTCGCACCATGGTTTCAAGACGCTGCTCAACCGCCTCGGCGCGCCTGCCGCCGCTGTCGCGGTGGCCGCGACCGCTGCCGTTGCGACCGACACTGCGCCGCCCGCTGCGCCCGCCCATGCGGACGAACCGGCGATCGACCGCAGCCTTTACGAAACGGTCGTGACGGAGGAGGCGCTGGATCGCTGGATCGCCGCTGCTCATGCCGAGGGGCTGGTCGCGGTCGACACCGAAACCGACATGCTCGACTGCGTATCCTGCGCGCTGGTCGGCATCAGCCTTGCCACCGGCCCGAACAAGGCCTGCTATATCCCGGTCGGCCATGGCGGCACCGACATGTTCGCGGAACGGCCGCAACAGCTCGACAAGGCCCTGGTGCTCGCGAAACTGAAGCCGCTGCTGGAGGACGACTCCGTCCTCAAGATCGGCCAGAATCTCAAATATGACCTGACCGTCCTGCGCCGGCACGGGATCGAGATTGCGCCCTATGACGACACCATCGTCATGAGCTTCGACCTCGACGCCGGGCAGAGCCTCGCCGGCCATGGCATGGACGAGGCGGCGCGGGTGCATCTCAACCACCAGTGCATCAGCTTCAAGGAAGTGGTCGGCACCGGCAAGAGCCAGATCAGCTTTGCCGAAGTCCCCCTGTCCCGCGCGACCGAATATGCGGCCGAGGATGCCGATGTCACGCTGCGCCTGTGGAAGCGGTTCAAGACTCGGATCGCCAATGAAGGCGCGAACCGCGTCTATGAACTGGTCGATCGCCCGCTGGTCGGCGTGATCGCGAAGATGGAGCATCAGGGGATCAAGGTCGACCGGGAAGCGCTGTCGCGCCTGTCGGCGGAGTTCACTGCGGGGATCGCGGCGCTGGAAACGGAAATCCACGAGATTGCCGGCCAGCCCTTCGCGATCGGATCGACCCAGCAGCTGGGCGCAATCCTGTTCGACAAGCTGGGCTACAAGGGCGGCAAGAAGGGCAAGTCGGGCGCCTATTCGACCGACGTGACCATATTGGAGCAGTTGAAGGCGCAGGGCGCGCCGATCGCGGCCAAGATTCTCGACTGGCGGCAGCTGTCGAAGCTCAAATCCACCTATACCGACGCGCTTCAGGCCCAGATCAACAAGGATACGGGCCGCGTCCATACCAGCTACTCGCTGACCGGCGCGCAGACCGGTCGCCTGTCCTCGACCGATCCGAACCTCCAGAATATCCCGATCCGCACCGAAGTCGGCCGCCAGATCCGCCATGCCTTCGTCGCCGAGCCGGGCAATGTCATTCTGGCGGCGGACTATAGCCAGATCGAATTGCGGCTGGCCGCGCACATGGCCGATGTGCCTGCGCTCAGGCAAGCGTTCGAGGCGGGCGAGGACATCCACAACCGCACCGCGCAGGAATTGTTCGGCGAGGTCAATCGCGACACGCGCGGCCGGGCGAAGACGATCAACTTCGCCATCCTCTACGGCATTTCGCGCTGGGGTCTGGCCGGGCGGCTGGAGATCGGCGCGGACGAGGCGCAGGACATGATCAGCCGCTATTATGAGCGCTTCCCCGGCATCAGCATCTATATCAACGAGACGATCGAGAAGGCGCGCGAGCGAGGTTACACGGAGACGCTGTTCGGCCGGAAGACCTGGTTCCCGCGCATCAAGGCATCAGTCCAGCACGAACGGCAGGGCGCCGAGCGCGCCGCGATCAACGCTCCCATTCAGGGCACCAGCGCCGACATCATCAAACGGGCGATGGCGCGCATGGGACCGGCGCTGGAGGCGGCGGGGCTGCCCGACGTCAGGATGCTGCTGCAGGTGCATGACGAACTGGTGTTCGAACTGCCCGAAGGCGATGTGAAAGCGGCGAGCGCGGTGATCCGGCAGGTAATGGAAACCGCCGCCGAACCGATCGTGAAGCTGAGCGTCCCGCTCGGCGTGGAAATCGGCACCGGGCCGAGTTGGGGCGCGGCGCACTGAATGAAAAAGGCCGGCCCCATCGGGACCGGCCTTTTCCTCAATCGAACAGCTCTTCCAGAAAGCTCTTCTTCCGCTTTTTCTGATAGTAGCGCCCATCGTCACGGTCCGGGCGGTAGCTTTGCTGGGAGAAGGGTGCGGGCTGCGGGGCCGGAGCGTTTGCCTGCGCCGACCGCTCGATGATCTTGTCAAGTTCGCCCCGGTCCAGCCAGACGCCCCGGCATTGCGGGCAATAGTCGATCTCGACACCCTGCCGGTCCGTCATCGCCAAACCGACATGACAGACCGGGCAGAGCATCGCCGACACCTGAGCAGGATCACGCATTATTCGCGTTCGCCCGTCAGGCTGAGCAGCATCTGGAACAGGTTGACGAAGTTCAGGTAGAGCGACAGCGCACCCATCACCTGCATCTTCTGCGCCACTTCATGGCCGGCATAATAGAAATATTCCGACTTGATGCGCTGCACGTCCCAGGCGGTAAGGCCGGTGAAGACCACCACGCCTATGATCGAGATGACCATCGCCATCGCCGAAGAACCGATGAAGAGATTGATCAGGCTCGCCACCATAATGCCGATCAGACCCATGATGAGGAAGCTGCCCATCTTCGTCAGATCGCGCTGGGTGGTGTAACCCCAGAGCGCCATGGCGAGGAACATGACCGCCGCAGAGAAGAAGGCCTGGGCGATGCTGCCGCCGGTGAAGACCAGGAAGACGCTGCCCAGCGACACGCCCATGACGGCGGCGAAGGCGTAGAAGGCGGTGCGCGCGCCCGACGTCGTCATCTTTTCGATGCGGAAGCTGAAGAAGAACACGAAGGCCAGCGGTGCGAAGATCGCCACCCATTTGAGCGGCGTGCCATATATAGCGGCGGCCAGCGCCGGGGTATTGCCGACCAGAGCGGCGACCAAGCCGGTGATGACCAGGCCTAGCCCCATGTTGCGGAAGACGCCCAGCATGTGCGCGCGCAGGCCGGCGTCGGTCTGCGCCGTCTGGCTGGCACCATAGCCCGGCATGCGAACGGGATTATTCATCAGGAACACTCACTCCAAAAAAGTTGGTTCGAGTGGCCCGGTGCGGTCTCCTGCGGCAACGAGAGGGGGCAAATCGCCGCAAAACCTGCACCGGGCACACCCGATGCGGTCCGACATCGCGACTGGATCAGAGGGAAGATCCATGTCGCCAGAGGGGCCCGGCCCGCATAGACAATATCGGGTGGCCAACGCCCGGCTGCAAGGGATCGGCCCGTCTGCAACATTTTATTACAATTGACCCCCGCCCCGCTTCGCGACATGGCTTCCCACCATGTCCGACGACCAGCATATCCCTGCGCCGCTGCGCCTGTTCAACAGCCTGACCCGCGCGATCGAGCCGTTCGCGCCGATCGAGGACAATCATGCGCGCGTCTATAGCTGCGGGCCTACCGTCTATAATTACGCCCATATCGGCAACCTGCGCGCTTACGTCTTTGTCGACACGCTGCGCCGGACCCTGCTGTGGAAGGGGCTGGACGTCACCCAGATCATCAACATCACCGATGTCGGCCATCTGACCAGCGACGCCGACGCCGGCGACGACAAGATGGAGGCAGCGGCCAGAGCCAGCGCCAAGAGCATTTGGGACATTGCCGCCCATTATACCCAGGCGTTCAAGGCCAACATCGCCGACCTCAACATCATCGCGCCGAGCGAATGGACGGTCGCGACCGACTATGTGCCGCAGATGATCGAGTTCGCGGAGAAGATCGCGCCGGATCATTGTTATGAGCTGGACAGCGGCCTTTATTTCGACAGCAGCACCGTGCCGGATTATGGCGCATTGGCTGGCGGGCGCGACGATGCGGCGCACGCCCGGATCGATCCGGTGGCGGGCAAGCGCAACGCTTCCGACTTCGCCATCTGGCGCAAGTCCCCGCCCGGCGAGCAGCGCCAGATGGAATGGGATAGCCCCTGGGGCAAGGGCGCGCCGGGTTGGCATCTGGAATGCTCGGTCATGTCGCAAGCCCGCCTTGGCCAGCCGTTCGATATCCATACCGGCGGCATCGACCATCGCGAGATCCACCACCCCAATGAGATCGCGCAGAACCAGGCTTTCCACGCCTGCTGCGGCGAGCCGAACGCGGTGGCTGCGGGCTTCACCGGCGCGCGCTGGTGGATGCACAATAATTTCCTCGTAGATCGGCAGGGCAAGATGTCGAAGTCCAAGGGCGGCTTCACCACGCTCTTCTCGCTGATCGACGCGGGCGTGCATCCGATCGCCTACCGCCTGCTCTGCCTTGGCGCGCATTACCGGTCGGAACTGGAGTTCAGCGCGGAGAATCTGACGGCGGCGCTGACGCGGCTCAAGCGGCTGGTCATGGGCGTGGAAGGTCTGAAGGCGCGCGCCGAGGGCATCACCTGGCAGTCGCCGCGCCTCGACTATCTGCGCGCCAACCTCCACCCCAAACTGGCGCCCTTGCTGGAGCAGTTCGACGCGGCAATCGCCGACGACCTGATGACGCCGCGCGCGCTGCCGCTGCTGGAAGAGGCCATTGGCATGAAGAAGGTGCCGGTGGACGAGAAGCTCTGCCTGATCGCCGCCTTCGACCAGGCGCTGGGTCTCAATCTGCTTACGCTCAATCGCGCCGACCTGCGCATCCGACCCAAGGATGCGCAGATCATGCCGGAAGAGATCGCGGCCGAGCTGGAGCGCCGGACCGCTGCCCGTGCGGAAAAGGATTTCGCCCAGTCGGATGAGATTCGCGATGCGCTGGTGGCGCGCGGGGTAGAGGTGATGGACGGCGATCCGCTGCGCTGGGACTGGCGGCTGACGTTGGCGGGTTGATCGTTACGCCTCCGCGACCATCTTGACGCTGGCCAGCGCGCGACCCAAGAGGGGGGCGGGTCGACTCAAGGAAGCGGGGGTGAGATGAAACTTTCCACGCGCTGGTTGGCCGCGTTTGCGCTGCTGGCGATTGCGCAACCGACGATCGCTGCCGCACCGTCCAACTTCTCCACCGACAATCCCCGCTTTGCGCGGCTCTACACGCTGGAACGCCAAGCGTCGGACCTGCTCAACAGCGACGACTATGCCCTGTCCATGTCGCAGAAGACCCGCGACGCCTGGGGCCGGCTGCATGATGCGGCGATGCAAGCGAAGATCGGTGGCCAGTCGCATCCGCTGGCCGGGGTGGCGCTCATCAACCTGTCCTCGATGGACCAGATCGACGGGAAGAATCCGGACGCGCTGGCCCGGTCGAATGACGGTTTGCGCCTGCTCGCCCCCTTTGCCGACGCCTATCCAATCGCGTGGATGCAGGGGCTGTCGATTAAAGGCTATGTGCAGATCGCGCTGGGCGACGTGGCGGGGGGAGCCGATACGCTGGCGGGGGCGAGCCGCTATATGGACACCTATATCGCGCGCACCCCGGCGGACAGGATCGATAAGGACACGCATATGCTGCGGTCCAACATCGCCTTCACCCACGCGCAGGCGCTGACCCGGCTGGGCCGCAATGCCGAGGCGGTCGAGGCGCAGAAGGCCAGCATGGAGGCGCGGATCGCGGCGGCCGGGCCAAATAGCGCCGACACGATCGGTTCCTATTACACCTATGCGCAGATGCTCCAGCGCGCCGACCGCGATGGCGAGGCGGAAAAATATGCGCGGCTCGCGGTTGACATCGCCACCGACCATGTCGACCGCAAGCATCCGAGCTACGCCCGTGCGCTGGAGGCGCTGGGGCTGCTGCTGTCGCGTACCGGGCGGCGGGGCGAGAGCCTCGATTATCTGCAACGTGCCATCGCCATCAAGCGCGAGACGGTGGGCACGGAGAGCCTCTATTTCCAATTCGGACTGCAAAATCTGGGATCGGTGCTGCTGCCGCTGGAGCGCTATGCGGATGCCGAGCCGCTGTTTCTGGAGGCTGAGCGCGGTTTTCGCCGGATCGAGGGCGAGAACAGCCCGCAATCGGCACGCGCGCTGGCTTTTGCCGCTGCGGCAGCGCTGGCGGAGGGGCGGCGCGCCGAGGCGATCGGGCGGCTCGATACGGCACTGGCGCGGGTCCGGTCCGAGTCGGACAAGGATCGGGACATCGGGCAGCGCGTCTTTCCCTATCTGATCCCGGCGCTGATCGAGGAAGGGCGCGGCGTTGAGGCGGGCCGGGCCGCGGGTGCTTTCACCACCGAGACGGCGCAACTCGATAACGCGCCGGCGCTGCCCCTCGCGCAGGCGGCGATGCTGACGGCCTGGACCACGCCCGACCGTCGCGACCTTGGCGAGGCGGCACGGCGGCTAACCGGCGTGCTGCGCGATGGGGCGGCGATGAACGACAATGGCGAACTGACCGAGGATCAGCGCGCGGCGCTCGACACCGTGCTCGCCGTTGCCGCGCAGACGCAGGACACCGCGCTGGCGCTCGACGCCATGGCCGTGCTGGCGGGATCGCGCATCGCGCAGGCGAACCGGCTGGTGGCGCAGCGGCTGGTCGAGGATCCGGCGCTGGCGACGCGGGTGCGCGGATTGCAGGACAGGGTGAAGGCGCTGGAGGTGGCCGACCGCCGCCTGCTGAAGGCGCTGGCGGTTGACGAGGAGGTGGCAACGGCGCGGGCCGATCGCGCAGACGTGGCGGCTGAGGTCGAGGCCGAGCGAAGCGCCATCGCGCGCGACTATCCCCGCTGGGTCGAGGCGCATGGCGGGGAGCGACCCGACCTGGACGCCCTGCGTGCAGGCCTGCGTAGGGAAGAGGCGCTGCTGGCGGTGATGCCGGCATTTGACGGCGTCTATCTGCTGGCGGTGAGCGCGGATGGCGCGCGAATCGAACGGGCGCGGATGGATCGCGCCGCGATGGTCGCGCTGGTCCACCGGCTGCGCGGGTCACTGACGCCGGCGGGCTTCGACCAGGCAGCGGCGCACGACCTGTATCGCGAGATTTTCACGCCCGGCATCCTCGGGACTTTGGGCAAGGCAAAGATATTACGGATCGTGCCCACCGGCGCTTTCGCGTCGCTGCCCTTCGCCATGCTGCCGGAACGGCCCATAGCTGCAGTGGACAAGAATGTGCCATGGCTGGTCCGGCGTTTTGCAATCCGCGTACAGCCCGGTTTCGCCATTCATCCAGCGCAAGGCGGGCAGATGGCGATGCGCAATCAGACGCTCCTTGGCGTCGGCGCGCCTCAGGCCTTTACGGACAGTCAGGGCGCGGTGGCATCGCGGGGCGCGAGCGGTACGGAGGTGCGCGCCTTGTCGGATCTGCCGGCGCTGCCCGGATCGCTGGCCGAATTGCGGGCGGTGGCCAAACGCTTCGGCGCCGGGCACGCGACCCTGCTGGTCGGGGCGGAAGCAAATGAGGCGACGCTGCGCACGCGCGACCTGTCATCCTATGGCGTGATCCTGTTCGCGACCCATGGGCTGGTCGATGGAGAGATGGCGGGGGTGAATGAAGCGGCGCTGCTACTGTCGCCGCCGGGCACAGACGACGCCGGCGATGACGGGCTGCTGACGGCGTCGGAAGTCGCCGCCATGCGGATCGCTGCCGACTGGGTGATCCTGTCCGCCTGCAACACGGCGGCGGGGGAAAAGGCGCAGGCGGCGGCCTATTCGGGGCTGGCGCAGGCGTTCCGCTATGCCGGTGCGGGATCGCTGCTGGTGTCGCACTGGCCGGTGCGCGACGATGCCAGCGCTTTCGTCACGCTGGAGACGGTGAAGGGCGCCGGCCGCGGCCTGCCGCGCGCGGTCGCGTTGCAGAAGGCGATGCTGAAGCTGATCGCCTCCCGCCACCCCGATGCGGCGCAGCCCTATATCTGGGCGCCCTTCATGCTGATGGGTCGCTGATCCCGGTTAATGCGCCAGCAGCAGCGGGACACGGGCGGTGCGCAGCATTGCGCGGGTGACGCCGCCGAATATCAGTTCGCGCCAGCGGCTATGGCCGAAGGCGCCCATGACCACCCAGTCGGCATGGAGCGAATCAATCGCCTCGCGCAGCGCGATTTCGATCGGGCGTTCCTTGCGCGGCCAGCTATATAGTTGCGACTTGATGCCGTGGCGGGCGAGATATTCGGGCGCGCCGGTCGCGGGGAAAGCGGCCTTGCTCGCTTCCTCGACCGTGACGATGTCGACAGTCTCGGCAAGGCGCAGCAGCGGCACGGCGGCGCGCAGGGCGGCGCAGGATTCGGCCGAGCCGTCCCAGGCGACCAGCGCGCGCCCGATGATGGCGACCCCGCGCGCGGCCTGCGGCACGGCCAGGACAGGCGTGCGCCCGCCCAGCGCCAGGTCAGCGACGATCGGCAGCGGGTCCAGACTGTCGGTCCGGCGGCCTTCGGGCAGGGTCGCGACGATCAGGTCGGCAAGCCGCGCGGCGGAGAGCAGCCCGCCGATGCTGTCGCCGTCCACCTGCCGCCAGTCCCAGGCGATATCCTCCCGGTCGAGGCGGGATTCCACGCGGGCGCGGAACGCTTCGTCGATGGCGTGGAGTTCGGCCGCGATCGTGGGCGCAAAGCCGGAGCCGGCATAGATGTCTGGCGCGATCAGGTCGGGCATGGGCGTCACCTGGACGCACTGGACATGGGCATTGCAGGCGCGGGCGATGTCGCAGGCCGCCTGAAGGCGGCTGTCGGCGCCCCGGTCGTCGTGGATATGCAGCAGGACCGATTTCATCGCGGATCTCCCGGCAGAACTACGCTCCCCGGAAGCCAGGCCTCACCCCCTGAGGCGTGCCGTCAGGGAAGATCCTTATAGCATTTTTCGCGCCGGAATCCGACCAAAAGCGGACTTAGCCCGCCTCCAGCGCCGCGCCGGCCTCCATCCAGACTTCCTCGGCGGCTTCCAGCTTCTTTTCCAGTTCGGCGCGCTTCACCATCAGCTGGCTGGTGGTCATCTTCGCCTCCGCGCCGGTCGCGGACTTGGGGTCGAACAGGGCCTGGTCGATCCGGCTGCGTTCGGTCGAGAGGGCGGTCATCTCGCGCTCGGCCTTGTTGACGGCGTTTTTCAGTATCTTCTGCTTTTCGCGCCATTCGGCGGCCGCCTTCTTGTCGGCCTTGCGGTCGACCTTGGGCGCATCGCCGCCAGAACCAGTGCCGTTGCCGTCCGCCTTGCGCAGGATGATGTCGGTATAGTCATCCAGCGAGCCGTCGAACGGCTGGGCGGTGCCATTGTCGACCAGCACCAGGCGGTCGGCGACCAGTTCGATCATGTGGCGGTCGTGCGAGACGATCACCACCGCGCCGCTATAGTCGTTGAGCGCCTGTACCAGCGCTTCGCGGCTGTCGACGTCGAGGTGGTTGGTCGGTTCGTCGAGGATCAGCAGGTGCGGCGCATCGCGCGTGATGAGGGCGAGCGCCAGACGGGCACGCTCACCACCCGACATGGAGCCGACCTTCTGCGTCGCGCGCTCGCCGGAAAAGCCGAAGCGGCCAAGCTGGGCACGCACCGCGCCGGGGGTCGCGCCCTTCATGACGCGGGTCATATGCTCCAGCGGCGTGTCGGTGATGTCCAGTTCCTCCACCTGATATTGGGTGAAGTAACCGACATTCATCTTGGACGTGGCTTGCACCGCGCCCTCCATCGGGGCGAGTTGCGCGGCGATCAGGCGGGCCAGCGTGGTCTTGCCGTTGCCGTTGCGGCCGAGCAGCGCCAGACGGTCGTCCGGATCGATGCGCAGGTTCACCCGGCGCAGGATCGGCGTGTCGGTATAGCCGACCGCCGCCATGTCCATGGTGATGAGCGGCGGACGCAGTTCGGCGGGACTTGGGAAGCCGAAATGCAGCGTCGGATCTTCGATCGCGGCGGCGATGGGCTGCATCCGGGCCAGCGCCTTGGCGCGGGACTGGGCCTGTTTCGCGGTCGAGGCCCGGGCGCTGTTGCGGGCGACATAGTCCTGCAACTTCTCCCGCTCCGCCTGCTGCTTGGCGCGGGCCGATTCGAGCTGGGCGAGCCGTTCGGCGCGCTGCCGTTCGAACGCGTCATAGCCGCCGGGATAGAGCGTCACCTTCCCGCCCTCCAGATGGAGGATATAGTCGACGACATTGTTCAGCAGGTCGCGTTCGTGGCTGATGACGACCACGGTGCCGCGATAGGCCTTGAGGAAATTCTCCAGCCAGAGCGTGGCTTCGAGGTCGAGATGGTTCGACGGTTCGTCGAGCAGCAGTAGGTCGGGATTGGAGAAGAGCAAGGCGGCGAGCGCCACCCGCATCTTCCAGCCGCCCGAATAGCTGTCGAGCGGGCGGCCCTGCATTTCCTCGTCAAAGCCGAGGCCGACGAGGATGCGGGCGGCGCGGGCCGGGGCGGTATAGGCGTCGATCGTCGTCAGCCGCTCATAGATATGGCCGAGGCGATCGGGGTCTTCGGTATGCTCCGCCTCCGCCATCAGTTCGGCGCGTTCCTTGTCGGCGGCGAGCACGGTGTCGAAGGGGGTCGCGGTGCCCGACGGCGCTTCCTGCGCGATATAGCCGAGGCGGGTGTCGCGGGGCATGTCGCACGACCCTTCGTCCGGGTCGAGCTGGCCGATCATCACCTTCATCAGCGTGGACTTGCCCGCGCCGTTGCGGCCGATCAGGCCGACACGGCTGCGCGGCGGCAGCGCGGCAGCGGCGCGGTCGAGGATAGTGCGGCCGCCCAGGCACACGGTGATACCGTTGAGGTTAAGCATGGGGGCGGCCTGTAGCAGAGGTGTGGCGGGTGGTGAAGGCGTAGACGGCGCGTTTTGCAGGCGGGCGCGGCGTTGCGAAGTACACAGTGTCGCGGGCAACGCGAAACTGCGGCGGACGCACGGGTGCCGCGGATTTCGCAATAGGAGAATTTTTGCGAAATGGCGCGCGCCAGGAGGTGGGCCGGCGCGGAGTGCGAGGGGCGGACGGTGGGAAAGAACGGCTGGGGTTATGGCATGGGATGGGGGGTGTAGGACAGGGAGATTTGCAAGAGCTTGCTGCTACCAAGTAAACAGTTGCAGCCAACAAACCAAAGAGCATCTATAGCCGAGCTGCTACCCTTTCTTTGATGAACTCAGGGAAATGAGCATTCTTCCCTTGCTGGCCGTCAAAACCTAGACGACCATAAACCTCACCCCCAATTCCCGGAACAACGTTTCCAGTATCGTCTTTTGTGTCATCCTTAGCGAGAAGCCAATAACGGAATTTGCTTACTGTATCAGGGTCAAATTCAGATGCCAGCCTATCTTCGGCACCTTCAAGCACAACTGGAGCCATAATATCGATCTGCTCGGGCTGAGCCGTCTCCAAAAGGTGCATAAGGTTCGTCTTTACAACACAAGCACCCGAAATGATCGACTTAACAACCACGAGATGCTCCAAATGCTCGGGCATAGGCTCCCGATACTCATTTACAATTGTAGCGACATCCAGCCACTTGTATCCGCCGGCCTTCTTGCGAGTATTCCAAAAGCAAGCAACCGCAATTTTCGCTCCGGCCTCAACCAATGCTGCCGCGATGCCAGCGGCGAGGTAATCCGCATCTTCGACTGTGACAGCGAGGTAAACATTCTTTCCTGACACCCCAACGTCGCGAGCAAAACAGCGTCCTAACTCATGACCGACGGCCCTCATGGCACGGCCATACGCCTCAGGTGGAAGGGTTTCATCTGCCAATTGAGTCAATGCGTTAATAGCTGAAGCTTCAGCTGTAGATGCAAGCTCCGACAATGTTCGAGTGTAGCTCATATGTGCGCCTTCAACACGGCCCAAAACGATAAAAAGTCTGTCGGCTGGGAGGTCGTTAGCTCCGTCACGAACGCCTCAAACTGAGGTGTATAGCAGTGATAGTCGGCAATGCCACGCACCATCCAACCTAACGCGTCGTAGGTGAAAAAATTCTTGTGGATATTGAATCGAAGACCATCCACTTTGTCGAGAGTTTTTTTCGCCTCGTCTGACAAGATATAGGGCGGTGATAAAGGGGCAACGATTGCGCCAGGCCCATGCCCAGCGGCATGGATGATCGAAGCGAGAGTCTGATCACCGCGAGAGCCTTGCCAAGTGCCTAGCAACATACGCCAAACTTGCTCCCGAACAACGCGCTCCGCATCCCTCGGACTCAGCTCGGCGAGTGCAGCGGCAAGATCGTCAAGCCGTGAAATTAGATCGAGATCTTCCAATTCCCCAGGAAACGAAACCACCGAGACAGCAGAGAGGTCGGTCGGGCGATCGATAAGAAGCGCATCCCGGCGCGCATCGTCACCTACAACGAGTTCGTAATTTGCTGCGACGCCACATGTGGCATCGAGTTTAGCCTGCAAGCGAAAATCGTCCCCGAGGGGATGGTCGCCTCCAGTCCAGCTAGCCGCGCCACTTTTGAGTTGCGCTAAAGTACGGCCACCGGGCCCAGACGCCACGAAGTCGTCTACGAAACAGAGCACTTGGTCGTGGAAAGATATATCCGTTCCGAGGGCACCATCGCGCAAAGCATTTGCGGCCTCAAGAACGATACGGTAAGCGCCGTAAACGATTTCAAAATCACGCCCCTTCGCGCTCGATCGGCCACCGCGATTTTTATTTTTTGCATAATCCAGGCCATTCGCGCCAGCGACAGCGCTAATGCTCGCATCAGAATACACCCTAAACTCCAACGCTTCTTGAAGGTTCGAGAAACTGCTTTTACCTCATGAACGAGAGGATAGATCCAAGCAACCCTCGAGTTATAAAATCAAACCATTTTCATCTATTCTTCGCATCAGCACATATATCGCAATTTCAATCAATTTCTTTTTCATGGAACAGTGGTAGATACTGCTAAAGAATGAAATTGACACACAATTGACAAGCCGATTTTACCCCGCCGCATAAAGCGTGAATTGCGCATTCAGGCCGCCGACGCTCGATTGCCCCACCCACAAGTCAAACACGCCCGGCTCCGCGATACGCTGGTTCCTCGCGCCGACGAATTCCAGGTCGGTGCGGGAGAGGGAGAAGCGGACGGTCTTGCTTTCGCCCGGTGACAGGGTGACGCGCTCCATGCGTTTCAGCTCGCGGATCGGGCGGGTGCGGCTGGCGACCCGGTCGCGGGTGTAGAGCTGGACGACTTCGCTGCCCTTGCGCGATCCCTTGTTGGTGACGCGGGCGGTGACTTCGATCGCGGCGTCCCAGCGCAGCGCGGTGTCGGACAGTTTCAACTGGTCGAGCGCGAACTCGGTGTAGCCGAGGCCATGGCCGAAGGGGAAACGGGCGCTGTTGTCGGTGGTGGCGTAGCGCGCCTTATATTCGGTGCTGCCGCTGTCGAGGACCGGGCGGCCGGTCGACTTGCGGTCATAGTAGAAAGGCTCCTGCCCGCTTTCCCAGGGGAAGCTGACGGGCAGCTTGGCGGAGGGATCGACCTTTCCCAGCACGATGTCGGCGATGGCGTGGCCGGCCTCGCTCCCCAGGAACCAGGTGGCGAGGATCGCGCCGGCATTGGCGACGCCGTCATGCAAGGCGAGCGCGCGGCCGTGGCGGAGCAGGACGGCGACGGGCTTGCCGGTGGCGACCACAGCGTCGGCCAGCGCCTGCTGCGCCTGCGGGATTTCGATGACGGTGCGGGACTGGGCCTCGCCCGACATGGCCTGCGATTCGCCGATGGCGAGCAGGGTGATGTCGGCGGCCTTCGCTGCCTCGACCGCTGCGGCGATGCCGCCGTCGATGGGACCACTGATGTCGCTGCCGCGTATCACGGTCAGCTTCGACGGGTCGGGCAGCGCGGCGCGCAGGCCGGTGGCGATGTCGACGCCCTTGTCGGGGTCGCCGTAAAAGGCCCAGGGACCGTAGAGGTTGCGGACATCCTCGGCAAAGGGTCCGATCAGGGCGATGCTCTGGCCCTTCGCAGGGTCGATCGGCAGGACGCTATTGTTCTTGAGCAGCACCACCGATCGCGCGGCGGCTTCGCGGGCGAGGGCCCGGTGGGAGGAGGTGAAGATGCGGGTCTTTTCCGCTTCCTCATTGAGCGAGCGATACGGGTTGTCGAACAGGCCGATAGCGGCCTTCACATAGAGGATACGGCGCACGGCGACGTCGATCGTGCCCATGGGGACCGCGCCGCTCTTCACCAGATCGGGCAGGTAGCGGATATAGAGGCCGCTCTGCATCGACATGTCGACCCCGGCCAGCACGGCGAGGCGGGCGGCGTCGCGCGCATCCTCGGCAAAGCCGTGGGCGACCAGCTCCTCATCAGCGGTGTAGTCGGAGAAGACGAAGCCGCGGAACTGCATCTCGCCGCGCAATATGTCGGTGAGCAGTTCGCTGTCGGCGGTGGCGGGGACACCGTTAATCTCGTTGAAGGCGGCCATGGTGGTGAGCGCGCCGGCCGCGAACGCCTTGCCGAAGGGCGGGAGATGGGTTTCGCGCAGCGTTTCCTCGCTGATGTCGACATTGCCATATTCGAGGCCGGCGGCAACCGCGCCATAGGCGGCGAAATGCTTGGGGCAGGCGAGCAGGGAGTCGTCGCGGCGCAGGTCGCGGCCCTGGAAGCCGCGGATGCGGGCGGCGGAGAGCAGGCCGGTCAGGGTCACATCCTCCCCCGCCCCCTCGACCACGCGGCCCCAGCGCTGGTCGCGGGCGACGTCGACCATGGGGGCGAAGGTCAGGTGCAGGCCGGCGGCGGTGGCCTCCACGGCCATGGCGCGGGCAGTGCGCTCACACAGGCTGGGGTCGAAGCTGGACGCTTCGCCCAAGGGTACCGGGAAGATGGTCTTGAGGCCGTGGATCACGTCTCCGGCGAAGAGCAGCGGGATGCCGAGGCGGCTGTCCTTGACCGCGATCTCCTGCGCGCGGCGGGCGCCTGCGACGCCGATGCCGTTGAAGAGGCAGCCGACCCGGCCCCGGCGCACTTCTTCGGTCAGGCGTTTGGCGTCCTGAATGCCGACCTGCGGGTTGGGCGGGTTGAAGGGGCGGAAACTGTCGGCGAGGCAGGTCATCTGCCCGGCCTTTTCCTCGACCGTCATCTTCGCGATCAGGGCGTCGACGCGCTCCACGTCGGTCTGGGCGAGGGCGCGGGGCGAGACGCCAAGGGCGAGAGCGCCGCCCAGCGTGCGGATCATGAGGTCGCGACGGTCGAGTATCATGCGGAGGAAGGAAATAGCCTGCGAAGAATGAACGTTACTTGTCCGGGTAACATCCCGCTGGCGATTTCGCTCCGATGCGGCAAGGCGGCTGCGGCGCCTTGCCCCTGCCCCGCGATTGGGCGCCATTTTTTTGCCGCGTTTTCCGAGCCAACAGATGTATTCATCTGCTTAGAAAACGCTCATGCCTGCGCGAAGAGCTTCGTGCCCGCGACGCCGATCACGATCATCGCCATGAAGCCCGCCTGCACCGGATTCACCTTGTCCCCGAACAGGAAGATGCCGGCGATGATGACGCCGACCGCACCAAGGCCGGTCCAGATCGCATAGGCGGTGCCGGCGGGCAGATCGCGCATCGCCAGCGCGAGCAGGCCCATGTTGAGGAAGCTCAAGGCAATCGGCACGGCCGACGCCTGCCAGCTACCGAGCGTCGCGGCCCATTTCAGGCTCAAGGCCCAGCAGATTTCGGTGAATACGGCAATGCCGAGGATGAGCCACGCCATCAGGGCGCTTCCCTTCGTCTTTCAACGGGCTCGGGAGGGAAGACAGGCCGGCCGGAAACCCGAAAGAGGCGGCATGTCGGGGAAAGGCTTGGTGGACGCACTAGGGCTCGAACCTAGGACCCGCTGATTAAGAGTCAGCTGCTCTACCAACTGAGCTATGCGTCCACACTGGCCTTCATCACGGTCCCGAAGGACCGGCTGCATCATGGCCTGATGCAGTGGTGGACAGGGCTGGATTCGAACCAGCGTACGGGAAACCCGGGCAGATTTACAGTCTGCTGCCTTTAACCACTCGGCCACCTGTCCAGTGCCCTACGCCGTGGAGAATTTTCGTTCCCCGCCGCGCTGGAGGCGGCCTAATGGCGAATGGAGACTTGCCTGTCAATGGCCTGATGTGAAAAGAGCGAAATCATGAAAAAGCCCAATCGCTCCACCAAGCCCAAGAGCGCCTTTCCGCGCTTCTACGGACGTCACGCCGTCATCGCGGCGCTCGCCAACCCGAACCGCATAGTGCGCAAGATCTGGGGCACGCGCGAAGCGCTGGGTCAGCTCGACCTGCCGCCGGTGCTGCCGATCGTCTATTCCGACGTCGCCGACATGGGCCGCATGGTCCCGTCCGACGCCCCCCATCAGGGCATCGTCGCCGAAGTCGAGCCGCTGGACGATGTCTGGCTGGGCGAGGTGCTGGAGGAAGGACAGGACGACAGGCGGCCGATCCTGGTGCTGGACCAGGTGACGGACCCGCATAATGTGGGCGCGATCCTGCGCTCCGCCGCCGCGTTCGATGCGCTGTGCATCGTGACGCAGGACCGGCATGCGCCGCCCGAATCGGGGGTGCTGGCGCGCGCGGCGTCGGGCGCGCTGGAGAGCGTGCCATGGGTGCGCGTGGTGAACCTGGCCCGTGCATTGGAAGAAATTGCCGAGGCCGGTTACTGGCGAATCGGGCTGGATGGCGACGCCGACACCACCATCGGGCAGGCGATCGGCGAATCGCGCGTCGCGCTGGTGCTGGGCGCCGAGGGCGAAGGGCTGCGCCACAATACGATCGCGCATTGCGACATCATCGCCAAGCTGCCGATCAGCCCGCGCATGGAGAGCCTGAACGTCTCGAACGCGGCCGCCATCGCGCTCTACGCCGCGACGAACCGTTAAACAAACTTAGGGGGGAGCGGGAATGAGCCGTCTGTATCGAATCGCGGGCGCGCTTGCCGGCCTGCTCTCCCTGTCAGCTTGCCTGGTGACGCCGGGCAAGTTCGAATCGAGCCTCGACATCCGCGCCGACCGCAGCTTCGCCTTCGCCTACAAGGGCGAGATATTGGCGTCGGACATGGGCAAGGACGCCATCATGGGCGGGACCACGCCCACGGACGGGGATGGACAGGAGGGCGATCCGGAAAATACGCCGACGCTGATGCAGATCGCGCAGCAGCAGAAGGAAGAAGATTTCAGCGGCGCGGCGAAAGGGGGAACGGACAAGAGCGACGAGGTGCAGATGCAGGCGATCGCTACCGCCCTGTCGAAGGAAAAGGGTTTCCGCTCGGCCCGCTATGTCGGCAACCACAAGTTCGAGATCGATTATGCGATCAGCGGCACGCTGACCCACGCCTTTCTTTTTCCCTTCAATATCGACGCGCAGATCGTGCTGCCCTTCGTCGCGGTGGAGATGCGCGGGACCGACCGGGTGCGGGTGAAGGCCCCGGGCTTTTCCAACGGCTTCGACAAGAGCCAGGGGCCGGGCGGCATGGGCAGCGGCGGCGACGACGCGGCCAAGGCGCTGAACGGCACCTTCACGCTCACCACCGACGCGGAGATCGTCGGCCAGAATCAGGAAGAAGGCGCGCAGTCCACGCCCCAGGGCAAGCGGATCGTCTGGCAGATCACGCCGCTGACCGGCGATGCGCCGATGGCGACGTTGCGAGTGAAGAATTAGCCACTAAGTGCCGTTCGTTTCGAGTCCTTCGACCGCCTGCCAAGGCAGGCGCTCAGGATAAACTATGTCGAGGGACGCAACGCGTAGCGCGGCTGCTTCTCGACTTCGCTCGAAGCGAACGGGTGTAGAATGAGCCGCTCAGTCTTCCGGTGCGATCGTGACGCGCAGGCCGTCGAGGGCGTCGCTCAGCACGACCTGACAGGACAGGCGGCTCGTCTCGTTGCGATGGTCGGAGCTGTCGAGCAGGTCATTCTCGTCCTCGCTGATCGCGGGCAGAATGTCGGCAAAGGCCGGATCGACATAGACATGGCAGGTGGCGCAGGAGCAGCAGCCGCCGCACAGAGCCAGCAGTTCGTCAAAGCCGTTGTCGCGAATGACTTCCATCACCGACAGGCCATTGTCGCCATCGACAGCCTGTTCCTCGCCCGAACGGTTGACCACGATCAGTTTCGGCATCTATCCAATCCCCTAGAACTTTCTCCGCCGCTCTGACGAAGAGGAGCCGCGAAATCAAGGGCTGCTGCGCGATCCCATGGTGATGACTGCCGAACAATTGCGCGAAAGCCTGGATGCGATCGCGATTCTGGAGCCGGGCTTCGTGGCAGCAATCGGCCGCGTCGGCTATCCGCAGCCGCGCGTGCGGGAACCGGGATATGAGACATTGCTGCGCACCATCGTCGGCCAGCAGGTGAGCGTCGCCGCCGCTGCCGCGGTATGGCGCAAGCTGGAGGCGGAACTCGGCCCTGGCTGCGCGCCCGATGCGCTGCTGGCACGCGATTTCGACACATTGCGGGCATGCGGGCTGTCGCGGCAGAAGCAGGGCTATGCCCGCAGCCTTGCCGAGCTGCTACTGTCGGGCGCGCTCGACCTGCACGCGCTGCCGAAGGATGACGAGGACGCGATCACGCAGCTGGTGCAGATCAAGGGGATCGGCCGCTGGTCCGCGGAAATCTACCTGCTGTTCGCCGAAGGGCGGCCCGACATCTGGCCGGCGGGCGATCTGGCGGTGCAGATCGAGATCGGGCGCATCCTGGGCCTGCCTGAACGGCCGAGCGAGAAACTGACCCGCGAGGTCGCCGAAGCCTGGCGCCCGCATCGCGGCGCCGCCGCGATCATGGCCTGGCACCATTATAACACCGAGGTTCTCTGAAACATGCCCCTGCCCCCCAAAGCCCTGCCCCATGCCCGTTACATCGTCCTGGAACATGAGGGCGCTTGGAAGATCAATCTGGACAATAGCTATTACGGCCCGTTCACCAGCCAGGCGCAAGCGGTCGAAACGGCCACCGACGGCGCGCAGAAGGCCGCGCAGGCGGGCTATCCCGCCTCCGTCCTGCTGATGACGGGCACGAACTTCGAAACCCTGTGGACGAATATCGAAGCCTGACCCGCCGGAATGACAACGTCTGTCATTTTTTTCGCAGTTGCGGGAACCCGAAGCCTCAAACGGATTTTATTAGCTCCAAGTTTCACAGGCTGAAGGCATGGGCAAGAAGGTTCTGATCGTCGAGGACGAGATATTCGTCGCACTGGAAATCGAGCAAATCGTGGAAGACGCCGGCTTCACCGTCGGCGCCATCGCCGTTGATCGCGCCGCTGCGCTCGAATCGGCGGCGGCGTGCGATATCGCCCTGGTCGACCTCAACCTGCGCGATGGGCCGACAGGGCCGCAGATCGGCATGGAACTGGCGGCTCGCCACGGCATCCGCGTCATTTATGTGACCGCCAATCCATCGCAGATCGGCGACGCGTCGGTGGCCGCGCTGGGCGTCATCACCAAACCCTTTCGCGCGCGGAGCGTTTCCGCCGCGCTGCACCTCGCCGCCGCGGAGAGGCCCGATCTGGAAGAGACCGAGATTGCGGGCTTCACGCCCTTCCGGCAGAGCGGCTCATGGAGCGGGCTGGAATCCAGAGGCTGATTTCCAGCCCCGCCGCGCGCCAGTGACGCGCGATACGGCCACCCAGTTGCCGCTCCACGCTGAGCAGCATCAGCCGGCTGCCAAATCCTTCCGCGTCGGCGGGCGTCACTGCGGGGCCACCCTCCTCGCGCCAATCCATGCGGACATCCTGCTCCTCCACCGACACATGGAGATGGACCCGGCCGTCGGCGACGGACAGGGCGCCATATTTGGCGGCATTGGTCGCCAATTCGTGGAATAGCAGCGCGAGAGGCGTCGCGGACCGGTCATCGATGCGCGGATCGTCCCCCGACAGCAGGATGCGGGTTGCCTGTCCGGTGCTATAGGGGGCGAAAATCTGGTCGAGTATACCCCAGAGATGGCCCTGCCCCTGCCCCACCTGCGGCGCGGATTCGGCGCTGTGCGGACGGACGAAGTCATGCGCGCGGCCAAGCGCCAATATGCGGTCACGCAGATCTTCCGCGACGTCGCCAATCTCGGGATGCTCGCGCGCCGACAGGCCGATAAGACCGGCGATCACCGAGAAGATATTCTTGATCCGGTGCGACAGTTCGTGCGCGATCATCTCGCGCTCTTCCATCATCAGCCTTTGTTCGTGGATGTCGGTGCAGGTGCCGATCCAGCGAGCGATATGGCCGGCCGCATCGCGGATCGGCAGCGCGCGGCCGAGCGTCCAGCGATAGTCGCCGCTGCGATGGCGCAGCCGATATTCGATCTCATAGGGATCTCCGGTCGCCAGGCTGTGGCGCCAGCGTTCCCAGGCGATCGGCTGGTCATCGACATGGAACATGCCGTTCCACCCCTCGCCATCGGTCGACCCCACCGGCACGCCGGTATATTCATACCAGCGGGCATTGTAATAATCATGATAGCCGTCGGGCAGCGTCGACCAGACCATTTGCGGCATGGTGTCGGCCAGCGTGCGGAACATGCGGTCGCTGTCGGCCACGGCGGCCGCGTCCAGCCTTTGCTGGATGATCGTGTCGCGGTCGCGGCGGCGCCCTTCCAGTTCCACCATCACCTGCCGGGCCAGCAGGATCAGCCCCCGGCGCTGGAGCGGCGTCAGATCGGCGCGCGGGACCGTGTCGATGACGCAGAGTGCGCCCAGCGGTTCGCCATCGGCCCCCACCAGCGGCGCACCGGCGTAGAAGCGGATATGGGGCGGGCCAGTGACGAGGCCATTGTCGATAAAACGCGGGTCGCACGTCGCATCGGGAACGACAAAAATCTGCTCGCCGAGCATGGCATGGGCGCAGAAGGACACGTCGCGCGGGGTTTCCTCCGCATCGAGGCCGGTGCGGGCGAGGAAGCGCTGGCGCACATCCTCGACGATGCTGACCAGCGCGATCGGTGCGCCGCACAGTTCGGCAGCGAAGGCCGTGATGTCGTCAAGCGTCCGGAAGCCGCCGGCGTCCAGATCGTAGAGCGCCAGCAGCGCCGCCCGATCGGTCGCCAGCCCCCGCCCTTCAGCCATCGCTGACACGCTCGATATCGGCGCCGACGGCGGAAAGCTTTTCCTCCAGCCGCTCATAGCCGCGATCGAGATGGTAGACGCGGTTGACCTGCGTCTCGCCCTGCGCGGCAAGGCCGGCAAGCACGAGGCTCATCGAGGCGCGCAGATCGGTCGCCATCACCGGCGCACCGACCAGGCCCGACACGCCGCGCACGACCGCGGTGCGGCCGTTGACGGCGATGTCCGCGCCCATGCGCGCCAGTTCGGGCACGTGCATGTAGCGGTTTTCGAAGATCGTCTCGGTCAGCACCGATGCACCGTCGGCCAGCGTCAGCATCGCCATGAACTGCGCCTGCATGTCGGTCGGGAAGGCCGGGAAGGGCGCGGTCGAGATGGTCAGCGGCTTGAGCTTGCCATCGGAGGAGACGCGAATGCCCTCCTTGTGCACGTCCACCTGCACGCCCGCGTCGCGGAGCGCGGCGAGGATGGCGTGCATGTCGTCGGCATTGGCGCCGATCAGGTCGAGCGAGCCGCCGGTGATCGCCGCGGCGCAGGCGTAGCTGCCCGCCTCGATCCGGTCGGGCATGACGCTGTAGGTCGCGCCGTGCAGGCGATCGCGGCCGTGGATCACCAGCTTGTCGCTGCCGATGCCTTCAATGTCCGCGCCCATGGCGACGAGCAGCTTGCAGAGATCGACGATTTCCGGTTCGCGCGCGGCATTCTCCAGCGTGCAGGTGCCCTTGGCGAGCACGGCAGCCATCAACGCATTTTCGGTCGCGCCGACCGACACGACCGGGAAGGTGTAGATGCCGCCGGACAGGCCGCCGTCGGGTGCGCTGGCGCGCACATAGCCGGCGGTGAACTCGATCTTCGCGCCGAAGGCCTCCAGCGCCTTCAGGTGCAGGTCGATCGGGCGATTGCCAATGGCGCAGCCGCCGGGCAGCGACACCAGCGCTTCACCCGCGCGGGCGAGTAGCGGGCCGAGCACCAGGATCGACGCGCGCATCTTGCGCACGATGTCATAGGGCGCTTCGGTCGACGTCACCCGCCCCGCGCGCAAGGTCATGACGCGGCCGAAATCCTCCGGTCGGCCGCCCTCGATCATGGTCGAGGCGCCGAGCTGGTTCAGCAGATGGCCGAAACTATCGACGTCGGCGAGGCGCGGCAGGTTGCGCAGCGTCACCGGCTCGTCGGTCAGCAAGGCGCAGGGCAGCAGCGTCAGCGCCGCATTCTTGGCGCCGGAAATGGGAAGGCGGCCGCTCAAGGCTTTGCCGCCGCGAATATCAATGCGGTCCATCGCTCAGGGTTAATAGCGGCAAACGCGCGCTGCGCAAGGCGGCTCAACAGACAGGCATGCGGGGGGCGACGGGCCGACGAAACATTATTGCAATGGGTCGCCCGAGATTGATCGAGTTTAGTGCACAACCTGAAAATGCAGCCAAAAGGCAAATGGGGCGTTCTGCCATCGTAACGAGAAATTCTGGCAAAGAAGGTGTATTGGTGGCGACGAGTTGTTTCGCGGAAAGACTGACACGCCATGTGCCGTTGTCCGACGCGGAAAAAACGGCATTGGCGAGGCTTGAGGAAAATCCCCGCAAGGTGAAGCGTGGCGCGATGATCCAGCGCGTCAACGACACCGTAACGGAATTGTTCGTGCTGCGCGAAGGCCGGGTGATGAGTTTCGTCATCCTGCCCGATGGCAGCCGCCAGATATTGCGCGTTTACTTCCCCGGCGACTTCATCGGATCGGCAAGCACCATCTATAGTCGGGCGCCGGAATCGCTGGTTGCGCTGTCGGACGCGGTGGTTTGTCCATTCGACAAACATGCCCTGCGCCGTCTGCTGGAAGATTATCCGCGCGTCGCGGCGCTCCTGTTCCTGCTGTCCAATGCCGAGCGCGTGTCGATGACCGACCGGCTTGCGTCACTGGGGCGGACGTCAGCCAAGGCGCGGGTGGCGGCTTTCCTGCTCGACATGTTCGACCGGCTGCGCGTCACCGACGACAGCATCACCGACAGTTTCGACCTGAAGCTGACGCAGGAGGAGATCGGGGATTCGATCGGCCTCACCTCCGTCCATGTGAACCGCATGATCCGCCAGATGGAGCAGGAAGGGCTGATCAGCCGGTCGAACGGCCGCATCACCCTGCTCGACATCGACCGGCTGGAGGATATCGGCCATTATACCAACCGGCACACGGATATGGACTTGGACTGGGTGCCGATCGGCTGACCCTTGCCCGACAGGGCAAGCGCCGACGGGCGATCAGGCCAGCAGCTCAACGTCCCAATAGAGCCAGTCGTGCCAGCTTTCGTGCAGATAGCCGGGCGGGAAGGCGCGGCCATGTTCCTGCAACTGCCAGCTGGTCGGCCGGATCGGCTGGACATGAAGCTGCATCCCCGCTTCCTTCGGCGTGCGCCCGCCCTTCTTGAGGTTGCAGGGCGAACAGGCCGTGGCGACATTTTCCCAGGTGGTACGCCCGCCGGCGCGCCGCGGCACGACATGATCGAAGGTCAGGTCATTGGTCTTGCCGCAATATTGGCAGGCGAACTTGTCGCGCAGGAACAGGTTGAAACGGGTGAAGGCGGGATGTTCGGACGGCTTCACATATTGTTTCAGCGCGATCACCGAAGGGATCTTCATCTGAAGGCTGGGGCTGTGCACCTCCCGCTCATAGGAGGAGACGATGTCCACCCGATCCAGAAAAACCGCCTTGATAGCGGTTTGCCAAGGCCAGAGGCTCAGGGGATAATAGCTGAGCGGCGTATAGTCCGCATTCAGAACAAGCGCCGGACAGTTTTCCGGATGCCGTATGAGGTCGGGATGGTACATAGAAAAACCTTCTAACCCCCTTGCCGACGCCGCTCTTCCACCAGCAACGTGACATCCGCATGACAGCATTAACGAATATCATCCGTCAAGAGCCTGTATGACTCAACCCACCGCACCACAGCATATGGTGATCCGCTTTGCCCCAAGCCCCACCGGTAGACTTCATGTCGGGCATGGCTGGTCGGCGCTGCTGGCCATGGACATGGCCCGCGGCGCCGGCGGCGCGTTTCGCCTGCGGATCGAGGATATAGACGGCACGCGCAGCCGGCCCGAGCATGTCGCGGGGATCATCGAGGACCTGCATTGGCTGGGGGTGGAATGGGACGGAGACATCGTCTTCCAGTCGCAGCGGCTGGACAGCTATGACGCGGCGCTGGCGCGGCTGCGCGACATTGGCCTGCTCTATCCCTGCTTCTGCACCCGCGCGGACATACAGGCGAGCCTGACCGCGCCGCACGGGCCGGAAGGGCCGCTCTATCCGAGGACATGCCACGGGCTGGACGCGGCAGAGCGGGCGCGGCGGATCGCGGCGGGCGAGGCGCATGCCTGGCGGATCGACATGGCGCGGGCGGTGGAACAGGTGGGCGCGCCCGGTTGGACGAGCCTGCCCTTCCCGGTTCAGGACGGGCGAACGGAATCTGTAAAGGCCGATCCCCTCGCCCATGGCGACGTCGTGCTGGCGCGCAAGGATGCGCCGGCGAGCTACCATCTGTCCTGCACGCTGGACGATGCGGCGATGGGCGTGACCCATGTGCTGCGTGGGCTGGACCTGCGCGGGGCGACCGATATCCATCGGCTGCTCCAGGCGCTGCTCGGCCTCCCCTCTCCCGCCTATGTCCATCATCCGCTGCTGGTCGGGCCGGACGGGCGGCGGCTGGCCAAGCGCGACGGGTCGATCGCGCTCGCTGACCTGCGCGCGCAGGGGGTGGCGCCGGACGCGCTGGCGGCCGACCTGCGCGCGCAACGCTTTCCCATTGGCATAAGGCTCGCAAGGGCATAGGCTGGCGCGATGAACACCGTGCTGATCATCGCCCTCATCCTCGCCATGATCGCGACCCTGGTCGCGCTGATCCGGGGCATCGTCGCCTTCCTCCAGACGACCAAGGAGGATCTGAACGCGCCCGAAGGCAGCGGCCCCAGCCCGGCGCGGCTGAAGCAGAACAAGATGATGATGAACCGCATTCTGTTCCAGGCGGCGGCGATCATCATCGTCGCGATATTGCTGATGTCCAAGGGTCACGGCTGAACAAGGCAGGTTTCCCCCATGGTCAAGCTGAACAAGATCTATACCCGCACGGGCGATGCGGGCACCACCGGCCTGGTCGACGGATCGCGCCTGCCCAAGCATGCGCCGCGGATGCAGGCAGTGGGCGATGTGGACGAGGCAAACAGCGCGATCGGCCTTGCCATCATCGCCATGGGCGCGCGGCCCGAAACGCGCTGGCTGACCACCATCCAGAACGACCTGTTCGACCTGGGCGCGGACCTTGCCACGCCGATCCCGGAGGGTGAGGACGAACCCTGGGCGCTGCGCATCGTCGCGAGCCAGGTCAAGCGGCTGGAGGACGAAATCGACGCGATGAACGCGGAGCTTGCACCGCTCGACAGCTTCATCCTGCCTGGCGGATCGCACGCCGCCGCCGCCGTCCACCTCGCCCGCGCGATCACCCGGCGGGCCGAACGCAGCGCGACCGCCACCGCCGCCGATGTCGCGCTGAACCCGCAAGCGCTGGCCTATCTCAATCGCCTGTCCGACCTGCTGTTCGTACTGGCGCGGCGGCTGAACGACAATGGCGCGGGCGACGTCAAATGGGTGCCGGGCGCGTCGCGCTGAAGCCCCGCCCCGCGGTTCGACTCTCGCACTGCACAATCCGGCCCGTCGGCGCGGATTAACCCTGTTTCTTCACCACATGTTTAGGCACGTGCCCGGAAGGCTGCTCGCAGTCGCACCATAATGGGGGAATGCCGTGCAATTCTACCTCGCCACATCCTTCATCTTTCCACGCTCGCTGCGCCTGCGCCTTTTCGCGCTGTGCTTCATCGCCACCCATATGCCGCTGCTGGGCTATCTGCTCTGGGGCCTGTCCACCGGCCGGATCGCGCTGGCCGAATTCGTGCTGCTGACGCTGGCGACCGTCATTGGCACCGCCATTGCCCTTTTGGGTATCGGCGCGATGCTCAGCCCCATCCAGACGCTGGCCGAAACGCTGCACAAGGGCGAGGTGGCGCCGGGCACGCTGCCCGAGATGGGCGACGTGATCCAGACCCTCTATGCCGGGGTCCAGCGCACCGCCAGCGCCACCCAGGCGCGGATCGACGACCTGCACAATGCCGCACACGAGGATATGCTGACCGGGGTCGCCAACCGGCGGGGTTTCCTGACCCAGATCAACCAGTTGCCGATCGACCGGCGCAAGGGCTGCGTTGCGCTGATCGACATCGACTATTTCAAGCGGGTCAATGACCAGATGGGCCATGACGAGGGCGACCGGGTGCTGCGCGCCTTCGCCGCGCGCCTGTCCGCCCAGCTCCGCCGCATGGACATCGTCGCCCGCTGGGGCGGCGAGGAATTCGCCATCTTCTTCCAGGACTGTATCGAGGACGAGGTGAGTTGGTCGCTCGCCCGCGTCGCCAGCCGGATGCGCAGCGACCCGATCGGCTTGGTGGCCGGCCGGCCGATCAGCTTTTCCGCCGGCATCTGCCGCTGGAAAGGGGACGAGCTAGAAGATGCGCTGCGTCGCGCCGACGCGGCGCTCTATGAGGCCAAGCAGGCGGGTCGCGATCGCATCTGCCGCGCCGCGCCCCTGCTGCAGGAGGTGTGAACTTAGGGGCAGCGCGGAACCGCCGGCGCTTTTATGCGCTTTCTTCCCGAGAGCGGCACAACCGTATCGGGAAGGGCAGACATGGCCAGAAGCTGGACGGACGCCCGGCAGGATGATCTGGAAGAGCGCTATCGCGCGGTGCGGGCGCTCAGCGAAGCCTTGGCCGCACCCTTGTCCGATGCGGACGCCACGGTCCAGTCGATGCCCGACGCGTCCCCCGCCAAATGGCATCTGGCGCATACGAGCTGGTTCTTCGAGACATTTGTCCTGCGCGATCATGTGGCGGGATATCGCCCGTTCGATCCACGCTATGCCTTTCTTTTCAACAGCTATTATGAGGCGGAAGGCGCGCGTCATGCCCGGTCGTCGCGGGGCATGCTGACCCGGCCGTCGCTGGCCGATATCCGCGCCTATCGCGGCCATGTCGATACCGCCCTGATCGCTGCGCTGGGGATGCTGCCGCAGCCTGCGCGGGCGCTGGTGACGCTGGGGCTGCATCATGAGCAGCAGCATCAGGAATTGCTGCTGACCGACCTGCTCCATCTCTTTTCGCTCAACCCGCTGGAGCCGGCATTGTTCGGGGCGCCCAGCGCCGCGCCGGTGGACCTGCCCGGTCCGCTCCACTGGATCGAGGGGCGGCAGGGGCTGGTCGAGATGGGCGAGGATGGGCGCAGCGGCTTCAGCTTCGATTGCGAGGGGCCGCGGCACAAGGTGGTGCTGCATCCCCATGCGCTGGCGCATCGACCCATTACCAATGGCGAATGGATTGCTTTCATCGAGGATGGCGGATATCGCACGGCGACGCACTGGCTGGCGGACGGTTGGGCCTGGGTGCAGGCGGAGAGCGTCGATGCACCGCTCTACTGGAAACGGGGCGAGCAGGGCTGGACCCGCTTTGGCCTGGATGGGCGCCAGCCGGTCAATCCCGCCGCCCCGGTAACGCATATCAGCCTGTATGAGGCTGACGCCTATGCCAGTTGGGCAGGCGCGCGACTGCCGACCGAGGCGGAATGGGAAAGCGCGGCGCAGAATGTCGCGGCGGTGAGCGGCAACCAGCTCGACGGTCCCGCCTGCCCCCGCCCCCGACCGGCGGAAGACAGCGCGGCGCTGACGCAGATGTTCGGCGATGTGTGGGAATGGACCGGCAGCGCCTATCGGCCGCACCCCGGATTCCGGGCGGCGCCAGGCGCGGTCGGCGAATATAATGGCAAGTTCATGTCCGGCCAGTTCGTGCTGAAAGGCGGGAGTTGCGCCACGCCGCGCGGCCATGTGCGGGCGAGCTATCGCAATTTCTTCTATCCCCACCAACGCTGGCAGTTCACCGGGCTGCGGCTGGCCAAGGATCTGTAGACCCATGCTGCTGACCGACGAAGCGCCCGCGCGGACGCGCGCCATCGATCCTGCCTTTCGCCGCGACATCATCGAGGGGCTTTCGCGCAGCCCCAAGGCGACGCCGCCCATCTGGTTTTACGACCGGCGCGGGTCGGAACTGTTCGAGGCGATCACCGACCTGCCCGAATATTATCCCACGCGCACCGAGACGGCGTTGCTGAAGGCGCATGGCGCGGATTTAGCGGCCGCGATCGGCGAAGGGCGCGCGGTGGTGGAGTTCGGCGCGGGAAGCGCGCGCAAGACGCCGCATTTGCTGCGCGCGATCCAGCCGGCCGCCTATGTGCCGATCGACATCAGCGGCGATTTCCTGCGCGCGAGCAGCGCGGACCTGGCGCAGGCCTTTCCCGACCTGCCGGTGCTGCCGCTGGTCGGCGATTTCAATGGGCCGCTGGAACTGCCCAAGGCGGTCGAGGGGCTGCCCCGGCTGGGCTTCTTCCCCGGATCGACGATCGGCAATATGGAACCGGACGCAGCCGTCGACCTGTTGCGCGCCATGCGGCGGTTGCTAGGGCGCGAGGCGATGCTGCTGATCGGCATGGACCGGATAAAGGATCGGGCACGGCTGGTGTCCGCCTATGACGATGCGGCGGGGGTGACGGCGGCGTTCAATCTCAATCTTGTCGAACGGATCAATCGCGAGCTGGAGGGCGACCTGCCGGTCGACGGCTTTGCCCATCGCGCGGTCTGGAATGACGAAAAGGCGCGGATCGAAATGCATCTGGAGGCAGTGCGGCCGCTCCATTTCCATGTCGCGGGCCAATGTTTCCGCATGGCGCCGGGCGAGACGATCCATACCGAGAGCAGCCACAAATATGGCGCGCGCGATGAACGGCTGCTGCTGCGCGCGGGCGGATGGGAGCCGGTACGCGAATGGACCGACGCCGAGGGGCTGTTTACGCTGGTGCTGGCCGAAGCAGGTTAGTCGGTCGCGAGCAGCAGGTCGCGCAGGTCGGTCAGGCTGGGCAGTATCCGGGCGCAGGCGAGGACCAGTTCCTCGGTCGGGGGGAGCAGGTCGGGGACCATGACCGTGGCGATACCCGCCGCCGTTGCCGATCGGACGCCGGCATGGCTGTCCTCCACCGCGACGCAGAAGGCGGGGTCGACGCCCAGCCGATGGGCCGCCAGCAGATAGGGTTCGGGGTGCGGCTTGGGTCGTTCCACTTCGCTGCGGGTGACGATCACGTCGAAATAATGGAGCAGGCCGCTCTTCTCCAGCCGCTGCTGCGCATAGGGCGCGGCGGTGGAGGTGGCGAGCGCCATCGGGATACCGCCGCGCGCCAGATGGTCGAGCAGCAGCAGCGCGCCGGGACGCAGCGGGATGCCGGCATCGACCGCCGCCTCGAACAGCGCGTCGCTGTCGGCGTAGAAGCGCGCCAGCGGGAAGTCCGGCCCCAGGTGCGCGGCCAGCATCCGCTCATTTTCGTCGCGATGGATGCCGACCATCGAGAGGAGCAGGTCGTCCGCCATCGGCCAGCCCAGCGCCAGCCCGGTTTCGGCAAAGGCGCGGCGATGCGCGGCCTCGGTATCGATCAGCGTGCCGTCCATGTCGAAGATGACGGCGCGGATCGGGTCCGGCAGGGTCGAGGATATGGTCGAAGGGGCGGATTGGCGGGGAGAGGAAGCCATGACTGCAATATGGGCGGCCAATAGTAACGTTTCCATTGCAAAGCGCAGCCGGGCGATTGCATCGTGCGGAAGCTGCCCCGCCGGATGCGGCAAGGCGGGCGGAGCGCTATCCGTTTCTCGACAAGCTCGGAACGAACGGAACTAGAGCATTTTCGAAGCAGACGGTAACATCTGCTGGCTCAGAAAATGCGGAAAACAAAGAAAAATTAGAGCATGATCCGATTCAATATGAACCTATCATGCTCTATTGGAACTACTCCACCACCCGCGCGGACCAGGTGGTGATCCAGTGCCAGGCGCCACGACATTCGCCCATGCTGGTCGCTTCGGTCAGGCGGAAGCGGGCGCCGTCCCAGACATAGGTTTCGCTGCCGCCGCAATCGCCGATGCCGCGGCCCTTGGCGAAGCTTTGGAGCAGCGATTTGTCCGCGACCCAGCCGGCATTGACGAGCATGGGCTTGGATTCTTCCTCGCTCCAGCCCGGCTTATAGTCGAATCTGGCAAGGCGGAAGGCGCGGCGGCCGGCAATGCCGGTGGCGATGACAGGGATGGACGTGAAATTATAGGCGCCATTGCCACAGGGGACGAGGATCAGCGTCTCGGTCTTCGACAGGCGGTGGAGTTCGGGCGTCTGCGGGCCGCTGCGGATTTCGTCGGTGCAGCCAGTGAATTTGCCGAGAGCGGTCAGTTCCTCGCGCCAGAGCGCGACCGGTGCGGCGCCTGCCGGGGTGGGCATGCGGCGGATTTCCGGCGTGGCGGGCGCGGCGCGCACCGCGAGCGGTCCGAGCGCGCCGGTCGCGACCAGCGCGGTGCTGGTGCCGGCTCGCCCCTGCCGCGCATCCATGTAGCGCAGCGCAGCCCCCGATCCAGCGAGCGAGGGACGGCCCAGGACACGATTGCCCGCGCGCACCTCCAGCAGGCTGCCGCGCGCCATGGCGATGGCGAGTGCGGCGGCCTGCGGCCCGCGCAGGGTCGCTTCGCCATCCTTGCTGGGGATGCTGACGATCTTGCGCCCGTCGACAAGGAAGCTGACCTCCCCGCCGCCCTTGGCGTCGCGACTGACCCAGACTTCCGCCGCCGCGTCCGGCCCGGCGCTGCGCGCCACGCCGATCATCACCGGGTTGTCCGGCCACGCCCCGCCATCGGGCAGCAGCGACACGGCTTCGCATCGGTTGCGATTGTCGCAACCGATGGTCCAGTCCCTGTAGGTTTCCAACGTGCCGGGCCTTGGCGCCTGCGCGGCGCCCATGCCCGACCAACCCAAGGCCGCAAGCGCGACCACGAAAAAAGCTTTAGCCCCCATGAGTTAACCATAACGGATTATGAACCCGAGCGGTAGGCCTTCCGTTACGGGTGCATGCCGATTTGGATCAGAGGCTTAGCATCAGGCCGGCCAGCGCCGCGCTCATCAGATTGGCGAGGCTGCCGGCGACCAGCGCCTTCAAACCCAGCTTGGCGATCATCGGCCGCTGGTTGGGGGCGAGGTTACCGGTTACGGCCATCTGGATCGCGATCGAGCTGAAATTGGCGAAGCCGCACAGCGCGAAGGTGATGACAGCGATGGTCGCGGGCGATAGCTGGCCCTGGACCTGGCCGAGGTTGATGTAGGCGACGAATTCGTTGAGCACGACCTTGGTGCCGAACAGGCCGCCCGCCACCTGCGCTTCGGCCCATGGGATGTTAAGCAGATACATGACCGGCGAGAAGACATAGCCAAGCAGCATTTGGAAGCTGAGGTCGGGATAGCCGAACCAGCTGCCGATACCGGCGAGGATGCCGTTCGCCAGCGCCACCAGCGCGACGAAGGCCAGCACCATCGCCCCAACCGCGACTGCCAGCTTCACGCCGGTCTGCGCGCCCTGCGCCGCAGCCATGATGATGTTGGCGGGCTTTTCCTCGTCATGGGTGGCGACCGGCATGGGTTCGCCCGGCGTGGTTTCCGCGTTCAGCGCCGCCGGGCCGGCCGCGCTGCGACGGGTTTCGGGCAGGTGGATGTCATCTTCCAACGGCAGTTCGGGTTCGCATTCCGGCTGGTCGGGCATCATGATCTTGGCCATCAGCAGGCCGCCGGGCGCGGACATGAAGCTGGCGGCGAGCAGATAGTCGATCTTGATCCCCATGGAGGCATAGGCGGCGAGGATGGTGCCTGCGACGCCCGCCATGCCGCTGGTCATCACCGCGAACAGCTGCGGCCCGTTGAGGCCGGCCAGATAGGGGCGGATGACGAGCGGGCTTTCGCTCTGCCCGACGAATATATTGGCGGCCGCACACAGGCTTTCGACCTTCGACACGCCCGTCACCTTTTCGATCGCGCCGCCAACCCAGCGGACGATGAACTGCATGATCCCCAGATAATAAAGGATCGACACCAGACTGGCGAAGAAGATGATGACCGGCAGCGCGGCGATGGCGAAGCTGGCGCCGCCGATTTCGGGCTTGGCCAGCGGGCCGAAGATGAAATTGGTGCCCGCCTGCGCATAGCCGAGCAGATTGGCGACCCCATGCGACATGCCGCCGATGATGGCGCGCCCGGCCGGGACATAAAGGACCAGCATCGCGATTCCCGCCTGCAGCAGGAAGGCTGCGCCCACGACCCGCGGCTTGATGGCGCGGCGGTCGGAGGAGAGGGCGAAGGCGATGGCAAGGATCAGGAGAATGCCGGCTAGGCCGATGAGAAGATGCATGAAGCGCTTTCGCGGGAAATGACAAACGGCGCGACTATATGGACCGCGACGCGGGGAAGCCAGAACTTTGCTGCACTTAACCCCTGCTACAAAGCCGCTACATTGGGCAATCGCCCGGATATATCCATCCTCTATCCGCATCATCGAGGGTCTGCAAACAGACAGAAGAAGAGGCGGAAGCGGGATGACGCAGGGTAGCGAACCCCATGACCATGGGTTGATGCACGATCTGGAACGGATGCGCGAACTGGCGCGCGAGACTATCGGGCGGCGGCGGACGCTGCGCCTGCTCTTTTCAGCGAGCGGCGCGGCGCTGATCGGCGCCTGCGGCGGCGGTGGCAGCTCCGGCAGCAGCAGTTCGACGTCAACCGCGACGCCGACTCCCACGCCAACCCCGACGCCCACTCCCACGCCGACATCGTCGGGCAGCTGCGTCACCGATCCCGAAGAAACCAACGGCCCTTATCCGGCGGACGGGTCCAACAGCAGCAATGGCAATGTGGTCAATGTGCTGGACGACACGGGCATCGTGCGCACCGACATCCGGTCCAGCTTCGGTTCCTTCTCCGGCACTGCGGATGGCATCACCATGACGCTCACCATCACTGTGGTGAACGTCAACAGCGGCTGCGCGGCGCTGGAGGGTTATGCCGTCTATATCTGGCACTGTACCCGTGACGGGCTCTATTCGCTCTACACCGTGCCGGGCGAAAATTATCTGCGCGGCGTGGGCGTGACCGATGCCAATGGGCAAATAACCTTCACCAGCATCTTCCCCGGCTGCTATGACGGGCGCTTCCCCCATATCCATTTCGAGGTCTATCCCAGCCTGGCGCGGGCGACCAGCTACACCAACCGCGTGCTGACATCGCAATTCGCCATGCCGACGGACGCCTGCAACACTGTCTATGCCACCAGCGGCTACAGCAGCAGCAAGACCAACTTCGCGAAGATCACGACCAGCAGCGACAATGTGTTCGGCGACAATAGCTCAGCGCAGATCGCCGCGATGACGCCGACCATGACCGGCGACATCACGAACGGCTTCACCGGCACGGTGACGGTCGGGCTGGCGATCTGACCGCATGAATATGACAGGAATGGCGCGGATGACTTTGCAGCTGACCCCTTCACCCGATATGCTGCCCGTCACGATGGATGGTTCACGCATATTGGTGGTCGATGACGACGCGGACATCCGCGCGCTTCTGTCCGATTTTCTGGAACAACATGGATTTGCCGTGACGGCGGTGGGGGACGGTGTGGGCATGGACCGCGCCATTGCCGTCCAAGATTTCGACATTGCCGTGCTCGACGTGATGATGCCGGGCGAGGACGGGTTATCGATCCTGCGCCGCCTGTCCGCGCGCGGCGGACTGCCGATCATCATGCTGTCGGCCATCGGCAGCGATGTCGACCGGATCGTCGGGCTGGAAATGGGGGCGGAGGATTATCTGCCCAAGCCGTGCAATCCGCGCGAACTGCTCGCCCGTATCCGCACCGTGCTGCGCCGCCATCGCCGGAACGCCGCCGATGAACCGGCGGCGGGGGGCCAGAGGCTGCGCTTTGCCGGCTGGCAGATGGACATGGGCGCGCGGCTGCTGACTGATCCCGACAATGTCGTGGTGACGCTGACCGATGGCGAGTTCCGCCTGTTGCGCGCCTTCATCGAGCATCCGCGCCGAGTGCTGAGCCGCGACCAGCTGCTCGATTATTCGGCCGGCAGCGAGAGCGAAAGCTATGACCGCGCGATCGACGTGCAGGTCAGTCGCCTGCGCCGCAAGCTGGAGCGTGGCGCGCGGGGCGATGGCGCCGACGAGTTGGTCCGCACCATCCGCAACGAAGGCTATATGTTCACCGCCGAGGTCCGCCCGGCGTGAATGCGCGTCTTGATCGCCTGAACCCGTCGATCCTGACCCGCATTGTCGCATTGGTGGCGGCGACCCTGCTGCTCGCGCTGGGCGCGATGATGCTGGTCGCCTTTCGCGGTCCGCCCCCCCACGCCCGGCCGATGTTCCTGCCCGAGGCGGCGCAACTGCTGCGCAACGATGCCGGCCCTTCCGCGTCCGCCTGGAGCGTCACGCGCTATCATTCCGACCGCGCACCCGTCCCCGATTCCGGGCAGGAGACCGATCACTATGCCGGAGCGCAGGTCGCCGCCCTGCTGGGCGTGCCGGCCGGCGACATCCGCCTGCTGCGCGAGCGCCCGCCCGCATCGATGCGCGAAGCCCCGGCGCCGCCCCAGCTGGACCGCGACCGGTCCGCCCTGTTCCGCGCCTTCGTCGTCGCCCAGCGCACGGACGCGGGCTGGACCGTGATCCAGGCCTGGCAGGGGGCCAATCTGCGCTGGTATGCCATCACCCTGTCGCTGATGGCCGGTATCTTCATCCTGCTGCTGCTGCCTGCCTATTGGGTGGCGCGCCGCATCACCCAGCCGATCCGCCGCCTGGCGGAGGGCGCCGCGACCGAGCGGCCCGAGCGCGCGGAGCCATTGCCGCTGACCGGCCCGCCGGAAGTGCGCGCGGTGGGCGCGGCCTATAATCACATGCGCGCGCGCATTGCCGATTATCTCAACGAACGCACCGCGATGCTGGTCGCGATCGCCCACGACCTGCGCACGCCGATGACCCGCCTGTCTTTCCGGCTGGAACAGTTGCCCGACGGCCCGCGTGCCAAGGCGCAGGCCGATGTCGAGGAGATGCGGGCGATGGTCACGACCCTGCTCGATTTCATGCGCGAGGGGACCGACAATGCGGCGCGGGTCCGGATCGACCTGAGCGCCATCGTTGAGACGCTGGCCGACGACCTGGCCGACATGGGGCAGGATGTGGTCGTGACGCAAAGCGAACGGGCGGTGGTGCAGGGCGACACGCTGGCGCTGCGGCGGTGCATCGGCAATCTGGTGGAAAATGCGGTGCGCTATGGCGGGGCGGCGCGGATCGCCATCGCCGTTGCCGGCGGGCGGGCGAGCGTATCGGTCGAGGATGAAGGACCGGGCGTGCCGGAAGCCGCGATCGAGCGGCTGTGCGAACCCTTCTACCGGGGCGAAGCCTCCCGCAACCGGGAGACGGGCGGCGTCGGCCTGGGCCTGGCGATCGCCCGGAACATTGCCGACAGCCATGGCGGACGGCTGGCCTTCACCAATCGCACCGGGGGCGGATTGCGCGCCAGCCTCACCCTGCCGCAGGCGCGCTGACGATCCTTCAGTTTCCGTCGAAGGCGAGCGAAAGCCAGGAGGCCATCGCATCCATCGCCAGCGGCGACAGGCGCAGCGCACGCCGCCGCCGGCTGTTGGGGGAGGTGCGATGTTCATCCAGCAGGCCGCGCCGTTCCATGACGCCGACCTGCCCGACGACCGTGCTCAGCGACAGGCGCAGCGTCTCGCTGAGCTGCTCCAGCGTCAGCGCGCGCCGTTCCAGTTCGCCCTGATAGAGCAGCAGCAATATGTCCCAGGCCGGATCCGAGAAGAGATTCTGGCCAAACAGCATCGACCGCGCCCGCCGCGCGTCCAGATAGCGGGCAAGCGCGGCGAGTTGTTCGCTGCCTTCCCCATCGAGGATCGCAGGCTCTTCCTTGCGGGCGTGAAAATTGTTCAGGCAGCGTTGCAGCGCAACCACCAGGTCGACCGCTTCCTGGCTGGGCGCGGTGCGTTCAGGCGGAATATGGATGGTCATGGGGCGTTTTCCGGTCGAGTTCGATGCCGATAATCGCGAACAGCAGCAGCGGAATGACCCAGACCGTACTCAGCCCTTCATAGATCCGGTCCGAAAAGCCGTGCAGAAGGAGGGTCACGATATGGGTCAGCACCGTCATCAGCTGGCTCGCAGCCGCCCAGATCGGCCAATAGCTGTCACTGCGCAGCATCAGCCACACCAAGCCGACAAGCAGCAGCATATCGACGATCGTCAGCCAGAATTGCGTGCCGTGCCAGGAGCCGGCGAGTTGCGCCGGCATGGTCAGCAGCACGCTGAGAAGGAAGACGAGCGTGAACCATCGCCCGTCCCTGCCGCCATAGACCATGGCGAAGGCACAGGCGAAGAGAGTCAGGAGCCAAAAAAAAGCCGCCAGCATCTGCATTTCCAATTGAGGGGGAGAGTCATGGCAATGCCAATGCTGGCGGCGTGCCCCGGTCAGGCGACCAGGGTGAGGTGACGCGGCGTTTCGTCCTGGGCGGGTGCGTCCATGCCCAGCGGGCAGCCCACGGCCGTCACGTCGATCTGGCTATGTTCCAGGCAACGGGTCAGCAGGGCGGTCGCGCGGATCATGTCGCTGCGCCCTTCGATGATCTTGCCGGCGCCCTCATGGATGCGCTGGAGGATGCGCTGGCTCTCGCTGGCGGTCAGCCCGGACCCCTGCGCAGCCGACAGGAAGGCGGTGGTGAGCTGCGCGGCGTCGAGCAGCGCGCTGTCCATCGCGGCGAAGGTCTGGCGGGTCTGGTCGGCGACGGCCTGGGTCTTGACGGTATCGAGGTTAAGCACAAGTCTTCTCCTTCGCACGACGCCGTCCGGCGGTGCGTTGTCAGCATGGTCTTTCTGGAAAGATCAACCCAGCGCCTTGAAGGCCCCGGCAATGAGCAGCAGCAGAGTGATGACGCCGACACCGGTGAGAACCGCAGCGCGGATCATCGCCAATATGCGGCCATCGATACTCAGTTCATTGGTCGATCCCCCGAGCGGCGGGCCGAAAGCCAGGATGCGACGCAGAAAGGTGGATTGCTCCGTCTGCTCATCCGGCCTGTCCGGCTGAGCAAGGAATGACGCAGGATCGGGATCGGAGGCAAGCGGCTCCGGTTGATATATCAAGGGCTGATATGCGCCGTTCTGGCCATGGCCATGTTCCCCGGAGACGAACAGACGCGCCGCTTCCTTGCGCGACGGGACGCCGAACTTGCGCAGGCTGGTGCGCACGCGCTGATCGACCGTATGCTCCGACACATGGAGCTGGCGCGCGATTTCCTTGGAATTGAAGCCCTGGGCGACCAGCCGCAGGCACTGCTTTTCCCCCTCGCTCAAGGCCGGAAGGGTTTCCGCCACTCCGTCATTCCTCCCTGCGTGAGCCCCCTGCCACCGACCGAACCACCAGCACCGGAAGATCCAGCCACCCAACCCTTTGTGTCAAACCAAGGTTGCGATTCGGTGTGCGCCGGGGTCCAAAGTGACACGACAGGGCGCGCAAACGCAATCGGATAGCCTGCGGACCTGTCACGCCGTCGATTCGGGCATCGGTTCAGGCGCCGGACTTGCCGTCCTGCCGGGCCTTGTGCGCCGCCAGCAGGGCGTCGATCTCGACGATGCGCAGACGCTGCGGCGTGTCCTTGGCCAGCCCCTTGAGGCGACATTCGGCCCATAGAGCGCGGCGCTCGGAGGTCAGGGCCTTGAGATAGAGATCGGCCATGATGGCTCCTTCAACAAAAAGAAAAGGGCGGGGACGCATTGCGCCCCTGCCCCTCCGTCCAGTCCCTCCCCCGGCAAGCCCGGGGAGGCATGATCAGGCCGTGCCCGGCTGGGCGACCTGAAACATCAGGCCGTGCCCGGCCGGGCGACCTGAAACATCAGGCCGCCTTGGCGCGGCTCATGCGCTTGCGCTCGTTCGGATCGAGGTAGCGCTTGCGCAGACGGATGGTCTTGGGCGTCACTTCGACCAGTTCATCGTCGTCGATATAGGCGATGGCCTGTTCCAGCGTCATCTTCCACGGCGGAGTCAGGCGGACGGCGTCGTCCTTGCCCGACGCGCGGAAGTTGGTCAGCGCCTTCGACTTCATCGGGTTGACTTCGAGGTCTTCGGTCTTGGCATTTTCGCCGATGATCATGCCTTCGTAGAGCGCTTCGCCCACGCCCACCATCAGCACGCCGCGTTCTTCCAGCGGACCCAGCGCATAGGCATTGGCCTCGCCCGCGCCGTTCGAAATCAGAACGCCGTTCTTGCGGCCCTCGATCTTGCCCTTGTGGGGACCATATTTCTCGAACAGGCGGTTCATGATGCCGGTGCCGCGCGTGTCGGACAGGAATTCGCCATGATAGCCGATCAAGCCGCGCGAGGGCGCGGAGAAGGTGATGCGGGTCTTGCCGCCGCCCGAGGGACGCATGTCGGTCATCTCGGCCTTGCGGATGTTCATCTTCTCGACGACGGTGCCGGAAAATTCGTCATCGACGTCGATCATGACGGTTTCATACGGCTCGGTCTTGCCGCCATTCTCGTCTTCGCCGAACAGCACGCGCGGACGCGAGATGCCCAGTTCGAAGCCTTCGCGGCGCATCGTTTCGATGAGCACGCCCAGTTGCAGTTCGCCGCGGCCGGCGACTTCGAAGCTGTCCTTGTCCTCGCTCTCCGTCACCTTGATGGCGACGTTGGATTCGGCTTCGCGCTCCAGACGGTCGCGGATCATGCGGCTCGTGACCTTGCTGCCTTCACGGCCGGCCATGGGCGAATCATTGACCGCAAAGCGCATCGACAGGGTCGGCGGATCGATCGGCTGGGCCTGGATCGGTTCGCTGACCGACGTATCGGCGATGGTGTTCGCCACGGTCGCGACGGCAAGGCCGGCGAGCGAGATGATGTCGCCCGCCTGCGCTTCGTCGACGGGAACGCGGTCGAGGCCACGGAAGGACATGATCTTCGACGCGCGGCCGGTTTCGATCACATTGCCGTCCATGTCGAGCGCGTGGATCGCCTGATTGACCTTCACGCGACCGCTGGTCACGCGGCCGGTCAGGACGCGACCGAGGAAATTGTCGCGGTCGAGCAGCGTCACCAGGAAGGTGAAGGGCGCGTCAACGTCGAGCGCCGGCGGCGGCACATGGTCGACGATCTTCTGGAACAGCGGCTGCAGCGTGCCCGAACGCAGCGAGGCGTCGTCATTGGCGTAGCCGTTGCGGCCCGACGCGTAGAGGACGGGGAAGTCGAGCTGTTCATCGGTCGCATCGAGCGACACGAACAGGTCGAACACTTCGTCCAGCACTTCCTGGATACGCTCGTCGGGACGGTCGACCTTATTGACGACGACGATGGGCTTCAGGCCGAGAGCAAGGGCCTTGCCGGTCACGAACTTCGTCTGCGGCATCGCGCCTTCCGACGAATCGACCAGCAGGACGACACCGTCGACCATGGAGAGGATGCGTTCGACTTCACCGCCGAAGTCGGCGTGGCCGGGCGTGTCGACGATGTTGATGCGGACCGGTTCGCCACCGGCGGGCGGCGTCCACTCGACCGAGGTCGGCTTCGCCAGGATGGTGATACCGCGCTCCTTTTCCAGGTCGTTGGAGTCCATGGCGCGCTCTTCGACGCGCTGGTTGTCGCGGAAGGTGCCGGACTGGCGGAAAAGCTGGTCGACGAGCGTGGTCTTGCCATGGTCGACGTGCGCGATGATCGCGATATTACGCAGGGACATGTTGGGCCTTCGGGATATGGGCTCCCCTGGCCGACACGGGGTCGCGCAGAGGCTTCGGGCGCGCCCCTACAGGAAATGCCGCGCTGCGGCAAGGGTAAGGACGACATGGCGGGTTGGGTCGCGCGATCCGTCGAACGATCTGCCAGAGGAGAAGACGCCCCATGACCGACAGCCCGCTTATCAGCCGCCGTACCCTGATGCAGGCGGCCGCCGTCGCCGCGCCGCTGGCGCTGACGCCGCAGATGCTGAGCGCGGCGGGGCGGCCGACGCTCCGTGAGGCGATGCTGCTCGATCCCGCGATCCGCTATTTCAACGCGGCCAATATCGCCCCGACCTTCCGCAGCGTGGCGGCGGTGCATGAAAGGGAGACGCGCGCCTTCCAGATGGACCCGTCGATCGAGCGGCGCGCGCTCTATCCGAAAACCGCCGATGCGCTACGCGAGCGGATCTCCAGGCGGCTGAAAGTGACGGCGGAGGAGATCGCGCTGGTCCGCAATGCGAGCGAGGCCAATACGGTCGCGGTGCGCGGGCTGGCGCTCAAGGCTGGCGACCGGATCATCCTGACGGACCATAATCATCCGTCGACCTGGGACAGTTGGAAGCTGCGGGCCGAACGCGAGGGACTGGACCTGCATGTCGTGCCGGCGCCGGTCGAGGCGAAGTCGCCGCAGGAACTGCTGGATGGCATCGCCGCCGCGGTGACGCCCGATACGAAGGCGATCTTCCTGTCGCACATGAGCAATATCACCGGCATCGTCTATCCGATCGCCGAGATCGCGAAGCTCGCCCGGTCGCGGAATATCTGGCTGCACGCCGACGGCGCGCAGGGTTTCGGCTGGATGCAGTTGGACCTCGCCGCGCTGGGGGTCGACAGCTATTCGGGCAGCACGCACAAATGGCTGATGGGACCGCTGGAGGGCGGCATCCTTTATGTGAAGCGCGAGCGGCAGGCGGAACTCCAGCCGATCATGATGAGCCATGGCTATTGGCTGACCGATCCAGCAAACCTCGATACGGCGCAGAAGTACGAGATATTGGGCCAGCGCGACGATCCCCGGCTGATGGCGGTGGCGGCGACGCTGGACATACTGGACGGCGTGGGCGAGGCCGCGATCGAGCAGGCGGCGCGCGAACGCGGGACGTCGATGCGGCAGGCGCTGGCGGGCGTGGCGGGGGCGAAGCCCTTCGGTAGCGGCGTGGCGGCGATTACCGGGCCGGTCATCACCGTCGCCTTCCCCGGCCGCGACGTCGGCGCGATGCGCGCGAAGCTGTGGCAGGCAAAGATCGCCACCGCCGCGTCGAAGGTCGGCGGTGAGGCGGCGATCCGCTTTTCGCCGCATGTCTATAATAGCGATGAGGATGTGGCGGCGGTGATCGAGGCGCTGCGCGAAGGCTAAACGCGGCTGTCGGGCAGAAGCGGACCTTCCTTCTCCCCTCCCTTTCAAGGAAGGGGCTTAGGCTATGTGTCCACCCAAAGCCCACTTGCTTTACGAAAGCGCAATATCTCCTTGCCGCACGGGCCGACCTTTCTATGGTGCGGCCCGTCGCCAATAATATACCATATCCTTGCAAGGAGCCTTCCCCGATGCGGTCTGCCGCTATCCTGTCCTTCGCCTCCCTCATTGCCCTCGCCTCCTCTGCCCTTGCGCAGAAGGACGCGCCCGACGCCGCGAAACAACATGCCGACAAGGTGGCCGAAGAGGTCGCGGCCAACTGGGCCAGCGCGCCGGTGGAGGAAGTCACCCAGAGCAGCAAGGGCACGGCCCGCGTCGATGGCAAGTCCATTCCCTACACCCAGACCGCCGGCACGCTCACCATTCGCGACGAAAAGGGCAAGCCGGTCGCGAGCATGTTCTACACCGCCTATACGGCCGCCGGTAAGAACCGCCCCGTCACCTTCTTCTACAATGGCGGCCCCGGCTCCTCCTCGCTCTGGTTGCGCATGGGCAGCTTCGCGCCCGAACATGTGCGCACCAGCAATCCCGAAGCGGTGAAGCCCGCGCCCTTCGACGTCGGCCCGAACAATGACAGCCTGATCGGCAGTACCGACATGGTGTTCCTCGACACGATCGGTTCGGGCTATTCGCGCATCCTGGGCGACGCCAAGCCGTCCGACTTCTACAGCGTCGATGGCGATGTGGACGCCTTCGCCAAGGCGATCATCCGCTATACGACGAAGAATGGCCGCTGGGCGTCGCCCAAATATATTTTCGGCGAAAGCTATGGCACGACGCGGTCGGGCGCGCTCGCCTATCAGCTGGAGGATCGCGGGCTGGCGCTGAACGGCGTGGTGCTGCTGTCGTCGATCATGAATTATGGCGTGCGCCAGTCGGGCTTCGACGCGATCCATGTCGGCTATCTGCCGAGCTATGCCGCCACCGCCTGGTATCATAACCGCGTGCCTGGCGGCCGCCCGGCCAGCCTGGAAGCCTTTGTCGAGGAATCGCGCCAGTTCGCCAATGGTCCTTATGCCACCGCGCTGCTGAAGGGGTCGGACATCACCGCGGAGGAAACCGACCAGATCGCCCAGCAACTGAGCCGGTTCACCGGCCTGTCGGTCGATTATCTGAAGCGCGCCAACCTGCGCGTCAGCCTGTCGCGCTTTCGCAAGGAATTGCTGCGCGACGGGCATGAGACGATCGGCCGCTTCGACAGCCGATACAAGGGCATCGATGCCGACGCGGCGGGCGAGGAGCCGGAATTTGATCCGTCGAGCACTGGGATCACCGGCCTCTATGTCGGCAGCTTCCTGGATCAGGTGACGCGCCAGATCGGCTACAAGACCGACCTGTCCTACCGTTTGAGCGCGCGGGAGGGCGGCGACTTCAAGTGGGACTGGAGCCACACGCCCCCCGAAGGCGGCAAGCAGAATGTCGCGGACGTGACCGCCGACCTCAGCGCCGCGATGCGCACCAACCCGCATCTGCGCGTGCTGTCCCTGAATGGCTGGTACGATATGGCGACGCCTTTCTTCTCGACCGAGCGCGACCTCAAGCACATGATGCTGGAGCCGCAGCTGCGCCAGAATCTCCAGTTCAAATATTATCCGGCGGGCCACATGGTCTATCTGAACCCGGAAGCGCTGCACCAGATGCGGCTCGACATGGAGCGCTATTACGCCGAGGGCGCGCGCTGAACGATGAAAGGGGCGGTGGCGACACCGCCCCTTTTCAGTAGCGCAATTTCGGATACCAGATCGGCGGCCGGCCTTCGGGCGTCAGATCGAGGATCGACCAGAGCGAGGCGATGTCGGGCGCGTCGCGGGGATCCTGCCCCGGATCGGCCATTTCCCCCGTCATCTCGCTCATCCAGAAGAGGCGGATGCCGTCATCGTCCTTCCGGAACACGACCAGCGCGGGATATTCGCCGTTGGGCTGGAGCAGGCCAAGGTCATTGGCATAATCGTCGCCGATCGTCTGGATGAAGTTGGTGTTGCGCCATCCCCGCTCCTGCGCAAAGGCGAATTGCCGTTCGACCGGGCTGCGGCCCAATATCTTGTAGGCGACGCGCTGCTTGATGTCGGCAGCATTGCCGTCGACCGATCCGACCCAATTGGTGCACATCGGGCAGGGCCGCTCCCGTTCCGGGCCGTACATCCAGTAATAGGTGACGAGCACATTCTTGTCGCCGAACAGGTCGGACAGGCCGACCTCGAACCCCTGTTCGTCCTTGAATCGATAGTCCTTGGCGATCAGCGGCCCGGGCGGCAGCGCCTGACGCTGTTCGACGAGGCGGGTCATGTGGCGGCGAAATTCGATCTCCTCCACGAGCAGGGCGGTGCGGGCGTCGCGATAGGCGTCGCTTTCGCCGGGGAAGGCCGGCTTGCGGCCGGCCGCCAATGTCTCTGCGGGTTTCAGTTGCTGGTCCATCCTGCCTCTCCTCGCGCGTCGAACGCGAGGAGAGGCAGGATGGTTCAATGGTCACTCGCCGCAAAGGCGCCGATGCCGGTTTCGGCGCGCACCCGCTGTGCGGGATAGCCTGCCTTGTCGACCGCCGCGCGGGGTGACGCATCGAGGCGCGAGATCAGCCAGATGGCGATGAAGCCCGCCGGGACCGAGAAGATCGCGGCCGAACTATAGGGGAAAGGCGCCGGGCCAAGGCCGAAGGTGGTGGTCCAGACCGCCGGGGACAGCAGGGTCAGGATGAAGGCCGTCAGCAGCCCGATCGTTCCGCCCCAGGCCGCACCGCGCGTGGTGCAGCCGCTCCAGAGCAGCGACAGGATCAGTACCGGGAAATTGCCCGATGCGGCGAGCGCGAAGGCGAGGCTGACCATGAAGGCGACATTCTGCTTTTCGAACACCAGCCCCAGCAGCACCGCCAGCGCGCCGAGCGCCAGCGTCGTCAGCCGCGACACGCGCAGTTCGTCCACCGAACTGGCCTGCCCATGCTTGAATACGGTGGCATAGAGATCATGGCTGACCGCCGAGGCGGCCGAGAGCGTCAGCCCGGCGACGACGGCGAGGATGGTCGCGAAGGCCACCGCCGAGATGAAGCCGAGAAATGCATTGCCGCCGATGGCGTGGGCGAGGTGGATCGCCGCCATGTTGCCGCCGCCCCGCAGCGCGCCCTGCGCGTCCAGATAGCCCGTATCCGTCCCCACCAGCACGATCGCGCCGAAGCCGATGATGAAGGTCAATATATAGAAATAGCCGATCCAGCCGGTCGCCCAGAGGACGGACTTGCGCGCCTCCTTCGCGTCGGGGACGGTGAAGAAGCGCATCAGGATATGAGGCAGGCCCGCCGTGCCGAGCATCAGCGCCAGACCGAAGGAGATGGCCGACACCGGATCCTTGATGAAATTGCCCGGCGCCATGATGGAACGGCCCCGTTCCGCCGCTTCGCTCGTGGTTGCACCATCGGCCAGTGCGGCCTGCGTCTTCACCTCCACCGCGCGGGCGAAGAGGGTTTCGAGGCTGAAGCCCATTTGCGCCAGCACCATCAGCGCCATGAAGCTGGCGCCGCCAAGCAGCAGCACCGCCTTGATGATCTGTACCCAGGTGGTCGCACGCATGCCGCCGAACAGGACATAGAGCATCATCAGCGCGCCGACGATCACAACCGCCAGCGCATAGGGCAGGCCGAACAGCAATTTGATGAGCTGCCCCGCCCCCACCATCTGCGCGATCAGGTAGAAGCTGACGACCAGCAGGGTGCTGACCGCCGCGAAGCTGCGCACCGGCGGCTGGGCGAAACGGTAGGAGGCGACATCGGCGAAGGTGAAGCGGCCGAGATTGCGCAGCCGCTCCGCCATCAGGAAGAGCAGGATCGGCCAGCCCACCAGAAAGCCGGTGGAATAGATGAGGCCGTCATAGCCGTCGTTGAAGATCTGCGCCGAAATACCGAGGAAGGAAGCGGCGGACATATAGTCGCCCGCCATGGCGAGGCCGTTTTGAAAGCCGGTGATGCCACCGCCCGCCGTGTAGAAATCCGACGCGGTGCGGGTGCGCGCGGCGGCCGCCTTGGTGATCCAGAGCGTCAGCCCGACAAAGGCGACGAACATGGCGATCGCCACCCAGTTGATCGGCTGGCGTTCCGCCTCACCCTCCAGCGCGGCGGCGAAGGCGGGGGACGGGATCAGCGCGAGCGCGACGAGCCACGCCCTCATGCGCCATGATCCCGAAGGATTTGCGCCATTTGCGCGTCATGATGGCGGTTGGCATGGGCGACATAGAGGCCGGTCAGCGCGATTGCGAGCAGGATCAGACCAAGGCCGACGGGAATGCCGATCGACGTCACGCCCGCCCCGATCGGCGCACCCAGCAACGCCTTGTCGAAAGCGATGAGCAGCAGATAGCCGACAAAGGCGCAGAAGATGACGGCCGACAGCCACCAGCCCAACCGCGCGCGCCGCGCCACCAGCGCGACATAGCGCGGATCGGCCGCCACCGCCGCGATCACTATGTCCTCATTCCCCGCAGCATCCTGAACCAGCGGCATCCGCGCTCCTCTCCCTGTGTCCGGCCATGCTAACCGGCCGCCGAGCGATTGCAATGGCATGGGCCGAGGCTTTATAGCAGGCGCGCAGACTTGCGGCCCAACTGTTTTATGCACATATGACAGTCGATGGGCCGATTTGGGCTATTGGGAGATGACATGGCTTCGACCGCGCCGACCGCTACCGCTGACACGCTCAATCTGACGCCGCCCGACCCGGTGCCCGTGGTCGCGCCTGACAAGGCGGCGGGCCTCGTCCCGATCGAGGACGAGAAGAAGTCGAAGCTGGACGAGAAGGTCGACGCCTTCGTCGCCGATCTCGTCGCGCAGGACGCCAATTCGCCGGAATTCGGCGTGCGGGTCGATCAGCTGACCAATATGGGCCGCAAGGAAATCGCCGAAGCCGCCGGCCACTCCAACCGCTTCCTCGACCGGCCGGTGCGCGCGATGGACAGCGACACCAAGGTCGGCGCCGACCTGGCCGAACTGCGCCGCACGGTCGAAGACCTCGATCCGGGCAAGCGCGGCAATTTGCTGGCGCCCAAAAAGCTGTTCGGCATCATCCCCTTCGGCAATAAGATGCGCGACTATTTCGACGGCTATAAGAGCGCGCAGGGGCACATTAATTCGATCCTGGGGTCGCTGGCCAGCGGCAAGGACGTGCTGATCAAGGACAATGCCGCGATCGACGTGGAACGCCAGAATATGTGGCAGACCATGGGCCGTCTGGAGCAGATGATCCATATCAGCAAGACGATGGATGCACGGCTGGAATCCAAGGCGCTGGAACTGGATTCGACCGATCCGGCCAAGGCCAAGGCGATCCGCGAAAGCGCGCTCTTCTATATCCGCCAGCGCACGCAGGATCTGCTGACGCAGATGGCGGTGACGGTGCAGGGCTATCTGGCGCTGGATCTGGTCAAGAAGAACAATGTCGAGCTGGTGAAGGGCGTCGACCGCGCGAGCACGACGACCGTGGCGGCGCTGCGCACGGCAGTGACGGTGGCGCAGGCGCTGGCCGGGCAGAGGCTGGTGCTGGAGCAGATCAGCGCGCTCAATACCACGACCGCCAACATGATCGACCGCACCGGCGAACTGCTCAAGAGCCAGACCGCGCAGATTCACGAGCAGGCGGCCAGCAGCACGATCCCGATCGAGACGCTCCAGCGCGCCTTCCAGAATATCTATGACACGATGGACAATATCGATGCGTTCAAGATGAAGGCGCTGGAGAATATGAAGACGACGGTGAACACGCTGTCGAACGAGGTCGAAAAGTCCAAGGGCTATATCGCCCGCGCCGAAGGTCAGGCCCAGGCCGCGAAGGAAGTGCGTGCCGACAATCCCCTGCTGAGCGCGATCGAGGGGTGATGAACGTGCGCCCCGCCCTTTTCCGTTCGGTTCGAGCCTGTCGAGAACTGTTCTCGATACGCCGTATCGACAAGCTCGACGGCTACTCGAACCGAACGGGTTTGCTGGAGGGCAAGGCATGAGCCGCTCCGACCGCGTGCTGGCCGATGCGGAAGCCGTGCTGCGCCGCCATAGCGAGCGCGGGCAGAGCCTGTCGACGCGCGCGCGGCAACGGCGCAATGCCGGGCTGATGCGCAAGGTGAAATATGCCTTCTGGGCGGTGCTGGCGGTGGTGCTGGGTAGCGCGGTGGCGGGCTTCATCCTGCCGCTGGGCGTGACGGGGGTGATGATCGCGCTGGGGGTGATGATCGCGGCGGTGCTGCTGATCGCCCTGCTGCCCTCGGAAGGCCGGGTGCGGACGGAAGCGCTTGCCGCAACCGAACTCGCAGCCCTGCCGCTCAAGACCGAAATCTGGCTGGAAAATCAGCGCAAGGCATTGCCCGCGCCCGCGGTCACTCTCGTCGACAGCATCGGCGTGCGGCTGGAGACGCTGGCGCCGCAACTGGAGCGGCTGAGCGAGCAGGAACCCGCCGCGCAGGAAATCCGCAAGCTGCTGTCCGACCATCTGCCCGAACTGGTGACGGGCTATCAGTCGATCCCCGAACCGCTGCGACGCGAGGAGCGCAACGGCCGCGTGCCGGAAAAGCAACTGGTCGAGGGACTGTCCGTCATCGACGCCGAAATCGCGCGGATGACCGAAACTCTGGCGAGCGGCGACCTCGACAAGCTGGCGACGCAGAACCGGTTTCTGGAACTGAAATATCAGGAAGCCAAGGAACTCGGGCATTGATCATTGTTTCAGCAGAGCTGAAACGCGGCGGCACCGGCCCGCACCCCCACCCGGCCACCCAAAGGATACCTTGTCTGGGCGGTCGGGTGGGGGTGCGGGCCGGTGCGGCTCAACCATGGAATGCCGTCTTCCTTACGTCATGATCCACCTCACCCTCATCATCGTCGATTTCCTGACGGGACTGCTCGCCGCCGGCGCCTGGGCCTTGGCGTCGGCCGGCGGCGCGATCGCGGCGGTCGTGGGCGGGGGATTCCTGGGCGTATCGCTTTTCCGGCGCTGGCGGCGGAAGGGGTAAGGGCGGCCGCTGACGACCATTTCTTGCCGCTTAGGTCAGTAATCCGGGTTCCCGATTGCCGCCATTAAACGACTTGGCCATTTGGTAATCGATACGGCACATGCAAGTCAGGATCGGGACGTTCTTGCCACTTTATGAGAAAATCCCAAGCTGCCTTTTCATGTGGGTGCGCCAGCCATCCCAGCGCCTCCCGATTTTTTCGGTAGGTTTCGATTAGCCCAGTTAGGGATTGCGGAATGCGATCAAGCCGGTCCTTGATGAGTCCGACCCACAGATCAGCCGGAACCGGCAGGCCATGTTCGACTTGAAAACTGCCCAGAACATCGTCGTTTGCCGTGTAATAGCCGACGAAGCCTCCTTGAAAAATACCGCTCTCCGTTCCCGGCTTATGTTGGTTCAACCACTGCCGAAGAACGGGAATGTCGATGCCCACAACGCCGAAAAGTCGAAACCCCCAAGGTCTGCGTTGCGCGTCCGGGGCGAAATAGGACGCGATCTCGCCTGACGATTGTTGCATCCAAACTTTATTCGCACCTTTGAACAGGCGCTTTTCGATAAAGCCCTCAGATTGAAATGCTTGAGACAACTCCGCCCGAAACCTGCGAATGTCCATCGCCTACACCTATTCTACCGAAGCTGAGTACGGATAGCTTTCCTATGCCGACTGTCCAGAATTTCAAATGGATCGTCCGCAATCGGGGGAAATTCTGCCAAAGCAGATCGTGTCCTATCCACCCTTCCCGGCATGCTGACGAAAGTCAGCATCCATTGGCCCAACGGCTGCGTATTCATGAGAGGTGGAGGCTCATGGATCCCGGATCAAGTCCGGGATGACGGGCCTGGGGAAAGGCCACTTCCCCCACCTTCTACCAAACCTAATCCCCCTCCACCACGCGCAGCACCGTCGTGTCGGTCAGGGTCCGGCCGAAATGGATACCGAACCTCTTGCCCAGCACCCACATCACGCGGCCCGTGATCGCCAGCGTCTGGCCTTCGATCCGCACCGCGTCGCCGGTGTAGGGAGGCTGCTCGCAATGGGCCAGTGCACCCGTCGCCGACAGGTCCAGCAGATGCGCGCGCTCGGCGACGCCATGGACCCGCAGCACGACCGGCTCGAACAATTTGAGGCGCACCGCGCGACGCGCGGCGACCAGGGACTCGTTGTCAATCATCGCTGATCTCCCCGACTGCGCAAATGCTAACGCAGGTGCGAAGAGGCGTGTCCCAATATCTGAACGTTAACCCTGTTTTTCGGGACCAGTGAAGGCGCAGGGCACGATGCTGGCCGGATCGGGCCGTGCCGCGATGCGGCGGAAGCGGGCGAAATAGCCGCCGGCGGTCGGCTTGGGAATCAGCTGTTCCATGCGGAAGCCCATGGCCGCCAGTTCGCAGGCGAGCAGGCGCGGGGGCGTGCCATGCTGGTCGGTGGGCCGATCGGCATCGACCACGATCAGTTCGCCATCCTTCTTGAGCGCGGGGCTGAGATGCCAGAGAAAGGCATAAGGCTCCGAAATCTCATGATACATATGGACCATGAAGATGCGGTCGAAGCTGTTTTCCGGCAGCCGTGGGTCTTCGGGCGCGCCCAGCTTGACGCTGACATTATCCCACTTCTCGCGGGTGATGCGGCGGGACAGCGCCTCTATCACCTCGGGCAATATGTCCTCGGCGAGGACGCGGCCCTTGGCGCCGACGCGCTGGGCCAGGCGGACGGTGTAATAGCCCTCGCCCGCGCCAAGATCGGCCACGGTCATGCCGGGGCGGACCTTGGCCCGGTCCATGATGTCCTCCGCCTCGTTGACGCGGTCGCGCGCCTCCTCGCTCGACCAGCGGGTCGACACGATCGGCGCGACCGGGCGGTCGGCGCGGGGGAAATCCTGCGCGGCGGCCGGGCGCTCGGCCTCATTGCCGCCGGTCAGCTGATCACAGGCGGCGAGCAGGACAAGCATGCCCGCCAATGCCGCCCGCATCATCAGTCGACATCCTCCACGTCGACCTTCTCGCCTGTCACCTTCTGGCTGAGCGCGGCGGCCATGAACGGATCGAGCGCGCCATCAAGCACGTCGTCCGGCGAGGTGGAGGTGACGCCGGTGCGCAGGTCCTTCACCAGCTGATAGGGCTGGAGCACATAGGAGCGGATCTGATGGCCCCAGCCGATCTCGGTCTTGGCGGCATAGTCGGTCGACGCCGCTTCCTCACGCTTGCGCAGTTCCGCTTCGTAGAGCCGCGCTTTCAGCATGTTCATGGCCGTCGCGCGGTTCTTGTGCTGCGACCGGTCATTCTGCGACGCGACGATGATGCCCGAGGGCACGTGGGTGATGCGGACCGCGGAGTCGGTGGTGTTGACGTGCTGGCCGCCCGCGCCCGATGCGCGATAGGTGTCGATCTTGAGGTCGCTTTCCTTGACCTCGATATCGATATTGTCGTCGATCACCGGATAGACCCACACCGACGAGAAGCTGGTGTGGCGGCGCGCCGCGCTGTCATAGGGGCTGATGCGGACCAGGCGGTGGACGCCGCTTTCGGTCTTGGCATAGCCATAGGCATTCTCGCCCTTGAACAGGAAGGTCGCCGACTTGATGCCCGCTGTTTCGCCGGCCTGATAGTCGACCAGTTCGACCTTGAAGCCGCGCCGTTCGGCCCAGCGGCGATACATGCGGCTGAGGATTTCGGCCCAGTCCTGGCTTTCGGTGCCGCCCGCGCCGGCATGGATTTCGAGGTAGGTGTCGCTGCCGTCGGCTTCACCGGCCAGCAGCGCCTTGATCTTGTCCTCGTCCGCGCGGTCGGCCAGCGCCTTGAGCGCGGCGATCGCCTCGGCGACCATATCCTCGTCGCCCTCGGCCTCGGCCATTTCGATCAGTTCGGCATTGTCGGTCTTCTCGGCCTCGATCGAACGGGTCGCGCCGATCGCGCTGTCCAGCCGCGTGCGCTCGCGCATCACTTCCTGCGCCAGCTTCGCATTGTCCCACAGGGTCGGATCCTCAACGCGCGCATTCAGTTCGTCCAGACGACGCAACGCACGGTCCCAGTCGAGAAAACGGCGCAGCAGGTCCAGCGCGGCGTCGATACGGTCGATATATTGCTGCGCTTCGGCGCGCATGATCTTTCTCCACTCTTCCCGCCGGTCGGCAGGAATATCCCATCTAGGCGCTTGCCCGGATTTTGTCGAACCGCCGTCCTTCCTGAGGAAATGGCCATTCGTCAAGCCGCCGCAGTGCGCAAGCGACAAGACAATCGGGCGCAATTTCCGCCCAGTCCGTGTCATCTCCCCTGGTCCCGTGAAATTTTCAGGACATAACAGCCGCCTAACACATTCCCGGCGCGACTCGTTCCGCAGAGAACAGGCGCCGGACAAAGGGGGACGGGCTTCACGAAAAGGCTATCCCATGACTCACCCTTCTTCCCGGATCGCCCGCCATAGCCCGGCGGCGCTCTATCTCTTCCTCGAAGCCATACGCTGCCGGAGCGCGGCGCGGCGGTCGGGGCAACCCGTGCTGGCGAGCCTCCACGCGCGGCTTGGTCGGCATGGATGGGCGCAGTTGCTGCCCGCGATCGACAGCCTGCTCGGCCTCACCGAGACGATGCTCGGTCGGCAGCTGCGGACCGGGCGCGGACCCGCATTGTCGGAAGACGAGAATATGATGATCAACCTGCTGCAGGGCCGGCGGATCGCGCCGATCGCCCATGCGTGCAGCGACGCGGTCGCCTGCGCCTTTTGCAGCGCGGTGCGATCGGTGCAGATATTGATGGATATGGAATTGGGCAGGCCGGGGCAACGCCAAGCGGCCTGAACGGGTAATCCAACCTCCGTTCGCTTCGCGCGAAACGAACGGAGGTGGCTACATCACCCCTGCGCCACGCTTTCCAGCACGGCGGCGCGCAGTTCGGGGATGCCCATGCCCTTCTCGCTCGACGTGGCGATGATGTCGGGATGGGCGGCCGGACGCTTGCGGATCGCGTCCGCCGTAGCACGCATCACTGCGGCCAGTTCGCTCGCCTTGATCTTGTCGGACTTGGTGAGGACGATGCGATAGCTGACCGCCGCGCCGTCCAGCATGTCGAGCATGTCGGTATCGACATCCTTGATGCCGTGGCGACTGTCGATCAGCACCAGCGCGCGCTTCAGGGCCGCGCGGCCGCGCAGATAGTCGTTCACCAGGAAGCGCCACTTCTTGACCAGATCCTTGGGCGCCTTGGCATAGCCATAGCCGGGCATGTCGACGAGGCGGAAGCGCAGCGGGTCGCCCACGTCGAAGAAGTTGAGTTCCTGCGTCCGGCCCGGCGTGTTGGACGTGCGGGCCAGGCCGTTGCGGTTGGTCAGCGCGTTCAGCAGCGACGACTTGCCGACATTGGAACGGCCCGCAAAGGCGACCTCGTTCACCGCCATGTCGGGCAGATAGTCCAGCGTCGGCGCGGACTTGAGGAAGGCGATCGGACCGGAGAACAGCTTGCGCGCTTCCTCGATCAGGGCGGTGTTGTCTTCTTCTGTCATATCGAAAAAATCCTCCCCTTCCGGGGAGGATCTCCTGTTCCTTACTTCGCGGCCGTCGCGGTGTTCAGCACGGGGTGGCGCTTGTAGAGCCACCATTGCTGCGCCATCGACAGGCAGTTGTTGGTGATCCAGTAGACCAGCAGACCCGCCGCGAAGGGCGCCATGATGAACATCATCATCCACGGCATGATCGCGAACACCTGCTGCTGCATCGGGTCCATCTGGGCGGGGTTCAGCTTGAACTGCAGCCACATCGAAATGCCCAGCAGCAACGCCAGCACACCGATCGCCAGGAAGGACGGCGGGGTGAAGGGCAGCAGGCCGAACAGGTTGAGGATGTGCAACGGATCGGGCGCGGACAGATCCTTGATCCACAGTATGAAGGGCTGGTGACGCATTTCGATCGTCAGCATCAGCACCTTGTAGAGCGCGAAGAAGATCGGGATCTGGATGAAGATGGGCAGACAGCCGGCGAGCGGGTTCACCTTCTCCTGCTTGTACAGCTCCATCATCTTCACCTGCAGCTGCTGCTTGTCGTCCTTATACTTCTCCTGCAGCGCCTTCATCTTGGGCTGCACCGCGCGCATCGCCGCCATGCTGGCGAACTGGCGCTGGGCGACCGGGAACATCAGCGCGCGAACCACGAAGGTAAGGCAGATGATGGCCACGCCGAAATTGCCGAGCGTTTCGAAGAGCCAGTGGAGCAGCGCGAAGATCGGCTGTTCGAACCAGTAGAACCAGCCCCAGTCGATCGCGCGGTCGAACAGCTTCACGCCGCCGCGCTCATAGGCCTGGAGCGTCTTCACTTCCTTCGCGCCGACATAGAGGCGCAGGCTCTGCGTCGCCGCCTTGCCCGGCGCGAGCATGGTCGAACCGAGCGCGACGTCGGCCTGATATTGCGTGCCGGCGCCCTTGCGGAACTGGCCGGCGAAGTCGGCGTCGGTGCCGGGAACCAGCGCGGAGAGCCAATATTTGTCGGTGAAACCGATCCAGCCGCCCTTGGACTGGAAGCTCTGGGTCGACGGCCCCTTGTCCAGATCCTTGTAGTTCACGTCATAATTGGCGGCGCCATTGAACACGCCCATCGGGCCGACATGGATGGTCCAGGTGTCGGGATCCGTGGGGATGCCGTTGCGGCTGATGTAAGCATAGGGCTTCACGCCGATTACGCCGGCGCCGCTGTTCGACACCTTCTGCGCGGCGGTAATCATGTAATTTTCATCGACCGACAGGCGGATCTCGAAAAGCTGGCCCGCACCGTTGTTCCAGCTCAGCGTGACTGGGCTGGTCGGGGTCAGTTCCTTGCCGCTCGCGGTCCAGAGCGTATCCTTGGTCGGCGCCTTGAGGCCCTCGCCCTGCCAGCCGAAGCCGGCGAAATAGGCGTCCTGCGTCCCCGAGGGGCTATAGAGGCGGACGTCAGGCGAATCCTTGGCGATCGTTTCCTTGTAGGTCGGCAGCACGATGTCGTCGATGCGCGCGCCCTTGAGGTTGATGGAGCCGACCAGCTTGGGCGTGCGGATCGCGACGCGCGGGCTGTCCTTGAGCACCAGCGCGCGATCGCGAATCACGGCGGGGCCGTCGGCGGTGTCGGTGCCGGGCGCGGCGACCGGTGTCGTCTTGCCGCCCTCAATCTTCGTGGCCGGCGGATTGGCTGCCGGGAAGAAATAATGCGAGACATAGGGCCAGCCGAACAGGATGGCCGCGGTCAGCAGCACCGCCAGGATGATATTCTTCTTGTCGTCCACGCTATTTGCGCTCCGCGGTCAATTCGTCAGTGTCAGGGAACCGGATCATAGCCCGAGCCGCCCCATGGGTGGCATCGCATTAGCCGCTTGAACCCCAGCCAGCTACCCTTGATCGCGCCATATTTGCGCACGGCCTGGATTCCATATTCGGAACAGGAGGGAGCGTAGCGGCAGGTGGGGGGCAAAATGCGCGAGGGGCCAAGCTGCCAGAAGCGCGCGATGAGGATCAGCAGGCGGGCGATCACCGCCCCTTGTCCTGGCCTGCGCCCTGGCCGGCCCGTCGTGGCGCACGGAGCGCTTTCCGGCGCGACGAATCGCGCGGCGCATCCACCGGGCGTGTCATGATCTTGCCTAGCGCCTTGGTCAGTTCGGCATGCAGCAGGGCGAAATCGCGCTCGATCCCGCCATCGCGGCCGATCAGCACATGATCCGCGCCGGCCACGCCATGGACGGGCAGCAGCTCGCGCGCCAGGACGCGAAAACGGCGCTTCATCCGATTGCGGATGACAGCGCCGCCAACTTTCTTGGTGACGGTGATGCCGTAACGCATCGCCGGATCGCCGTCGCCACGCTCGCGCACCAGCAGGACAAAGCCCGGCATGGGGGCGCGGCGTCCGCGATTCGCCGCCAGAAAATCCGCGCGCCGGACCATCATGGCCGGCGCGACGACATTTTCGGGCGTTGAAATCAGGCGCTCAGGCTCTTGCGGCCGCGCGAACGGCGCGCACGGATGATGTTGCGGCCGCCGGGGGTCGCCATGCGGGCGCGATAACCGTGACGGCGCTTCCGAACCAGATTGCTCGGCTGAAAAGTGCGCTTCATCGTTCATTCCTCAAGACAAATAGAGAATCGGGCGTGACAAAAAAGGGCCGCTTGTGCAGCGGCCGCAAGTCAGGGGGCGTCCGATAGGGAAAAGGGGGGGCGAAGTCAATGGCGGAAGCGCCCTTTCCCTCCCGTTCGGTACGCGTGGAGCGGAGGTTATTTCCCCCGCGCCGCCGTGACGCCTTCCTTGAGCGCATCGAAGCCCACCGCCCCGTTCAGCACCTGGCCGCCGATGACGAAGGTCGGGGTGCCGGTCGCCTGCAATTTCTGCGCGAGGGCGATGTTGGACTGGATTTCCGAATCATATTTGCTCGACGCGATCGCCGATTCGGCTTCGGATTTCGTGATGCCCGCCTTGGCCGCGGCGGCGATGATGGTGTCGCGCGTCACCTTGCCCGCGCCATAGAGCGCCTTGTGATAGGGCATATATTGACCGCGCTCGGCCGCGAGCAGCGATACCTTGGCCGCGTCGCTGCTGGCTTCCGACAGGATCGGCAGTTCGCGATAGACGACCTTCACCTTCGCGTCGGAGCCGACCAGCTTCGCCAAGTCGGGCAGCGAGGCGCGGCAATAGCCGCAGGCATAGTCGAAGAACTCGACCACGGTGACATCCGCATTGGCCGCCCCTTCCCACGCCCCCGCATAGGGGGTTTCGAGCGCGCTGCGGCTGGCGTCGATGGTGCTCGACATGCGCCTGGCCTGGAGCTTCTCCACCGCCTGCGGGATGATTTCGGGATGGTCGAGAATATAGTCGTGGACGATCTTCTCGATCGCGGCCTTGTCGGTCGGGCTGACGGCAGCGGGCGCCTGCACAGCGAGAGCGGCGCCGGCGGCAGCCGCGAGGAAGGCGAAACCGCCAAGGGTCATCTGCATGGTCCTGTTGGATAAAGCGGCGCGAAAGCTCGGCCGGGTCTGATCTGTCATTGCTATCTTTTCTTCCGCTGCTGCTCGATCGCCGCGCGCGAGACCATCGCGATATCCTGCGCCCGCAGATAGTCAACCGTGCCGGGCTTCAGCCCCTGCATCGCCGCGTCGGCGCTGCGCAGCGCCATGGGATATTGCGCCATCATCTCGTAACGCTCGGCCGTGGCCAGCGCCGCGCGCGGAATGTCGCCGCGCCGCTCATAGACGACGCCCAGTTGATACCAGGCGAAGGGGTTTTCCCGGTCGCGCTGCACGGCGAGGCGCAGCACCTGTTCGGCCTCGGCGAAGTTCGCCTCATCCTCGGTCGCGATCAGCGCGTGGGACAGCAGCACGGAAATGAGCGGCTGGTTGGTGATCTTGACCGCCTCGCGCAGCGGCGCGATCGCGTCGGCGGGTCTGCCGCTTTCGAGCAGGATCTGGCCCTTCAATTCCAGGAAATAGGGATCGTGCGGCACGGCGGCGAGCAGCGCATTCGCCTCGTCCAGCGCCTTTTCGGGATAGGCGCTCTTATGCCAGGCATAGGCGCGGGCATAATGGGCCGGGATCGACTGGTCGCTTTCGGGATATTTCTGCAAGGTCTGGGTCGGTTCCGACACGAAGCCGATCAGCTTCGCCTTGATCCGTTCGAATCGCGCCTCCAGCTTCGGATCGGGCGTCGTGTTCCAGGCCGGGTCGACCTCATAGACCTCGCGCAGCACGTTGATGCGCTCGCCCGACAGCGGATGGGTGCGACCGTAGCTATTGTCCTGCGGGATGGCGAGGCGATATTCCTGATTCTGGAGCTTCTTGAAGAATTCGAGGCTGCCCCGCCCGCTGAGACCCGCCGCGTGGAGATAGCGTGCGCCGGCAAGGTCGGCAGAACTTTCCTGTGCGCGGGAGAAGGCCAGGAACTTGGTCATCGCCGCCTGCTGGCCAAGGCCCATGATGCCCATGCCCGCCTCCGCGCCGCCCGCCGCGATCGCCGCCGCGCCCAGCACCAGACTGAGCAGGGTGACGCTGGTCGCTTCCTTGATCCCCTCGCCCGAGCGGATGATGTGGCCGCCCTCGATATGCCCCAGTTCGTGCGCGACCACGCCCTGCAACTGGTTCACATTGTCGGCCTGCGCGATCAGTCCGCTATGCACCCAGACATATTGGCCGCCCGCGACGAAGGCGTTGATCTCCGGGTCGTTGATGACCATGACCTGGACATTCTTCGGCTCCATGCCGGCCGCCTTGATGAGCTGGCCGGACATGTCGGCCATGAAGGCCTCCGTCTCCGCATCGCGCAATATCTGCTGGGCAAGCGCCGGGCGGGCCATGAGCGCGAGCGACGCCAGCACCAGGGCGAAGAACTGCACTATTCTGGTCATCCGGCAGGCCATCGGACCGAACCGATGCCATGAACGCCCTGAACCGGCCGTGAAGCGGCCGGTCGGCCGGGGCCAAATGAAAAGCGCCGCTGCGCGCCGGTCGGAACCGTACATGCAGCGGCGCTCGTTCATCAGTGCGTCCGGACCTTATTGGCCGAAGGTGCGCTGCCACCAGCCACGGCGCGGCGTGCCGTCTTCGTTTGTTCCCTCATCCGCGGCATCCTGCCCGGCGGGCACGGCATCAGCGGATTCGGCGACGGGCGCCTCGACCACGGCCGTGGCGTCCGCCGCGGCCTCAGCCACAGGCTCGACCACCTTCTTCTTGCGGGGCGCGCGCTTGGGCTTGGCAGAAGCGGCTTCCATCGCCGCTTCCTCGACGGCGGGCGCCGCTTCGGCTTCGGCGACAGGCTCCGCTACCTTCTTCTTGCGGGGCGCACGCTTGGGCTTGGCCGGCGCTTCGGGTGCAGCTTCCTCGACCGCGGCTTCAACCGGAGCCTCCACCGCTCCCACCGGGGCAGCGCCCTCGGCCACGGCTTCCGGCTCGGCTTTCTTGCGCGCGCGCGGACGGCGGCGGGCCTTGGGCGCGACCTCCGCCGCTTCCTCGGCCACGGCGACGACCGGCGCCTCTTCCGCCACAGGTTCGGCCGCCGCTTGCGCGTCCACGGCGTCCTCGACCGATTCGCTTTCCTCCGTCACGCCCGCTTCGCCGCCTTCACGACGACGGCGACCGCCACGACGGCCCCGGCGACCACGACGGCGCGCGCCGGCATCTTCGTCACCCGCTTCGCTGGAGTCGGCCACGACCGCCTCGCCTTCCTCGGCAACATCCTCGTCGGATTCGACAGCTTCAGCGTCCTCGCCGTCCTCGCCCTCTTCCTCGGTCGAGCCATCGGCGCGATTTTCCTCGCGCTGGCCACCGCGACGACGGCGGCGGCGGCGGCGGCGGCGGCCACCATCACGGTCCTCGCCACGATCGCCACGCGCTTCGCGTTCGGCAGCCTCTTCGACTTCCTCGACCTCGGCCTCTTCCTCTTCTTCCTCTTCTTCGGGAAGATCGGCGTCATCCTCTTCCTCGGCGAGCGGGGCATAGGAAACCACGCGCTCGGGACGCGGGCCGCTGGCCTCGACCGACATGCGCGCGCCTTCGATCTCGCCATCGGGCAGGATCACGATCGTCACGCCATAGCGCTGCTCGATCTCGTCCAGCTCGCGACGCTTGTTGTTGAGGACGTAGAAGGCCGCTTCCTGGCTCGCGCGCAGCGTGATGATGCTGCCGCGGCCACGGGCCGCTTCCTCTTCCAGCATGCGCAGTGCGCCAAGGCCGGCTGACGACGCGGTGCGGACGAGGCCGGTGCCTTCGCAATGCGGACATTGGCGGGTCGACGCTTCCAGCACGCCGGTGCGCAGCCGCTGGCGGCTCATTTCCATGAGGCCGAAGCCCGAGATGCGGCCGACCTGAATGCGGGCGCGATCGTCCTTCAGCGCCTCCTTCATCGCCTTCTCGACCTTACGGATGTTGGAGTTCATCTCCATGTCGATAAAGTCGATGACGACCAGGCCCGCCATGTCGCGCAGGCGCAGCTGGCGCGCGATTTCGCGGGCGGCCTCCAGATTGGTGGCGACGGCGGTCTGCTCGATGCCATGTTCGCGGGTCGAACGGCCCGAGTTGATGTCGATCGACACCAGTGCCTCGGTCGGGTTGATGACCAGATAGCCGCCGGACTTGAGCTGCACGACGGGGTTGTACATCGCTGCCAGCTGATCCTCGACGCTGGCGCGCTGGAACAGCGAGACGGCGTCGGCATATTGCTTCACGCGCCGGGCATGGCTCGGCATCAGCAGCTTCATGAAGTCCTTGGCGGCCTTGTAGCCATGCTCGCCCTCGACGATCACTTCCTCGATATCCTTGTTGTAGATATCGCGGATCGCGCGCTTGATGAGGTCGCTGTCGTTATGGATCAGCGCGGGCGCGTCGGACTTGAGCGTCTGTTCGCGAATCTCGTCCCACAGGCGGGCGAGATAGTCGAAGTCGCGCTTGATCTCCGGCTTGGTGCGCTGGAGACCGGCGGTGCGGACGATGCAGCCCATGGTGGACGGCAGCGCCATTTCGGCGATGATCGTCTTCAGCCGCTTGCGATCGGCGGCGTTGCTGATCTTGCGCGAAATGCCGCCACCATGGCTGGTGTTGGGCATCAGCACGCAATAGCGGCCGGCAAGCGACAGATAGGTGGTCAGCGCCGCGCCCTTGTTGCCGCGCTCTTCCTTGACGACCTGGACCAGCAGCACCTGACGGCGCTTGATAACGTCCTGGATCTTGTAGCGGCGGCGCAGCGCCATGCGCTTGCGGCGCAGTTCGTCGGCGGCGTCATCGCCCTTGCCGCCGCCCCGGCGACGGTTTCCACTCTTGGCGGCTTCGGGCGCCTCGCCCTCGGCATGGTCCTCATCATCATGATGATGGGTTGCCTCGACGACTTCGACGCCGTCCTCGCCATGATGGCCTTCATCGTCATCATCATAGTCGGCGCGCAGCGCGGCCTCTTCCTCGGCGTGGGCGCGTTCCTCGCGCAGCAGCGCCTCGCGGTCCTCGCGCGGGATCTGATAATAGTCGGGGTGGATTTCGCTGAAAGCGAGGAAGCCGTGGCGGTTGCCGCCATAATCCACGAACGCCGCCTGGAGCGAAGGCTCCACGCGGGTCACTTTGGCCAGATAGATATTGCCCTTGAGCTGCTTGTGCTCGGCCGATTCGAAATCGAATTCCTCGATCCGGTTACCCTTGACGACCGCGACCCGGGTCTCTTCCCGGTGGCGCGCGTCGATCAGCATACGCATTGTCATGTATTAATCTCCGGCGTGGGCAGGCTGCGGCACGGGGCCGCGCCGCCACGCGATAGTGAAGGGACGGCCGGGCGCGCTCCAATGTGGGCGCGGATGTCGGCGACGTCCGGGTTTGAAGGAAAAACTTCGCGTCTGCTGCGTCGGCAGGGCCGGACAAGGCGCCGGGCCGGACCATCCACGCCGTTGCGCCCGTGACCGGGGCAAGCGTGGAAGGAAATTCATGCCTCATGCAGCGTCAACCTGTTTGCGTCATCGACAGGGGTGCGATCCCGCGCCGGCCGATGCTTATATCATTGCCCCGAAAGGCCCGCCTCAATGGGCATGTCTTTCAGTTATGTGAATGGGTAGCAGCCAAAAACCCCCGGAGCAACGGGTGGCGGAAATAATGTGACATGTCCGGCCGTCCCTGACGCCCTTTAAGCCAATCATGATGAAGATGATATTAACTCTCTCATTTTACGTAGGCAAAAGGTGCCATCCTTAATCCGATATTCAGCGTGGGGACGCTGGACGGATTAACGTCATGAAATTTGGCTGGACGGCCGATCACCATGCGTTGCACAAGCGGCGCATGTTTCAGAGCCTTGCCCTGGCAGGCAGCCTCCTGTTTGCCGCCCCCGGCAGCGCGGGGGGCATTTCCGGCGTCGATGTGCTGGGCGACCGGGTGATCGTGCGCTTCGACGAGCGGGTCGACGGCGCGTCGGCTTTCCTGCTGGATGCGCCGCGCCGGATCGCGCTCGACATCGATGGCGCGCAGATGGGGCGCTTCAACTTTTCGCCGGGCAATGGCGCGATCGCGTCGGTGCGGCAGGGGCAGCTGAACGACGGCACCGCGCGCGTGGTGCTGGACCTCGCCTCCCCCGCGACACTGGGCAATGCGCAGATCGCACCGGACGGCAAGTCGCTCAGCTTCTCGCTGCAAAACATCAGCGACAATCGGTTCCGCAGCGAGATGGGCAAGGGCCGCACGCGCTTCGATGCGCCCGCCGACATGGCGGCACGCCCGCAAAAGCGCCTCCATTCGATCAGCGTGCCGATCCCCGCCGCCGCGCGTGGCGTCGCATTGCCCCGCGTGCAGGGCGCCAATGACGGCACAAGGCCGCTGGTGGTGATCGATGCGGGCCATGGCGGCCATGATCCGGGCGCGATCAACCGGGAAAATGGCAAGCGCGAAAAGGATGTCACCCTGGCCATCGCGCAGGCGATCCGCGACCAGTTGCTGCGGTCGGGCCGGGTACGTGTTGCACTGACCCGCGACGATGATCGCTTCCTGATCCTTCAGGAACGCTATGGCATCGCCCGCAAGCTGGGCGCGGACCTGTTCATCTCGGTCCATGCCGATGCGGCCGAAAATGCCGACGCCCATGGCGCCACGGTCTACACCCTGTCGGAAACGGCGTCCGACCGCGAGGCGGCAAGACTTGCCGCGCGGGAGAACAAGGCCGACATCATCAACGGCGTGAACCTCGGCAGCCAGTCGGGCGACGTGTCTTCGATCCTGATCGACCTGACCCAGCGCGAATCGCTCAACATCTCGGCCAATTTCGCCCGGCTGTTGCAGCGGGAAGCGGCGCCCTATGTGCCCTTCCGCAGCGCCTATCACCGCTTCGCCTCGCTGATGGTGCTGAAAGCGCCCGACACCCCTTCGGTGCTGTTCGAAACCGGCTATATCAGCAATGCCGACGATGCCGCCTTCTTATCTTCGCGCGAGGGGCAGGACAGGATCGCCCGCGGCGTCGCCCGCGCGATCGAGGTGCATTTCGCCCGCAAGCTGGCGATGCGTGGGAGTGCGGCGGGGGGATAATCTACGCAGCGATGCTGAACGGAAAGGGGAAGTCGAAGCCGAGTTAAGTCGGATCGCATCATCCCCACTGGCCTTGGCGACATTTTGACCCTAGAGCCTCTTTCCCATGGAAGAGGCCCGTTCCGAAACCGCCCCGACGTCTACCGCCTATCGCCTGCGCCGCGACGCCGGCGGCTTTCTGGGCCGGCTCCGTCCGCTCTGGGGTCGCCGCCTGTTCCGCTGGGCCGCGATCCTGCTGGGCGGTTTCCTGCTCGCCTGCTTCCTGTTCTGGCTGATCTTCGCACGCGGGCTGCCCGATGCGGCGACGCTGCTGGAATATGAGCCGCCGCTGCCGACCATGGTGCGCGACATCAACGGCCAGCCGGTTCACAGCTACGCCCGCGAACGGCGCGTGCAGCTGCAATATAGCGATTATCCGCCGCTGCTGATCCGCGCCTATCTGGCCGCCGAGGACAAGACTTTCTTCGAGCATCATGGCGTCGACTTCCCCGGCTTCGCAGGCGCAGTCTTCGACTATGCCAGCAAGCTGGGATCGGGCCAGCGCGCCCGTGGCGGTTCCACCATCACCCAGCAGGTGGCGAAGAATCTGCTGATCGGCGACGAATATTCGCCCACGCGCAAGGTGAAGGAAATGATCCTCGCCTGGCGCATGGAAAATGTCCTGTCCAAGCAGCAGATCCTCGAACTCTACCTCAACCAGATCTTCCTGGGCCGCAACGCCTATGGCGTGCAGGCCGCATCGCGCGCCTATTTCGACAAGGATGTCGCGGACCTGACCCTGCCCGAAATGGCCTATCTTGCCATCCTGCCCAAGGGACCGGCCAATTACCGCCCCGAAAGCCAGACCGGCCATGCCCGCGCGATCGATCGCCGCAACTGGGCGCTTGGCGAAATGGAGAAGAATGGCTGGATCACCGCCGCCCAGCGCGACGCCGCGATCGCCATGCCGCTCGGCACCGTCGCCGCCCACGGCTCCAGCTTCGATGCCCGCGCCGGCGGCTATTATATGGAAGAGGTGCGCCGCCGCCTGATCCAGCTGTTCGGCGAAAAGGCGGAAGATGGCTCCAACAGCGTCTATGCCGGTGGCCTGTGGGTGCGCAGCCCCTATGACCCTGTGGTGCAGGACAATGTGTCGACCGCGCTGCGCAACGGCCTGCTACGCTTCGACGCGGGTCGCGGCTGGTCCGGCCCGATCGCGCATCTCGATATCGACAAGGGCTGGGAACGCGAACTCGCCGCCAGCTATGTCGACGTCGACTATGCCGGGTGGCGCGTCGCGGTGATCGTCAGCCGCTCCTCCTCCGACGCGCAGATCGGCTTTGCCGACGGGTCGACCGGAACGCTGCCCGCCGGGTCGGCGCAACTGCCCTATCGCAAGAGCGGCGGCCCGGCCTTCTTGGCGATGAAGCCTGGCGACCTGATCGTCGTCGCGCGCAACGGATCGAGCTGGGCGCTGCGCAACATCCCCGAAGTGTCGGGCGGCATGGTCGCGCAGGAAGTCCATTCGGGCCGCATCCGCGCGATGCAGGGCGGCTTCGATTCGCGCCTTTCCTCCTACAATCGCGCGACGCAGGCGCTGCGCCAGCCGGGTTCGACCATCAAGCCCTTCGTCTATGCCGCCGCGCTCGACAATGGCATGACCCCAGCGTCGATCATCGTCGATGGCCCCTTGTGCGTCTATCAGGGTGCGGGCCTCGGCCAGAAATGTTTCCGGAACTTCTCCGGCGGCAGCGCCGGGCCGCAGACGATGCGCTGGGGCGTGGAGCAGTCGCGCAACCTGATGACCGTGCGCGCCGCCAGCCAGACCGGCATGGACCGCGTCGTGCGCACCATCAAGGCGATGGGCATCGGCGATTATCAGCCCTATCTCTCCTTCGCCTTGGGCGCGGGCGAGACGACCGTAGAGCGCATGGTGAATGCTTATGCGACGCTGGCCAACCAAGGCCGCCAATTCCCGTCCAAGGTGATGGACTATGTGCAGGACCGCCGCGGCAAGGTGATCTGGCCGCAGCGCTGGCGCCCGTGTGACGGCTGCAACATGGCGAACTGGGACGGCAAGCCGATGCCCCGCTTCGGCATGGAGGGTAAGCAGGTGATGAACCCGATGACCGCCTATCAGGTCGTCCACATTACCGAAGGCGTGATCCAGCGCGGCACCGCGACGGTGTTGGCGGACCTCAAGCGCCCGCTGTTCGGCAAGACCGGCACCACCAACGGCCCGACCAATGTCTGGTTCGTGGGCGGGTCGCCCGATATCGTCGCGGGCGTCTATATCGGCTACGACCAGCCGCGCAGCCTGGGCGGCTGGGCGCAGGGCGGCCGTATCGCCGCACCGATCTGGAAGGCGGCGATGGCCCCGGTGCTGGAAACCATGCCCAAGACGCCCTTCGTCGCGCCGGCCGGCATCCGCATGGTCGCGATCGATCGCCGTTCGGGCAAGCGCGTCTATGGCGCATGGCCCGGCACCGATCCCAAGCCCGCAATCATCTGGGAAGCGTTCAAGCCCGAATCCGAGCCACGCCGCTCGATCCGCAAGGAAGAGGCCGAGGAACAGGCCAAGGTTGCCGCCGCCCGTGCTGCATCGGCCGTGTCGGCCGGTCGCCGCCGCACCGACGCGGACTTCCTGGAGGGCCAGGGCGGCATCTACTGACGGGATCGGATCGGATCGAAGCGTGCCGGTCCGGGCGCCCTTCCCCCAATGAAACAGGGCTGAAGCATCGCTTCGGCCCCGTTTCCTTATCTCGCGCTTGTTGGTTTAGCCCGCATTTGCCCCGGTAATCGCCGCGATCGAGGGCTTGTTCGCAGCGTCGATCGATCCGTCGGCGGTCATCGCCTTGCCCATGCCGATGACTTCGTCGCGCAGCCCTTCCTCCATCGAGGTCTGGCTGGCCCCGATAAGGGCGGATAGAAGGATATTCTTGGCCGCGGCGTCGGCAGGCTGTTCCGATACGGACTTGCGCGCCAGCGGCAGCGCCTCCTGATAATAGGGATCGGCGCCGTCGGTATCGCTCGCCGCCAGCTTTTCGTTGCCGACCTGGATGAGGATGCCAGCCAGGATGTTGCGGCTGGCCGCATCGGTCGGCTTGGCTTCCACCAGCGTGCGCCAGTGCGGCAGCGATTCGTCGTAGAGCGCGATCAGCTTGTCCATCTGGCCCAGCGCGCCATAGGCGGCAGCGTCGGCATACAGCGCGTTGGCGAGGAAATTCACATTGTCGATCTTGGTCGGATCGGCTGCCACCGCCGTGCGGATGGCGGGCATGGCCGCGTCATATTTGGCGACCGCGGCGGCATTGTCGCCGGTCTGCTGTGCGCTCTGCCCGGCGGTGAAGTCGGTCACGGCCTGATTGAAGGCGGCGATTTCGTCCGGCGTCAGGTCCCTGACGACAGGCGCCGCCGAAGCTGCAGGCTCGGTCGGCGCAGCGTCGACCGGGGCGCTCTGGGGTGCGGGGGCCTGCTGCGCCAGCGCCGGCGCAGCAAGCGCCAGCGGCGCCGAAACGGTCATCAGAACAAACTTGGCAAATCGAGCCAATGTCAGGGTCTCCTTGATCGATGGCGTTGGATCGTTCCAACGCAGATGTCGCGCGGCCCAACCCCTTCAATGAACGAAGGAATAGCCCGGTTCCGACTCTTTCAGTTTCGGTTCATCGCGCAAAAGGCTCCGGCCATGGAAAAATCAACGCGGCGGTGCGCGGCGCGCGCCGATGCCTCGGCATCCTCGCCCCATTGCTCGACCTGCCAGGCCTCGTCGATCTCCGCCGCCTGCCAGATCGCATCGATGTCGTGGCCACCCTCGACCAGCGCAAGCCCGCAGACCAGCGAGCCGCTGATCGTCACCAGGGTCGCCAGGCCGGTAAGGGTGAAGGGATCGAGCGTCGTTACCGCCGCACCGAGCCGGGCCAGCGTCTCGTCCGGCTGCGGCACCGGGATGATTCCCTGCGTCACCACGAAGGTCACGTCGTAGCGTGCCCGCGCCCAGTCGAGCAGCGGATCCCAGGCCGCCGCCTGCCGCGCGACCAGCGTATCGGGACCATCGGCGCGATAGCAGAGCAGGTCGCTCTGCGCATAACGGACCACCCCGGCGGCGAAGTCCGCCTTGTTGGTCGCAACATGATCGATCGCGGCATTGGCGAGACCGGTGATCGGCATGGAGGCCGGATCGACCGCCTCCCCCTGCGCGCGCCATTCGGCCGCGATTGCTTCCGCAAGAGCAGGCGTGGGCAGCGCCAGCAGCGCGCGGGCGGGCGTGCGGACCGGACGGCCGTCGAGCTGGATCGACAATCCCTCTTCGGCCGCGACCACGGCCACATCCTTGTAGAAACGCTTCATTGCGGAGGCCTCTGGCGGAACAGCGCCAGCAGCAGGCGCGGGACGACGATGAACTGAACGAGTCCGGTGACGACCATGATGGCGCCGAACGCCTTGGCCCTGTCGCCCTGAACCCAGGAAAAGCGCTGCATGATGGCAAGGAAACCGAACATGACGATGAAGGCGCCGGACAGGCGGAACAGGCCGATGGCGAAATGACGCTGGCGCGCGACCTTGTCCGGGTCGGCTGGCGGGGGCGGCGGAATTATGTCGGTCATGGCGCGCCGATATGGCCGCGCAACTCCCTGCTGTCCATCGCTACTGCATGGGCGCCTGCCGTCACCAGATCACCGGGCGCATGATAGCCCCAGCCGACGCCGATCGTCCGCGCGCCGGCCGCCAGGCCCATGTCGATGTCGAAGCTGGTGTCGCCGATCATCACCGTGGTTTCCGGGGCTGCGCCAGCTTCGGCCATGGCGGTCTGGAGCATGGAGGGATGCGGCTTGGACGGGTGCCGGTCGGCGGTCTGCAGCGTCACGAACCGATCGAACAGGCCATGATGGGTCAGGCAGAGATGGAGGCCGCGATCGGACTTGCCAGTCGCCACGCCCAGCAGCCAACCGGCATCGTCCAGATCCTCCACCAGTTCGGCAATGCCGGGATAAAGCGGTTCCGACACCGCATTTTCGCGCCGCAGCGCGTGGAAGGCCAGCTTGTAGCGTTCGGCCAGATGATCGTGAAAGTCGCTTTCCGCATCCGGCAACAGCCGCGCCATCGCCACCGGGAGCGACAATCCCACCACCGCCAGCGTCGCCAGCCGTTCAGGCGGGGTCAGCTTCGCCTCCTCGAAAGCGCGCACCATGGCGGTACAGATACTGTGCTGACTGTCCACCAGCGTGCCATCACAGTCGAAAACAACCAGCTTGTTCATGGGCGATTGCTCATGCGTCGTCCAACGTCCCCTTCATCAGCGCGGCAATGGCGGTATCGCCCGCCGCCGCCATTCCGTCCGCCGCCGCCGCACGCGCGGCCGGCACCTTGTTCTGGCCCAGTTTGCATGTGCCGCGCCAGTCCGTGACGGTCATCTGATAGCCGATGATTGCCCCCGCCATCCGGTCGAACAGGCCGGGCGTCATTTTGTTCCGGGTCCAGACCGGTTTTGGCGCGAGCCGCGTCTCGCTATCGAACGACAGGGCGTCGATCAGGTCGGGCAGCGCTTCGGCCGGAAGCGCACGCACATCGCCCTCCAATTCGGCGGCGACATAGTTCCAGGTCGGCACCTGGTCCTCCAGCCCATACCAGTCCGGGCTGACATAGCCGTGCGGCCCGTTCGCCACGAACAACGCCGCGCGCCGTCGATATGGGGGGCCAGCCGGTTGCCGCGCGACAGGTGAAAGCCGATCCGCGTCTCGTCGAGCCAGATGACCGGCACATGCGCCACCGCCGGGCCGTCCGGCGTCTGCGCGAAGAGCATCCCGAACCGCTGCGCGCCCACGAAGGCGCGCAGCTCATCCTCATCCCGCCAGCGGAACTTGGGATCGGGATGCACCCCTGCTCCCTCAGCGCGATCCGCGCGACCGGCGCTCGCCCTTGCGGCCCTTGCGGATCTGCTTGGCATGTTGGCGCGCGAACTTCTTCTCGTCCTCACGGGTCGGGGTCCGGTCGATCTCATCGTCCAGCGGCAGGTCGCCGAGGCTGAGGTCGAAGCCCAGTTCGTGCAGGCTGTTGGCAAAGTGCGTCGGAAGCTCCGCCGTCACGTCGACCCGGCCACCATCTGGATGGTCGACCCGGATGCGGCGGGCGTGCAGGTGCATCTTGCGGCTGATCGTGCCGCTCAGGAACGCTTCCTTGCCGCCATATTTGCCGTCGCCAACGATGGGATGGCCGATCGCGGCCATATGCACGCGCAGCTGGTGAGTGCGCCCGGTATGGGGTTGCAGCTCGACCCAGGCGGCGCGATTGCCGGCGCGCTCGATCACGCGATAGCGCGAGCGGGCGGGCAGGCCCTCTTCCTCGTCCACATGCATTTTTTCGCCACCGGTGCCCGGCTGCTTGGCGAGCGGTAGTTCAATCATGCCGTCGTTGATAGAGGGCACGCCCATCACCAGCGCCCAATAGACTTTGCGCGCCGTGCGGCTGGAAAAGGCCTTGGCGAAATGGGCGGCGGAGCGGCTGGTGCGCGCGAGCAGCAGTGCGCCCGACGTGTCCTTGTCCAGCCGGTGGACCAGCTTGGGCCGCGATTCCGCGTCGAACAGCAGGCCGTCGAGCAGCTTGTCGACATGCTCGTCGGTCTTGGTCCCGCCCTGCGTCGCGAGGCCCGGCGGCTTGTTGATGACGATCGCCTGATCGTCCCTGTGGATCACCATGTCCTGCGCATAGGCGATCTCGTCCGGGGTTAGGTCGATCACGCGGACGCGCTTGGGTTTCTCCGCCGCTTCGGGCTTCGCTTCGGCGGGCGGCACGCGGATCATCTGGCCTTCGGTGATCCGATCGCCCGGCGCGGCGCGCGCGCCATCGACGCGCAACTGCCCGGTCCGCGACCAGCGCGACACCAGATTGAAGCCGACATCGGGCAGATGCCGCTGGAACCAGCGGTCGAGGCGGATGCCGTCATCGTCCGCCTTCACCCGGAACTGGCGCACGTCCAGCGACACGCCCTTGGCGGGGTTCGCCTTGGCAGGGGCGGCCTTGGCCGGGGCAGGCTTCGCCGCAGCAGCCGCCGATTTGGTCGCAGCCGGCGTTCTGGGCTTGAAGGCCGGCTTGCCGCCGTCACTCTTGCGCGGACCGGACGGCTTGCCGCGCCCATATGCACCGTCAGGCTTGCGATCGCCGGGTTTGCGATCGGCCGCCTTGCGATCCGAAGGCCGCCCGCCCGCAGGCTTGCCGCTACGCGGGCCGGCGCCGCGTGCGCCATTGCCGGACGAACCGGCGCCGCTCTTGCCCGGAGGACGCCCCTTCATGCCGCGGCACTCCGCATGACGGTCAGGCCCAGCGCCAGCGCGCCGACCGCGCCGATCACCGACGCCACCGCATAGCCCATGGCCAGCGCAGCCTGGCCGCGCTCGATCATCAGCATCGTTTCCAGGCTGAAGGCGGAAAAGGTCGTGAAGCCGCCCAGCACACCCACGCCCAGCAACAGGCGGATCGGCTCACCCGACACACTGCTGCCGCGCGCGAGCCATCCGGCCAGCAGCCCCATGGCGAAACCGCCGATCAGGTTCACGGCAAAAGTACCCCAGGGCCAGGCCGCGCCGGGCATCAATTGCCCCGCCAGCCGACCGGTCAGATAGCGCGCCAGCGTGCCGACCGCGCCGCCGCCCATCACAAGAAACATATTGGTCATGAAACCCGCCCTATAGCGAAACCGCCAAAGGGGAAAGGTCGCAATCAGGCCGCGACGGTTGCTTCCGCCGGACCGGGCCGGCGATGCGCGGCGATGCAGGTGACGACGCTCGACACCACCAGCACGAACGCCGCGCCCTCCAGCAGGGTCGGCATGCGCTGCTCCCAGAGGAAACCGTAGATCAGCGCAAAGCCCGTTTCGAACAGGATCATCTGCCCCACCATGGTCAGCGGCAGCAGCCGGCTCATCCGGTTCCACAGCGCATTGCCGACGATCGAGGCCAGCAGGGCGATGCCGATCGTCACCCCCGCAAACTTGCTCCAGCCCGCCGCGTCATGCTGCCCGACGCCCAGCAGGAAAACGACCGGCAGGAACAGCAGGGCCTGCACGCCCGTCGCCAGGCCGATCAGGAAATTCCAGTCCTGCGCGGGCATGTCACCCATCCGGCGCAACCAGTGATTGTTGCCGATGGCAAAGGCGGTCCAGGAGACGAGCGCGCCGATCGCGCAGCCAAAGCCGATCAGGCGCGTCGCGACCGGCCCCGCGCCAGGCATCGCGATCGCCTGCCATCCGATGCAGAAAGCGCCCGCGATGCAAAGCAGCAGCGACGGCGCCAGCTGGCGCAACCGCACGGCGTCCGCCTGCCGACTGCCGATGATCGTCACCGCCACCGGCAGGAAGCCGACCACCAGCGATGTCATGGCGATGCCGCCCATCTGCACCGCGCTCGCCAGCAGCACATAATAAAAGAGATTGCCGGCCAGCGCGAGCCAGGCGAGCGCCCACAGGATGCGCGGCGTCATCAGCGCCCGGAGCGTGCGCCAGCGCGGTGCGACCAATAGCGCCGACATCACGCCATAGGCCAGATAGCGCCCGATCGCCTGCTCCAGCGGACTGAAGCCGCGCACGACTTCGGGCGCCAGGAACACCAGCCCCCAGAGCGCGCCTGCGCCCGCGCCGAATGCGATGCCCGCATATGTCGCGCCGTTCGATCCCCTATCCACGCGTGCCGCCTACCCTATTGCCGATAAACGGGTGATATCATCATCGTACCGGGACATGCGCTCTTGATTGGCAGGCCCAATGCAACAATTACTCGTCAGCATGACGGATAATGGTTCATCGCCTCGCCTGCTCGATTCGTTCGACAAGGCGATCCTGCGCATCCTCCAGCGCGACAACCGCACGCCCCAGCGCGCCATTGCCGAAGCCGTGCACCTCTCCGCCGCTGCCGTTCAGCGTCGTATCGCCGCGATGGAAAAGAGCGGCGTAATCGCCCGCAATGTCGCCATCGTCGATCCCGACGCGATCGGCCTGGGGATCACATCGATCGTGGAAGTCAATCTGGTCGATGAGAAGGCCGCGACGGTCGACCGCGCGAAAAAGCTATTTCGCGACGATCCCGACGTCCAGCAATGCTATTATGTCACCGGTGGCCGCAGCTTCATCATGCTGATCGTCGCGCCCGACATGCGCAGCTACGAAGCCACCACCCGCCGGCTGTTCGCCGAGAATGAATCCGTGGCGAGCTACCACAGCTATCTGGCGCTCGACCGGGTGAAGGCAGGGATGGAACTGCTTATTCCGTAAAGGCCGCGCCCTATCGTCCATTGTCCGCGATGATGTCGACGCTGGTCTTGCCGCCGGGCGCGTCGGTGAAAAGGATGAAATAGGCGCTGCCGTCGGAGCCGCGCGTGCCGCCCAGCACATGGTCGCCGCCCATGATCTTGTGTTCGCCATCATAGCCTGCCCGCCGAGCGACGGTGTAATAATAGTCCATTACGCCCTGGCGCGGCACCGGCGTCACGAAGCTGGCAGCGCGCAGGGTGCAGCCATCGGCTTCCGCGCCGGCCGCCTCGGTCAGCTGCGCGCCGGGATAGAGGGCGAAGGGTTCGGGCAGGCGCTGCGCCCATTCCGTGCCATAGTCCAGCTTCTTCGCGCAGCCGGCATTGCCGCCGCGCTGCGCTGCCTGTTCCCGCGCGACCGCGCCCAGCGTCACGGTGGACGCCATCGCCTCGCCCTGACTCGCTGCGGGCGCGGACAGCAGCTTGCCGCCGGCCTGGCGGACTGCGGTCGCCTGCGCCTTGCCGGCATCGCCACTCAGCATCGGCACTGCGCCATTGGCGGGCCTGTCCGCCGGGCGCACGGCATTGCGGTTGGCCTGGCCTACAAGCTGCGGGTCGACCACGATCGGGTCCGCCAGCGCGCCCTTGAGCGCCGGATCGGCGGCATTGTTGGTAAGCTGCGCGTCAAGCGCCGCAAGATTGGCGTCCTTGTCGCCCTTGCCGCAGGCGGCGAGCGCCAGGGCCAGCGACAACATCCCGACAGACCGAATAAGCGCCATATCTTCACTCCTTCGCCATCGGCAATGCACGGAAAATCCTTGCCCTAGTCTTTAGAGCCATGGCCGGATTGACCGATTTTTTTACGAAAGGCCAGTTTCCTGACACTGGCATCGTCCCGCTGTCTTGCTCTGGGACAGGTTGAAGGCCATGTGTTGACGATGCTCAACATCCTTTCCGGCTTCATCGGCCTTGTGACCCTTATCCTGATGATCCCGGCGGTCCTGCCGCTGCTGGGCGGACTCAACTGGCTGCTGGTGCCGATCGCCCTGTTCGGCGCGTTCGTGGGCATGTTGTCCTCGAAAAATGGCGGCCGGAATTTCTGCCTGATCGTCGCGGCCTTCGGCGCGCTGCGCCTGTTCCTGGGCGGAGGCATAATCTGACCCACGCGGAAACCGAAATGCGGCGCGGCCTGCTGGCTGCAGTCGGCGCCTATGGACTTTGGGGGCTGCTGCCGCTCTTCTTCCGGCTGCTCCACCATGTCGACCCGGTGGAGATCGTGACCCAGCGCATCCTCTGGTCGCTGCTGCTGATCCTGGGGCTGCTCGCCTTGCGGCGCGGCCTGCCGCCCTTCCTTGCCGCTTTGCGGACTCGCCGGCTGGTGCTGCCGCTGGCCGGTTCCGCGCTGATGATCGGCATCAACTGGCTGACCTATGTCTGGGCGGTCAATGGCGGTCATGTCCTGGCGGCGAGCCTGGGCTATTTCCTCAATCCGCTGGTCAATGTCACGCTGGGCGTGCTGGTGCTCAAGGAAAGGTTGCGGCGGCCGCAGATGCTGGCGATCGGCGTCGCGTCGGTCGGCGTCGTCATCCTCACCGCATCCGCCCTGACCACGCTGTGGATCAGCCTGGCGCTGGCGTTCAGCTTCGCCTTCTATGGCCTGCTCCGCAAGACGACCCCTGTTGCGCCGATGACCGGGCTGGGGGTCGAGACGCTGCTGCTCACCCCTCTGGCGATTGCCTATCTCTTCTGGGAATTTGGCCATGGCGGCATCGGCTTTGGCCAGGACATGCCGACGACCGCGCTGCTCATAGTCTCTGGCGCGGTGACGACGGTGCCGCTGGTGCTGTTCGCCATGGCGGCGCATCGCCTGCCGATGGCGACGCTGGGCCTGCTGCAATATCTCGCGCCGACGCTGCAATTCCTGTGCGGCGTGCTGCTGTTCGGCGAGAAGCTGAGCGCCGGGCAAATGGCGAGCTTCGGCCTGATCTGGATCGGCCTAATCCTCTTCGCCAGCGACGGCATCGCGACAGCGCGGCGCAACCGGGTGGCGACGGCGTAAACCGACCCGCTGCGGATACCCGCACCGATTGTGATGGGAGCGCGGACGGGCTTGGCTAAGTCGCGCCGCCGCCCTACCTAAGGCCCATGACCGGCACCACCTTGCGCGATCGCGCCATCCTCAGAATTTCGGGCGAAGAAGCCCGCCCCTTCCTTCAAGGCCTGCTGACCTGCGATGTGGTGAAGCTGACGGACGATCGGCCACGCTGGACCGGGTTGCTGACGCCGCAGGGCAAGGCGCTGTTCGACTTCATTCTGTGGGCGGATGGGGACGACGTGCTGATAGATTGCGAAGCCACCCAGGCCGACATGCTGGCGAAGCGCCTCACCCTCTATCGCTTGCGCCGCAAGGTGACGATCGCACGAGACGACGCGCTCGCCGTCCACTGGTCGTCCGATGCCCCCGGCAAGCCGCTCGACCCCCGCCTGCCAGCGCTTGGGGCTCGTTGGCTGGCGCCGGCCGGCGACGGCGACGCCTCTGCCGCCTTCCGCGCCCATCGCCTCTCGCTCGGCATTTTCGAGGGCGTGGAGGAACTCGGGCAGGACCAGATCCTCTGGCTGGAAACCAATGCGGAGGAACTGGGCGGCGTCGACTATGACAAGGGCTGCTATGTCGGGCAGGAAAATACCGCGCGGATGCATTATCGCAACAAGGTGAACCGTCGGCTGGTGGCCGTGCCGCTTGGGGCGGCGGACGAAAAGCGTCAGCGCGCCGCCCTTCCCGACCTTGGCCTGTCGATCGAGCTGCGCCGCGTCGAGACGCTCGATCCCGCCAGCCTCCCCGCCTGGCTCGCATCCGCCGTCGAAGGTCAGGCCGCCGAATGAAGCGCGTCCTGCTCGCGCTCGTCAGCGCCTTCATCCTCGCCGCACCGGCGCAGGCCGACACGCCGTGGAAGCTGGTCAAAACCTATCCCCATGACCCCACGGCCTTCACGGAAGGGCTCTTCTATCTCGATGGCGCACTCTATGAGAGCACCGGGCTGGAAGGGCAGTCGGACATCCGCAAGGTCGCGCTCAAGACCGGGAAGATCCTCCAGCGCCGCGTTCTCGACCGATCCTATTTCGGCGAGGGCATCGTCAACTGGAAGGACCGCCTCATCAGCCTGACCTGGCGCCATCGTCAGGGTTTCGTCTGGAACCTCGCCGATTTCGCGCCGCTGTCCGACTTTCGCTACGAAGGCGAAGGCTGGGGCATGACCCAGGATGGCCGCAGCCTCATCATGAGCGACGGCAGCGCGCAATTGCGCTTCCTCGATCCCGACACTCTGATCGAAGCGCGTCGCATCACCGTGGCCTGGAACGGCCGCGCCGTCGATCGCCTCAACGAACTGGAATGGGTCCGCGGCGAAATCTGGGCGAACATCTGGTATGACACGAAAATCGCCCGCATCGACCCGGCGACCGGGGCCGTGATCGACTGGATCGACATCGCGCCCTTACTGAAGGAAGCTGGCGTGAAGGACAGCGAAGCCGTCGCCAACGGTATCGCCTATGACGCGGCCACCGATCGGGTGTTCGTCACGGGCAAGAACTGGCCCAAGCTGTTCGAGATCCGGGTAAAAGGCTGACCGCATGAAACCGCGATCCTGCCGGCCAAGGAGTTGACTATTTTGGGACGAATCGCTAAAGGCGCTCCTCCCCAACACGCTGGTGAGCGGCAGTGCTTCATGCACTAGCCGTCTTTTTTGCGTCTAGGGGAATAGGAAATCGGCCGTTTTTCCTCGCCAGGGAAGGGCGGCCTGGACGCTTTGAGATAGGGTGGCGCAAGCCGTCCTGTGGAGCAGGAGATTAAATTACCATGGCACGTATTGCGGGTGTCAACATCCCGACCAACAAGCGCGTGATCATCGCGCTCACCTACATCCACGGCATCGGTCGCAAGACTGCCGTCGACCTCGCCGACAAGCTGGGCATCGACCACAGCCGCCGCGTTCAGGACCTGTCGGACGCCGAAGTCCTGCAGATCCGCGAAGCGATCGACGCCGACCTGACCGTCGAAGGCGATCTGCGTCGCGAAACCGCGATGAACATCAAGCGCCTGATGGATCTGGCCTGCTATCGCGGCCTGCGTCACCGCAAGGGCCTGCCGGTCCGCGGTCAGCGCACGCACACCAATGCGCGCACCCGCAAGGGCAAGGCGAAGCCGATCGCCGGCAAGAAGAAGTAATTCGTCCCGGGGGACGAATTACTCCGCCGGAGGCAGCGCTCCCCAAGCGAGACGCCTCCTGCGCAACCAGATTTTGTAGGAAGAGCTAATAATGGCACGCGAACCCCAGCGCATTAAGCGCCGCGAACGCAAGAACATCTCGGCCGGCGTCGCGCACGTCAACGCCAGCTTCAACAACACCATGGTGACCATCACCGACGCCCAGGGCAACGCGATCTCGTGGTCCTCGGCCGGCATGATGGGCTTCAAGGGTAGCCGCAAGTCGACCCCGTACGCCGCTCAGGTGTGCGCCGAAGACGCTGGTCGCAAGGCCGCCGAACATGGCGTCCGCACCCTCGAAGTCGAAGTGAAGGGCCCCGGTTCGGGCCGTGAATCGGCTCTGCGCGCGCTGCAGGCCGTCGGCTTCCACATCACCTCGATCCGCGACGTGACGCCGATCCCGCACAACGGCGTGCGTCCCTCCAAGCGCCGCCGCGTCTAAACGCAGCGCTGCATGACATGCGGGCGGCGGACGCGTCGCCCGTTTACCCGTTTGCATCGCCGGAACGTCCTGTCGGGTGCAGGATTTCACAAGCGTTCCGGCCCATCCCCAGGGGAAATACATGACTGTCAACATGAAGAACTGGCAGGAATTGAAGAAGCCCAACAGCCTTGAGATCAAGGCGTCGGGTGACGGCAAGCGCAAGGCGACCTTCGTTGCCGAGCCGCTGGAGCGCGGTTTCGGCCTGACGCTCGGCAATGCGCTGCGCCGGGTTCTTCTGTCCTCGCTTCAGGGCGCGGCGGTCACCTCGATCAAGATCGAGAATGTCCTGCATGAATTCTCGTCGCTTGCCGGCGTGCGCGAGGACGTGACCGACATCGTCCTCAACATCAAGCAGGTCGCGCTCCGCATGGAAGGCGAAGGCCCCAAGCGGCTGCAGCTGTCCGCCACCGGCCCGGCCGTGGTGAAGGCGGGCGACATCAGCGTCGTCGGCGACATCGAAGTGATGAACCCGGACCTGGTGATCTGCCACCTGGACCAGGGCGCGACGCTCAACATGGAACTGACCGCCGATGTCGGCAAGGGTTATGTCCCGGCCGTCGCCAACCGTCCGGCCGACGCGCCGATCGGCCTGATCCCGGTCGACGCCCTCTACTCGCCGGTGCGCCAGGTCGCCTACAAGGTCGACAATACCCGCGTCGGCCAGGAACTGGACTATGACAAGCTGTCGCTGACCGTCGATACCGACGGCACCGTCACGCCGGAAGACGCGGTGGCCTATGCCGCCCGCATCCTGCAGGACCAGCTCCAGCTGTTCGTCCACTTCGAGGACGCCCTGCCCGCCGCTGCGCCGGCCGCCGGCCATGCCGCCGCCGCCGCTTCGGAAGGCGAAAGCGACGCCAACCAGATCAACCGCTATCTGCTCAAGAAGGTGGACGAACTGGAATTGTCGGTCCGCTCGGCCAACTGCCTCAAGAACGACAACATCATCTATATCGGCGATCTGGTCCAGAAGACCGAAGCCGAGATGCTGCGCACCCCGAATTTCGGCCGCAAGTCACTGAACGAAATCAAGGAAGTGCTGTCGTCCATGGGTCTGCGCCTGGGCATGGACATCCCCGGCTGGCCGCCGGAAAATATCGAGGAAATGGCCAAGAAGCTCGAACAGGAGCTGCTGGGCTAAAAGGTGCGGGGCCGGGACGGATGTTCCGGCCCGGTTCCTTATGGGCTGACAGGCGGTGGCCCTTAACACCGCCAGGTCTGGGGTACCTCACACGGCCCCTTAACGAACGAAGGAAGATATCATGCGTCACAAGGTTGGTCATCGCAAGCTGCAGCGCAGCACCGGTCACCGCAACTCGCTGCTGCGCAACCTCGCAGCGTCGCTCATCAAGCATGAGCAGATCCTGACCGGCACCGCCAAGGCCAAGGAACTGCGTCCTTACGTCGAAAAGCTGATCACCCTCGCCAAGAAGGGTGGCCTGTCCAACCGTCGCCTGGCTTCGGCCCGTCTGCAGGACGACGTTCAGCTCGCCAAGCTGTTCGAAGTGCTCGCCGAGCGCTACAAGGACCGCAACGGCGGTTATACCCGCGTGATCAAGGCCGGCTACCGCGCTTCGGACGCGTCGCCGATCGCGATCATCGAACTGGTCGACCGCGACGTCGACGCCAAGGGTCAGGACTCCGGTCCGGTCCAGGGCGCCGATGCCGACGAGCTGGAAGAAGCGTGATCTGACCGGTCCCGATAATCGGGACTGAGTCATTTACCGACAGGCCGCGATCCCCTAGGGATCGCGGCCTGTTCTTTTTGGGAAAAGAGTGACGAAGAGAGGATGCGCGCCGCTGCCCTGATCCTGCTGCCGCTGTTGCTGGCCGCCGCTCCGGCCGTCGCACGGGCCGAAGGCGCGGCGATCGACGCCGGCGACAAGGCGTTGCGCTATCCCGTCACCCGCCGCCTCGACCTGGTCGAGGATCATTTCGGCGTGAAGGTCGCCGACCCCTATCGCTGGCTCGAAAATGACCTGCGCGCCGATCCGGCGGTGCGCGACTGGGTGGCCGAGGAGAATGCCCTCACCCGTCGCTATCTCGACGGCCTGCCGGGGCGCGAGGCGTTGAAGACGCGGATGCAGGCGCTCTTTTCCCACGGCCGCTTCACCATTCCGCGCAAGGCGGGCGGTCGTTATTTCTACGGCTACAACAAGGGCTTGCAGAATCAGACGCCACTCTATGTCCGTGAAGGACTGGACGGCAGGCAGCGCCTCCTGCTCGACCCCAATGATTGGGCGAAGGACGGCGCCAGCGCCCTTGCCGAATGGGCGCCTTCGCCTGACGGGAAATATCTGGCCTATGCGGTGCAGGACGCCGGCAGCGACTGGCGCACGCTCAAGCTGCTCGACGTCGACAGCGGCAAGATATTGGACGATGCCGTCGAATGGGTGAAATTCTCCCAGATAGCCTGGGACGGCCGCGGCGAAGGCTTTTTCTATTCCCGCTTCGCCGCGCCGCAGGAGGGCGAAGCCTTCCGGTCCGCCAATGAAGGCCAGCAAATCTTCTACCACCGCATCGGTACGGAGCAGGCCCAGGATCAACTCATCTATGCGAGTCCGGACCGTCCAACCCTCAGCCACCAGGCGCAGGTAACGGCGGACGGGCGCTGGCTGATCATCAGCTCTTTCCAGGGCATCGACCCCCGCCGGGAAATCCACGTCGCCGAACTCTCCGGTGGCCCGGTCAAGCCGCGACTGCTGGTCAAGGGGCCGGTCAATGACTGGCGACTGATCGGCAGCAAGGGTGCCACGCTCTATTTCATCACCGATCAGCGCGCCGCCCATATGCGCGTGGTGACGCTGGACGCCACCCGGCCCCGGGCAGCCGCCAGGGAACTGGTACGGGAACGGAAGGAGACTCTGGCCGGTGGCTCACTGGTCGGCAATCGCATGATCCTGGCCTATATGAGCGACGCGCAGACCGTTGCCGAACTGGTCGAACTGGACGGGCGCAAGGTCGGCGACGTGCCCTTGCCCGGCTTCGGCACGGCGGCGGGCTTTGGCGGACGCGAGGGCGATCCCGAGACTTTCTTCAGCTTTTCCGGCTTCGTCACCCCGGCCAGCATCTATCGCTTCGACACGGCGACCCAGCAATATCAGCCGTTCGCCCAGCCCGACCTGCCCTTCAATCCCGACGATTTCGGGATAGAGCAGCGCCTCTACCCGTCGAAGGACGGGACGATGATTCCGATCACCATCCTGCGCAAGAAGGTGCTGGCCGACCACGCCATCGCCGCGCCGACTATCCTCTATGGCTATGGCGGCTTCAACATCTCGCTGACGCCGGGCTATTCGGCGGTGCGCATGGCCTGGCTGGAACAGGGTGGCGCCTATGCGATCGCGAACCTGCGCGGCGGCGGCGAATATGGCAAGGCGTGGCACGACGCGGGGCGCGGCGCCAACAAGCAGAATGTCTTCGACGATTTCATCGCGGCGGGCGAATGGCTGAAGGCCAATGGCTATACGCCGCAAAACGGCCTGGCGATCGAGGGACGGTCCAATGGCGGCCTGCTGGTGGGCGCGGTGGTGAACCAGCGCCCCGACCTGTTCGCCGCCGCCCTACCGGCCGTGGGCGTCATGGACATGCTGCGCTTCGACCGCTTCACCGCCGGCCGCTACTGGATCGACGACTATGGATCGCCGGACAAGGCGGAGGATTTTCCGCTGCTCTACGGCTATTCGCCCTATCACAATATCTTGTCGGGCAAGGACTATCCGGCGATCCTCGTCACCACGGCGGATACCGACGACCGGGTCGTGCCGGCGCACAGCTTCAAATATGCCGCCGCGCTCCAGGCAGCGAATATCGGCGACCGGCCGCATCTGATCCGCATCGAAAGCCGCGCCGGCCATGGCACGGGCAAGCCGATCGACAAGCTGATCGACGAATATGCCGACAGCTATGCCTTTCTCGCGTCCTTTACGGGCCTCAGGATCGAGGCGAAGCCGGACTGAACAGCGCCTCGCGCGAAGCGTCTGGTGTCGATCATACACCGCTGATATCCTCCCGCCCCATGACTGGGGGAATCGAAGCAGCGGGTGACGCCGTCACCGGGGCGATGCTGGCACGGGCGGTGGAGCCGGGCCATGGCGAAGCAGGACATGGGCCGCATGAACCGGGCCACGGCCCTTGCCTCAACTGCGGCGCGGCGCTGAACGGCAATTATTGCGCGCAATGCGGACAGACGGCGCATCTGCACCGCAGCTTCGCGGCGATCGGTCATGACCTGGCCCATGGCGTGCTCCATTTCGAGGGCAAGATCTGGACCACCCTCCCTGAACTGGCGCTGCGGCCGGGCAAGCTGACGCGGCGCTATATCCATGGCGAACGCGCCAAGTTCGTGTCGCCCTTCGCCCTGTTCCTCTTCTCCGCCTTTCTTCTCTACGCCATTTTTTCGCTGACCAGCCATCATGGCCCGGATGACGCGGTCAAGGGCGTGAAGATGAATGCCGAAGCGCAAGCTGAACTGCGCAAGGAGCAGGAAAAGGCCGACGCTCGCATCAAGAAGATCGAAGGAGATCTCGCCGTGCCCGGCATTTCCGCCGGTCGACGCGAAGCGCTGGCCGAAAAACTGACCGACGCGCGCGCAGAGCGCAAGGGCCTCACGCTCGCCAGCGACCTGACCGATTCGCTGATGGGCGAAGGGGTCAATGGCGGCATCGCCAAGACGGTAGGCAGGGCAGTGAGCGCCGCAGCGGAAAACCCGGAGTTCGCCTATTACAAGCTCAAGGCCAACGCCTATAAATTCTCCTGGGCGCTTATCCTCATCTCGCTGCCGTTCGTCTGGCTGCTCTTTCCCTTCAGCCGCCGCTACAAAATGTACGACCATGCGATCTATGTGACCTATTCGATCGCCTTCATGTCGCTGCTCTTCTGCCTGTCGATGGTGCTGAATGCGGTGCATGTCACGAGCGGCCTCGTCACGCTGGGCCTGATGCTGTTCGCCGCCTGGCACATGTATCGCCAGTTCAAGGATGCATACTCCCTGTCGCGCACCGGAACGATGTTGCGCCTGCCGCTCCTCTATGGCTTTGCCTGCGTTTCGCTCTCGCTCTTCTTCACGCTGCTGGCGATGATGGGGTGACGGGTCGGGTCCGCCCTGTATAGCGGCGGGCATGATCACCTCTCCCCTCTGGCTGCCGGCAACCCTGCTGGCCGGCGCGACCCAGGCCTGGCGCACCGCCGTCCAGCGCCGGGTGAGCCATAGCCTCTCCCTGAATGGCGCGGGCCTGGTCCGCTATCTTTACGGCATCCCCTTCACCCTGCTGATGCTCGGCCTCTATCGGCTGGCCTTGCCCATGCCCTGGCCGGCACTACAGCAGCATTTCCTGCTCTTCTGCCTCGCTGGCGGCCTTGCGCAGATCATCGCGACCAACCTGCTGATCCTGGCCTTCAGCCATCGTAATTTCGTCGTCGGCACGGCCTATTCCAAGACCGAGGCGGTGCAGGGCGCGGTCCTGTCGTTCCTGCTGATGGGCGAGACGCTCTCGCCGCTGACCTGGGCCGGGATCGGCTGCGGCGTCATCGGCGTGATGCTGCTGTCTACCGGCGGCAGGCGGATGGGACCGATCGATTTCCTCCGCGCCCTCGGACAGCCTGCCGCCATCACCGGCATCGCGTCGGGCTTCTTCTTCGCCCTGACCGCGATCGGCATCCGCCGCGCAACGCAGGAGGTCGGCGGCGACGATCGCATCCTCGCCGCGCTGATCGTGCTGTGCGTGACCGTGCTGCTCCAGACAGTGATATTGGGCGCCTGGATGATGTTGCGCGAACGGGGCGAGATCGGCCGGGTCTTCGCCAGCTGGCGCGTGTCGGGGCAGGTCGGACTGCTCTCCGCGCTTGGGTCCGCCTGCTGGTTCACCGGCTTTGCCACCGCGCCGGTCGCGCTGGTGCGGATCGTCGGCCAGATCGAGGTCGCCTTCACCATGGCGTTCGGCCATTTCTACCTCAGGGAGCGGATGCAGCGCAGCGAGATCATCGGATTGATGTTGGTGGTGGTGGGCGTCATGCTGGCGCTGGCGGGCGCGCTCTGAGACGGACTGAGTGGCAGTGCTAACGCTTAATTTACCACGGCTCGATAGCCTCGCATGTCGTGATGAGGGACATGCAATCCGATAGCGTCGCACGCGCAGTGATGAAGGTCGCCAAATTGTCCGGCGACCTGGGTATCCGCACGCTCGACCTTCAGGCAGACATTAGCGAACTCGCCGAGCGGGTGACGCATCAGGCGCAAACGATCGAGGCGATCAGCGTCGCCGCCGCGCAATTGTCGCAGGATGGCGAGCGCGTCTCGCTGGCCGGGCAGGATGCGCGGGAAAAGGCGGTCGCCGCGCGCGCCATCATTGACGATTCAGGCCGCCAATTGTCGACCGCAAACAGCAATTTCGTCGATCTGATCGAACAGGTAAGTCGCATCCACGCGCGGCTGGACGGCTTTGGCGAGGCACTCAAGACCGTTGCCCATGTCACCAGCGTGATCAGCGGCATCGCCAGCCAGACCAACCTTCTTGCCCTCAACGCCACGATCGAGGCGGCACGCGCAGGCGACGCCGGGCGCGGCTTCGCCGTGGTCGCGGCCGAAGTGAAGAAACTGGCGCAGGAAACCGGTGCAGCGACCCAGACGATCGAACAGTCGATCGCGGCGCTGACCAGCGAGGCCGGCGGCATGCTCGACAGCATCATGCGCGGCGCCCAGACCGCCCGCACCGCCCAGTCCGACACCCGCAACATCGAGACATTGGTCGAACGGCTGGCCGCGCTCATGCTCGATCTGTCGAGCAACAGCGAGGGCGTGGCCCAGCGTATCGGATCGATGGTCGGATCGGCGGGCGAGATCCGTTCCGGCCTTGCGGCACTGGCGAGCACGTCGAGCGACAATGCCGGTGGCCTGCAACGCCTGTCCGGCCGCATCACCAGCGCCAGCGAAGACACGAACCTGCTGCTGCAATATCTGGCGGAAAGCGGTGTCGACATTCCCGACTCGCTCTATATCCGCTTCGCCCTGGAATCCGCCGAGGCCGTGGCCCGCTCGATCGAGCAGGCCATTGCTGAAGGGCGAATCAGCGAGGCCGAGGCCTTCAGCGACCATTATGCGCCGATCCCCGGCACGAACCCCCTTCAATATAGTCACCCGATCCAGCCGGCGATGCTGGCGGCCGCGCGCGCGCGGCAGGAAATGGCGCGCACCTATCCGGGGCTGTTCGGCATGACCTTTACTGATCGTCACGCCTATGGCGCCATCGCCATGCCGGAACGGTCGCATCCGCAGCGGCCTGGCGACGATGTCTGGAATGCCGAACATTCACGCCAGGGGCTGATCTTCGACTTTGCGGACACACGCGAACAGTGCAGGATCACCCAGCCCTTCTGCATCAAGGCCTATCGCCGCCCCACCGCGGAGGGGGAGATCGTCCTGCTGAAGCAGGTGATCGCGTCCATCCATGTCCGTGGCCGCCATTGGGGCATCTTGCAGATGGCCTATCAGGACCAGGGCTGAAGGACCATTCCGGCCCGGCGGGCACATTTGCCCGGCACGCGCCATCGACCAGCAGGGATATTTGCCATCCAGCCACGGCTGGCGCGGCGCGTTGACGACCTTCGAGCCATGAACGATGAGATGGAATTGTTCCCAGCTCTATTTATCGTTTGATTACAGCATATTGCGAGCCGTCGGCTGGTCCAGCCGACTTCAGAATGCTCTGAGGCCTGATGGTCCATGGCGCACGATGGAGGCGCGGGGAGATGGGCAAAGAAAAAGGGCCGCCCAGCTGGACGACCCCTTTCTATCCTCTCCCCTGCAACAGGGATGATTCATGTATCGCGCGTCAGTCGGCCTTCGACTGGAGATTCACCGCCGCATATTTGCCGCGACGATCGACTTCCAGTTCGAAGTCGAGGCGGTCGCCCTCGTTTAGAGCGGACATGCCCGCACGCTCGACGGCGCTGATGTGCACGAAGGCGTCCGGCTGGCCGTCATCGCGCTGAATGAAGCCGAAGCCCTTCATCGCGTTGAAGAATTTCACCGTGCCGCTGGCGCGTTCACCGGTCAGCTGGCGCTGCGGACCACGATCGGCACCGCCGAAGCCGCCACGATCGCCGCCGAAACCACCGGCGCGAGGCTCGCGCGGTTCACGCGGCGCACGATCCGTGACCGGAAGCGGTTCGCCGTCGATCACCAGATCGGTCGCCGACACCTTGCCGCCACGATCGACCAGCGTAAAGCCCAGCGGCTGGCCTTCGGCCAGGCCGGTCAGGCCGGCCTGCTCGACCGCGCTGATATGAACGAACACGTCTTCACCGCCGTCATCACGAACGATGAAGCCGAAGCCCTTCTGTCCGTTGAAGAACTTAACGACGCCCTTGCCTTCGCCGACAACCTGGGCAGGCATGCCGCGACCACCGCCGCCGCCGCCGCCAAAACCGCCGCCGCCGCCACCAAAGCCGCCACGGCCACCGCCGCCGCCGCCAAAGCCACCGCGGTCACCACCGCCGCCGCCAAAACCTCCACGATCGCCGCCGAAGCCGCCACCACCACCGCCGAAACGATCGCCGCCGCCGAAACCGCCGCCGAAGCCGCCGCGATCACCGCCACCGTAAAAGTTGTCGTCGCCGAAACCGTCGCGCTTATCCTTGCCGCGCCCGCCGCGGCGACCTCTGTCAAAACTCATGCCCTGTTAGTCACTTTCGCTTCGCCCCAAAGACAATCGGACAAACATGTCGGGCGAATGACATGCAGAATCCACCGCAAAGGCGGGTTTGGGAATCACTATATCAACTTTTCAGGGCAGCGCGAATGATTTTCATCGTTGCGATCATGTTCCGTTCTTTTGCGCTAAAATACCGGAAATTCCCTGCATTTCATCGCGCAATCCCATCCGTTTGTCGCAACGCAGCAACAGCGCAAAGGCTTGATTGCGGTGCGCCCGGTTTCGCCATAAGGGGAAATATATGACCGTGCATTTTCATGAAGAAGATCTGCCCGCCGGCGTACTCGCCCCCGGCCCGATCGCTGTCGACACCGAAACCATGGGCCTCATCACCCCGCGTGACCGCCTCTGCGTCGTCCAGATCAGTGATGGCAAGGGTGACGAGCATCTGGTGCGCTTCAATCCCGGCAGCGATTATGCCGCACCCAATCTTCGTGCGGTGCTGGCTGATCCGGCGCGGCTGAAACTCTATCATTTCGGCCGGTTCGATCTTGCCGCGATAAAACATTATCTGGGCGTCGTGGCGGCGCCCGTCTATTGCACCAAGATCGCTTCGCGCCTGATCCGCACCTATACCGATCGCCACGGGTTGAAGGAACTGGTGCGCGAGTTGCTGGGACAGGACATCAGTAAGCAACAGCAGTCGAGCGACTGGGGCGGGCCGGTCTTGTCGGACGCGCAAAAGGACTATGCTGCGTCGGACGTGCGCTACCTTCATGCGCTGAAGGCCGAACTGGACAAGCGCCTGATTCGCGAAGGCCGGATGGAACTGGCGCAGGCCTGTTTCGATTTCCTGCCCCACCGCGCCGAACTCGACCTGGCCGGCTGGCCGGAGATCGACATCTTCGCGCATATGTAAGGGAGCGTTCGCGCCGCCATGTCCGTCCAAGCCGATCAGCAACGCGACGTGCGTCGTCAGTGGGCGCGCCCCGGCGGCAGCCATGACCGGCTGGTCAGGTTGCTCAAGGGCTGGCTGCCGATCGCCGTCGGCGTTCTGGCGGCCCTGCTGGCGACGGCCCCCTTCACCGGCGGCGACAAAGTCAGCTTCGTGCTGGACAAGAACAAGGTCGACGTCGCGCGCGAGCGGATGCGCGTGACCGAGGCGCTCTATCGTGGCGAGGACAGCAAGGGTCAGCCTTTTTCGCTGCGCGCCGGGTCCGCCGTGCAGAAAAGTTCGCGCGAACCGATCGTCGACCTGAATGCCATGTCGGCGCGCATACTCCTGTCGGACGGGCCTGCGGTGCTGACCGCGCAGAAGGGACGTTACGACATGGAAAGCGAGCGCGTGGCGATCGATGGGCCGGTTCAGTTCGAGGCGGCGGGCGGCTATCGCCTGACCACCCGCGACGTGGGCGTGGACCTTACCACCCGGCGCATGAAAAGCGCCGGCCGGGTCGACGGACGTATCCCGATCGGCACCTTCAGCGCCGATCATCTGGAAGCGGACATGGGCGCGCGCACCGTGACGCTGAACGGGCGGGCGAACTTGCGCATCGAACAAAATGGCCTCAAAGGGCAGAATAGATGAAACGCACTCTGATCCTGCTGTCGACCGCCTTTCTGGGCACCGCGGGCGTGATGATCGCCGGCGCGGGCGCGCCCCTCTTCGGCCAAGTGTTCAAGAATCATGACAGCAACGCGCCGGTCAACTTCACCGCCGATCGCATCGAAGTGCAGGACCGCGCCGACCGCGTGGTCGTGTCCGGCAATGTCGAGGTGACGCAGGCGGGCATGACGCTGAATGCCGCGCGCATGACCGTCGCCTACAAGAATCAGCCGGGCGGCGGCACCGGCGACAATGGCATCGAGATCAACCGCATCGATGCGTCGGGCGACGTCGTCGTGCGCAAGGCCGACCAGACCGCGCGCGGCAATGTCGCCATCTACGATCTCAATGCCAAGCTGATCACGATGCTGGGCAATGTCGCGCTGACCCAGGGGTCGAACCGACTGACCGGCGGGCGGCTGGTGATGGACCTCAACAGCGGACGTTCAACCGTGGACGGCCGCGCGACCGGCGGCAATGCCGGTACGTCGACCAGCCCGAGCGGGCGCGTGTCGGGCACCTTCACCGTCCCGCAGCGCAAGAACTGATCGGGACCAGGCGCCGCTCACGGCTTCCGGTCGCCCCGCCCTACCCCTTCTTCAGATGCCGCGCGAGAAAATCGAGGCAGGAGCGTACCTTGGCGCCCTCCCCCTGGCCGGGCATATAGAGGGCGGCAATCGCGGACGGCGGCAGCCGCAGGTCCGGCAGCACCGGCTCCAGCCGCCCTGCGGTGAGATCATCCGCAATCTCCCATAGCGACTTGATCACAAGGCCCGCGCCGTCGAGCGCCCAGGCGCGCGCCAGTTCGGCGTCATTCGTGCTCAGCGTCACCCGTGGGCCCTGCCCGTCGCCGACAATAGCGCGCCAGAGATCCTGCTGCATGTCGCCGACGATGATATTGTCATGCGCGCCCAGTTCCGCTGTCCGTGCCGGACGACCGCGGCGGTTGAGATAGGCAGGCGCCGCGCAGAGCAGGCGCGGATTGTCGGCCAGCCGCTTCATCGTCAGCGCGGAGTCGGGCGGCGGGTCGAAGCAGATGGCGATGTCGTGCCCGGTTTCCACGATGCTGGTGGCCTGGGCGGCCGTCTCCAGATGGATGGTCACGTCCGGGTGCAGCATCGCATAGTCGCGGAACAGCGGCGCCAGCCGGGTGCGACCGGCGCCGATCGTCGTCACCACGCGCAACAGCCCCGCCGCTTCGGTCGCGCGCCGCATCACGTCGGTTTCGACGTCCGCGATCACCGACAGCGCCTGTCCCGCCCGCTCATAGAGCAGCGAACCTTCCTCGGTCAGACTGAGATGCCGGCTGTTGCGGCGGATGAGCAGGACGCCCAGCCGCTGTTCCAGTTGCGACAGCCGGCGGCTGGTTGCGGCAAGCGACAGGCCCAGTCGTCGGGCGGCCTCGGACAGCGTGCCCGATTCGGCAATCTTCACGAAGGATTCGATTTCGGCAAAGCGATCAGGCATCCCCCAAAGCTAGGCGAGCGATGCTGCAGCGCAATAGGAAGGCTGTTGCAAGAGCGTATGCTTTTGTTGCCGCGTCTCTTGAAAACGACGCTTTTGTAAGCTTTTCTTGCTTGGTTTCGCTTGACGCAATCCTGGCTTGCATAGATCGCGTCGCGTTGACTAGCGCTTTTGCGACGCATCATTTTCACGGGAATTCTTTGCCAAATCCGGTCTGGAGATCCTGTTCATGCCCGTGCTCGCTACCCGTCGCGCAAAAGCCGATCCACCCATCGCCTGGAACGACATCGAGGCGCTGCCCGTCTATGCAGCCATGCTCCTCGGCCTGATCTGCCTCGCCTTCGCATTGGCCGACAGCACCCCGACCATCCACGCCACGATGCTCAAGGTCGTCGGCATCGTCGGCAGCCTGGCGCTGCGCCATGCCTGGCTGAAACTGGACGAAGAGGGCGGCGACGCCCTCTAGACCCTGCAAGAACCCCCATGATCGTCGGTCGCTCCCCCCGCATCCGGCAGAGTTTCCAGAAGGCGTGGAGCGCGCTGATCGCGCTCTTCTTCTGGGATCTCGCCGTCACCATCTTCTACTATATCTCGCCCTTCAAGGCGCCGGCCCTGCCGCTGACCATCTTTGGCACGGCGCTCGCGCTGATATTGGGCTTCCGCGTCAACAGCGCCTATTCGCGCTGGTGGGAAGGCCGAATCCTCTGGGGCGCGATGGTCAATGTGTCGCGCAGCTTCGCCCGCGCCGTCCTCGCCTATCTGCCCGATACGGCGGATGGCCGCGCCCTTGGCCACCTGCTCGTCCGCCGGCACATCGCCTATGTCCATGCCCTGCGATGCCAGCTCCGCCGGCAGGACCCCGCGCCCGACATGCGTCGCGTGCTGGAGACGGACGACCTGCCCGAACTGGAGCGGCGCAACCCCGCCAATGGCATATTGGACGGGACCGACCATGCCATCATGGGCGCGGTCCGGCGCGGCTGGATCGACACCATCCAGCAAAGCCGGATCGAGGGCCTGCTGGTCGACATGTCGAACGCGCAAGGCGGGATGGAGCGGATCAAGAACACGCCACTGCCCGCGCAATATCGCGCCTTTCCCAAATATTTCACCCGCCTCTTCTGCATCCTTCTGCCGATCGGCCTGGTCGAGACGCTGGGCATGGCGACGCCGGTGGGATCAGCGGTGGCGGGCTTCATGTTCCTGGCGGTGTTGCAGATCGGCGACGATCTGGTCGACCCGTTCGGCAACGACGTGCACGACCTGCCGCTCAGCAGCATCACCACGACCATCGAGGGCGACCTCAGCCAGGCGATCGGCCTGCCTGCCCCGCCACCGCTACAGCCGGTCGACGGGATCCTCTGGTAGGGCGCGGGGCGGAAGAGCCTATTCGTGCGGCCGCAAGGCGTTGTTGAGGCTGTCGAGCACCGCGCCGATCGGTTCGGTCACGGTGACGCTGCGCCCCTCGCTGAAGCGGATGCGGGTGCCGTCCGTGACCTGGGTGACGAAAGTGACCTGGGCGGGGTTGACCGCCGTCTGGGTGCGATCGGTACCGACGAACATCACGAGCATGGCGTCCTCTCCTTTTTATGGAGAGCCAGCCTAGCGCCTTTCGCCCGGCACGCCAGCGCTGATTTGATGCTCAGGCCGCGCGCATCGCCGCAATGAAGCCGCCCGTGCGCGCTTCCAGCCGATGGGCCTCCTCCGCCAATCGCCCCGCCACGTCGCGCATTTCCCGCGCGCCCAGCGCACGGGCCGAGGCATTGTCGCTGATCTGCCGCGCGCCTGCCCGAATATGATCGCTGGAGGTGCCCGCTTCGGCCACGCTATCGGCGATGGTGCGACTGAAGGCGCTTTGCCGCGCGACCGCGTCAAAGACCGCCGCTGACAGGCTGTCCGCGCGCATCATGGTTGCGTCCATATGCGCATGGCCGGCCGCCACGTCGCCGATCGCCGCGCGAATATGGTCTATCCGGCCTGCAATCTCCGCCGCAGCGCTACGCGTCTGCGTCGCCAGCGACTGCACCTCGCGCGCGACCACGGCAAAGCCCTGCCCCGCCGCCCCGGCGCGCGCCGCCTCGATACTGGCATTGAGCGCCAGCATGCTGGTCGCCCGCGCAATCTCGTCGATCAGGGCCACGACCTCGCCGACGCCGTCCGCCTCGCTGCGCAGCGCCTCGCTCTGCGCCGCCCCCGACCGGCTGCGGGCCGCCGCTTCGCGAATCGCCTCGCCAGCATCGCGCACCTCGGCTTCCATGGCTGCGAACAACTGGCCCAGTTCCACGCCGCCTGCCCCGATTCCCGCGAGCCGGTCGGCCGTCTGCGTCGCCGCCACCGCCATCGCCGCCGCATCGACACCATCGACGGCCGCACGCTCGGTCGCCTCGCCAGCGAGCGCCGACAATTGATCCGCCATCGCCACCAGATCGATAATCAGCGTTTCCACATCGCCGCGGAAGCTGGCGCTTTCCAGCGTGATCCGTTCGACCCGCTCGGCACGGGCCAGCGCCACCCGCGCATCGCGCTGGGCGGTCAGGCGCAGCAGCAGCGGCCCGCCCAGCACGCCGGCAAAGCGCCCCTGATCGGTCACGATCAAGCCCTCGCACCCTTCGCCCTGTGCGGCATAGAGGTCGACCAGCGCCTCCACGTCGGCGGTGCGCTCGACGCAGGCGCAAGGGCGGACATGCTCGTCCAGCCGTCCGCCGAAGCTAGGATTGCGCAACAGCGCATGGCCAAAGGGGTTGAAGAGGATGCGCCGCATGTCGCGTTCATAAATGGCGCCGGCAGGTCGCTCCATGGCGTCGACCACGGGCAACAGCCGCAGCGCCGAATCCCGCTGGAAACAGTCGACCGCCTCGCTGAGCGGACGCCCAAGCCGGATCACCGGCCCGCCCCCCGCCAGATGCAGGTCGACAGGCATTTGCACCAGTGGCGCATCTGTTGCGGGAAAGGGAAGTACAGCGGCGATCATGCCGCCGGAAATAACGTGTTAATGGTAAATAGGGGGTTAGACGAAAATGACACTTATGTGACAAGCGCTTGTTTCAAGACGATTTTTCTAACCTCTCCGGACGATAGCCAAAGGCATTCCGCGCAAGTTTCACCACAGTCGGGTCCGCGTCCGGGAAATCCATCGGGACAAGCTTTTCCAGCCGATCGGCAGCATAGGTCAACGCTGCGATTCGGCCCGCCTTGCGGTTGTTGTTGTCGATCACCTGCCAGGGCGCATATTTGCTGTCGGTCTTCTTGAACATGGCGTGCATGGCGTCGAGATAGTCAGCACGACGTGCGCGGTTGCGATAATCGTCCGCGCCGGTCTTCCACCGCTTCCAGGGCGTGTCGAGCCGCTGGGCCAGCTGCTCGTCCTGCGTTTCCTGGGTGATGTGGACGAACAGCTTGACGAAATTGGTGCCGGCCTGCGCCAGTTGCTTCTCGAAGGCGTTGATCTCGTCATAGCCGCGCTTCCAGTCGGCCTTGCTGCAATAGCCCTCGACCCGCTCCACCAGCACGCGGCCATACCAGCTGCGATCGAATAGCCCGATATTGCGTCCGCCCGGCAGACGCGTCCAGAAGCGCCAGAGGAAATGATGATCGCGCTCGATTTCGGTCGGGGCGGCGATGGGATGGACCTGATAGTAACGCGGATCCCATTCGGCAGACATGCGCTTGATGATGCCGCCCTTGCCCGCCGCGTCCCAGCCCTCGAACAGGATCACGCTGCGCCGATTGTGCAGGATATGCGCGACCTGGATCTTGGCAAGGCGGCGCTGGAGGGCGGCGAGGTCCGCCTCATAATCGCCCTTATATTTCGCGCCCTGTTCGTAGTCGGCAAGATCGATCGTCATGGGCGCTTCTCCTTTCCGCCATGCTGGACCAGTCCCGGCATGGCGGAAAGGAAAAACTCATGCCTTCGCCTGCGGCTCCACGACGCGGATGTTGAGTTCGCGAAGCTGCTTGAATTCGGCGGCGCTGGGCGCGCCCATCAGCAGGTCTTCGGCGCGCTGGTTCATCGGGAACAGCGTGATTTCGCGCAGATTCTGCGCGCCACACAGCAGCATCACGATGCGATCGACGCCGGCCGCCATGCCGCCATGCGGCGGCGCGCCGTACTGGAAGGCGCGATAGAGGCCACCGAACCGCTCCTCGACATCGGCTTGGCTCAGGCCCACCAGTTCGAACGCCTTCACCATCAGGTCGGGATGCTGGTTACGGATCGACCCCGACGCGATTTCATAGCCGTTGCAGACCATGTCATACTGATAGGCGTTGATCGTCAGGGGATCCTGATTGTTCAGCGCGTCCAGCCCACCCTGCGGCATCGAGAAGGGATTGTGCGCGAAGTCGATCGACTTCGTGTCCTCATCATATTCGTAGAAGGGGAAGTCGACGATCCAGCAGAGTTCGAACCGGTTCTGGTCGATGAGGTCGAGCTGTTCGCCCACGCGGATGCGGGCGAGACCGGCGAGCTTGGCGGCCTGCGATTCCTTGCCTGCGGCGAAGAACACGCCGTCATTGGGGCCAAGGCCCAGCGCTTCGATCAGCTTGGCGGTCGCTTCCTCGCCATGATTCTTGGCGATCGGGCCGCCAGGGACGCCATCCTTGATGTTGATATAGCCAAGGCCCGAATAGCCTTCGCCGCGCGCCCAGACATTCATGTCATCGAAGAATTTGCGGCTGCCCGCGCCAGCGCCCGGCGCCGGGATGGCGCGGATGCGCGCGCCGCTTTCGACCAGCGAGGCGAAGATGCCGAAGCCCGAGCCGACGAAGTGGTCGGTCACGTCCTGAATGATGATCGGGTTGCGTAGGTCCGGTTTGTCGCTGCCATATTTCAGCATCGCTTCGGCGTGCGGGATGCGCGGGAAGCTGCCCGCAAGCGTCACAGGCTTGCCCTCGGCGAACTGTTCGAACACCTGGGCGATGACCGGCTCCATCGTGTTCCACACATCTTCCTGCGTGACGAAGCTCATTTCCAGGTCAAGCTGGTAAAATTCGCCCGGCAGCCGGTCGGCGCGCGGGTCTTCGTCGCGGAAGCAGGGCGCGATCTGGAAATAGCGGTCGAAGCCCGCGACCATCAGCAGCTGCTTATATTGCTGCGGCGCCTGCGGCAGGGCATAGAATTTCCCGGCGTGGATGCGGCTCGGCACCAGAAAGTCGCGCGCGCCTTCGGGCGAAGAGGCGGTCAGGATCGGGGTCGAATATTCGGTGAAGCCGATCCCTTCCATGCGGCGGCGCATGTCGGAAATGACCTTGGTGCGCTTGACGATATTCGCGTGCAGCGTTTCGCGACGCAGGTCGAGGAAGCGATAGCGCAGGCGGATATCCTCGGGATAGTCCTGCTCGCCTGCGACCGGCAGCGGCAGTTCGGCGGCGGCGGACAATATGGTCACGCTGTCGGCCACGACTTCGATCTCGCCGGTCGCCATCCTGGGGTTGATCGCCTCGGCAGCGCGGGCGACCACCTTGCCCTCGATCGTCACCACGGATTCGAGACGCAGGCTTTCGAGCGTGCGCAGCGGATCGCTGTCGGCCTTGGCCACGATCTGGGTGATGCCATAATGGTCGCGCAGATCGACGAACAGCACGCCACCATGGTCGCGCTTGCGATGCACCCAGCCCGATACGCGGACCTCATTGCCGACTTCTGCCGTGGTCAGGGCGCCGCAGGTATGAGTGCGATAGGCGTGCATGGCGTTTCGATCTTTCAGATTCGTTTTACGGAAATGACAAACTGTTGCAGCCCCGCTATGGCCGGTCCTGTCAAGCATTGACCAGTCCGCCGGACGCGGGCCAGCCCATAATAAGATCGAAGACCATATGCAAATTCATCCGCTGATTACCGACAGCAAGACCCTCGCCGATTTCTGCGCCCGCATCGCGAAATCCCCCTATATCGCCGTCGATACCGAGTTCATGCGGGAAAACAGCTATTGGCCCGAACTCTGCCTGGTGCAGGTCGCCGACCCGCATGAAGCGGCCGCGATCGATCCCAAGGCGCCGGGGCTGGACATGAAGCCGCTGCTCGACCTGCTGGTGAATAACGAGGATGTGCTCAAGGTCTTCCATGCCGGCGGGCAGGATATCGAGATTGTCCACAACCTGACCGGCAAGACGCCGCACCCGATGTTCGACACGCAGATCGCGGCGATGGCGCTGGGTCTGGGCGAGCAGATCGGCTACGGCAATCTGGTCGATGCCTGGATGGGCGTGCAGCTGGACAAGGGCGCGCGCTTCACCGACTGGGCGCGCCGCCCGCTCGACAAGCGCCAGATCGACTATGCGATCGGCGACGTCACCTATCTGATCCAGATTTTCCCCAAGATGCTGGACGAACTGCGCAAGACCGGACGCGGCGACTGGCTCGACCAGGAAATGGAGCGGATCAGCGACCCCGGCAATTATGAGAATGACCCGCAGGACGCATGGAAGCGCGTCCGCATCGCCAGCCGCAAGCCCGATGTGCTGGGTCGGCTCAAGGCGCTGGCCGCCTGGCGCGAGATGGAGGCGCAGGACAAGAATCTGCCGCGCGGCCGCATCGTCAAGGACGAGACGCTGGCCGATATCGCCAGCCACCCGCCCCGCGCGCAGGAAGACCTTGGCAAGGTGCGCGGCCTGTCCGCGACCTGGCGGACCAACGATATCGGGGCGCGACTGATGAACGCGATCGCGGCGCACAAGCCGCTCGGCAAGGAGGAAATGCCGGAGCGCGACCCCAAGCGGCCGGGCCTGGGCAAGGATGGCGCCCTGGTCGCCGACCTGCTGAAGCTGCTGCTCAAGATCCGTTCGCGCGACATCGACGTCGCCGCCCGCCTGATCGCGCGCAGCGACGATATCGACGCGCTGGCGGCGGGCGTGCGCGAAGGCCTGTCGATCCTCGAAGGCTGGCGCTATGAACAGTTCGGCCGCGACGCCGTCGATCTGGTTGAGGGGCGGCTGGCCTTCGCGGTCAAAAATGGCCGGCTCAAGATGACGCGGACCGAATAAGGGAGAAGGACATGCGGACGGGAGCTTTTGGCATGATGGCGGCAGCGCTCGCCCTTCCCCTCGCCGCCTGTGCTGGCGCGAACGGGCAAGGGCCGGACACGCCGCCGCCTGCTGCAGAGGGGCCGTGCAGGAATGACGGGCTGGACCGCTTCACCGGCCAGAAGGCGACCGCCGAAATCGGTGCGGAACTGCTCAAGGCATCGGGCGCGAAGACGCTGCGCTGGGGCGGTCCCGGCATGGCGATGACCATGGACTTCCGCCCAGACCGCCTGACCGTCAGCTATGACGCGCAGATGGCGATCACGTCGGCGCGCTGCGGGTAAAGCATCCATTTTCAAGAAGATTGCATGACCGCCGCCGCCGAACTCGCCATTCGCATGGCCCGCGCCAGCTTCAACCGCGCGCTGGCCGAAGCCGACCTCAAGGCCATCGAACCGCTGCTGGCGCGCGACGCGATCCTCGTCACCGGCTCGGACAGCGCCGTGATCGCCGGGCGCAAGGCGCAGCTCATGGCCTGGAAGCGGGAGTTCGCGTCTGCCGACCGGCTCATATACAACCGCACGACCGAGAGCATCACCATCTCCCCGGTCGAGCCGATCGCCATGGAACAGGGTCATTGGCAGGGCGTCACTGCTGGCACGGGGCGGACGCTCGCGGCGGGCAGCTATGCCGCCAAGTGGCGCGAAGTAGGCGGCGCATGGCTGCTGGAAGCCGAAATCTTCGTCACCATGGCCTGACAGCCCGGCGAGGGTTCATTCCCGCCGGGCTTGCCGGATCGATCAGAAGTCGACTGTCGCCGACAGCCAGAGACGGCGACCTTCCTGATTGATCGAATAGGCCGGGGTATAGGCCGTGACGGTCGGGCTCGTCTGATAGGGCACATAGACCGCATAATCGGTGTCGAGCAGGTTATAGACCGTCGCCGCCAGACGGAAGGCCGGGGCGATCTGGTACGACCCGCCGAGGTGGAACAGTTCGTAGCTGCGGAAATCGCCCACCGCCGTCTGCTGCGCATTATTGCCGCGATAGCGGCTGGAGCGCACTTCGGCCCGCGCCCAGACGCTCGCCTTGTCGCCGAGTTTCCAGCGCAGATTGCCGTTCAGCATATGCTTGGGCATGCCAACCAGCGGCAGACCTTCCTCCGCGCCGCTCAGCTGCTCGGTTTCCGTATAGGTATAGTTGACCGACAGCGAGACAGCGGGCGTGAAGGCGAAACGGGTCGCGACCTCGACGCCGCGCGTGCGCGCCTTGTCGATGTTGATGTCCTGGCTGAAGACGTCAACATTGGGGAAATTGCCGACATCGATGCAACCGGCCCGGTTTGGCGCAGCGAGGAACCGGCAGTTGGGGATGCCCGATCCACGCGCGATCTTGTCGTCAAAATCATTGTTGAACAGGGTAACGTTGCCGCTGAAGAAGCCCTGCCCGTCATAGTAGAGCCCGGCTTCATAGCTGGTGCTGGTTTCTGGCGTCAGCCCCGGCGAACCGAGCAAGGGAACCCGCCCCTGACTGCCAAAACCGATGATCCCTTCTGCGATCTGCTCGACCCGCGGCGTCTTGAAGCCGCGACTGACGCCGCCCTTCAGCGTCAGCACGTCGTTGATGTTCCACACTGCATAGGCGCGGGGCGACCATTTGTCGCCGAAGGTGCTATGATTGTCATAGCGCGCGCCGCCGGTGATGTTGAAGCCGTCGGTCACGGTCAGCGTCGCTTCGGCAAAGCCCGCCCATTGGGTGAATGTGAACGGCTCGGGGGCGACGCCCTCGACCATGCGCGCTTTCCAATATTGGCCGCCGACGGTGAAGGCGACCGGCCCGGCCTTGCCCGCGAATCGCGAATCGATGATGTCGTTGCGCGCTTCCAGCGTGCGCGGGCTGCCCGGCACCGCACCCGGCGTGCCGTTGGGGATCAGGCGACCGATCGTCTCCGTCTCGTTGCGGGTCAGTGTCGTATCCAACTGACCAAAGCCCATGCGCCAGCTGTGCGCGACCACATAGTTGGACCGGTTGAATCGCTGCTCCGGCGCATAGCCGCCCGATCCCAACGTGCCCAGTTGCCCCTCGCTATTGTCATAGCTCTGCTCGTTGCGGTCATATTCGATCCACAGGTCATGATCGGCATGGGGCGTGATGCTGAGGCGACCGCCATAGGTGTAGATGTCCGACCGCACTGGGTTGCGGCCCAGCGTCAGCGCCGGATCGCCGGGAATGTCGATATTCGATCCCTCGCGATGAAAGACGCTGCCACGCAGGGTCAGCCCAACCAGATCCTTGACGATCGGTCCCTGGGCGAAGCCGTTGATCGACTGGATGTTGCCGAAGCGGTCGTCCCCCTGGATCGTGCTTTCCGCGCTTGCGGTGCCGACCCAGCGATTGCCGACCTTGCGCGTGATAATGTTGACGACGCCGCCCATCGCGTCCGACCCGTAGAGGGTGGACATCGGGCCGCGCACCACTTCGATCCGGTCGATGGCGGAGAAAGGCGGCAGGAAGCTGGTGGAGGTTTCGCCGAAACCGTTGGGCGTGACGCCGCCCGGCGCATTCTGGCGGCGGCCGTCGATCAGGACCAGCGTATAGTCGCTGGGCATGCCGCGGATAGAGATGTTGAGACCGCCGGTCTTGCCCGCCTCACCGCCGACGTCGACCCCCTGCACGTCCTGCAGCGCTTCGGCGAGGCTGCCGAAGCGCTTCTCCTGCAATTCCTCGCGGCCCAGCACAGTGATGCTGGCGGGCGCCTCGACGATGTTCTGCTCATAGCCCGCCGCCGTCACGACGATCGCGCCCGACTGATCCGCATCGGCGGCTGGCGCCGCCTCGCCCGCCATTGCGGGAACAGACAAGGCGCCCGCGATCGCTATCAGGCTGACACGCAGCAGATTGGATCGCGCGAAACGGAACGAAGAAGCAGGCATGAACAGACCCCCGAAAACTAATATTGCGAATAAGTCGCGTTAGAATCTGAGGGGCTGATGTGGCGCTCGCAAAGACCGGTCAATCAAAGGCTCGCACCCGACCGGCGTGGCAATATTTCCTTACAGGAGCGACAGGAAGGGCGGCGGCAACCGCCATGGTCCGACATAAACGGTAATATGCCGCAAGGATCAGCAATATGAAGAGAGACAGCCGACTGCTAGAGCTCCAGGCCGATCAGCGTCCCGCTACCGATCCGGTCGACATGACGCTTGCCGTCGATTTCCAGCCAGTCGGGGGTGATTTCCAGCCGGCGTCCGTTGATGGTGGTGCGCAGATGCTCCACCGCGATCCGGTTGCGCGTCACGATCCGCAGCACACACAAGCCTTCCCCCCGCGCCGCCATCATCGAATAGCGATCCCCGCGCAGCAGGAAATGCCAACTGCCGTTGGACGGTTTCCATTCATTGCCGTCGATGATCTGCATCGCTTCCCCGTCCGGCGAGCCGAGCCGCACGCTGATCCGCGTGGCGCCGTTGGTCCGGCGTGGCGGCGCGAACATCAGGATCGGCTCGCCATCCAGCGTGATCGGAATCGGCGTATCGCGCAGCAACCGCGACCCACCGATAATCAGTTGGGGAAGTTCGGCGGAAAAAGGCAGCCGGTCGCGCGCGAAATGGCGCTGGCGGACCACCGGATTGGCATGGAAACTGTGCACCTGGGTCGCGGTCAGCCGCCCTTCCTCGACCAGCCCGTGGCAGGTCGGACAGAGCAGGGTCGCGCCCGGTCCGTCGGGCAATCCCAGATAACGATAGATCGTCACGCCGCAACGCACGCAGGCAAAGCCACAGGCGTGGCGGATTTCCGCCCGCTGTTCGGCAGTCAAATCGGACAAAGACGGCATCACTCGCAAGCCAACCATGGAGACACCCCTTTGCAGCGCCGTCCGCCCCTTTGCGGATCGACGTTCCTGACATGGCGTCCTCTTGCGAAGCGGGTGTTCTCTCGACCCCCTATGATTACGCTATCGTTGAAATAAATCCGCCCAAGTCAAGGGGCTGAACGAAATCTTCTATCGTTGCGGCAGCAGATCGACGTTACGCGCCGCCGCAATTGCGCGAATACGATCGGGACGCGGCATATTCTTGATCGCGATTTCGGCTATGTCCCCGGCACTGAACAGCTCGACATGGCCGACACCGAAGAGACGCTGGCCCAGGCTCTGGGTAATGCGCACCGACCGGATGCTCGACAGCGCAATCTCGGTCCGTTGCTTGGACAGCAAGCCGCGCTCCATCAGCACTTCCCGCTCGCTCAGCGCCAGTCGCTCCCCCTTGTGCATCACCCACCAGACCGCGATCGCCAGGATGCCGACGACCGAAACCAGCAACAGCGTGAAAAGCAAGGGATGCGCGCGAAACATCGCGGGATGCTCATCATACAGCCAGGTTTCGCTCACGCCGCCTCCGTTGCTCTTGGGCGGGCTGACTTGACCATGACGCCGCCCGGCCGTCAAGCCGCGCCTGCCTGCCGTGGTTAACCGAATTTTTCCCCGATCGGCGTTAAGGTCGGACTTTGCAGCGGAGTGAAGCATGGCGCGCAACCTTTATGACCTGGACGATCGCCAGCCGGCCAATGCGGCAAGCTGGCTGAACGAGCGGCAGGATCATCATGCCCGCCTCCTGCCCGTCGGGATGATGCTGGTCGCACTTGCGATCGCGGCCGGAGCGGCCATGCTGTTCGGCCCGGCGCTTCCCTCGGCCGGCGCAACCGCATCCCCGGCCGATACAATCAGCATCACCGAATCCTTCGCCCTGTGCGATGATCTCAAGGGCGAGGCCTGCGTGCTGAGCGGCAACAGCTACGTCTGGCATGGACGGCGCTATCGCCTGGCCGACATCCGGGTTCCCGGCGAGGCCACCATCCGTTGCCCGGAGGAGGCCGATCGGGCGAGGAAGGCCCGCGCCCTGCTCGCCGCGATGATGAATGGCGGTACCTTCGAAGCCCGGCCGGACATTGCCGATATCGACCCCTCTGCCCGCATCCTGACACGGGACGGCGTGTCGCTCGGGCAGTTGATGATCCTCAAGGGCCATGCCCGCCCCTGGTCGCGCCAGCCGATCGACTGGTGCGCCGCCTGACCCACGGCCCGGCCTGCGACGAGCCGAGCACAGCACCCGGCCCGCTGTCCCAAAGGACATAATGACCGCCGAACCGTACCTCCTCTGACGCGCCTACCACCCCGATGGTAAGCTGACGCTCCCCCGCAGGTAAGGCAGACTATGCCACGCTCCCGACCGGCGCGAGGATATCATGGCAAACTATTACAATATTCTCGGCAGCCAGACGCTGACCGGCACCTCCACAGCGGATAGCTTCTATCTGTTCAACAAGGATGCCAATCAGAATAATATGAGGGTGGACATCACATTCGCGACCTTCGCCTGGAGCACCTCGCTGCACCTGCTGAACGGCACGATCTTCCAGCTGACCGGGTCGAACGTCTACGGGTCGACGGACCTGGTGATCGGCGATCGGTACGACGCCATCTATGGCTCCAACAGCAACGATTTCATCGCCTATAACAATGGCACCTTCAACGATGGCCTTGGCGGATTCCAGAATATCCAGCTCATGTATCTGGGCGGTGGCGACGATCTGGTCGACCTGACGGCGCACGGTCCGGGCGGCCTGGCCTATGGCAAGGACATGAAGATCTATGCCGGCGACGGCAATGACAAGATCGTCGGCGGTGCCGGGGCCGATGTCTTCTACGGCGAAGCGGGCGACGATTTCATCATGGGCTTCGCTGGCGCCGACACCATCTATGGCGGCGACGGCAATGACCTTATCTATGGCGACGATTTCGGCGCCGACGGCAGCCGCAGCTATGACACGCTCTATGGCCAGCGCGGGGATGACATCATCTATGGCGGCGGGAGGGACGACACGCTGGACGGCGGCGACGACAATGACGTGCTGTTTGGCGGCGACGGCGCCGATTCGCTGCTGGGCGGCAGCGGCAACGACATTCTCTATGGCGACGATTCCGGCACCGCGAACAAGGACAAGCTCCAGGGCGGCGCAGGCGACGACCAACTGTTCGGCGGCGGCGGCAATGACGAGCTGTTCGGCGGCGGCAACAACGACCTGCTGGATGGCGGCGATGGCAACGACTATCTGAGCGGCGACGCAGGCGACGATACCATATTGGCTACCGTCGGCACCGACACGATCGATGGCGGCGCCGATGTCGACACGGTCGTCTTCACCGGCAACCGCGCCGACTATCTGCTGCGGACCAATGCCGACGGATCGGTTACGCTGACCGATCAGCGCGCGGGAACCAATGACGGCGTCGACACGCTCCGCAACGTCGAATTTTTCCGGTTCGCCGACATCACCCTCGACGCGACCAACCTCAGCACGCCGCCGACGATCGTGTCGAATGGCGGCGGCGCCAGCGCGGCGATCAGTATCGCCGAAAACAGCACTATTCCCGTCACGACGGTGCAGGCGACCGATCCGGATGTCGGCCAGTCGCTCGTCTACCGCATCCTGGGCGGCGCCGATGCGGCGCTGTTCGCCATTGACGGCACGACCGGCGCGCTGACCTTCCGTGGGACGCCCGATTTCGAGAATGCGATCGATGCTGATGGCAACAATGTCTATGACGTCATCGTGGCCGCCGACGATCTGGCCGGCGGCATCGGGCAGCAGCAACTCTCCATCACCATCCTCGACGTGGCCGATGGCAATGCACCCGTCATCACCGGCGGACGCAATGCGTCAGTCACGGTCAACGAAAATCTGGTCGCGGCCACGACGATCGTAGCGAACGATCCCGATGGCGATCCGGTCAGCTACGCGATCGTCGGCGGCGCGGACGGCACGCGCTTCACCATCGACGCGCTGACCGGCGCGCTCAGCTTCAGGACCGCGCCCGATTATGAGGCGCCCACCGACGCCAATCAGGACAATGTCTATCAGGTGACGATCGCCGCAAGTGACGGCACCAACACATCCTGGCAGACGCTCAACCTGTCCGTCGCCAATTTGAACGATACGGCGCCGGTGCTGACGTCCAATGGCGGCGGGTCGACGGCATCGATCTCGGTTGTGGAAAACAGCCTCGCGGTGACGACGGTGCGGGCCACCGATGCCGATGGCAGTCCGCTCACCTACCAGATCACGGGTGGCGCCGATGCGGCGCTCTTCGAAATCGACGCGAATAGCGGTGTCCTGCGGTTCCGCGCGGCCCCGGACTATGAAGCCGCGGCGGACGCCAACCACGACAATGTCTATCTTGTCACCGTCGCCGCCAGCGACGGCGTGGCCGTGACCAGCCAGGCGCTTTCGGTCGGCGTGGCGAACGTCAACGACACCGCGCCGACCATCACCTCCAATGGCGGGGGGGCGAACGCGGCCCTGTCCATGGCGGAAAATGGCACGGTGGTGACGACTATCGTGGCGACGGACCCGGATGGACCGCCCGTCAGCTACACTATCGTCGGCGGCGCCGACGCCGCCCTGTTCCTGATCGATTCGGCGACCGGCGCTCTGCGCTTTGCGGCAGCGCCTGACTTTGAGCACCCGCTCGATGCCGGTGCGAACAATGTGTACGACGTCGTCGTCGCCGCAAGCGACGGCACCTATTCCGGCCAGCAGGCGATTGCCGTGACGATCACGGACGTCAACGAAATCGGCCGGACATTGAACGGCAACGGCGCAAACGAGACCTTCTCACCCACCGCATCGGGCGTTTACCAAACGACGGCGCTGAACGACACCATCTATGCGAAGGGCGGCAACGACAGCATCGATGGCGGGGCAGGTGCCGACTATATGGACGGGGGCATCGGCAACGACATCTATTATGTCGACACCTGGTCGGACAATGGCTGGGATCCCGACGATGACCAGGTGATCGAGGCGGCCGGTTCGGGCACGGATCGCGTCATCGCATCGGTCAGCTACCGGCTGGCGCTCAACGTCGAAAACCTGACGCTTGCCGGCGCCGCCGCCATTTCCGGATGGGGCAATGACCTCAACAATGTGATCGACGGCAACGCGGCCGCGAACCTGATCGACGGCGGCATCGGCAACGACACGCTGTCGGGTGGCGATGGCGACGATACCGTCATTGGCGGCGCGGGGACCGACATAATTGCCGGCAATGCGGGAAATGACTGGCTTCAGGGCGGGGCCGGAAACGATTCGATCGACGGCGGCACCGGCGCGGACCGGATGGAAGGCGGCGATGGCAATGACACCTATTATGTCGATGCCTGGTCTGACGACGGGAACAGCGGCAATGACGATGTCGTGGTCGAACTGTCCGGCGGCGGCACCGACCTGGTCAATGCGTCGATCAGCTATGTGCTGGCCAATGAGGTCGAAAAGCTGACCCTGACCGGGAGCGCGGCAATCGACGGAACCGGCAATATCCTGGCCAATATCCTTGTCGGCAATGGCGCCGCCAATCATCTGTGGGGTCTTACGGGGGCCGACACGATCGACGGCGGCGCGGGCGACGATATTCTCGAAGGTGGCGATGACAACGACACGCTGACGGGCAATACGGGCAACGACCGCCTGCTGGGCGGGGCCATGCTCGACCTGCTCGACGGTGGCGACGGCAATGACTGGCTGGACGGCGGCGATTCCAACGACACGCTGCGCGGACAGGCCGGCGCCGACACGCTGATCGGCGGCAAGGGCAAGGACGTCCTGACCGGGGGCGCGGATGGCGATGTCTTCCAGTTTGCGTTCGGCGATACATCGGCCAATGCCGGCTCGAACGACACGATCACGGACTTCGCGACCGGCTTCGACAAGGTCGATATCGATGCCTTCGCCGGCGCACCCAGCCGCTATGCCGAAACGGCGATCGCTTCCTCAAACTATGCCGATGGACTGGCGGCGGCGCAGGGGCTTGCCGGGCCTTCGGGCGCGCAAGCGGTGTTCGTCGCCGGATCGACGGATGGCTGGCTGTTCTGGGACGGCAATGGCGACGGCACCCTCGATCAGGCCGTCATCCTGACCGGATTGCGGACGGTCGACGCCTTCGCGATCACCGACATCATCTGACGGACGACATAAGACCCCGCCGCCAGCGGCGACGGGATCGGGCCAGTCTCAGCTCTCGTCGCCCATGCGCAGCGCGGCGATGAAGGCTTCCTGAGGAATCTGGACGCTGCCATATTCGCGCATCCGCTTCTTGCCCTCTTTCTGCTTCTCCAGCAGCTTCTTCTTGCGGGTGATGTCGCCGCCATAGCATTTCGCCGTGACGTCCTTGCGCATCGCCGCGATCGTCTCGCGTGCGATCACCTTGCCGCCGATCGCCGCCTGGATCGGGATCTTGAACAGGTGGCGGGGGATCAGATCCTTCAACCGTTCGCACATGTGCCGCCCGCGTGCCTCGGCGGCGCTGCGGTGGACGATCATGCTCAGGGCATCCACCGGCTCATTGTTGACGAGGATGCTCATCTTCACGAGGTCGCCCTCGCGCGTGCCGATCTGGTGATAGTCGAAGCTGGCATAGCCGCGGCTGATCGACTTCAACCGATCGTAGAAGTCGAACACGACTTCGTTGAGCGGCAGTTCGTATGTCACCTGCGCGCGGCCGCCGACATAGGTCAAATTCTTCTGGATGCCGCGCCGATCCTGGCAGAGCTTCAGAATCGAGCCCAGATATTCGTCGGGGCAGTAAATCACCGCCTCGATCCACGGCTCCTCGATCATCTCGATATGATTGGGATCGGGCATGTCGGCCGGGTTGTGAAGATGCTTCACGGTCCCGTCCTTCATCTGCATCTCATAAACCACCGACGGCGCGGTGGTGATGAGGTCCAGATCATATTCGCGGCTCAGCCGTTCCTGGATGATCTCCAGATGGAGCAGCCCCAGGAAGCCGCAGCGGAAGCCGAAGCCCAGCGCCGCCGAGGTTTCCATCTCGAACGAGAAGCTGGCGTCATTGAGGCGCAGCTTGCTGATCGATTCGCGCAGCTTCTCGAAATCATTGGCATCGACCGGAAACAGGCCGCAGAACACCACCGGCTGCACTTCCTTGAAGCCGGGCAGCGGCTTGGTCGCGCCATTCTTGACCGTGGTGATCGTGTCGCCGACGCGGGTCTGGGCGATTTCCTTGATCTGCGCGGTGATGAAGCCGATCTCGCCGGCGGCCAGTTCGGGCAGCGCCTCGATCTTGGGCCGCATGCAGCCGACGCGGTCGATCAGATGTTCGGTGCCGCCGATCATGAACTTGATCGCCTGCCCCTTCTTGATGACGCCATTGATGACGCGGACGAGGATGACGACGCCCAGATAGGGATCATACCAGCTGTCGACCAGCATCGCCTCCAGCGGCGCGTTCCGATCGCCCTTGGGCGGCGGGATCTTGGTGACGATGGCTTCAAGGATGTCGTCGATGCCGATGCCCGACTTGGCGCTGGCCAGCACCGCTTCCGACGCATCGAGGCCGATCACTTCCTCGATCTCGGCGCGGACCTTTTCCGGCTCGGCGGCGGGCAGGTCGATCTTGTTCAGCACCGGCACGATCTCATGATCATGCTCGATCGACTGATAGACGTTCGCCAGCGTCTGCGCTTCCACGCCCTGCGCGGCGTCCACGACCAGCAACGCGCCCTCGCACGCGGCCAGGCTGCGCGACACTTCATAGGCGAAGTCGACATGGCCCGGCGTGTCCATCAGGTTCAGCTCATAGGTCTGGCCGTTCTTCGCGACATAGTCGAGGCGCACGGTCTGCGCCTTGATCGTGATCCCGCGCTCCTTCTCGATGTCCATATTGTCGAGAACCTGCGCACTCATCTCGCGGTCGGTGAGGCCCCCGGTGCGCTGGATCAGTCGGTCGGCGAGGGTCGACTTGCCATGGTCGATATGGGCAATGATCGAGAAATTGCGGATGTGGCTGAGATCGGTCATGGGCAGCGCCGATAGCAGCGATTTCATGCGCTGTCAGCAGGATCACGCGGTCGGCGTCGATCCATGACAAGCCCCGTCATATCCCGCCTCTCGCTTGGAAGCGGGGAACCGCTATGCTAGAATGTTGCCAAAATATTCGGGGCGCACGAAATTTTCCAGATCAAGCAAAGAACGGGGTTCTTGAAATGCGTGTATTGAAGACGCTGGCTGCCTCCACGGTCTGCCTTGCACTCGCCATGTCGCCTGCCCTCGCGGCCGACAAGGGTTCCTCGGGCCGCCAGGCCCAGGCCAAGAAGCAGATGGAAATTCCCCGCTGCACCAAGCGGCTCGGCACCGTCGCCATCGTCGAACCCGACAATCAGTGGTGGCGCGAACTGAATCTGGGCAGCCCCGAAGCGATCATCAAGCTGTTCGTCCAGCAGTCCGGCTGCTTCGGCATCGTCAACCGTGGCCGCTCGATGGCCAGCCGCAACATGGAACGCGCCATGGCCGATTCGGGCGAATTGCAGGCCGGATCGAACCTGGGCAAGGGTCAGGTGAAGGCGGCGGACTATTTCATCCAGCCCGACATCGTCACCACCAACAAGAACAGCGGCGGCAACGCGCTGGGCGGGCTGGTCGGCGGCTTCCTGGGCGGACGCACCCTCGGCGCGCTCGCCGGCGGCATCTCGATCAAGAAGAGCGAGGCCAATGTCATGCTGTCGGTGGTCAACGCCCGCACCACCGAGGAAGAGGTGATGGCGGAAGGCTATTTCCGCAAGTCTGACCTCAGCTTTGGCGGCGGTGGCGGCTTGGGCTGGATGGGCGGCCTCGCCGCTGTCGGCGGCGGCGGCTACCAGAATACCGATATCGGCCAGGTCATCGTGCTCGCCTATCTCGACGCCTATACCAAGATGGTGACGCAGATGGGCGGCCTGCCAGCCAACGCGGCCGCGGCGGCCCCGGTCGCACAATAAGCTGAAGTCCAAGAAATGCGGAGGGCGCGGTCGGAAACGGCCGCGCCCTTCTTCATGTCTGGCTGGGCGCCGCTTCGGGCACGGGCCGTCGCGCCTCGCGCCGACGCTTCCACCAGGCAAGGATGGCCTCCCCTGCCGGCCGTTCGACCAGGCGGTTGATTGCGGTCCCCAGCAGCAGCGCAACGAGGAAGGCTGCGGCAAAACCGATCCAGGGACTGTAGCCGGCCTTGGCGCATTCCAGCATGATGACGAAGCCGACATGCTGGTGGATCAGATAGAAGGAATAGCTGATACCGCCCAGCCAGATGAGCGGACGCACGGCGAGAAAGCGCAGATGGCCGTGGATCAGGGCCACAAAAGCCACCAACAGGACGCAGCCCATGACGGCCACGTCCCATGTCTCGATCGTCGCGATCGACAGCAGGGCAAGCGCCGCATAGGGCGCCTGCTGCCGCAATGTCCGCTGCCCGCGCCACACGCGATAGGCCAGCATGCCAATGACGAAGAAGGGCGTGTAGCGCAGCACCAGCAGCATGATGATCCGCTCGGGCATGTCGGGCCACAGCCAGTAAAGCCAGCGGACAAACAGCCAGGCCCCCAGAACGGGTTCCAGCCGTCGGACTCCGGCGAATTTCCAGATCGCGATCATGCAGAAATAGAAAGCGATCTCCACCGTCAGCGTCCAGTAGGCGCCGTCCACTTCCGGCAGGAAGGCGAAGCCCTGCAGCATGGTGAAGTTGGCGAGGATCGCCACCGGCCCGATCAGCAACTGCGTCGCCTGCGCGAGATATTCGATCGAGAGGGTGAGCAGCATCGCCACCAGATAGGCTGGATAGAGCCGCGCGAAGCGGTTCACCACGAAATCGGCGACCGTCCCGATGCGATCCAGGGTGAAGAAGATCGCGAAGCCGGAAATGGTGAAGAACAGCAGCACGCGATAATTGCCGCCGGGAAAGCTGAACGGCACATGCGCCGCCTGCGGGAACAGTTCATGGAAGCGCGTGGAATAATGGAAGATCAGCACGCACAGGGCGCCAATGCCGCGCAAGGCGTCCAATTCCGTCAGGCGGCCCCGAGCGCGCGGCGTTCCAGTCATAGGCCTTCATAGCAACAGCGCAGCAACGAATCTGGTAGGAACATGGTTAACGGCGGCACGGAAATCCGCCAACTTTGCTGTTTCCTTGCCAGATTGAGACAATATGCGGCCGCCGATACGGATCGGACGGGGACTCAGCGGGGCGATTCGGCCGCCCGCTTCAGCCCGGCAAGCTGTTCCCCCAGCACCTGGTCGACCATCGGCGCCAGCGCCGCCGGCCCGGCGCGCAGATAGCCGCCGACGACATAGGTCATCACGACCTTTACCCCCTTCCCCGACGGCGCGATCGTGAAGTCGAGCGCCCCGGTCGCGCCTTCAGCCTGTAGCGGTCCCAGTGCTGCCGATAGCCGCAATTGCCGACCCGGAACCGCATAGATGACCCGTCCATGCTCTATCGCCCCCGGCACGCCCGCCTTGGACGGGATCGTCTCGCAGAAACAGCCCCCCGCGCGGGCGTCGATCGTCATATTGGCCGAATCGCCGCTATAGCTGTGGGCGTCGCTCCACCAGCGGCCCGGCTCGGCCAGCAAGGCATAGACCGCGTCCCCGCTCGCGGCGATCTCGACACTGCTCTCGATCGCAAAGCCCTGTTCGCTCGTACCCGTAACAGCGCAATGGGCCGGCGCGGCCATCGCCGCACCAGCCCATGCCAGTAACCCGAAAATCCGCATATCCGCCTCCCCTCTTCCAGGAGACAGATTAGCTCAGGCCGCGCCGCCGTCCAAGATGGCGGCGATGGCGACGGTCACATCGTCCATGCCCGCCATGCCGTCGACCCGCGACACGATGCCGCGCGCCTCATAGATCGGCAGAATCGGCGCGGTCTTGGCGCGATATTCGGCCATGCGGGTGCGCACCGTTTCCTCATTGTCGTCGGGACGGCGCTTGAACTCATGCCCGTGGCACTTGTCGCACTCACCCTCGACCTTGGGCTGCTTGAAGCTGTCATGATAGCCAGCGCCGCAATTCGCGCAGGTGAAGCGACCCGTGATGCGCTCGACCAGCGCGTCCTCATTCACGTCCAGTTCGATCACATGATCGAGCGTGCGGCTGCGGTCCGACAGGATGGTATCGAGCGAATGGGCCTGCGCCTCGGTGCGCGGGTAGCCGTCGAAGATCACCCCGGTTTCCGGCGCCAGCGCATCCAGCGCCTCGCCGATGATGCCCGACACGACTTCATCGGGCACCAGCGCACCGGATTCCATCAGCGCCTTGGCCTGGAGGCCCACCGGCGTCCCGGCCTTTACCGCCGCGCGGAGCATGTCCCCCGTCGACAGCTGCACCATGCCTCGGCTGTCGACCAGCCGGGTTGCCTGGGTTCCCTTACCGGCGCCCGGAGGGCCAAGCAGAATGATATTCATGATGCGCACACTCCCCTTAGTCTTGCGCTTTTATCGCATGCCTGCGCCCCTCAGCGCAGGCGTCCCTTCAGCTTCGCCTTCTTGATCAGATCGCCATATTGATGGGCGAGCAGATGGCTCTGAATCTGGGTCACGGTATCGACCGTAACATTGACGACGATCAGCAGGCTAGTCCCACCAAGGTAGAAGGGGATGCCCGCCCGTGCGATCGCGAATTCCGGCACCAGGCAGATGAAGGCCAGATAGGCCGCGCCGATGACGGTGATGCGCGTCAGCACATAGTCGAGATAATTTTCGGTATTCTTGCCCGGACGGATGCCGGGGATGAACCCGCCATTGCGCTTCAGATTGTCGGCCGTCTCTTCCGGATTGAACACCACGGCGGTGTAGAAGAAGCAGAAGAAGACGATGCCCAGGCCATAAAGCGCCATGTAGACCGGGCTGCCGTGCGACAGATACTGGTTGAGCGACAGGACGAAATCGCCCCACTTGCTCTCACCCGCGACCGTCTGCCCGGCGAACTGCGAGATGGTGAGCGGCATCAGCAGCAGCGACGACGCGAAGATCGGCGGAATGACGCCGGCGGTGTTGACCTTGAGCGGCAGGTGGCTGCGGTCGGCCTGCATCAGGCCCTGGCGCGTCTGGCGCTTGGGATATTGGATCAGCACGCGGCGCTGGGCACGCTCCATGAAGCAGATCAGCGCGATCAGGCCGAAGGCCAGAATGATGATCAGCATGATCAACAAGCCGGAGATCGAGCCTTCGCGGCCCGACTTGAACAGGTTGCTGAGCGTGACCGGCAACTGTGCGACGATGCCCGCCATGATGATAAGCGACACGCCGTTGCCGATGCCGCGCGAGGTGATCTGTTCACCCAGCCACATCAGGAACATGGTGCCGCCGATCAGCGAGACGACGGCGGTCAGGCGGAACAGCAGGCCAGGTTCGATCACGGCGGCAACGCCCGACTGGGCGCCGAAGCTTTCAAGACCGACGGCGATGAAATAGCCCTGCACCGCGGTCAGGCCGACCGTGCCGTAGCGGGTATACTGGTTCAGCTTCTTGCGGCCGCTTTCGCCTTCCTTCTTGATCGCCGCCAGTTGGGGCGAGAGGGAGGCGCCGAGCTGCACCACGATCGACGCGGTGATATAGGGCATGACGCCGAGCGCGATCAGGCTCATGCGCGACAGCGAACCACCCGAGAAGGTGTTGAAGATGTCGAGGATGCCGCCATTGGTCTGGCTGTAGAGCTGCGACAGCGCGGTCGGATCGACGCCCGGCAGCGGCACGAAGCTCAGGAAGCGGAAGACGATCAGCGCGCCGAGCGTGAACCACAGGCGCTTCTTGAGGTCGGTCGCCTGGCTGAATTTCGCGAGGCTGAGATTGGATGCGAGCTGGTCGGCTCTCGATGCCATGGTGGCTGCCCTTCAAATCACTCTTGCCCGAATGCGATACGGGCCGGAATCGGAATCCCCTTAACGGGGACATGGGGCGCTGTCGAACCGGGAATCATCGTCCGGGTTTCATCCTGACCTATTTCGTCAGATCGAAGCCCGGTTTTCTCTGCGCGATTTCCGCGGCGGGCGCTATGCCATCCCCCCGAAAACGCGCAAAGCGACGAACAGCGTCCCCCGATGCACAAGACCCCGCCGACCCATATCGGGCAGCGGGGTCATGCTTGCAAGACTGGGAAAGCCGAAATCAGGCCTTCGCTGCGGCCTTCTTGGCGGCAAGGGCGGTGCCCTTCTTCGCCTTGGCCTTCTCGGCAGCCGGAACGACTTCGATCACGTCGACCTTGCCACCGGCCTTTTCGACCGCTTCGACAGCGCTCTTCGAGGCGCCAGCAACCAGGAAGCTGACCTTCGCGGTCAGTTCGCCCTTGGCGAGCAGACGGACGCCGTCCTTACCACCGCGCGTCAGGTTGGCGGCGTTCAGCGCAGCCTGGTCGACAGTCGCGTTGGCGTCCAGCTTGCCGCTGTCGATCGCCTTCTGCACTTCACCCAGGTTCACGATCGCGTAATCCTTGGCGAAGATGTTGTTGAAGCCGCGCTTCGGGATGCGCATGTGGAGCGGCATCTGGCCACCCTCGAAGCCGTTGATGCTGACGCCCGAACGCGCCTTCGCACCCTTCTGGCCGCGACCGGCGGTCTTGCCCTTGCCCGAGCCGATACCACGGCCGACGCGCATGCGGCCCTTGCGGGCGCCGGCATTGTCATTGAGTTCGTTAAGCTTGGTCATAATGCACTCGCTTTCGCTTTTGTCGCGCGGAGGTTCGATCCTCACGGATCGAACCGGAGCCCCAGCGAAGGCTGGGGCCGGGTTGAACCGGATGCTTCCTTGCGGAAATCATCCTGCCGGGGGTCTCCTCGAAAGGACTGCCATCCGGCATGCGATCCCAGACTCCGCTGGGATTTTCAGAAGCGCGCGCATAGCGCGCCTCTGAAAAAAACGAAAGAGGGGTTTCCCCCTCTCTCGCTTCATATCGATGGATCGAAGGACTCAGCCTTCGACCACGGCCACCATGTGTGGCAGCTTGGCGATGGCGCCGCGGACTTCCGCAGTGTCTTCCAGCTCCACCACGCGGTTCATCTTGCCAAGGCCGAGGCCGATCAGAATCTTCTTCTGGGCTTCGGGGCGACGGATCGGCGAACCGATCTGCTTGATCTTGATTTTCGCCATGTCGCTTACTCCACAATCGCTTCGGCGTCAGCCGCAGCGACTTCGACCGAGGCGCCACCGCGACGCAGAAGGTCGGCGACCTTCTTACCACGACGCTGCGCCACCGACTTGGGGCTGGTCTGTTCGCCCAGCGCCGCGAAGGTCGCACGGATCATGTTATAGGGGTTCGACGTGCCGTTCGACTTGGTCACGACGTCAGCGACGCCGAGGCTTTCGAACACGGCGCGCATCGGACCACCGGCGATGATGCCCGTACCGGCCGGAGCCGAACGAACAGTCACCTTGCCGGCGCCGAAGTGGCCGAGCCCGTCATGATGCAGGGTGCGGCCTTCCTTCAGCGGGACGCGAACCATTGCCTTCTTGGCAGCGGCCGTCGCCTTGCTGATGGCTTCGGGCACTTCGCGCGCCTTGCCATGGCCGAAGCCCGCACGGCCCTTGCCGTCGCCGACGACGACGAGAGCAGCGAAACCGAAGCGCTTACCGCCCTTGACGGTCTTCGAGACGCGGTTGATGTGAACCAGCTTCTCGATCAGCTCCTCGCCCTGCTCCTCGTCGCGGTTGCCGCGACGATCGTCGCGACGGCCACGGCCACCGCGATCGCCACGGTTGCGATCGCCGCCGCCGCGGTTGCCACGGCCACGGCCGGGACCACGACCTTCGGTCGGTGCCGCCTCGGCGCCCTCGACGGGCGCGACGACTTCGTTGGTGTTTTCGTCAGCCATGATCAGAACTCCAGCCCGCCTTCACGGGCGGCATCGGCCAGCGCCTTGACGCGGCCATGGAACAGGAAGCCACCACGGTCGAACACGACCCGGGTGACGCCGGCGGCGGTCGCCGCAGCGGCGACGCGCTTGCCGACATCGGCAGCGGCTTCGGCGCTGGCGCCAGTCTTGCCCAGCGCCTTCGAACCGGTATCCTTGTCCAGGGTCGAAGCCGACGCGACGGTCTTGCCGGCGACGTCGTCAATGACCTGGGCGTAGATGTGACGACCCGAACGATGGACGCTGAGGCGGGGCTTGTGGCCCGCGACGGCCTTGAGCGCGGTGCGGACGCGGCGACGACGCCGCGCGAAGAGGGAAAGCTTAGCCATCTTACTTCTTCTTCCCTTCCTTGCGGAAGATGAACTCGCCGGCGTACTTGATACCCTTGCCCTTATAGGGTTCGGGCTTGCGCCAGCGGCGGATCTCGGCGGCAACCTGACCCACCTTCTGCTTGTCGATGCCGGTGATCTCGACCGTGGTGTTATCCGGGGTCTTGATCTCGATGCCTTCCGGAATCTCGAAATCGACGTCGTGCGAATAACCGAGCTGCAGCTTCAGGGTCTTGCCCTGCGAGTTGGCGCGGTAGCCGACACCGGTGATGAGCAGCTTCTTCGAGAAGCCCTCGGTCACGCCGGTGATCAGGTTGGCGATCAGGGTGCGCTGCATGCCCCAGAAAGCGCGGGCGCGCTTGCTGTCATTGGCAGGCTTCACCGCGATCACGCCGTCTTCGACGCTGTAGGTGACTTCGTCAGCCAGCGGCAGCGACAGGGTGCCCTTAGGCCCCTTCACCGACAGCTGACCGTCGGCGATGGCAGCGGTGACGCCCGCGGGGACGGCAACCGGCTTTTTACCAGTACGGCTCATCAGAACACCTCCGCCAGCACTTCGCCGCCGACATTCTGTTCACGCGCTTCGGCGTCGGACAGAACGCCGCGAGGCGTCGAGACAATGGTGATGCCGAGGCCATTGCGGATCACCGGCAGTTCCTTGGAACCCGAATAGACGCGGCGGCCAGGCTTGGACACGCGGGCGACATGCTTGATCGCCGGCTGGCCCTCGAAATATTTCAGCTCGATGCGCAGGCCGGGATGCTTGCCGAGGGTCTCTTCCGAATAACCACGGATATAGCCTTCGCGCTGCAGCACGTCGAGCACGCGGGCACGCAGCTTCGACGCGGGGGACACAACGCTGTCCTTCTTCGCCTGCTGCCCGTTGCGGATGCGGGTGAGCATATCACCCAGGGGATCGGTCAATGCCATCTCAAATGATCCTTACCAGCTCGACTTGGTGACGCCGGGGATCAGGCCCTTGTTGGCCAGATCACGCAGCTGCACGCGGCAGAGGCGGAATTTGCGGTAGTAAGCGCGGGGACGCCCCGTCAGTTCGCAGCGATTCCGAACGCGGGTCGGATTGCCGTTGCGGGGGATCTCCGCCATCTTCAGACGCGCGATCAGACGATCGCTGTCGTCGGCCGCGGTATCATTCGCGATCGCCTTGAGCTTCGCATAGCGGCCGGCATATTTCTTCACCAGCTTCTTGCGGCGCTCGTTCTTGTTGATCGAACTCAGTTTCGCCATGACTTAAGTTCTCTTCCTTAGCTTAAGCGTTTGGGAGAGAAGCGGGGCCTATCAGGCCGCCTGCTTCTCTTCGAGCGGGAAGGGGAAGCCGAAGAGGCGCAGCAGTTCGCGCGCTTCATCGTCCGTCTTCGCCGTGGTGGTCACGATGATGTCCATGCCACGCACCTTGTCGATCTTGTCGTAGCTGATTTCCGGGAAGATCAGCTGTTCCTTGATGCCAAAGGCGTAGTTGCCACGACCATCGAAGCTCTTGGGGTTCAGACCACGAAAGTCGCGAACGCGCGGCAGAGCGATGTTGATCAGGCGGTCCAGGAATTCATACATGCGCTCGCGGCGCAGCGTGACCTTGGCGCCGATCGGCATGCCTTCACGCAGCTTGAACTGCGCGATCGACTTGCGAGCCTTGGTGATGACCGGCTTCTGACCGGCAATCAGCTCCATTTCCTCGGCGGCCTGCGTGACCTTCTTCTTGTCCTGGGTCGCTTCGCCCACGCCCATGTTGAGCACGATCTTTTCGATCTTGGGGACTTCCATGACGTTCTTGTAACCGAACTTCTCGGTCATCGCCTTGGCGATTTCGGCGTCGTAGATCGCCTTCGAGCGCGGGATATACTTCTCGCTCATTACAGCACCTCACCGGACTTGACGGCGACACGGACCTTCTTGCCGTCGCGGTCCTCGAAACGGACGCGGGTCGGCTTGCCATCCTTGTCGGCGACAGCGACGTTCGAAATGTGCAGCGGCGCAGGCTTGCGATCGATGCCACCCTGCGGGTTGGCCTGATCGGGCTTGCGGTGACGCGCATGCACGTTGATGCCTTCGACGAGGACGCGGTCCTCCTTGGGCAGGACCTGGAGAACAGCGCCGGTACGGCCCTTGTCCTTGCCGGCCAGGACGACGATCTTGTCGCCCTTCTTGATCTTGGCAGCGCTCATTACAGCACCTCAGGCGCAAGCGAGATGATCTTCATGTGCTTCTTGGCGCGCAGTTCGCGAACGACGGGGCCAAAGATACGGGTGCCGATCGGCTCCTCGTTCTTGTTGATGAGCACAGCGGCATTGCCGTCGAAGCGAATCACGCTGCCATCAGCGCGACGCACGTCCTTGGCGGTGCGCACGATGACGGCGCGATGCACGTCACCCTTCTTCACCTTGCCACGAGGCGCAGCTTCCTTGATCGAGACGACGATGATGTCGCCTACGCTCGCGAAGCGACGCTTCGAGCCGCCCAGCACCTTGATGCACTGGACGCGCTTGGCGCCGCTGTTGTCAGCGACGTCAAGATTGGATTGCATCTGGATCATGGATCCGGTTCCTTCTTATTTGGCCTACCGGGACAATTCCCGGCGGTTCCGAATTTCGTGCATAGAGACTCGAACCGAGCCTTTGACTCTACGCGAAGCGCGGGCCTGTACCCTTTCCCGGAGGAAAAGGCCAGCCCCGCGCCGCGATTTTAATTCAAAGGCTCAAAGAGCCTCCCTCAGGCCGCCGTCTCCGGCGACTTGTGGGTGTCCACGCGCTCGATGACCTTCCAGGTCTTGAGCTTGGAAATCGGAGCGGTCTCTTCGATGCGGACCGTTTCGCCTTCCTTGTAGACATTACCCTCGTCATGGGCATGGTACTTCTTCGACAGACGGATGATCTTGCCGTAGAGCGCATGCTTTACCTTGCGCTCCACCCGAACCACCACCGTCTTGTCGGTCTTGTCGGAAACCACCGTTCCCGTCAGCACGCGCTTGGGCATCGTGTGTTTCCTTTACTTCGCGGCCGAGCGCGAACGCTCGGTCTGCAGGGTCTTGATCTGCGCGATCGACCGACGGACTTCACGCACGCGGCTGGGCTTTTCCAGCTGGTTGGTGGCCGCCTGGAAACGCAGGTTGAACTGCTCGCGCTTCAGGTTGTTGAGTTCGGTCGACAGTTCGTCGTCCGTCTTGGTCTTGAGGTCTGCGACGTTCGCCACGGCTTAACCCTCCAGGTGCGAGGTGTCGCCGAGGCGGGCAACGACCTTCGTCTTGATGGGCAGCTTCATCGCGGCGCGCGAGAAGGCCTCTGCTGCGAGCGGACCGGGCACGCCGTCCAGTTCGAACAGGATGCGGCCCGGCTTGACGCGAGCAGCCCAATATTCGACCGAACCCTTGCCCTTGCCCTGACGGACTTCGGCAGGCTTCTTCGAAACCGGCACGTCGGGGAACACGCGGATCCACAGACGGCCCTGACGGCGAATGTGGCGGGTGATCGCGCGGCGAGCCGCTTCGATCTGACGTGCAGTGACGCGCTCAGGTTCCAGAGCCTTCAGACCGTAAGAGCCAAAGTTCAGAGCCGAACCGCCCTTGGCGTCGCCCTTGATCCGGCCCTTGAAGGTCTTGCGGAACTTCATTTTCTTCGGTTGCAGCATGACGCTATTACCTTCTTATCTTCAGCGCGCCGGGCGCACGCCGGAGGTCTGAGCCTCCAGCATCAGCCGGTCGGTGGCCATCGGATCGTGACCAAGGATTTCGCCCTTGAAGATCCAGACCTTGATACCGCACACGCCGTAAGCGGTGTGTGCCGTGGCTTCGGCATAGTCGACGTTCGCACGCAGCGTGTGCAGCGGAACGCGGCCTTCGCGATACCATTCGACGCGCGCGATCTCCGCGCCGCCCAGACGGCCGCCGCAGGTGATCTTGATGCCTTCGGCGCCCAGACGGAGAGCCGACTGCACCGCACGCTTCATGGCGCGACGGAAAGCAACGCGGCGTTCCAGCTGATCGGCGATACCCTGCGCGACGAGCTTGGAGTCGACTTCCGGCTTGCGGATTTCGACGATGTTCAGGCTGACGTCCGAAGAGGTCAGGCTGCCCAGCTTCTTGCGCAGCTTCTCGATGTCCGCGCCCTTCTTGCCGATGATCACACCGGGACGGGCGGCATAGATCGATACGCGGCACAGCTTGGCCGGACGCTCGATCACGACCTTGGAGATCGCGGCCTGCGGCAGGTTCTTCATGATGAACTGGCGGATCTTGAGATCCTCCAGCAGCAGGCGACCATAGTCGGCGCCTTCGGCGAACCAGCGGCTGTCCCAGGTACGGTTGATCTGGAGACGCAGACCGATCGGATTGCTCTTGTGACCCATGTGCTTACGCCTCCGCTTCTTCGCCAGCTTCACGCACGACGATGCGCACGCGGCTGAAGGGCTTGAGGATCCGGGTCGACTTGCCGCGGCCGCGAGCGTGGAAGCGCTTCAGGGTGAAGCTCTTGCCCACCGATGCTTCCGCGACGACCAGAGCGTCGACGTCCAGATTGTGGTTGTTTTCCGCATTGGCGATGGCCGAAGCCAGCACCTTGCGCACGTCGACCGCCATCGCCTTCTTCGAGAAGGCGAGGATGTTCAGCGCGTCCTCGACCTTGCGGCCGCGGATGAGCGTGGCGACCAGGTTCAGCTTCTGGGCCGAACCACGGATCTGCGTGCCAACGGCCAGCGCCTCATTGTCGGCGACGCGACGGGGAGCCTTTTCCTTGCTCATTAGCGCTTGCCCTTCTTGTCGGCAGCGTGGCCGGGGAAGTAGCGGGTCGGGGCGAATTCGCCCAGCTTGTGACCAACCATTTCCTCGTTCACGAGGACCGGAACATGCTTGCGGCCATTATAGACGTTGAACGTCAGGCCAACGAACTGGGGCAGGATGGTGGAACGACGCGACCAGGTCTTGATCGGACCGGTACGGCCACCGGCGTCCTGCGCCGTTTCCGCCTTCTTCAGAAGGCTGAGGTCCACGAAAGGACCTTTCCAGACGGAACGAGCCATCTCGCTTACCTCTTCTTCTTCGCGTGGCGGCTACGGATGATGAACTTGTCCGTCGCCTTGTTGTGACGGGTGCGTGCACCCTTGGTCGGCTTGCCCCAAGGCGTGACCGGATGACGGCCGCCCGAGGTCCGGCCTTCACCACCGCCATGCGGGTGGTCGACCGGGTTCTTCGCAACACCGCGCGTCAGCGGGCGGATACCGTTCCAACGGTTACGGCCTGCCTTGGCAAGGTTGGTGTTGGCGTTGTCCGGATTCGACACGGCGCCAACGGTGCCCATGCAGTCCGAACGAATGTAGCGCTGCTCGCCCGACGACAGGCGGACCATCACCATGCCACGATCGCGACCGACCAGCTGGGCGTAGGTGCCCGCCGAACGGCAGAGCTGACCGCCCTTGCCGGGCTTCATCTCGATATTGTGGATGATGGTGCCAACCGGCATCTGGCCGAGTTCCATCGCGTTGCCCGGCTTCACGTCGGTCTTCTTGCCCGCGACGACCTTGTCGCCGGGAGCCAGACGCTGCGGCGCCAGGATATAGGCCTGGGTGCCGTCGGGATAGTTGACCAGCGCGATGAAGGCGGTGCGGTTGGGGTCATATTCCAGACGCTCGACCGTACCTTCCACGTCCCACAGGCGACGCTTGAAGTCGATGATGCGGTAACGCTGCTTGTGACCGCCACCGATACCACGCGAGGTCACATGACCCTTGTTGTTACGGCCACCGGTCTTGCGCTTGCCTTCGGTCAGCGCCTTGACGGGCTTACCCTTGTGCAGGCTCGACTTGTCGACGAGGATCAGGCCGCGCTGGGCGGGGCTCGTCGGGTTATAGTGCTTAAGTGCCATCTATCCCGCCTCAGATACCGGTGGTGATGTCGATCGACTGGCCTTCGGCCAGCGTGACAATCGCCTTCTTGACGTCCGAACGCTTGTAGGGCTTGCCCTTCCAGCGCTTGACTTTGCCCTTCTGCACCAGCGTGTTGACCGCCTTGACGGTCACGCCGAACAGCGCCTCGACGGCAGCCTTGATTTCAGGCTTGGACGCGTCGTTGGCGACCTTGAAAACAACAGCGTTGTTCTCGGAGAGAAGGGTCGACTTCTCGGTGATGACCGGCGCGACAACGACGTCAAAATGACGGTTGTCCACGGTCGCGGCTTCTTTCTTAGCCATTGAAACGGGCCTCCAGCTTTTCGACCGCGGCGCGGGTAAGCACCAGCGAGTCGGCCTTCAGGATGTCGTAGACGTTGGCGCCGACGGCCGGCAGCAGGTTCACGCCGATGATGTTGGCCGAAGCCTTCGCGAAGCTGACGTTCACGGCATCGCCGTCGATGAACAGCGCCTTGGTCAGGTTCAGCTTGGCGAGGTGCGCGACCAGATTCTTGGTCTTGCCTTCCGCCACGTCGAAGCTGTCCAGAACGATCAGCGAACCGTCCTTGGCCTTCGACGACAGGGCCATCTTCAGGCCGAGCGCGCGAACCTTCTTGTTCAGGTCGTGGCCGAAGTCACGGGCGCGAGCACCGTGAGCCTTACCACCGCCGATGAACACGGGCGCCTTGCGATCGCCGTGACGCGCCGTACCGCCGCCCTTCTGGCGACCGAACTTCTTGCCGGTGCGGGCAACGTCCGAACGCTCGCGGGTGGCGCGGGCCGGAGCGCGACGCTTTTCCAGCTGCCAGGTAACGACGCGGTGCAGAATGTCGGTGCGGGGCTCGATACCGAACACGGCATCGTTCAGCTCCAGCTCACCGGCGGCTGCGGCGTCGAGGGTCTGTACATTGACCTTCATGGATTAGCCCTCCTGGCCTTCGGTCGCTTCGGGAGCGACTGCTTCAGCAGGCGTCTCGGCAGCGGTGTTGCTGTTGGCAGCAGCCTTCAGGCTGGCCGGATACGGCGCATCAGCGGGGCGCTTCACCTTGACGGCGTCGCTGACGGTCAGCCAGGTGCCCTTGGCGCCCGGAACCGAACCCTTGACGAACAGCAGGCCACGCTCGACGTCCGTGCGGACGATTTCGAGGTTCTGCTGCGTGCGCTCACGATCACCCATGTGGCCGGCCATCTTCTTGTTCTTGAAGACGCGACCCGGATCCTGACGATTACCGGTCGAACCATGGGCACGGTGGCTGATCGACACACCGTGGGTGGCGCGCATACCGCCGAAGCCCCAGCGCTTCATGGCGCCGGCAAAGCCCTTACCCTGGGTGTGACCAGCGACATCGACCAGCTGACCGGCGATGAAGTGATCGGCCGCGATTTCGGCGCCGACATCGAGGAGCGCGTCCTCGGCGACACGGAATTCGACCAGACGCGCCTTCGGTTCCACTTCCGCCTTGGCGAAGTGGCCGCGCTGCGGCTTGGCGACATTCTTGACCTTCGCGACGCCCGCACCGAGCTGAACCGCGACATAACCGTCACGATCAACTTCCTTGCGAGCCACGACCTGATTGCCCTCGAGGGCAAGAACCGTAACGGGAATATGACGTCCGTCCTCCTGGAACAGACGGGTCATCCCGACTTTCTTAGCGATCACGCCTGTGCGCATCACTGATTACTCCCATAGAGGCCCGCCTTAGCAGCGGGCGTATCCAACGAAAAAACCGCTCAGCATCTCTGCTTCGCGGCCCAACCCAAATTATAGATCACCCCGTCCGGGTTGGATGCCGACCCCTGCTCGGGACCAGCGACGGGGGACCAGGACCACGCGCCTGCCCGGTTTACCGGAGAGGCCGTGCGGTATCCCTTGTGTCGTTTGAGCTTCCGCCCCTCAAAGATAGAGGTCTAGAATGCCCGATACCCTGGCCACCTTTCGGAGAGCAGGGACTTGCCGGCTTAGGCCAGCTTGATCTCGACGTTCACGCCGGCAGCTAGATCCAGCTTCATCAGCGCGTCGACCGTCTGCGGCGTCGGCTGCACAATGTCAAGCATACGCTTGTAGGTGCGGACCTCGAACTGCTCGCGCGACTTCTTGTCGATGTGCGGACCACGGTTGACCGTGAACTTTTCGATGCGCGTCGGAAGGGGAATCGGACCGCGAATGAGGGCGCCGGTGCGGCGGGCGGTGTCGGCGATGTCGCCGGTCGCCTGATCGAGCACGCGATGATCGAACGCCTTGAGGCGAATGCGGATGTTGCTGTCCATTGTTCCTGTACCGATGCGAAAGAGCCAAAAACTCAGAGCATTTTCAAAAATCAGCCGGAGCAGCCGATGACTTGTGAAAATGCGCCAACAAAAAAATATCCGCCCCGTAAACTACCCTTCTAGCTCGTTCGAGCCGGAGAAAGGCGATCCGGGGCGGCTAAATTCCTCAGCGGCGCGAATCAGGCGATTCGCGCCGCTGCGGTCCTATATTACTTCGAGATCGTGCCGACAACCCCTGCGCCGACGGTACGACCGCCTTCACGGATGGCGAAGCGCAGACCCGGATCCATGGCGATCGGAGCGATCAGCTTGATGCCGAGCTTCACGTTGTCGCCAGGCATGACCATCTCGGTGCCCTCGGGGAGGATCACTTCGCCGGTCACGTCGGTGGTGCGGAAGTAGAACTGCGGACGATAGTTCGCGAAGAACGGGGTGTGACGGCCGCCTTCTTCCTTCGACAGAACGTAGACTTCCGCGTCGAACTCGGTGTGCGGGGTGATGGTGCCCGGCTTCGCCAGAACCTGACCACGCTCGACTTCTTCGCGCTTCGTGCCACGAACCAGAGCACCGATGTTGTCGCCTGCACGACCTTCGTCGAGCAGCTTGCGGAACATTTCGACGCCGGTGACAGTGGTCTTGGCGGTGGCCTTCAGACCAACGATTTCGACTTCTTCACCAACCTTGATGATGCCGGTTTCGACACGGCCGGTGACGACGGTGCCGCGACCCGAGATCGAGAACACGTCTTCGATCGGCATCAGGAACGCCTTGTCAACCGGACGCTCCGGCTGCGGGATGAAGCTGTCGACGGCAGCCATCAGCTTCAGAACGGCGTCGTGGCCGATTTCCGGGGTCTTGTCCTGCAGGGCAGCGACAGCCGAACCGGCGATGACGGGGATGTTGTCGCCGTCGAAGTCATAGCTGCTCAGCAGCTCGCGGATTTCCAGCTCGACCAGCTCGAGGATCTCGGCGTCGTCGACCAGGTCGACCTTGTTCATGAACACGACGAGCTGCGGCACGCCGACCTGACGGGCGAGCAGGATGTGCTCGCGGGTCTGCGGCATCGGGCCGTCGGTGGCCGAAACGACCAGGATCGCGCCGTCCATCTGGGCGGCACCGGTGATCATGTTCTTGACGTAGTCAGCGTGACCCGGGCAGTCGACGTGCGCGTAGTGACGGGCTTCGGTCTCATATTCGACGTGGGCGGTCGAGATGGTGATGCCGCGCTCGCGCTCTTCGGGAGCCTTGTCGATGTTGGCATAGTCGACGAAGGTCGCGCCGCCGGTTTCGGCGAGCACCTTGGTGATCGCTGCGGTCAGCGAGGTCTTGCCATGGTCGACGTGACCGATGGTGCCGATGTTGCAGTGCGGCTTGTTCCGCTCAAACTTAGCCTTAGCCATTTTATCCTACCTTCTAATCAAAATCAGCTTGGGTCTGACCGCTCGGCCGCGCCTCGCGAAGGCGCGTCCATAGCAGCAAATTTCGATATTACCAGCCCCTAACCGACCCGTTTTCACAGGTCGGCCAGGGAAAACCGTCAGGCCATCTTCGCCTTGACTTCGTCCGCCACATTCTGCGGCACTTCGTCATAGTGCGAGAAGATCATCGAGTAGTTCGCACGTCCCTGGGTGAAGGAGCGCAGCGAGTTCACATAGCCGAACATGTTGGCCAGCGGCACCATGGCCTCGACAACCTGCGCGTTACCGCGGGTGTCGGTGCCCTGGATCTGACCACGACGGCTGTTCATGTCGCCGATGACGTCGCCCAGATATTCTTCTGGAGTGACGACTTCGACCTTCATGACCGGTTCGAGCAGGGTGATGCCCGCCTTCTGCGCAACTTCGCGCATCGCGGCACGGCCGGTGATTTCGAACGCCAGCGCCGACGAGTCGACGTCATGGTACGCACCGTCATACAGGTTGATCTCGAAGTCGATGATCGGGAAGCCGATCAGCGAGCCGGTGGCCGCCGTTTCGCGCATGCCCTTCTCGATCGCCGGGATATATTCCTTGGGAATATTACCGCCCTTGATCTCATCCTTGAAGATGATGCCCGCGCCACGCTCGCCCGGCGTCACCTTCACCTTGATGCGGCCGAACTGGCCGGTGCCGCCCGACTGCTTCTTGTGGGTGTAGTCGACGTCGACGGCCTTCTTGAGATATTCGCGATAGGCCACCTGCGGCGCACCGACATTCGCCTCGACCTTGAACTCGCGCTTCATGCGGTCGACCAGGATTTCGAGGTGAAGTTCGCCCATGCCCTTGATGATGGTCTGGCCCGATTCGTGATCGGTCGTGACGCGGAAGGACGGATCCTCGGCGGCCAGGCGGTTGAGCGCGACGCCCATCTTTTCCTGGTCGGCCTTGGTCTTGGGTTCCACCGACAGTTCGATGACCGGCTCGGGGAATTCCATCCGCTCCAGGATGATCGGCTGGCGCTCGGCGCACAGCGTATCACCGGTGGTGGTTTCCTTCATGCCGGCCAGCGCGACAATGTCGCCCGCATAGGCGGTGTCGATGTCCTCACGCGAGTTCGCGTGCATGAGGAGCATACGGCCGATCTTTTCCTTCTTGTCCTTGACCGAGTTCAGATAGGTGCCCTTGGTCAGGGTGCCCGAATACACGCGCAGGAAGGTCAGCGAGCCGACGAACGGGTCGTTCATGATCTTGAACGCCAGGCCTGCAAACGGCGCATCGTCGGCGGTCGGACGGCTGTCCGGCGTCTCGCCGTCCATCTTGACGCCCTGGACGTCCTCGATGTCGAGCGGCGAAGGCAGATAGTCGACGACGGCGTCGAGCAGCGGCTGGACGCCCTTGTTCTTGAACGCCGAGCCGCACAGCACCGGCACGAAGGCATGACCCAGCGTACCCTTGCGGATCAGCTTCTTGAGGGTCGCGACGTCGGGCAGATTGCCTTCCAGATAGGCTTCCATCGCGGCATCGTCCTGCTCGACGGCCAGCTCGATCAGCTTTTCGCGATATTCGGCAGCCTTGTCGGCGAGGTCGGCCGGAATTTCTTCATAGAAGAATTCGGCGCCCAGGCTCTCATCCTTCCAGATGATGGCGCGGTTCTCGACCAGGTCGACCAGACCCTTGAAGTCCGACTCGGCGCCGATGGGCAGGTACAGGACGGCCGGGGTGGCGCCCAGGCGATCGATGATCGTCTGCACGCAATAGTAGAAGTCGGCGCCGGTGCGGTCGAGCTTGTTGATGAAGCACATCCGCGGAACCTTGTACTTGTCCGCCTGGCGCCACACGGTTTCCGACTGCGGCTCGACGCCGGCAACGCCGTCGAACGCGGCGACGGCACCGTCGAGCACGCGCAGCGAACGCTCGACTTCGATCGTGAAGTCGACGTGGCCGGGGGTGTCGATGATGTTCAGACGATGGTCGTTCCAGATGCAGGTCGTCGCAGCCGACGTGATGGTGATACCACGCTCCTGCTCCTGCTCCATCCAGTCCATGGTCGCGGCGCCGTCATGGACTTCGCCGATCTTGTAGGACTTGCCGGTGTAGTAAAGGATACGCTCGGTCGTGGTGGTCTTGCCGGCGTCGATATGCGCCATGATACCGAAATTGCGATAGCGTTCGAGCGGATGGCTGCGGGCCATGATGCTTCTCCGTTGCCGGCGCGCCGGCGGTTGGGGATTCGTTAATTCTGCGCGTGGCCCCTAAACCAATCCGTCCGCCATGGGTAGACCCAAGGCGAACGGACCGATTTTGGAAACCAGATGACGAAACGGGCACCCTGCGGCGCCCGCCCGTTGTTACCAGCGGTAGTGCGAGAAGGCGCGGTTCGCTTCCGCCATGCGGTGCGTGTCTTCGCGCTTCTTCACGGCATTGCCGCGATTGTTGGCGGCGTCCAGCAGTTCACCCGACAGGCGCGCGGCCATCGTGGTTTCGCTGCGGTTGCGCGCGGCGGTGATCAGCCAGCGGATCGCCAGGGCCTGCGAACGTTCGGGACGAACTTCGACAGGCACCTGATAGGTCGCACCGCCGACACGGCGGCTGCGGACTTCGATGCCGGGCTTCACATTGTTCAGCGCATCATGGAACAGACCGATCGGATCCTTCTTGGCGCGGGTCTCGACGGTTTCGAGAGCGCCATAGACGATCGATTCAGCAACGGCCTTCTTGCCGTCCTGCATGATGCTGTTCATGAACTTCGACAGCACGATGTCACCGAACTTGGGATCGGGCAGGATGATGCGCTTTTCGGGGCGACGACGACGTGACATATTCTAGTCTCCCTTACTTCGGACGCTTCGCGCCGTACTTCGAACGGCTCTGCTTACGGTCCTTGACGCCCTGGGTATCCAGAACGCCGCGCAGCACGTGGTAACGCACACCGGGAAGGTCGCGTACGCGGCCGCCACGGATCAGCACGACGCTGTGCTCCTGAAGGTTGTGACCTTCACCCGGAATGTAGGTGATGACTTCGCGCTGGTTGACCAGACGCACCTTCGCCACCTTACGGAGAGCCGAGTTCGGCTTCTTCGGGGTCGTCGTATAGACGCGGGTGCAAACGCCGCGCTTTTGCGGGTTCGCATCCATTGCAGGGACCTTCGACTTGGTCTTCTGCAGCTCGCGGCCCTTGCGGACCAGCTGGTTGATTGTTGGCATGAAGCCCTTCACCTTCTCAGTTACTTTACCGGATCATTCCCGTGTTCCGTGCCGCCCGGACATGTTCATGTCGAAAACGGCAAAGGCCCCGGGGATGAATATCCCCTGGAGCCACAAGAGCACCCGGCAATGTTCAGCTCTAATGTTGCCCAGCCAAATGACGCATGGAGACGAATCTTCGCACGGCAGGCCTCTGGGCGAGCGGCGCTATAGCGATGCACGGTTGCCGGGTCAAGGAGAGGGGCGACAACCCCATAAAGCTGCCGTATGCACCGCCATATTTCAAAAGGTTAGGGAATTAGTAACCGTACCGCCCTATCCTTTTGGCTGGCCGCAGCATAGGCGAACCGTGACCCTCTTATCCTCCCTTACCGGCGAGTTCCGCGACCCCGCAAGGGAATCGGCCTTCCAGGCCGAACGGCTGCCCGAATATCGCCGCCATGCGCGCCTGCTCTTCCTGCTGTCCGCCCTCCTCAACGGCCTGTTTCTGCTGAGCGACTGGCGCTTTTCCGGCACGCCGCATTTCTGGGTAGCCGTCCCGGCGCGCATCTCGATCGTCCTCTGGTCGCTCGTCTGCCTGTCGCTCTGCCGACGCATGACCGGTTTCGGCGCGGTCGAACGCATCTGCTTCGCCTGGCAGGTGGTGACGGCGATCGGCGTCGCCTTCCTGGTCAGTTCCCGCAGCGACATCGCGGTCTTCGTCCTGGTGATGCTGCCGCTGGTCTTCTACCTCGTCGTACCCACCAGCTTTCGCGGCAATGTCGGCGGGGGGCTGGGGTGCGGCATTGCCTTGCTGATCGGCTATCTGGCCCCGGCGCCGGCATCCCACACCATGCTGGGCATGGTCCTCGCCATGCTGATCCTGCATTGCGGCATGTGGCTGGCGATCGCGCGCAACAACCGGCTGCAACGGCAGGAATGGACCGCAGGCCGGCTGGCGCACGCCGCGCAGGCGGCACTCGCCAACAGCCGCGACACGCTGGAGCGCATGTTCATGGCGGTGCCGCTGCCGCTGCTGGTCACGCGCCGCGACGGCAGCGTCCTGCGCATGAACCGCGCCGCGGCCGATGGCTATGCGGTCGGGCAGGATTGCAGTCTCGACAATGTCAACCGGACCTATGTCGATCTGCCGTCCCGCGACGAATTGTTCGAACGGCTCCTGCGCGGCGAGGTGATCGACAATTTCGAATGCCGGCTCCGCCGCGGCGACGGCGCGATCCGCAACGCGCTGCTGTCGACCCGCCCGATCGTCATCGATGACGAATCCTGCTTCGTGACGAGCGTGGTCGACATCACCGAACGCAAGGAGGCGGAAGAACATCTGGAGCATCTGGCGATGTCCGATGCGCTGACCGGACTCGCCAATCGCTCGCATTTCATGGCGGCGCTGACCCAGGCGACGGCCAGGATGGAGGACCGGACCAGCATCTCCGCCGTCCTCCTGATCGATCTCGACGAATTCAAGCGCGTCAACGACACCGCCGGCCACGACGCTGGCGACGCCCTGCTCTGCGCGGTGGCGGGACGGCTCCGCCATGCCCTGCGGCCCGGCGACCTGGTCGCGCGCATGGGAGGCGACGAATTCGCCGTGCTGCTGACCCGCCTGCCGGACGAAGACGCGCTCCAGCCGATCCTCGCGCGGATCAGCGAACATCTCCATGCCCCGCTCAGCTATAGCGGCCGGCCGATCGAAAGCCGGGTCAGCATCGGCGTCGCCTTCTTCCCCGATCATGGCGATGACGTCGCCGCACTCATCAAGCATGCCGACATCGCCCTCTATCATGCCAAGAATAGCGGCCGGGGCCGCGCCACGCTGTTCGGCCCCGAATTGCTGGACAGTTGGGAACGGGAGGCGGCCATGCTGGACCGCGCCCGCCATATCCTGGCGCAGGAACGCCCGATCCCCTGGTACCAGCCCAAGATCGCGCTCGACACCGGCGCGTTGCAAGGGTTCGAAGCGCTGTTCCGCTGCCCGACAGCCGCCGGCGGCATGATCATGCCCGGCGACATCTGGGCCGCCTTCGAACATCCCGAACTGGGGCCGGCGATCACGGCGCAGATGATCGAAGGCATCGTCGCCGACTGCTGCCGCTGGCGCGACGCCGGCCTTGCCTTCGGCCATGTCGCCTTCAACGTATCCGGCGCGGACCTCAATGACGATCATTTTGCCGACCGGCTGCTCGATCGCCTGGCACAGGCTCGCCTGGCGCCGTCGATGATCGAACTGGAGGTCACGGAATCGGTGTTTCTGGGCCGCAATGCCGACCGGGTGGGCCGCGTACTGCAACGGCTGAGCGACGGCGGCGTCGCCATCGCGCTCGACGATTTCGGAACCGGCTACGCCTCCCTCTCCCATCTGAAGCAGTTCCCGATCGACATCATCAAGATCGATCAGCGCTTCGTGCGCGACCTGGAAACCGATCCCGATGATGCCGCGATCGTCCGCACCGTGCTCAACCTGGCCTATAGCCTGGGCATCCGCACCGTCGCGGAGGGCGTGGAGAATCAGCAGCAACTCGACTATCTGCGCGCCGGCGGGTGCCATTATGGCCAGGGCTTCCATTTCGGCGCCGCCATGCCCGCCTCGTCCGTGGAGGACCGGCTGCGAGCGGCCACGCCGGCGCATCGGTTGCCGCAATCCCCATAAAAGTGAAAAATTCTGTCAGAAGCACGGAACCAAATCCCGATTCCGTCATTTCACCGCGTTCGCCATTCGATTCGTCACGAGTCCGGGGTACCAGATTCGCGCGATCTTCAAAGCTTTGCTACCGGCCCGACTCGAAAATAAAGTCGCGGGGTCGCAATTGTCGCATCAGAAGAAGAAGGGGGTGGCCGGCCTCCGGGACCGGCTCAACGCCCTATGTCCTGAGCGGGAGATTTTCCTGCGATCCGGTGGTCAGGTCAAATTCATCCGTATTTCCCGCCGCATGCAGATCGGCGGCGCCTGTCTGGCCGCCGCCGCGCTGATCGGCTGGGGCGGCGTCACCCTCTCGATGCTGGCGAACAGCGCTTCGGTGGCGCAGCAACGCGCCGCGCTCAGCGCCCAGGGCAAGTCGGTCGCCACCGCCGCCAGCAAGGTGGAGGGCTATCGCCAGTCGGTCGAAACCCTCGCGCAGGATCTGGAAGCCCGCCAGGACTTCATGGACGATCTCTACAAGACCCATTTCGGCGCCGAGGATGGCGACAAGGCCGGCGCCGACCTGCTTGGGTCCGAAAAGGCCGATAAAGACGAGGCCGATAAAGACGAGGCCGATAAAAAGGACGGGTCCGCCGCCAGGATCAGCATGGCCCCCGAAGCCGCCCCGCTGGTCAAGCTTGCGGAACGCCAGCGTCGCTTCGCCCTGCTGCTGACCCATGCGATCGAGCGCCGCGCCGACAAGGCGGCCGCCGCCATCCGCAGCTTCGGCCTCAACCCCGACAAGCTCGCCCGCAGCGCCGCCCGCGCCCAGGGCGGTCCCTTCGTCCCCTGGAAGGGCGAGAAGGGCGCGATGACCGGCGAACTGGAAAATCTGGCCGACGCCATGGCGCGGATGGAATTTCTGGAACGCAGCCTGCTGACCATTCCGTCGGGCAAGCCCACCACCACGCCGATGCTGTCCAGCTCCTATGGCTATCGCCGCGATCCCTTCAACGGCCATGCCGCCTTCCATGCCGGACTCGACTTCCCCGGCCGTCGCGGCCAGCCGATCAATGCCGCCGCCGACGGCAAGGTCAGCTTCGTCGGCCAGCGCCAGGGCTATGGCAATGTCGTCGAGGTCGAGCATGGCAATGGCATCATGACCCGCTATGCCCATCTGTCGGGCTTCGCCGCCCATGTCGGTGAAAAAGTCTCGCGCGGAGAGAAGATCGCCCTTATGGGATCGACCGGCCGTTCCACCGGCCCGCATCTTCATTTCGAGGTCCGGCTGAACGGCCAGGCCGTCAATCCCCGTTCTTTCCTCGAGGCCCGCAAGGATGTTCTCCAAGTCCAGCAAGTCGCCACGGCCCGTTTCGCCGATGTCGGCAACCGGGGCTAAGCATACCCCCTTCTCGCTGATCGGCGGCGACGTGACGATCAACGGCAACCTCACCGCGTCGGTCGACCTGCATGTCGATGGCGCGATCGAGGGCGATATCAGCTGCGCATCGCTGGTGCAGGGACCGGACAGCCGCATCACCGGCCATGTGATCGCGCAGAGCGCGCGCCTCGCCGGGCTGGTCGACGGCTCTATCACGGCGGAGCAACTGATCGTGGAAAGCAGCGCCCGGATCACCGGCGATATCAGCTACGCCAGCATCACGATCGAGGCCGGCAGCCGTATCGAGGGCCGCTTCACCCACAGGGACAAGGATGCTCCGGCAGCGGAGCTGAAGCTGATCGCCAACGACAGCGCGGCTTGATCCCAGGAGCGATGCCGGGTCGGGAACCATCCGACAGCCGGAGAGCGGGACAGGCAATGATGGGCCGGCATCGCTGCGCGTCGGGTGAGCATGGGCAGCGATCGCACGACATGCGGCCCCGCCCGATGATCTGGAGTGCGCTTCCCTGGAGCAGGCCGGAACAGCCGATGGCTCGGAAAACGCGGTAAAACAAAGAACTAGAGCAGCCGAGCCGCTTCAATCGGATCGGAATCTGCTTTAGGTAGCGCGCTCCAATTCCTTGTTGTCGCATCACTTTATGCGGTGCTTTAACGATATTTGTCACTGGCGGCCCTCCGGCCGCGCCGCTATCGCCCGCTTCTCATCCCGATGGGAAGAAGTGCGCCATGGAACGTCCCGACTTCTGGCCGGATATTCGCCGTTTCCTGTTTGGCTTTGTCGGCGGCGGGGCCTTGATCGGCATCTACACGCTGCTCAGCGTCAATCCCCTTCCCTGACCCCATCCTCCACCCCGCATCCGCGTTGGGTAGGAAGGGGACTGTCGGCTGTTCTTTTTGGCCGTCACCCCAGCGAAGGCTGGGGTCTCAGGCGAGGTTGCGCGACTTGGCCTGAGATCCCAGCTTTCGCTGGGGTGACGGAATATGGTCGATTTGAGATTGGCGGTTAGAGGTGAGCTAGACTTGCAAGCAGTGCCGAGACGAAGCCACTTAGCGCTATAAGCGAGCCGGTGAAGGCAAGGAGTCCCCATACACCGGAAGCCCGCTCTACGCGTTTGAAATCATAAATCATTTTTGCGGCGCAATACGTTGCGTTGCAGATGAGCAGCGCCAGCGAAATTAACAAAATGATGAGAATCATCGCGGGTAACTACGCGCCTATGGCAGGTTAAAGAAAATTCTGAGAAGCTACGGATCGTCCAATTTTGGTCCAAATTCGCGCGCAGTGGTGGATTAGCTATTAGCGAACCATACGAACATGCCAACTGAGGCGATGGCCCAACATGCCACCCCAACCCCTAGGCCACCAAGGATGCTAACGGCAGCATTCCAGCGGCGAGTTAGGAAAATGGCGCTTCCGAACGCCACAAAGAATATCATCAATACGATTGCCACGGTCGCCATAGCAGAAGATATTGCAGCGCCGGGCCATGTCCGCAATCAGGAATGGTGCTCGACCTATCCAATGACAAAAACTGGTCGCCTCCCATCATCGCCTCGGTCATCCCGTCCTTGAACCGGGATCGCGCGCTCCTGACAGGCGACAGACGCGCGATCGGATCAGGGCCGGAGCGACGGCGGATAAATCATCCGCTCTGGCCGTCCGACAGAAAGTCCCCGCTTATGATCCGCTCCAATCCAGCCGTCGCGCGCGCATAGACATAGACCCACGCCTCGACCGGTCCCTCCGGCCCGGCCACCGCCATCCGTTCCCGCCGATATTCGTGCGGCGCCGGGAAAGACGGCGCGCATTCCTCATAGAGGTCGAGCCAGCCGAGCGTCGCCGCAGCGTTGTCCAGCGCGAACAGGTCGCCAGCCACCCGCCCGTCGCCTTCCGGCACGAAACCGGGATAATCCGCAACCCAATAAAGCGCGCCCGTCGCCCGGGCCGGTCCGACATGCCGCGCCTCGCGCCGCAAGCGCCGTGCCATCGGGCCGTCGAAACCGGCGCGCAGGGTGCCGTAGACGAATAGAAAAGTCTCAACCATCCAATGCCTTCGACATTTTCACCAAGTCACGGCAAAATTTCCCAACAGCCAGAATTTTTCACGCACGCCATGTCGGGCCAATTTCTCAAAATCCACGCATTTCCGCCAAAAATACAAATTGGCACGCTCTCTGCATTATCGCCTGGCATCAAGGCCGGATGGTCCGGCCGCCACACGCCAGGGAGTAGATATCATGTCCATCGCCAAGTTCCAGAACGCCGCCTTCGCCCTCGTCGGCGCCGTCATGTTCGCCAGCCTGTTCGTCGCAGCGGCCGTCCCGGTGGTGCCGATCGCCTGATCGGCTCCCCCTCCCCCATCAGAACATATCCAAGCAGAAGGCCAGACTCATGAACAACAGCTTCACCCTCGACCGCCGCAACGGAAAGATCATGGGCGTGTGCGCGGGCATCGCCAACCGCACCGGCCTGGACGTCACGCTGATCCGCGTCGCGCTGGTCCTGCTGACGCTCTGCGCGCTGGGCCCGATCGGTGTCGTGGCCTATCTGCTCGCCGGCTGGCTGGCGGAAGGCTGATGCCTTCCCGGCCACTGGCCGCCCCGTTCCAAAGTCGTCGTAAAGTAAAAAGGCCGCTCTGGTTAACCCAGGAGCGGCCTTTTGGCATCCCGATCTGTCGGGATGAAGATCGCGGACGAACCGCGATCAGGCATAGAGCACCGAATAGAAAGTCAGCATCTGTACGCCGACAGCAACGGCGAGCACGGTGCCCTGAAACATCTGACGCATGTTTTTCTCCATCATTACGAGAATCAATCCCTCGTCATGAGGGATGGGGGCCATTAGGCCCGTCATATTCTCGTAACAATCGCAAAGCACGGCTTACCGATTGCATCAAATGCAACAGCCCTGTTACTCCAAAGCCACGATCATCGCCTGCGCCGCGGCCGGGTTCCTTTCCTTCGCCCCGCTAATGAAGAAGCTGAAGACGTCCCCTGCCTTCGCCTGCGTCTTTGCGCGATCGGTCCAGCGCCGAATATCGGCCGCCGCATAGCCGGTCGGCTCATCGGCCTGGGTCTGCATCAGGCGCATATAGGAAAAGCCGACATCATGGCCGGCGATCGCGGGATATTCCGCATGATCGGCGAAGACCACCGCCGCCCCGGCATCACGGGCCAGTGCGAGGAAGGCGGGATCGTCGAAACTGTCATGCCGCACCTCCAGCGCGTGACGCAACGGCACCCCGTCGACGCTGGCGGGCAGCAATTTCAGGAAGGCGCCGAAATCATCCGGGTCGAACGTCTTCGTCGCCATGAACTGCCAGAGGATCGGTCCCAGCCGGTCGCCCAGTTCGGCGATGCCCTGCCCGGTGAATTTGGCGATCGAGTCCCCCGCCTCCGCCAGCACCCGCCGGTTCGTGCAATAGCGCGACGCCTTCACCGCGAACTGGAAACCGTCCGGCACCGCCTTGGCCCATCCGGCGAAGGTTGCGGGCTTCTGGCTGCTATAATAGGTCGCGTTGATCTCGGTCGCGGTCAGATGCTCGCCGACATAGGCCAGCTCGTCCTTCTGGCGCAGACCCTGTGGATAAAATGTGCCACGCCACGGCTCATAGACCCAGCCGCCAATGCCCACCCTGATCCGTCCAGCCATGCCGCCTCTCCTCTCCCGTCCGTTCTGATCGCCAGCAGCGATCAGAGCCAGCGGAAAAAGCCATTGGCCACTATTGCGAACGACTCTTAATTGTGAACGCCACAAGGAGACGCCGCCATGTCGCTCGACCTCATCAAGACCGGAACTTACCTCAGCATCCACCTGACCGTCGGGTTCACCGTCGCCTATCTGATGACCGGATCGGTCGCACTGGCCGGCGGCATCGCCCTGATCGAACCGATGATCAATGCCGTCGCCTTCTTCTTCCACGAACAGGCATGGAAGAAGATCCAGGCGCGGCCGCCGCGCAAAGGCGGACGCCAATGGCTGCGCGATCAGGCGGCCTTCGCCTGACCACGACCAGTCCGGAGATTGTCTATTTCGCTGTCTTCTTGTTCAGGCCGATCAGCCATGGCTTGACCCCGCGCGAAGGCCTGGGCGTGCCGTCCAGCCGCTTCGCGCGGATAATAGCGATCGGCTTGACGATCATCTGCCCCCGCATCGGTCCCGATCCGCAACAGGTCGGCACGGCGAGGATCTTCTTCACCACGTCCATCCCCGCCACGACATGGCCGAAGGCGGCATAGCCGATATAGTCGCCCCGCGCGTCCATATTGGGCGTGGGACCGATGGTGATGAAGAAATTGCCCATCGCCGAATTGGGCCGGTTGGGCCGCGCCATCGACAAAGTGGCGTCGAGATGCCGGATCCCGGTCTGCGTCGTCGGCTCATGCGGGATGGGCGGCAGCGACCGGCGCGCATCGGTGTCGATCCCACCTTGGATCAAGCCATATTTGGGATCGCTCTTGCGCCGCGCCGCGCGATAGAAGGTCACGCCGTCGAACCGCCCGTCATCGACATAGGTCAGGAAATTGGCCGAGGTGCGCGGCGCCCGCTTCTGGTCCACGGCAACGATGATCGTGCCCACCGACGTCTCGATCGCGACGCGGGCGTAGCCGGACGTCGCCTTGTTGGCGGGAAGAGCCAGAGCCGCGACGGACATGGGAACCAGCAGCAGGCAGAGCAGACGCAGAAGACCGAACATGGGCGTCAGCCCTAGAGAGACCGCATCCGCCACGCAACCGGCCAGGCCGCTTCAATCCCTGCTTCGCCGGCTCCAGATCATTATCGACCGTGCACCAACCCTTTCAGGCCGAACGGACTTTTCTCCTTCGCATGGGGCATCCGCACATGGGAGACGGCATGGCCATGCGGGACGAATCCCGACGTCAGCGCCACAGCATGAATCGGCCTGCCGGGCGCTTTCGCAGGACCGGCGGCCTGCATCACCTTGTTTACATCGATCGGCCGCTCGAACTCGACGCCAAAATGCGTGTCCGACGCCCAGACGACGCGCCCGGGAAGGATGAAGGCTCCCCGGCTGATCACGATGCTCGCGCCGATTGCCGGTGGCGTAGCTTCAATTTTGGCGCCGCCCTCTGAAATGTCCCTGATGCGGACCAACTGTATCTCGTACCGCGGATCCCCCGTCTCCAGATTTGCGTCCATGAAGACGCTGGAACGCTTCGCACGCGAACGCAATGTCATAAAGCCTCTCGCCAGATGATTCATGATCGATGTCATGAAGGCGCCTGACCAGGCAAAAAGGTTGCATATCAATTCCATAGCCCTAACTCGGTCTGCCATGGAGGAGGGGCGCCTGAACCTGCATCCGATAGTTCTGCAGGATGAATCGCCATCGGCATCTGCCTTTTCAGCGATGCGGCAAAAGCTCCCGCACCAATATGTCTTCAAGCCAGTCCGCGAACACCGACAGACGTCGCGACAGATGCTGTCGATGCGGATAGAGTAAAGTCATCGCCATGGGTTCGGCACGGTGGGCGGCCATGACGTCGACCAGTTCCCCCGCGGCAAGATGAACCTTCACGTCATAGGCCGGAATCTGGATCAATCCCAGGCCGACAAGGCAGCAGGCGATATAGGCCTCGGCGCTGTTGACGATCACGCTGCCGCGCATCGGTCGCGTCCTGACCGATCCGTCCTCCACCCACTCCCACGGCTCGATGCGCCCCGTCGATGGCGAGGCGTAGCGAACTGTCCGATGGGCGCCAAGATCGTCCGGACCCAATGGCGTGCCATATTTCGCGAGATAGGCGGGGCTGGCGACATCTTGCGCTGCAGGGGGCCAAGGCGGTCGCCATCCACTACAATAGTCCGGCGGCGGCGACAGAAGCGGAAAATACGCTGGTGGCGATCAGCGCGGCAGGGGCCCAAGGCCATGCCTTCCAGGCCGATCTGACCACGGCAGGCGCGGTGGAGCAGCTATTTGCCGACGCGAAGGCGGCGATGGTCGGGATCGACATCGCGATCAACACCGTCGGCAAGGTGCTGAAGAAGCCGATGGTCGAGATTTCGGAAGATGAATATGACGCGATGACCGCGGTCAATTCCAAGACGGCCTTCTTCTTCCTGAAGGAAGCCGGCAAGCAGTTGAACGACAATGCCAAGATCCTGACGGTCGTGACGTCGCTGCTGGGCGCCTTCACGCCCTTCTATGCCGCTTATGCGGGTACGAAGGCGCCGGTGGAGCATTTCACCCGCGCCGCCTCAAAGGAGTTCGGGGAGCGCGGCATTTCCGTCACCGCAATCGGCCCCGGTCCGATGGACACGCCCTTCTTCTATCCCGCCGAGGGAGCGGATGCGGTCGCCTATCACAAGACGGCGGCGGCCTTGTCGAACTTCTCGAAGACCGGCCTCACCGATATCGAGGACATCGTCCCCTATATCCGCTTCATGGTCTCCGACGGCTGGTGGATGACCGGTCAGACCATTCTCGTCAACGGCGGCTATACGACGAAATAATCAACGCATATCGGCCCGCCATGGGGCCGGCGCCACCGCGCGGAATGGGCCGGCCTACGAAAACATGGCCGCTTTGGAACGATCGATGCCAGAGCGGCCATGTTCGCGTGAGGATCAAATGGCTGGCCCGCAGCGGCGGCAGATGGCGCGACTGGTCCTATTGATAGCTGCCCACCCAATTCCGTGATCTTCGCGATCGGCCTGACATGATCGCCACCCGATACCTCTGTCGCAAAGAAGAGGTGGCCCCTCCGTCAGGGCCTGCTAGGGTGAAGCTACGAACCGGAAACCGGAACGGATAGGAAATTTCCGTTCCCCTCTTGTTCTACAGGAACAAACAGGATACATCATGCCAAGGCGCCGAGAGACTCGACGCGATCCGCTTGACAGGGGATAGGCCGATGACCGCAATGCTCCAACTCATCGATTCCAAGAAGACGGGGACAATGGACAGACAGAAAGCATTGGAGGCGGCGCTCGCCCAGATCGATCGCGCCTTCGGCAAAGGCTCGGCCATGAAGCTGGGCAGCCGCGAGAAGATCGAGATCGAATCCATCTCGACCGGCTCGCTCGGCCTCGACATCGCGCTCGGCATTGGTGGCCTGCCCAAGGGCCGGATCATCGAAATCTACGGCCCGGAAAGCTCGGGCAAGACCACGCTGACGCTGCACGCCATCGCCGAAGCGCAGAAGGCGGGCGGCACCGCGGCCTTCGTCGACGCCGAACATGCGCTCGATCCGGCCTATGCCAAGAAGCTGGGCGTCGATATCGACGAACTGATCGTGTCGCAGCCAGACACCGGCGAACAGGCGCTCGAAATCGTCGACACGCTGGTCCGTTCCAACGCCATCGACATTCTCGTCATCGACTCCGTCGCCGCGCTGGTGCCGCGTGCGGAAATCGAGGGCGAGATGGGCGACAGCCATGTCGGCCTTCAGGCGCGCCTCATGTCCCAGGCGCTCCGCAAGCTGACCGGCTCGATCTCGCGCTCCAAATGCATGGTGATCTTCATCAACCAGGTGCGCATGAAGATCGGCGTGATGTACGGCAACCCGGAAACCACGACCGGCGGCAACGCGCTCAAATTCTACGCCTCGGTCCGCCTCGACATACGCCGCACCGGCCAGATCAAGGATCGCGACGATATCGTCGGCAACGCAACCCGCGTGAAGGTGGTCAAGAACAAGGTCGCCCCGCCCTTCAAGCAGGTCGAATTCGACATCATGTATGGCGAAGGCATCTCCAAGATCGGCGAAATGCTCGACCTCGGCGTCAAGGCCGGAATCGTCGAGAAATCGGGCGCCTGGTTCTCCTATGACTCGGTGCGCATCGGCCAGGGCCGCGAAAATGCCAAGACCTATCTCAAGGAACATCCCGAGATGGCGGAGCGTTTGGAAAAGGCGATCCGCGGCAAGACCGAGGAAGTTGCGGACAAGATGATGACCGGACCCGATGCGGAGGATGATGGCGAATAAGCCTGGACAGGCGCCCCGGCCGGATCAGCCGGGGAATGGCCCAGGCAGTTCGCCCGCCTTGCGCATCACGCACTGAAAAGGCCCGTCGCGCCACGTTGCGCGGCGGGCCTTTTACCGTCTCTGATCTGGCCGGCCAGCCTTTCCGATAGGATCAGGTTGGAGCAAAAAAAGAACAGGATTTGCGGGAAATATGCGAAGTTAAGCGACGAAAGCCCGTTCCCGCCTTCTCGCTTCCGCTTCGAGAGGAGCCTGTCGAAGCCTCTGTCGTCCCTCACGCCCGCTTCTGGCCGAAACCCCTAAACGCCGCTTGCGAAAGGGCTGCACGCGGCCGATGCTCTGTCTACGGACCGAGTCGATCCGCCCTCCATTCCGGACCCCAGACATCATGCATCTCGCGATCGAAGCGATACTCGACTATGAATTTGTCGAAACCAGCGACGTGCTGCTCGCGGTCGAGGCCGCCGCCCAGCCCGACCAACGGGTGATCGAGCAGACCCATATCATCGACAATGCCGGCCCGCTCACCAACAAGGTGGGCGGCAGCGGCGTCGGCCGCCGCACCTGGACCCACACCGGCACCGGCCGCATGGTCAGCACCTATCGCGCCACGGTCGAAGTGCAACGCCCCGCCGTCGACCTCGCCGGACTCCGCAAAAGCCTCCTTCCCAGCCTACCGGAAGACGTCCTCCCCTTCATCTGGCCCAGCCGCTATTGCGAGGCGGACCGCTTCGGCAGTTTCGTCAGCGGCCATTTCTCCAATCTGGAGGGCGGGGCGCTGGTGCAGGCGCTCGAAGCCTGGGTGCATGAGAATATCGCCTATGTACCGGGCAGCTCCGGCATCGCCACCACCGCCGCCGACACCTTCGTCGCGCAGCAGGGCGTCTGCCGCGACTTCGCCCACCTGACCGCCGCGCTGATCCGCTCGCGCGACATTCCCGCTCGGCTGGTGTCGGTCTATGCGCTCGACCTCGACCCGCCTGATTTCCACGCCGTGGTGGAGGTCTGGCTCGACGGCGCCTGGCACATCGTCGACGCCACCCACATGGCCCCGGTCGAAACCATGGTCCGCATCGCCGTGGGTCGCGATGCCACCGACATCGCCTTCATGACAATCTTCGGCGGCGCCCAGATGAACGCCCAGTCGATCAGCGTCCGCCGCGTCGAGGTCCCGTCCTGACCGTTCAGCCGCTGGACAGCCGGACGCGGCTATGGCTCATCCTGTCGCAGGAGAAACGGACATGATCGGAACCAAGGCACGCTGGATGACCGGAGCGCTGGTGAGCGCGGGGCTGCTGCTGGGTAGCGTCAGCGCGGCCGAAGCACGGCCTCGCTATGGTTATGGCGGCGGCTGGGATCGCGGTGGCTGGGACCGGCATCACCGCCATCGCGGCGACGGCTTCGGCCTGGGCGATGCGATCAGCGTCGCGGCCATCGTCGGCGCGGTTGCGATCGTCGCCAACTCCATGTCGAAGGACAGGAAGATCCGCGATCCCCGGACCGGTGGCGAATATGACGCCCCACCGCCCGGCACCGGCACCGACTATGGCACCGACGTCCGCAGCGACGCGCCCGCCCGCGATGATGCCGATTTCTCCGACGTCGCCGACGCCAACGGTCGCGATGACGCCATGACCGACGCCTGCGCCCTCGCCGCCCGCGACGAAGCCCAAGGCGAGAATGGCGGCTATGCCGAGGTCCGCCATATGGAAACGCCCGTCGCCACGGCAGACGGTTATAATATCGACGGCTATGTCGAGAGCCGCAGCAGCTATCGCGCCAATGACGGCACGTCGCGCCGCTTCACCTGCTCGATGAAGAATGGCCGCGTCGCACAGGTCTATATCAGCCGCGACCTGGTGATGCAGTAATCTAACACGGCCAGTCGGTTTATCCTGTCTCTGCCTCCATTCGTCGGTTAGCATCGCCGTCGAATCAGGAGGTTAGGGTGGTTGCCTTTCTTTTCGCGCCGGAAAATATCGTCTTCGTATCGGCGCTGCTGCTGATGCTGCTGATCGGTGGCGTCCAGGCGCTGGGCTTTGCCGGCGACGCCGACCTCGATCTCGACAGTAACGCCGGCCTGCTCGGCTGGCTGGGCCTTGGCCGCCTGCCGCTGCTGGCGCTGATTTCTCTCTTCCTCACCCTCTTCGCCATCATCGGCCTGCTCGGCCAGCAGGCGGCGCACGACCTGCTGGGCGCGATGCTCTCACCTTGGATCGCGGTGCCAGCAGCCGGGGTCGCGGCGCTGCCCGCCACTGGCCTTGCGGCGCGCATCGTCGCGCCGCTCCTGCCGCAGGACCATACGACCGCCATCCCGCTCGACCATCTGGTCGGCAGCCATGCGCGCATCGTCACCGGCCGCGCCGCCAGCGGCTCCCCCGCCCGCGCCCGGGTCGAGGATCATCATGGCCAGACCCATTATGTCATGGTCGAACCCGACAATGCGGGTCAGGTGCTGGAGGAAGGCGAGATCATCCTGCTCGTCCGCCGCGAACAGCATCTGTTCCGCGCCATCTCCCATGGCGATCATTATCTACCCCAACTTTAGGAGACAGACATGACCCTGCCTGCCGTCCAGCAAAGCTTTTCCATCCTTCCCTATGCGATCATCGCGGGCAGTGGCCTGCTCGTCCTGATCGTGCTCGGGATCGTGATCGCCCGCCTCTACAAACGGGCGTCCAAGGAAATCGGCTTCGTCCGCACCGGCTTTGGCGGGGAAAAGGTCGTCATGAACGGCGGCGCGCTGGTGCTGCCGATCTTCCATGAGACGATGCCGGTCAACATGAACACCGTCCGCCTCGCGGTAGAGCGCAAGAATAGCGACGCGCTCATCACCCTCGATCGCCTGCGCATCGACGTGAAGGCGGAATTCTACGTACGCGTCCGCCCCGATGCCCAGTCGATCGCCACCGCCGCCCAAACGCTCGGCATGCGCACCATGAACCCGGAAGCGCTCAAGGAACTGGTCGAGGGCAAGTTCGTCGACGCGCTGCGGTCGGTCGCGGCGGGCATGACCATGAACCAGTTGCATGAACAGCGCGGCGACTTCGTGCAGAAGGTGCAGCAGGTGTCGTCGGTCGATCTGGCGATGAATGGCCTCGAGCTGGAAAGCGTGTCGCTCACCGGTCTCGACCAGACCTCGATCGAGCATTTCAATGCCAATAACGCCTTTGACGCCGAGGGTTTGACCAAGCTGACCGAGCAGATCGAGCTGCGCAAGAAATCGCGCAACGACATCGAGCAGGAAACCCGCGTCCAGATCGAAACCAAGAATCTGGAGGCCGAACGCCAGTCGCTCCTCATCTCCCGCGACACCGAATTCGCCCGGCTGGAGCAGGAGCGCGAGGTCGAGATGCGCCGCGCCGCCCAGATCGCCGAGGTCGCCCGCGAACAGTCGCTGCGCCAGCAGGAAGCCGACCAGGCCCGGATCGAAGCGAAGAAGCTGGTCGACAGCCAGCAGATCGAGGCCGACCGCGCCGTGCAGCAGGCTCGTATCGAACAGGACCAGGCGCTTGAACTCGCCCGGCAGGAGCAGCAGATCGCGGTCCAGAACAAGAGCCGCGAGGAAAGTCAGGCCAAGGCGCAGGCGGACGAAGCCCGCGCGAAGGCCGTCGCCGCCGAGGAACAGGTCCAGACCTCCCGCGCGACCGAAATCGCCGAACGCGCCAAGCGGATCGAGCTGATCGACGCCGCGCGTGAGGCGGAGCGCGCCGCCATCCAGGTCCGGGTCGAGGCCGAGGCCGAGAAGCAGGCCGCCGCCGATCGCGCCGAAGCGCTGCGCGTCGCCGCCGAGGGTGAAGCCGAAGCCGCCAAGCTGCGCGCCGACGCCGACCGCGTCCGCTTCGAGGTGGAGGCCGCCGGCCAGCGCGCCGTCAACGAAGCGTCGAACCTGCTCTCCTCCGACCAGATCTCGCTCCAGACCAAGCTGGCGCTGCTCAAGGTGCTGCCCGAGCTGGTCCGCGAAGCGGCCCGGCCGCTGGAGGCGATCGATTCGATCAAGATCGTGCAGGTCGACGGCATCACCGGTGGAAGCACGGGGAGCGACGGCCTGGTAAGCGCGGGCGGCGACCAGAATCTCGCCAGCGCCGCCGTGTCGGCGGCCCTGCGCTACCGCGCGCAGGCGCCGGTGATCGACGGCCTGATGAAGGAACTGGGCCTCGACGGCTCCAGCCTCGACGCGCTGGTCAAAGGCGCCGTCGATCCCGCCCCGGTCGCCCCGGTCATCGTGGAAAGGATCCTGCCGGACAAAGACAAGCCGGAAGGATAAGCGTCAGCCGCCCTCCTTGCCATTCATCAGCGACAGCAAGGATGGAATGGGTGGCGGTCGGTCCGGTCTGCGTATCCCTGTCCGCCATTCCTGCGGCGGCGGATCCATCTCCCCGGCCTGGCGCTGGCTGCAAGTCAGGAAATGGAGTTCGGCTTTGCCATCACCCCGTTCGGGTCGCGGTGATGGCAAAGAAGAGTAGCGGGCGGGCTTTACTCCATTCCGTCATCCCGCACTTGATGCGGGATCCATGAGCCTCTGCCTCTCACGAATTCACGACCGCAGAACCAATGCATGCTGACTTTCGTCGGCATGACGGGAAGGGGGCGGGAGCGGGCCAGCGGCTTTACGCCTGAAACTTGGTCGTCATCCAGCGACCCGATGGGCGACCGCAGGTCAACGCTGGGATCTCAGGCAATGACTTGCCAGACCTCTTGAGACCCGAAAAATGGCGGGCAATGTTCGCCATCCCCCACCAACTCAGCTTATAGAAGCGCGGCACTTCAAGGTCGGAGCCAAAAGGCAGTGGCTTCGACAGGCTCAGCCTGAACGGAACGGGAATTTACGCTCCCAGCACCTTGCCCAAGGCGCGTTCGACGGCGCCGATGGTGAAGGGCTTGGCGAGGGTCGGGCGGTCGGCATGGCCGGTCGGCAGATCGTCGGCCATGCCGCCGGTGGCGAAGATGAAGGGGATGTCGGCCTGCGCCAATATGTCGGCGACGGGCCAGCTCTTTTCGCCCTGAAGGTTGCAGTCGAGCAGGGCGGCGTCGAAGCCGCCCTCGCGCGCATGGGCGCAGGCTTCATCCACGGTCGCCGCCACGGCGTGTAGACGGTAGCCCAGTGCGTCGAGATAATCTTCCAGCATCATGCCGATCATCGCTTCGTCTTCCACGACGAGGATGGATTTCGCGTCCGACATCTATGCCAAGCCCCCTTTTGTTCCTGCAATGGCTATCGCAATGCCCACTTCTTGCCCAGCATAATCGCTTGAGCGGGAAAGAAGTTCATTCCGCCGCCGGATGTTTGGCCAGCGCGTCGCGCGCCGCCTCGGCCAGCTGGCTGACGGAGAAGGGCTTGGGCAGGAAGGCGACATTGGCGATGTCGATCGACTTGCGCAGCTGTTCCTCGGCATATCCCGACATGAAGAGGACGGGCAGCTGCGGATGGGTGATCCGCGCCTGCGTCACCATGGCGGGGCCGTCCATATTGGGCATGACCACGTCGGAAATGAGCAGGTCGATGCCGTCGTTCGCGGCCAGCACCTCCAGCCCCTGCTCGCCGTCATTGGCGGTCAGCACCTTGTAGCCCTGGCGCGTCAGCGCGCGCTCCGCGACGGCGCGGACCATATCCTCATCCTCGACCAGCAGGATCGTGCCGGTGCCCCAGGTTTCGGTGCGGCGGACGGGCATGGGGACGTGGGTGGCATGATCGGCGTCCGCTCCGGCATAGACCGGCAGGTAGATGACGAAGCTGGCGCCGCGGCCCAGTTCGGATTCGGCGAAGATATAGCCGCCCGACTGCTTGACGATGCCATAGACGGTCGAGAGGCCAAGGCCGGTGCCCTTGCCCAGTTCCTTGGTGGTGAAGAAAGGCTCGAAAATCTTGGACAATATGTCGGGCGGGATGCCGAGGCCGGTGTCGGACACGCGCAACGCGGTATAGTCGCCCACCGGCAATATCTGCTGCCGCATCTCGCGCACCTTGGCGGCAGGGACGGCATAGGTCTGGATGTTGAGCGTGCCGCCTTCGGGCATGGCGTCGCGCGCATTGACCGCCAGGTTGACGATCACCTGCTCGAGCTGACCGGGGTCGGCGCGCACCGCGCCGAGGTTGCGACCATGGCTGACGTCGAGCCGGACATTTTCACCGAGCAGGCGCTTCAGCAGGTTCGACACGTCGGACACGATGTCGGGCAATTGCAATATCTGCGGCCGCAGCGTCTGCTGGCGCGAGAAGGCGAGCAACTGGCGGGTCAGGCCGGCGGCGCGGTTGCTGTTCGACTTGACCTGCTGGATATCGTCATAGTCGCTGTCGCCCGGCGTATGGCGCATCAGCATCAGGTCGCAATGGCCGATGATGGCGGTCAGGATATTGTTGAAGTCATGCGCGACGCCGCCGGCGAGCTGGCCGATCGCCTGCATCTTGGTCGCCTGCGCGACCTGGCGCTTGAGTTTGCTCTCCTCGCTATTGTCCTTGAGGCTGAGCAGCACGGCCGCTTCGCCCAGCCCCCGGACGCCCGCCAGGCTGAGCGCGGTGGACTCGTCGGGCTGGTCGCGCATGCGCACGGCGATGTCGCCCGACATTTGCGGGCCGACGGCGAAACGGCGCACCGCGTCGGCGACCGCCGCCTGATCCTCGCGCACGACGAGATCGCCGGGATAGCTCGGCTTGGTGCCCGACTTGAGGCCGGAGGCGCGGGCGAAGGCCTTGTTGACGAACAGGATACGCCCGTCGCGGTCCGCCATGGCGAGGCCGAAGGGCAAGAGCGAGAGCAGGGTTTCGATATAGGAAAGCGCGGACGTGCCGCCGCCGCCCGCCGGCTCGTCGATCAGCAGCAGCAGCATCGGGCCGTCCTGCGCGGTCGCCTGTCCGCCCGGCTGGCTGGCGCGGCGCAGCGGCACCTGAAGCAGGCGCAGCGGCAGGCCGCCGCTTTCCTCGCGCGCCAGGAACAGGCGGCCCTTGTCGTCCACCCGCATATGGGTCGCAAAGTCGCGGCCGGTGATATTGGCGTCGATGCGCCCGGCCGCCCGCAGCATGAAGGCGCCGTTGGCGGCCCGGATCCGGCCTTCGCCGCCGATCATCACCGCCATGATCCCCGCCTCGCCCAGTTGGCGGCCGGCTTCCCCGGTCAGGAAGCGATGCACGTCGTCCAGCGCGCTCGGCTGGCGGACGGGGGTGAAGCGCCAGAGCAGATAATCGTCCGACCGGCCGGTGCGGGCGATGTCGACGTCCAGCCGCATCGCGCCCAATGTCATCCCCTCCATCCGGGCGTCGCCGTCGCGCCAGGCGGCGCGCGCGCTGTGCGACAGGCTTTCGGTCAGGAGGGCGTCGCCGGTGACACCGGGCGGGGTCGGATAGCCGGGAAACCATTCGCCGAACAGGTCGCTGGCGCAGACCAGCCGCCCTGCACGGTCGGTGACGGCGATGGCGATGCTGGATGCGTCGGCGGCGGCGCGGGCGACGGTCCAGTCGGGCGTCGCTTCACCGGCGGACGCCAGGGCGGGATAGAGGCGATGATACCAGCTCATCAGCGCGGCGATGGCGAGCACGCTTGCGGCAAAGCCCGCCGCCAGCGGCACGCTGCCCGCGGCGTAGAAGATGAGGCCGGCCGACAGCAAGGCCACCCCGATCAGCAGCGGCAGCGCAAAGGGCGAGGCCGGTTTCACCAGCCACGCCTCATCATCCTTTTTCAGCCGTGCGGCCATCAGCGGCCAACCCCCTGCATCGACACCGAACCCAAGACCCTTTTGCCAGAAGCCTGATTCAAGCCTGCGCGGGTGGCGCAAAAGGATCAGGCCCTGCCCGCGTCAGACGCCGGCGGCCTTCTCCAATGCGCTGCTTTTGTGGACCTTGCCAATCCTCAATTTGCGCGCCTGCCATTTGCGGCCCATGCGATGGCGCCAGAACCAGTCGGCCATGAAATAGCCGATGACCGCGCTGGCGAGCGAGATGAGGAACAGGCCGAGCAGCATGGCGGGGGCCGCTTCGGAGAAGAGCCAGCTGCACCATTGGCCGATCGAGGCATGGCCGTCGACCAGCGCCATGAAGCCGGTGGCGTCGGCGCTGCGGCCCAATATCCAGTTGCCGAGCCACACCGACGCCATCAGGATAAGCGGCGTGGTGGCGGGGTTGGAAAGGAAGGTCATCGCGGCGGCAACCGGAATGTTGGCGCGAAATGGCAGAGCGAAGAGCGCCGCGCCCGCGATCTGGACGCCGGGGATCAGCAGGAAGATGCCGACGAACAGGCCCAGCGCCACGCCGCGCGGCACCGAGCGGCGGGTGAAGCGCCAGAGCGAGGGTTCGAGCACGCGATGGGCGACGGGGGCGAGAACCTTGCTCTGTTCCAGCGATTCGCGGGTGGGCGCATTGGCGTGCCACCAGCGGGTGAGGCGGTTGCTCATCAACCCTTATCCCGCATGATGCGCTGCTGATCGCGCTTCCAGTCGCGTTCCTTGATGCTGTCGCGCTTGTCGTGATTCTGCTTGCCCTTGGCCAACGCCAGTTCGACCTTGGCCCGGCCCTGGCTGTTGAAATAGATCATCAGCGGCACCAGCGTCATGCCCTTGCGCTCCACCGCGCCATGCATCTTGTTGATCTCGCGCTCATGCAGCAGCAGCTTGCGCGGGCGCTTGGGCGTGTGATTTTCGCGGTTGCCATGGCTATATTCGGGGATGTTGCTGTTCACCAGCCACACCTGATTGCCCTTCACCTCGGCATAGCTTTCGGCGATATTGCCCTCACCGCCGCGCAGCGCCTTCACTTCGGTTCCCTGCAGGGCGATGCCTGCCTCGAACACGTCCTCGATGAAATAATCGAACCTCGCGCGCCGGTTTTCGGCGACGATCTTCTTCTTGTCGAAGGTTGCGGGACGGGGGCGGGCCATTGTCTTTTATAATCTTCCGTTCGTGTCGGGCGCGGTCGGCGCACATACGCGCCCCTGCCATCTCCTATTCCGCGGCTCTGCCCGGAACGAACGGGATATGGTGTCGGCTGCGCCTCAAACCAATCCCGCAATCTCCAGCGCGCGATCCACGGCGGCGCGACTCGATTCCGACGGCCAGGTGATCGGCAGCCGGACGTCGCCGGGCATGTCCGGGCGGACGCGCGTGAGCGCATATTTGACGGGGCCGGGTGAAGAATCGCTGAACAGGGCATCATGCAAGGGGTAGAGACGATCCTGAAGCGCAAGGGCGCTATCCCAGTCATGCGCCGCCATCGCGGCCTGGAAATCGGCGCACAGGCGCGGCGCGACGTTGGCGGTGACGCTGATGCACCCCTTGCCCCCCATTGCATTGAACCCCAGCGCCGTTTCGTCATTGCCCGACAGCTGGCAGAAGTCGGCGCGGCAAGCGAGGCGCTGCGCGGTGACACGCCCCAGATTTCCGGTGGCGTCCTTGATGCCGACGACGGTCTGATATTCTTCCGACAGGCGATGGATCACCGGCACGCCGATGTCGGTGATGGTGCGGGTCGGAACATTGTAAAGGACGATAGGCAGGTCGCAACGCTCCGCCAGATAGGCGAAATGGCGATAGACGCCCTCCTGATTGGGCTTGTTGTAATAGGGCGCGACGACCAGCGCGGCGTCCGCCCCGGCGGCCTGCGCGGCAAACATATGCTCCAGCGCGATTCGCGTATCGTTGGATCCGCATCCGGCGATCACCGGCACCCGGCCCGCCGCCTGATCGACGCAGATGGCGATGACGCGATTATGCTCTTCCACCGTCATGGTGGCGCTTTCGCCCGTCGTTCCGCAGGGCACGAGCGCGCTCGATCCTTCCGCAATCTGCCAGTCTACAAAGGCGCGGAAGGCCGCTTCATCCACCGTTCCGTCGCGAAACGGGGTGATCAGAGCCGGAATCGAGCCCGAAAACATGATAAAACTCCTTCAAATCTCCGGGCGGCCGGGGCATGATCGATGAAACGGCGCGCTATAGCGCGTCATTCAGGGCCTGATAAGGATGCAAATGCGATTATGTCCAGCATGCGCGCTTCCTCCCATGTCGAAAGTTACCTGATCCGCATGCCGATTATTGCCTTGTTGCTCATGACTGCCGGCGCGGGCGCGCAGACCGAAGGCCTCGCCCCCGCCTCTTCTATGCCCGCTTCCCCCTCCGGTGCGACGGTCCAGCAGATCCCGCCCGAATATGGTCAGCAGCCCGCCAGCCAGTGGAATCAGGTGCAGGCGCGAATCGGCCAGCCCAGCGACGCGGGCATCGCTGGCACGATCAGCCAGTGGCGCGCGTTGCAGCAGAGCGACGGGCTGGGCGCGTCCACCTATGCCAGCTTCATACTGGCCAATCCCGGCTGGCCCGGCGAGGACCGGATGCGGCGGCTGGCCGAAACGGGGATCAATCCCAACAGCTATGATCCGGGTCAGGTGACGGCCTTTTTCGCGCGCTTCCCGGCGCGCACGGCGACGGGCCATGCCCGCAATGCCGTTGCGCTGATGCAGCTTGGCCGCATGAACGAGGCGCGGGTCGCCGCGCGCAATGCCTGGATCGGCGGCTCGCTCAGCCCGGAGGATGAGGCGCGACTGCTCTCGCTCTTCGGCTCCAGCCTGACGCCCGCCGACCATGACCAGCGGGCCGATGCGCTGTTGTGGAATAATGACGTCAACGGCGCGATGCGGATGATCGCCTATGTCAGCCCGGCGCGTCGCGCGGCCTTCCAGGCGCGCATCGCGCTGCGCCGCAAGACGCCCGACGCGTCCGTGCTGGCGCAGGTGGCCGAGGCGACCGGCGCGAGCGATGCGGGCTTCATCGCCGACAAGGCGATCTGGATGCGCGACACCGGCAACTGGGTGGGCGCGCGCCAATATCTGGCGAACCGCAGCGCGCTGACCTATCGCCCGAGCAATGCCGAGAAATATTATGAGGTGCTGCTGAATCAGGCGCGCGCCGCCGCGAACGACAGCCAGTGGACTTTCGCCTATGGCATCGCCAGCAAGATCGACGATGCGATCGCGCCCGGCGTGCAGGTGAGCGACCAGCCGATCGGCGTGCGCGACGATTATACCAGCCTGGCCTGGCTGGCGGGCACGACCGCTTATTATAATCTCAACCGGCCGACCGATGCGGTGACGATGTTCCGCCGCTATGCCGACGCCGCCAAGTCGCCCCAGACTCGGTCGAAGGGCTATTATTGGGCGGGTCGCGCGGCATTGCAGGCGGGCGACGCCGCCACCGCCAACAGCTATTTCAATCAGGCCGGCGTCTATCCCGACCAGTTTTACGGCCAGCTGGCGCTCGAACGGCTGGGCCGGCCGATCCCCGCGCCCGCGACGGTAGAGCGGCCGGTGCCGATCTCCGCGGCGGAACGGGCGGCGTTCGACAGCCGATCGGTCGTGCGCGCGGTCAAGGCGCTGGGGCAGATGGGCTATTGGGAGGACCAGAGCAAGTTCGCCCGCGCCATCGCCAACAATGCCGACAGCGACACCGACCATTTCCTTGCCGCCGAACTGGCGCAGCAGATCAACCGCCCGGACATGAGCGTGATGGTCGGCCGCCGCGCTGTGTCGAGCGGCCTGACCGGCTATGGCGAAACCGCTTTCCCGCGCGTACCGGTGCCACCGACGGCGCAATATAACTGGACCATGGTCCATGCGATCGCGCGGCAGGAAAGCCAGTTCGACAAGCAGATCGTCAGCCATGCCGGCGCGCGCGGCCTGATGCAGCTGATGCCCGGCACCGCGCGCGAACAGGCGGGCAAGCTCGGCCTTGGCTACAACCCTGCCTCGCTCAACGATCCCAGCTACAATATCATGCTGGGGTCGGGCTATTTCCAGCGGATGCTGGACTATTATAGCGGCAGCTATCCGCTCGCCGTCGCGGCCTATAATGCCGGGCCGGGCAACGTGAACAAGTGGATCGCCGCCAATGGCGACCCGCGCATGGCCGGGTCCGACATGCTGCGCTGGATCGAGCAGATCCCGATCTTCGAGACCCGCAACTATGTGCAGCGGGTGCTGGAAAATGCGGTCGTCTATGAGGCGATGAACCCGGAGCGCGCGAAGTTCCGGGGGACGAGTGCGGTGCTGAGCCGTTATCTGGGCAAGCAGACACCGGGCTGAATCTGCGCTAGAGGGCGGCAATGACCACCCCCTATCCCAACTATATCACCCCCGAAGGCTTCGCGAAGCTGCGCGCCGAATATGACCATCTGCTGGGCGTAGAGCGCCCGGCGATCGTCGAGGTGGTGAGCTGGGCGGCGGGCAACGGCGACCGCAGCGAGAATGGCGACTATCTCTATGGCCGCAAGCGGATGCGCGAGATTGACGGCCAGTTGAAGCGCCTGTCGAAGAAGATGAAGGACGCCAAGGTCGTCGACCCCCGGCAGCAACCGGACAAGGGGCGGGTCTATTTCGGCGCCACCGTCACCATCGCCGACGAGGATGACTTGTCCCGCACCGTGACGATCGTCGGCAATGACGAGACCGATGTGGATGCCGGGCGGATCGGCTGGGGATCGCCGATCGCGCGCGCTCTGCGCGGCGCGGCGGTGGGCGACCTGCGCCGCGTCAGGCTGCCGGCGGGCGAGAAGGAATATGAGGTGATGGCGATCTCCTATCCGGCCTGAAGCAGGGGGTTATGTCGTCCCGAGGACGCAGAATGGACAGCGAACTGGACAATCGGAACGCTATTGCACCGATGGTGAAGAGGCGGAAGCAATAAGCTCATTCATGATTTCAAATCATGAATGAAGTGGCTGGCGCAGTCCGGTCGATCGATCAGCCTGCGGCAGCGGCGATCAGCCATGCCCGAAAATCCGCCATGGCGGGGCTGTGCGGGCGGGACATCAATCGGGTGAGCCAATAGCCGCCCAGATCGATCGATGCGGCGAAGGGCTGGACCAGCCGGCCCGCGTGCAGGTCATTCCCGAACAAGGCGGGCGGGGCGAGCGCGACGCCGAGGCCGCGCAACGCCGCCTGCACCATCAGGATCGAGCTGTCGAACACCGGCCCGCGCAGTGGCGGGCAGGATGCGCCCGCCGCCGCGAACCAGCGCGGCCATTCGTCGGCGCGATAGGATCGCAGCAATGTCTCGCGGGCGAGCGCGGCGGGATCGGGCAGGCGGGCCGCCATCTCCGGCGTGCAGACGGGAGCAAGCGGCGCGCGCAGGATCGGATCGGCATGGGTGCCGTGCCACGCCCCGTCGCCGAAGCGGATGGCGAGGTCCAGCCCTTCGCCCGCCAGATCGACGCGGTTGTTGTTGGTCATGATGCGCAGGTCCACATGCGGACAGGCGCGGGCGAAATCCTCCAGCCGGTCGAGCAGCCAGCCGCCAGCGAAGGTGCCGACGACTCCCAGGTTCAATCTCTCGCGCGGGCGACCGCCCTCGATCCGGCCCAAGGTCGCGCCGATCCGGTCGAGCGCATCGCCCATCACCGGCAGCAGCGCGCGCCCTTCGTCGGTCAGCATCAGGCCGCGCGGCAGGCGGCGGAAGAGCGGCGCGCCCAGCCGCGCCTCCAGCTGCGCCACCTGCTGGCTGACCGCACCCTGGCTGACGCAGAGTTCGATCGCTGCTTTCGTGAAGTTCAGATGCCGCGCCGCCGCCTCGAAGGCGCGCAGGGCGTTCAGGGGCAATTGGGCGCGGTCCATGGGGATGCAGGCATAAGTCAGCCTAATGGCTCTGTCGAGAAATCATGCTTTGTCGTTGAGGCTACGGCAAGGCAGCTTAGCCTTCATACCAAGGAGGAGGCGAAATCATGCGGAAAGTGGCGGTGCTGGCTATTAGCCTGGCTGGGATGATGGCGATGGGCGCGGGCAAACCGGACGATCCACTGACGCGCCCGATCGCGCCCGACTCCGCGAAGCGCTGGCTGGCGCCGCAGCCACCGGTGCGGCTCCATGGGCAGACCTATCTGGTCGGCTTTGGCGGGCTGAACGTGGCGCTGATCCACACCAGCGCGGGGCTGATCCTGATCGACGGCGCGGTGCCGCAGGCGGTGGAGGATATCGAGGTGAAGATCCGCCAGCTCGGCTTCTCGATCAAACAGGTGAAGCTGATCCTCAGCACCGAACCGCATTTCGACCATGCCGGTGGCATTGCCGCCCTGGCGCGGGACAGCGGCGCAACCGTGATCGCCAGCGCGCCTGCCGCCGCCATATTGCGGCAGGGCGGAGGCGATCCCGAAGACCCGCAAGCCGGCTGGCTGGAGCGGTTTCCGGGCGTCACCAAGCTGCGCGCGGTGCGTGATGGCGAGCGGGTCCGGCTGGGCGACGTCGCCGTTACCGCCCATGGCACGCCGGGCCATACGCTGGGCAGCATGAGCTGGAGCTGGAAAAGCTGCGAGGGGAAGGATTGCAGGACGATCGTCTTCGCCGCCAGCCTCAATCCGATCGCGGCCGATGGCTGGCGCTTTGCCGATCCGGCGCACCGGCGCTTCGTCGACGCCTTCCGCACCAGCTTCGCGCGGGTGAAGGCGATGCCCTGCGACATGCTGATCGCCTCGCATCCGCGTGATAGCGATGCCGACCGGCTGGCCAGACTGGCCAAGACAAGCACGCCCCATCCCTTCGCCGATCCGGCCGCCTGCCGCGACTATGCGACGCGCGCGGAAGCGGCGCTGGAGAAGACATTGCAGGAATGACGGGCGCGGGCCTGAAGGCCGACCGCCCGTTCCCCACCTTTCCCGTCATCCCGCCTCGTCCCAACGGCCAAGGCACTGCCGGTACGCAATATTCGGGGCGCTCTTGCCGCTCGATCAGAGGCTGCGCTGTTCCCGCATGGTCATCGGCGGGGCGAAGCGGTCGAGATAGGCTTGCTCGCGGCTCGGCATGGCGAGGTGATAGCCCTGGAACAGCGAGCAGCCGATCACCCGCAGCACATCCATCTGCGCCTCGCTCTCAATTCCTTCGACCACCACTTCCATGCCCAGCCCCTGGACCAGACCGACGACCGCGCTGCATATCGTCCGCGCCTCGGCTGAGGTCGCGATATCGCGGACCAGACTGCGGTCGATCTTCACCCGGTCGACCGGCAGTTCCTTCAGTCGCGCGAGGTTGGAATAGCCCGTCCCGAAATCGTCGATGGCGATCTGCACGCCCTCTTCGCGCAGCGCGCGCAGCTGGCCCAATATGCGCGGCTCCATGTCCATGGCGAGCGATTCGGTGATTTCCAGTTCCAGCATGGCGGGCGGCGCCTCATGCGTCGCCATGGCGTGGCGCAGGCGCAGGAAAAAGTCCGCCTGCGCCAGTTCGCGCGTGCTGATGTTGACGGCGATGCGCTGGTCGATGCCGGCCTGCGCCCAGCGCGCCGCGGTCTCGCAGACGCGGCTCATCACCCAGTCGCCCAGCGCGACGATCGCGCCGCTTTCCTCCGCGATCGGTACGAAGGCGCCCGGCATCACCAGGTCGCGTTCGGGATGCGCCCAGCGCACCAGCGCCTCGGCGGCGACGGCACGGCCGCTGCCGATGTCGATCTGCGGCTGGAATTCCAGCAGAAACTCGTCGCGTTGCAGCCCCAGCAGCAGTTCGCGTTCCAGTTCGGCGCGGTCGGCCGCTTCCAGCGCCAGTTCGGCAGTATAGATTTCCGCCCGCCCGCGCCCTTCATGCTTGGCATGATACATGGCGATGTCGGCGGCGCGCAGCAGCGCCGAAAGCGTGTCGCCATGCTCGGGATAGCAGGCGATGCCGATCGACGCGCCCAGTTCGACATGCTGGCTGCCAAGGTCGAACCGCTCGCTCAGCGCGAACTGGATCGCGCGCGCGATCCGCGATGCGGCGCTGCGGCCCGGCAGGGTCGGGAAGAACAGGGTGAATTCGTCGCCGGCGAGACGGCCGATTACGGCATCGCCGGTGCCGTTGCTGACCTGCGCCATCACCACTTCGCGCAGGCGGCCGGCGACGCGGGCCAGCAACTGGTCGCCCGCCGCATGGCCCAGCGTGTCGTTCACGCCCTTGAACCCGTCCAGGTCGATGAAGAAGAGCGCGGCCATGCCGGCGTCGGTCCGTTCGGCCAGATGGCGCTCGACCTGGCGGCAGAAACTGGTGCGATTGGCCAGGCCCGTGACCTGATCGAACAGGGCGAGCGTCTGCACATGGTCGAGATTGGTCCGCACCTGGCTGAACAGGCTTTCCATCGCCACCGACAGTTCGGGCAGCTCGCCGCCAATGTCTTTCGGGACGGGCGATTGCAGGTCGCCATGGGCGGCCGACACCAGTCTTTCGGTGGCGATGTCGATCGCGCTGGCGGTGGCGGCCATGGACCGGCTCGCCGAAGCCCAGCTCATGGTCCCGCACAATATGGCGATGATGAGGGCGCGGCCGACCTGCATCAGGTCGTCCTCCTGGCCCGGCGTATAGCCCAGCACCAGCGACAGGATGAACACCAGCGCCCCCGCGGCACAGGCGAAGGCAGCGGCGCGGCTTTTCAACGTCACGCCCTGCATTCGTCTCCCGCCCGATTGCCGCTCCGATGGAGCCCGATCCATCGGATATGAAGGACAGTGGTTAAGAAAGGATCAGCAAGTCGAACGGAAGCCGTTATTTTTTGCGACGCAAAATCAGGTAGATCGCACCATCGCCGCCATGGCGGGGATGGGCGACGCGAACACTGGCGATGCGGTCGGCATAAGGACTTGTTTCCAGCCAGTGCCCGATCTCGCCGCGAATCGCGCCGCGCCGGGCGCTGCCCATGGTAGCGCTATTTTTCGGCGGCTTTCCGGTAACGACCAGCAAGGTCCGCGCATCCTGCGCCAGCGCTTGGGCCAGCGCCTGGTTAAGCCTGTTGTGCGCCGCAGCCAGGCTGTGGCCATGCAGGTCGATGCTCATTTCCGGCGCCAGATTGCCGCTACGGATTCGTCGCTCCCAGCTGGAATCGAGCATGGCCGCGGGGGTCGGGGCGGGTTTGGGCGGAGGGGCCGGGCGCGCCTGCGGCGTTAACCCTGTTCTGGCGGGCGGCAGCGGCATCGGCGTGGCGGACACGGCCGCGCGGCGCGGCTGGCCGGGGCGCAGCGGCCGCACCGATCGCGTCAGCGCGTCCCAGAGCGCCTCTTCCTCGTTGGTGAGCCGGCGCCGGACCATGGTCCGGTCGTCAGGGGCGGGAAAGCCGGGCCGCCGATCCGATCGGCAGCAGGATGAGGGCGCTGCCGCGTGCCGACATGCCCCCGGCAATGCCGCGGGCGCGGGCGCCCGCCCCCCAGAAGCTGTCGAATCGGTTGGCGCCCTTGATCGCGCCGCCCGTATCCTGCGCGATCCAGATGCCATTGGGTTCGGCGCGGTCGAGCGAGAGCAGCACCGGCGCGCCGAGCGGAATGAACTTGGGGTCGGCCGCAACGGTGGCTTCGGGCGTCACTGGCACGCCCAGCGCCCCCAGCGGCCCCGCGCCGGTCAATTCGCGGAAGAAGACGAAGCTCTTATTCTCGTTCATGATCACGGCGCCCTCGGCCGGGTTGGCGCGCAGATATTGCATGATGTCCTGCATCGATCCGGCCTGGATCAGACCGCGATCCTTCATCAGCTTGCCGATGCCGGTATAGTCGCGGCCATTCTGCCCATCATAGCCGATGCGCATCACCCCGCCGTCGGGCAGGTTGAGCCGGCCGCTGCCCTGCACCTGCAGGAAGAAGAATTCCACCGGATCGGCCGCCCACGCCAGTTCCAGCCCGCGCCCGGCGAGCGATCCGCTGACGATCTGGCTGCGTTCGTCATAGGGGACGAACTTGCTGCCGTTCACCTTGCCGCGGATCGACTTGCCCTTGAGCGCGTCGCTGAACTGGCCGAGATCGACGTCGATCAGGTCGTTGGGGCGGCGGTAGATCGGCACCTGATAGCCCAGCTGGCGGGTACGCGATCCGCCGATTTCCGGTTCATAATAGCCGGTGACGAAGGCCTTGCCCTCGCCGACCTGCACCGCCTCGAAATAGCGGGAGAAGAATTCGCTCGCCGATGCCTCGGGCCAGCTCGATGCTGCGGCGCAACTGCTGTTCCAGTCCGACCCGCGCGTCAGGCCGCTCTGGTCGGTGCGGCGCATGAGGGTGGGGCAGGACAGGCGGAAAGCCTGAAGCGCGGCGCGCGCGCGTTCGCCCGACGGGATCAGGCTGGCAATATCCGGTCCGGGCGTGACGCCCAGGCCCGCCGCCGTGCTCTGGTCGAGCGCAGGCTCGGTCGGCGCTTCCACCGGCAAGGCGGGACGGGGCGTGGCGGGCGTCGGGCGGGTGGCAGTGTCGCCCGACGGCACGGGGCGCGTCGGCGCCGGGCCGCCCGTCGATGGCGGGATCACGCCGCCCGCGCAGGCAGACAGCATCAGCGCCGCCAGCAGCGCAGCCCCCGATTTGCGATGAATCATGCGCCGATCAAGCCCGGAATCATGCTTCGTCGGTTTCGCTGAGCTTCCAGTTCGGGTCCGCGCTGCGGACGTCGCGGGTGAAGGTCCAGATATCCTTGGTGCCGATCGCGTCGGTCAGCGAACCGGCGACGACATTGCCGTCCTTGTCGCGAGTGACGGCGGCGATGTCGGCTTCGAACCGCAGCGCCACTTCGGCCACGCGGCCATTGACCGACGCCTCGATAATCTGCGCCTTTTCGATGCGCACCAGCCGGTTGTCGAGCACATGGCCCTCCGCTTCGCGCGCCGCGATCGCTTCCTCGAAGGAGGCCAGCACGTCGGCGTCGCACAGCCAGGCCAGTTCGTCGCGATCGCCGCGCCAAAAGGCTTCCAGCACCATCTTGTAGGCGCTCTTGGCGCCATCCACGAACTGGGGCACGTCGAAGCTGCGGTCGGATGCGATCAGCGCACGCACGCCGGTTTCGGCGCCGGGCGCGATCAGCCCTTCGGCCAGCCGCACCGAATCGCCGCTATTCTGGGCGACCGGGCCGGGTTGCAGCACCGTCACCTTGGCGCGTTCATCGGCCGGGCGCAGCGCAGGCTCCTGCTCGTGGCCGGTGCGCTTGCCCAGCACGGAATAGAGCCGCAGCGCCAGAAAACCGGCGATCATGGCGAGGATGACGATCACATACACGGAAAGCTATACCCTTTGCGTGGGACAATGTTCCTGCCAACATAGGCATGTTTGTCGCCAACTTCAAATAGTGCGCATGGGGGAGCCACCATTGCCCTGCCTTTGCGCCCCTGCTAAGCGCGCGGGTCAACATTGCCGGCGGCTTCCTGTCGCGGGCCAACAGCGAAAGCCAAGGTAGAGAGCATGGCCGACGAAGCCGACACCATCACCACCACCATCAATTCCGGCATCAACACCGGCAATGGTGCGGACACCGCGCCGCAGATCGCGCTGATCAGCCAGTATGTGAAGGATATGTCGTTCGAAAATCCGAACGCACCGGCCGTCTACCAATGGCAGGACCAGCCGCAGATCGACGTCCAGTTCAACATCGGCGCCGACAAGGTCGGTGACGAAGTGCTGGAAGTCGCGCTGAAGATCGAGGTCAAGGCCATCGCGCCGCAGGGCACCGCCTTCGCCGTCGAGCTGGTCTATGCCGCGCTGTTCGGCATGCGCAACGTGCCCGAGGATCAGATCCAGCCCTTCATGCTGGCCGAAGCGCCGCGCCTCATCTTCCCCTTCGCCCGCCGCGTGCTGGCCGACGCGATTCGCGACGGCGGCTTCCCGCCGCTGCTGCTCGACCCGATCGATTTCGGCGCGCTCTATCTCCAGCAGGCGCAGCAGATGGAAGTGACCTCGGGCGAGCCGGCCGGTCACGCCTGATCCAATTCGCAGAACCGTTCGTGCTGAGTAGGGACTGAGCTTGCCGAAGGCCCGTATCGAAGCATCCGCGCAATTGCCCTTCGATACGCCACTTCGACTTCGCTCAGTGGCTACTCAGGGCGAACGGATTTTATCTTTCGGAGGGATTGGACCATGAAACTGGTCAAGGCCCTCGGCTCGGTCGGCGGGCTGACGCTCGCCAGCCGGGTGCTGGCGCTGGTGCGCGATTCGCTCGCGGCGCGCTATGTCGGCGCGGGCTTCGCGTCGGACGCCTTCAACGGCGTCGCCTTCCGCCTGCCCAACATGTTCCGCGCACTCTTTGCCGAGGGCGCCTTTTCCGCCGCTTTCATCCCGCTCTTCAACAAAAAGGCGGCGGGCGAAGGCGGCCTTCCCGCCGGCTATGATTTTGCCGAGCGTGCGCTGGCGGTGCTGCTGCCGGTCCTGATCCTCTTCACCGTCCTCCTGATCGCCGCCGCCTGGCCGATCACCTGGGCGCTGTCGGGCGGCTTTTCGCGCCAGAATCCGAGCGCCGAACAATTCGCCTTCGCCGTCACCCTGTCGCGCATCACCATTCCCTATCTGGCGCTGATCAGCCTCGCCTCGCTGCTGGGCGGCATTCTCAATTCGCTCGACAAATTCTGGGTCAATGCCGCAGCCCCCATCCTGCTCAATGTCGCGATGATCGCGGGGCTATGGTTCTTCCATGGCGCCGACGAATATGAGACGGCGCGGGTGCAGGCCATGTCGGTGACGATCGGCGGCGCGCTGCAATTGCTGTGGCTGATCTGGGCGTGCAAGCGTGCGGGCGTGTCGATGAAGCTCAAGCGCCCGCGCCTCGACAAGGATGTGCGCGAACTGCTGCGCCTGATCGTCCCCGCCGCCGCGGGCGCTGGCGCGTCGCAGATCAACCTGCTGATCTCCACCGCGCTGTCGGGCTGGCTGCTGGCCTCGGGTTCCATAACCTATATCTATTATGCCGATCGCCTCAATCAGCTCCCGCTGGGCCTGATCGGCATCGGCCTTGGCACCATCCTCCTCCCCACCATCTCGCGCATGTTGTCGAAGGGCGAGGACGCCGCCGCGATGGAGACGCAGAACAGAGGCATCGAACTCGCCCTGTTCCTGACCCTACCCGCCACCGTCGCCTTCCTGATCGTGGCGGAACCGATCGTGCGCGGCCTGTTCCAATATGGCCGCTTCACGGCTGAGGATGCGATGCGCTGCGGCTGGGCGCTGTCGGCCTTCTCGATCGGCCTGCCCTCCTATGTCCTCGTGAAGGTGTTGACGCCCGGTTATTATGCGCGCGGCGACACGAAGACGCCGGTGCGCTACGCGATGCTGTCGATCGTCATCAACATTGTCGGCAACCTCGCCATGATACCGACATTGGGGCATATCGGGCCGCCGCTGGCTACTGCGCTCTCCTCGACCGTCAATGTCGCCATGCTCTATACGACGCTGGTGAAGCGCGGCCATTTCGCCGCCGACGCCGGGCTACGCCGTCGCATCCCCCGCCTTGCCGTCGCCGCGCTCATCATGGGCGTTGCGCTCTGGGCCGGAGAGGATCTGCTCGATCCCTGGCTGACCGGGGCGATGTTCCAGCGCTATGTGGCGCTGGCGCTGCTGGTGGGCGCGGGCGTGGCGCTTTACGGGCTGGCGTCCTTCGTCACGGGAGCCTATCGGCTGTCCGACCTCAAGGCGCTGATGCGCCGCAAAAGTTCAACCTGAGAAGAACGGATCTAGTAATGCGCGTCCTTTCCGGCATCCAGCCCACCGGCAATCTGCACCTTGGCAACTACCTCGGCGCGATCCGCAACTGGGTGCGGATGCAGGATGAGATGGATAGCGAAAGCCAGTGCTTCTTCTTCCTCGCCGACATGCACTCGATCACCGTCCATGAAGGGCGCGAGCAGCGTATTCGCAACGTCCGCGACATGGCCGCCGCGCTGGTCGCCGCCGGGATCGACCCGGATCGCTCGGTCCTGTTCAACCAGGCGCGCGTGCCCGCCCATGCCGAGCTGTGCTGGTTGCTCAACGGCACCGCGCGGATCGGCTGGCTCAACCGCATGACCCAGTTCAAGGACAAGGTCGGCAAGGATCGCGAGGGCGCCTCGATCGGCCTGTTCGTCTATCCGGTGCTCCAGGCGGCCGACATCCTGATCTACAACGCCACCCATGTGCCGGTGGGCGAGGATCAGAAGCAGCATCTGGAACTGGCGCGCGACATTGCGACCAAGTTCAACACCGACTTCGGCGTCGACCTCTTCACCATGCCCGCCCCGATCATCCCCAAGGAATCGGCGCGCATCATGTCGCTGCGCGACGGCACGGCGAAAATGTCCAAGTCCGATCCGTCCGACATGAGCCGCATCAACCTGACCGATGACGACGACGCCATCATGACCAAGGTGAAGAAGGCCAAGACCGACCCCGAACCGCTGCCCGAAACGGCCGAAGGTCTGGCGGGCCGTCCCGAAGCGAACAATCTGGTCGGCATCTACGCCACCCTGTCGGGCACGACCCCGGATGCCGTCTGCGCCGAATTTGCCGGCAAGGGCTTCGGCGCGTTCAAGCCGGCGCTGGGCGAGGTTCTGGTAGAGACGCTCCGCCCGATTCGCGAGCGGTTCATGGAGTTGCGCACCGACGACGCCGCGCTCGACGCGATCCTCGACAAGGGCGCGGCCAGGGCAGCGGCCGCCGCCGAGCCGACCCTGCGCGCGGCCTATGACGCCATGGGGTTGATGCGCTGACGCGCACTGATGCACCAAAGTCACAGGGCTGGTCCGAAAAGGCCGGCCCTTTTCTTTGGGCGACGGAATAGCCATCTCCACAGCGTCGTAGATGCAGGAACATGGTTTTGCGTCCGTTCGACGGGTTCGTGCGTTCAAACGATGTTCAGTTGCGTTTTGCTATGACAGCGCGCAAGAAGGATCGCAGGCGTTTCGCCTGATACAGGACGTAAAAAACATGGCTCGTTTCAACAAGATCGGTCTGTTCGCGGCGCCTGCCCTGGCGCTGGTGGCGCTTTCGGGCTGCGCCACGTCGTTCAAGGCCGACGTCGCCCGTTTCCAGCAACTCCCCGCCCCCGCAGGGCAGAGCTACACCATCGTCGCCGACGATGCCCGGCTCGCCGGCGGGCTGGAGTTTTCCCATTATGCCGATCTCGTCGGGCAGCGCCTGACCCAGACCGGCTATGTCGCCGCCAGCGACCCGGCGCGCGCAGACCTTATCGTCCGCGTCGCCTATGATGTCGACAATGGCCGCGAAAAGGTGCGCTCGACCGGCTTCGGCGGCCCTTATGGGGCAGGCTGGGGGCCTTGGGGCGGTGGCTTTGGCGGTCGTTGGGGCCGTCCGTGGGGCTATGGCTTCTATGATCCCTGGCTGTTCGGCGGCGCCGGCTATAATGACGTGTCGAGCTACACCGTCTATACCAGCGACCTCAGCATGAAGATCGACCGCGCGGCCGACAATCGCCGCCTGTTCGAAGGCAAGGCCAGCGCCCAGTCGCTGTCCAACAAGCTGACCTATCTGGTGCCGAATCTGATCGACGTCATGTTCACCGACTTCCCCGGCAAGAATGGGGAAAATGTGAAGGTGACGCTGCCGCCCGAAAAGAAGGGCTGACGGCAGACCCGTTTTTACAGACCAGGGGCGGCTCCCAGCCAAGGCCCTGTCTGACCCGGCGCTTGCATAAAGCGCCGGGTTTTCTTTTTGCGCAGGGTGACGCGGTGCGGGCGTGAAGTCCGAAGCGGATGAATGTCGGATTAGGGTGGTTTGCGGAAAGGCGGGTTTCGGCCGGCAATCGAGCAAAAGCTGCCTTTAGACTCGAAAGAAGCCCCAGCCGTCTGTTCGTCCACCATATTTCCAAGCAAGAACGTCGAAGCGCTCTTCCCATGACGTGACGTTAGCGGCCGAAGGCTGCATCGTTACCGTCACGGTTACATCCCATGGGTCTTCGATTCGATCTGTTTCAATAACGTCGATCTCGAAACCATCCTCTTGGCACTTGGCTGCGAACTCTTCCGCCGATGTGCGGGTAGGAAAAACGTGAGAAAAATCGACCGGCCGCGAAGGGCCAAGATCGCTGCCATCTTCTGCCATCCCCGCGAGGATTTCTGCATTTTCTTCAAGCAGGGACATAGGCGCTCCTAATGGAGGCTTCTATTTGAACGAATGACTTCTTTTGGGCAAGGCAACGGTTCTGGCAAACGGCAACACATGGTCGCTTCCAGACCGACCGCCTTTCCCCTCTCCCGCCCCGACTGCATCGCCAAATCCAACATCCTTCCAATGTAGGATTTTTCCTGATCTATCCTGCCGGATGGATCGCCACCGCCTCGCCCACCCCGTTTCGTCCCCTCGCTCCGGCGACGCGTCAGGCGCGCGTGGCTGGTGCGTCGTCCTGACCTTGCCGTCGCGCCGGGAGCGCGCTGGAGGCGCGTCGGCGTGACCCAAGGCGCGCGTCCCCGGCGCGTGGCGGGCGCTTCGCCAGCACTTTGCCGTTGCAATCGGCCGAAAATGCCCGACGACATTGTGAACTTCGATGGCGTGCCCCTTGGCAACCCCTTCGCGTCACGATAGCCCCTGCGCCATGTCCGTCGCTTCTCCCCGTCGCACCGCCGCGATCATCTTCATCCTCGTCACGGCGCTGCTCGACGTCATGTCGATGGGGATCGTCATCCCGGTGCTGCCGCAACTGATCGAGACCCTGTCCGGCTCCAACGCGGCGGCGGGCATGTGGAACGGGCTGTTCGTGGCGCTGTGGGCCGGGATGCAATTCCTCTGCTCCCCGATCATCGGTTCGCTCTCGGACCGGTTCGGGCGGCGGCCGGTGATCCTGATCTCGGTCGCGGGGCTGGCGCTCGACTATGTGCTGATGGCGCTGGCGCCCAATCTCTGGTGGCTGGCGCTCGGCCGCATCCTCGCCGGCATCACCTCGTCCAGCTTCACCTCGACCTTCGCCTATATGGCCGACATCACCCCGCCGGAGGGCCGCGCCAAGGGCTATGGCCTGATCGGCGCCGCGTTCAGCGCGGGGTTCGTCGCCGGGCCGCTGATCGGCGGGCTGCTGGGCGAGATTTCGCATCGTGCCCCCTTCTGGGCCGCGGCCGTCCTGTCCGCCCTCGCCTTTTTCTATGGCCTCTTCGTGCTGCCCGAATCGCTGGCGCCCGAAAAGCGCATGACCTTCAGCTGGCGTCGCGCCAACCCTTTCGGCGCGCTGAAATTGCTGCAATCCCATCCCGAACTCTCCAGCCTCGCGGTCGGCAATTTCCTGCTCTATTTCGCCCATCATATCTTCTCCGCCATCTTCGTCCTCTATGCCGGGGACCGTTATGGCTGGGGGGCGTGGCAGGTCGGCGCCTTGCTGGCGCTGGTCGGCCTGCTCGACATGGGCGTGCAGGGCCTGCTGGTCGGCCCGATCGTCAAGCGGCTCGGCGATCGCACCACGATGGTGGTCGGCCTCTGCTTCGGGGCGATCGGCGTCGCCGCCATGGGCCTCGCCCCGACCGGCTGGCTGTTCGTCGCCGCCATGTTCCCCAATGCGCTCTGGGGCCTCGCCATGCCGACCATCCAGTCGCTGATGACCCAGCATGTCTCCGAAGCCGAACAGGGCCAGCTTCAGGGCGCGAACAACAGCGTCGGCGCGATCGCGGGCATCATCTCGCCGCTCTTCTTCGGCGCCATCTACTCGCTGTCGGTCGGCCCCAGGCCCACCCTGCCCTTCATCGGCAGCGGCTTCCTGATCGCGGCGGCCATCCTCGCCGGCGCGGCGCTGATCGGCTGGCGCGCGGGCAGGCAGTTCAAGGCCTGACTGGACATAGCGGCAAGGTGCGACTAACCGGGCGCGAATCCCTTCCACCGCTCGATATAAAGGCGATTCGATGACGCTGCCCCTTCAGGATAACATCCTTATCGTGGACTTCGGCAGTCAGGTGACACAGCTCATCGCCCGCCGCGTCCGCGAAGCCGGCGTCTATTCCGAGATCGCCCCCTTCAACACCGCCGCCGAAGCCTTCGAACGGCTCAAGCCCAAGGGCGTCATCCTGTCGGGCGGCCCTTCGTCGGTGATGTGGGAAAACAGCCCGCGCGCGCCGCAGGCCTTTTTCGACGCGGGCATCCCGATCCTGGGCATCTGCTACGGCCAGCAGACGATGATGCAGCAGCTGGGCGGCAATGTCGAAGGCGGCGAGAGCGGCGAATTCGGCCGCGCCTTCATCGAGGTGAAGCAGGGCTGCGCCCTGTTCGACGGCCTGTGGAGCGAAGGCGAAAAGCATCAGGTATGGATGAGCCATGGCGACAAGGTGACGCAGCTTGCGCCCGGCTTCGAGGTCGTCGCGACCAGCGAAGGCGCGCCCTATGCCGTCACCGCGAACGAGGCCAAGCGCTTCTACGCCACGCAATTCCATCCCGAAGTCGTCCACACGCCCGATGGCGCCAAGCTGCTCGCCAATTTCGTCCGCCATGTCTGCGGCCTTGCCGGTGACTGGACCATGGCCGAGTTCCGCGCGACCAAGATCGCCGAAATCCGCGCGCAGGTCGGCGAAGGCCGGGTGATCTGCGGCCTGTCCGGCGGTGTCGATAGCGCGGTCGCGGCGGTCCTGATCCATGAAGCGATCGGCGACCAGCTGACTTGCGTGTTCGTCGACCATGGCCTGATGCGCCTGGGCGAAGCCGAGCAGGTGGTCAGCCTGTTCCGCGAACATTATGGCATCAAACTGGTCCATGTGAACGCGGAGGAACGTTTCCTCGGCGGCCTCGCCGGCCTCACCGACCCGGAAAAGAAGCGCAAGTTCATCGGCGGCGAATTCATCGCCGTGTTCGAGGAGGAAGCCGCCAAAATCGGCGGCGCCGACTATCTGGCGCAGGGCACCCTCTATCCCGACGTGATCGAATCGGTGTCCTTCACCGGCGGCCCATCTGTCACGATCAAGTCGCACCATAATGTCGGCGGCCTGCCCGAACGCATGAACATGAAGCTGGTCGAGCCGCTGCGTGAGCTGTTCAAGGATGAAGTGCGCGTACTCGGCAAGGAACTGGGCCTGCCCGACATCTTCGTCGGCCGCCACCCCTTCCCCGGACCCGGCCTCGCCATCCGCATCCCCGGCGAAGTCACCAAGGAACGTTGCGACATATTGCGCAAGGCCGATTTCATCTATCTGGAGGAAATCCGCAACGCGGGTCTGTATGACGCCATCTGGCAGGCCTTCGCCGTGCTGCTGCCGGTCCGCACCGTCGGCGTGATGGGCGACCACCGCACCTATGACAGCGTCTGCGCCGTCCGTGCCGTCACATCGACCGACGGCATGACCGCTGACATCTACCCCTTCGACGCCGCTTTCCTCAGCCGCGTCGCGACCCGCATCATCAACGAGGTCAAAGGCATCAACCGCGTGGTCTACGACTATACCAGCAAGCCGCCCGGCACGATCGAGTGGGAATGATTTGACGTCTGGCACCGATGGGCAGCCAGTAGCACCAAAACACAGCTAAGCCCGCAGAGATGCGGGCTTTTTTGCTTTCCCTCAAAAGACATCCTTTAGTTCGCGACCGACCCTGATCGGCGCCCCCTTTCCTGCCAATCTGGGCGATAGCGCGTGCCCGGAAGCAAATATCCGAAACAATCCGGACATTATTGCCGATATCGTTCCGCTGGGTTAGCGAGCTTCGTCTGCACCCGTCCGGGCGCAGGCACGATCGCGCCTGTGCTTCAAGAGAGGCTAAAAAGGGAACGCAGTGAGAGGACATGCCCCTCGATTCCGTGGCTGTCCCTGCAACTGTAAGCGGATAGCGCAATGCATAGCGCGGCAGGCCATGGCGCCCTGTCGCAGCCACTGGACCGGACGCTAAATCATGCGAAGTCTGGGAAGGCCGTGCATCGTGCGATGACCCGTGAGCCAGGAGACCTGCCGGCGTCTGGTCGCTCTCGCTTTGGTCCAGGGGATGGCCAGGGCCCGGTATCTATCCCGTCTGAGCGACGAACGCGCGGTCGAGGCCGCATCGGTTCGTGTCGCGGTCGCTCCGGCGTCCGGCCGTCGGCGCGCGCCGACCGTCGTCGACCGCAAGCCTCGCCCAAAAGTCGCAGGCGACCGGGGGAAAATAAGATGAGGACAATATATTCGACAATTCTGGCGCGGGTTGCGCTGGGCGCTCTGGCAACGGCTTCGGCGGCCCCCGTGCCTGGGGCGCTGCTCGCGGCGGTGCTGCTGTGGCAGGCCTTGCCGTCCGGCACGCCCGTCCGGCAAATCGGGAGTCCCCTTCAAACGCTGTTCGCGCCACGGCTGAAGGCCGGGACGCTGCTCTTCTGGCTGATCTTTTCGATCGGGCTTGGTCTCTTTTACGCGATACAGGCCTGGCTGCCCTTGCTGAGCATGCGCGAAGGCCAATCCTATGGCAGCGGCGTGGCGGCCACGAGCCTGTTCACCCTTGGCACAGCCTTCGGCGCGGTTCCGGCTATCTGGTGATCCGATCGCCTCGGTCCCCTCCGCGCGCTCCTCGCTCTGGGCAGCATCGGTCGGCTGGGCGCTGCGGCCGGTCCCCTGCTGATCGGCTATCTCGCCATGGGTGGCATGGCGAGCGGGACGGTGCTGCTCTGCCTCGCTTTGCCTGCGCCGCTGCTGCTGCTTGCCTGCGCCCTGCTCGACTGGCTTTATGGCCGCATCGACCGCATCCCCTTTCACCCAGTCGATTCAGAGACATCATGACCCAAGACCCCCAATCCATCCTGTCCCGGCACGCCATGCGCCCGCTGCAGATCGCGGCGGTGACGCTCTGCGTCCTGCTCAATGCCCTTGACGGCTTCGATGTGCTCGCGATCAGCTTCGCCTCCCCCGGTATCGCCAGCGAATGGGGCATCGATCGCGCCGCGCTCGGCCTGGTCCTGTCGATGGAACTGATCGGCATGGCGCTGGGGTCGGTCGTCCTAGGCAATGTCGCGGACCGGGTCGGCCGGCGACCCACGGTGCTGGGGTGCCTGGTCATCATGGCCGGCGGCATGGGCATGGCGACGCTGGCTACGTCAGTGGCAGGCTTGTCAGCGATCCGCTTCCTCACCGGCCTCGGCATCGGCGGCATGCTGGCCTGCACCAATGCGCTGGTTGCCGAATTCTCCAACGACCATCACCGCAATCTCGCCGTGGCGATCATGGCGTCGGGCTATCCGATGGGCGCCATCATCGGCGGCTCGATCGCGACCGGCCTGCTGGCGGAGGGACATTGGCGCGATGTCTTCAGCTTCGGCGCGGTGGTGACGGCCATCTTCCTGCCCGTCGCCTGGTTCCTGCTGCCGGAATCGATCGGCTTCCTCGTGCAAAAGCGCGGGCCTGACGCACTGGACCGCATCAACGCGACCTTGCGCCGGCTTGGGCATGAGGGCGCGGCGGCCTTGCCTCCCCCGCCGGAAAAGCCGGTGAAGGCATCGATCCGCCAGCTCTTCGCGCCAGCGCTTGCGCGCAGCACCATCCTGCTGACCATCGCCTATTTCTTCCACATCATGACCTTCTATTTCATCCTGAAATGGATCCCGAAGATCGTGGTCGACATGGGCCATGCCGCGTCGCAGGCAGGCAATGTGCTGGTCTGGGCCAATGTCGGGGGGCTTGCGGGCGCGACCCTGCTCAGCCTGCTCACCTACCGCATCCCTGTTCGAGCGCTGGTCATCGTCGCCATGCTGGCTTCGACCGTGCTGGTGACGCTGTTTGGTCTGGGGCAGGACAGCCTGACCCAGTTGGCGCTGATCGCCGGGGCGGCAGGATTTTGCACCAACGCGGGCGTCGTCGGCTTATATGCTCTGTTCGCCAAGGTCTTCCCCACCGCTGTACGTGCGGGCGGGACAGGCTTCGTGATCGGCATAGGCCGAGGCGGCGCAGCGCTCGGCCCGATCGTGGCAGGTTTGCTATTCAACGCGGGCTTTGGCCTTGCCCTGGTTTCAACCTTCATGGCCATGGGCTCGCTGGTTGGGGCCATGGCGCTTCTGCTGCTTGGACGGCAAGCACATCCTCCGGCAGAAAGTCCCCTGCAGGCGGGCTGAGCCTGTCACGCGCCGGCATCCAAATTCAAGCTCGGCCGCAACGCAAAGCCGCCCCGCCGGGCGGCTTTTTCCTCACGTCTCAAATCTCATATTCCGGCCGCCATTGCGGGCTGAGATAGGCGGGCGTCCGTTCCTCCAGGTCCGGCTGGCGCTGGCGCATCTCGCCATAGAGGCGCTTGACCATGCTGCTGCCCGTCCGCGTGAACAGCGCCGGGACGATCCCGTGGATCATGCAGGCCAGCCCCGACCGAACCATCAGGAAACCGAAACGCATCGCCACCCCCATATGCTGGGGATAGCTTTCATTCACCTCACGCGGATGCTTCAGGAAAAGTTGATCGATCATCGCCGCTCGCTCATCTGACACTATTGCCGCCATATTATCCTATCGGGCGACGGAGCGGGAGAGGGTCGCTTGACCCATGCCCCGCCCTGGGACCATCCTGCCCAAATGACCCAGATGCCTTCCCTTGGCCATCCCGTCTATCGGGACATGCCGACCACCATCTTCGAACAGATGTCTGCCCGCGCCCGCGAAACCGGCGCGATCAATCTTGGGCAGGGCTTTCCCGAAGGCCCCGGACCGCGCGACGTGCTTCAGGCGGCGGCCGATGCGCTGCTCACCCGATCCAGCCAATATCCGCCGATGCCGGGCCTTGCCGAACTGCGCGGGGCGGTGGCGGCGCATTATGCGCGGCATCAGGGGCTGGACCTGTCGCCGCAGGAGGTCATCGTCACATCGGGCGCGACCGAGGCGATCGCCGCCAGCCTCCTCGCGCTCGTCCGGCCGGACGACGAGGTGCTGATGCTCGCCCCGCTCTACGACGCCTATCTGCCGCTGGTGGAGCGGGCCGGCGGCGTGGCGAAGGTCGTGAAGCTGACCCCGCCCGACTGGCGCGTCACGCGCGACGCGCTGGAGGCGGCGATCACGCCGCGCACCCGCATCCTGTTGATGAACAATCCTGTGAACCCGACCGGCATCGTCCTGCGCGACGCGGAACTGGCGCTGCTGGCCGAGCTTTGCGTCGCCCATGACCTGATCGCCCTCTGCGACGAGGTGTGGGAACAGACAGTCTATGACGGCATCCCCCATCGCCCGCTGATCGGCTTTCCGGGGATGCGCGACCGGACGGTCAAGATCGGGTCGGCGGGCAAGATCTTCTCCGTCACCGGCTGGAAGGTCGGCTGGATGTGCGCCGCGCCGCCGATCGCCACCCTGCTCGGCCGCGCCCATCAGTTCCTGACCTTCACCACCCCGCCGGGCCTGCAATGGGCCGTCGCGGAAGGGCTGGACTATCCCGATACTTGGTTCGACGCGCAACGCGACGCCTATCAGGCGTCGCGCGACCGACTGGCGGCGGGGCTGCAAGCGGCGGGCTATGTCGTCTGCCCCAGCGGCGCGACCTGGTTTCTCTCGATCGACCTGCCCGCCTCCGGCATTGCCCTCGACGATGTCACCTTCTGCAACCGGATCATCGACGAGGCGGGAGTGGCGGCGATCCCGATCTCCGCCTTCTACCCGGAGGAGCCCGTCACCCACCTCGTCCGCCTCTGCTTTTCCAAGACGGACGAGACGCTGGATCAGGCGATCGGGCGGCTGGCCGCCTTCCGCGCGACACTCGGCTGACGGATGATCGCCGCGCCCAGGATCAGCATGACGATGAGCATAAGCCCCTGCGCGGCGAGGAAGGGCGGTTCGCTTCCGGTCGGGGCCAGCGCATTGAGCGCGGGCACTTTCAGGAAGCTCTGCACCACCAGCACGAACAGGTTGAGCCACAGCGCCGCCGTCGCGCTCACCGCATAGACGATCCGCGCCCGGCCACCCAGCCTGAAGCCGTAGAGCGCGGCGAAGGCGACCGCCAGCACCAGCGTAGAGATAATCCCGACCCCGATCGCCGGCGTGAAGCCGCGAAAGGGAAAGAGGAAGCCGGTGAGGCTGGTGAGCAGGGTGGTGATGAGGAAGACCGCCTGCGTGCGCGGCAGGAAATGCCCTTTCGCCTGCGCAGGGAGGGCGATCAGTCCGGCCGCAATGCCGATCAGGCTGATCGCGACATGCAGAGCGATGAAGGCGGGAATGGAAAGGCCGAGGATCATGGAATATCTCCCTGGAAAATTCCCGTCATTCCCGCGAAGGCAGGAATGACGGAGAAATTTAGGCACGCACTCCGTAGCGGGCCGCCGCATCCTTGAGCGACAGGTTGGGGCGCAGCGCCGCCCGCGCAGCGAGATAGGCGTCGAGGTCAGCCTTTTCCGGCAGTGCCGGGACGGTGATCGCCTCGCCCATGTCCAGCCCGGCCAGCGCCGCATCGACCATCACCTCCACGTCCATCACCATGTGCGGCGGGATGGTTGCGATCTGCTCCTCGGTCCAGATGGCCGTCCGGGTGATGCCCGGCAGCACCGCCTGCACTTGCACCCCTTTGCCGCCCAGTTCGACCTGCAACGCCTCGGTAAAAGCGAGCACATAGGCCTTGCTCGCGGGATAGACTGCGGTGAAGCCGTCGGGCATCAGCGCCGTGACCGACGTGATGTTGATCAGCGTCCCCGCCCCCTTCGTCGCCAGTCGCGGTGCAATGGCCCGTGACAGCCGGGTCACGGCCAGGATGTTGAGGTCGATCATCCCGGTGAGATAGGCCGGATCGGTTTCGACGAAACTCTGTTCGCCCGCGATGCCGGCATTGTTGACCAGACCGGTGATGGCGTCGTCGTCACGCAGCCGCGCTTCGATCCGGGCAAGATCATCGACCTTGGCAAGGTCGGCGGCGACCACTTCGACGCCAACGCCGGTTTCGCGCAGGGTGGCGGCCAGCGTCTCCAGCTTTTCGGCCCGGCGGGCGACGAGGATCAGGTTCGCGCCGCGCTTGGCGAAGCGATCGGCATAGACCGCGCCGATGCCGTCCGACGCGCCGGTGATGAGGATGGTTTCTTTGGTCATGGGAAGTCTCCTATTAATCTACCTCCGTTCGGTTCGAGCTTGTCGAGAACCGTTTCTCGACAACGCTCGGAACGAACGGGGTCGGGAATGTCAGCCGTTGATGAAATCGAGCAGGTCGGCGTTGAACCGATCCTGATGCGTGACCGTCAGCCCATGGTCTGCGCCTTCATACACTTTCAGCACCGCATGCGTAACGATCTTCGCGGTCGAGAGGGCAGAGGCGCCGATCGGCACGATCTGGTCGTCATCGCCATGCAGCACCAAAGTCGGCACATCGACCTTCGCCAGATCGGCATGGAAATCGCTTTCCGAAAAAGCGCGGATCGAGTCGAGCTGGCCCTTCAGGCCGCCCATCATCCCCTGCCGCCAGAACTCCTCGCGGATGCCCTCGGAAATCACCGCGCCGTCGCGATTATAGCCGTAGAAGGGGATGGTCAGATCCTTGAAGAACTGGCTGCGATTATCGAACGTCCCCTTGCGGATGCCGTCGAACACATCGATGCCCAAGCCGCCCGGATTGGCTTCGGTCTTCAGCATCAGCGGGGGCACCGCACCGATCAGCGCCAGCTTCGCGACCCGCTTCGTGCCATGGCGGCCGACATAGCGAGTGACTTCGCCGCCGCCGGTCGAATGGCCGACCAGCACGACATCAGCCAAATCCAGCGCTTCGATCAGCTCGGCCAGATCGTCGGCATATTGGTCCATATTGTTGTTGGCCCACACCTGGTCCGACCGGCCATGGCTGCGGCGGTCATGGGCGATGGTGCGAAACCCCTGATCGGCGAAATAGACCATCTGCGCGTCCCAGGCGTCGGCGCTGAGCGGCCAGCCATGGGAAAAGACGATCGGCTGGCCATCGCGCGGCCCCCAATCCTTGTAGAAGATGCGGGTGCCGTCCTTGGTGGTGATGAAATTGCTCATGTGAAATTCCCTTCCCGTCTCTCAGGAGGGCGTCCTTCACGCCCTGTGCTTGCAGAATTAGGGGACATGACGGAGGATCGGGATTGGCGGTCCCGACATTAAGCGGGCCGATTCCGACAAAGGCGCTGGACCATGGACGCGACGCAGATCCCCAAGGCGGAAATCGGCATCCTCCTCTACCGCAACTGCCAGCAGGCGATGGTCCATGGCATGACCGATCTGATCGACATTGCCGGGCAATATTCGCGCCAGCATGGCGGCCCGCGACTGCGCGTCAGCCATTGGCAGATGCAGGCCGATGGCTGCTTCGCCCGCAGTCACGACACGCATGAAGGCCGGCCCGGCACGCCCGACATCTGGCTCGTCCCCGGTCGCCTGACCGGGGTGCCCGAAGCCGAGGAGGCCGCGCCCTATGCCCGCTGGCTGCTCGATCGCCATGCACAGGGCGCGACGCTCGCGTCCAATTGCGGCGGCGCCTTCCTGCTCGCGGCCACCGGCCTGCTCGACGGTCGCCCGGCGACGACCCACTGGTGGTTCGCCGAGCAGTTCCGCGCCCGCTTTCCTGCGGTGAAACTGGACTGCGACAGGATCGTCATCGACGATGGCGACCTGATCACGGCGGGCGGGCTGATGGCCTGGACCGACCTTGGCCTGCGACTGGTCGACCGGCTGCTGGGACCGACGGTGATGCTGGACACGGGCAAGTTCCTGCTGGTCGACACCGCCGGGCGCGAACAGAAGCATTTCGCCCGCTTCATGCCGCGCATGACCCATGGCGACGAGCCGATATTGAAGGTCCAGCACTGGCTCGCCGCCCGTGAAGCGAAACCGGCCAGCGTCGGCGAGATGGCGGCGCAGGTCGGGCTGGAGGAACGCACCTTCCAGCGTCGCTTCAAGGCCGCGACCGCGATGACTCCGATCGAATATGTCCAGCATCTGCGCGTCGCCAAGGCGCGCGAGCATCTGGAATTCACCAAACGCACCATCGACCAAATCGCCTGGAGCGTCGGCTATGAGGATGCCGCCGCCTTCCGCAAACTGTTCCACCGCCTCGTCGGCCTGTCGCCGGGCGACTATCGCCAGCGCTTCGCCGCGCCCAGCACGCAGGCCGCCTAACCATATCAATAGTTAGCTAACTATCGAATATCATAATATCGTTTTGATTGTCCAGATCGCTGTCGGACTTGCGACCCGTCGCCGGCGCCGCTAGGTTCCCGTTTCGTTCCAGACAAGGATATGCAATGGACAGCCTCGCCGCCCTTCTCATTCCCGTCGCGCTGCTGATCGGCTTGGCCGTCGGCTGGCTGCTCAAGGGCAAGGCGCTGGCGCCGCTCGCTGCCGAGAAGGCCGACCTGATCGGCAAGCTGGACCTCGCCACGGCCCAGCGTAACGGCGCCATCGCCGAACTGGCGGTCGAGCAGGAGCGGGTGGCGCAGGCGACAAGCCAGATCAGCCGTCTCGAATCCGCGCAGATCGCCGCCGACCAGCGGCTGGAAACGGTGCAGGCGACCGCCATGCAGCGGCTCGAACATGTTCAGGCCGATCGCGAATCGGCCCTGCGTGAACTGGCTGCGCTCCAGTCCGACACCCAGGCCCGCACCCAGGCCTTCGAGCAGCAGATCGCCGCCCTGAAGGACGCCAAGGAACAATTGTCCGCCCAGTTCAGCGAGATTGGCGGCAAGCTGCTCGATCAGGCGCAGACCCAGTTCCTGACCCGCGCCGACCAACGTTTCGCCCAGGCGAGCGAAAAGAGCGAGGCGCAGCTCAAGACGCTGCTCAACCCGGTCGAAACCACGCTCAAGCGCTATGAGGAAGGCCTTGCCCGCGTCGAGAAGGATCGGGTCGGCAGCTATGCCGAACTGCGCGAGGCGATCGCCATGGTCCATGCCGGGCAAGGACAGGTGCGCGAGGAAACCGCCAAGCTGGTCAACGCCCTGCGCGCCGCGCCCAAGACGCGCGGCCGCTGGGGCGAGCAGCAGTTCAAGAATCTGATCGAGACGGCCGGCCTGTCGCCCTTCGTCGATTTTCAGGAGGAAGTGTCGGTCACGGTCGAAGACGGCCGCCTGCGCCCCGACTTCATCATCCGCCTGCCCGGCGACCAGCAGCTGGTGGTCGACGTCAAATGCTCGCTGGAAGCCTATCTGAACGCCGTCGATCAGGTCGATTCAGCCATGCGCGAACGCTATCTGGCCGACCATGCCCGCGCGGTGCGCACCCATGCCGATGCGCTCGGCCGCAAGGCCTATTGGGAACAGTTCGCCAAGGCGCCCGACTTCGTCATCATGTATGTCCCCGGCGACAATTTCGTCACCGCCGCGCTGGAAGCGGACATGGACTTGTGGGAACGGGCAGCGCGCAATCGCGTCATCATCTGCGGCCCGGCAACCTTCCTGCCGCTCGCCAGAACCCTTGCGGGGCACTGGCGTCAGGCCAAGATGCAGGAACAGGCGCAGCAGGTCGGCCAGCTCGGCAAGGAATTGTATGAGCGCCTGTCGGTCGCCGCGACGCACCTGAAGCGCCTCGGCTCGGGCCTTAACAGCGCGGTATCCAACTATAACAGCTTCATCGGCAGCTTCGAAACGCGCGTCCTCTCAACCGGCCGCAAGTTCCGCGACCTCGACATCGAGACTGGCGGCAAAGAAATCGAAGCCATGGAACCGCTCGACGTCATCGCCCGCGACGCGCAGGCAGACGAAGCAAAGGCACTGACCGTGGCGGAGTAGGATTGCACCGCCGCGCCATTGCCGAACCGCCTGTCCGCTGGCATGGCGCCCTTATGAAAAAGATCGGCCTGCTCGGCGGCTCCTTCAATCCGGCGCATGGCGGGCATCGCGCCATTTCCCTGTTCGCCGGGCAAGCGCTGGGTCTGGACGAGGTCTGGTGGCTGGTGTCCCCCGGCAATCCGCTCAAGCCCGCAAAAGGGATGGCCCCGCTACCCACCCGGCTTGCCCATGCCCAAAAAGTCGCCCGTCGCGCGCCGATTCGCGCCACCGCGATCGAGCAGGAATTACGCACCCGCTACACCGTCGATACGCTCCGCGCGCTCGTCCGGCGCTACCCGCGACACGAGTTCGTCTGGTTGATGGGCGCCGACAATCTGGCGCAATTCGCCCAATGGAAGGACTGGCGCGGCATTGCGCGGCAGATGCCCATTGCCGTAATCGCCCGTCCCGGCTATGATAACGATGCCCGTGGCTCTACGGCCATGAGTTGGCTGCGGCGCTTCGTCCGGTCCGCGCGCCAGAGTGCAGACTGGACGAATTGGAGACCACCGGCGCTCGTGCTATTGCGCTTTCGCCCTGATCCAAGATCGGCGACCCTGCTGCGGCAGGCGGACCCCCTCTGGCATCGCGAATATGAAGCAACGTGTGTGCGCGATCCGCTCACGCGCCGGTTGATCGTCTAGATTGGAGTTTAATTGACTAACCTCGCCCCTGCCAACGACACGGCCCTCAGTGCCGATTCCGTGGCCGCCCTGCACGCCCTTGTCATGCAATCGCTCGACGACGACCAGGCGCAGGAAACCATCTCCATCCCCCTGGAAGGCAAGAGCAGCATCGCCGATCACATGGTGATCGCGAGCGGCCGTTCGTCGCGCCAGGTCGCGGCGATGGCCCAGCATCTCGCCGAGAGGATCAAGAAGGAAACGGGCCGCTCCGCGCGGGTCGAAGGCCTTCCGGTCGCCGACTGGGTGCTGATCGACGCCGGCGACGTGATCGTCCACCTGTTCAAGCCGGAAGTGCGCAGCTTCTACAATCTGGAACGGATGTGGGGCTTCGTCGACGCACCGGTCGCGGGCAACGCCTGATACGGGGCCTGACACGGCATCGCCTGACATGAGGGGGCTTGCCCCTTCGACAGGCGCGCGATGAGAGGCTAGAGGGGGAGCCATGCTCCTCCACATCATTGCGCGCGGAAAGATCGGGCGTTCCCCCGAAGCGGATCTGGTCGACCGCTATGTCAAGCGGCTGACCATGCCGCACAAGATCACCGAAATGCCCGATCGGGGCGGCAAGCTGCCCCCCGTCGGTCCCGGCACCGTCACGGTCATGCTGGACGAGAAGGGCAAGCAGCTCGGGTCGATGGACTTTGCCCGCCGGATCGAGGGCTGGCGCGACGCGGGGACGCGCGAATGCCGTTTCCTGATCGGCGCGGCGGACGGGTTCGACGATGCCGAGCGGGCCAATGCCGACCTGCTGATCGCCTTCGGCGCGATGACCTGGCCCCACATGATGGCGCGCGCGATGCTCGCCGAGCAATTGTGGCGGACCTGCTCGATCCTCGCCAACCATCCCTATCATCGCGAAGGGTGACGATCCTTCGCTTCCGCGCCTCGACACGAGCGGATCTTGTGCCTAGTCAGTGACTTGTCACGGGCGGGGCATCGGGTGAAGCGCAACATCCTCATGGCGGGCGGACTGGCGGGACTGATGGCCCTTGCAGCGACGCGCCTGCCGGCCGCGGACGGAGACGCGATCATCCTGTCGGGCACCGCCGGTACGACGCTGGCGCAGGAGCAGCAGGCGCTCAAGAACGCCCGCCGCCAGTCGGACGAGGCGCGCGACCGCTCCGCCCGGTTGGAGCAGCAGGCGACCGCCGCGCGCGACGAGGCCGAACAGGCCCGCCGCCGCGCCGCCGCCGTCGCCGCGCGCATTCAGCAGGCGGAAGCGGACATTCAGGCGGCGCAGGCCCGGATCGCCATCATCAACCGGATGCAGCGCGCCCAGGCCGCGCGGCTCGCGGTGAAACAGGAGCCGGTCGTGCGCCTGACCGCCGCGCTCCAGATGATGGCGCGCCGGCCGCTGGCGCTGGCGCTGGTGCAGCCCGGATCGATCGCCGACGCGGTCCATATGCGTGCAATGCTGGGGCAGATACTGCCGGTGATCCAGCAACGCACCGCCGGCCTGCGCGCCGAACTGGAGCAGAGCCGCAAGCTGCGCGCCACCGCCCAGCAGGCCGCCGATGCCCTGACGCAGGCGCAGACGGACCGTAAACAACAGCAGACCGCTCTCGCCACATTGGAGGCGCGCAAGCGGGTCGCCGCGCGCGACTATCGCGCCAATGCAGGGCTGGAGGGCGAGCGCGCGCTGGCGCTGGGCGAACGGGCACGCGACATTGTCGACCTGATGGACCGGCTGGAGGAAGCGGGCGACCTGCGCGAGCGGCTGGCTGCCCTGTCCGGGCCCCTTCCCCGCCCTGCCCGGCCCGATCAGGCCACAGCGCCCGCCCCCGAGCGCGAAAGCGCCGCCAACGGCCCGCCGCCTTATCGGCTGCCAGTGATCGGCCAGCTCGTTACCGGCATGGGCGAGGTCAATGACAGCGGCGTAAGGTCGCGCGGGCTGACCCTGGTGACGCAGCCCGGCGCGCAGGCGATCGCGCCCACCGCTGGCCGCGTCGCCTTTGCCGGTCCCTATCGCGACTATGGCCAGATCCTCATCATCGACCATGGCCAGGGCTGGACCACACTCATCACCGGCCTGCACCGCGTGACCGCGCAGGTCGGCGACTATGTGCGGCAGGGCGACCCGGTCGGCATCACCGGCGCGGAACGGCCCAACATCACGGTGGAACTGCGCCGCAACGGGCGGCCGGTGGATATCGTGCCGCTGGTGGGGCTCGGTTAACCCGACGCTCATCGTCGCTCAGCGACACTCTATCGAAGCGCGCTTTTGCGTTGGGCCGCGAATCGGCGTATATCGGGGCATTGATGCGGACTCCAAGGACAGCCATGAAATCCACCTTCCTCCAGGGCGCGGTTGCGCTCGGGGCGCTTGCGCTCATTCCTGCTACCACTGCCGCGCTCGCCGATGGAGAGGCTTCGAGCTACAAGGCGCTCGATGAATTCATGGACGTGTTCCAGAAAGTCCGCAGCGACTATGTCGAAAAGGTCGATGACGAAAAGCTGATCAAGGGCGCGATCGACGGCATGCTCGCCAGCCTCGACCCGCATTCGAGCTTCCTCGACGCGCGCGACTTCCAGAATCTGCGCACCCAGACCGAGGGCAGCTATGGCGGCCTTGGCCTGTCGGTCACGCAGGAGGATGGCGCGGTCAAGGTCATCGCGCCGACGCAGGATACCCCGGCCTGGCGCGCGGGGATCAAGGCGGGCGACTATATCACCCATATCGACGGGCAGTTGATCTATGGCGGCACGCTGGATGAGGCCGTGGACAAGATGCGCGGCGCGCCGGGCACGTCGCTGAAGCTGACGCTGGTCCGCGCCGGTCGCGACAAGCCGATCGAACTCACCCTGACGCGCGAGATCATCCAGCTCAAGCCCGTCAAATGGGAAGTGAAGAATGGGATCGGCGTCATCAACATCGTCAGCTTCTCGGCCAATACCGGGGCGGACGTGCGATCGGCGATCCGCAGCATCGACAAGAGCCTGGGCCACAAGCCCACCGGCTATATCCTCGACCTGCGCTCTAACCCCGGCGGCCTGCTGGATGAAGCGGTGAGCGTCAGCGACACCTTCCTAGAGCGGGGCGAGATCGTGTCGCAGCGCGGCCGGGCCAAGGGCGATGTCGAGCGTTATTATGCCAAGCCCGGCGATGATGCGAAGGGTCTGCCGGTGATCGTGCTGGTCGATGCGGGATCGGCGTCGGCTTCGGAAATCGTCGCGGGCGCGTTGCAGGACCAGCATCGCGCGCTGGTGATGGGCGAGCGCAGCTTCGGCAAGGGCAGCGTCCAGACGATGCTGCCGCTGAGCAACACGACGGCGCTGAAGCTGACCACGGCGCGCTATTATACGCCGTCGGGACGCAGCGTGCAGGAAGGCGGCATCCAGCCCGACATCCGCGTGCCGCAGCTGTCCGATCCGGATTACAAGAACCGACCAAGGTTCCGAGAGAGCGACCTGCGCCGTCACCTGATCAACGAGATCAAGACCGACGACAAGGCGCTCGAAGAGGATGCCAAGGACGATCCGCGCTTCGCCATGTCGGCCGAGGATCTGAAGAAGAAGGGCGTGGAGGATTTCCAGCTCGACTATGCGCTCAAGACGATCTCGCGCCTGGCCGGGACGCCCAGCGCGACCGTCGCCCAGGCGCAGGTGGCGGCGCGCAAGCCGGGGGCAAAATAGATAGAATAGCCGTTCGCTTCGAGCCAAGCTGTCCCGAGGCCGTCGACGGATCGAGAAGCCTTCGCGACTGTTCTCGACAAGCTCGAACCGAACGGAAGTTGTGATAATCCAGCAAGTTCAGCATGACGAAAGCATGGCGAGGGTTTAAGCGGGCATGATGAACAGCCTGTCCCCGTCCCTCGCCAAGGCTCGCGCACTCGCGCTGCTCGCACCGATCGTCATGCTCGCCGGCGCCTATGCCTTCCAATATGTCGGCGGGCTGCATCCCTGCGAAATGTGCTGGTGGCAGCGTTATGCCCATTTCGCCGCCATTCCGCTGGCGCTGGTTGCCTATGGCGTGCGCGGACGAGCCTGCATCAGCGGCCTGTTCGCCGGGTTCGCCGGTATTGCCGTCGGGGTTAGCGGCCTTATCGGCCTGTTCCATGCCGGGGTCGAATATGGCTGGTGGGAAGGGCTGACCACCTGCTCCACCTCGCCCGCTGGCGGCAGCGCGACCGATCTGCTCAACCAGATCATGGCCAGCCCGATCACGCGCTGCGACGTGGCGCCCTGGCACATGTTCGGCATTTCCATGGCCGGCTATAACGGCCTCTTGTCCAGCGCCGCCGCGCTCGCCATCTTGGCCTTGCTGCTGAAAGCGAGGAAGGCATGAGCGCTCCCAAGGATTTCCCCAGGCCGGGCAAGCGACTGACCGATACCGATCGCGCCTCCATGGTGCGGGTCGATCAGGCCGGCGAGTTCGGCGCGGTGCGCATCTATGCCGGACAGCTGGCGGTGATGGGCGACCGCCATCCCTATGGCCGGCTGATCGCGGGCATGGCGGCGCAGGAGGAACGGCATCGCGACGCCTTCGACGCGATGATCGCGCGGCGCGGCGTGCGCCCGACCATCCTGGCCCCCTTCTGGAATGTCGCGGGCTTCGCCCTTGGCGCCGTGACCGCCGCCATGGGACCGAAGGCCGCCATGGCCTGCACCGCGGCGGTCGAGACCGAGATCGACAAACATTATGCCGACCAGCTGGGAGCGCTGGGCAATGAAGATCCGGAACTCTCCACCGCCATTGCGGATTTTCAGGCGGAGGAGGCCGAGCATCGCGACACCGCCTTCGCCCATGGCGCGGAGCAGGCGCCCGCCTATCCGCTCCTGTCCGGCGCGATCCGGCTGGGATGCCGCGCCGCCATCGCGCTTTCCAAGCGCTTCTGATAAGGACGGACCGATGAAGACAGGAAAATGGATCACCGCCCTCGCCCTGATGGGCGCCGCCGTCCCGGCGCTGGCGCAGCAGGACAGCGCGCCCAACGCCGCGACCAGCAGCAGCACGGAGAAGGTCAATATCGTCATCGTCTATGGCGATGACAGCTGCCCGCAGAGCCAAGGCGGCGATATCGTCGTCTGCGCGCGCAAGGGCGAGGAGGAGCGCTATCGCATTCCCGAACCACTGCGTGGCGATCCCAACAAGCCGAGTAACCAGGCCTGGGGCGAGCGGGTGCGGTCGATGGAATATGTCGGCCGGTCGGGCACCGAGAGCTGCTCGCCGTCTGGCGCGGGCGGCACGACCGGCTGCTTCGCGCAGCTCGCGCGTCTCGCCAAGGCCGAGCGGCAGCAGGCTGACAATGCCAGCTGGAAGGATCTGGTCGCGGCCGAGCGCGCCAAGCGCCTGTCGACCATCGATGCCGACAGCAAGGCGATCGAAGCACGGGTGAAGGCCGAGGAAGAGGCCGAGGCCAAGGGCAAGCAGCAGCCGACGCCGCAGGATGGCACCAAGCCGCCGCAGGAATGACGGGTGGGACGGCCTTGCGCCGTCCTATCCACAGGACCGGGACTTGGGGCACCCGCGACTTTCACCACAGGGGAATGAAGGACCAGTTTCTATGCCACGTCTTGGCGCATTTCCTCTGATCGCCCTTTCGCTGGTCGCCCTGCTTCCGGCGCCCGTGCTGGCGCAGCCTGCGCCGCCGCCGGAGCGGACGATCAACCTGCTCGTCTATGGCGATGATCCCTGTCCGCAGGGCAAGGGTGACGAGATCGTGGTCTGCGCCCGGCGACCGGAATCCGAACGCTATCGCATTCCCAAGAAGTTGCGCGAGAAGCCTGCGCCGTCGGGCGGTCCCGGCTGGGGCAGCCAGGTCGCGACAATGGAGGCGACGCAGCGGCAGAATCTGCCCAATAGCTGTTCGGTCAACGGCGCGGCCGGCTTTACCGGCTGCACCGCCCAGATGCTGTCGCAATGGTTCGCCGAGCGGCGGATGCAGGAAAGCACGGGCACGCCTTAAGAAAGCGGCCGCATCACCTCGAAGACATCCTCGACGCCTGGTTCGGAGGGGGCGACGTCCCGCTCGGCGGCCTGACGCGCCCACATTATGGCGTAGAGGCCGTCGGCGCGGACCAGATCGGCATGACGGCCGCGCTCGACGATGCGGCCCTGATCCAGCACGATGATCTCGTCGGCGTCGACCACGGTCGAGAGGCGATGCGCCACCACCAGCGTCGTGCGCTTGCGGCTGATGTCGCGCAGCACGGTCTGGATTTCCGTTTCAGTGCGGCTGTCGAGCGCGCTGGTCGCTTCGTCCAGCACCAGCACGGGCGGGTCTTTCAGCAGGGTGCGGGCGATGGCGACGCGCTGTTTCTCACCGCCTGACAGTTTCAGCCCGCGTTCGCCGACGCGCGTGTCATAGCCCTTGGGGAGGCCCATGATGAAGTCGTGGATCGACGCTGCCTGCGCCGCTGCCTGTATCTCCGCCTGGCTCGCGCCTTCGCGGCCATAGCCGATATTATAGCCGACCGTGTCGTTGAAGAGCACCATGTCCTGCGGCACGATGCCGATCGCGGCGCGCAGCGAGTGCTGGGCGACCCCGGCTATATCCTGCCCGTCGATCGTCACCCGGCCGTCCTGAATGTCGTAGAAACGGAAGAGGATGCGGGCGATAGTCGACTTGCCTGCGCCGGACGGGCCTACGATCGCCAGCGTCTTGCCCGCCGGAACGGTGAAGCTGACGCCGTGGAGGATTTCGCGCTCGGGATCATAGCCGAAGCGGACATGGTCGAAACGGACCTCGCCGCCCGCGACATGGAGCGAAGGCGCGTTCGGGGCGTCGGCCACTTCGGTCCGGGTGTCGATCAGCTGATACATGGCCTCCATGTCGATCAGCCCCTGCCGGATGGTGCGATAGACCATGCCGAGCAGGTCGAGCGGGCGGAACAGCTGGGAAAGAAGGGTGTTCACCAGCACCACGTCGCCGGTGGTGAACTTGCCGACGCTCCAGCCCCAGACGGTATAGCCCATCGCTCCCGCCATCATCAGGTTGGTGATGAGCGACTGGCCGATGTTGAGCCAGGCAAGGCTGTTTTCCGACTTTACCGCCGCCTTGGCGTAGCGGCGCATGGACGCGCTGTAGCGCCTCGCCTCCCGATCCTCCGCACCGAAATATTTGACCGTCTCGAAATTCAGCAGGCTGTCGACGGCATGGGCGACGGCGCTGGTGTCCATGTCCACCATGTCGCGGCGCAGCTGGTTGCGCCATTCGGTGACGGTGCGGGTGAACCAGATATAGGCGCCGACCATGACGAGCGTGGCGAGGACGAGGCCGGGGCCGAATTTCACGAAGAAGATGGCGCAGACCGCGAGCAGTTCGATGATGGTGGGGGCGATGTTGAAGAGGAGGAAATAGAGCATCGTGTCGATGCTCTTGGTGCCGCGTTCGACGATCTTGGTGACGGCGCCGGTGCGGCGGTCGAGGTGGAAGCGCAGCGACAGGCGGTGGAGATGGACGAAGACGTCGTCCGACAGGCGACGGCCCGCCTCCTGCCCCACGCTTTCGAAGACGGCGTTGCGGAGGTTGTCGAACAGTACGCTGCCGAAGCGCGCGCCGGCATAGGCGACAACCAGCGCTATGGCGAGGCCGGCGGCGGGTTCGAGGCCGGGGGCCATACGGTCGACCGCCGCCTTGTAGGCGAAGGGCATGGCGAGGCTGACCGCCTTGGCCAGCAGCACCAGCAGCATGGCGATCGTCACCCGGCGACGGAGCGCGGGCGCGTCGGCTGGCCAGAGATAGGGCAGGAAGCGCCGGAAGGTCGCCCAGATGGGCGGAATCGGCGTGGAATCGGGCGTGGATGGCGGCATTTGCGCCTATTTAGGCGCTTCAGCGCACTTATCCAATGGCTGCGGCACAAAGGGAGCAAGCGAAACCGGCGCGGCTCTTGTCCCGCCCTGCTTAACTTCGCACATGTCCCGCAGATTTTGACATTTTGTTGCGCGCGCCTGATCCTATCGAAAAACTTGGATCGTCATTGCCGATCATAGCATAGGACTGGTGCTGTAGGACAGGATCAGCCCTCCACTTCCGGACATTTGCCGGGGCGCTCCTCCTCCTTGCCGTCGCGGAACCAGCGCGTCTTTTCGGGAGCGACGCTCTCGTCGAAATAGCAGATTTCGGTCGCACCATCCCTGGGATCGACCAGCGTCACCCATTGATGCGGGCCGCAATTATGCGCCTCGCACGCCCAGGAAGCGACCCGGCCGCCAACCATGGCGATGGGGGTGGCGGGACCGGCATCCTCCAGCACCCATTTGCGCACGGCCTTGTCGGAAACCGTCTTTTCCACTGCCTTCACCACCAGCGGATCGTCATGCCAGCTGTGTGCGCCGACCTTGTCGAAGGGATAATGGCCGACATAGCGGGAAAAGGCGTCGGGCGCGGGCGCCGGGGCAGTTGCATTGGCTGCATTGGCCGGTGCAGTGGCGTTGGACGCTACGTTGGAAGCATTGGCCGCCGCCTGATCGTCCGCCTTCTCGTCGCCGGTGCAGGCGGCCAGCGCGAGCGGCGCGATCAGCATCGAAGTCAAAAGCAGCCGGCGGGCCATGCGCGATCCTTCATCGTTCAAGGGATGGATATGGTGCGGTTTTCGCACCTGCGAAGCAAGTGGGAGGATGGGGAGCGGCGGAAAAGCGCACGCGGATCGTCTGATCGAAGGACCGTTTCCTGCTCCGAAAGGCCCATCGCCGATGCGTTTCCCGATAGCTGCCGCCCTGCTCCTCTCGCTCCTTCCGCTGTCGCCCGCCATGGCGCAGGACAGCACCGCGGCGGACGGGCCGCTCAAGGTCGAGAATTATTATCGCGTCAAATGGGGCGGCATGGGCGAGTTTCTGCGCGTCTATCACAAGCAGCATGAGGCGCTGCTGCGCGAGATGATGCGGCAGGGCTATATCATGCAAGTGACGGTCGAAATGCCCTTCACCCATATGGGCGGCGGCACGCGCTGGGACGTGCGCACCACCATCGTCTACACGCATGGCGCGGACGGCGTGGGCGCGGGCGCGGCCTATAAGGCGGCGATGGCGGCGGCCAGGGCGCGCATGTTCCCCGACAAGGCGGCGTTCGACGCGGAGGAAGCCAGGCGCGGCGCCATGACCGAGGATCATTGGGACGTGGTGCTGGAACCCGCGCCCTGACGGGACGGTCTGACAAGCAAAATGCGCTGAAACGACGGGCCGTGTCGCTACCCCCTTTTCCTTTGCCGAATCGCGCGGCATGGTAGGGGAAAGGCGACGCAGCGCAGGAGGCAAGACGGGCGCATGTTCGGGACTTTGTGGAATCGGATTTTCGGAACCAGGGCCACCACCACAGAGCCGCAGAAAGACATACCCGCCTATGACCCGGTCGAGGCGTTGCGCGTCCAGGTGCGCCGCGACGTCGCCGGCGGCTTCTATGATGAGGACGCCATCCTGACCAACGCGCATGACGTGTTCGAGGAAGAATTGCCGATGCCGGTGCTGCGGCGCGAGGCGTCGGCCAGCCTGCGCGTCGCCATGGCCGAGCATCGCGCCGCCGAACAGGGCTGGACCCATGCCACCGATTGCGACCGGCTGGACGCCGCCTTCGCTGCGCTGGAAGGCGAAGGTGTGATCGCGCGGCAGAATTTCACCTGCTGCGGCACTTGCGGCGCGTCGGAGATCTGGGACGAGATCGAGGCGGCGCAAAAGGCGGGCGAACTGGCCGAGGGCTATGCCTTCTTCCACATGCAGGACACCGAGTCGGCGATCGAGGGCCATGGCCTTTATCTGAACTATGGCGCCTGCGAAGAGGGCGATGAAGCCGCCGTCGCGATCGGCCAGCGCATCGTTGAGCAGTTGGAAGCGCACGGGCTGGCCACCGACTGGGACGGCGACCTCAGCCAGCGGATCGGCGTGGCGCTGGAGTGGAAGAAGCGGCGCAGCGTGGTGGCGCTGGAGGGGTAGAGCGCGGCGTTGTTCGACGCGCTTCGGCGCACGGCTGAAGTTCACACTGTTCCGGGCGATTTCACCCCGGTTTTTGGTCATTTGCGCCATAAAGGCGACCAAAACGCGACACCCGCGCGACAGCGACGCGCCGTGGACGCGCCACCCGTGCATCAGCCGCGCCTCTGCGCCGCGACGCCCTGTTGGATTTCGAGCGCATAGGGATCGGTCAGGCGCTGGTTGTGCAGCGCCAGCGCCCGGTCCCATGTCCGGTCGAACGGCGTACCGGCCAGACGCCGACGCAGGCGATGCGCACTGGATCGCGACATCCCCGCCGCACGCGCAGCATGGGTGACGCTGCCCGTATCGAGCAGGGTGGCGAGGAAAAGGCGCTGCTTGGCCGGAGTCCAGTGCGCGCGATCGACGGGAGATGCGGGTTTCTGTTCCATCCGACAGGATAGATCAGACGAAATCCTACATTTAAAGAAGATTGTGTCGCGCGTTTCAGTCGGCGGCGAGATGCTGGCGGAACCAGTCGGCGAGGTCTTCTTCCGACAGCCTGCCGGCGGCCAGTTCCAGAAAGGCGACGACCAGTTCTGCATCGGTCGCCATCAGGCTATGGCCGTTGAGCATCAGAAAGGTTTCGCTGACGACCGCTGCAATCCGCTTGTTGCCGTCGACAAAGGGATGATTGCGCGCGAGGCCATAGGCATAGGCGGCGGCGAGCGTGGCGGCATCCGGATCGCCATAATGGGCGATCTGTTGCGGCCGGGCCATGGCGCTTTCGAACAGACCGCGATCGCGCAGCGCGTCGCCACCCCCGCCATGTTCGGCTATCTGTTCGGCATGGGCGGCCTCGGCCACGGCGAGCGTGACCCAGACCCAGCTTTCCCGCGCCATTATTTGGCGAGTTCGCGAAGCGCCCGCTTGCGCCGCGCCATCACCTCGCGCGCGGCGGCCATCTGGGCGTCGAAATCCGGCTCCGCAGCGGACAGTTCGATCCCGCGTGGCGTCAGAACCACCGAGAGACTGTCCCCGGCAGCCGCCTGAAGATGCGCCAGCAATTCCTTGGGCAGGATCACCCCGGCGCTGTTGCCTATCTTCGTGATTTTGAGGGGTGTGTTCATACGGAGGTTATAACATGGTTGATGCGAAGGACCAAATGCCTTGGTCAGTCGGAATCGATCTGATGCCCCAAGCCCGCTTCACGCAGCCGCTCCGCCCAATCGGACCGGCAATTGCGCGCACGGATGCAATCGACTTCACCGACATGCATCGCATCCATCATCCGCGCCAATTCCTCATCGGTTTCCGGCTGACGGGCGACATAGCAATGGGAATAGCTGCCGTCCGGCAGCCATGCCAGCAGATCGGGCGCCACATCCTCCCACACGCCGCAGGAAATGCAACACCCATCCTCGACATAGAAGGTGCCCGGCACATTGGCCGGGTGAGGTGGACGGGGCGTATAAGCCGGGATCGTAGTGGGCCGTGGGGCAAGCCACCGAAGCAGCTTGCCGAGCCAGGGATCAGCCATGGTTTATCATCAATCATGCTCCCTGTCGCCAGCGCCCATATACAGCTCGCGGCCGGTTTCATGATAGAGGGCGCTCATCTGCGCCATGCCCTTTTCCGCTTCCTCCTCGGTGGCGGCGGCGATGAAGGCGTCGGCGGGCTGATTCTGCTTCGCGGCGAAGTCTCTCACCTCCTGGGTGATCTTCATCGAACAGAATTTGGGACCGCACATGGAACAGAAATGCGCGCTCTTCGCGCCCTCGGCAGGCAAGGTCTGATCGTGATACTTCTCCGCCGTGTCGGGGTCGAGCGACAGGTTGAACTGGTCGCGCCAGCGAAATTCGAAGCGAGCGCGGCTGAGTGCATCGTCGCGGACCTTGGCGGCGGGATGCCCCTTCGCCAGGTCGGCGGCGTGGGCGGCGAGCTTGTAGGTGACGACGCCGACCTTCACATCGTCGCGGTCGGGCAGGCCCAGATGCTCCTTGGGCGTGACGTAGCAGAGCATCGCCGTGCCATACCAGCCGATCATCGCCGCGCCGATGCCGCTGGTGATATGGTCGTAACCGGGCGCGATGTCGGTGGTGAGCGGCCCAAGCGTGTAGAAGGGCGCTTCGCCGCACGCCTCCAGCTGCTTGTCCATATTCTGCTTGATCTTGTGCATGGGGACGTGGCCCGGCCCCTCGATCATCACCTGTACATCCTGTTCCCAGGCGCGCTTGGTGAGTTCGCCCAGCGTATAGAGTTCGGCGAACTGCGCTTCGTCATTGGCGTCGGCGATCGATCCGGGGCGCAGGCCATCGCCCAACGAATAGGCGATGTCATAGGCCTTCATGATCTCGGTGATCTCGTCGAAATGCTCGTAGAGGAAGCTTTCCCTGTGATGGGCGAGGCACCATTTCGCCATGATCGACCCGCCGCGCGAAACGATGCCGGTGACGCGCTTGGCGGTCATCGGGATATAGGGCAGGCGCACGCCCGCATGGATGGTGAAATAGTCGACGCCCTGTTCGGCCTGCTCGATCAGCGTGTCGCGGAAAATGTCCCAGTTGAGGTCTTCGGCGATGCCGCCGACCTTTTCCAGCGCCTGATAGATGGGCACGGTGCCGATCGGGACCGGCGAATTGCGCATGATCCATTCGCGGGTGTCGTGGATGTTGCGGCCGGTCGACAGGTCCATCACCGTGTCGGCGCCCCAGCGGATCGACCAGACCAGCTTGTCGACTTCGCTCGCCACGTCGGAGGCGACGGCGCTGTTGCCGATATTGGCGTTGATCTTCACCAGGAAATTGCGGCCGATCGCCATCGGCTCGCTTTCCGGGTGGTTGATGTTGTTGGGGATGATGGCGCGACCCCGAGCGATTTCGTCGCGCACGAATTCGGGCGTCACATAGTCGGGGATTTCCGCGCCCCAGTCATGGCCGTCGCGGATATATTCCTTGAGGCGGGCGCGGCCCAGATTCTCGCGCTCGGCGACATATTCCATTTCCGGCGTGATGATGCCGCGACGGGCATAGTGCATCTGGGACACGTTCATGCCGGGCTTGGCGCGGAGCGGGCGCTTCACGACATTGGGGAAGGGTTGAACCCCGCCCGACCGGTCCGGCCCCTTGAGGCCGTTATCCTCCGGCTGGATGGCGCGGGCGTCATATGCCTCGACATCGCCCCTGCCGATGATCCAGTCGCGGCGCAGTGCGGGCAGGCCCGCCATGATGTCGATCTGCGCCTTCGGATCGGTATAGGGGCCGGAGGTGTCGTAGACGCGGACGGGCGGTTCGCCACTGCCCGGTTCCAGGTCGATTTCGCGCATGGCGACCTTGAGCGGGCCGGCATGGATTTTGCGGCTGCCCCGGATGGGTCCGGTAGTGACGCGCATTTCGGTGCGGGCCCCAGGGCTTCCAGCGGAAGCCCGTTCAATCAAAGAATCGACATCTGCCATGAGGGTACCTTTCAGACGGAAATGGTGGCGCGACCGGTGAGGCCGGCGAGGAAAAGGAAAATACCGAGGATGAGGGCAATGATCGCCCAGGCGCGGATGAAGGTCGTCGACCAGTGGCCGATACGGATCAGCGGTCCCGGCACGGCGAGGAGGAGCGCCCCTTCGATCAGGGCGACATAGCCGATGATCGAGACGATGATCGCGAGCGGATCGGTCCAGATGCTGTGGATCATGACCAGGGTGACGCCGACGACGAAGACGGTGAAGCCCAGCGCCACGACCAGAGCGGGCGAGGCGTTGAGATCGTCCATCACCGCCCGCCAGCGCGGCGGGCTGGCGAGACCGCCGATGCCGATGAGGATCATGTAGAGGCCCATCGCCTCCGCAAGGCGCAGGGTCAGAATGGAAATCGTGTCCATGGCCGTCACTCTCCTCCTCTCGTCGGTGGAAAGCGGGCGCGGGCTGTGGTTCGGACAGGCGCTTCCCTCCCTCCGCCGGTGTCAACCGGATCAGGTTCAACGGGTCGCGGCCACAAAGCCACCTCTCAACCGTCTGCGGACGGTCCCCCGGGGTCAGGCGGGCATAGACGATGCAGAAGGAGAGTTAAAGCCCCTTGCGACCGAAGCTGCCGGGCGCGCGACGGCCAAAGCCGCTGGGCGTGGGCCGGGCGCGCGGCGGCGATGGCTGCTGTTGCGGCGACGGCGGCGTGACGTCCGGGCGGGGCAGATCGGCCTTCGGCCTTGCGACTTCGGGCGCGTCGAATTCCAGCAGCATGGCGGGCACGCTGCGATCGCCCCGGTCGGCGCGGCTGTCGCCCAGGAAGCAGCGGGTCGAACGGTCGCTGGCATGATCGCCGATCGTGTCGCCATGGGTGATGACCGGACCGTTGATCAGCAGATAGCGCAGCACGCCGTTCAGCCGCTCCGCCACCTGCTCCAGCGTGCCAGGCGCGTTCCACAACTCCACCTCGAAACCGGCGAATGGCAGCATACCGCCGGTCGAGATGGAAATGGCGTCCGGCTCGGTCGAATGGAAGGCAGCCCAGGTCCAGAGCGTGATCGGCACTTCGTCGCTGCCGAGGATGGCGATCTGCTGGTAGACGCGCTGGACCGGCATCACCGTGCCGACCCCGGCATTGAATAGGCCGACGCAGCCATGGCGTTTGGCGGCAAGACCGATGAGCAGGGTCGCGACCTTCGCCACCTGACGCACGGCGAGGAAGTCGGCGGCGCGGGTGTCGAGGTCGATGGTGATGCTGTGGTGCAGCCGATGGCTGGCGATCGCCCGTTTGTCCTCCTCTATCAGGCCGTGGCTGCGCGCCTGCGCCTGGGCGAGGAGATAGGCGGGAAGCGGCCCCTGCCCGGTGTCGAAACGGATGGTCGCGCCGCGCCCGTGCAGCGCGCCATGGCTGATCCCGGTCTGGCCGACCGTCCAGTCGCCCGCCGGGTCGATCGCGCGCAGCCCCTCGCCCACCTGCCCCCAGTCGAGGATCAAGGGCTCACGCGCCAGCAGCACCATGGTCGGCAAGCGATCGGGTTGCGGCAGTTCATGGGCGAAGGCGGGTGGCTTGGTGAGGCCCATGCCGTCGGCAATTTCCCCCATGCCCTTTTCGTGCAGGATGCGGGCCATGGTTTCGTCCATGTCGCCAAGCCGCAGCGCCTGTTCCTGACTGAGGTTGGCATAACGCCCCTCCCCGCGTGGCGCGGCGCTGGCGGGGACATTTGGGGAGGGGGCGGCGCGGCTACCCTCGAAGGTGCTGGCGGGGCGGCCGAAATGGGCGAGCTTATCTAGCGATTCGCCCGCCAGCAGCGCCTTGGCGGCGCGCAGCGTCTCATCGCGGGAAAGCCAGCCGCCGCCGGGCAGCAATTGGCAGAGCGCGGCGTCGTCCGGCATCATCACCACGGAGGCGATCAGCAGCAGGACGCGGTGGGCGATCGTATCATTGTCCGTGGTCGGACGGCGGATTTCCAGATGCCAGCTGTGGACAGGCGCGTCGCCGGCGAGCGGTTCCGGCCGCGCGAACAGCTCGCAAAAGAGGATGGTCGCGTCGGTACGGCCGGCGATCAGTTGATGATCGCTCCACTGCGCCATGGTCTTCGCCCCGCCATCGTCATCCTCCCCGATCTGCCATTTGTAGAGCGGCAGTTGCGCGCTCAGCACCTGCCGCAATGGCGCGATGGGGAAGGGAACGGGCTGGGTGAAGACGATGATGGCCACGGGACGCGCCTGCCTGGATAGCCGAGGAGGCGCATAGCGTAGCGGATGGAGTTTAAGATCGGGTTAGGAACGGCTTGGAGCGCTTGCGGGATGGCGGACCAGCCCCTAGCTTTCATCCATGACGATGCCGACCGCCCCCGTCGATCTTTCCACCAAGGCCGGGCGCAAGGCCTTTCGGCATGAGATGCGCATGGTCGCGGTGCGGCCGCGGCGCTGGGGATTATGGCTGCTGGCGATCGGCGCGCTGCTGTTGATCGCGCCGTCGGCGCTGGATATCCACAGCCTGCTGGGATGGTCGCCGGTCTGGTTGGGACTGGTCGCCTGCCTTGCCGCGCTGCCGTTGCTGATCGCGGGCGCGGTGTTGCGGCGGCGATACAGGCGGGGGCGCCTGACCATCGGGGGAGCGCACGAGACATGAAGAAAAGGATGATGAGCTTGGTTTCCGCTGCCCTTCTGACCGGCGCCGGTGCGCCGCCCTCCCCGCCCTCCGATGCCGCAGACGATCCGTTCGTGTGGCTGGAGGACTGGACCGGCCCGCGCGCGATGCAGTGGGTGGAGGCGGAGAACAAGGCGACGGTCGCCGCTTTCCAGAACGACCCGCGCTATGCGGGCTACTATAAGGATGCGCTGGCCATCGCATCGGCCAAGGACCGGATCGCCATGCCGATGCTGATCCATGGCCGCGTCTATAATTTCTGGCGCGATGCCGATCATCCGCAGGGCATCTGGCGCTATACGAGCGAAGCCGATTATGCGACCGACGCGCCGCACTGGACGACGGTGCTGGACCTGGATGCGCTGTCGAAGGCGGAAGGGCGCAAATGGGTGTGGAAGGGCGCGACCATCCTCGATCCCGAGGAGCGGCTGGCGCTGCTCAACCTGTCCGACGGCGGCGAGGATGCCGTCACGCTGCGCGAGTTCGATCTAGAGACGGGCCGGTTCGTGAAGGGCGGGTTCGATATTCCCACCTCCAAGCAGAATGTGGACTGGCTGGACAAGGACACGCTCCTGATCGCGCGCGACTGGGGCGAAGGCTCCATGACCAAGTCGGGCTATCCATTCGTCATGAAGACGCTGAAGCGCGGCGAGCCGCTGGAGGCGGCCAAGGAGGTCTATCGCGGCGAGGCCAGCGATCAGGTCGGCACCTATCCGATCATCCTGGCCGACGGATCGGGCAACCGCGCCGCCTTCCTCTATCGCGGCGTCACCTTCTTCGGGAACGAAACCTGGCTGGTGACGGATGGCGGGGTGAAGAAACTGCCGTTGCCGACCAGGAGTAATCTGCAGGGCATGGTCGAGGGGCAGGTGCTGATCCAGACCAGCGAGCTATGGGTCAGCGGCGGCGTGACCGTACCTGCGGGCGCTCTGGCCGCCGTGCCATTGAAGGCGCTGCGATCGGGCGAGGTGCTGAAGCCGCAGATATTGTTCGCCCCCACGGCCCGCCAGTCGATCGACGGCGTGGCGACGACCAAGGGCCATGTGATCCTGGCGATCAATGACAATGTGCGCGGGCGGGTGCAGGTTCTCACGCCCGGCACCACAGGGTGGACGAGCAGGCCGGTAGCGTTGCCCGACAATGCCACCATCTCCATCGCGACCGCGACCGACAAGAATGACAAGGCCTATCTGGCGGTGGCGGGCTTCCTGGCGCCGACGACGCTCTGGGCGATGGATGCGGCCGATCCCAAGCCGGTGCAGGTGAAGGCGATGCCCGCGCGCTTCGACGCGGGGGGCCTTGTGGTCGAGCAGTTCGAAGCGTCCTCCACCGACGGGACGAAGATTCCCTATTTCATCGTCCATCGGAAGGACATGAAGACGGACGGCAGCACGCCGACGATCATGACCGCCTATGGCGGTTTCGAGGTGCCGATGACGCCCAGCTATGCCGCGATCACCGGCAAGCTGTGGCTGGAGCGGGGCAACAGCTTCGTCCTCGCCAATATCCGCGGCGGCGGCGAGTTCGGCCCGGCCTGGCATGAGGCGGGGCTGAAGACGAAGCGGCAGATCATCTATGATGATTTCGCGGCGGTGGCGCAGGATATCTTCGCACGGAAACTGTCGTCGCCAGCGAAGTTCGGCATCTATGGCGGATCGAACGGCGGGCTGCTGATTGGGGTCGAGTTCAACCAGCATCCCGACCTGTGGAATGGCGTCGTCATTCAGGTACCGCTGCTCGACATGATCCGTTATGAGCAGATCGCGGCGGGCGCGTCCTGGGTCGACGAATATGGCAGCGTGTCGGTGCCGGAGGAGAAGGCGTTTCTGGAAAAGATTTCGCCCTATGCGAACATCCGCAAAGGGGTGGCCTATCCGACGCCCTATATCTGGACCACGACCAAGGATGATCGTGTCGGCCCGCAACATGCCCGCAAGTTCGCCGCGCGGCTGAAGGAGTTTGGCCTGCCCTATCATTTCTATGAGGACACGGCAGGCGGCCATTCGGGCGACGCGGATATCGAGCAGGGTGCGCGGTTGCAGGCGATGCAGATGGTGTATTTCTCGCAAAGGCTGGAGGGGGAATAGAGCATCTCTCCCCAACTCGTCATGCCAGCGCAAGCTGGCATCTCATTGCCTTGCCGATCGCTCTTGGAGAAAGTGAGATCCCAGCGTTCGCTGGGATGACGGAAGGAAATGAGAGGAATCTTTGCCGTCGCAACGATTCCGCATTGCATTGCAGCAAAGCGTGGCGTCTGATCGGCTTATGCTCAAGGCCGCGCTGCACCACCTCACCGCCTACCGCTACAGCCGGCCGATCCGGCTCGGCCCGCAGGTCATCCGCCTTCGTCCCGCGCCGCATAGCCGCACCAAAGTGCCTAACTATGCGCTGAAGATCGAGCCGTCGGGGCATTTCCTCAACTGGCAGCAGGATCCGCACGGCAACTGGCTGGCGCGGATCGTCTTTCCAGATCCGGTCGATCATTTCTCGATCGAGGTCGACCTGCTCGCCGATCTCGACATCATCAATCCCTTCGACTTTTTCGTGGAGCCTTATGCGGAGGACTATCCCTTCGCCTATGACGAGCAGCTCAAGACCGACCTCGCCGCCTATTTCGACATCGAGGATCAGGGGCCGCTGTTCGATGCGCTGGTCGCCGAATATGACGGCCACCAGAGTCGCACGGTCGATTTTCTGGTCGAGGTGAACCGGCGGCTGCAACAGCGGGTCGGCTATGTCATCCGCATGGAAACGGGCGTGCAAAGCCCGGAGGAGACGCTGGATATCGGCACGGGGTCGTGCCGCGATTCGGCCTGGCTGCTGGTGCAGTTGCTGCGGCGGCTGGGCTTCGCCGCGCGGTTCGTGTCGGGCTATTCGATCCAGCTGGTCGCCGACGTCGAGCCGCTGGAAGGGCCGAAGGGCGTGACGCAGGACGTGGTCGACCTGCATGCCTGGGCGGAGGCCTATGTGCCGGGCGCGGGCTGGGTGGCGCTGGATGCGACCAGCGGCATGTTCGCGGGCGAAGGCCATATCCCGCTCTGCGCGACGCCCCATTATCGCTCCGCCGCGCCGATCAGCGGCATGGCCGAACCGGCCGAGGTAGATTTCCAATTCGCCATGGGCGTGTCGCGCATTGCCGAAGCCGTGCGGATCACAAAGCCCTTCACCGATGCGCGATGGGATGCGGTGATGGCGCTGGGGGCCAAGGTCGACGCCGACCTGCAAGCGCAGGACGTGCGCCTGACCACCGGTGGCGAACCGACCTTCGTCGCGCAGGATGGCGGCGATGCGGGCGAATGGAATGGCGACGCGGTGGGGCCGACCAAGGCAGGCTATGCCGACCGTCTGATCCGCAAGCTGCGCGCCGAATTCGCGCCCGGCGGCCTGCTGCATCATGGGCAGGGCAAATGGTATCCGGGCGAAAGCCTGCCGCGCTGGGCCTATGCCGTATACTGGCGCAAGGACGGCGTGCCGCTGTGGCGTGACGCGGACCTGATCGCAAACGATGAAGCGCCGGAAGGCGCGCGGGCGATGACGGCGGCGGACGCACAGGTCTTCATCGGCGCGATGGCGGGCAATATGGGCTTTTCCGCCGATTACACTCATGCCGTCTATGAAGACCCGGCAGTGTGGGCGGTCAAGGAAGCGGAACTGCCGGTCAACACGTCACCCGAAGCGCCCGAAATCAGCGATCCCGAAGCGCGGGCGCGGATGGTGAAGGCGTTCGAGCGTGGGCTGGACCAGCCGGTGGGCTATGTGCTGCCGGTGCAGCGCTGGCAGAGCGCCGTCGCCACGCCGCGCTGGCAGAGCGAGATCTGGCAGCTGCGCCGGGGCAAGTTGTTTGCGGTGCCGGGGGATTCGGCGCTGGGATACCGGCTGCCGCTGGGGTCGTTGCCCCATGTGCCGGAATCCGCCTATCCCTATATCCATCCGCGCGACACCAGCGAACCGCGCGGACCGCTGGGCGACTATCGCGCGCAGGTGAGCGAGGCCGCCACCCGCGAGGAGGTGCAGGCCCAGCCGGTGCAGCGCGTCGGCGAGGTCGAGGGCGGCGCGGCGCCGCAGGAGCGGGTGGAGCAGGTGCTGATCGAGGGTGCGGTGCGCACCGCGATCACGGTCGAGCCGCATGGCCATTATCTGTCGATCTTCCTGCCGCCGGTGCAGACGCTGGAAGATTATCTGGAACTGATCGCGCAGGTCGAGGCCGTGGCGGAGGCGACCCGCATTCCGGTGCGGATCGAGGGCTATGCCCCGCCGACCGACTCGCGCCTCAACGTGCTGAAGGTGACGCCCGACCCCGGCGTGATCGAGGTCAATGTCCAGCCCGCCGCCAGTTGGGACGAGACGGTGCGGATCACCGAGCGTCTCTATGCGCTGGCGCGCGAAGGCGATCTGACCGCCGACAAGTTCATGGTCGACGGACGATCGGTCGGCACCGGCGGCGGCAATCATATCGTGCTGGGCGGGCCGAGCCTGGAGGATTCGCCCTTCATCCGGCGGCCCGATCTGTTGAAAAGCTTCATCCTCTACTGGCAGCGGCACCCTTCCCTCTCCTATCTCTTCTCCGGCCTCGTCATCGGGCCGACGAGTCAGGCGCCGCGCATCGACGAGGCGCGGCATGACGGCCTCTACGAACTGGAGATCGCGCTGGCGCAAGTGCCCGATCCCACGGCCGAGGATGTGAACAGGTTGCCGCCGCCCTGGCTGGTGGACCGGCTGTTCCGCAACCTGCTGGTCGACGTGACGGGCAATACCCATCGCACTGAAATCTGCATCGACAAGATGTTCTCGCCAGATGGCCCGACCGGACGGCTGGGCCTGCTGGAGTTTCGTGGGTTCGAAATGCCGCCCGAGGCGCGCATGAGCCTGGCGCAGCAATTGCTGATCCGCGCGCTGACGGCGTGGTTCTGGCGCCAGCCGCAGCAGGGCGGGCTGGTGCGCTGGGGCACGGCGCTGCACGACCGCTTCATGCTGCCGCACTTCGTCTGGGCCGATTTTCTGGAGGTGCTGGGCGACCTCAAAGGCGCAGGCTATGACTTCGATCCCAACTGGTTCGAGGCGCAGCGGCAGTTCCGCTTCCCCATCCATGGGCAGGTGGATGCGGGCGGCGTCGGGCTGGAAATCACCCATGCGCTGGAGCCGTGGAACGTGCTGGGCGAAACCGGCGCGATCGGCGGCACGGTGCGCTATGTCGACAGTTCGACCGAGCGCTTGCAACTGCGCGCGACGGGTCTGGTCGCAGGGCGGCACATCGTCGCCTGCAACGGGCGGCAGGTGCCGATGACGGCGACCGCCGTGCCGGGTGAGGGCGTGGGCGGTGTGCGGTACAAGGCGTGGGCGCCGGCCAATTGCCTGCACCCCAACCTGCCGGTCAATGCGCCGCTGACCTTCGACATATTGGACAGCTGGAGCGGGCGGTCGCTGGGCGGCTGCGTCTATCATGTCGCGCATCCGGGCGGGCGCAATTACGACACGCTGCCGATCAACGGATATGAAGCGGAGTCGCGGCGCAAGGCGCGCTTTCAGGATCATGGCCATACGCCGGGATCGGTCGACATGCCGCCCGCCGAAATGCCGGGCGAATTCCCGATGACGCTCGATTTGCGGTTCCGCCATACAGGGCTATGATGCCGACGATGTGCCGCCCTCACCCTTCCCACTCGGCTGCGCCGAGCGGGCCCCTTCCCTCTCCCGTTGGGAGAGGGAGATTTGGGGCGTGATCCAGTGGACTCCCAAACAAAACTAGACTGGGCGGACGCCTATCTGGCGGCCGCGCCCAAGGGCGACCTGTTCGCGGGCGCATCGCCCGAGATGGCGGCGCACTGGCGGGCGATGCTGGAGCGGTTGTCGGCGCAGGCGAAGGGCGATCCCGCGACGCTGGCCGACCATGTCGGGCGGCAGGCGGCGGACCTTGGCCTCGCCTTCCGCCTGACCGGCGACGAGCAGGAGCGCGCCTGGCCGCTCGGCCCGGTGCCGCTGCTGATCGATGCCAAGGAATGGAGCCATATCGAGGCGGGGCTGACCCAGCGCGCCCAATTGCTGGAGCGGGTGGTCGCCGACATCTATTCCACCCAGACGCTGGTGCGCGAGGGCAAGCTGCCCGCCAGCATCGTCACCGGCAGTCCCCATTATTGGCGGGTCATTACCGGCACGCAGCCGCCGCACGGCCATTTCCTGCATTTCTACGCCGCCGACATCGGGCGCGGTCCGGGGGGCGAATGGCGGGTGCTGGCGGATCGGGTGCGGACGCCCGTGGGCGTCGGCTATGCGCTGGAAAACCGGCTGGCATTGTCGCGCGCGACCGGCGACCTGCTGGGCGCGATGAACACGCGGCGGCTTGCCCCCTTCTTCGCCGACCTGCGCCGGGGGCTGGCGGCCGATTGCGCCCGGTCGGACCCGCGCATCGGGCTGTTGACGCCGGGCCGGTTCAACCAGAGCTATGCAGAACAGGCGCATCTGGCGCGCTATCTGGGCCTGATGCTGGTCGAGGGCGACGACCTGATCGTGTCGGACGGGCGGCTGTTCGTGCGGACGATCCAGGGGCTGAAGCGAGTCGACGGGCTGTGGCGCTGGATGGACAGCCGGTTCATCGATCCGCTGGCGTTCGACAGCAAGTCGCGCATCGGCGTACCCGACCTGTATGACGCCTGCGCGCGCGGCGGGGTGATGGTCAGCAACTGGCCGGGCGCGGGGGTGATCGAATCGCGCGCCTTCGCCGCCTTCCTGCCGCAACTGGCGCGGGCGGTGCTGGGGTCTGACCTGATCCTGCCCAATATCGCGACATGGTGGTGCGGCCAGCCGCGCGAGCGCGCACATGTCGAGGCGCAGATGGACAATCTGGTCGTCGGTTCCGCCTTCGATCAGGATGTGGCGGGCCTGTCGGACACGCATTTCACGCCGGGTGCGTCGCTCGATGCGGCGCAGCGCGCGGCGTTGAAGGACGCCATGGCGCGGCGGCCGATGGACTATGTCGGACAGGAACTGGTGAAACTGTCCACCACCCCTGCGGTGATCGACGGACGGATTGCCCCCCTGCCCTTCACCCTGCGCATCTTCGTCGCGCGCGACGGGGCGGGGCAATGGCGGGTGATGCCGGGCGCCTTTGCGCGGCTGGCGGGGCATGGCGATATTCGCGCGGCGCTGATGGGCCGGGGCGACATGTCGGCGGACATGTGCGTGATCGACAGCAAGCCGGTGCCGCCCGACAGTTTGCTGGGACGTGGCGCGCCTGCGATCCGGCGGATCGGCGGGATGCTGCCCGCCAAGGCGGCGGACAATCTCTTCTGGCTGGGCCGCTATATCGAGCGGGCGGAAATGACGCTGCGGCTGATCCGCGCCATCGCGGGCGGATCGATCGAGGCGGACCTTGGCCCCTCGCTCGCCAGCCCCACCATGGCGCGGCTGGTCGGGCAGCTTGCTGCGTGGGGCGCGGTGCCAAGCAGCGGGGCTGCCATCGGGCCGCTCTGCGCCACGGCGCTGGGCGATGCGCGGCAGAGCGGCAGCGTGCGCGCGCTGATGGGCGTAGTCGGTAATATCGGCGAAGGGCTGCGCGACCGGCTGGCGAGCGATTTCTGGCGATTGGTGCGCCTGCCCCTGCCGACCTTCGACGGGGCGGTGACGGAAACGCTGCTCGACGCCTCTTCTCGTATGATCGAGCGGATTTCGGCGCTGGCGGGGCTGGCGGCTGAGAATATGGGGCGTAGCGACGGCTGGCGCTTCCATGACATGGGGCGGCGGATGGAGCGGGCGGTGAATGGTTGTCGCCTGATCGCGCTGTTCGGCGGGGATGGGGCGTCGGACGACGACCTGACCGTGCTGCTCGACCTGATGGACAGCCAGATCAGCTATCGCACCCGTTATCTGACCGGGCCGGCGCTGGCCCCGGTGCGCGACCTGCTGGCGCTGGAGCCGATCAATCCGCGCGCCATCGTCTATCAGGCGATGCGCATGGCGGAGCATGTCGCGGCGCTGCCGACCCTGCGCGCCGACGGGATGCCGGAGGAGCCGCGACGGCTGGCCGATGCGCTGGTGGCGCGGCTGGCGCCGCTGTCGGGCAATATGCTGACCATGGCGGATATCGGCGACGCGGAAAGCCGGCTGTTCGCTCTGTCCGACGCGATCGGGCAGCGTTATTTCCTTCAGGTCCACAAGACGCAGGATGCGGATATCCTCGCATGATCTACCATGTCCGGCACCGCACCCTGATCCATTATGCCGCGCCGGTGCGGCTGGCGCGGTTCAACCTGCGGCTGAAACCCGCGCCATGGCCGGGGCAATGGACGTCCGATTATGCGCTGGAGGTGGAGCCGAAGCCGACCATCGTCGAATCACGCCCCGGCGGCTGGCCCGTCCATGTCGCGCGGCTGGTGATCGAAAGCCCGATCCGGCAGCTGACCGTCGAAACCCGTTTCCGCATGGGGGTGCAGGGCGGCGCGATCCTGCCGCAGGACGATGACCCCACGATCGGCGCGGTGGCGCAGGCGGCGCTGGTCGACCGGGAGATGGGACCGGCGGCGCCCGCCCATTATCTTTATGCCTCGGCAAGGACGCCGATGCTGGCGGCTATCGGCGACTGGGTGGGAGCGGCGCTGGCGCCCGACCGGCCGATTGTCGCCGCCGCGCTGGAACTGGCGCTGCGGATACAGGCGGAGTTCGACTATCAGCCGGGCGTCACCGATGCAGGGACGCCGGTGGCGGACGCCTTTGCCGCGCGGCATGGCGTGTGTCAGGATTTTGCGCATGTGATGGTGGTCGCGCTGCGGCTGGCGGGACTGCCCGCCGCCTATGTCAGCGGCTATCTGCGCACCCTGCCGCCGCCGGGGATGCCCCGGCTGGTGGGCGCGGACGCCATGCACGCCTGGGTGATGCTGTGGTGCGGGCCGACGCGGGGGTGGATCGGCTTCGATCCCACCAATGGCTGCATCACCGGCGACGGGCATCTGTTCGTCGCGATGGGCCGCGACTATGCCGACGTCGCGCCGATGGACGGGCTGTTCGTCGGCGGCGCGGGCCAGAGCCTGTCGGTGATGGTCGATGTCGCGCCGGAAGAAGAAAAGGAAGTCGCATGATCGCCGCCGTCATCCTGGTGCTGGCGGGCCTCTATTGCCTTGCACGCGGCGTCATGGATTTGCGGGCGAAGCGCTGGGTCTGGGGCGCGCTGGGCATCGCGGCGGGGATCGCGATCATGGCCGCGCCGATTCCGACGCAGGTGTCGGTGGAGGTGCCGACTGGGGCTGCGCGATAGGGCGGTTGATAGCGGACTTGGGTGGCTAGGCGACTATCTTGTTTCGGTCTTGAAATGCGAAAAGCCGACTGGCAGAAATCGCTTTCGTCTTCTATCGTTTAACGATGAAGCGAGGAAAGATCGCAGCAGCAGCTATCATTGGTGTCGCAGCACTATACGCAATCTACTCGGCTGGATATCAGCGAGGTCATACCTCCGCATTACTGCGTGAGCGACGGGTTGTCGATTTTCGTGGCTCGGCTGCTCAGATTGATGATGCCATTGCCCGATGGGGTGCCAAAAATCATCAATCACAAGCTGATGTTCTGAAAGCACATTATCCTAAGGTCACCTACTTCCCCGCCAAAAACTGTGTCGAACTGGAGCTTGAATGGGGCTGGGCGGGTGGAAGCCCCATTTACTGCTATAAACCCAATACAAGGCAGCTAATTGAGGAGTATAGCGACGTCGAATGATGTCGGTCGGCAAAGGTGCGTGATCGGCTGCTTTCGGTTCATGGCAGTAGCCAGCTAATAGTCTAGAGGTGGTTGCTCCCCCTCACCCCACCCGCTCGAACATCAACGGCATCCCCGTCCTCGGCCGGATCGTGAGGCGGCTGATCGGTTCGGGCTTGAACCCCACCGGCACCGTCAGGCGGTGGCGGCGGATAACCGAGGCGATGACGGTCATCACCTCCTGCTGGGCGAAGCCCGCGCCGACGCAGACGCGCGGACCGCGGCCGAAGGGGAACCAGGCCTGTTTCGCCATGTCGGCATTGGCCGGATCGTCAAACCGGTCGGGATCGAAGGCATGGGGGCAGGCCCAGTTGTCCTTGTTGCGCTGGGTCAGCCAGGGAGCGACGACCAGCATCGCACCGGCCTCCAACTGCTTGTCGCGCATCGGCATCGGGCAGGTTACTTCGCGCGGGAAGAAGGAGACGGGCGGATAGAGGCGCAGCGTTTCCTTGAAGATGTTGCGGACCTGGCCCATGTCCTTGAGCATCGCGCCGGTCAGCGGCGCCTCGCCCGCAACGTCCGATATTTCGGCGCGCACGCGGTTCTGGATATGGGCGCATTCGGCGAGCATGTAGAGCGCCCAGGTCATGGTGCTTGCGGACGTTTCATGCCCGGCGAGGAAGATCGTCGACACCTGCTCCATCACCTGTTCGCAGGTGAAATGGATGCCGGTTTCGGGATGCTTCACCTCGATCAGTGACTGGAGAATGTCGCGCTGCTGCGTCTCGCCGCGCGCGTGAAAGGCTTCGTAGCGGGCCTCGACGATCGGGCGGAAGACGTCGTGGATGGCGCGGGCGGGTGTCTTCGACCGTTTTTCGAACCAGCCTGCGGGCAGGCCGTAGAGGCGCAGCATCGACGCGCTGTGGGCGAGCCGCTGGAACCGGCCGAAAGCGGTGTGGATGATGTTGGAGCGTTCCTCGTCCAGCGTCTGGCTGAACAGGGTGCGGAAGATGATGTCGGCCGCGACATGGGTCATCATCGGGTCGATATCGACGGGCTTGCTGCGGTCGGCCGCGTCGAGCCGCGCGAGCAGGTCGTCGGCGGCCGCAACCATCAGCGGCATGGAGCGCCCGAGCGCGGTATGGGCGAAGGCCGGGTTCACCATCGCGCGCTGGCTTTCCCAATCCGCGCCATTGGCGGAGAAGACCGAATTGCCGATCAGCGGATCGAGGTTGCGGACCAGTTCGCTATGCTTGGGATAGGCGGTGCCGCCGCGCAATATCTGATCGACCAGCGAGAGTTCGTTGGCGATATACATGGTGCGGCTGGGCAGGCGGATCTCGCCCATCTTCATTGTGTAGCTCTTGTCGAAAAGCACATGGATCCAGCTGTGCCAGCCGCTGAGGAACCGCTTGAGCAGGCCGCGCTTCGTTCTGGGCGGCTGGGGATAGGGCGGGGTAAAGAGGTCGGTCACGGGATCGTCCTGAAGGCGGCGACGGCGTCGTCCACGGTGCGGCGGCCTGCGGTCAGGCTGATGAAGTCGAGCGGGGAGAGGCGATCGCCCACGCGCAGATAGTCGAAATGCGCCTCATATTTGTTGGACCAGCCACCATGATAATTTTCGGCCAAGTAGAAGAGGTGGAAGCGCGGCGATAGCATGTCGACGCGGGCGGCAAATTGATCCGCGACAAGCCGGAACGGATTGACGTTGTAATAGGCCGCGCCATCGGGCGGAGAACTGATGTCGACATAGCGGAAAACCTTGTCGGCGAGCGCGCGCAGATCGTCATGATACCAGGCGGCGTCGCGGCGCAGGCCGATGACCGGCACCACCTGTCCCAGGCCGACCATCACGAAATGGTCGGGCAGGCTCCCGCCGCGCAGGGCGATGAGGCGGCGCATCAGGCGCATGCCGAGGATCGTGCCGGCGCTGTGGGTGACGAGTTGCACCTCGTCCCAGTCGCCGTCCAGTTCCTGCGCGATGCGGGCGGCGAACTGGTCGAGCCGCTCGTCCAGCGCCTCGCCCGGCCCCTCCGCCGCGAGCGCCCCATGATAGGTCATGAAGCGCAGCAGCCAGGGGACCACCAGCTTGGCGAGGATACGGCCCGACAGCAGCGCGCTGATCGCGATGCCGATGATCGCCCCGGCCCAGAAGGGCAGCAGCAGCGAGAGGAGCAGCGCGGGCACCAGCGCGAGGAACAGCGGGATCAGCATCGCGAGCAGCGGCGGATAGAGGATGGTGATGACCGGCCCCTTGCGCAGGCGGCGCATGCGCAGGAAATCCATCTGGCGGGCATGCCCCGCATAGGCGCGGGCCGCGCGCAGGGCGAGGCTGAACGGATTGCGGATCCACACCTTGCCGACCAGATCCTCCCAGCGGAGATATTCATAGTCGGTTTCGACCCCGGCCGCGGAGTTATCCACAGCCCAGACCGCCGACACCGTCGAACCGGCCACGCCCGCCTGCCGCCCGCCCACGGTCAGGGGCTGCCCGGTCAGCGCGGCGTGGCGCGCCGCCTGCTCGCGATAGAGCTGGTGGTAGAAACGCACGCCACGTGGGTCGAAGCCGCCGAGATAGAATGTTTTACGCTTGAACTTTTTCAACAGCATCGCCCTAATCGCGCGCATGACCACGCCCGAACGCGATTACTGCTATTTCATCGACCACCGCAAATACAACCGCAATGTCGGCTGCCGTAAACATGACAATATGTACGGCATCAACGGCGGCGGCAGCGAGCGCGACCGCTGGCGCGCGGACATGATCTTCTACCGCCACATGAAGGCCAATGGCGATCCGATGGCGCTGCCGTCGCTGCTCGCCTGCCTGGCGTTCGGCTGGTTCTGCTGGAATTATCACCCCGGCAAGGGATTGTGGCGCGGACAATTGTTGCGCCGCTTCGCCAAAGCGCCCAAGTGAGCGGCATGAGCGATCCCAAGCATGTTGAGGTCGGCCCGGTCACGATCGGGAACGACCTGCCCTTCGTCCTGATTTCCGGTCCCTGCCAGATCGAGAGCCGCGACCATGCGCTGTTCATGGCCGACGCGCTGGCGAAGGCGGCTTCGAGCGCGGGCGTGCCCTTCATCTTCAAGAGCAGCTTTGACAAGGCGAACCGCACGTCGGTGTCGGGCAGGCGTGGCGTGGGCATTGATGCCGGCCTCGCGATCCTGGCCGAGGTGAAGGCGACGCTGGGTTGCCCGGTGCTGACCGACATTCACGGGCCGGAGCAGGTGGAGGCGGCGGCGCAGGCTGTGGATATCCTCCAGATTCCCGCCTTTCTCTGCCGCCAGACCGATTTGCTTATCGCGGCAGGCAAGACCGGCGCGGTCATCAACGTCAAGAAAGGCCAGTTCCTCGCCCCCTGGGACATGGCGGCGGTGGCGCAGAAAGTCGCTTCGACCGGGAACGAGCGCATATTGCTGACCGAGCGCGGGGCGAGCTTCGGTTACAACACGCTAGTCAGCGACATGCGCGCGCTGCCGACGATGGCACAGACCGGCTATCCGGTGGTGTTCGACGCCACCCATTCGGTGCAGCAGCCCGGTGGGCTTGGCTCCGCTTCGGGCGGGCAGCGCGAGTTCGCGCCGCTGCTGGCGCGCAGCGCGGTGGCGGCGGGTGTCGCGGCGATCTTTGCCGAGGCGCATGACGATCCCGACACTGCGCCGTCCGACGGACCGGTGATGTTGCCGCTGGAGTGGGTCGCACCGATGCTGGAAAAGCTCAAGGCGATCGACGGGGTGGTGAAGGGGTAAACTCCCCCCTCCGTTCGTCCTGAGCTTGTCGAAGGACAAGGCTGAGCGGAATAAACAGTTTCTTACGGCCGTGTCTGCCCGGTCCCGCGCACGATCCACTTGTAGGTGGTCAGCCCTTCCAGCGCGACCGGGCCGCGGGCGTGGAGGCGGCCGGTGGAAATGCCAATTTCCGCGCCCAGCCCGAATTCGCCGCCGTCGGCGAATTGGGTGGAGGCGTTCCACATCACGATCGCGCTGTCGACCGCATTGAGGAAATGCTCGGCCTTGGTCGCGTCCTCGGTAATGATCGCGTCGGTATGATGGCTGGCATGGGCGGCGATATGGGCGATGGCTTCGTCCACACCGTCGACCAGACGGATCGAGACGATGGCGTCGAGATATTCGGTATCCCAATCCTCGTCAGCGGCCGCGACAACACGGTTGTCCATCGCCTGCACCGCCTCGTCGCCGCGCACTTCGCATTTGGCGTCGAGCAGCGCCTGCACCAGCGCGGGCGCGGCACCATAGGCGCGGTCGATCAGCACCGTCTCGGTCGATCCGCAAATGCCGGTGCGACGCATCTTGGCATTGACCACCAGGCTTTGCGCCATGGCGGGATCGGCCGCGCCGTCGACATAGCTGTGGTTGATGCCGTCGAGATGGGCGAGCACGGGAACGCGCGCCTCTTCCTGCACACGCGCGACCAGGCTCTTGCCGCCGCGCGGGACGATCAGGTCGACGAACTCGGACGCCTTGAGCAGCGCGCCGACCGCCGCGCGATCGGTAGTGGGGACGAGCTGCACCACATCGGCGGGCAGGCCGGCGGCGACGATCCCTTCCACCATGGCGGCGTGGATGGCGCGGTTGCTTTCCTTCGCCTCGCTGCCGCCGCGCAGGATCACGGCATTGCCGGCGCGCAGGCAGAGGGCTGCCGCGTCGGCGGTCACATTGGGGCGGCTTTCGTAGATGATGCCGATGACGCCCAGCGGCACGCGTATGCGCGACAGTTCCAGCCCATTGGGGCGAACCACCGTGTCGATGACGCTGCCCAGCGGGTTGGCGAGGCTGGCCACCTGCTCCACCCCGGCGGCCGCGCCGGCGATCCGCTCCTCATCCAGCTTCAGCCGGTCGAGCATGGCGGGCGACAGGCCGTTGGCGGCGGCATTTTCCATGTCGCGGGCATTGGCGGCGATAATCGCCGGCGCCTGATCCCGGAGCGCCTGGGCCGCACGGCGCAGGGCGTCGGCCTTCTGCGCGTCGCTGGCCTGCGCGATCACGGCCGAAGCGTTCCGCGCACGCGCGCCGAGCATCGCGATCAGCATTTCGGGGGTCTGGGTCAGGTCGTTCATCAGGGGTCTCGCCATCCAATCGGGCGGCGGCTTAGCATGAAAGCGGGGGAAGCCAAAGGGCGCAGGCGAAAGCCCCTTTGTGCCAGCGGCCGAACCATGGGTCGCATATGATCCGGCCGCCAGCTGGCAGACGATGCTGCCATATCCATGGTTAGACGAAAGCGGCGCGGCGCACATACCCCGGTAGGGGTAGGCTGAAAAAATTCTGACCGAATATCCTTGATTTGAGTTAGCTCGGCCCTGTCCCTAAGGCCATGGTCAGTGGCTGAGCAGGCCGACCAGCCGGACAAGCTGCGACTCCCGGTTGCAGCCGGTCTTTTCATAGACGCTGCGCAACTGGACCTTGAGCGTTTCGACGGAGACGCCTCGTGCCACCGCGATTTCGGCCCTTGCCTGGCCGGACGCCAGCCGGATGGCGATATCCGCCTCCGCCGGCGTCAGGCGGAAGCTGCGCATCAGCAGTTGCACATGCCGGTCGGTGGGCGCGCCGACCCGCGCGATCGCGATCGCGCGCGGAGCAAAGGGCAACGACCAGGGGCGCGCTGGCAGGGGGTGAAATTCCATCATGATGGCAACCCCGCCGCCTTCGTCCGCCAGCGGAACCGGATCGGCGGGCTGGTCGGGCCGTTCGATCACATTGCGCACCGATCGCAGGATGGCGCGGCTTTCCGCCATGCGGTCGCTGGCTAGCCAGCCATCGATGATGCGGATACGGCTGGAGGACAGCAGCGCCTCGGCGCGCGGGGTCATGCCGCCGATCCGGCCGGTGCCGTCAAGCAGCCAGCAGGCGCGGTCCATTGATTCGAATGTGCCGGAGAGCAGGGCGAATCCCTGTTCCTCGATCGCCTTTTGCAGGCGCACCGCCATGCGGGCTTGGCCGGCGATGGCGGCGAAGAGGTCGCGCTCTTCCTCATCGGTGCGGCCATCCTTGCTATTGCGCAACAGGGCAAGGCCGATCATCGACATCCTGTCGCAGGCCAGCCAGCTATGACAGCCGTCGAAAATGTCGAGGTCGGAGCAGAGGTCCAGATAGTCGTCGGCGCGCAGATTCTGACGGGCGATGTCATAATGGGCTTCATGCACGATATCGGGCCGTCCGGGCAGCATATCGGCAGCGATCCGAAAATTGAGGTCTGGCGCGCCCTGATCGATGCAAGCCGTCCGTTTGACGACGAGGCTCTCTTCAATGTCGCTGATCCAATTGAACGAGACAGCGCGCGGCCCAAAGCCGATCATCTGTCCATGGCGAGAGCCGGTGGCGCGCGCCATCGCCTGGATCGCATCGCCCCAGAGATGCGGCTCCAGCGCCGCGGACAAGAACATATCCGCCCACGCATCCGTCTTCATGACCGATGATGCCATCACCGATTCCCCCCTGCCCCGCACCATCGCTCGCGCACCCGCAAGGCGGAGTCAATCGATGAGCGGGATCAAGGGGTTGAAAAGACCCAAATTCTGATCTGGATCAATAAATCAGGCCGCCTGGGCGAGAATATCCTCCTTCACCGCGCGCACCATGCGACAGGGCGGGATGTTGCGCCATTCGAGTCGGTCGCTGACATCGCCGAAGACGGGATCGAGCAGGCGGCGGACATAGCGCGAATATTGGTAGATCAGGAATTCGCCGCCCGGCCGCAACGCCGCGCGGGTTTCGGCACAGATCGCTGCCCCCACGCCGTCGGGCAAGGTCGAGAAGGGAATGCCGGACAGGACATAGTCGGCCTGGCGATGGCCCGCCTCCCGCACGAAGCGGCGCACGTCGGCGGCCGAGCCATGGACGATGCGCAGCCGCGGATCGTCGATCTGCGCTTCGAGCCAGGCGACGAAATCGAGATTGAGGTCGATTGCGAGCAGGGTCGCATCGGGATGCAGCCGTTCGAGGATCGGGCGCGTGAAGGTGCCGACCCCTGGCCCATATTCGACGAACAGACGCGTGCGGTGCCAGTCGACCTGATCCAGCATCGCATCCACCAATGTCTGCGACGAGGGAATGATCGAGCCGATCATGCCCGGATGCTTCACGAACTGGCGGAAAAACATGCCCCACTGGCTGAGGAAGGAAGCGCCCGTGGCGCGCGTCGAAAGTGTTTTTGTCTTATCTTTGAAGGGAGTGGAGGCCATCAATTTCCGCCTGTGTGACTGTCCGATTCGGCGTCGCAAAATTGATGCCCGCTGGCAAGCGGCTTTGCGCGCCATGAGTCGGGAACGCGCGGGCGGCGGATGGGTTCATTCCGCCGCCCGGCCGAGGCCTAACGCTCGCGCGAGCGCAACATCCCCGGCGTCACGAAGCCGATCGGATCGACCTGCATCGCGCTCTGTTTCAGCGTCGCCTGGATCTGCTCATATTCGCGCTCCATCTCGGGGGTGACGGACGCGCGGGTTTCCTCCAGCGCCGCCTCGAAATGGGCCATGGTGACGGCCTCGACGCGGAGCGACTGGCGCAACGCGATCAGGCCGGCACGACGCGACAGATCTTCGAGGTCCGCGCCGGTGAAGCGCTCGGTCCGCTCCGCCAGCACGTCCAGATCGACATCGTCGGCCAGCGGCATCTTCTTCGTATGGATCGTCAGGATGCGCCTGCGCCCGGCCTGGTCGGGGACGGGCACATAGATCAGCTCATCGAAGCGTCCGGGGCGGAGCAGCGCCGGATCGACCAGCGTCGGCCGGTTGGTCGCGCCGATCACCACCACCGATTGCAGTTCTTCCAGCCCGTCCATCTCGGCGAGGATGGTGTTGACCACCCGCTCCGTCACCGCCGGTTCGCCCAGGCCGCCGCCACGCGCGGGGACGAGGCTGTCCAGTTCGTCGATGAAGATGACCGTCGGCGCCACCTGCCGCGCGCGGGCGAAGAGACGGGCGATCTGCTGCTCGCTCTCGCCATACCATTTGGACAGGAGGTCGCTCGACTTGGTGGCGATGAAGTTGGCCTGCGCCTCCCGCGCGACCGCCTTCGCCAACAGGGTCTTGCCGGTGCCGGGCGGGCCGTAGAGCAGGAAGCCCTTGGCCGGGCGGATGCCGATACGACGGAACGCCTCGGGATCCTTGAGCGGCAGCTCCACCCCTTCCTTGAGGCGCATCTGCGCATCGTCGAGACCACCGATATCGGACCAGCCGATATTGGGCGCCTGCACCATCACCTCGCGCATGGCGGACGGCTGGACACGCTTTATCGCGGCCATGAAGTCCTCCCGCGTGACGGAGAGTTCCTCCAGCACGTCGGGCGGAATCGTCCCTTCCTCCAGGTTGAGGCGCGGCATGAAGCGGCGCACCGCCTCGATCGCCGCCTCGCGCGTGAGGGCGGCGAGGTCGGCGCCGACGAAGCCATAGGTCATCCGCGACAATTCGCTGAGGTCGACCCGGTCGCCGAGCGGCATGCCGCGCGTGTGGATGCCGAGAATCTCGCGCCGACCGCGATCGTCGGGCACGCCGACGACGATTTCGCGGTCGAAGCGGCCGGGACGGCGCAGCGCCTCGTCGATCGCCTCTGGCCGGTTGGTCGCGGCGATGACGACGAGGTTGGTGCGCGGCTCCAGCCCGTCCATCAGCGTCAGCAACTGGGCGACGAGACGCTTCTCCGTCTCCCCAGTCACCTGGCCGCGCTTGGGCGCGATAGAATCGATCTCGTCGATGAACAGGATCGAGGGCGCGGCCTTGGCGGCTTCCTCGAAAATCTCGCGCAGCTTCTTTTCCGACTCGCCATAGGCCGATCCCATGATTTCCGGGCCGTTGATCAGGAAGAATTCGGCTTCCGATTCATTGGCGACGGCGCGGGCGAGCCGGGTCTTGCCGGTGCCCGGCGGGCCATGGAGCAGCACGCCCTTGGGCGGATCGACGCCCAGCCGCTCGAACAGTTCGGGATAGCGCAGCGGCAGTTCGACCATCTCGCGCAGCTGGTCGATCGTATCGGCCATGCCGCCGACATCGTCATAGGTTACGTCGGCACGGCGCGCCTCGCGCGGTTCCTCATATTCGGCGCGCAGCTCCACTTCCGTCTCGGCATCGATGTGGACGATGCCCTTGGGCACGGTCGACACGACGATCAGGCGGATTTCCTGGAGCGCATAGGCGGGCGCGGCGAGCATCTGGCGCAGCTGCGGCGGCATGTCGCCGGGGGGTACCTGTTGTTGCCCGGCCGTTGCCACAACGTCGCCCGATGTAAGCGGGCGTTGAAAGAAAACACGCTTCAAGGCGTCGGGATTGCCCTGCAACCGCAGATTATTTTGTGCAGGTGCGAACACGACGCGCTGGGCCGCCCGCGTTTCCACCTTAGCGATCTGGACGAAGTCGCCCGACCCCACACCGGCATTGGCGCGCTGCAGACCGTCGAGGCGGAGAACGTCCAGACCCTCATCTTCCTTGTAGGGCCGCACCACGCGCGCGGGCGTCGGCCGCTTGCCCATGATTTCGATGACATCGCCTTCGCTGAGCTGCAGTTCCGCCATCACGGCCAGCGGCAAGCGCGCCAGTCCGCGCCCTGCGTCCTCCGGCCGCGCATTGGCGACCTGAATCCTACGCCCTGTTTTTTCTTGATCGCCCACGAGCCATCCCCGTCCTTGTCGTTCGCGTAACGAGATAGGAAACGCGATCGCGTTCGGAAAGAGCCACCGTCACGATGAGGCGGGACAAAAAAAGGGCCAGCTCGTAAGCCAGCCCTGAAAGTTTTTAGGAGAGGATGCCTGAAAGGCCCCTTTTATGTGCGCTGCGGCGTGATTTTTTGCAAGTGCGAAATAATTCGACGAGTTGCAAAAAATGCATCTTGCCAATCCCGGCTTTTTCCTGCTCATTACGGATAGGATGCTTGGAACCGGAACGCGCGCCGTTCGATAAATAGAATTGACGCGGCGCAGCGGATCGGCTTCGGACTTAAAACATATTATGCGCAGATTGCCGCCCCTTACGGCCCTTGAGGCTTTTGTTCAGGTTGCCCGCCTTGGCTCGGTCAAGGCCGCCGCCGAAGAACTCGCCCTGTCGACGCCCGCGCTCAGCCGCCGCGTGCAGGCGCTGGAACGCTTCATCGGCCGGCCTCTGTTCGACCGCAAGCACCAGGCGCTGGAGATCAATGCCGACGGCCAGAGGCTGCTGGACGATATCGCCCCGGCGCTCGATTCGCTGAGCCAGGCGCTGGAAAATATCCAGAGCGGGGGCAACCAGCTGCGGCTGCGGCTGGCGGTGATGCCGCTGTTCGCGACCCAGCGCCTCTTCCCCCATCTGGGCCGGCTGCGGCAGCAGCATCCCCAGCTCCATATCGACATCGAAACCACGCCCCATGCCGTCGCGCGGCTGGGCGAAGGCCTGGACGCGGCGATCGTGCTGATGGCCAAGGATATCGATTCGGCGCTCTATGCGCATGAGCTGGATCATGAGGAAGTCTATCTGATCGGCCGACGCCAGTTGCTGGACGGACCGCATGCGCTCAATTCGCCTGAAGAACTGACGCAGCATACCATCCTGCTTCATCGCGACATGGCCCTGTCCTTCGAAACGTGGAAGGAGGCAGCAGGCCTGCCGGATCTCCAGCCGCTGGCGATCGACAATTATGATTCGGGCCAGCTGATGCTGGAGGCGGCGGCGCAGGGACTGGGCGTGGCGGTGATGCATGCCAGCCATTTCGAACAGGCCAACGACCCTCGGCTGGTGCGCCTCTTCCCGATCCATGTCGACAGCCCATACCGGTATTTCTTCGTGTGCCGGCCCCGCGCGCTCCAGACGCGTGCCGTGCGCATCTTCCGCGACTGGTTGGTGGCGGCCGACATATGATCGGCACGGCGCCCATAATTCTTCATGGGCGCAGCCTTAACCTTGTTTCGTTGCCGTCGTTATAGCGGACATGACCGGGGCAATCTCTTCATCCGCAAGTCCGCAGCATGGACTGACCGACCGCCTGGCGCGCTGGGCAAGGGGGCTTTCAGGCAAGGCCGAGACGGAGGAGGAGGAGCCCGAAACGGAGCAGCGCGTGCGCGCCGGTGGGGCCTCCAATCGGGAGATCAACCGACGGCGCCAGCTTTATGCCGATATCGGCGATTTCCTCTTTGCCCATGATCTGGACCTGACGCCGATCAATTTCAGCGTCGCGCTCGACTATCTGACCGGCGCCAATATCGGCGTGGAGAAGGCGATCCGCGCGGTGATGATGGAGCGCGGCACCATCACCAACGGCTGGATCGAATCGATCGCCGCCGAACAGCGCGCCGACGAGATCACGCCCGAATCGCTGTCCTCGATGCTCGACAAGGTCGAGGAGAATCTGGACCAGTTCACGGGCCTGATGCATGAATCGCGCAATTCGGCCAAGGATTATGGCGCCGCGCTTCAGGAGCAGGCCAAGGATCTGGCGGCCGGCGGCGACAGCGAGTCCATCCTGTCCCGCCTGGTCGGGCTGACCCGGTCGATGGTGGAAAAGACGCGACAGGTGGAGAGCCAGCTGCGCGACAATCAGAAACAGACCCAGGCGCTGAAATCGAGCCTGGAAAGTGCGCGCCGCGCGGCCGAGCATGACCATCTGACCGGCCTGCCCAACCGCCGCGCCTTCGAAGCCGTGCTGCGCGACGAACTGGCGCTGGCGCAGGAGCAGCAGGAGGCGCTTTCGGTCGCCTTCTGCGATATCGACCATTTCAAGATCATCAATGACACCCATGGCCATGACACCGGCGACCGGGTGCTGAAATTCGTCGCCGGGCTGCTGGCGAAGGCATCGGACGACCGCTGCCATGTCGCGCGCCATGGCGGCGAGGAGTTCGTGATGCTGTTCCGCGGCAAGACCGCGGCGGAAACCTGCGAGGCGGTGGACGGCGTGCGCGAGGATCTGGCCAACCGGACCCTCGTCAACCGCACCAATGGCGAGCGCATGGAGCGGGTGAGCTTTTCCGCCGGCGTCGCCAATGTCCTGGCCTATGAAGACCCGCGCGGGGCGCTCAAGGCCGCGGACCGGGCGCTCTATCTGGCCAAGGAGCATGGCCGCAACCGCGTCTATCTCGCGGCGGAGACGGATTGAGGGCTTTATTTGTTGTTCGGCTGCGCCGAACAGGGCCGGTACCGAGCCGAAAATGCTTTCAGGGCATTTTCAGGAAAAGTTTCTCAGAGCGCGCTACGTTAAATCTGACGCGGGTCGCGCGCTCCAAGTCTTTGTTGTCGCATCGTTTCAAGCGCAAAACCGGTGCCCACTTTTGCGCGCGATGCTCTTAAAAATCCGGCTTTTCATAATGGGGCGGAGGGGTGATGACCTCCATCCGTTCCGACAGCAGCGGCCGGAAGGACGGGCGCGACTTGAAGCCCGCATACCAGCGCCTGACCGGCTCATGCCCGGCCCAGTCGATACCGCCCAGATAGTCCGCCACCGACAGATGCGCCGCCGCGGCAATATCGGCCAGGCTGAGCGTGCCCCCCGCCATCCAGCTGCGATGGTCGAGCAGATAATCCATATAGTCCATATGGACGTTGGCGCGCTTCATCGCCTCGCGCAGGACGCGCGCGTCGGGTGATGTGCGCTCGACCAGCCGCTTCTTCATCCGCTCGTGCAGCAGGGGGCCGACCACATCGCCATAGAAATTCTGGTCGAAGAAGGCAGTCAGCCGCCGCACCTCCGCCCGGCCCGCCGCCGTGCCGGAGATGAGCGGGAACTTCTCCACGGTCTCCTCGAAATATTCGCACATCGCCTGGCTGTCGATCAGGGTGATGCCGCGTTCCTCGTCCACCATCACCGGCGTCGTGCCGGCCGGGTTCAGGTCGAGAAATTCGTCGCGCATCGCCCAGGGGGATTCGCGCACCAGATCATAGCCGATCCCCTTCTCGCCCAGCAGCAGCCGAACCTTGCGGGAAAAGGGACAAAGCGGGAATTGATAAAGGAGCCACATAGAGGATTCCTGTTAGGCGCGAGCACGCAAAGGGGAAAGCGGCAAATTGCGGAAATGAGACGCACGGGCTTCGGCGATATTCTCCAAAAGAACGACGTCAAACGGCATGGACCTCGCGCCCGATCGCGCTAAGTTGAGAATTGAAGAAGCTGCGAAAACAGTTTCGCTACGGAAAGGATGCCTGATGTCTGACGATTTCTTCCCGGTGCCGGACAGCTGGGCCACTGGCTCGCTGATGGACCGTGCCGCCCGGGAAGCCGACTATGCCCGCTCGATCGACGACGCCCATGGTTATTGGCTGGAGCGGGCGCAGCGTCTGGACTGGGTGACGCCGCCGACCCGCACCAATGAAAGCAGCTTCGCCGAGGCGGATTTCGGGGTGAAGTGGTTCAGCGACGGCGTGCTGAATGTCAGCGCCAACTGCATCGACCGCCATCTGGCTGAACGGGCCGATCAGACCGCGATCATCTGGGAACCCGATTCGCCGGACGCCGAGCCGCGCCGTTATACCTATGCCCAAGTCCATGCGGAGGTATGCCGCCTCGCCAATGTGCTGAAAGGCGTCGGCGCGAAGAAGGGCGACCGCATCACCATCTACCTGCCGATGATCCCCGAAGCGGCCTTCGCCCTGCTCGCCTGCGCGCGGATCGGCGCGGTGCACAGCGTCGTGTTCGGCGGCTTTTCCCCCGACGCGCTGGCGGGCCGCATCCAGGATTGCGATTCGAATATCGTCATCACCGCCGATGAAGGCCGGCGCGGCGGTAAGGCCGTGCCGCTCAAGGTCAATGTCGACGCCGCGCTCACCCATTGCACCAGCGTGAAGAAGGTCATCGTCGTCAAGGCGACCGGCGGCGCGGTGACGATGAAGGACGGCCGCGACCTGTGGCTGCATGAGGAAGCGGCGAAGGTCGATGCGGATTGCGCACCCGAGCCGATGAACGCGGAAGATCCGCTGTTCATCCTCTACACCTCCGGTTCCACCGGCAAGCCCAAGGGCGTGCTGCATACGACCGGCGGCTATCTGCTCTGGGCTGCCCTGACGCACGAACTCTGCTTCGACTATCGGCCCGGCGACATCTACTGGTGCGCGGCCGATATCGGCTGGGTCACGGGACACAGCTATATCGTCTATGGTCCGCTGGCGAACGGCGCGACGACGCTGATATATGAGGGCGTTCCCAACTATCCGACGCCCTCGCGCATCTGGGAAGTGGTCGACCGGCATCAGGTGCAGACCATCTTCACCGCCCCTACGGCGCTGCGCGCGCTGATGAAGGAGGGCGACGACTTCGTCACCCGCACCAGCCGCAAGTCGCTGCGCCTGCTGGGCACGGTGGGCGAGCCGATCAACCCCGAAGCCTGGCGCTGGTATCATCATGTCGTGGGCGAAGATCGCTGCCCGATCATCGACACCTGGTGGCAGACCGAGACGGGCGCGGCGATGATCGCGCCGACGCCGGGCGCCACCGACCTGAAGCCGGGCTCCGCCACCTTCCCCATGCCCGGCGTGGTGCCGCAGATCGTCGATGGCGAAGGTCATGTTCTGGAGGGCGCGACCGAGGGCAATCTGGTGATCGCGCAAAGCTGGCCGGGGCAGATGCGCACCGTCTGGGGCGATCATGAGCGCTTCTTCCAGACCTATTTCACCACCTTCCCCGGCAAATATACCACCGGCGACGGCGCACGGCGCGATGCGGACGGCTATTACTGGATCACCGGCCGTGTGGATGACGTCATCAACGTGTCGGGCCACCGCATGGGCACGGCCGAGGTCGAAAGCGCGCTGGTGCTGCATGAAAGCGTCGCCGAAGCGGCAGTGGTCGGCTTCCCTCATGATATCAAGGGACAGGGCATCTATGCCTATGTGACCCTGAACAGCGGCGAGGAAGCGAACGACGCGCTGCGCAAGACACTGGTGCAGTGGGTGCGAACCGAAATCGGCCCGATCGCCACGCCCGACGCCATCCAGTTCGCGCCGGGCCTGCCCAAGACCCGGTCGGGCAAGATCATGCGCCGCATCCTGCGCAAGATCGCCGAGGGCGAGGTGTCGGCGCAGGCGCTGGGCGACACCAGCACGCTGGCCGACCCGTCGGTGGTGGATAATCTGGTCGCCAATCGTCAGGGATAAGGGATCGCACGCGGCTGCGGTCCGTTGACACAGAAGCCATGGTCATCGGGTAGGATGGCCATGGCTTGTCGGGAAGCATCCGAACAGGAGAATCCATGGCCCGTTATACGTCCGTCGCCCGCGCCCTGCACTGGGCGATCGCCGTCCTGACCCTTGCGAACCTGTTCTTAGGCTTCGCCCATGACGCCCTGCCCAAGGACTGGGCGGTCATGCCGGTGCACAAGTCGATCGGCCTGACCGTGCTGGCGCTGACCCTGCTGCGGATCGTCTGGCGGCTGACCCATCGCGCCCCTGCCCTGCCCGCCACCATGCCGGGCTGGGAAAAGGGCGCGGCGCACCTCACCCATTTCGCCTTCTACGCGCTGATGCTGGTCCTGCCGCTGTCGGGATGGATCATGTCGTCGGCCGGGCCGCGGCCATTGAACTGGTTCTTCCTGTTCGACGTGCCCAAATTCGCCGTCACCAAGGGCGACGCGATCGTCGGCCTCTCGCGCGGGGCGCATGAATTGCTGCCCTGGCTGTGGGTGGCGCTGATCCTGCTGCATGTGGGCGCTGCGCTGCGCCATCATTTCATTCTGAAGGATGATATATTGCGGCGGATGATCGGGTAGCTTTGGGGTTCCCCGCCGCGCATATCCCCTTATATGGGCGGCATGACCGACATGCCGCCACTTGCAGACCTTCAGGAAGAATATGAGTTCCTCGACGCGGACGATCGCTATCGCCTGCTGATCGATCTGGGTCGCGGGCTGGAGTCGATGCCTGATGCCTTGAAGACCGATGCGACGTTGGTGCGCGGCTGTTCGGCGGCGGTGTGGGTCTATCCCACGGTACTGGAGGATGGACGGCTGCACTTTCTGGCTGACAGCAATGCCGCCATCACCAAGGGCATCATCGCGCTGGTGCTGCTGACGGTGCAGGACCGCGCCCCGGCCGAGATCGGCGCGACCGACATCGAAGGAGCGCTGGCGCCGTTCGACCTCAAGAACCAGCTCAGCTCCAACCGGACGCAGGGCATTCCCAACATGATCGCCCTGATCCGCGAGACCGCCGGCCGCTACGCCGGCTGAGGCTGCAACCTGGATCAAGGCAAATGCGTTGTCTCCCTTCGACAAGGAGACATTCTATGCGCCACATCATCACCCTTGCTGCGATCGGCCTGCTCGCCGCCTGTTCGTCCGGCGAGAAGGACAAGGGGCCGACCCAGCGCGAGCAGATCGGCCAGGTCTGGAAATATGAGGGCGGCGAAGGCGCGAAGGCGAAGCTGGCCTATATCGGCAGCGCCAATGCGGTACAGACCATGACCGCGCCCGACACCTTTTCCGTCCTGCTGATCCAGCCGATGGACAATGGCGAGAAGATCGTGCGGGTGAAGCTGGTCGGTGCGCCCTTCCGCTGCGACCTGTCCGACTGTTCGGTGAGTGCGACCGGCGATGGCGGCAAGACGGAGCTTTGGAAGGGCCGGATAACGACGACCGACGACGGGATCGAGATTCCGCCATCGCAAAAGGCCTATGAGGTAATCGCGAAATCCAAGACGGTGAAGGTCGACCTGATCACCGGGACGAAGGACGAAAAGACTGCCTTCCAGTTCAATGTCGCGGGGCTGGATCTGCCAAAGTGAGAGTGTTTCGAACTTTGCTGGAACAGCTGACGATGCACGAAACGCGGAAAGTCAAAGGCCCTTGGAGCAGCGATTGATCAGCGGGAATCACTTGCTGTTCCAGCGGGTGCGCGGACACCCGCCCGGTTGCGGCGGGCAAGGTCGCGCTTGAGCGCTGTCGGATGCGGCGCGACCAGAAAACCGAAACTGACCGTGCCCTCCTTCGTCTCCACCGCATGATGCAGGCGATGGGCCTGAACGATGCGCTTCATGTAGCGCGAGCGGGCGACATAACGGTGCCTGACCCGCTGGTGCACGATGATGTCGTGAAAGCCGAGATAGATGGCGCCATAGGCCGCAATGCCCGCACCCATCGCCGTTGCCCAGTTGCCCCAGCCCCATTGCACACCGCCCAGCAGCAGCAGGATGGAGGGCATGGCGAAGATCACGAAATAAAGATCATTCGCCTCGAACCAGCCGGTCCTCGGCCGGTGGTGGCTGGCATGGAGGAACCAGCCGGGGCCGTGCATCACCCAGCGGTGCATGACATAGGCAAAGCCCTCCATCGCGGCGACGGTGACGACGAAGACCAGCAGAAGGGCAATGGGCGACATGTCGCCTTTATAGGGACGCTCGCGCGCGGGTGCGACCCGTAATAGCCACTAGTGGTCCGATTCTGACATTCGATACCGCTTGAGGCTCTGTCGCGCACGAATGTCAGAATCTGTTCGGACCACTAGAAATATTTGATTTTAGTGGATTTTACGATTTTGACATTCGCAGACCCATCCCAACCGCCGGGGATGCAAATGTCAAAATCAATCCACTAGATACGAAAAGGCCGCGATCTCCTTCCGAAGATCGCGGCCCTGCCTGCCTTCCGAAATGCGAAGGGATCAGAAGGAGGCGGTGATCGAGCCTACGACGCCGGCCTTGCTGATATTGTGGCCTGCCGGCGAGAAGAGCGACTTATCGGTGTCCACATAGGAAACGCCGAAGGTCAGGTGGTTCCAGGTATAGGTCGCACCGATATTCCAGTCGGTATATTCGTCGCCGATCGTCAGATAGCTGGGACCGAAGCTGTGGCCGAGATGCGCCGACACGCCGAGCGGGGTGTTGGGGATCGAGGCCGACAGGTCGCCCGCGACGTAGAGATTATCTTCCTTGCCGTTGCCGACGGTCAGCGCCTTCGCCTTGGGCGCATAGTTGACGGTCAGCTTGGCGGTGGCGGGGCCGAACGTGCCCTTTACCGAGGCATAGGGTTCGACGAAGTCGGTGTTCGCGCCCGCATTGCCCGGATAGTAATAATAGAGGACGCCGACGTCGATCGTGGCTGCGCCGATCGTGGTCGAATAGCCGCCGATCAGATCCAGTTCCTGGTCGCTGCCAGCCGCGACATAATCGTCGATCGAGCTGCCCCAGACCGATGCGTAGAAGCCCGACGCATGGGAGACGGTGAGGCCGCCCTGGAGCGCGAATTTCTTGTTCGTCTGCGAGATGCCGCGGAAGCGATAGTCGCTGACGACAGCCGCATTGCCGGTGACGGTGACTTCGGGGGTCGGCTCGTCCTGCGCCATGGCAGGCGCTGACAGCCCCATCAAAGCGCCAAGGACAATGGGAGCAGCCGAGAGGCCGATGATGGACTTACGCATGGGATTCCCCTTGATGGTGGTTCTGCGATCGTCCCGCCTGCGTCCAGACGCCTGCCTCTGTGCTTCCCGGTCGGGACGGGCGGGCTGCCTCAACGAGAATGGAAATGCCCGTCCGCGCTGCGGCGCACAAGAATTTATTGCTGGATGGTATTTTTTGCTGCCTTAATGTTGCTGGCCTGCAACAAAATCGGACAGGAATGATCGGCCGCTCTTTATGACAAGGCGAATAATTGGCCGATTTCGGTGGGAAATATGATTATTGCCGGTCTGTGTCCGGGACGCGATGGATGACGCGCTGCGGGTAGGGAATGGCGATGCCATTGTCGCGGAAAAGCTGCCAGACACGGAACAGCACGTCCGACTTCACATTGCCCACGCCCCCTTCCGGGTCGCTGATCCACACGAGAATATCATGTTCGACGCGGCTTTCGCCAAAGCCGGTCAGCCAGACATTGGGCTTGGGATTGCGCAGCACGCGCGGGCTTTCTTGCGCGGCCTGAAGCATGAGTTGCTGGGCGAGCCTGAGATCGGAATCGAAGGCGATGCCGATGGGAATGCGGACGCGGACGTTGCGGTCGGAATAGGACCAGTTCTCCACTTCCTGCGTCATCAGATTCTCGTTCGGAATCAGATGTTCCTTGCCGTCGCGGGTGATGACGCTGACGGCGCGCACGCCGATCTTATTCACCCAGCCGAAGCTGTCGCCCACGACGATCACGTCGCCCGGCTTGATCGAGCGGTCCATCAGCAGGATGATGCCGGCGATCAGGTTGCCGAAGGTCTTTTGCAGACCAAAGCCGATGGCAAGGCCGAGCGCACCGGAGAAGACGGCGAAGGCGGTGAGGTCGATCGAGAGCAGGTCGACGCCGATGAAGAAGGCGGCGACCACCACGGCGATGGCGGCGAGTTTCTGCGCGAGCAGTTTCTGCGTCGGGTCGAAGCCGGCGGCTTTCTGAATCCAGCGGCTGATAACGCGGTTGGCGAGGCGAACCGCGGCGAAGAGGGCGACGCAGGTGGCTGCGATCGACAGCAGGCCGAGCAGGGTGATGCGCCGCTTGCCGAGATTGACCCCGACCCGGTCGAGCATCTCGCCCACCGGCGCAATGCCGCCGCCGCTGCCCGAGACGATCAGGATGAAGAGAATGAGCGCGAGCGGCACCACCGCCCAGCGCGGAATGGCGAGGCCGCGCAATATATGAGTGGCGAGCAGCGCCACCGCCCCGCCCAGCACGATGCCCATGGCGAGATGGCCGAGCGATCCGGTGGGAAAGAAAGCGAGGCCCAGCGCCAGCAGCATCCCGGCGATGCCGTGGCGGGTGATGGCGCGGACATGGCCCGCCAGCGCATCGCCCAGCGGCGGCAGGCTGCGCCGGATGCGCGGCGCGAGCAATTGAGCGATGCCCCATGCGGCGGAATAGAAGAGGATCGCCAGCGCCAGCGCGACGGCCGGCTCGACCAGATCCGGGTCGCCGGGCAGGCGGCCGATAAGGTCGGTAAGGCCCGGCGTCATATCCTCAGGCCCCGTCGCAGATAGTATCGCGAAGGACGCGGAAACGGGCGAGACCGGCGTCGAGATCGGCGATCAGGTCGGCCGGGTCTTCAAGGCCGATATGCAGGCGGATCGCCGGGCCTTCGGCTTGCCACCGGGTGGCGCTGCGATAGCGGGCCGGGTCGACCGGCAAAGCGAGGCTTTCGAAGCCGCCCCAGCTATAGCCTATGCCGAAATGGGCGAGGCCGTCGATCAGCGCGGCCCGCGCCTGTTCATCGCCCCCCTTCAGGATGAAGCTGAACAGGCCGGTGGAGCCGCTGAAATCGCGCCGCCATTGATCGTGGCCGGGGCAGTCGGGCAGCGCCGGGTGGAGGACGCGGGCGACATCGGGCTGGTCCTTCAGCCAATGGGCGATGGCGAGCGCGCTGTCCTGATGCTGTTTCAGGCGGACACCCAGCGTGCGCAGCCCGCGCGAGGCGAGCCAGGCATCGTCGGGGCTGGTCATCTGGCCGAACAGATAGGCGGTCTGGCGAATCTTCGCGAACCAGTCGGCGGTCGCAGTGACGCTGCCCATCATCACGTCGCTGTGGCCGACGATATATTTGGTGCAGGCGAGGATGGAGATGTCGATGCCATGGGACAGGGCCGGGAAATAGAGCGGCGTCGCCCAGGTATTGTCGAGCAGGGTGACGACCCCGTTCGCCTTCGCCCAGGCGGTGATGGCGGGGATATCCTGCACCTCGAAGGTCAGGCTGCCGGGGCTTTCGAGGAAGATGGCGCGGATCGGGCCATCTTCGAGATAGACAGCGAAGTCGACAATCAACGGATCATAATAGATCGTTTCGATACCGTAATTATTGAGCATCTGCTCACAGAAATTGCGGGTCGGGTCATAGGCGCTGTCGACCATCAGCAGCCGGTCGCCGGGCTTCAGCACCGCCATCAGCGTGCAGGCGATCGCGGCGACGCCCGACGGGAAGAGCATCGTCCCCTCCGCCCCCGGCTCCATTTCGGTGAGCGCATCGGCGAGGCTCCAGGCGGTCGGCGTGCCCTTTCGCCCGTAGAAGAGGCGTTCATGGGTGCTGCGCCCCGCCGCCTGCCGCAGATGGGCGACATCGTCATAGAGAATGGTCGAGGCGCGCCACACCGGCGGGCTGACGATGCCGCCGGGTTGACCGGGCATGCCGGTCCATTCCGGCTTGCGGCCGGCCTGGGCCAGCTTCGTCAGGGGCTTGCGCCCATCCTTGTCAAAAGCGTCGTCGGTCATGCGGCGGGGCCGGTCGCCTTGGGCGTAGCGGGGTCGAAGCCCCATTCGGACCAGCTGCCATCATAAAGGCTGACGTCGGTCTTGCCGAGCGATTCGAGCGCCGCGAGGATGATCGCCGCGGTCACGCCGCTGCCGCAGGTGGTGATGACGGGATTGTCCAGATCGGTGTCGGCTTCGGCGAACAGGCGGCGCAGTTCATCGCCCTGTTTCATGCCGTTGTCCGCGGCAAAGAAGGCCGACGAGGGGATGTTGCGGCTGCCCGGAATATGGCCCGACGCCATGCCGGGTCGCGGTTCGGCTTCGGCTCCGGTGAAGCGGCCCGCGCCGCGCGCATCGAGCAGTTGCGCCGCGCCGCTGTCGAGATTGGCGAGAATATCCGCCTTGGTGCGGACCTGCGTCCGGTCGAGCCGGGCGACGGCGTCGCCGGGTGCGATGGCGGGCAGGCCGCTTTCGACCGGACGCCCTTCGGCGACCCATTTGGGCAGGCCGCCGTCGAGGATCGCGGCAGATGCGCCCAGGCCGTAGACGCGCATCATGAACCAGCCGCGCGCGGCGCTGTGGGTGGGGCTGTTGTCATAGACGATGATGCGGCTGTCGGCATTGACGCCCAGCGCCTGCATGCGCTGCGTCATCATCGCGTCGGGCGGCAACTGGCCCGGCGTCGGATCGTCGGGATCGGCGAGGGTGGGCAGGTCCATATAGGCGGCGCCTGGGATATGGCCCGCCTCATATTCGGCGCGCGGGTCGCGCGGGGTGCCGGGCAGGAACAGGCTGGCGTCGAGGATGACGAGGTCGGACTTGCCCAGTTCGGCAGCGAGCCAATCGGTGGAAACGAATATGGTCATGCGGCGTCCTAGCGTCCTTTGCCTTAACCTATTGGCTTTCTTCTAGGCGCGGCTTTCGGAGCTGGGAAGAGGCGTCAGACCGGCGCCAGTTCGGCGGCGGCGCGTGCGGCGGGACGGCGATATTGGCGCGGCCCCTGATCGAGGCGCAGCGGCGCGAGCCGATCGGCGGGCGGCTCCTGCTCCTGCCCGACGATGAAGGCACGGGCAGTGCGGCCATGGCCGGTCGGCTCGCCCTCCCCCGATTCCCAGCGATAGCCCATGTCGAAGGCGGCGAGCGGGATGAGCAGGCTGCGCTGGCCCATTTCGACCGGGACGATCTGGTCGGGTGCAAGGCGCAGTTCGCCGCCGAGCTGGATCGTCTCGCCGGGCGCGATCGTCACCGCGCTGTGGAGCGGCATCCCGTCCTGGCCGGCGAAGAAGCCCTGGAGCAGCGCCTGCTGCTGCGCACCCGCATTGCCGACGATGCCGCGGACCAATATGTCCTGCGCCGGCCGGTCGCCGCGATTGTGGAGGATAAGGCTATAGGCGATGGTCATGCCCATCAGCGAATAGCGCGCCTGGCTGACCGCCATGTCCATGTCGAGCCAGGGGCGTTCGGTGGCCGGTTCGGCGGCGACTGGTTCGGGCGTGGGGACAGGTTCGGGGGCGGGCGGCGGAGCGGCCTCGACCGGCGCGGGGGTGGGAGTCGGTTCCGGAACGGGTGCAGGCGGCGGAACCGCTGCGGGCGGCGTCGCCGGTTCGACGAACAGTTCTTCCTCTTCAACCGGACGACGGCGACGAAGCAGCAGGAACGCCGCCAGCGCGACAAGCGCGAGCGTGCCGCCGATGATCCAGGGCAGGTTGCTGCCTTCTTCAGTCGCGACCGGTGCGGCGGCGGCTGGTTCGGGCGTTTCCACGGCATTGGTTGCGGGCGCAGGAAGCGGCGGCGCGGCGACAGGCGCCGTCTCGTTCGCGGGTTCTGCGCTTTGGGTCGGTTCGGCCGGAGCCGGCTCGGCCGGTGCGGGCGTCGGGCGCTCGGTCGGCTGGGCCGCGCGCGGTTGATCGGGTACGGGCCGCGCCGGCGCGGGACGAGCGGGCGTCGGACGCGCCGGGGTCGGCTGCACCGTCGGGGCCGACTGCACGGGGACGGGAGGCGGCACGACCGTTGGCGCCACCACCGGCGGTTGGGTACGCGGCTGATCGCGATAGACGTTCAGTTCCGGTCCCTGCCGGTTGGGATCGGGCGCGGGCGTGTTCGTGGTCGGCGGCAGCTGGAAGCTAGGCGCGGGCTGCTCCGTCTGCTGGGCGTGGACGGGCAATGCCAGCAACAGCGGCGCGGCGAAGAGCAACGGACGAATGACGGACCCCATGGCCCTGCCAAGGCACAAGAATGGCTGAACCGCAAGTGAACAATGCGGGCCGATGACATCAGGCGTGCGATCGCGTAGACGGCACGGCATGACTGACCTACCTTCGACTCCGCTACATCTGGGCCAGACCAGTGCGCTCCCCGCCCGGCCGGAAGAGGCCGTGCTGGATTATGTCCCCAATCCGCGTCCCGGCAAGCCCTATCTGGTGCGCTTCACCGCGCCGGAATTCACTTCGCTCTGCCCGGTGACGGGGCAGCCCGACTTCGCCCATCTGGTGATCGACTATGCGCCCGCGGAGACGATCGTCGAATCCAAGTCGCTCAAGCTGTTCCTCGGCTCCTTCCGCAATCACGCCGCCTTTCATGAGGATTGCACCGTGGGCATCGGCCAGCGGCTGTTCGACGAAATGAAGCCGGTCTGGCTGCGCATCGGCGGCTACTGGTATCCGCGCGGCGGCATCCCGATCGACGTCTTCTGGCAATCCGACGAACCGCCGGTGGGACTGTGGTTGCCGGCGCAGGACGTGCCGGGCTATCGCGGGCGGGGCTGATCGGGCTAACCAAAAGAAACTTCATCATGCCGGGCCTGACCCGGCATCCCGCTATTCTTCGAATTTGCCACGGAATGAAGCGGAACCCCGGCTCAGGGCCGGGGTGACAATGAGGTGCACGGCTCCGATATTCGCGCTCCTGTTTGACGAACGCACAACAGGGTTCGACCAACGACATTCTCTTGCGGAGAGTTCACTTGACCCCCGCAACGAAAGGACCGATCCCGCGTTGCATGACGGCGCGTGATAGTGTCACATCGCGCGCTTCGAGACGTGTCGGAGTCTGAAATCCTATGTCCTTCAAGAAAATCCTGCCGCTGCTGATCGCGGCCGCGCCAGTCGCGTTGGCGACGCCCGTACTGGCCCAGCCGGCCCCGCCTGCCGGTCCCGCCGCCGGGATAACGACCCAGCTGCCGCGCGGCGCTGCCCCCAGCCATTATGCGATCGAGGTGACGCCCGACGCGGCGAACCTGAAATTCACGGGTAAGGTATCGATCGACGTCGCCGTCGCGACCGCCATGCCGACGCTGGTGCTGAATGCGGCGGACCTGACCGTTTCGACCGTCACGCTGACGCCCGCGAAGGGCAAGGCGATCACCGGCACCGCCAAGATCGATGCCGATGCGCAGACAGTAACGTTCGATTTCGGCAAGCCGGTCCAGCCGGGAAGCTACACGCTCGCCATCACCTATGCCGGCGTCATCAATCAACAGGCAAACGGCCTGTTCGCGCTCGACTATACCGACAATGCGGGGGCCGCGAAGCGCGCGCTCTTCACCCAGTTCGAAGCGCCCGATGCTCGCCGCTTCGTGCCGAGCTTCGACGAGCCGAGCTACAAGGCGACCTTCGACCTCTCCGCCATCGTCCCGGCGGACCAGTTGGCGGTCGGCAACATGCCGGTCAAGGCGAGCAAGGATTTGGGCGGCGGCAAGAAGCTGGTGACGTTCGGCACCAGCCCCAAAATGTCGTCCTACCTGCTCTTCTTCGGCCTTGGCGAACTGGACCGCGCGACCAAGATGGCGGGCAATGTCGAAGTCGGCGTCATCACCGGCAAGGGCAATACCGGCAAGGCGCAGCTGGCGCTCGACGCATCGGCGGCGATCCTGCCCTATTATAATGAGTATTTCGGCGTCCCCTTCCCCCTGCCCAAGCTCGACAATATCGCCGGGCCGGGCCAGAGCCAGTTCTTCAGCGCGATGGAGAATTGGGGCGCGATCTTCACCTTCGAACGCACCCTGCTGGTCGATCCGCGGTTCACGTCGGAAGAAACCAAGCGCACCATCTACGAAGTCGCCGCGCATGAAATGGCGCACCAGTGGTTCGGCGACCTCGTCACCATGGCCTGGTGGGACGACCTCTGGCTGAACGAGGGTTTCGCCAGCTGGATGGCGACCAAGGTCACGGACAAGCTGAACCCGGAATGGGAGACGCTGTTGTCGCGGGTCGACGGTCGCGAGCGGGCGATGAGCCTCGATGCGCTCAAGACCACCCACCCGGTGGTGCAGAAAATCCATACGGTGGATGAGGTGAACCAGGCGTTCGACGCCATCACCTACCAGAAGGGCGAAGCCGTCATCACCATGCTGGAAGGCTATGCCGGCGAGGATGCGTGGAAAGCGGGCATCCAGTCCTATATGAAGGCCCACGCCTATGGGAACACCGTGACCGACGACCTGTGGAAGGCGGTCGAGGGCGCGGGCGCCAAGGGACTGGTCAGCATCGCGCATGACTTCACATCGTTGCCGGGCATCCCACTGGTCAAGGTGGAGCGCGCGCAATGCCAGGGCGGCAACACGCTGCTGACGCTGAGCCAAGGTGAATTCAGCCGCGATGCGAAGGACAAGACGCCGCAAAGCTGGAACGTGCCGGTAAAGGCGCAGACGCTGGGCGGGGAGGCGCAGCGCCTGATCCTGACCGGCGGCAAGGGGCAGGTCACGCTGCCGGGCTGCGGCGCCTATGTCGTCAACGCAGGGCAGACGGGCTATTATCGCTCGCTCTATCCGGCGGAGAATGTGAAGGCGCTGGCAAAGGGCTTCGGCCAGTTGGCGAGCATCGACCAGACCGGCCTGATGGCGGACAATTTCCAGCTGGCGCTGGGCGGATATCAGCCGATCGGGCTGGCGCTGGATCTGGTGGACGCGGCGCCCGCCAATGGCAGCCCCGCCGTGCTGGCCGAAGTGCCGGGCTACCTCAAGAGCAGCTATGACATGCTGGAGGGCGACGCCGCCGCGCGCGCGAAGGTCGCGGCCTATGCCAGTAAGAAGCTGACCCCGGCGCTGGCAGCGATCGGCTATGACGCGAAGGCCGGTGAAGGGCCGCAGGTGCCGGTGCTGCGCACGAGCCTGGTCGCGACGCTGGGCGGCATGGGCGACAAGGCGGTGGTGGCCGAAGCCAACCGGCGCTTTGCGGCGCTGGCGAGCAACCCCGCCGCGCTCGACGGGCCGCTGCGCAATGTGTGGCTGGGCATCATCGCGGAAAATGCCGATCAGGCGACCTGGGACAAGCTCCGCGCGATGGCCAAGGGCGCGAAGAGCGACCTGGAGAAGAGCACCGTCTATGCGCTGCTCGGCAAGGCCAAGGACGAGAAGCTGAGCGCGCAGGCGCTCGACCTCGCATTGACCGACGAACCGGGCAAGACCACCAGCGCGGCGATCATCGGACAGGTGGGCGCGGCCCATCCGATGCAGGCCGTGGACTATGTGCTGGCGCACAAGGCGCAATATGAGGCGCTGATCGACGTGTCGGCGCGCAGCCAGGCCTTGGCGCGGCTGGGCGGCGGATCGGCCGACCCGGCGATGGTCACGAAGCTGGACGCCTATGCGACCCAATATCTGACGCCGGAATCGCGCAAGGTGGTGGATCGCTCGATCGCCGCGATCAAGACGCGGATCGAGACGCGCGGCCGGTTGAAGGCGCCGACCGCGGCGTGGTTTGCGGGCAAGAAGTAAGCGCAAACGGAAAGGGCGGCTCGAAAGGCCGCCCTTTTTTGTGGGTTGGATTTGAGGAGCGGTCGCTCCCAACCTTCGTCACCCCGGCCTTGAGCCGGGGTCCCGCTGCCTGTTTAAGTGCTGGGCCTGGAAGAAGAAGCGGGATGCCGGGTCAAGCCCGGGATGACGTGGAATAAATGTCGGACGTCCGGCCACTATCGACCTCTCCGAGCGACCTGCCCTCACCTCATTCCTGCAACGACACGCCGGGGCTGCGCGGGTCGGCGGCGCCGACCCAGCGGCCGTCGGGCATCCGCTCCGCCGCATTGGCCTTAAGGCCGAGGCGGTTGACGGTCACGCGGTGGCCCAGCTTCTCCAGCGGCGCCTTCATCGCTTCCAGCGAGGTGCCCTGTTCCAGCACCAGCCCGTCGCCGTTGAAGAAGATCAACCCGTGCGCGATCGAGTCCTGCGCCGACAGGCCCCAGTCGAAATGGGCGATCAGCGCCTTGGCCACCTGCATGATGATGGTCTTGCCGCCCGCCGCGCCGACGGTGAAGATGGGCGTGCCCGCCTCATCATAGACGATGGTCGGCGACATGGAGGAGAGCGGCCGTTTGCCCGCCTCCACCCGGTTGGCGACGGGCTTGCCGTCCTTTTCCGGGGTCAGGCTGAAATCGGTCAGTTCATTGTTGAGGATGACGCCGTTCGCCACCAGCTGGCTGCCGAAGAAGCTTTCGATGGTGGAGGTCCAGGCGGCGATGTCGCCATCATGGTCGACCGCGACGAAGTGGCTGGTGCCGCTTTCGGCTTGGGGCAAGGCGGTCGTGCGCGGCTGCGCGCCGGGCGGCGTGCCGGGTTTGTAGGTGGTGAGCGCCTTGTTGAGGCGGATCAGCGAAGAACGCTGTTTGAGATAGGCGGGGTCGATCATGCCGCCGATCGGCACCGAGACGAAATCGGGATCGCCGAGCCAGGTGTCGCGGTCGGCATAGGCCAGTTGCATCGCTTCACCGATGACATGCCAGGAGCGCGGATCATCCTTGCCCCACTGCGCGAGCGGGAAGCGTTCCACCATGCCAAGAATTTCGAGCACGGTGATGCCACCCGACGACACCGGCCCCATGCCGCACACGGTATAGACCCGATATTTGCCGCAAACCGGCTTGCGCGGCTTGGCCTGATAGGCGGCGATGTCGGCCTCGGTCATCGGCACCGGATTTTTCGGCGCATTGGTGACGGCGGCGGCGAGCAGCTTCGCATTCTCGCCGGTGTAGAAGGCGTCCGGCCCTTCCGCCGCGACGCGCTTGAACAGAGCAGCGAGTGGCGGGTTTTTGAGGATCGTGCCCTTGGGCGCGGGCTTGCCGTCGATCCAGAAATATTTCTGGATCTCGGGGAAGTCGGCCCAGATCGGCGCGACCGCGCGCATGGCGGTGTCAAGCCGCTCGCGCACCTCGAACCCGTCCTGCGCATAGCGGATGGCAGGCTGGAACAGGTCGGCCCAAGGGAGCTTGCCCCATTTTTTGTGCGCATCCCAGGCAAGGCGGAGATTGCCCGGCACGCCCACGGAGTAGCCGCCGGGCCAAGCCTGGCGAAAGGGCATCACCTTGCCATCGGGACCGATGAAGCGGTCGGGACGCGCGGCGGCAGGGGCGGTTTCGCGCCCGTCGATCGATTCCAGCAGGCCGGTGCGGCCGTCATGGTGCATCAGAAAGCCGCCGCCGCCGATGCCGCTATTGTGCGGCTCCACGACGTTGAGGGCGAGCATCATCGCGATCGCCGCGTCGGTGGCGCTGCCGCCCTGGCGCAGGATGTCCTGCCCCGCCTGCGCGGCGCGCGGGTCGGCGGCGGACACTGTGGCGTTGGTCGATACCGGCTCACGGGCGAAAGCGGTGGCCGGGATCAGGGAGATGAGGGCGAAGGGGGCCAGCAGGCCGGTCAGGCGGGACGTCATGCCCGGCACCCTATCGCCGCGACAGCGCTTCGCAACCCCGTGATAGACCGGGGTTATGGATCAAATGTCCACGCCGACCAGATCGGCGATGTTGCGCACCCCGTCGCGGATCATCAGCATCTTCAACTCGGCATTGATGCGCTTCGCCAGATACGGCCCTTCATAGACCAGCGCGCTGTAGAGCTGCACCAGCGAGGCGCCGGCGCGGATGCGGGCATAGGCCTGCGCACCATTTGCTATGCCGCCGACCCCGATCAGCGGCAGCTTCGTGCCCAGCAGGCGGCGGAAATCCTTGAGCCGCGCCTGCGACAGGTCGGTGAGCGGCGCACCGGACAGGCCGCCCGTCTCCCCGGCATGGGCCGATTGCAGCGCGGGGCGGGTGATGGTGGTGTTGGACACGATCAGCGCGTCGATGCGATGGTCGATGCAGGCGGCGGCGATATCCTCGACATCGGCGGGTTCGAGATCGGGCGCGACTTTCAGGAAAATGGGAGGCACGCGCCCCCCATTTTGTGTCGTGTCGCTGCCCCGTGCGGCCATGACCGCGCCGAGCAGATCGTCGAGCGCCGCCCGCCCCTGAAGCGCGCGCAGGCCCGGCGTGTTGGGCGAGGAGATGTTGACCGTCAGATAGTCGGCCAGCGGCGCCATGCAGGTGACGCCGGTCACATAATCGGCAATACCGCGCCCGGCGGCGGTCGCGTCCTTGTTCGCGCCGATATTGATGCCGATCACCGGCCCTTCGCCCCGTGGGCGACGATAGCGGGCGATGCGGTCGGCCGCGGCGCCCTGTCCGCCATTGTTGAAACCGAAACGGTTGATGACGGCGCGATCCTCCACCAAGCGGAACAGGCGCGGCTGGGGATTGCCCGGCTGGGCGAGCGGGGTCAGCGTGCCCAGCTCGGCAAAGCCGAAGCCCAGGCCATGCATCTTGTGCGCGACCCGGCCATCCTTGTCATAGCCTGCCGCAAGCCCGACCGGGTTGGGGAAGCGGATGCCCGCGACCGTCGTTTCCAGCATCGGATCGGTCGGCAGCGGTCGCGGCGTCGGCATCATCCGCAGCGCAGCGATCGACAGATTATGGGCGCGCTCGGCATCGAGCGTGAAAAGCAATGGGCGGATGAGGCGGTAGGGAGTCGAAAAAGATAACATAGGCGCGCGCTATGCCAGCGCCGCACGCAGCCGTCGAGTCACTGTGGCTGATCGGTCACATGCGCCCGACAATGACATTTCATGACAGGAAACGTCATGAATGAGACCGTTTCGGACGGGAAAATGTCCGATCCATCCAATAAAATTTCACTGATTCGGGCGTAAAGCCGTCTTGCGACCCGAAGGCTCTTAGGCCAATGGCCGAATGAGACCTTTTCCTGACCCGGCGGTGATGAACCGCCGGGTCATTTTTTTCCTGCGCATTTTCATCGCCGAAAAGAGGCATGAAAAATGCGCTTTTCCCGCCCGGTCCCTTGCACCCGGACGGGATTGGCGCATAGTTGTCGCCTGGGGTGTAAATATGGGGTTGCATCAGAAGAACGGGCGAGGCGGCAATGTCGCCTTGCCGGATCATGGGGGACCGCTTTCCTATGCCGTTGCCGCGGCGCAAGGCCCGGTCCGGTTGCGCTATTTCGCGCCGCCCGAACATCTGCGCGCCTATTTCGGATCGCTCTATCTCTTCAGCGTATCGGCCGACAATTATGCCGATGCGACCCGTGCCGACGTGCCGCAATTGCGCTTCATGCTGACGGGCAGCGGGGATTATCATTTTCAGGACGGGGCGGTCATGGCGACGCCGCCGGTGTGCCTGCTGGGGCCGACCATGGGGGCAACCCGCTTCGCGCTGGAAGGACAGGCATGCGTTCTGGGCGTGTCGCTGCTGCCGGCCGGCTGGATGTCGCTCCATGGGGGGGATGCGAGCGGACTGGCCGATCGGCTGTGCGACCTGGTGGCAGAACGCGGACCGGCCTATGGCGCGCTGCTGGACCGCTTGCGCGAAATGGAAGACGGGCAGGCCGAAGACATGGCCGCCTTATGCTGGAAGGAATTGGGACGCCTGGTCAAACCGGTGCGCCAGGCGATCTGGGAATTGCTGGCAGCGGTCGATGCCTGGCTGATCGGCGAAGGGTCGCCGCGGATCGAGGCGCTGGTGGAGACCACCTCCTTGTCGCCGCGCCAACTGGCACGACTCACCAACAAATATTATGGCGCGCCGCCCAAGCTGCTCGCCCGTAAATATCGCGCGCTGCGCTGCTCGGCCCGGATCGCGCTCGACGGCGATAGCTGGCAGCAATTGTGCGAGGAGGCAGGCTTTTACGATCAGTCGCACTTCATTCGGGAGATCAAGCATTTCATCGGCCTGACCCCGCACCAGTTGCAGACCGAGCCGACCGCCGTGGCGCAGCTGACCCTGCTGCGCCGTTCGCTGGGCAGCGACGTGGCGGTGCTCAATCGGTTGAGTTAGCGCGCCCCAAGCAAAAATTCCTTGATTCAGGACCCGCTTGCGACCACATGCCCCCAATCGGATGGAATCAGTCCGATTTGAGAATGGTTCGCAACTTGGGACGTGCCGGAAGCTATGAAACTGTCGAGCTTCGCCGATTATGCGGTCGTGCTGATGTCCGCCGCCGCGCGCCATTGCGGCCACGCTGCGCTTGACGCGGCGGGTAATCAAAGATTCACGCGGATGAACGCGACGACGCTGAGCGCGGAAACCGGCATCCCGCTGCCCACGGCGCAGAAGCTGGTGAGCCGCCTGTCGGCCGCCGGTCTGCTCGAATCGAGCCGCGGCACCGGCGGCGGCGTGCGACTGTCGCGCCCGCCCGCCGCCATCACCCTGGCGGACGTGGTCGAGGCGGTCGAAGGGCCGATCGCCATGACCGCCTGTAGCGAACAGGGTGCGCATGACTGCAATCTGGAAAGCGATTGCCGCATTCGCCCGCACATGAATGTCGCGAACAATGCGATCCGCGAGGCGCTCGCGGGCGTCACCATCGCCAGCCTGACACGAGAAATGGCATGACCGAAGAAACGACCACGATTCGCAACCTCGAAGCGCATGAGGCCGCCGAGCGCGCCTCCACCTACGAGCATGGCTGGTCGTCGGCCATCGAGCAGGATTTCGCGCCCAAGGGCCTCAACGAGGATACGGTCCGCTTCATTTCGGCCAAGAAGAATGAGCCGGAATGGCTGCTGGAATGGCGGCTGAAGGCCTTCGCCATGTGGCAGAAGATGGAATCGCCGGACTGGGCCAAGCTCAACATTCCGCCGATCGACTATCAGGACGCCTATTATTATGCCGAGCCGAAGAAGAAGGCGGAGCTGAACTCGCTGGATGAGGTCGACCCGGAAATTCTGGCGACTTATCAGAAGCTGGGCATTCCCATCGCCGAGCAGGAGATGCTGGCGGGCGTGAAGAGCAGCCGCAAGGTCGCGGTCGACGCCGTGTTCGACAGCGTCTCGGTCGCCACCACCTTCCGCAAGGAGCTGGAGGAAGCGGGCGTCATCTTCCGCTCGATCAGCGAGGCGGTGCGCGAATTTCCCGATCTGGTGAAGAAGTGGCTGGGCAAGGTCGTGCCGATGCACGACAATTATTTCGCCACCTTGAACTGCGCGGTCTTTTCCGACGGCACCTTCGTCTACATCCCCAAGGGCGTGCGCTGTCCGATGGAACTCAGCACCTATTTCCGTATCAATGCGGAGAATACGGGGCAGTTCGAGCGGACTTTGATCGTCGCAGACGAGGGCAGCTATGTCTCCTATCTCGAAGGCTGCACCGCACCGATGCGCGACGAGAATCAGCTCCACGCCGCGGTCGTGGAACTGGTCGCCCTGGATGATGCCGAGATCAAATATTCCACCGTCCAGAACTGGTATCCGGGCGACGAGAATGGCAAGGGCGGCATCTATAATTTCGTGACCAAGCGGGCGCTGTGCCAGGGCCGCAACAGCAAGGTGTCTTGGACGCAGGTGGAAACCGGGTCGGCGATTACGTGGAAATATCCGTCCTGCGTGCTGAACGGCGAAAATAGCGTGGGCGAGTTCTACTCCGTCGCGCTGACCAATAATCTGCAACAGGCCGATACCGGCACCAAGATGATCCACAATGGCAAGGGGTCGCGTTCGACCATCGTGTCCAAGGGCATCAGCGCGGGTCGCTCGAACAATACCTATCGCGGGCTGGTGCGCGTGGCGCCGGGCGCGGAGGGCGTGCGCAACTTCACCCAGTGCGACAGCCTGCTGCTGGGCGACCAGTGCGGCGCACATACCGTGCCCTATATCGAGGTGCGCAATCCGAGCGCGCAGATCGAGCATGAGGCGACGACGAGCAAGATCAGCGACGACCAGCTATTCTACGCGATGCAGCGCGGGCTGGATCAGGAAAGCGCGGTGAGTCTGATCGTCAACGGGTTTGCGAAGGAAGTGCTGCAACAGCTGCCGATGGAGTTCGCCGTCGAGGCCCAGAAGCTGCTGGGCATCAGCCTAGAAGGCAGCGTGGGCTAAATTTGTCCTGCGCCTTCCCATCATGCCGGACTTGATCCGGCACCCCGCTTTTCATGGGTGGGGCGTGAAGGCAGTGGGACCCCGGATCAAGTCCGGGGTGACGTGGATTTGAGAGCTTGAAGGACGAGTAAGTTGAGCGACGAAGACGATATCCAGGATGCCCTCGCCGATTTCGCGGAGGATGTCGGCAATGGCCAAGCGTGGACCGCCGCGATCCGTATCCTGACCGAGGATTATGAGCTGGAGGAAGGCGAGCTTCAGGCCCGTGCCGCCAAGGATTTCGGCGATCTCGATGCGTTTGAGGCGGAGAGTCGCGCCGCGCTGGAGAAGGGCGACGTCGCCTTCACCGAGAAGCTGCGCACCGACAAGGCGTTCCACAAGGCGAAGGCGCCCAACCTCGCCCGCATGGGTCCGGTCAGCGAATTCGTCGTCGCGCTGCTGGAAAAGGGCGCGCCGGAGCCGGGCGCCGACTGGTGGCCCTATATGCCGATCAAGCGCCATATCGACACGCTGTTTCCCGCGCCGGGCGACGTGCGCGACATGGCTTTCTGGACCGCGCGAACGCTCCAGCGCGCGCAGGGCAAGTGATTTTCGGGGATAAGTGATGCTGACGATCGAAAACCTCACCAACGAAATCGACGGCAAGGCGATCCTCAAGGGTCTGTCGCTGTCCATCAACGCGGGCGAAATCCACGCGATCATGGGGCCGAACGGCGCGGGCAAGTCGACGCTGGCCTATACGCTCGGCGGCCGTCCGAACTATGAAGTGACCGGCGGCACTGCAACCTTCGAAGGTATGGACCTGTTCGAGATGGAGCCGCATGAACGCGCCGCGGCCGGCCTGTTCCTGGGCTTCCAGTATCCGGTCGAGATTCCGGGCGTCTCCAACCTGCAATTCCTGCGCGAGAGCCTCAATTCGCAGCGCCGCGCGCGCGGAGAGAAGGAACTGAACGGCGGCGAGTTCATCAAGCTGGCCAAGGAAAAGGCCGGTCTGCTGGGCCTCGACATGGAGATGCTGAAGCGTCCGGTGAATGTCGGCTTTTCCGGCGGCGAGAAGAAGCGCGCCGAAATGGTGCAGATGGGCATCCTCGACCCCAAGCTGGCGATCCTGGACGAAACGGACTCGGGCCTCGACATCGATGCGCTCAAGACCGTGGGCGCGGGCATTAACGCCATCATGCGCAAGCCCGACAAGGCCGTGCTGCTCATCACCCATTATCAGCGGTTGCTCGACTATGTGAAGCCGGACTTCGTCCATGTGCTGGCGGCGGGCCGGATCGTGAAGTCGGGCGGTCCCGAGCTGGCGCTGGAACTGGAACGCGAAGGCTATGCTGATGTGGTGGCCGCGTGAACGCCCTGACGCTGCCCACCCGCAAGGCCGAAGAATGGCGCTATAGCGACCTGGACGCGCTGGCAACCGTGTGGCCGACGCCCGCGCCGACCCGCATCGACGTGGCTGCGGGCGAAACGGCGCGCCACCATCTGTTGCAGGATGCGGTCGATGGTGCGGCGGCGGTGCATGACTATGTCATCACCATCGCGGACGGGGCGCGGTGCGATTTCCATGTGCTCAACATCGGCGGCAGACTGGGGCGTGTGACCTTCACCGTGACGCTCGGCAGCAACGCGCATTTCGAACTGAACGGCGCGATCATCGGCGGCGGCGATCAGACGCTGGAAATCATCACCAGCGTCACCCATGCGAAGCCGGATTCGACCAGCGGCCAGACCATAAGGTCGATCCTGGGGCAGCGCGCGACGGGCAGCTATCTCGGCAGCATCAATGTCGCGCGCGATGCGCAGCGCACCGATGCCTTCCAGTCGATCAAGGCGATGCTGCTGGACCGCACCGCCACGGCGAACGCCAAGCCGGAGCTGGAAATCTACGCCGACGACGTGAAATGCGCCCATGGCGCGACGGTGGGCGAACTGGACAGGCAGGCCCTGTTCTACATGGCGTCGCGCGGCATGGACCCGGCGACCGCCAAGACGCTGCTGCTGCGCTCCTTCGTTGCCGGCGTGTTCGACGATGTCGCGGACGAGGCGGTCAAGGACAGCCTTGAAGCGGCCGCGCTTGCCAAGCTGGGGGCGCTGGTATGACCGATCTCGCCCAGGGGTTGCGATTGCGGGACGACTTCCCCGGAGTCGGCGACTGGCATTATCTGGACAGCGCCGCCACCGCGCAGAAGCCCAATGCCGTGATCGACGCCATCGCCCGCGCCTATGGCCCGGACTATGCGACGGTCCATCGCGGCGTCTATGAGCGGTCGGCCAATATGACGCTGGCCTATGAAGCGGCGCGGCGAAAGGTCGCGGGCTTCATAGGCGCGGCTTCGGACAGCGAGATCGTCTATGTCCGTGGCGCGACCGAGGGCATCAACCTCGTCGCGCAATGCTGGGCGGGGAAGCAACTCAAGGCAGGCGACCGCATCCTGCTCTCTTGCCTAGAGCATCACAGCAATATCGTGCCGTGGCAGATCGTGGCGGAGAAGGTCGGCGCGGCGATCGACGTGGTGCCGCTGATGGAAGATGGCCGGATCGACCTGGACGCCATGCGCGCCATGATCACGCCGCAGCATCGCATGGTCGCGCTGGCCCATGTGTCGAACGTACTGGGCAGCGTCCTCGATTGCCGCCGCGCCGCCGACATCGCCCATATGGTCGGCGCGAAGATTTTGATCGACGGCTGTCAGGCGGTGCCGCGGCTGGCTGTCGATGTGCAGGCGCTCGATTGCGACTTCTACGTCTTTTCTGCGCACAAGCTTTATGGCCCGACCGGCATCGGCGTGCTGTGGGGCCGCAAGGAACTGCTCGACGCCATGCCGCCCTATCAGGGCGGCGGATCGATGATCGACAAGGTGACGTTCGAAAAGACGACCTATGCTCCCGCGCCGACGCGGTTCGAGGCAGGGACGCCGCATATCACCGGCGTCGTCGGCCTCTCTGCCGCGATCGACTATGTGCAGGGCATCGGGCTGGACGCGATTCACGCCCATGAATGCGCGCTGGTGGCCAAGGCGCGGACCGCTCTGGAGCAGATCAACAGCGTGCGCGTCTTCGGGCCCGACGATTCGGCCGGCATCCTTTCTTTCGAGGTCGAGGGGGTGCATCCACACGATGTCGGCACCATATTGGACGAAACGGGCGTCGCGATCCGGGCCGGCCATCATTGCGCACAGCCGCTGATGCGCCATCTGGGCGTCGAGGCGACCGCGCGGGCCAGCTTCGGCATCTACAGCGACGACAGCGACGTGGATGCGCTGGTGCAAGGACTTGAACGAGTGAGGAAAATCTTCGCCAATGACTGAATCTCATTCCGAGGAACGCAAGATTCTGGTGGAAGAAGTGGACGCGGTGGAAACCCCGCCCAAGGCGCGGGTCGAAGAGTCGTTCGATTCTGGCCAGCGCCAGCGCGACTATCTGGACGGGTTTCTGGCGCAGAAGCCTGCGGAACTGCCCGCTGGTGAGCCGGGAGGCGATCTCTATGATGCGATCATCGACGCGCTCAAGGAAATCTTCGACCCCGAAATTCCGGTCAACATCTATGATCTGGGCCTGATCTACGGCGTGGACATCACAGATGGCGGCCATGCGGTCGTCACCATGACGCTGACCACGCCGCATTGCCCGGTAGCCGAATCTATGCCCGGCGAGGTCGAACTGCGCGTCGGCGCGGTGCCCGGCGTCGGCGATGTCGAGGTCAACCTCGTCTGGGATCCGCCATGGGATCCGGGCAAGATGTCGGATGAGGCCAAACTCGAACTGGGAATGCTCTGATGACTGTCGAGACCAAGACCCGCGCCCGCCCCGCCGCCGTCGTCCTGACGCCGAGCGCGGAAGCCCGCATCGCCGACCTGATGCGCCAAGCGCCCGAAGGCACGATCGGTGTCAAGCTCTCCACCCCCAAGCGCGGCTGCTCGGGGCTGGCCTATTCGGTCGACTATGTCTCCGAGGAAGTCCGGTTCGACGAGAAGATCGAGACGCCCGGCGGCATCTTCTACATCGACGGTGCGTCGGTGCTCTATCTGGTGGGATCGACGATGGACTGGGTGGAGGATGACTTCACCGCCGGCTTCGTGTTCAACAATCCCAATGCCAAGGGCAGCTGCGGCTGCGGCGAGAGCTTCACGGTCTGAGCATCTGCCGAACGGAGATGGTGTGATGCCGCACATGCTCATCCTCGGCATGGGCTATACCGCCTCACGCCTTGCCAGCCGACTACGCGCCGAGGGCTGGCGGATCAGCGGCGTCCGTCGCGCGGCCGATGCCGAGGCGCTCGCCTTCGATGACGTGAGCGCCGTGCGCGCCACGATCGCGCAGGCCACGCACATCCTATCCTCCGTCCCGCCCGAAGGCGATGCCGATCCCGTCCTGACCCGTTACGGCGCGGACATGGCCGCAGCACCGGCGATCTGGACCGGCTATCTGTCTTCCACCGGCGTCTATGGCGATGCGGCGGGGGCATGGGTCGATGAAAGCAGCGCCATAGGCTTTGGCCGCCGCGCCGCTCGCACGCAGGCCGATACGGATTGGGGCGCGCTTCGCCCTGACATGCGCCGTTTTCGCCTACCGGGCATCTATGGTCCCGGCCGATCGGCGCTCGATCGGGTGCAGGAAGGACGGGCGCATCGCATCGACCTGCCCGACCAGATATTCAGCCGCGCCCATGTGGACGATATCGTCGCGGGTATTGCCGCCTCGCTCCATCGGGGGCCGCCGGGCATCTATAATCTGTCGGACGACCTGCCCTGCGCGCAGAACCGACTGATCGAGGAAGCCTGCGCGATACTGCGCCAGCCCGTGCCGCCGCTGCTGACGCTGGAGGAGGCGCAACTGTCGCCGATGGCGCGGTCCTTCTACGCCGAAAATCGCCGGGTCGCCAATGGCAGGGCCAAGCGGTTGCTGGGCTGGGCGCCACGCTATCCGACCTATCGCGAGGGGCTGCGCGCCTGCCTATGGAGCGCGCTGCATTGAATTCGATGCTGGGCGCGCGCTCCAGTTTGCGTGGTCGCATCGTTGAAGCGGAGCCGAAGGCCAGCGTAGCTAAAACCGGTTCTCACTTTTCCGCACGATGCTCTGATTCGGTTCGCCGCATGGTTTACGCCTTGTTAACCGAGGCCGTCGACAAGCGGGATATCGCTTCATAAGGGATGTCCCATGACCCGTATCGACAGCCAAATTGACAGGGCCTTTTCCGCGCTCAGCCACCGGATGAACGATGTCGCCATGCCCGGCCGCGCGACCGCCTCGCCGGAATCGATCGCCAGCCTGCTCGACAAGGTCAATGCCGCCAAACTGCGCTACCAGCCGGGCGCGATGCGGTAATTGGTTGACCGCGATTTCCGAGCCGGCGGGCGATACCGCCCGCCTCGAAATCGCTCTAGGCTGAGGTGACGATTTAATCATTTGAGCCAGAGCATGATGCTGGCGAGTTTGACAAATCCGAGGAAGTTGGGGGCGAGCTTGTCGTAGCGTGTTGCGATGCGCCGCCATTGTTTGAGTTTGGCGAAGAATCCTTCGATGCCCCAACGCTGTTTGTAGGCGATGCGGTCGTAGCCGTGTTGGTACTTGCGGTGGCGGCGTGGTGGGATGACCGGCTCGCCGCCTTGCTCGTAGATGAGGTCATGCAGGCGGTCGGCATCGTAGGCGCGATCCGCCAGCACCTTGCCTGCCGGGATGCCCCGGATCAGGTCGCAGGCTGGAGCCATGTCGTTTTGCTGTCCGGGGCCAAGAATGAAGCGGATCGGCAGACCGAGGGCATCGACTACGGCGTGGATTTTGGTGCCGAACCCACCTCTCGACCGCCCGAGAGCCTGGGCTTGAACGCCCCCCTTTTTATCCGAGCCCCTGCCGCTTGAGCCTGAGCGCGGATGACAGTGGCATCGATCGCCAGCCATTCGATGTCGGGATCATCGGACACCGCCGCGAATATCCGGTCGATCACACCCTGCTCGATCCAGCGATAATAGCGCCGCTTGGCTGTCTGATAGGGACCAAAGCGTTCGGGAAGATCGCGCCAACGACCGCCTGAGCGCGCCAGCCACAGCAAGGCATCGAGAAAACGCCTGCCGTCGCTACGCGGACCACGCTTACCCTTGCGCCCGCCCGGAACGAACTCCCGCAATCGCTCCCATTGATCGTCCCGAAGTACCTCGCCTTCCACACCAGCCTCCAAAAGCCACTGTTGAATCACAAAGACCCGGCGCCGTGAATCCCTAAAATGTCACTACAGC
>NZ_QJQX01000053.1 GCF_013393185.1 Sphingobium lactosutens | reverse complement strand
AACGGCGGCCGTAACTATAACGGTCCTAAGGTAGCGAAATTCCTTGTCGGGTAAGTTCCGACCCGCACGAAAGGTGTAACGATTTGGGCACTGTCTCAACCAGAGACTCGGTGAAATTATAGTACCTGTGAAGATGCAGGTTACCCGCGACAGGACGGAAAGACCCCGTGGAGCTTTACTGTAGCCTGATATTGAATTTTGGTACAGTTTGTACAGGATAGGCGGGAGCCATTGAAACCGGAGCGCTAGCTTCGGTGGAGGCGCTGGTGGGATACCGCCCTGACTGTATTGAAATTCTAACCTACGGGTCTTATCGACCCGGGAGACAGTGTCAGGTGGGCAGTTTGACTGGGGCGGTCGCCTCCTAAAGTGTAACGGAGGCGCCCAAAGGTTCCCTCAGAATGGTTGGAAATCATTCGTAGAGTGCAAAGGCATAAGGGAGCTTGACTGCGAGACCTACAAGTCGAGCAGGGACGAAAGTCGGGCTTAGTGATCCGGTGGTTCCGCATGGAAGGGCCATCGCTCAACGGATAAAAGCTACCCCGGGGATAACAGGCTTATCTCCCCCAAGAGTCCACATCGACGGGGAGGTTTGGCACCTCGATGTCGGCTCATCGCATCCTGGGGCTGTAGTCGGTCCCAAGGGTTGGGCTGTTCGCCCATTAAAGCGGTACGCGAGCTGGGTTCAGAACGTCGTGAGACAGTTCGGTCCCTATCCGTCGTGGGCGTAGGAAATTTGAGAGGAGCTGTCCTTAGTACGAGAGGACCGGGATGGACGCACCGCTGGTGTACCAGTTGTTCTGCCAAGGGCATAGCTGGGTAGCTATGTGCGGAAGGGATAAGTGCTGAAAGCATCTAAGCATGAAGCCCCCCTCAAGATGAGATTTCCCATAGCGTAAGCTAGTAAGATCCCTGAAAGATGATCAGGTTGATAGGTTCGAGGTGGAAGCATGGTGACATGTGGAGCTGACGAATACTAATAGATCGAGGACTTAACCATATAATATG
>NZ_QJQX01000052.1 GCF_013393185.1 Sphingobium lactosutens | reverse complement strand
TCAGCCAGCTTGCTCTTGGCGCTGATCTGCCGGAGCCGGCCATCGAAATAGAGCTTGAGGTCCTCGATGATGATGCGGCTGCGTTCAGAGCGCTCAAGGCGGCGGTGTTCAGCGGTCGAGCCGCGCACCTCGTCTTCGATGGCATAGAGCATGGCGATCCGGCGCAATATCTCGGTCGCGACGGGAGAACTGGCGGCAAGATCGTAGAACTTGCGCCGGACATGGGACCAACAGAAGGCGAGGCTGAGCTGCTGCCCGCGCCGCTTGGCGAGAGCTGTATAGCCGCCATAACCATCGACCTGCAGGATGCCTGCAAAGTCTCCAAGGTGGATGTCGGGCCGCTCGGCCTTGCGGTCTGCCGCATAGACATAGGCGACCATCGGCGGACCTGCGCCACCCCATGGTCGATCATCGCGGGCATAGGCCCATAGCTGACCGGTCTTCGTTCTGCCGCGCCCTGGATCAAGCACCGGCGCGGTAGTCTCGTCGGCGAACAGGCGCTCGGATCGCCGGAGCTCCTCAAGGGTCCGGTCGCGCAGCGGCCGCAGATACCATGCTGCCCGGCCCACCCAGTCCGCCAGGGTGGAGCGATCGAGTCTGATATCCTGCCGGGCATAGATCTGAGCCTGCCGGTATAGCGGCACATGATCGGCATACTTTGAGACCAGCACCTGTGCAATCAGCGCTTCGGTCGGAATCCCGCCTTCGACTATGCGCGCCGGAGCGGGAGCCTGGACGATCGCGCCTTCACAGGAGCGACAGCCATAGCGCGGGCGGCGTGTCACCAGCACGCGGAAGGTGGTGGGCACAACATCCAGGCGCTCGGCCACGTCTTCGCCGATCTGATGAAGCGGACCACTACAGCAAAGGCAGGCCTTGTCGTCGATATCGACAATCTGTTCGATCCGCTCGAGATGCGCGGGCAAGGAGCCGCGGTTGGTCTTGCGGGGCTGATCGTTGCGGGAATTCGGCGCAACAGCTTCTCTGGCAGCGCGAGCATGCCCAAGCGCCGTCTCGACATCTTCCAGGCCCAGCTGGAGCTGATCGGCATCGAGCTGTTCGGACCGGCTGCCGAAGCGATGCCGCATGAAGGCCTGGATGATCGACTGGAGGCGTTCGATCTCGGCGTCCGCTTCGCTCTTGGCGACGTTCAGCTCTGCCACCCTGACCTCAGCTGCGGCCCGTTCTTCCGCCAGCATCCGGGACTGCTCCAGCACGAGCGCGCGGAGCGCGTCGATGTCGTCGGGCAGGTCCGCTTGCGTGAGCATGACGACAGTGAATCAGGAGCGAAAAGCCCCGTCAACCGGCAATCTGCGGGGCCTGCGGTCGACGGCCGCCATGAACCCGGCGCCAGTCCAATCCCTCCAGAAGCGCACCAAGTTGGGCGGCGGAAAGGCGCATCACGCCATCCTGGATGCCGGGCCACTTGAAGCCGCCTTGCTCCAGACGCTTCGCCATCAGGCACAGGCCGGTCCCGTCCCACCAGATCAGCTTGATCCGGTCAGCACGCTTGGCCCGAAAGACGTAAATCACGCCAGAAAATGCATCACCGCCATATTGCGCGCTCACCAATGCGGCCAAGGCGTCCGGCCCTTTGCGAAAATCCACAGGACGGGTCGCTACCATCACGCGGGCACCAACTCCTGGCCCGATCATCGCGTCGCCCTAAGGGCTTCGATCACCGCAGCGATGATGCCGGCATCGGCGCCGCGGCCGATCTTCACCGCTACGCCGTCTATCTCCAGCTCGACTGCGCTGTTCTTTGCACGCGCCTGCTTCCGCGGGCGCTTCGCCGGAGCGCTCGACAGCGGCTCCTCGATAATCGCGGGGACAAATGCGGGTGCCATATTGGGGGCGACTGGCAGCGCAACGCCCCGGGCCGCCATCTGCTTACGCAGCTGCCGCCGCCAGGTGAACAGCTGCGATGGGCTAAGGGCGTGCCGACGGGCAACGGCGCAGACAGTCTCCTGCTTGGAATAGCTCTCCGCGATGATCGCGGCCTTCACTTCAGGCGGCCAGTCCCGCCGCTGGCCTGCACCGGTGAAAACCTCGAACCGCTGAACCTTGCTGGTGCCAGCATCGTCACATGGCATCGTCATAGCACCAGCGTCCTCCATCCTGATCAGGAGGCGCAGACTCACGGCTACACTCTACGTCCGCAAGGTGGGGCCGCCGCCCCGCTTACGCTGATGTTGAGTGTCAGGCCGGGATAATTGGTCAGCCAATTTGTGCCGTTACCAGTTACCTGTGTCGAACCATTGGTGACACTAACGGTGCCTTCTGTATCAAAATCATATTCCATGGTCGGATCGCTCCCGCATATCAGTATTGCTGATATTTATGCGGGCAGTCGCAGCGGCTTATTCCTTCGGGAAGTCAGCTTTGACCGCTAGGATTTGCTGCCTCATGGCTTCGGCTTCCTGGCCACCTTTCCAGAAGGCGTCTAGCTGGTCAGGTATCGTCGGGTAAGCAGCCTTACGCTGGTCAACATAACCCTTCCTAATATCAATTCTCATACAACCTCCGGTCCTGTTGGAACTGCGACATACTGCGCGATGAAACATGGGTGATCGAGATGCAGCCAGACCACATCAGTAACATTGGCATCGAACTCGACTTCGCCATCTTCGACATGATACAACGCGCCGTCATGTGCGACGGAAGTTCCAGCCGGGATATTGCTGACACGGTTATATGCAACGTTCAGCACGAACGGCACTCTATCCCTGATTGTGTGCGTCTCTAGATCGAGGAAGATAGCGTTAGCCCGCGTACCATCGGGAACCTCAACTTCTATGACCGATGGTTCAGGGAAGCTCTGTGGTTCTGACGCGATGGTCAGCAGCTTTCCGTCCTGCGTAAAGTATGCGTATTTCATTATCGCTTCATCCCGATTAATTCCATGCTGATGTCTCGAATCCATTGTGCGCGAGCAACAGAGCGCGGAGTGAATGTGCCTGAGATAACGCGACACATGACGCGGACTTGTGCGCCGGTAACGATGGCGCTGATGTCGCCACCTGTACGGCTATAGGTGTTGCCGTTATCCGTAGTGATTCCGAAGGTCTTTTCTTTGGCAAGAACAAAGCCCGCGCCGTAGTCCAACCAAAGCTGGATTTTGCAGCTTGCGTCATAAGCCTGTGTCGCGTCGATGGTGAAATCTACGTCCACGCGGCCCGAACCCCAAACAGCGTCACCTATGGTCATGAACCCGGTAGTGAGGAAGTCAGCGGAGCCGTTCGCAGCGACAAACGTGTCAACGCCATCTGCGCCCTGATTGGCCGAAATTGCACCGCCGGCCACTTTAAGTTGGTCGATTGCGCCATTCTGGATTTGTGCGTTCTTGATGATCGCATTGTCCATGATGGCAGTGTTGACGCTCAGGACGCCATTGTTGTCGAGCGTGAGCAAAGGCACTGCGCCACTAGGCGTCCAGATGCTGAAAAAGTCCGTCGCCAAAGCAAAATCGACAACGCCATTCTGATTGATGATCCCAAAGCCGCCAACGATCTTTTTGCCGTTGATTTCGTTCTGGACCTTCACAGTATATTGGCTGCTCAGAAGTCCGTCATGGTTTGCGAGCAAGAGTACATTCTGTTCGTAGCTGGCTCCGTTTACCGGGCTGAGACGAACCTGCATGGAATTGATTTGTTCAGCCCTAGCGCCATTGTCATCGACCTGCGTTTTCGCATTGTTCTTGATGATCGACACGATGCTGTTGCCGTTCGTCTCATCAAAAATGCTGGAACTTAGCGTTTGGACGCTCTCAGCGATAACTTCGTCAGCGTCGATATAAGCACGTTCAAGGCCGGTGATTGCAGCTTCGCGAGCCTCTGTCTCGTCCTCGATCTTGACGCCTAATTCGGAGACGCGCTCTGCCAACGCAGTGTCACCATCATCCTCGATCAGAATGCGCTCAATTTCGCTGATCTTGCCTTCGGCGCTACCTACGCGGGCTTCAAATTCCTCAATGCTTTCTGCAAGCGCGCTGTCACCATCGACACGAAGACGACGCTCATCGGCAAATGCTGCGTCAACATTCTCACCGTATCGAGCAATCGCATAGGTAATGTCCTCAACCTCTGCGAAATCCAATCCAGCGATCGTGCGATTGACCTCTAGGAACCCGGCTTCGATGACGCCGTCTTGTCCATCGACGCGGCTAGTAAGCTGCAATATGTCTTCTGCGACCTTGTTGCCGTTCTCATCGACACGAGTACCGAGCGCACGAATTGCGACGAGATTGTCTTTGTGCAGAGCAACATTGGTTTTGATCTGCGTAGAACCGAAATCCAGAACATTGGCAGCTAGGTCTTCAAGCTCTGTGCGAACAGCGCCAATGACCAAACTGCGCCAGTCCTTGCGGATGCCGTTTAGATCGTCCTGAACATCATCGACCTTCTTGCCGACGCCAACGACAGCTTCCTCAACTGCATCTTTCAGCGCGGAGGAAATCTCATCATCGGTGTGTGTGACAAAGCAGCGATCACCACCGATGCGGACTTTATGGGCGCGGGTAGTTGTAGCAGGCATGGAAATGTCGATGACCACTGGTGCGGTCGTCCTGCCTTGTTGCAACATGATGGGCGTCTTGGTGGAAACGTTGCGACCAAAGCGCCAAATGTCGTTCTTGTCGGGATAGAAGTAGGCCGCCAGATGGGATGCAGCTTCGCGTAGGAAGTTGCCGACGCTGATCGCCGGTTCGTCGTCATCCTTCGGCTTGTCCTGACTGTCGATGTAATTGCCCCATGTGTGGGGGAAATCGCGATCCAGCTTATCAGCGCCTTCAACGTCGATCTTATCCATCGGGACGCCAGCGAAATTATGCAGCATCCAGACTGCAATCTCACCGAATTTGCGCAACGGGCGCATCCCATCCATTGCGCCGATCACGTCTGCGGTCAGCAGGCCAATAGCTTCGGCACCAAGTCGATACATTCCCACGGCGGGAGCCTTCGCCCATGTTCCTGGCGGTAGCTGCTCGTCCGTTAGGCCAATCAATTCCTCGTAACTGGACACGGTGTATTTGGCCGGTCCAAGTGTCAGCGCATTCTCATAGACGGCAACCACGTCCTCAGTCGGACCATAGCCGTGATATTGATAAACGAGGTGAGCCGCGTCGATCATCGGCGGCTGGATGTTCTGAACCGGGCCAACGGTGAACGGCTTGAGCTTGTTCTTCTCTGTGCCTTCCGCTGCGCCATTGCCAAGATAGGCCGTCTTGAGAACTTCCTTTTTCAGATCGGCTTCGGGACCGAGCAAAGGAAGCTGCGCGACAGTTCGCCCAGAAGATACGGAAAGCGAGCCGACGCGCCCGGAAGGAATTGCCTTGTAGCTGGACAGCGGAGCGCCAAGTTCTCCCCACATGAGTTTGCAGGGATAGCCGTCAAAATCGTAGCCCAGCCAAGCGGTGTTTCGCATGTCGTCGCCGATGCGAATAACCAGCGAGCCGTAGTCGATTTGAATTTCGCCGGGGATGCCGTTGTCGGTAAGCGACATGCTGCGGCTAGGGGAACCGACGAGGCATGGAATATACTCATGATCGCTATCGAAGACGATAGGACCATGGCCGGGGGAATACATGCGCAGCACCTTGGTCTGCTTCGCCCTCGGATCGAACGTCGTTACCTCTGCGACAAAAACCCTTTTCACTAATCACCCCATATCCTGTCGGATATTTAGTGGTGTTAGCGGTCGGGCTTATGATCTCAGGCCATCAACCTGAATTTCAGTTTCCCACCAGTTATGATACAAGTTCTCTCCGCTCCAATCCACTTTGAAGCGGCCATACACAGTCCAATGTTGCACTGTGTCGGGATTGTCTGGCTCTGGTGCAAATAGGACTGGCTTGCTCTTGCCGACTGCCATCATGAAAGCGTCAAAACGGTTGAACGTTGCTTCATCCATGTTGCCCAACTTAGCTTTCACGGTTGGCCTAGCTGCAAACTCCTGAACGTCTTCATAGTTGGGGCCGCTAGTTAAAACGCTGTCATCAATCTGACCCTTCTTCCAGTTGTAGTCGATGCCAGAAGAAACCTCAAAACGTTCACCCATCAGGATACGCGCAGCGCGGACCTGTCCATCGGGATTGCCGGGGGAGACGAAATCGAGACGCCAGAAAACAGTCTGTACGGTCTGGCCAAGGTCGATCATGCTCTTGGGAGTGTAAGGAGCAAACAGATTGCCCTCGTATGCGGCTACTGCACCGCTGTCATAGACAGGGCTGACAATCTCGCCATTGCTGACGGAAGCGCCAGCACGAACTCGGATCGTGTCGGATGCACGTAGATTGCTGTGAAGCACGGCAATGGTATCTACGGGGGCCGTACAGCGCAGGACGACGTAAATGCCATTCAGCCCTTGCGAGCGCCAATCCATATCCATGTTGTCGTTCGTCAGGTTCACGCCGGGGGAGGCGGGGATTTCAAAGCTGGTCGTTTCAAAAGCGACAGGCGCGCTCATGAGGAAAAATGGATTGTCGATCATGTCAGCGGCCCCTTGATTGTGATTGTTGTCAGCCACGCCTGATAATCGACCGTGACCGCGACGACGCGCAGCTTATCGGTCTGATCGACTGGCCAATCTGGGAAATTGCATGTGAACGTGGGCGGCGATCCGATGAACTTCTCATCGTCGCATACCTCCACACCGGCAATGACGACCTCATATGCCTGCGCGACATGCTTATGCTCGTCCATGATCTCATCAGCGAGACGAGTAGCCGCAACAATGTCCAGATTTGTGTCTAATTTGATGATGCGGGCTTGGGGCTGCTCAGCCAGAACCGAAGGCTCCGACTGTTCAGCATAACGATATTCCTCTTTTACGAACGTTCCACGATTTGCGTCGATTGCCATCTGCCACCTCTGCTATATTTACACGGTGCCAGTTTGCTTTGCGTTGACCGCAGAGCCGTTCCATTGCGCGGTGATGCTCTCGCCACGTTGGATTGCTGCGAGAAGCTGTTCAGCCAGACTGTTTGCAATCTGCTGCTGCTTCAACTGCTCTGCCGCAAGCTGGTTCGTCGTGTTGACAGCATCGACCACATTTGTGGAACTCTGCGCATAGACGCTCTCGGTGTATTTCTGCGCCGCATCGGTCGCGGTCAACAGACGGTCCCTTACATTCTGAGACTGAGCGGTCGCAGTTCCGTAAATGTCCTTGGTCATGTCCCAAATGTCGCTGCCAAGCTGCGTCATTGCAGCGGTGTCAACGGACTTGCCCGCCGCCAGCGCTTCCTCATACTTGGAGAACTCGTTCAGCTTGTTATCAAGACGGGTCTTGGTGGACAGGCCGGAGCCTTCGCCCATCAGCTTATCGCGGAAGGACTTCAAATCCGATAGCTGATCCTTGAGCATGTTTTCACGCTGGACCATGTAATAGCGATCAACGTTCGCCAGTTCCGCTGCGGTCGCCTTGTTGGCAACCATTTCCTCGCGCAGCTTACTGAATTCCTTATTCAGTTCGGCAAGCGGAGCGCCAATAGGATCATCAATGCGGGCGAGTTCCTTGACGATGTTCTCATACTTGGTCGCAAGTGTGACAGCACGGTCTAGGTCTTCCGCGGCGCTCAACACTCGCTTGGAGAAATCGCTGATGCCGGTCAGGACGCCTTGCTTCAACGCGGTCTGGATCGCGTAGGAGATTGCTTCCTCTTCGCCGTCCTTGCCGAAGTCCTTAATGTCGGTGCGACCGCTGCCGCCCTTCAATTTGCCGGTGCGGCCGATGTCGCTGACGCGCCACTTGCCCTTATACTGGCCGATGGAGATATTCGGATTGCCGGTGATCGAGCCGCCAAGCTGTTCAGCGATGCTAGTCAGTCCGCTGATGACAGAACCAGCCGCGCCGGTTGCAGCGGCTTTATAGGCCGACTTATTGCCGGTCGTGTCGCTGCCTAGATAGCCGTCATCACCAAGAGTAATGTTGGCAGTGCCGTAGCGCTTCTTCTTGAACATGCCGCCGATCAGGCCGCCACCGATGCTACCGATGATCGAGCCGATAGGACCGCCGACGACGGAGCCGAGCGCGCCGCCAATGGATGCGCCTGTCTTGCTGCTACCGATGCCCAGCGACTTCATCAGGCCATCAGCCATCTGACCCATCTGCATACCGGAAGCGGCGTTGCCCAATGTGTTGCCGATTGCGCCCGCAACGCTGCCCGGACCCTTGCCGGCGAAGATCTTCTTCATGTCGCCCTTGAAGCCGCCGAAGCCGTCGCTCAGGCTCTTCAACGGATTGAGCAGGGCGGACTTCTGACCATTGCGGCCAAGGATGCTGTCTAGGGTGTTCTGCGATGCCTTCGCGGCGGCCTGGCCAATGCCGGTCAAGCTGCCGTCGCTGTTCTTGCCCAGCAGATCGATGATGGAGCCGATAGGACCAAGGCCGCTGAAGCTGCCCGATGCCGCCGATACCAAGCCGTTTAGCAACTGGCCGAATTTGCTGACTGCATTACCGAACGTGCCGTTTAGCTGCCTGCCGAGCGTATCGATGCCGTCGCCAAACTCAGTAACGAAGCGGTTTTTGACCTCCCTGACGCCACGCTCAAGGCCGTCCATCGCACGACGAGCCTGTTCCTCCGTGATACCGCCATCGGCAACTGGTTTGCTGGCCAGTAGCTTGATGCGCGCACGATCCGCGTCGAATTGCTCCATCTGGAGGCGGTCAGCTTCAAACGGGCTGTATTGCGACAACAGCGTGTCGCGGTCCTTGAGCATCCTGTTCTGGCGCTCAATCTCGAACGTTTCACCAGCGCGGGCTTTGATGATCGCAAGCTGCTGCTGATACAGGTCGCCGGTAATATCTACCTTTTCCGCAAGTGCGCGGCTTTCAAACTCCCACGCCGCTTCCGACATGGCCGCTTCTTTGTCGGTCATGGTCAGCTTGCGCTTTTGGAATTCCAGTTCTGCGCTATCGACGTCATTGGCGACGCGCATGTCCGTGAGCAGCTTGGCAGCGCGTGTCTCGTCCATCAGCAGGCCGAGGCGCTTCTTTTGCTCATCGGTCAGGGCTTTGCCGCCGACACGCTGTAGATCGAGTTCGGCGGTGAACTTCTCAGCCTCGACGGGCATCATACCAGCGAGCTTTTTGTTCTCTTCCATTACGGTCCAGAGTTCTTCGGCGGCCTTCTGCTGGCGCTCTGCTTCCTTAGCTGCGCGCTCGTTTTCCTTCTCGAATTCGGACTTGCTCTTGTCGCCCTTGCCCTTCCACGCGACGTGGAAGTGATCGCCCTCGTCCAGCTTCTCGATTACATCGTAGCCTTCCTTTTTCAGGGTGGAGACGATCTTATCGAGCGTCATGCCGGGGGTCTTCGCAATGTCGCGAGCATTGCCGGTCAGGTGGTGGCTGTTTTTGGAGCCGCCGACCAATCGGTTCTTTTCCCATGTGCGATAGCCGCTGGTCACGCGCGCACCGATGCTATTCATCAGCACGTCAACGTCGGTACGGCTGCGGCCCGAACCACCGGAGCCGGATGCTGTGGGAGTGCCGGGAGGCGAGCGCAACACACCAGTGCCGCCGGTCAATTTCTTAGGAGCCGGCCCTAGCTTGCGGGATTCCGCGACAAGCCTATCATCGGACCAACCTGTAGGGACATCATTGCCGGTGCGGTCACGATATGCGCGTTCTAGCCTGATACGAGCGCGGTCACGGCGGGATTGGGCAAAGCCCTGATTAAAGCGGCCCTTGAGGTCACTAGGTGGAGCGTTAGTAGGCTTGGGCAGAAAATCCAGTTCAACGGCTGCGCCGCTGCCGGTGCCACCGAACAGGCTGTAGCCGCGTCCGAAATTACGGACATTATCGACCAAGCCCAACACGTCAGCGATTTCAGCGCGCAGACCCTTCCACTCGACAGCGATCAGCTTGGCAGCTTCGATGCCCTCATGCTCCAGCGGCTTGAACGCACCAGCCAGACCCTCGAATGCGTCACGGATTTCACCACCACTTTCGCGAGCGCGCTCAGCGATCGACTTCATGTTGGTGTTGCCCTGCTCGGCGAAATTATAGAGTGCCTGACTAAAGCCGCCGCCCTGATCGAACGCACCGAATGTCTCGGTCGCCAGATTGGTCAGAGCCGTCATCGCTTCGCCGAACGTCTTCGGCATCTGCTTAAACTCTTCGTCCAGCGCAGCGGTGAAGCGCTTATCGGTGAAGGCACGGAATAGCTTGTCGGCGGTCAACTGACCTTCGCTGGCCATCTTCTTCAATGCGCCGACCGGCACACCCAGACTGTCAGCCATCAGCTTCATGAGGCGAGGGCTGTTCTCAGCAAGGGAGCGGAATTCGTCACCGTTCAGCTTGCCCGACGCCAACGCCTGACCAAGCTGCAATACGGTGGAGGCGGTTTCGCCTGCGGTCGCGCCGCTGATCTTGAGCGACTTGGTGACGGTTTCCGTTGCGCGGGCGACCTGCGCCTGTGAAGCGTTCAGTCCCTTACCGCTAACCATCAGCTTGCCATAGAGGGTAGCAGTAGAGGTGAGTTCGCTGCGGGTGCTGGCAGCGATCCTACGAACGTCTTCCTGCGCCTGTCCGAAGTCGGCAAAGCCGCGTGTCGCCAGCTTCAACTTGGCTTCCATACTTGCGGAAGCGTCAGCCAGCTCAGTGAATTTGTGGACGATCCCGGCTAGGATCACGGCAGCACCGGCACCACGGATACCGGCAAGACTGCGGGTGAATGAGGTAATGCTGACGGTAGTGGAGCCGAGAGAGCTATTCATACGCCGGGAAGCCGCACCAACTCGATCTAGGGAACGCTCAGCTTGTGAAGCACCACGGCTGGCACCTGTTGCGTCGATAGTGATGCGGATAGTTGTGTCAGACATCGATAAGCAGGCTCCGCGTTATGGGGGTCTGCGTATTTAGCTGGGCCAACTACCCGCACTGCTTCACTTGGCTGCTGATTTGGCCTTATTGTCCGCCATCACAACGTCATCCATTGCTCGGATGATTGACCACAACATTTCAGATTCGTGGATTGTTAGGCCATATCTGTCTGCATACTTCATGCAGTCATCCCAACGAAGTCTAGTCGCGCCCACACCAGTGTCACGCATTGTCGTGATCGTTAGGAACGCATTCCAATAAAACTCATCGTCTTGGGAAAGGGTCTTTGCGTTTGATGCTTTCAACTCTGCTGCTTGGGTAACAGAGGCGTGATCGAAGCGACCGGCTTTGATGGCCGCGCTGGCCTCTTTCTCCAATTGCTCCAATCGGGCGAATTCAGGAGAAAGCTGCCAGCGTAGATATTCATTTAGTTTTTTTTGGATTCCTCAGTCGCTTCGACAGCGAAATTGCTTTCCTGCGACGAGAACTCGTCTAGCTCTTGGAAAATCCAGTATGCGCGTGGGTCGGACAGGAACGTCACCAGATTAGCGCTTGAGTGCTTCCATGTGCCGTTCTTGACCGGAATGCCCTCACTTTTGACGATGTAGTTTTCTACGAACATCTTGATGACGACGCTACGGCGCAGAAGAACGTCTGCTTCTACCTGAGCATCATCAATGCGCTGACGTTCGCGCTGGCTCAGCCTTGCAGTGGCGCGCTTCCATTCCAGCAGCCACTTAGGCGAGCTAACAAACTGATGCTTCACCCTGAACACACCGTAGGACTTGCCATTCTTGACAATCTCAATTTCACGGACTTCATCGTCAGATACAGACGGAAGATCAAAATCAAATTCCATAAATCACCTCAGGTTTTAACTTGCAGCTTTGTGCTGCTCAGTATTTATGCTGGGGTTCAGTCATGGGTTCGGGGTAGTGGACCTGAAAACCACTACCCCGATCAGTTCTGCTAGTGACTTACGCTACTGGCAGCTTCTGAATCATGATGTCTGTGCCGGAAGCAGCATCACCAAGAGGCGAGAAGGTCACAGTGACCATCTGGTTCGCGCCGTCTTCGTTGTCTTCTGGGAAGCTAGGCTGTGCCGCTGGGATGATGATCCTGTAGCCCGCGCCGTTGAACTCAATGTCAAACTGGATGCTGACCGCTGGATTCTCAATGCCGTTGACGATCAGGTTTTCAGGCCCGAAGTCCTTACGGTAAAGCGTAGCGACCAGTTCGACGGTCTTACCGGCGGTGCCGATACCGCGAGCGAATGGCGAACCTAGCTTGCCCTGTGTTGCACGATCCTGCGTAACGGTCAGCGCGAGGGTCGAGTAATCAACTTCGCCAAGACCGCCGATGACGATGTTCTTTACGTCAGGGCCAGCGAACTTTGGTGCAGTAGATGCGTCCGCATAGGTAGCGCCAGCAAGTGCCGTATTCGAGGGGGTGGCACGACCACGACCAAGGAACGAAAAGTCAGCAGTTACGATGCCGCCGAACTCAGCGTTCAGAGCAAACTCCGCTACCTGAAGGCCGAAGAAGCGCGAGAACATCAACGTTGCGCCGTCGGTCCACTTGCGTTCAACGGTCAGATCGGTTTCGGTCGTTCCTGCCTTGAGCAAACCGTCCTGATCGAACTTGCCCGAAAAGGTGCTTTCCAGAAGTAGGTCGGTTGCAGCGTCGCCGCTGGTCAGTTCCGTGTTCAGGGTGCCTTCAACGCGAGGGTTGACGAGACGCTGGCCTGCGTTGGTACGACCCTTACGACGAGTGCTGCTGACGATTGGGTCAGCCGTCGCATTGAGGTTCGATCCAACAATGGTTTCGAGGCGAAGGAAAGCAGGAGTTGCAGGAGTAGTTCCAGCAACCGTCTCTGCTACAATCGCAAATTCTGTATCCGAGGGATTAATTGCCATTTAGCGGCCTCCATATTTTAGATTGGGCCGCAGATGGCCTCAGCATATTTATGTTGAGGTGTTGGATCAGAACTCTATTCGACTACTCGAATAGGTGATCTTAACAGCAATCATGTAATGGTCTTTGCTCTCCACAACATCAGTGATGATCTCACCGCAACGGAGCGAACCGTCAGGACTTGTCCAGTTTGCGAAGATGGAAGATACCTTGTCGGACAATGACCATGCGATGCCGGTCGCTGTTGTCTTCGGGATAGCGACATGCACCCAAACGCGGCCAGTTCGCTCAACGCGATGGCGGTCGTTTCCGAGATTGCGCTTTTGCTGAGTACCGGGGCGCACATGCAGGCGGATGAACTTCGCCGGGATAGTGGCCGATGCGGCGCTATTCTCGTAAAGTAGCGGAGCGGTCTTATCACCGGATGGACCGGCCCATTCGGTTTCCAATCGCTTGGTCAGCAGGGTAATATCTTTTAGGTGGCTCACTTGGCACCTGCCTTCGCCGCATCCACTGCGCGTTCGACAAAGCCAGCGGGCTTCGTGACGGCGTTACCGGCGTTCAACCCATCAATGTGGGGCTGGTTGTTGACGATATTGACGGTGCCGCCGAGTTTCGCGGTCAGGATCGCCGCGTTGCCATTGCGGAGCGCGGCTGCGCCGCCGGGATCGGGTGTGTTTACAAGCCCTGTGGGGACCGTGTTGATACCTACCTGCCAATCGCCGACTGTGACGCTTGTGTCCTCAGGGGTGCCTTCTACGACCCCTTGCAGCACGTCTGAGGCTACTTTGCGGTTGATACGCTCCGCGTTGGCGTAGGCTTTACGCTTTGCAGCAGCGAGGCTCTTCACTACCGCGCCCATGTTTGTGACCCCGGAGCGCGCCATTATCGTAGCACCGCTTCATAACGGATGACGGTTACGCCATTGGGCGCAACGGTCGTCACAGTATCTACAGTGTAGGTGTCTTTGCCGATAATCAGTTGGTCGTCTGGGAATGGCGCGGTCTTATTGCTGAGATACGCAACGCGCTTCTGGCCCAGATATGCACCGTTGTTCCAAACGTCTTTGTCGCGCACCACGCCACGGACGCGAAAGTCGCGAGTGACAGCAGGCACAATGTTGCCATTCTCATCAATGTTTTCGGCAGTGACCAATCGACGCAGCACGAATGCACCGCCAAACGGGCCATCATAAAGCTGGGTCGCGGCCTTCGCGAATTGCTCATATACCGTAGCCATTAGCGCGCACCGCCAGGACGAACGATCGACGTTCCACGGAATGAACCCCAGCGGGCGAGGCGCATGAACACGGCATCAGCAGCGGCTACGGCGTTTGTGGGCTTGATCGTGCCAACGCCGTCCAGTTTCACCTCACTGGCGTTGAACCCGTTGTCCTGCCAGAGCGTGATCTCGCGGACCTTGAAGGCTGCTAGGATTGCTTGCGCTTCCAGCACCTCACGCGGGATCGCCGTCTGATCGAGATACACAGGTGTGTTGGAAAGGCCGGGGCTTTCAAAATGGATGAAGCGGGCAAAATCCTCGTAGCAATCATCCATGTGGGGGAAGTTGCGCGCAAACCAATCGGAGCCGGGCTTCTTGCCCTCAAGCTGAACCTCTTTGCGCGGCCATGCGAGCGCCTGTAGCGGATCGACCAGCTTGCCCTTGAAATTCCACATTGCGGAAATCTCTTTGGCCGCTTCGATCAGGTAGGGTTCGTCATTGTCGTTTAGTTCAGGACGATCACCGAGCAGCGGATGCGTGAAGTCGGTTAGGAATTGATTGGCCTGAACAATCGTCTGCCAGCTATTTGCGTTCGTTCCGGTTGTTTCCAATCCCATTATCTCGCGACCTCATGTTTGAGTTATCGCAGCTATTTAGCGGGAGGGCAGAAAGGCCCGCCTTTGCAGACGGGCCTTCTGTTTGCTTAGTCGGATGACTTAGGCGGTCAGCACAAGTGCGCGGAGAGCCTTGTAATCGACAATCGCAGCACCGGAACGACGACGAGCCGAATACTTCACGAACTGAGGTTCGGTGATCGGATCGACGGTCCACTTGGTGGTGCCGTAATCAACGATGGTGTATGCCTTCGCGAAGTCGCCCAGAAGAGCAACAGGGGTGCCGTCTTCGATAGCATCCGCAACGGTTGGCATCATGTCGTCAACGACATAGCGGACGCCATGAACCGTGCCGCCCGGTAGAGTGCTGATCGAAGCGTCTGCTGGCGACCAAACAGCGCGACCGTTTGCGTCCTTTTCCTGCATCAGCTTCAGTTCGGTGTCCGAAGAGATCAGGAAAACGGCATTTGCACGATATGCGGAATGCAGGGTCGAAAGCAGGACAAGCAGAGCATCGCTGATCTTGCTGGTTGCTGGCTGAGCCACGGTTGCCATCTTACCGAACTCGTCGGTGAACTTGGTTACAGCGCCGGTGGTGGCAGTCTGAGCCAGAAGGCCGCATGGGGTGGTGGTCACGCCAGCAATGTCTTCAACGCGGTTCGCCGTTACGCCGGTCAGGAACAGTTCGCTTTCCTTCTCAACGATGTTCTGGACCATCGCGTCCTGTAGTTCCTGAGCGAGATTCAGGATGCTTTCAGGCTCGTCCGAAACCCAAGCAGTGTGACGCTGCTGGTCCACAACGTCAGCCATGCCCCAATGCAGCTTGGCGAACGCATCGGTCTTGTTGAGCGTGTATGCGGCCTTTTCAGCTTTAGTCTTTGCAACGCTCTCAGGATTACGGACCTTGATTAGACGCTCGTAATTGCCCTTTGCAGCGATGACGCGGGCCAGTGCGCGAACAGGGCTTGCCTTGCGGAGTGCGCGGGTGATTTCGCTGTCGATGACGGTTGGTACAGTGTGACCACCTTCAACGTTTACGGTGCGCGAAAACTCGTCGTTCTTAACGTCGCCGTCTTCGATAGCGAAGCGGCCCTTAGCGAATGCAAAGGCTGCAATGCGCGCATCGTCCGAAGCGTCGGCGGTTTGTGCCTTGGTGGTGGACTTACGGGCTAGAGCCTCGTTTGCCGCTTCAATCTGCGCAGCATGTTCAGCCTGCTCTTCGCGGAGGGACTTGATTTCGGCATAGAGGTTCTGGACCTCTGCCTTGTTTACTGCGTCGTCCGAGTTTGCCTTGGTAGCAAGTTCAGCGAACAGCTTATTGATGTTTTCTTCGTTCACTTTTCACCTCTGAATTGGGTTTCAGAGGAGTGCGAAAAGCGGGTCCGTCTGTTGTAGAAGGCGAGTCCTGAACGGAGTGCCGGTACAGCTTTCTGCTGACGATCTATTTATCGGTTGAAGGTCTTTTTGATCCTGTAGGCCATCCAAGCATCGCTTAGTGCCGTATCGATATCAGCTTCCATCGACTTGACTGCTTCATCGACCACTTCATCCAGAAGTTCGTCGGTCGAAACGCCCGCCTGCTTTGCATCCAGATATGCAGCAAAGTCCGCTACGCGCTGTTGATCTTCAAGGCTCAGGTTCGGGAAGCTGGAAGCAATGTCACCCTTGACCGCCGATAGCTTGGCCAGTTCATTGCAAGGGAATGTAACTGCGCTAATTTCATGAAGGGCAATTTCCTTCAAGCGAAGCACTCGCTGACCATCAACGCGGTCTGCTTCCTTCTTGATGACGCGATATCCGATAGAGAAGCTATCAAGGGTTCCATCAAGGAACTGAGAACGGACATTCTGGCCATCGTGGCTGTCAGAAAAGCGAGCCTTAAACCAAAGCCCTTCGTCAGTGTCCTTCAACTCAACAATGGAGCCAATCGGGCGATCATGACGATGATGGGCGAGGAAAGGCATCCTCTGCTTTTGATTAAAAACACCAAGAGTGCGCGTATATGCTCCGCGCTCCACAATGTCCCCGGCATGGTCAATGTTGCCATAGGTGGACGCTAGACCCTCGACCTCATTGTCCTTGATAGGAGCGGCATCGAAACGCTTAGTTTGAAAACGGTTGTTCATAAGTGTCTGGTCCCTATCAGTTCCTCTTCCAGCTATTTAGTTTTCAGGCGCGTTGATCTGCGCGACGGCTGGTGTCAGCATTGTGGCCGACCTCTCGCGGAGTAGCGTTCTCAGGTGACTGCTCTGGCTCTCTGTCACTGCCAGAAGCGTTCATGTTGCCGACGCCAGCAACGGGCATCTGCACGTTGCCCCATGGTTTAGGCTCCCAACCAAGTGCGGTTCGATATTCATTGAACTCAAGCGCACCGTTACGGGCCATCTTATCCAGAATCTCGCCCTTATCGTCCTGCAAGTAGGGCAGCATGGTTTCGTCAATGGTAATGGACAGCTTATCGTCGCCAAGTTCTTCTGCGAGAAAGTCTCGCAAGTGTCCAAGAATGAAGTCTGCGCGGGGCTTTAGCCATCCGGTATAGAACGTTCGGTCTGCCGTCCTCATGTTCATGCCAGTGGTTTCGCCTTCAAAGCCGAGCATGACCGGCTGAACGCCAAGTGCCATTGCGATACGACGTTCCAGAGCCTTCACGACTTCAACGATATCGAGTTCAGCGAATGTCATCTGATTTTCTAGGAAGCTAGAACCAGCGACCAAGCCCTTTAGCTCGTCGTCATTGCGCAAGCGTTCCATTGTCTGTTGCAGCTTGGCCCAATCCTCGTCGGTCATGTCGTCCATGCCATCAATGTCGGGGAGAGTGATCCAACCTGCTTTGCGTCCGCCATTCGCGAAGCGCGCATAGGTCAACTTCGTCGCGGCATCGTAAGCTGCAATGTCGCCTAAAATGGCATCGCCGGCACCAGAACCCTGTAAAGCGCTGAGCGGGTTGTAGATGCTGATATGCAGGATAGCGCCTTCGATGATTTCGTAGGTGCGACCGTCGCTGTTAAGCCGCTCGACTATCTGAGTGCGACCGTAATCGTCAGGGTCCATCGTGAAGATCAGTTCCGGCTTACTGGTGCCGGTCAGGCGCTTGGACGGGTCGTACAGGATGCGGTTCTTATCCGGCTCCTGATACATGAAGTCGGGTCGCAGTCCCTCAAGGATCGGCCTGTCGCGGATTTCTGTGTTCAGGAACTGCCAAGCGTCACCGCCGATACCTAAATCATTCTCGATAACGCGGAGGAGATTGCTCATCGTGCGGTCGCGGAAATTGGGCTGCGACAGGACTTTCTTTGTGCGCTTGCTGGCGTTCTCGACCTTTAAGGTGATGCTTGCCAGCTTCTCTGCGCGAATGTCGAAGCAACGACGGCTAACAGGACATTTGAAAAGCAATTGCTTTGCGCGGGACGCGAAGTTCTCTTCGTCGGTCCATGGGGTGGACAGTCCGCCAGTGCTGAACATACCGCCGATGCTGCGGCGCCCCTGTGGTCGTTCGACCTTGCCATAATCGCGTGATTTGAAAAGTCCGAAGAAAGCCACTGTGCCACCGTTATTTGGTTGATCTACAGCGTATTTATTGGCGACATGCGGCTTAGACGGAGGGAACGATATGAGCGACGTGACAAAGCTGGATGCGGCTCGCCGCCAACTCGAAACCGCTATCGATATGTTCTTCGATCAGGCCGATCCGCTGGCGGTTTACACGCTCGCATATGCTTCGTTCAAAGTGCTGCTCGACATATACCCGCATCAGCAGGGAGACGACTTCTCCGCTCAGATTGACGCGCTGATAGGCAAGGAAGGCTGGAAGCGCATGTCTGGACAAGCCAATTTCCTGAAACATGCAGACCGGGATTTTGATGCCGTGCTGGAAGACATGCACCCGATGCAGCCAATGGGCGTGATTGGTTTCGGAACGTTGCTCTACCGCCGTCTGGCTGGCGACTTCACACTCAAGATGAGGGCATATGACTTCTGGGTGGAAGAGGACGGCTACGAAGAGCTTGGTATCGAAGAGATTGACGAGAATGTGGAACGGGCAGAGGCGTTCAAGGAGATACGCGATACGATCAGGGCATTGCCCGTCGAGCAGCGATTGAAGGTGGCCCAATCTCAGTATCGGTCATTTATTGCGAACTACGACCGGATGAACGCAGAGGTTGAGGCGCTACAGGCCGAAGGGCTGTCATTCACCGAGGCGTTCGACGCCAAATTCAAAGCCGTCCGAGACTGATGACCTTGAAGCGGCCTTTTTTCTTGTCCGTGCTGAGGAGATGATTGACCCCCTGTGTGAAAGCATCGCCACGGTCAGGGCTGGTCTTCATATCGGCTTCCCAACCGACTAACTGGTCCTCCAATTTGGATGAACGGCTTAGAATGGCGACCTTGCCCATTTTACAATGCAGGAAGGCTTCTTCTGCACGAGCATATTTCGACTTCTGCGCGTCCACTTCAATGACGCGGAAGTTCAAACCAGCTTCAATGAGCATCTTGCGCAACAGCAATGGGCCGGATCGCTGTCCGTTCAATTCAAACAGGATAAAGTCGCCGGGCTTGAGGTTGTCCTTGGCCAGCGACACAACTTTTTCATAGCCAGCGTTGAGGCTGAAATGTTCGGAGAAGTCATTGAGCATGATTGCCTGTTTGTGTTTTGCTCCAAACAACAGCATACCAAACTCGTCATGGACACCGCCGCTGGGGTCGATGCTCAGGAAGCGGCGCGAACAAGTTGCGGCGTAATCCTTCGGGAGCAAATTCGTTTCTACTTCCATTTCATCAAGGTCTTTACGCGACCAAAGCTGGCTCTCGCCGGTCGTCCACTCGCCAAGGACTTCTTCACGCGCCTTGAGGCTGCCGATTTTTGCTTCGGCGGCAAGTTCTGCAAGATGGTCCTCGTCCTGATGCGGGTTAGCTGTAGAGGGGGCCGTTTTCACAACGGTGTTTGGACGGCTCTCAATGGCCTTGACCCATTCCTGAGCGCGCAGCGGCGATGTAGTCAGGATCAGTTTTGTGCCATGTTCGTGCTTCTCACGAATAGCGCGGAACATATTGTCGAACGTTGCCGAGTGCTGCCACTTCGTAAGTTCGTCGCCCCAACCGAAATTCAGTGACGGACCACGAATGCCCTCCTTGTTGTCGGCAGTCATAATCATTGCGCGAGTGCCGTTTGGCCATTCGACACGATTATAGTGAGGGCGGTAAAGCGGGATGCAGTCTGCTGGCGCTGTCGCGATCAAGCCGCTGACGCCTTCGATCATGGTTTCGCGAACGTGCTGGACTGTTGGACCAACTAGGATGCCAAAACCGCCGGGATAAACATACTTGGCCAGCAGATTGGTGTTGGTCGAGGCCGCGTGTGTCTTACCGGCACCGCGACCCATTCGATAGAAGATGATACGGGCAGCTTCACGCGGAAATGTCTGGTGCGGCTCAAGCGTGAAAGCCGGATCTTGCATGACCGCAATGATAGCTTCTCTGAATTCCTCGTCCTGATCGCTAAGCCAAGCCCAGAAACCGTCAACGCCAAGGAACAAGGTCTGATCGCGAACGAACTCGATCAGGTCCAGATAGTCGTCTAACGCCTTGCTCACTGGCCACCTTGCGCTTTGCGCTTGGCTTCGGCTTCCTGAATGCGCTGCTGCATTGAGATGCCCTTGAGCATCTGGTCTGCCTGCTTCTGGTCTAGCTGATGGCGGCGATGGGCTTCCGCTAGTGCGGCCTGCTGCTCGTCAAACGCCTGCTTGTGGATGCGCTGCCAAATCTGGGCGCGCTGGTAATCCGACATTTGCCCGTAGAGGGCCAGGTAACATTGCTGATCGAGGGTGGAACTGACGAGGGCCGCGAAATCCTCACGCGGCATCCCGCCGTGGGCCTTTTTCAGCAGCGTGGCCGTTCGGGCGAGCGGATCATCAACGATCCCGTCCGCATTACGCAGTCTGAACGCGGGGACCGTCGCACCTTCGCGGGCAGCGTCAATAATGCGTGATGCCTCACCCTGCGTAGTGACTATGCTAACGCCGGGGTCAGTTTCGTACAGGGGCCGGGAGACGGCTCGTTCCTGCTGCCCCCAATGCTTATCAACTTGCTTCTGAGTTGGCGGTGGCGGTGTTTTGTTTTGTGCCATGCCGGTATTTACTAGACCGACTAATAACTATTGACCTGACCTACAGGTGAAACAATTTCTACTTGGGTCTTGAAGTCATGGTGAGTTCGACCATTTAGGCAGCATGACCATTATCGAACCCATTGTCACCGCAATATCGGCTGTGTCAGCCGCTATTGCTCCAATTCAACCCGCACTGGTTACAGGGCTGCTTGGCCTGTTCGGCATAATGCTCACCAGACAGGTGACGAAGGGACAATTAAGCGTCCAGCAGCAGACACTATTCGTCTCTCTGATCGATCGCAGACTGACATGGCAGAAAGGCTTCAGGGATGCTGTAAAGAAGTGGGATGAGCAGATGGGGCAGATTATCGGGGATAGAAAAACCGATACGATTGCACCGACTGGCTTGTTTGAAATGGGTGTGCTGCTGGGTGAAGCCCGTTGGCTGTTTGGGACTGAAGTAGCAGCAGCGGCGAAGGCCATAGACGATCAAGCGAAGGTTGTCGTAAACCTGCGGATCGCTGCCTCTGGTGGCAACCACGATGCTGCGGCGCGTGTGGGTGACGCGGTGCTGTTGATGTATGATCTTCTCGACCCGCTGAGCGACGCGATTAAGCCCTATCTGTATCTTGGAGATATCAAGCGACCTAAAAAGGTGGTCAAGGTGCCAGAACGGTTGAAGACAATTGGAAAGAGTAAGCAGTAAGGTGAACTGTACTCAGTTTTGACATTCGTGTGTTGAGTGGCTAGACTTAAAAGTCTGCTGCTGGTAGCGTTTCCAATGCAATGGCGCGTGACATTTCCTGATGTTTATCGATGAAGGCGTCACGATCTAGTCCCACATCCATGCCTCGCTCTCGAGAAGCGTTGAAGATGTTGGATTTGGCTTGATCAGTCAGCGCCTTCTCCGTGCCGTTTACCACGAGCGTCACGATCTGGGGAAGTCCATGGCGGATGCAGTAAAAGTTCACACGGTCGAGTGCATTGTTCACCTGTTGCCGCGAGGTGTGCATGTGCCAAGGCTCGTCAGGGCGAAAAGCGTTCCAAATTGCACCGTACGTGGTTAGCCCAGTTGGACTTTCTCGAACGAGACGTATGATCGTCTGTGCTGTTTCCACCGTGGGTAAAAAGCCGACAGGCTCGCGACGATGCTGCTCGGCAAGAAGTTCAGCAAGCGTGAAAACGGCTTTGGATGTATCGGAGGTAGCTCGCATCCGCTCGATTAGGTCTTTCAGAGCGGGCAGTTTAATTGCTGCAAGTCGAGCGGAGCGGTCACGATTCGTCATCATGACGACGTATCTGAACGGGCTGGATATGACTAGGCAGTTGAAAACCTAAACCCCATTTTTGATCGCATTGTGCTTAACTCAAAAATCGAGGTCGTGTGTTGAGTGGGGTAACCCCTGCGAACTACTCTCACCTTCTACCGTCTGTAAGCTACCCCCTCGGGTGTCGCATCACGATCCTGTCAACCTACCTTTGCTCTTGACTGCATTTATCCACAGCCTTTCAACAGGGTTATCCCATTCATACCTCGACTATCACACGTTAGCACCACAATACCAAAGGGCAACAACAGAGCAGGACTGGTATGGTTTTGGTGTATTATCCATACCTCATGGCAGATACCTGAAAATATATTTCCACAAGTGTGAAGATATTTCTTTGTATCTAGACAGGTTGGACATACAAACAAATAGTCGGAGTGCGAATGGGTGGACGATGCCCAAGGATGGACCCGATAACAGATACACCGCAATCCAGAGTTCGCAACCTCGATAGGCATGGTGCCTACATGGTGCGATCCAGAGTGCGGATAGGGTAGATCACCACTGTAGCAGCAGATTTTCTGGTAGATTTCTGGATTCAGGTGTGGCCCCAATCTAATCCTACCGCTCACTCATACCATCAGCCATCAACGGCTTTCACACTTGTGTAAGCGGCTTTCGCTTTGTCTTTCTTTGCTCGCTCTATGCGACCCTGCATTTCCAATTGCGTCCGATAATCCGCTGCCTTACGCCGTCCTTATAGGGGGATTGGCATGTCCGTTAAGTGGTATCGTCGCAAGTGGGTATGGGCTGCGGCTGCTGTTGCATCATTGTTTGTCGTAACGGAAGGCTCTCTGCTGATATCGGGTAAGCGGTTGCTGGTCGGATCAACATTGGTGCATCCACGCCAGACATATATCGTTCCCGGCTTTGGCGATGTGGGCAAGCAGGATCAGGCATCGCTTGTGTGCCGCTACTTTACTGGGAGAGGGATCGCTACAGACGTTCTTTGGTATTCCTCTACGAACCAGATGGGCCGTGATGAATGTCCGTTGTTCGCTATCCCGCATGGTCAAGATGCAGAAGCTAAGGACGAGGGCGGTTCTCTTGCCGATTGGGTTTCTGGTATTGGATCGCTGCTGGCGGTCATTGCTGCTTTGTTCGGTTACTTCCTTGTCGAAAAGAAGCATCGGAAGGATGACCGGGAAAAGACACAGGGCCAGATATATCAGATAGGGTTTAAGCTATCGACGTTGGCCAGTGAGGCGCGGACCACTTTGCGCGACTTAAACCAGAAGAGCTTGCCGATTGATGAATTGCTTGCGGAGGATGATCCGTTTGTGATTTGCGGCAGTCAGGCTGGTGTCATCGGATATGATCGGACCATGGTTCGCGAGCTATCTGACGCGGAACAGAACTTGTTGATGCTTGTGAAGGAAGAGAACTTCCTTATGAATTTCGCGGAATGTGTGGCGCGGAATGAAACCATCAGAGGTTCGTTTGTCGAGTACGGGAAACGTCGAGACGATGTGCTTGCGCGGCTACCTCCACCAGAGCAAGCCAGCGGGCAAGTCGGCTCAGTCGGGCTAACAGAGGCGCAAAGGCTGTCGATATTCCCCTATGTCGTTCCTACGGCGATGGCGATGCGTCAGGCCCGCTATCTGGCTAAGCTGAATGTGGATATGGTTGTGCAGCTTTGTGAGGATTTTATGCCGATGATGAAGCGGCACTATCCGAAAATGCACATCCATAAGATCGAGTTGATGGAGATGCCGCCCGGTAGTCCTGCGGGGCTTTAGTAGCCCCTGACTTTCCATAGCTGGTGACGCAGTTCCCTCACTTGTGCGCGAGCATCTTTTCGGGTGGCGCGTAGGTTTTTGTTCTCGACCTGGAGGCGCTTCATTGCCTTTAGCATTTTCCTCCCGATGACCGTTAGATCGGCCACATCGGCGCGGCTTGCTGCCACTGCATCGCTCAATATGACCATGGCATTCGCTAGGGCAATAAGCTGTTGCGGCATTGTCTCTGTGAGCCTCACGCGGTCGATCGCAACATTGGTGTCATGATCGGCGCGGTATTTTCTCACGACATGCAGAGAAATGCCCATAGCTGCGCTGATCTTGCTGTTGCTCAAGCCCTGTGCAGCTAGTTCAGCAAACGTTGCGCGGCTTTCATCTGTGATTACGGTTTTGCGAGCCATAAGTGTCCTCAGGTTTTCTGCTACTTATGTGAACTCTTAGGCTGCCCTTTGAACTCAATGGCTGCATATCTTCTTGGAAGGAGATGCAGGTATGTTTGAGAACTTCCGTCCATGGTCTAAGTCTGAGGTCATTGTCATCGCTCTTGTTGGAGTTTACGCCGCATATATCTGCGGAGGTGTGTGAGGCAGTCCAGCAAGCGTAGTCATGCAAAAGCCCCGGAGTTGCTTCCGGGGCTTTTTTGTCTTTCCATTCCTTAGACGGCACTTACCCCTTACGGCTCACGCTGCTCCGCGTTAACGCTCTTCGGCCACCTAATAATTCGGGGATGCCCTTGAGCGCAGGAATGGCCTGAACGATCCCGCGACAAACGGACCTAAACATGAATGTGCAGCGGCCTTCTGCACCGATATTTATCAATCCCTGTAGCGGGCAACTAGGGCTGTCAGTTTCGTGGAGGGGGTAGGTGCAGCCGGTGGCGCGGGATTGGTCTGCGGCTTCACCCTCACGATGTTGCAGGTCGCGCAGCTTGTAACAACATTGTCAGGCGCATTGTTTCCTCGATCCCAATCGACGTGATCGACGTGCAACTCCGCCCATTCGATGGCCTTTTTGCACCAATGACAGGTCTGCTGACCGGCACCATATTTCTCATATGCCTGATAGCGATGCTCCAGAACGTATCCCTGCGACATCGCTAGTGCGTGTTCAGGGGCATATCGCAGGACATAGCCGTCGCTGCGCGTATGCAGGAGCGACCTTTGACGGGGACGTTCCCAACCTCCATGTCGCGATGCCCATCGGGCGCGGTCATAATGCGACTGACACATGCCTCGCGCAAAGGCGAGTTTTTCACAGCCTTGCTGATTGCAGGGTGGGATGATGCGATTAGGGTTCGGCTTTCTAGGCATCCAGTAGTTAGCTGGAGCGACAGGGGACCCACGACTAGCGGAAGGGGCGTCTTGCTATCACAGTGAGCGTCTATGGCGCTCATTGAAGCATTCAAACGACCAGAGCGGGTCCGAACATATATCCTACGATAGCGCCGATTAGGCCAAGCCCGCCGATCAAAAGTGCGGCTCTCGTCGGTGGCATGGGAGCATCTGGCCCTCTGATGCCGAGCAGGCAGATAACAAGGAAAGCGGGCGCGATGAAAGCGTACCAACGCGGATCACCCCGAAGCCCGAAGCTGACCCCCAGGCCAACACATACGGCAATGCCGCCGATGTAATAGATCAGAACTGCAAGAATGCGTGTTGCCATGTCGTCCCCCTCAAACGGCAGATCGAACATGATAGAGCGCTGCTAGGGCGTCAACAGGCCGCGTTGCTAACCCTTGGGTCGATTGCACCGTCTGACAGCTTGTAGGCCATTGCTGCTTTGAAGTCGTAGTCGCGCGCGATTATGTAGATCAAACCAACAAATCCCGCCGTGCGGGGAGGGAAGCGATGCCCTTCAGCCCATGCTTCTTCAAGGGCTATCCAACGAATTTCTAGCGGGTCGTTCTCGGCAAACAGGCGATGGTTTTCAAAGTCTGCGCGCAGGGTTTCTAGCGTGACTGTCATCGCACTGTCTCCCAAGTTAGCTTGAAGAGCAATGCGAGGTCATTTGCCCATTCTGGGAAGCACAGCGTGACTAAAAATCCGTCAACACCATCTTCTTCAGATGAAAATAGAATTTCTGACGACCGATATAAGTTCTCTACCGGGATCAAATTGCCGCCAGTCCTCATCTTAATCCCTGCCCACTCTGTATCAACCATAGGCTCTTTGCGTAGTTCTTCGCTTTGCGCTTCAAACCAATCTCGGTAACGACGCATGACAGCGGTTCGGGCAGCGTTTCCAACAATGCCATCGCTGAGACAAATGCCGCTGGCTTTGGCGACGCGGTTTATCTCGTCGTGGATAGATTGAACCTCTTGGAGGCTGAAAAGGACGTTGATGAAAATGTCGCGACCGTTCCTCATGCGTCACCTCCGAAGGTCAGCTTGAACATCACAGCATCCGACTGCTGATCGAAGCAGACGAGAAACTGGCCACCCGTTTGCATAATGTCATAGCGGTTAGGCATGGTCTGACGCAGCCAGCGCCTAACCGCGAAAGCGCGTTGCGTGTCGTCGGCCTCAAAGGTCAATGAGACGAAATGTTCGTCATCGGCCCTTTTCAGATGCAGGTTTGCAACTAGGTCTGCAATCTCGCTTCTGGCGTCGGATACCTCGCTCGATAGCCAAGCGAGGCCGTCGGTGGTGGAGCGTCGGCTGTCGTGCATGGCCTCTTCCGCCTGTATGACGCTGTGTTCCAATTCGCCAAGTTGCCCGGCAAATTCCATGATGCGCATTTCGAGGTCGGCAATTCGCTGTTCGATGCTCATACATCACCCCCGAAGGTCAGCTTGAACAGCGTTGCAATCCTTGGCTGGTCCGTGATTAGCGTTACTGCGCGTCCGTCGAGGACGACCGCCATGCCGTGGAAATCGGCAAACTCGATAATGGCTTCCTGATCTTCTTCCGATGGGCGGCCCTTGAACACGAACAATGTTGTGTCGTGCATTAGGCGCTCTTCAAGCGTGAAGGATTGGCAATTCATATTGTCGTCGTAGATCGAAGCGGGGAAGGCGCTTAGCCAGCTACCGATGGTAAGTTGACCCACATTGACAGTGAAAATGGACGGAGAGTTGGTGTTGCTCATGCCGCACCACCCCACTTTGCGTGGAATTCTTTAGCGGCTGCTTCGTCCGTGAGGGAAATCTGGAATTCGCCTTCGATCATGGTGGCGAACAGCACCGATGGATGACGTACCAACGCCGCTACGTCACCGAGCCAAGCCTTGGTCCTCACGGTGTCGATTTCAACAGTGCAATCCTTTTGGTAGCTGACAAGGATGCTGCTGGTTACGCGCATTCCAACAGTTGGAAACGGCATTTTGGTTTTGATGGTGTAGGTCGTTTGCATTGCTTCACCTGCAATTGTTGTTTTTCGTCACGGATATTTATCAAGCAACAGGTCGTCGCATTCTGGTTGGGGAGGTCCGGTTTCGGTTGCCCTGCATTCACTCTGGAAACAGGAAAGTGAGGCAACAACGGAGATCGGAAATGCGCGCTACTATCCTCAACGATCAGCAGTTTGATAAGCTGTTCGACTTCGCAGCACAGATGAACCGTCCCGCAATGTATCGCTTGATGCTACTGCTGACGAAGAAGCTGGGCTTGCGCCCGATGGAAATCGCAGGTTTGGAAACCAACTGGTTCATCAACGATGAACTCCGCATCCCGCTAGGTCATTCCAAGCGCAAGCAGGGACGTTCAATTCCCGTCGATGCTGAAATCCTCACTGCTCTGCACGATCATATGCAGGGAGAGCGGGGCAGGGTGTTCCGAAATGGTGCTGGTGATGCGTTTACCGCAAACGGTATTTCCGAAGCTATGCGCCGCATTTATCGAATGGCTGGTGTGCAAGGTAGCTGCTATAGCGGTCGCCGAACGATGGCTACCCGAATGGTCGATAACAATGTCAACATTGCTGTTGTTAGTAAGGTGCTTGGGCATAGCAGCATAGCGACCACACAAAGCTATGTCGGTGTCACCGATGCAATGATGCGCAGAGCTTTGTTTGCATAATAGGAAATTAGTGGTTGCCCTGTTAGGGCAACGGCTATTGATAGGAAAACGGCAGCACAGGGCTGCAAAGCAGGAGTATGTAGAATGGCGTTCGATTGGAAAAAAGCAGTCAAGTCGGTCAACGAGTATGCGGACTTCGCGAAGGGCGGTGGCCCGCGTATTCCTAAGTCGGCATCGGAAGTCGTTGCAGCGGCAATCGACAAGCAGATCGAATTGTTCAAGGCTCCCCGCACGGAAGGCCGCCGCTGGTTCGAGGTGAAGGGCGAAAACGTTGCTTTCACAATCCGCTACGCCAACAGCCCGCTCAAGCTGGTCGGTGAGGAAACGAAGGTCGTCGTCCCGAAGGCGCAGTTCGTTGAGGTGCTGACCGCGATCAAGGCGGACGTGGAGAAGGGCAGCTTCAAAGCGCAGTTGGACGAGAAGGAAGCGCAGGTGCGGTTGCGTTCGGCCTCGATGGCCAAGACCAAAGCTGCCGCAAAGTAAGCAGCCCGTAACAGCAAAAGCCCTGCCGGAAACGGCGGGGCTTTTTTGTGGCTATTGCCCAGCCATGGAGAAAGCCGGGCAACGTTGTGTCACCCGGCTTCCCCTAGCAATCAGCTACATGACGAAAAACAGATTGCTCCGTATTTACGCGGTTATGCGTCCGGCGCTGCGCGCTTTAGCTGCATACTCGGACAGCGTATGTTTGGCCGTCCAGTGCAAGTCCTGCTCGACGCGCAAGCCTCCCGGCCCTTGAACGCTATAGACCTCATCCATGCTTATGTAGCCGAGTTCCGGGGTTCCGAAACCTAGATCGGACAGCCCGAAAGCAAGGCCGTCATCATCAAGTTCCGTCAGGAGCCAGGTCGCTGCTGCCCATGGCAGGAACAGTTTGCATACTGGTTCGAAGTCGCGTTCGCCGCGAGTGCCTTTGAGGGGCTGTTGCTCTTTGTGATTTTCGGCAAGGCGCTGCGCCGCATCCGGCGTGAAAACTGCTAACCATTCCATTGTGCCAATCTCCTATGATGTTTCGGCACAAGGCTACCGAACACCATAGGCAAATCAGGGCAAGCTAGACCGCGCTGGGCTGGCCGAATTGTTTGAGGCTGAACAGGTGCAGTTCAATTTCCGCCTCGTCCCAGCTTGCAATGTTTTCCGTCTCGCCCGCTGTCTCGGAGAAGGGCAAGCGGAATGTCCGATCGGTGCGGGGATTGTAGGCCCATAATAAGCCGTAATGCGCAGGGCCGTTGGGCGGCCATTTGTAAAACGCAAAGCTGATATATTCCTGCCCGACTGCGCGCTCCCTGAGCCACGCAAGCGCAGCCTCGCCAACCCGGTTCTCTAAGACCTTGTTTGGTCGGACAGTCCGTAGCGTGCTGCTCGTCAGGATCGTCTCTTGTAGATGCTCCGGCAACCCGTCCAGCAAGCGTATCTCAATGCGTCTGCCCATATGTCCTCCGGTCGTTCGGCCCCACTCGTTTAGCCGTTGCATCGGAAAGTCAAGAAGTGGCTGAAAAGCCCCGGAAATTGCTTTCCGGGGCGGCATTTTAACGCTTCTTTAAGTTAGTTGTCGGGCAGCGCCTTTTTCCACCACGTCCCGTTAAACTCGAAAGCCTCTTCATCATCTTCGGTGCTTTCGATGAGCAGCCAAACGCTGGTGTCACCTGCAAACACTGCGGTCTTTTTGCCGCCGATGGTCGTGGGGTTTTCAAATTCGGGATGCTTTTTAATGTTCATTTGTTGGCCACTCCTTTGTTGTTGCCAACACTCTATCAATAGCCTGCTGAAACTCTGGGCAACCGCTGATTGCTCACTCAGATACGTTTTCTGGAGTTGTGCCGACTGGTGATCCACACTTGTGAAAAGATATGATTTTGAGAGCATTCTTTGCTCGCCCTTTGCCCGGACTGGAAACAGGACAATGGGGAAGGAGACACGTTATGCAGATCGACCTAAACGCCCTTGCTAACTTCGTAGAGACGCTGGACTGCAATCCCGACTATGAGGATGACTGCTTTGCTTTTTCATTCGATGATGCGCGTGTTTACTGCGAGCGTCACAAGTCGCACTTCCGGCTTGAGGTCGGTTCAGCGATCTTTGAACTGCCGCGCTGCTAAAACAGCGTCATAGGGCGCGTAGGAAGCCCGTCCTGATAGCAAGAAGCCCCTAGCTATACGCTGGGGGCTTTCTCGTTGAGCGCTTCTCAGAGACGTTTATAGGGGCTTACTCAGCCGCCTCTTGGTCAGGGTGCCATTCAAGCTGGCCGTCAGGACCTTCATGCGTGACCACAACGGTGCGCCCCTCATAGTCGACGAAGATATGAACGTCGCTGTTGTGAAGCGTGATGTTCGTCTCTGCACGGCTGTTGCAATACATCTGGTCGATCAGACGGGATAAGCTCTGGTGGGTTTGGACGCGGGCCAGATAGCGCTCGTCCTTGTCCTCGCTTTCGAGTGCCGTTCGGGCAGCTAGAAGTAGGTCGGTATCCTCTTCGGGGCGAAGCGCACCACGCGCAAGTTCCAGTTGCCGGTTGAGGGCTTCAAGCTGGACAGTATCGGTTTCGACTTCGGCCTCAAGCTGGGCAACGCGCTGGGCAAGGGACTTGCTGAACACCTCAAGGAGATTTTCGGACCCTCGCTGCATCTGCTCCCGCTTGGTGTCAACGGATCGGGACAGTTCGGCAATAGCGATGGTCAGCTTGGCCTCTTCATCGCTTGGCTTAAACGTTGTGTCCTTCATCGCGAGATCGAACATGCAATTCAGGATTGCTTGCTCAAGCGTCTCGTACCGGATGCGGGTTTTGTTGGTGCATGTATGGCCGCGACGAGCGCTGTTGCATCGGAAATAGCTGCGGTCAGTCTTCGCGACATAGGTTGAGGGTGAACCGTCGAGCAACTTGTGATTGGTGCGACGACCTGCCTTCTGCTGGCTTTCAAAATACATTGAGCCGCCACAAGTGGCGCATTTTGCAATGCCCGACAGCAGGTTGTTCATGGTCTTGGTCGCTTGGCCGCCCCATTTGACGCGCTGCGCTCTGAGTTGCTGGACGCGATGGAATTTGTCGGCTGTGACGATCTGCGGGTAGAAGTTCTGCACGACGATGCCCTTGGTCATTTCGTGCAGCGCAGAACGCGGGCGGCTCATTGGTTCAAACTCACCGATTACAGACCGATTCGTCAGGATTTTGTGCAGGTATGCAGTGTTCCAGCCCTGACCTCGATCCTTCACACCATAAGCCCAGGACGCTTCCCGGCGTTCATTCAAACGTTGCACGATCCAAGGCAGGCCGCGCCCGCTGATGTACCAATCATAAATCTCGTTTACGACACCGGCGCGGTACTCGATGACTTCCATCTGCATGGTGTCATCGTTGCGCTGTAGCCACGCTGGCAGGATTTTGGTCATCGCACGGCGGTCGCCGTTGATCGCTGCGTCGATTTTGTTGGTCCAACTGGCGCGGGTGCGGAGGCTCTTCTTCTCGCTTTCCTCGCGGGCAAGTTCGGCTTTCAGGATCACCGACATGACCTTCATCATGTCGATTCGCTCACCGGCTTTGTAAATCTGATTGTCGTGCCACGTCGCAACTGTGACGCCGCTCGTCGTGAACAAGCGCAGCAGGTCTATGGCTTCCTCGTAGCCCTGCCGGGTTAAGCGGTCGAGGTTCTCGACAGCGAGGACAGCGCCATTGCTGAAATGGCCTTTGCGCGCTTTCTGCTCAAATTCGTATAGCAGAGAGCCTTCTGAGCGGTTAGCACCGTGATATGCAGACTTGCCCTCATCAACGATTTCTCGCTGGTCGGAATGCTCCCAGCCCATCTTTTCGATGAAGGCCCGGCCCTCGTTGATTTGGCGTTTTAACGAATGCCCCTTGCTTTGCTCCATCGTGGAAAAGCGGGCGTAAATCCATGCAGGCAGCGTCATATTTTCTCCGTAACGACAATCCGTTAACGGGGTGTGCAACTGTTTATAGAGTTATCCGCGAGGGCGCTATACTGGTCCAGAATGGCGCGGATATCATGGAGGCGATCGGCGGCTTCGATCCGCGGATGGTTCGGCAGGGCAGCTTCGACTTCATCGGCGAGCCGGTGTCGAGCGACGTTGCGGCGCAGGATCGCGCGGCGGTGATCGGGCTGCTGGGACCGGCGCCGGTGCCGGTGGACGAGATCATCCGCCTGTCAGGCCTGTCGCCTGCCGTGGTGCAGACGGTGCTGCTGGAACTGGAGCTTGCGGACCGGCTGGATCGCCTGGCCGGGGGGCGGGTGAGCGCGAGATGAGCAAATCACTGGCGCCGGCGCTGCCTCTTGCCTACATCGGCCACAGCTTGACGCGACCAATTATGACCATCCACACTCGCGCGTGTACGTGAGAGATTTCCAAATCGGGGCCTGAATGCAGCTTGTCATCGTCGAATCGCCGGCCAAGGCGAAGACCATCGAGAAATATCTGGGCGGCGATTTTCATGTCCTCGCCAGCTACGGTCACATCCGCGACCTGCCGGCCAAGGACGGGTCGGTTGATCCCGATGCGGGCTTTGCCATGTCGTGGGAAAATTATGGCGACAAGGGCAAGCAGCTAAAGGCCATCGCCGACGAGGCGAAGAAGGCGACGCGACTGATCCTGGCGACTGACCCTGATCGCGAAGGGGAAGCGATCAGCTGGCATGTGCAGGAAGTGCTGCGCGCCAAGAAGGCGCTGCCGCAGACGGTCGATCGGGTGACGTTCAATGCGATCACCAAGGCGGCGGTGCTGGACGCGATGGCCAAGCCGCGCGCGCTGGACGAGGATCTGATCGACGCCTATCGGGCGCGCCGCGCGCTCGACTATCTGGTGGGCTTCACCCTGTCGCCGGTGCTGTGGCGCAAGCTGCCCGGCGCCAAGTCGGCGGGCCGCGTGCAGTCGGTCGCGCTGCGCCTGGTGGTGGAGCGCGAGCGCGAGATCGAAAGCTTTACCCCGCAGGAATATTGGTCGGTCGCGGCCGAGATGGAGCAGGGCGGGCAGGGCTTCACCGCGCGCCTCGTCCGCTGGAAGGGCGAGAAGATCGACCGCCTGACCATCGGCAAGGAAGGCGACGCCATGGCCGCGAAGGCGGACGTGGAGGCCGGCCGCTTCACCGTCGACAAGGTCGAGACGAAGCCGCTCACCCGCAATCCCCCGCCGCCCTTCACCACCTCGACGCTCCAGCAGGAAGCCGCGCGCAAGCTGGGCTTTTCGGCCAGCCACACGATGCGGATCGCGCAGCAACTCTATGAGGACGGCGCGATCACCTATATGCGTACCGACGGCGTGCAGATGGACGGCAGCGCCATTTCCGCCGCGCGCAAGGCGATCGCGGAGCGCTATGACGGCGGCTATCTGCCCGAAAAGCCGCGCCAGTATCAGACCAAGGCCAAGAATGCGCAGGAAGCGCACGAAGCCATCCGTCCGACCGAATTTAGCCGCGACAAGGTGGGCGGCGGCGATCATGCGCGCCTCTACGATCTGATCTTCAAGCGCGCGCTGGCAAGCCAGATGGCGTCGGCGCGGCTGGAGCGCACGACGATCGATCTGGTCGACGGCACCGGCCAGCACGCCCTGCGCGCCACCGGGCAGGTGGTGATGTTCCCCGGCTTCCTCGCCCTTTATGAAGAAGGCCGCGACGACAGCGACGACGACGACAGCAAGATCCTGCCACGCATGGCGCAGGGCGACGCACCGGCCAAGAAGAAGGTGACGGCCGAGCAGCATTTCACCCAGCCGCCGCCGCGCTATTCCGAAGCCTCGCTGGTGAAGAAGCTGGAGGAGCTGGGGATCGGGCGTCCGTCCACCTATGCCTCGACGTTGCAGGTGCTCAAGGACCGCGACTATGTGCGGGTGGAGAAGAACCGCTTCTTCGCCGAGGAGAGCGGGCGGCTGGTGACGGCCTTCCTGGAGCGTTTCTTCGAGCGCTATGTCTCCTACGACTTCACGGCCGGGCTTGAGGATGAGCTGGACGAGATTTCCGGCGGCCGCGCCCAGTGGCAGGAAGTGCTGGAAGCCTTCTGGAAGGACTTCAAGCCCAAGACCGCCGAGGTGATGGAGCAGAAGCCGTCCGACATCACGGCGGAGCTGGACAAGTTTCTGGAGCCGATGCTGTTCCCACCCAAGGCGGACGGCAGCAATCCGCGTGCCTGCCCGATGTGCGGCGACGGGCAATTGGCGCTCCGTGGCGGTCGCTTCGGCGCATTCGTCGCCTGCTCCAACTATCCGGAGTGCAAATATACCCGCAAGTTCGGCCAGCCGGGCGGCAAGGATGGCGAGGATACGGGGCCGGAAATACTGGGCCAGCATCCCGAGACCGGGCAGGATATCGTCAGGAAATCCGGGCGCTTCGGTCCCTATATCGAGATGGGTGAGGGCAAGGAGGCCAAGCGCGGGTCGATCCCCAAGGATCTGCCCGATGGCGAAATGACTCTCGACTGGGCGATCAAGCTGCTCAGCCTGCCGCGCGAAGTCGGCCTTCACCCGGAGACGGGCCTGCCGATCGTCGCCAATATCGGCCGCTTCGGTCCCTATCTGCTGCATGACGGCAAATATGGCCGCCTGTCTTCGACTGCGGAGATTTTCGAGGTCGGCATGAACATGGCGGTTGCGAAACTGGCCGATGCCGCGAACAAGGGCGGGCGCGGTTCTTCCTCGCGCGAGCCGCTCAAGGTGCTGGGCAAGCATCCGCGCACCGAGGCGGAGATCAAGCTGATGGCGGGCCGCTATGGTCCCTATGTCACCGACGGCACGACCAACGCGACCCTTCCCAAGACGATCGAGCAGGACGCGCTGACGCTGGAAGAGGCCGCGCAACTGATCGACGCGCGGGCAGCGGCAGCGCCTGCCAAGAAGGGCAAGAAGGCGCCGGCGAAGAAGAAAGCCGCACCCAAGAAGGAGGCGGCTGCGAAGAAGCCCGCCGCCAAGAAGGCGCCCGCCAAGAAGAAGGCTGAGGCGGCGGAGTAATATTTCGTTCGTTTCGAGCGTGTCGAGGAGCGCAAAGCGGATCGCTGGCCTGCTTCTCGACTTCGCTCGAAGCGAACGGTGTTGATCAGGTCAGCATGAGTGCGCCGGCGATGATGATCCCGGTGGCCACCATTGCCCCTGCCAGCCACTTCGCCGCTTTCAGCACGGCCGCATCCGAAAATCCATGGGGAGCATCCTGTTGCTCCAGCTTGCGCGTAAGCGCCCGGAGCAGACGCGGCGCTTCGTCGCTAATGCGGGAGAGTTCCAGCAGCAGCGCGACCGTCTTCTCTGGCGAATGAGCCGCCGCGATGCGGTTCATCACGAGCCGTCCGCGCGCCTTTTGCAACGCGTCGGACAGGTCGAATCCCGGCTGGATCGCGCCCAGCACGCCGTCCATGGTAATGAGAGCCTTGAAGATGAGGGCGAGGTCGGGCGGCAGCACCAATCCTTCCTTGCGCAGCAGCGGGAAGAAATCGGCGACCAGTTGCCCCAGCACCAATGGACCGCTGCCATGGCGGGCGACCAGTTGTTCGGCGGCGGAGAGGATGCGATCGCGGCTGGGCGTGCTGCCCTGCGACCAGATGATAAGCGTGTCGGCCAGTGTCTGCGCGTCACCTGAGCGGAGGGAGAGGATGAAGGCCAGAAATTCCTGCTGCCGCCGCGCGCTGACATGGCCGATGAGGCCGAGGTCGAGCAGGGCAAGGCGGTTGCCGGGCAGGCAGAGCAGATTGCCGGGATGCGGGTCGCCATGGAAGCGGCCATTGACCAGCACCATGTCGAGGACGAGCGCGGCGCCAAGGTCGGCGATGGTGGCGGGATCGATGCCGGCGGCGCGCAACATGTCGCCATCGCGTGGCGGGATGCCCTCCACATAGTCAATGACGAGAACGGTTTCGCTGCTGAAGCGCCAGTGGATCACCGGCACGACGACACCGGGGTTGGCGGCGAGGTCTTCGCGCAGCCGGTCGGCGTTGCGGCCTTCATTGGTGAAATCCAGTTCCTCCAGCACCGTGTCGAGCAGTTGCTTTACCAGCGCCTGCGGCTGGAAGCGGCGGGCTTCGCGGCTGCTGGCTTCCACGATGCCGGCGAGGTGGGTGATGAGGCGCAGGTCCGCCTGCATTGTCTTGCGGATGCCGGGGCGGCGGATCTTCACGACCACCTCGCGCCCGTCATGCAGCTTGGCGCGGTGGACCTGCGCCATGGAGGCCGCGGCGAGCGGCACCGGATCGAAACGGGCGAAGGCGGTTTCGGGCGGCTCGCCAAGCGCTTCTTCGAGACGCGGGCGAAGGGTTTCGAAGGGGAGTGTCGGAGCGCTGCTGTGCAGCTTCTCGAACTCGGTGATCCAGGGTTCGGGGAGCAGGTCGGCGCGGGTGGCGAGGATCTGGCCGAGCTTCACATAGGTCGGGCCGAGCGCTTCGAGCGCCTGACGGGTGCGGGTGGGGAGGTCGGGCGGGTCGCCGGTTTCCGTGCCCTCGCTCTTCGCCAGCCCCAGCCGGGCGAGCAGCATGTCGAGGCCGAAGCGGGTGGCGATGGCGGTGATGTCGGCCAGCCGGTCTCGGTCCCGGGCGGCCACGATGATCGTCTTGAACATGGTGGCTCAACGACGGGACATGCCGGAATGTTTCGGGAGGGGAATGTATCGCCCTCCCGTTCATTCCGTCTGGGCAGGATCAGTCCACCCAGTCGAGGCCGATGTCGCGGTAGATGAAGCGGTCGTCTTCCCAGTCTTCCTTCACCTTGACGTGCAGGTAGAGGTGGACCTTGACGCCCAAGAGGTTGGCCAGTTCGGCGCGGGCCTTGGAGCCGATTTCCTTGAGGCGCTGGCCGCCCTTGCCCAGAACGATCGCGCGCTGGGTCGGACGGGCGACGAGGATCTGCTGGTGGATCTCGACCGATCCGTCGTCGCGTTCCTTATACTGCTCGGTATCGACCGCAGCGGCATAGGGGAGTTCGGCGTGCAGTTGGTGATAGAGCTGTTCGCGCGTGATTTCCGCCGCCAGCATCCGGTCGGTGGCGTCGGACACCTGATCTTCGGGGAAGTGCCACGGGCCTTCGGGCATGGCGTTCGCAAAGGCGGTCTTCAGTTCGGCAAGGCCGTCGCCGGTCTGGGCGGAGATGAAGAAGGTCTCCTCGAAACCGACGCGCTCATACAGTTTCTGGGTGTGGACCAGCAGCTTTTCCTTGATGGCGATATCGACCTTGTTGAGGATCAGCCACTTGCGTTCGGGGCGATGGACCAAAGCCTCGATGATCGGCTCCATCTTGGGGCCAAGGCCGGCCTTGCCGTCGACGATCAGGGCGATGAGGTCGGACCCCTGCGCGCCGCCCCAGGCGGCCTGCACCATTGCGCGGTCGAGCCGGCGACGGGGCGCGAAGATGCCGGGCGTGTCGACGAGCACGAGCTGCGCGTCGCCCTCGATCGCGACGCCCATGACGCGTGTGCGCGTGGTTTGCGCCTTGGGGCTGGTGATCGCCACCTTCTGCCCCACCAGCGCGTTCACCAGCGTCGATTTGCCCGCATTGGGCGCACCCACGATCGCGACGACGCCGCAGCGCTGGGATTCCATATCAACCGTCAAATTCATTCCATCCGTTCAAATGCGCGGCCAGCCCGCGAAATGCAGGATCGCGCCATAGCATAAATTTCGCTTAGCCTGCGAGTTTCTCCAGCAGCGCCTTGGCCGCTGCGGTTTCCGCTTCCTGCTTCGACCCGCCGGTCGCGCTCGCTTCGCCTGCGCCCTTGATCGAGACGGTTACGGTGAAGCGCAGCGAATGTTGCGGGCCGGAGCGGTCGGTCAGCACATATTCCGGGGGCTTGCGCTTGTTCGCGGCGGCCCATTCCTGGAGGTAGGATTTGGGGTGGCGCGGGGCGCTGGTCTGGGTGTCGACCCGGTTGCCCCAGAGCCGGCGGACGAGCGCGCGCGCTTCCTCCAGCCCCGCCTCCAGATAGAGCGCGCCGATCAGCGCCTCCATCACGTCGCCCAGCACATTGTCGCTGTCGGCCGCGCCGTCGTCGCGTGCCTGCTTGCCCAGGATCAGATGCTTGGGCACGCCGGCCCCGCGCGCGATTTCCGCGCAGGTTTCGCCCGACACCAGCGCATTGTAGCGCCGGGACAACTTGCCCTCCGGCTCTTCGGTGAAGCGTTCATAGACCCATTCGCCGATCAGCAGACCCAGGATACGGTCGCCCAGAAATTCCAGCCGCTCATAATTGACCGCCTTGGCGCTGCCATGGGTCAGCGCCTGTTCGAACGCGGCCCGGTTCTTCGGGGCGCGGCCGATCAGTTCCTTCAGCCAGCCGTCGGTGTCCGGCCGATGCGCACTCAACGTCAAAAGCCCTCTCCGATCCGGCTCCAGCGCGCGGCGGTGAACCAGGTCCAGGGGAGCAGCCAGTTGGCGCTGCCGTCGGTCGAAAAGACCGAGATCATCGCTTTGCCGACGAGATTCTTTTCGGGGACGAGGCCGATGCCGCCGCCTTCTACGGCCGGGAAGCGGCTGTCGGCGCTGCGATCGCGATTGTCGCCCATCATGAACAGATGGCCTTCGGGCACCAGCACCGTGTCGCGATCGTCCGCCGCACCGTCGGGCAGCAGGTCGAGCACATTGTAGCTCTTGCCGCCCGGCAGCGTCTCGCGGAACTGCGGGTAACGGCACTGCTTGCCGCCGCCGGACGCGGGTTCCTCGAACTCCGGGCGATAGCAGGGGGAGGCGCTGCCTTCCTTTGCGGCGGCGTCGACCATGTTGGGCGTCACCGGAATGACCAGGTCGGCGACTTTCTGCTTGGGAATGGCCTGGCCGTTCAGATAGACGGTCCCGCCGCGCACCGCGATCATGTCACCGGGCAGGCCGATGACGCGCTTGATATAGTCGTTCTTCTGGCTGGGCGGCGCCTTGAACACGACGACGTCACCCCGTTCAGGCGTGGAGGCCAGGATACGGCCGGGGATCAGCGGGATACCGAAGGGCAGCGAATAGCGCGAATAGCCATAAGGCCATTTGGCGACCAGCAGATAATCGCCGATCAGCAGGCGCGGCTGCATCGATTCCGACGGGATGTTGAAGGGCGAGATGATGAAGCTGCGCAGGATGAAGACGAACAGGCCCAGCTTGGCGAGAAACCAGAGGAAGTCCCGCGTTTCGGATTTTGCGCTCATGCGTGTTCGTCTTTTCCTTCGTTTCGCCCCGAAAAGGGGCCGTCGCGGCTTTTGCGGTGTCCTAAAGGCCGCGTCAAGCACGGTGGATGGTGCATTGCACCGCGGACCTGTCTAAGCAGAGGGAGAATCGACCGGTGCAGCGTCGATCTCGACCAACGTCATAAGAGGATATTGCATGACCAGCCCTGCACTGCCAGGTCCCTTGGCGTCCATCGCCGCGCTTCCGCAAGCAGACCTCAAATCCATTTTTACCACCGATCCCGACCGCCTGTCCAAGCTGGTGCTGAGCCAGGGACCGATCCGGTTCGACTGGTCCAAGACCCATCTGACCGATGACCTGATGGCCGGCTTCCTGAAGCTGGCCGAGGAACAGGGCTTTGCCGCGCAGCGCGACGCGCTGTTCGCGGGTGAGGCGGTGAATAACACCGAAGGCCGCGCTGCCGAACATCCCGCCGAGCGGGGCGAGGGCAATGCGCAGAGCGTCGCGCAGGCCAAGATGCTGCATCAACGGATGCGCGCGCTGATCGACGCGATCGAGGCGGGCGCGCTGGGCGAGATTCGCCATATCCTGCATATCGGCATCGGCGGGTCGGCGCTGGGACCGGACCTCATCATCGACGCGCTGGATGGCGAGGGCATCCGCTACGACGTGGCGATCGTGTCCAATGTCGACGGCACCGCGCTGGAACGGGCGCTCGACAGCTTCGATCCCAACTATACGCTGATCGCCGTGGCGTCGAAGACCTTCACCACGACCGAGACGATGCTGAACGCGGCGAGCGCGATCAACTGGATGGTCGAGGCGGGCGTAGAGGATCCCTATGGCCGCGTCATCGCGCTGACGGCCTCGCCCGACAAGGCGATCGAATGGGGCGTGGACGAAACCCGCATCCTGCCGTTTGCGGAGTCGGTGGGCGGGCGTTATTCGCTCTGGTCCTCGATCGGCTTCCCGGCGGCGCTGTCGCTGGGCTGGGACGCGTTCGAGAGCCTGCTGGAGGGCGCGGCGGCGATGGACCGGCATTTCCGCCTGTCTCCCCCAAGCGAAAATGCGCCGCTGATCGCGGCCTTTGTCGACCAATATTATACGCGGGTGCTGGGCTGCCAGACGCGCGCGCTATTCGCCTATGACGAGCGGCTGAAGCTGCTGCCTTCCTACCTCCAGCAGTTGGAAATGGAGAGCAATGGCAAGAGCGTGAAGCGGGACGGCACGCCGGTCGACGGACCGACCGCGCCGATCACCTGGGGCGGCGTGGGCACCGATGCGCAGCATGCGGTGTTCCAGCTGCTGCATCAGGGGACGATCCTGACCCCGGTCGAGTTCATCGCCTCGATCGAGCCGGGCCATGTGCTGGACGCGGCGCATCACCGCGCGCTGCTGGTCAACTGCTTCGCGCAGGGCGCTGCACTGATGCGCGGCAAGGAGAATGCGGCGGACCCGGCGCGCGCCTATCCGGGCAACCGGCCGTCGACCACCATCCTGGTCGATGACGTGACCCCCGAAGTGGTCGGCGCGCTGATCGCCTTCTACGAACATCGCACCTTCGCCAATGCCGTGCTGATGGGCATCAACCCCTTCGACCAGTTCGGCGTCGAACTGGGCAAGGAAATCGCCAAGTCGATCGAGGCGAATGGTCCGACCGGCTTCGATCCGTCGACCATGGCGCTGATCGACATCGCGCTGGGCGGGGAATAACCACGACAGCCGTTCGTTTCGAGCATGTCGAGAAACGGGAGCGCAAAGCTTACCGCTTTTCGACATGCTCGAAGTGAAGGGAACTGGTAGAAAAAATCCCATTTGTAACTCCACGCCCTAGCCGCCATATCCCGCGTCAAGTTTTTGATGGCGCATCGCTTGGGCGGAAAACCGGTTCCCGTTTTCCCGCGCGATGCGCCGAGCGGAGGCAGGCATGAGCGAGTTTGATTTCGACCTTTTCGTCATTGGCGCCGGTTCGGGCGGCGTGCGGGCGTCGCGCGTTGCGGCGGCGCATGGCGCGAAGGTTGCGGTGGCGGAGGAATATCGGGTCGGGGGCACCTGCGTCATCCGGGGCTGCGTACCCAAGAAGCTGCTCATCTATGGCGCGCATTTCGCCGAGGATCTGAAGGACGCGCGTCGCTTTGGCTGGAATGTGCCGGATTGCGGTTTCGAATGGACGACGCTGCGCGACAATGTGCTGGCGGAGGTCGATCGGCTGGAGGGACTCTACGGCAATACGCTCAGCAGCCACAAGGTGGAGGTGATCCGCGAGCGGGCGACGATCACCGGGCCGCACAGCGTGAAGCTGGCCGGCGGGCGTGAGGTAACGGCGAAGACGATCCTGGTCGCCACTGGCGCCTGGCCGCTGATCCCCGAAGTGGAGGGCGCGGAACATGGCATCACGTCCAACGAGGTGTTCCATCTGAACGAATGCCCCAAGCGGATCGTGATCGTTGGCGGCGGCTATATCGCCAATGAATTTGCCGGCATCTTCCACCAGCTCGGCAGCCATGTGACGATGGTCAATCGCGGCAGCGACCTGCTGCGGGGCTATGACGCGCAGATACGCGACCGGCTGCTCCAGATCTCCATGACCAAGGGGATCAATTTCCGCTTCAATGCGCAGATGGAGCGGATCGAGAAGAATGAGGACGGCACGCTCTGCGTCCGTTTCAAGGATGGCGATCCGGTCGCGGCGGACGTGGTGCTGTTCGCCACCGGGCGCAAGCCGATGACCGATGGGCTGGGGCTGGAGACGGCCGATGTCGAACTGGACGAGAAGGGCGCGATCCGGGTCGACGACTATAGCCAGACGACGTGCCAGAGCATCTATGCAGTGGGCGACGTCACCGACCGGCTGCAACTCACCCCGATCGCCATTCGCGAAGGCCATGCGTTCGCCGACAACGTGTTCGGTGGCGACAAGCGCAAGGTCGACTATGCCTGTGTGCCGTCGGCCGTCTTCAGCCATCCGCCGCTCGCCGGCGTGGGCCTGACCGAAGCGCAGGCGAAGAACCAATATGGCACCGTGAAGGTCTATACCTCCGACTTCCGGCCGATGAAGAATGTGCTGGCCGGGCGGGACGAACGGTCGCTCTACAAGATGGTCGTGGACGCGACGACCAACAAGGTCGTGGGGCTGCACATGATCGGGCCGGATGCGCCGGAGATTTTGCAGGCGGCGGCCATCGCGGTGAAGGCGGGCCTGACCAAGCAGGATTTCGACGACACCGTCGCGCTGCATCCGAGTATGGCAGAGGAGCTGGTTCTTCTTAAGTGACATCCGTTCGCTTCGAGCGTGTCGAGAAGCGGGAAGCGCTGCGCTAGCCGGTTCTCGACCTCATCCGCAAAGCGGATGAGGTTTATCCTGAGCGCCTGCTGCAAGCAGGCAGTCGAAGGGCTCGAACCGAACGGACCTTTAGTTTAGCTGTTCGCCACGAACGTCACCACCAGCGCGTCGCGCCAGGCGGGGCGCGTGGGCACGAGCGGGTGGATTTCGGTCACGCCGTGCAGGATGCGGTGGTCGTCGATCAGCATCGTGTCGCCCGGCTGGACCAGCGTGAACTCGCCGAGCGGTGTGCCGTCGGGCGCGCCGATGCGGGTAACGCCTTCGCGCACGTTGCGGCGCTCGACCAGCATCACCATCACCCGGTCGACGCCGTCGCGGTGCATGCCTTCCGGCGTCGGGCGGCCATTTTCGCCGGGCTTCGTCTCGATGCGGAACTGGTGGAGTTCGACGTGCCAGTCGCCCTTGCGGGCGGGATCGAAGCTGTCGGCGCAAAAGGCAAGGATCGCCTGCATGGCGGGCATGGCGATGGTTGCATCCTCGACCGGATCGAACCAGCGCTGCACGTCGCCGTTCAACACATTATAGTCGCGGCTCTGATAATGGGGCTGGTGCGGCTGGCGGACGAACTGGCCCGATGTGCAGCGGAAAGTCGCGTGGCGGCGGCGGCGGTAGCGTCCACCATCGGCCATGTAGAGATCGGGGCCAAGATCGTCCCAGCTTCGGGCAAACGCGTCCCAGTCCGTCGGCGATATACCGAGCTGGTCCAGCAGCTCCGCGCCGGGCAGGCGGGCGTAGCCGTCCCGGTTCATGGCGTCCTCGATCGGGGAAAGGCTGTCCGTGTCGCTCATCGCATCATCCTAGTGGAGGCATGAGACGAGCGACAGGGCCAGTTTCCGTAAGGAGGATCGTGAATATCTCCGGTATCGGATTACGCGATCGTCGGCACCATGCCGCCTTCGACCCGCAGCGCGGCGCCATTGGTGGCGGCGGCGAGCGGGCTGGCGAGATAGGCGACCATCGCGCCGACCTCGTCCGCCTCGATCAGGCGCTTGATCAGCGAAAGCGGGCGCAGCCTGGTGAAGAATTCCGCCTCGCGTTCGGCTTCGGGCGCTTCCTTGTTGTCGACGACGGAGCGGATGAAGTCGACGATCCCTTCCGATCGCGTCGGGCCGGGAAGGACGCTGTTGACCGTGACGCCGGTGCCGCGCGTATGTTCGGCGAGGCCGCGAGAGATGGAGAGCTGGGCCGACTTGGTCATGCCGTAATGGATCATTTCGGCAGGCGGGAGCAGGCCGCTCTCGCTGGCGATGAAGATCACCCGGCCCCAATTGCGCTCCAGCATCTTCGGGAAATAATGGCGGGACAGGCGCGCGCCGCTGACGACGTTGACCTCGAACAGGCGATGCCAGTCCTCATCGCTGATGTCGGCGAAATCCCTGGCTTCGTAGATGCCGAGATTGTTCACCAATATGTCGGTTGTGGGTACCGCGGCGATCAGTTCGGCGGCGCCCTGCGCGGTGGCGGGATCGGCGAGGACGGCGTTGACGGGCAAGCCGATTTCGGCGGCGGCGGCGTCCAGCTTGGCCTGGCTGCGGCCGGTGATGGTGACGGTGACGCCCTCCTGCGCAAGGCGTCTGGCGATGGCGAGGCCGATGCCGGCGGTGGATCCGGTGACGATGGCGCTCTTGCCGGTGAGTTTCAGGTCCATGGGATGCTCCCTTGTAAAAATAGACAGCGAACTGGACAATCAGATAGCATTTGCGCGATTGATGATTAGATCGCACTCCATCACTTCAGAAGTGAAAATAAATCATGGATAATCGTTTCGGCGACATAGAGACGTTCCTGATGGTCGCGGGCGAGGGGAGCTTCGCGGCGGCGGCCAAGGCGCTGCGGCTGACACCGTCGGCGGTCAGCCGGTCGATCGCGCGGCTGGAGCAGCGGCTGGGCGTGCTGCTGTTCCGCCGGTCGACCCGCGCGCTGGCGCTGACGCGGGAAGGGCAGGCCTATCGCGACCGGATGGCGGTGCTGATCGGCGACATGATGGATGTCGAGATCAGCTTGGGGCAGGACCGTAACGAGCCGCGCGGGCTGCTGCGGGTCAATGCGTCGCCTTCCTTCGGGGTCGAGCGGCTGATCCCGATCCTGCCGTGCTTTGCGGAGCGTTATCCGGCGGTGACGGTCGACCTGACGCTGTCGGACACGATCGTCGATCTGGTGGGCGAGCGGGCCGACATCGCCATCCGCATCGGGCCGCTGCGCGACACCAGCCTGCGCGCGAAGAAGCTGGGGCGTAGCCGCATGGCGCTGGTGGCCAGCCCCGACTATCTGGCGCGGCGCGGGACACCGCAAACGCCCGACGATCTGGACGGACATGACTGTCTGCGCTTCAGTTTCCGCCGGTCGGTCGACGGCTGGCCCTTCCGCATCGGCAAGCGCGTGGTGCAGCGGCCGGTGGAGGGCAAATTCTTCGGCAATTCGGGCGAGGTGGTCAGGCAGATGGCGGTCGCTGGCTGCGGCATCGCCCGGCACGGCTATTTCCATGTCGAAAGCGATGTGAAGGCCGGGCGGCTGGTCGAGATATTGGCGGACTATAATCCCGGCGACGGCGAGGATATCCACGCCCTCTATGCGGCGGAAGACCGGTCCGCGGCGCGGGTGCGGGCGTTTCTGGACTTTCTGGATGAGTCGGTGGTGATGGAGGGCGACGGGCGGGCGGCATGACCGTGCGCCCACCCATCCAATTGCACCCCAGCCGACTTTGTTCTATGGGCCGCCCGAGCAGCCCCGGCACCCGCTTATCCCTTCCGATTCGCGTTTGCCGGGGTGAACTGTTTTTGGAAAAAGTCAGGAACGCGCATGGCCCGTCGCCGCCAGATCTACGAAGGCAAGGCAAAGATCCTTTACGAAGGCCCGGAACCCGGCACGATCATCCAATATTTCAAGGATGACGCCACCGCCTTCAACGCGCAGAAGAAGGGCACGATTTCCGGCAAGGGCGTGCTCAACAACCGTATTTCCGAGCATATCTTCACCCTGCTCGGCCAGATCGGCGTGCCGACCCACTTCATCCGCCGCCTCAACATGCGCGAGCAGCTGGTCCGCCAGGTCGAGATCGTGCCGATCGAGGTCGTCGTGCGCAACGTCGCCGCCGGTTCGCTCAGCAAGAAGCTGGGCATTGAGGAAGGCACGCAGCTGCCCCGCACGCTGATCGAATATTGCTACAAGGACGATGCGCTGGGCGACCCGCTGGTGTCCGAAGAGCATATCGCCTGCTTCGGTTGGGCCACGCAGGAAGAGATGCACGACATCGCCGACATGGCGATCCGCATCAACGACTTCATGTGCGGCCTGTTCGCCGGCATCGGTATCCGCCTGATCGACTTCAAGCTGGAGTTCGGCCGGCTTTATGACGGCGATTACAGCCGCGTCATCCTGGCCGACGAGATCAGCCCGGACGGTTGCCGCCTGTGGGACATGAACACCGGCGAAAAGCTGGACAAGGACCGGTTCCGCCGCGACCTGGGCGGTGAAGTCGAGGCTTATCAGGAAGTGGCGCGTCGCCTGGGGCTGCTGCCCGAGGGGCTGGACACCACCGTCCTCGACCTCGACACGCATCGCAAGAAGCGCGAGAAGGAATAAGCGAAAAGGCCGGCCTCAGCGCCGGCCTTTTTTTACACTCAACTTCGCTCGCAGCGAACGGAAGTAGGTTGGTTATGGCTCAAGCCATCAGCGCATCGGCCACCAGCTTGAGGCCGAGCAACACCATCAGCACATAGATGAGCGTGTAGAAACGCGCCGCATCGACTCGCCGCACCAGCGCCACCCCGGCGAAGGTCGCGGCGATCGCTACCGGCACCAGCATCGCCGTCGCCGTCAGGTTCGCACGCGTGAACTGGCCCAGCGCCGCATAGGCGGGCACCTTGATCCAGTTCATGACGGCGAAGGCGACAGCCGTGGTCCCGACCAGCATGTCGCGCGGCAGCTTGCGGGGCAGCACCCACATCTGGAAGGGCGGCGATCCGGCATGGGCGATCTGGCTGGTGAAGCCGCTGGCGACGCCGAACAGCGTGCCGACCCATGCGGGCGAATTGGACGGCAGTATGATCGCGCCGCCCCGTTCGACCCAGAGCCGTTGCAGCCCGAAAATCACCGATATCGCGCCCAGCGCACCCAGCACCGCGCTTTCCGACACCTGCGCCGCGAAGACATAGCCAAGGCCTACGCCAGCGGCCATGCCGGGCAGCATGACCCGCAGGACATGGCCGTCCCAGCTTTTGCGGAACGCCCAGACGCTGACTGCATCCTGCAGGATCAGGATCGGCAGCAGGATGGCCGCTCCGCGCACCGGATCGACGCCCAGCGCCATGATCGGCATGGCCAGCGCCCCCACGCCCGCGAACCCGCCCTTGGCGAGGCCGGAAATGACGACGGCGACGATCGCGCAGGCGATGTAGAGATAGTCGGGGCTCATGGAGCGCGCTTAGGGGATATACGCGCGGATGAGAATGGCGGAGTGGGGGTGGATCGCGGACTGACGGCTGTTCTTCTTGGCCGTCATCCCAGCTTTCGCTGGGATGACGGAATTTGGCCGTTGACGGTCGCGGCGCTTTACCAGCGGAAATGCTCCTCGCTCTCGCCCGTCCTGTCGGCGTTTGCGTCGAAGCGGCGTTCGATGATCCGTCCCTGTCCATCCCGGTCGATCGCCACGATGGTGCTGCACCGAGTGCCGTAGAGCGGATTGCGGATGAAGATGGGGGAGGCGGCGGCTTCGTCCGGGGCGTCGGAGGGAATGGCGGGGGCGATGCCGGCGTCGGGCAGGCTTTCCAGGCGAAGCGCTGTGAGCAGGCGCGCGGGATCTTGCGCCTCCTCGGTCAGCCAGGCGAGCAGGCTGGCCTTGAGCGCGAGCGTCTTGGGCCAGGGCGCGTCGAGCGTACCGTTGGAGAGGCCGTAGAGGCCGGGCGTCAGCGCCGTGCGCCACGGTTCCGGGCGGTTGGTCAGGAAATGGGCGCGGTCGCGTTCGACGAGGATCAGGTTGAACGGATTGAAATCGTCGAACGCCGCCCGCGCGACATCGGCATGGGCGCCGTCGCCCGCGAGCAGATCCGTCACCAGCGCCCCACGCGAGGCACGGTCGGGTTGCGGGCGGCCATAGCCACGCAAATTGGTGACGATCGCGGCGCGGCCGGCTTCGGATACGCCGAGCCACGTCCCGCCCGATTGCAGGTCGCGCCCGGCGATCAGGCCTGGGCGATCGGTCCAGCGGGCCAGCGGCGCGGCCGGGCGGGCATGATATTCGTCGCGATTGCCGATCAGGATGAGCCGCCAGCGCGGATGCGTGTCCCATGCCATGGCCATGATGCACATGTCGACTTCCCCTCTTTGACGCGAGTGGCTTGATAAATGGACCGCACCGCTCCATATAGGGGGTGCCGGGTTCGCCCGGCTATGGTGATAAATTGTGTCGAGTAATAGACGCAGCGGACCCGGGGGCAGTACCCGGCGGTTCCACCACATATCCCGCCTTTGAGGCGGGGTTTCTGATGGGGCCGAACTAGGATCGACGTGTGTTCAAAGGCGATATTTTTACCCGGCCCGTGTAAGCCGTTAAACTGTGCAAAACTCACAAGTGCCAACGATAACGAAGCACTCGCCATTGCAGCGTAATTGAGGGCCTCACGGCCTGACATTACTCTAAAATAGCGCGGTTGAACCCACCGGGCAACAGAAGGGAATTCAGCGGCCCCCGGAGGCGCCGGGCAACAGAAGCCTCCGGACCTTTCCACATCCGTTCTGCATTCCGTCGAGGCGCTGGCGCCATCGACCTTCATGTCGTGCCCGACGCGCGCCGCTGTCATGCGGCCTGGAAGGGTGGGCGCTAGCGGTTGCCGTCGCTCCTCTGCTGATTCGCGGAAAGTCCAATTCCACCCTGTCGATTTGATTTCACTTTTATGACAGTTTGATGGAAAACTAATAACATACTGATTTATAAGTAAAGATTTATCAAAAGCCGACCTTTGTCGCGCCTTGCATGCATGTCATCAAAGTGAAATAGTAATCGCTATTGTAGAAGGTTTTTTTGGAGAAAAGAGATGAAGATGGCCGTCGCGATTTTGGGTCTGGCAATGGCTGCTGCCGTGCCGATGACGGCGCAGGCGGCCTCCGACGACATGGTCGTGGTCGCCCTGCCCGATGGCAGCCTGGCCGCCGACGCCCTGATCAAGGGGCAGTTCAACGACGCGATCGGCAAGTTGCAGCTGATGCGTCTGAATGGCGAGAATGATCCGGCCCGCCTCATCAATCTTGGCAATGCCTATGCCGGTGCGGGGCGCATGGAGCGCGCGCGGGCCGCGTACCGCGCCGCCAGTTTCGCGCCGGAAGAGACGCTGCTGCTGGCCAACGGCACGCAGGAATCGTCGCGATCGATCGCACAGCGGGCGCTGGGCCGGTTGAAGGCGCCCGTTTACGCGTCGCGCTGAGTCGATTTGCAAGGCTGAAGTGATTTCGCGTGAAATGCCATTTCACGGCTCGGAAATCACGGAAGGCAAAAGACAATAGCGTTTATCCTGATTCAATCCGAACAGGGTAAAATCCAGGGTGCAGGGAGTGAGGGGCGTCGTCCGCAGGGGCGGCGCCCTTTCATATGGTTGTTATCCCCTTTGCCATCATGACCATTGTCATGCCCTCTGTCTTTTAACTGTCATTTTTGAGTCGCCGAACCGTCATCAAAGCGGAACGATCATGTCATTTCCCCCGCCTAACTGCCGCGCAGAGGGCGACAGGGGGCGTTGTCCGATTCGAGTTTTCCCCTGCGCTCCGCCTACCAACAATACGGGCGATGCCCGGAGCGGAGACGACATGGCCAAGAATAATCGCATTCACACCATCCTGATGGCGGGCTGCGCCTGCATGGCGCTGAGCGCCTGCGGCGCGGACGACATCGCTTCGCCCGGTACCGGCGGCAATGTCATCATCAACCCGACGCCGACGCCCACGCCGACCCCCACGCCCACGCCGACGCCGACTGCAATCACGGCCGCCGGCGGTTGCCCGACGATCGCCGATCCCAAGGGCCTGACCGACGAAGGCACGATCAGCAACTCCTCGGGCGATACGTGGCGCGTCTGCACGCTGCCGTCGATCATCGCCAAGAGCATCACGCTGCCCAAGATCGCCGGACTGGTCTATCAGCTGAAGGGCCGCGTCGACGTGGGTTGCGACAGCGGCTTCTCCGCCCCGACCACCTCGGCGCCCGTCACCAGCTCGACCGTTGGCTGCACCGCCGCCAACGGCTTCACGCTGACCGGTGGCCAGCTGACCGCCGACACCAACGTCACGCTGACGATCGAACCGGGCGTTGTCCTGTATGGCGGCACCGGCACGTCCTGGCTGGCCGTGAATCGCGGCAACAAGATCAACGCCACGGGCACCGCCTCCGCCCCGATCATCTTCACCAGCAGCGACAATATCAAGGGCATCGCGTCGGAAACCTCGATGGGCCAGTGGGGCGGCGTCGTGCTGATGGGCCGTGCGCGCACCACCGATTGCAACAGCGGTTCGGTCGCTGCCGACACCTGCGAGCGCCAGACCGAAGGTTCGGCCGATCCAGCGAACTTCGGTGGTCGCGACGACGCCTACAATGCCGGCACGATGAAATATGTGCAGATTCGCTATTCGGGCTATGTGCTGGGCGCCAACACCGAACTGCAGGCGCTGACCGGCGAATCGATCGGCTCCGGCACCACGTTGGACTATATCCAGAGCTTCAACAGCTCGGACGACGGCGCTGAATTCTTCGGCGGCACCGTGCGCATGAAGCACTATATCGCGGCCGGCTCGGACGACGACAGCCTTGACGCCGACACCGGTATCCAGGGTCGTTTCCAATATGTCCTGATCGTGCAGCGCCCGGGCCAAGGCGACGCGCTGATGGAAATCGACAGCAATGGCCTGGAAAGCGACACGCCGCGTCAGAAGACGATCGTGGCGAACTTCACCGCGATCCAGCCGCAGGTCAGCAGCAACAATGAAGCCAACGACCAGGCGTCGATCCTGAACCGCGGCAATTCGGACCTGACGCTGGTCAACGGCATCGTGGTGTCGCCGAATAATGAGTGCGTCCGCCTGCACGGCACCGGCAGCGCCGCGAACCGCGCCACGCTGACGGCCCGTTCGGTCCTGATGCAGTGCAATGCGACCAAATATATCGCGTCGGGCACCAGCGGCATCGCCTACAGCGTCGCGGATATCGCCACGCTGTTCACGGGCAACAACAATAACGACGCCTACACTGCTTCGCTGACCGCCACCTTCATCAACGGCGCGAACGAAACGACCGGCGTCACCGCCTTCGACGCCAAGACGCTGGATGCCTTCTTCGACACCACCACCTATGTCGGTGCGGTGAAGGACTCGAACGACACCTGGTTCGCGGGCTGGACCTGCAACTCGGCCTATGCGCCGTTCGACAGCACCAGCACCGCCCGTCGCGCCTGCACCTCGATCCCGGTCTAAGATCGGATCGACCTGAGACGGGGCGGGATGCGGCCTGACCGGCTGCATCCCGCCCCGAAATGCGCAATGACTATCTTTAGGGGACATTTGATGGCGACGCCGCTCAAGTTCGCGGGCCTGCTGCTCCTTTCTTCCGCTTTGGTCGCGCCGGCCGCGCTCGCGCAGGAAACGACCGCGCCTGCCGATGCCACGACCAGCGATCCGCAGGTTGCCGCTGACCCGGTCGCCCGGACCGGCCGTTCTGCCGCCCGGGACGACGCGGCGCCCGACGTTTCGATTCCCGGTGCCGACATCATCGTCACCGGCCGTCGCGGCAGCGCCAATATCCAGAAGAATACGCCCGCGGTCGTGTCGATCCTGTCCTCCGCGGACATCGCGCGTACCGGCGACGGCAATATCGCCGGCGCTCTGGGTCGCGTCACCGGCCTTTCTGTGGTCGGCAACGGCTTCGTCTATGTGCGCGGCCTTGGCGATCGCTATTCGCTCGCGCTGCTCAACGGTTCGCCGCTGCCCAGCCCCGAGCCGCTCAAGCGCGTCGTGCCGCTGGACCTGTTCCCGACCAACATCGTATCCTCCTCGATGGTCCAGAAAAGCTATTCGCCCAACTATCCGGGCGAATTCGGCGGCGGCGTCATCAACCTGACGACCAACGCCGTGCCGGCCGAAAGCTTCCTGACGATCAGCGGCGGCATTGGCGCGAACACCGAAAGCACCTATCAGCTCGGCTACAGCTATTATGGCAGCAAGAGCGACTGGACCGGCTTCGACAATGGCAGCCGCGACCTGCCGCCGGCGCTGAGCGCCTTCTTCAAGAGCGGCGAGCGGATCAGCTCCGGTAATGTCGACTCCGTCGCCCTGGCGGGCCAGATGGTGCGCTTCAGCAACTCGACCGTCCAGCGCATCACCGATCTCGATCCCAATTATTCGGCGACCGTTTCGGGCGGCACTTCGTTCGATCTGGGCGGGTCGACGCTGGGCCTGATTGCGACGGCGGGCTACAGCAACAAGTGGATCGTTCGCGACCAGCGCCAGCAGAATTCGATCACGCCCGACCTGTCGGCGCTGAATTCGGATTTCCAGCGCGTCACGACCGACAATCGCATCATCGTCAACGGCCTGCTGGGCCTGGGGCTGGAGTTCGGCGGCAACAAGCTGCGCTGGACCAACCTCTATATCCGCGACACGCTCAAGCATACGCGCCTGGGCATCGGCAACACCCAGACTCAGCCGACCTCCGACATCATGGAGCAGGATACGGCCTGGTATGAGCGCCAGCTGATCGACACCCAGTTCGTGGGCGAGTTCAAGCTCGGCCCGGCATTCAGCCTGGACGTGCGTGGCGGCTACGCCAATTCGCAGCGTGAGGCGCCGGACGAAATCTCGTTCGAATATATCCGCACCAATTCGGACGCGGACCCCTATGGCGACCTGTTCGTCAACCGCCTGAACGGCAATACCGGCCAGACGGCGACAGCGAGCTATTCGGATCTGAACGAAGACCTGTGGTCGGGCGGCATCGACCTGACCTGGCGTCCGTCGCCCTCGCTGGGGCTGACGGCGGGCTATGCCTATACCGACACCAATCGCACCAGCTCGCGCCGCGACTTCCAGTTCCGCGCGTCGAGCGATATGCCCGAAGGCGTGGGCGTGCTGCGGCCCGACCTGCTGCTGGCGCCGAACATCGTCGATTATTTCAACATCGGCGTGATCGAGACGAACGAAGGCAATCCCGCCTTCCGCGCGACGCTCAAGAACCATGCCGGCTATGGCAAGGTGAACCTGCAGGTAACGCCGGAAGTGTCGATCGATGCGGGCGTCCGCTATGAAACGGCCAAGCTGGAGGTGTCGCCGCTGCAGGTGTTCAACACGCCGGGCGCCAGCACCGCATCGACCATGCTGGACAATGACTATTGGCTGCCCGCCGCGACGCTGACCTGGCAGCTGCAGGAAAATATGCAGATCCGCCTGAACGCGTCGAAGACGATCGCGCGGCCGCAGTTCCGCGAACTCATCTATCAGTTCTACTTCGACCCGGACACGAACCGCCGCTATCAGGGCAACCCTTATCTGCAGGATAGCGAACTGTTCAACGCGGAAGCGCGCTATGAATGGTATTTCGGTCGCGATCAGCGCTTCTCGATCGCGGGCTTCTTCAAGAAGATCGACAAGCCGATCGAAACCTACATTACGCTGAACGGCGACAATTTCATCACCAGCTTCGCCAATGCACCGAAGGCGAATCTCTATGGTGGTGAAGCCGAGGTGCAGAAATATTTCGATCTGTCCGGCTTCTCGGGCAGCGATTTCTTCGCCACGCGCCGCCTGGTCACGATCGCCAACTATACCTACACCAAGTCCAAGCTGAAGGTGGGCGCGGATGATCAGGTGTCGGTATTCGGTGCATCCTCGACGCTGGCGACCGACTATTTCCGGAACGGCGCGTCGCTGACCGGCCAGTCGGACCATCTGGTCAACTTCCAGCTTGGCCTGGAAGATCAGGAAAATCTGTCGCAGCAGACCTTCATCCTGTCCTATGCCAGCAAGCGCGTAACCAGCCGTGGCCTTGCCAACCAGAACCAGCCGGACGTGTATGAATATCCCGGCGTGAACCTGGACTTCGTGGCGCGCCAGGGCGTCAAGGTGGCGGGGCGCCAGTTCGAAGCCAAGTTCGAGGCACGCAACATCCTTGGAAATAATTACAAGGAAACGCAGTCGAACGGCGACTATACGGTGATCTATAACGCCTATCGTTATGGCACCACGCTGAACTTCTCGCTGTCGACCACCTTCTGAGAGTCCGTTTGGAAAATGCGAGAAATCGCATTTTCATCGCGGCACCGGCCCGCTCCCCCACCCGGCCACCCATAGAATACTGCCGTTGGGTAGCCGGGTGGGGGAGCGGGCCGGTGCGGTAAATCCGGCTGCTGCCGGATTTCCAAACAGACACTGATCGATCTGTCAGACGAAAGAGGAAAAGGGCGCTGTTTCGAGCGCCCTTTTTCGTTGGTCCTGACGGGCAATGTCCTTCCCCGACGCTTCATGCTAAAGCCCGGCGTCGCCCGTTGACGCACGGAGGGACGCATGGGACGCGAAGTCGAACTGAAGCTGGACCTGACGGACGTGGCGGCCGGGCATTTCGCCCATTGGGACGCCCTGCCGGAACGGGAGGATGTGACCCGGCTGCAGTCCATCTATTTCGACACGCCCGATGGCCGTCTGGCGGATGAGGGAGTGAGCCTGCGCATCCGCAAGTCCGGCAAGCGCCGCATCCAGACGATCAAGGCCGATGACGGGGGATCGGCGGGGCTGTTCGCGCGGCAGGAATGGGAAATGCCGGTGCGCGGAACGACGCCGCAACCCGACCCCCGGACGCCGCTTGCCGCCATGCTGGGCGAGGCGATGGAGCAGGTCGAGCCTGTGTTCGAGGTGGATGTCGAGCGGAGCCGCTGGCTGATTGCCGATGGGGCGGGGCGCGTCGAACTGGTGCTCGACCGGGGAGTCGTGCGCGCCGGCGAGCGCGAGGCGCCGCTTTGCGAGATCGAACTGGAACTGGTCGACGGGCCGCCCGCAACCTTGTTCACCCTGGCCCGCCGCATCGACGGCGAGGTGCCGGTCCGCCCCGGCATGTTGACCAAGTCCGAACGCGGCTATCGGCTGCGGTCCGCCATCCCCGCCGGGTTCAAGGCGGAACGGGTGCGGCTCGATCCGGCGATGAAGGCGGGCGAGGCGTTTCTGCGGATCGGCCAGGCCTGTCTGCGCCAGTATCGCCTGAACGAGATGCTGCTGCTGGAACAATATGACCCCAAGGCGCTGCATCAGGCGCGGGTCGCAGTGCGGCGGCTGCGGTCGGCGCTGAGCCTGTTCAAGCCAATCCTGCTTGAAGTCGACATATTGCGTTTCCAGGCGGAATTGCGGTGGCTGGCCGGCATGCTGGGCGAGGCGCGCGATCTGGACGTGCTGGCGGCGCGGGTGGACGATGCGGCCCGGCTGTTCCTGGCCGATGCGTATGGGGCGGCGCACAGGCGGGTGGGCGAATGGCTGCATTCGGCACGGGTGCGGATGCTGCTGCTCGACCTGACCGAATGGCTGGCGGTGGGAGCCGGATGCGGCGGCGCGGCGGACGAATTGGCGACGGATTTCGCCGCCGGGCGACTTGGGCGCCTGCGCAGGAAGATCAGGCGGGGTGGGCGGGCCATGGCGAAGCTGTCCGACGACGCCCGGCACCAGATTCGAAAGGATGCGAAGAAACTACGCTATGGGTCGGAATTCTTTGCCGATCTTTTCCAGAAGCCGGCTCAGCGTCGCCGCCAGCGCAAGCTGGTCGGCGCGCTGACGACATTGCAGGAGCGGCTGGGCGACCTCAACGACCTGGCGAATGCGCCGGGCCTGCTGGCGCGGCACGGACTGGCGGCGGATACGCCGCTTGGCCTGAAGCGGGAGAAGAAACTGATTGCCGGTGCGGCTGACGCCCATGCGGAACTGGCCGAAACGCGCAAATATTGGGATTGAGCCGGATGGTCAGCCCCAGGGCTTTTCCCGATACCATTTGGTGATGACATGCTTGACCCCGCTGCGGACCTTCATGCCGTGGTGGAGGCTAGCGGGATTGGGTTCGCCCGGCGCAATGCGATTGTTCCAGGCGAGCAGCTTGCCCGCTTCGGGCTGGACGGTCTTGCCGATGCTGGTGAAGCGCGTCGCGCCGCCCGCCGCCGGCGCATTGAGATAGACCATCAGCGTCCAAGTGCGGTTGCCCGCGACCGCGCAATATCTGGCGTAATCCGCGCCCTTGGGATCGAAATAATCGGTATGCGCCTTGAATTCCTGCCCGACGCCGTAGCGCTGGCCCTGAATCGGTTCGCCATGAACGGGGGCGATGCCGGCAAAGGCGGAGAGTTTGGCGTCGATCGTGGCGATGAAGGGATCGGCCGGATCAAGATCGCATGTCTCGCTGGTGCGGAAATAGCCGTCGCCATTGGCGTCGGCGATCGTGGAGGGGCGACGATCCGCATCGATCCGTTCGACCAATAAGGCGCACTCTTCGGCGGACAGGAAATGCCGCTGGATGAACAGCGTCAGGTCGCGGCTGGGCACTTTCTGGACGCGCGGATGGGCGGCGATCCACGCCGGATCGGCGTCGCTGGCACAGGGATTATCGGCAATAAGGGACATGATGGACCTCGCGGAAGGCGGCGCGGCACGGACATATTCGCCGTCTTGCTAGCCGTGACGCCGCGAAATGCAAGCATCCTCCCCCACTTGCGTGCCATGTCATATAATGGTCACATAAATGTCATTTCGGAGTAAGAAGAGTTGCCTAGCAGGCGGGCGGGAACTCAAAGGGGGCTATCCGTAGATGCGCGTGCCGTTCGGCGACAAGGTCCGGGGTTGGAAAGGCGGCGTGCCGTCGATCGACTGGCTGAAGCTGGGCGAGCGGCTGCTGCTGGCGCTGCTGGCGTTGCAGATCGTGCGGCTCATATGGGTGGTGCTGACACCGGTCGGCAGCTTCGGTCCGTGGGAAGGGCGGCAGGCGCAGATCCTCTCGCCCAGCGCCCGGCAGGCCCTGTTCGCCAGCTTCGATCCCTTCTTCCGCACGGGCGCCCCGCAGCAGCAGGGCGGCGGGGTCGTCACGTCGCTGGCGCTGACCGTCTATGGCATCCGGCTCAATGAAGGATCGGGTCTGGGATCGGCGATCATGGCGACGCCCGATGGCGTGCAGAACAGCTTTGCGGTGGGGGACGAAATCCTGCCCGGCGTGGTGCTGAAGGCCGTCGCCTTCGACCATGTCACGATCGACCGGGGCGGAGCGGAAGAGCAGGTCTTCCTCGACCAGTCCACGCCTGCGCCGGACGCGGCGGCGCCTGCGCCGGCATCGGGCGAAGGCTGGCAAAGCGCCGCGCCGCCGCCTCCGGCGACTCCGCCCGGCATGGATTCGCCCACGGCAGATAGCCTGAAGCGCGATATCGGCTTCGCGCCGCGGATGCAGAATGGGCGGATCACCGGGCTGGCCGTCATGTCCAGGGGGCCGGCCTTCGCCAGCGCCGGGTTCAAGCCGGGCGACGTCATCACCCAGGTCGATGGCCAGCCTGTCGCCAATCTCCAGGCCATCCAGAACAAGATCGCGCCGGGCGCGCGCATGTCCCTTACCGTCGAGCGTGGCGCCGCCGTCGCCTCCGTCAACATCATAGTGCAAGGCCAATGACCCGCAAATTTCTCCTCTCCGCCGCTCTTGCCCTTGCCCTTGCCGCGCCGATCGCGACGCCGGTGCAGGCGCAGCAGACGCTGAACGTCCGCGACGCCGACATCCGCGCCTTTATCCAAGATGCCGCGCGCGTTACCGGGCGCACCTTCATCATCGACAATCGGGTGCAGGGGAAGGTGTCGGTCGTGACCGACCGGCCGCTGTCGCGATCCGAATATTTCGAGATTTTCCTCTCGACCCTGCGCGCCAACGGGCTGGTCGCGGTGCCGGCGCCGGGCGGCGCCTATCGCATCCAGCCGGCCGACGGCGCGGCGGGTCAGCCGAGCGGGGTCGGCCGGGCGGCGAACCGCAACAGCTTCGTCACCGAAGTCTTCCGCCTGCGCTCGATCGACGCGGCGAGCGCGCTGGAAACGCTGCGCCCGCTGGTGAGCAAGGACGGTTCCGTCACCGCGAACCGGGCCGGCAACAGCGTGGTCGTGGCTGACTATGCCGATAATATCGCCCGCATCCGGCAGGTGATCGCGCGGATCGATCGCGACACCTCGGCGACGCAGATGGTCAGCCTGAAAAATGCCGGCGCACGCGAGATCGCGACGTCGCTCCAGGCGCTGGTGGCGAGCGGCGGCGGCGAGAATGCCGCGCCGTCGGCCGCGACGGTGGTGCCGATCGACAGCAGCAATTCGGTCGCGATCCGCGGTGACGCCAATACGGTGGCGCGGCTGGCGAACATGGCGCGCGAACTGGACCGGCAGGCGGCGAGCGGCACGGAAATCCGCGTCTACTGGCTGGAACATGCCGATGCGGAAAAGCTGCTGCCGGTGTTGCAGCAACTGATCGGCCAGTCGAGCAGCCAGCCGGTAACGTCTTCCACGCCGGCGGCAGGCGGGCAGGGTGGCGCCCCGGCATCGCAAGCCGCTGCGCCGGTGGCGGCGGCTTCCTCCGCCTCTTCGTCGGGCAGCGGCATTTCGACGCGCGGGCCGGCGATCGTCACTCGCTATGAGGGGGCGAACGCGATCATCGTCGCCGCCAATAGCGACGTGCAACGCATGTTGGGCGAGACGATCCGCCAGATCGACACCCGCCGCGAGCAGGTGCTGGTGGAGGCGATCATCGTCGAGATCAGCGACGCGGCCGCCAAGAAGCTGGGCGTGCAATTCCTGATCGGCAGCACGTCGACGGGCTTTGCCGCGACCAACTACAGCAACGCCTCGCCCAATCTGCTGACGCTGGCGGGCGCGGTGGCGGCCGATCGGCTGGGTACGACCAAGACGACGGTCGTCGCGGCAGACGGCTCCACCACCACGACCGAGACGCAGACCAACAGCGATCTGGCGAGCACGCTCCAGCAGGCGGCGGTCAGCAGCCTGCAAAGCGCGACCGGCGCGATTGCTGGGCTGGGCGGCAGCATTGGCGGCAACGGCATTTTCGGCGCGATCATCAATGCGGTGAAATCGGACACGGAAAGCAACTTGCTCTCCACGCCGTCGGTCATGACGCTGGATAACCAGAAGGCGTCGATCCTGGTCGGCCAGCAGGTGCCGATCACCACCGGCGAGGCGCTGAGCCAGAATTTCGACAACCAGTTCCGCACCGTCCAGCGGCAAGATGTCGGCATCAAGCTGGAGGTGAAGCCGCAGATCAACACCGGAGGCGCCATCAAGCTGTTCCTGAAGCAGGAAGTGTCGAGCGTCGCCGGGCCGGTGAGCAACAGCAACAGCGACCTCATCATCAACAAGCGCGAGATCGAGACGACCGTGACGGTCGACGATGGCGAGATATTGGCGCTGGGCGGGCTGCTCGACGACAATGAGCGCAAGACGATCGAGCGCATCCCGCTGCTGTCCGACATTCCGGGCCTTGGCGAACTGTTCAAGTCGCGCAGCAAGAGCCGGACCAAGACCAACCTGATGGTCTTCATCCGGCCGACCATCCTGCGGTCGAAGGAAGATGCGCAGAAGCTGACGCAGCAGCGCTATGGCTATATTCGCGGCATGCAGTTGCAGCGTGATCCCGAGGCCGAGCCGACGATCGACGAACTGGTGCGCGACTATATGGGCGCGACGCCGCCGATCGCCGCGCCGCAGCCGGGCGACGCGGTGGTGCAGCCCGCCGCGGCTGCCGAGCCGCAAGTCATCGAGCCGACCGTCCGCCAGTCGAGCGGCGTGGTGCGGCCCGTCGAAATCCCCGCAAGCGGAGAGAAGAAGTGAGCGACACGGATCAGGGTGACGTCATTTCTCCCGTTGTCCCGCCGCGTCCGATCGACATCCCCTACAGTTTCGCGCGTAAGCATGGCGTGGTGCTGCTGCCGCCCGAAGGCGACCGGCTGACCATCGCCGTGCGCGAGGGAAGCAATCCCCGCGTGCTGCTGGAGGTAAGGCGGCATCTGGCGCGCAGCTTCGAGGTGCGCTTTGTCGAGGCGGCGCAGTTCGACCGGCACCTGTCCGACCATTATGCGATGGAGGGCAGCGCGGCGGCCATGGCGGGATCGCTGGAGGTCGGTGCTGACGAACTGGACATATTGGCCGCCGACATTCCGACCGCCGACGACCTGCTCGACAGCGCCGATGATGCGCCGGCGATCCGCCTGATCAACGGCATCATCGCCGAGGCCGCGCGGCAGGGCGTGTCGGATATCCATATCGAGCCTTATGAGACGGGCCTGATCGTGCGCATGCGCGTGGATGGCGTGTTGCGCGAGACGCTGCGGATGCCGCCCCATGTCGCGCCCGTGGTGGTCAGCCGCATCAAGGTGATGGCGCGCCTCGACATTGCCGAGCGGCGAGTGCCGCAGGATGGGCGTATCGGCCTGACGCTGGGTGGCAAGCTGCTCGATGTCCGTGTGTCGACCCTGCCGAGCCGGGCGGGCGAGCGGGTGGTGCTGCGTATCCTGGACAAGGAGAATGCGGGCATCACGCTCGACCTGCTGGGCATGACCGGCGCGCCGGACCGGATCTTCCGCGAGGGTCTGAGCGAACCCAATGGCATCATCCTAGTCACCGGGCCGACCGGTTCGGGCAAGACGACCACGCTCTATGCGGGCCTGCGCACCCTGAACGACGGGTCGCGCAACATCCTGACCGTTGAAGATCCGGTCGAATATGCGATCGAGGGCGTCGGCCAGACGCAGGTCAATGCCAAGGTCGGGCTGACCTTCGCGGCGGGGCTGCGCGCCATCCTGCGCCAGGATCCCGACGTCGTGATGGTCGGCGAAATTCGCGACCGCGAAACGGCGGAGATCGCGGTGCAGGCGTCGCTGACGGGGCATCTCGTGCTGTCGACCGTCCACACCAATGACGCGGTGGGGGCGATCACCCGTATGCGCGACATGCGCGTGGAGCCGTTCCTGCTCGCCTCGACCTTGCGCGCGGTCATCGCTCAGCGCCTCGTTCGTCGCCTTTGCCAGCATTGCCGTGAGCCGGTGCAGGCGGACAAGTCGGCGAGCGCGCTGCTGGGCTTCGATCCGGGCACGATCATCTACAAGGCGCGCGGCTGCGACGAGTGCAACGGCAGCGGCTACAAGGGGCGTATCGGTGTGTTCGAGGCGATCCGCGTCGATGACACCATCCGCCGCCTGATCAACGACGGCGGCGATGAATCGCTGATCGCGCGCCATGCCTTCCTGAACGCGCCCAACCTGGGGTCGGCTGCGCGGGCGCTGGTGCGCGATGGCCAGACGACGGCGGAAGAAGCGATCCGTGTATCGCGGCGCGACGCGACAGAGGTGGAAACCATCGCCGATGGCTGAGTTCGACTATGTCGCCATCGACCCGGCGGGCAAGGAGCGCAAGGGGGCGGTCAAGGCCGATACGATCGACGACGCGCGCGCCAGGCTGGACGCGCGCAAGCTCTTTGTCGTGCGGCTGGAGCCGGGCGCGGTTCAGGCGGCGCGCAGGCGGGCGGGGCTGTCGCTGCGAAGCCCACGCCTTTCCGCGAAAGAACTGACACTCTTCACCCGCCAGCTTTCCACGCTGATCCAGGTCAGCCCGCTGGAGGAATCGCTGCGCACCATCGGCAAGCAGAGCGAGCAGCAACATGTCCGCGCCATTGTGGGCAAGGTGCATTCCGGCGTGCTGGAAGGGCGGCGGCTGGCCGATGCGCTGGGCGCGGAGCCGAAGAGTTTCCCTGCGCTCTATCGCGCCATGATTTCCGCCGGCGAAAGCTCGGGCAGCCTGCCGACCATCATGGAGCGGCTTTCCGACCTGATGGAGCGGCAGGCGGTGATGCGGTCGAAGGTGTTGACCGCCATCGCCTACCCCTCGGTGCTGGCGACCTTCGCCATATTCGTGGTCGCGGCGCTGATGATCTTCGTCGTGCCCAAGGTGGTCGAGCAATTCGATACGGTCGGGCAGGAACTGCCCTTTCTGACGCGGCTGGTGATGGCGATATCCGCTTTCCTTGCCGGCTATTGGTGGCTGCTGCTGACCCTGATGGGGCTGGCCGGCGTCGGTTTCTGGCGGGCGCTGAAGGTGGAAAGCTTCCGATATCGCTTCGATGCGATGCTGCTGGGGCTGCCGCTGCTGGGACGGCTGATCCGCGACCTGCACGCGGCGCGGATGGCGCGCACGCTGTCCACCATGATCGCGAGCCGTCTGCCGCTGATGGAAGGGTTGTCGCTGACGGCCAACACCGTGCACAACCGCGTGTTGCGCAAGGCGTCGGACGAGATTGTCGAGGCGATCCGGGGCGGCGGCAGCCTGTCCGCCGCGCTGCGTCGCGCTGGCGTGTTTCCGCCACTGCTGGTCTATCTGGCGGCGAGCGGGGAGAGCGCTGGGCGGCTCGACACGATGCTGGAACGCGCCGCCGATTATCTGGAGCGCGAATTTGACAGCTTCACCTCCGCCGCGCTGGCGATGCTGGAGCCGGTCATCATCATACTGATGGGCGGCATCGTCGCCGTCATCATCCTGTCCATCCTGCTGCCGATCCTGCAGTTGCAAAGCCTTACCGGGGCTTGAAGGAGTGAATATGCGCAAGATACTCCCCCGCCTTCGCGGGAATGACGACAAAGAATTGAGGCGTTCCGCCGAACACGGCCTCATCTCTTCTAAGCGATCCGCCGAACACGGCTTTACGCTGGTCGAGCTGATGGTCGTCATCGTCATCATCGGCCTGCTGGCGACGATCGTGGCGATCAACGTCATCCCGGCGACCGACACCGCCCGCGTCGAGAAGGCCAAGGCCGATATCTCGACCATCGAGCAGGCGCTGGAGCAATATCGACTCGACAATCTGACCTACCCGTCGGCGACCGATGGCCTTCAGGCGCTACTGAACCCGCCCGCCTCGCTGGCGCAGCCGCAGCGCTATCGTCGCGGCGGCTATATCAAGAAGTTGCCGCAGGATCCGTGGGGCCGCGCCTATCTCTACAGCGTGCCGGGTCGCCGGGGCGCGTTCGACATCAGCTCGCTGGGCGCCGACGGCCAGCCGGGTGGCGAGAATGAGAATGCCGATATCTTCTCCAGCGAACTCTGACCCATCTCCGAAAGGAAATGGGTTCACCCTGATCGAGCTGATGGTCGTGCTGACGATCATCGGCTTCATTTCGGCTGCCGTGGTCCTGGCGATTCCCGACCCGCGCGGCCGGGTGATCGAGGATGCCGACCGCTTCGCCGCGCGCGTCGCCGCCGCGCGCGACGAAGCGGTCGTCACCGCGCGCCCGATGGGTCTGTGGGTATCGGCCTCCGGCTATGGCTTCCAGCGCCGCGAGGGCAGTCAGTGGACGCCGCTGGAGGAAAAGCCCTTCGTCACCGCCAACTGGAAGGGCGGCACGCGGGCGCTGGTCGGCAAGGATGGCCGCCAGCAGATCGCCTTCGATGGCACCGGCCTGCCGACCGATCCTCTGACCGTGACCCTCGCCCGCGAAGGCGAGCGCGTGTCCGTTACCGTCGACATGGCGGGGAAGGTCATGGTCGGTGGCTAAGGATGGTCAGCGACAGGAAGGCTTCACGGCTTGTGATGCTGGGCGTTCCGCCGAACACGGCTTCACGCTGCTCGAAATGCTGGTCGCGCTGGCGGTGTTCAGCCTTGCCGCGCTGGCGCTTGTCCGCTTGCAGGGGGTGACGCTCCACACGGCGGCCGATCTCGACAGCAAGGCGATGGGCCAGATCGTGGCGCGCAACCTAATGGTCGAGACGCAGACCGACCCCGCACCGCCCTCGATCGGCGAAGAGGATGGCGAGGTCGAGAATGGCGGGCGGCGCTGGCACTGGAGCCGCACCGTCCGGGCGACCGACGACAAGCGGTTGTTGCAGGTCGATCTGACCGTCGACGGCCAGCCGGGCGCTTCGCCGGTCGTGCTGAGTTTTGTGCGGGTGACGGAATGATGGGCCGTGCCAATCCGCACCAGCCGTTCGCTTCGAGCGTGGAGAGAAGCGGAGGGCGCCGCTCCGACCGTTTCTCGACTTCGCTCGAAACGAACGGAGGCGGCGAACAGACCTGCACGCCTGCCGTCCAACAGGGCTTCAGGTCTTTCGAGCGTTCCGCCCAACAGGGCTTCACGTTGATCGAGCTGCTCGTCGCGCTGATGATCTTCGCCATGCTCGCGGCGGCGGGCGTGCTGTTGCTGGGCAACAGCGTGTCGGCGCAGGCGCAGGTCAAGGCGCGGCTGGACGACATGGCCGCGGTGCAGCGCGCGGGCGGTGCGCTTGCAGGAGATCTGGGGCAAGCGGTGCCGCGCATCACCCGGACCGAGGCGGGAACGCTGGCGCCCGCCTTTTGGGCGCATGACGGCGGCGAGGATCAGCCGGTGATGCAGTTCGTGCGCGGTGGCTGGGACAATCTGGGCGACCTGCCGCGTCCTTCCTTGCAGAAGGTCGAATATTGGGTGCGGCAGGGGCGGCTGGAGCGGCGGACCTATGCGCAACTGGACGGGGCGGCCGGCGACGATCCGGCGGGGCTGCTCGAAAATGTCGAGGCGGCGAAGTTGCGCTTCCGGGATGCGCAGGGCGAATGGCGAGAGGAATGGACGCCGAGCCAGCCGGACCTGCTGCCCAAGGCGGTGGAGCTGACCGTGACGCGCAAGGGGGAACCGCCTGTCACGCTGCGTTTTCTCGTGGCGCCCGGACCGGTGGAACAGGCGCCCGATGCAGGGGGCACGATCGGTGCCTGATTCGCGCAAATCGAGCGAGCAGGGCGCGGCGCTGCTGACTGTGCTGCTGCTGGTGGCGGTGATGGCGGTGGTCGCTGCCGGCGCGCTGGAGCGGCTGGCGCTGGCGACGCGGATGACGGGCAATGGTGGCGCGGTCGATCAGGCGCGCGCCTATGCCGACGCCGGGACCGAAATCGCGCGGCTGCGGATCGGCGATCTGGTCGCGTCCAATCCGGCCAGGACGACGCTGGCCGGCGGATGGCTGGGCGCGCCTCAGGCCATCCCGGTGCCCGGCGGCGTCGCGACCGCGCGGGTCACGGATGCGGGCAACTGTTTCAACCTCAACAGCGTCGTCAGTGGCGAGAGCGAGGCGGCGCTCAAGGTGCGTCCCATAGGCGTCTCGCAATTTCAGGCGCTGCTCCAGCTTCTGGGCGTCGATGCGCGACAGGCGCAGGCGGCGTCCGCGAGCCTTGCCGACTGGATCGACAGCGACAGCGTCCCGCAGCCGGGCGGCGCGGAAGATGATTATTACGCCAAGGGCGAGCGCCCCTATCGCGCCGCCAACCGGCTGATGATCGACGCAAGCGAGTTGCGGGCGGTCGCGGGCATCACGCCCGCCATCTACGACCTGGTGAAGCCGTGGATTTGCGCGCTGCCGGTCACGGATCTGTCGCCGATCAACATCAATACGCTGCTGCCGGGGCAGGCGCCGCTGTTCGCCATGCTGCTGCCGGAGCAATTGAGCATCGCGCAGGCGCGGCAATTGCTGGCGCAGCGACCGGCGGACGGCTACGGCAGCACGACGCAATTCTGGGCCTTGCCTTCGCTGGCCGGCTTGTCGCCGATGACCGAGGTGTCGGAGCAGGTGAAATTGACGACTGGATTTTTCGGAGTGGACGTTTCGGTGGACGTGGGGGGAACGCAACTGGCGGAGCGAGCGCTGATCGACGCGCGGCAAGGCAAGGCGATATTGGTGCGGCGCAACTGGGGCGCGGGCGCATGAGCAGTCGCGACGCGCTGATCATCTTCCTGCCGGAAATGGAGCAGGCGCCCGCGCGCTGGATGCGCGTGATCGATGGCGCGCTCGTCCAGTCGGGCGAAGGCACCAACTGGCTCGCCGCCTGCGGGATCGCCGCGTTGCCGGAGCAGGCGCGCGTGCTGATGGTGACGCCGGCCGCGCTGGTGACGCTGCACTGGATCGTTCATCCCGAACTGCCGGTGCGGCAGGGGCGGGCGGCATCGCGTCTTTCGGCGCTCGCGGCGGGTCTGTTGCCGGCCGACCAGCTGTTCGCGGCCACCGACGAAAATGACGATCCGGCAAAGCCCCATCTGGTGGCGGTCGCCAGTCGCGCCGATATGCAGCATTGGCTGCTCTGGGCGCAGCATCATGGGCTGGACCCGGATATCATCGTTCCGGCGGCTTTGCTGCTGCCGGAGCCGGACACTGGCTTCAGTCGCGGCATCATCGCCGGGGACAGGGTTCTGCGTGGCGAAGACATCGCCCTGACGGCCGACATGGCACTGCCCGAATTGATCGGCGGCGCGGCCATCGTCGATGTCGCATCGGGTATGATCGAAGGTCGCGCCATTGCAGCGCTGGACAAGCCGGCGCTCGACATGCGGCAGGGCGATTTTGCCAAGCGGGTACGCCGCGCCGTCGACAAGCAGGCGCTCGGTCGCATCGCGCTGTGGACTGGGCTGATATTATTGGCCAGCCTGCTGATCGCGCTGGTCACGATCGTTCGCCAGAATATGGAGGCGAGCCGGCTCGACCGTGACAGCTTGGCGCTGGCGCAGCAGGTTCTGCCCAACGCCAGCGACGCAGCGCAGGCGCAGGTGGAGATGGAAGGGCAATTGGCCGCGCGCGGTGCGGGCGGTCGTGCCTTTACCGCGCCGGTGTCCGGCCTGCTCGCGGCAATGCAGGATGCGCCGGGCGTGGCGCTGACCAGCCTGTCGCGCGATCCCGACGGCATGGTCCGCGCGACGCTGGCCGCGGCCAAGGCGGATGACATCAACATAGTCCTGCTGGCGCTCCAGGCCGCCGGCTTCACGATTACGGCGACCCCGTCCCAGGATCCGGGCGGGCGGACGCTGGCGGATATCACGGTGCGGTCATGATGGAACGGATAGCCACCTATTGGGCGGAGCGCTCCACCCGCGAACAATATATGCTGGGCGTGATGTTCGCGCTGCTGGCCGGGGTGATGCTCTGGTTCGGCGTCGCCATGCCGCTCGGCAGGGCGCAGAAAAATGCGCGCGAGGCGCTGATCGAGGCGACCGACCGCAATGCTGCCGTCCGATCAGCGGTGAAGCAGTTGAAATCGCTGCCGCGCACACCGGCGTCGAGCGGCCCCGCCGTGCCGCTCGACCAGTTTGTCGGGCAGGGCGCGGGCGAGGCCGGGCTGACGCTGGAGCGGGCGCAGGCGCAGGGCAATGACCGGATGGACATCGCCATCGCCTCGGTCCGGCCGATCGCGCTCCTTTCCTGGCTGTCGCAGTTGGAGGCGCAGGGCGTGCGCGTCGAGACGATGAGCGCGCGACCGTCGCCCACTGCGGGCAGCGTGTCGGTGCAGGCGGTGCTGGTGCGGGGGGAAGGGCAATGATGGGCCTTCACCTGTCGCGCCGCAGCCGGATCGCGCTGATTCTGGTTCTGCTTTCGGGCCTGCTGCTCTTCTTCCCGATGCGCGTGGCGCTCGGCCTTGCCGGGCTGGAGCGGCTGGGCGTCGCTGCGCGTGAAGTGCGCGGCACGGTGTGGAGCGGCCGGATCGACCAGTTGATGCTGGGCAACATGCCGATGGGCAGCGTGCGGGCGGGGCTATCGCCGATCTCGCTGCTGATGGGCCGCGCCCGCTTCGATGTCGTCCGCGCGCGGGGCGTGACCGACGATATCAAGGGCGCGCTGACGGTCGGTTTCGGCCGCATCGGCGTGGACGATGTGTCCGGCGCCGTACCGCTGGGGCGCAGCTTCGCGCCGCTGCCGGTGGCCAGCCTGATTCTGGAAGATGTCAGCGCCTATTATAGTGGCGATCGCTGTGGTCATGCCGAAGGGCGCGTGCGGGCGAGGATGGCCGGGCAATTTCCTGGCCTGAACCTGTCCCAGGGCCTTTCGGGTGCGGTTGCCTGCGACGGGGATGCGCTGCTGCTGCCGCTGGTCAGTCAGTCGGGCCTTGAGAAGATCAATCTGCGCATCTGGCGATCGGGTCGCTATGTCGCGGAAATGCGTGTGGAGACGGCGGACCCCGCCCTCACCGGCGCCCTGGGGCAGGCGGGTTTTGCCGGCATCGGCAACGCCCAGGTGCTGAAGGTCGAAGGCACATTGTGATCCAGCCCGCTGCGGCGATCGTCGGCGCGCTGGCTGGCGCGATTCTCGGCAGCTTCCTTGCGACCCTGATCCTGCGTTGGCCGCAGGGACGCAGCGTCATGCGGGGACGCTCCGCCTGCGACGGCTGTGGCCGGGTGCTGACGCCGCGCGATCTCGTGCCGATGCTCAGTGCGATGCTGAGCCACGGGCGGTGCCGCACCTGTGGGGCGCGGATCGACCCGCTGCATGGGCGGGTGGAAGCGGGCTGCGCGATCATCGGCGCGCTCGCGCTGGGCTTCCGGCCTGATCTGGGCGGCATCGGCTGGATGCTGCTGGGGTGGTTGTTGCTGACGCTCGCGGTTCTGGACTGGCGCCATTTCTGGTTGCCGGACGCGCTGACGCTGCCGCTGGCCTTTCTGGGCTTAACCCTCGGCCTCTGGGCGACCGATATCCTGCTCCCCGATCGTATCATCGGGGCGGCAGCCGGCTATGGCGTGCTGCTGGCGATCGCGCTGACTTACCGGGTGCTGCGCGGACGCGAGGGGCTGGGGCTGGGCGATGCCAAGCTGCTCGGCGCGCTCGGCGCATGGTTCGGATGGCAGGCCTTGCCCTTCATCCTGCTGATCGCATCGGGTGTCGGACTGGCGGTCGTGCTGGCGACGGGCAAGGCGCGGAAAAGAATGGCGCGCGTGCCGCTCGGCACATTTCTGGCGCTGGCCGCCTGTCCCGGCTGGCTGATCGCCGCTCAACTGATGAAGTGAGTGGTCGGGGAGACAGGATTCGAACCTGCGACATCCTGCTCCCAAAGCAGGCGCGCTACCAGACTGCGCTACTCCCCGACGCCCGCAGCCCTTAGCTTTCTGCGCCGATAAAGCGCAAGCGAAAAGAGCGTTCGCGGTAGAGAATGACCAAACGAATCGGGACGGGGTAGGGGAACCGCGAAACGCTCGCGGACGATGTCCTTCTTCGGCCTGTCAATTGTCCGGCGCGCTATTACTGGCGGGGCAAACCGGCTACGTGATCGCCGATCAGTGGAAGAACAGCCATAAGAGCAGAATGATGGGGATCGGCACGCCCAGCAGCCACAGCAATATGCCCTTGCCCATCATGTCTCTCCTTTTTCGTTGGAAGAGAAACACATGTCGGTGGTGCGATGTTCCGGCGCGGTGGCGCCAATCGAGCGGGCACGAAAAAGGGCGAGCCCTTTCGGGCCCGCCCTTCGAATCTCGCTAATGCGAAGATTACTTCGCGTTCGCGGCGTTCTCAGCAACGTTCGCGGCGTTCGCGGCGTTCGCGGCGTTGTCGGCAGCGTTCGCGGCGTTGTCCGCAGCGTTGACGGCGTTTTCGACGACGTTCTCGACGACGGCGTTCGAAGCGTTCGCGGTCTCGTTGGCCGGCTTCTCACCGCAAGCGGCGAGGGCCATCAGGCTGGCCGAAGCGAAAACAACAGCGATCTTCTTCATTGTGTACGGCTCCCATAGCATTATGCCGCGTCTGGCACGTTACAAATGTGACCCTACGCGAGCGACCCGCATTAACGTGTGCGCTGCACAAATCAATGCTTTTCTGCGTCGGTGAAGCGGCAGAATCACGCGACGGGCGGTTGTCTACTATAAAAGTTCAGTTAGCGCTCATTGTTTCTGAGGCGTTTGCGACAATGTCCAGCGTCACGGCCCAAGCGGCGACATTCTGCCGCAATTGCTCGGGATCGACCTTGTCCAGCGTATCGTCGGGCGTGTGGTGCAGGTCGAAATAGCGTGTGCCGTCCTGTTGCAGATCGATGACAGGAACGCCGGCCTTTACCAGAGGCGCGATGTCGGCGCCGCCGCCCGCTTCCTGCGTGCTGGCCCCCACGCCGAGTGGAGCAAGGGCATCCGCGATGCGCTTGGACAGTGCCTCATGCCCCCTGGGTAATTTGAAATCGACGCGCCAGATCCGGTCGGCGCCGAAATCCGATTCGATCGCCAGCGCATGCTTCTCCGACCCGTGCGCCTTATAATAAGCGCGTGCGCCGTCGCCGCCTACTTCCTCAGCGCCCGCCATCAGCACGCGGATGGTGCGGCGGGGCTGGCCGACCTTGGCGACGTGAAGTGCGGAGGCGGCGGCGATCGCACAGCCGGTCGCGTCATCGATTGCGCCGGTGCCCTGATCCCAGCTGTCGAGATGGCACGCCGCTACGACCACGCCCGCCGCCGGATCGCTGCCGGGGATTTCGGCGATCACGTTGCCGGAAGGCTGGTCCTTCAGCATCTTCGAGGTCAGGGTGAGGTGCAGTTTCACCGGCTGGCCGCGCTTTACGATGCGGGCGAGCTGTTCTGCATCAGGCACCGTCAGCGCCGCTGCCGGAATCGGCGTCACCCCGTCCGCCCACATCAGGACCCCGGTGTGCGGCACACGATGATGATCGGTGCCGATCGAGCGGATGAGGATGGCGATGGCGCCCTTTTTCGACGCGATGCTCGGCCCCTGCCGCCGCGCCGCGCCGAAATAGCCATAGGAAGAGCCGTCCTGTGTCGCCTTCATGCCATGGTCGACAAAGGCGATCTTGCCCTTGAGGCTCGCTTCGGGCGCGGCCTCCAGATCGGCGATGCTGGGGAAATAGACGACTTCGCCTTCGATCCCCTTGTCGCTGGTCGATCCGCTGTTGCCGAGCGCGGCCAGCACCAGATTTTGCGGGAAGGGGGAGAGGATGCGGGCTTCGTCCCTGCCGCGCACCCAGACCGGCATCATATAAGGTTCGGCGCGCACGTTGGAGAAACCGAGCGCCTTGAGCTTAGCCACCGCCCAGTCGCGGGCGCGGGCTTCCTGTGGCGTGCCGGCGGGGCGCGGGCCGATTTCGGTCGTCAGCCCTTCGGTAAAGTCCCAGGCGACATCATCCTTGAGCGCCGCTTCCCGAATCGTGCCGCTGTCGGCAGGGGCCGCGTGGACGGCGTTGGCGGTGAGGATGCTGCCAAGAAGCAGGGCGGCAAGCTGGCCCGATCGGATTTTGTGCATGAGTGAAGGCTTATCGAGCGATCCCCCATTTGCCAATGGCTTCCGCGTCCGCTAACTCCGCCCCAAATTCCAACGTCTGATTTTTCGGAGCTGCGCGAACCCATGTCCGCTTCCTCGCAATATGCCTATGTCATGAAGAGCATGACCAAGACCTTTCCCGGCGCGGCGAAGCCGGTGTTGGGCAACATCAACCTGCAATTCTATCGCGGTTCCAAGATCGGCATCGTCGGCCCCAACGGCGCCGGTAAATCGACCCTGATGAAGATCATGGCCGGCATCGACACCGATTTTTCCGGTGAGGCCTGGCCGGGCGAGAATATCACGGTCGGCTATCTGCCGCAGGAGCCGCAGCTCGATCCGAACAAGACTGTCCTTGAAAACGTCAAGGACGGCGCGCGCGAGATCGCGGACAAGATGGACCGTTTCAACGAGATCAGCATGATCATGGCCGATCCGCCGGAGGACGCCGATTTCGACGCCCTCATGGAGGAAATGGGCACGCTCCAGGAACAGATCGACGCGGTCGACGGCTGGACGCTCGACAACCAGCTCGAAATCGCGATGGAAGCGCTGCGCTGCCCCCCGTCCGACTGGTCGGTCGAAAGCCTGTCGGGCGGTGAAAAGCGCCGCATCGCGCTCACGCGCCTGTTGATCCAGAAGCCCGACATCCTGCTGCTCGACGAACCGACCAACCATCTTGACGCAGAAAGCGTCACCTGGCTGGAAAACCACCTGAAGGAATATGCGGGGTCGGTGCTGATGATCACCCACGATCGCTACTTCCTGGACAATGTGGTCGGCTGGATCCTGGAACTCGATCGCGGAAAATATTTCCCCTACGAAGGCAACTACTCCACCTATCTGGAGAAGAAGGCCAAGCGTCTGGAACAGGAAGACCGCGAGGCGACCGGCCGCCAGAAGGCGATCAACGACGAACTGGAATGGATCCGGGCCGGCACCAAGGGCCGCCAGACCAAGTCCAAGGCGCGTATCAAGAAGTTCGAGGAACTGGTCGCCGGCCAGAATAACCGCACGCCCGGCAAGGCGCAGATCGTCATCCAGGTGCCCGAGCGTCTGGGCGGCAAGGTGATCGAGTTCAAGGGCATCTCGAAGGCATTTGGCGACAAGCTGCTGTTCGAGGATCTGTCCTTCCTGCTGCCGCCGGGCGGCATCGTCGGCGTGATCGGGCCGAACGGCGCGGGCAAGTCCACGCTGTTCAAGCTTATCACTGGCCAGGAGAAGCCGGATTCGGGTGAAATCGATATCGGTACCACCGTGCGCCTCGGCTTCGTCGACCAGAGCCGCGACCATCTCGACGCGTCGAAGAATGTCTGGGAAGAAGTCTCGGACGGTCTCGATTATGTCAAGGTCAACGGCCATGACATGTCGACCCGTGCCTATGTCGGCGCCTTCAACTTCAAGGGTCAGGACCAGCAGAAGAATGTTGGCAAGCTGTCGGGCGGTGAGCGCAATCGCGTCCACATCGCAAAGATGCTGAAGCGCGGCGGCAACGTGCTGCTGCTCGACGAACCGACCAACGACCTCGACGTCGAAACGCTGGCGGCGCTCGAAGAAGCGATCGAAAATTTCGCGGGCTGCGCCGTGGTCATCAGCCACGATCGCTTTTTCCTCGATCGTCTCGCCACGCATATCCTCGCGTTCGAGGGCGATAGCCATGTCGAATGGTTCGAGGGCAATTTCGAGGCTTATGAAGAGGACAAGCGCCGTCGCCTGGGCGATGCGGCCGACCGTCCGACCCGTCTGGCCTACAAGAAACTGACCCGATAACGACATCGAAGCGAAACGCGGTTGCAATCTTTGCAACCGCGGGCCGCTATTTCGCACTTGCGATGGTGGCGCTAACATTTCATAGGAGGCAGGCCTTTCAGGCATCCTCTCCTAAAAACTTTCAGGGCTGGTCCTCACGGATCGGCCCTTTTTTTATCATATGGCGGTGGAGCAGGCGGCGCGGAGCGCTGTTTTCCGGGATGTTTCTTTCGCCCCGGATCGCCGGGAGGATGCATGGCCAAGCGGGGCGGACGCATCATATCGCGACGACGAATCAATGTTGGCCCGCTGCTGCCCGATACTGTTGCTACCAGGATTCGTGCGCCCAGCGCGCGTCAGCTGGATCGGTAGCCGATCAGCAAGCCGAAACAGAAGGTCGCCAGCAAGGCGAGCTGGACCTTCCCATGGGGATCCTCATAGCCGACGATCTGCGGTCCCCAGGCGAACAGCGCGACAAACATTGCCAATGCCAGCCCGGACATATTGCGTACGCTCCCCCAACCGTCCGGTCACAATAGCCCGATGGTCGCTAAGAAACTCATAATGGCTTGCCTCCTCGGCCCGTCGCGCCTAGGGGGTGCGGCAACGCCATCCCCCGCGCATGAAGCGCGGCATTCGTCGATTCCAAGGAGTCCGCACCCCATGAAAGCCCGCATCTTCGTCACCCTCAAGGGCGGTGTCCTCGATCCGCAGGGCCGGGCGATCCAGCACGCGCTCGATGGCCTGGGTTTCAGCGGCGTCAATGACGTGCGCGCCGGCAAGCTGATCGAACTGGATCTGGCCGACGGCACCAGCGACGAGGATATCGACGCCATGTGCCGCAAGCTGCTGGCCAACACGGTGATCGAAAACTACCGCATCGAAAAGGTGGCCTGAGCCATGAAGAGCGCCGTCATCGTCTTTCCGGGCAGCAATTGCGACCGCGACCTGGCGGTGGCGTTCGAGGCTGCGACCGGCACCAGGCCTGCCATGATCTGGCATCGCGACACCGAACTGCCCGACGACATCGACCTGATCGGCGTGCCGGGCGGCTTTTCCTATGGCGACTATCTGCGGTCCGGCGCGATGGCCGCGCGGTCGCCGGTGATGCAGGCGGTGGCGAAGGCTGCCGACCGTGGCGCCTATGTGCTGGGCATCTGCAACGGATTCCAGGTGCTGACCGAAAGCGGTCTGCTGCCCGGCGCGCTGCTGCGCAATGCTGGCGGTCATTTCGTCTGCCGCGACGTCGCCCTGACGGTCGAGAACGCCCAGAGCGCTTTCACCAGCCACTATGAAGCGGGTGAAGCGATCTCCTATCCGGTCGCGCATCATGACGGCAATTATTTTGCCGACGACGCCACGCTCGACCGGCTGGAAGGCGAAGGCCGCGTCGCGCTGCGCTATGCGGAGAGCGTCAACGGTTCGGCCCGCAACATCGCCGGCATCCTCAACGAGGCAGGCAATGTGCTGGGCATGATGCCGCACCCCGAGCGCGTGATCGAAGCCGCCCATGGCTCGACCGACGGCAAGCGCCTGTTTCAGGGCCTCGTCGAAGGGCTGTTCGCGCGGGCCTGAAGCATTCTGAAGTCGGTTGGCACAGCCGACGGCTCCCAATATGCGGTAATCAAAAGACGCATAGAGCTAGGATTTTCGTCAGGCCCCGTCGATGATCGGGGCCTGATCGCTTCCGGTTTCAGAGCTTATCCTGTCCAAATTGAATTAGGATAAACGCTATTTTCTTTTGTTTTCCGTGATTTCCGAGTCGTGAAATGTTCCATTTCACTCGAAATCACTTCAGTGCCGGAAGAACAACGTCACCGACGCGACATGGTTGACGCGCGTGTTACCGGCGCGCTGGTTGATCAGCTGGTTCAGATAGCCGACCTCCACTGTCGACGCGCCGGGCAGGCCCAGTTCCGCGCCGACGAAGCTGCGCAATTGGTCGAAGCCGCTGCGCGCCCCCCAGTCGGTATCGTTGAGCGCGGCGAAACCCTCGGCATAGACCAGTGCGTTCACGGCATCGCTGTTCGCCTTCAGCGGCTTTTCGTAACGGATCATCTCGCGAACCCGCCAGCCCATGTCGTCGCCATCCGATCGCCAGCGCTGTTCGAGCCGCGTGCGCGAGGATAGCTCGCCGCCCCAGGGCTTGCCCAATGTCCAGCTGAGTTGCTGAAAGCTGCGTTCCTCATTCACGTCCTTGCCGCCCTCGATCGGTACGACGACATGGGCGAAACCCTGATAGAGGGTGAGCGAGGGCGAGAATTTCCAGCCAAGCGCGCCGCGGAACAGCGCTTGATCGACGCGCGAGATGCCGTCGCCGACGCGCGGCTGTACCTCTGCGAAATAGACCAGCTCGTCCTTTATCGATCCCATGGCGGTCAGGTTGAGCCAGAATTGCTCATCCTCGCTGGTGGAGGCATGCGCCGGGGCGGAGAGCAAGGTGAGGCAGGCTGACAGGCAAAGAGCGAGGCGGCGCATGAGGTTCCCTGAAAATGGAAAAGGACAGGCGCCGACGGATGCGGCGACCTGTCCTTTCTAGGATGCGTGCGTTTCTATCCTGTTTCTAGGATGTTAGTTTGTGTCCAGCGCAAGCGAGGATTGCGTGAAATGCCATAGTTCCCGTTCGCTTCGAGCTAAGTCGAGAAGCGGATAGCGCATTCATCTCGTTTCTCGACACGCTCGAAACGAACGGATGTAGAAGCCTCTCAGGTGATGACGCTGGGCTGGTCCATTCCGGTAAAGCCGCGGATATCGGCAACCTCCTGCGCGGCGGCGATCAGCGGGGCAAGCGCGGTCGCGGTTTCGAGGGCAAGGTCGCCGTCCGGGCCGACATAACGCTCGATATAGACGCGCAGCGTTGCGCCTTCGGTGCCGGTGCCCGACAGGCGGAAGACGACGCGCGATCCATCCTCGAACAGGATGCGCACGCCTTGATTGCGGCTGACCGATTGGTCGGTCGGATCGGTATAGGCGAAATCGTCGGCGCTCTTCACCGTGCCGCCGCTGTTCGACGTGCCGGGCAGGCTGTCGAGTTTGCCGCGCAGTGCTGCCATCAGCGCATCGGCCTTGTCCTTGGCGATGGCTTCATAATCGTGGCGGGCATAGTAATTGCGGCCATAGGTCGCCCAGTGATCGGCCATGATGGCCGCGACGCTCTGTTGCCGGGCGGCGAGGATGTTGAGCCAGAGCAGCACGGCCCAGATGCCGTCCTTCTCGCGCACATGGTCGGAGCCGGTGCCGGCGCTTTCCTCACCGCAGATGGTCGCCATGCCGGCGTCCAGCAGGTTGCCGAAGAATTTCCAGCCGGTCGGTGTTTCGTAGAGCGGCAGGCCGAGCTTTTCGGCAACCCTGTCGGCCGCGCCGCTGGTCGGCATGGAGCGGGCAATGCCCTGGAGGCCCGATGCATAGCCGGGTGCAAGATGGGCGTTGGCCGCCAGCACCGCCAGCGAGTCCGAGGGGGTGACATAGCAATGGCGGCCGATGATGAGGTTGCGGTCTCCGTCGCCGTCCGACGCCGCGCCGAAATCGGGCGCGTCGGGGGCCATCAGCCGGTCGTAGAGATCCCTGGCGTGGACCAGGTTCGGGTCGGGATGATGATGGCCGAAATCCGGGAGCGGGATACCGTTCATCACGGTGCCGGCGGGCGCGCCGAGGCGCTTTTCGAAAATCTCCGTCGCATAGGGACCGGTCACGGCGCTCATGCTGTCGAAGGCGAGGGTGAAGCCGCCGGCGATCATCGCGCGGATCGCGGCGAAATCGAACAGGCTTTCCATCAACTCGGCATAGAGAAGCACGGGATCGACCACCTCGACGATCATGTCGCCGAGCTGGCTGGTGCCGATGGTGTCGATGTCGACATCGGCGGCGTCCAGCGTCCGGTAGCTGTCGATCGTCAGCGTGCGGGCGTTGATCGCGTCCGTCACCTTCTCCGGCGCCGGGCCGCCATTGCCGATATTATATTTGATGCCGAAATCCTCGTCCGGGCCGCCGGGATTGTGGCTGGCAGAGAGGACGAGGCCGCCGAACGCGCCCGACGACCGGATCAGGTGCGAGGCTGCGGGGGTGGACAGGATGCCGCCGGCCCCCACCAGCACGCGACCGAAGCCATTGGCCGCCGCCATTTTCAGCACGGTCTGGATGACTTCACGGTTGAGATAGCGGCCGTCGCCGCCCACCACCAGCGTCTTGCCCGCGAACCCTTCCAGACTGTCGAACACCGACTGGATGAAATTCTCGGCATAATGGGGCTGGGCGAACACCCGCACCTTCTTGCGCAGGCCGGACGTGCCGGGCTTCTGGTCGGTGAAGGGGGTGGTGGTGATGGTCTGGATCACTCCGGCATCCTTTTGAAAGAGCGTGTCGGTGGAAATCTCACGGCGCCCGGTTGGACGCATTGTCGCAGTGCAGCATGTTCAGCGCTTTTGTGCAAACCAGATGACATGGCGCGGCCCCTTGCCATTGTCGCGGGCGCGCACGGCGACTTCCTCGACCAGAAAGCCGGCGCTGCGCAGGCGGCGGGTAAAGGCATCGTCGGAACCGGCGGACCAGACGGCGAGGATGCCGCCTGGCTTCAATGCGGCGCGGGCGGCGTCCAGTCCCTTGCCATTGTAGAGCCGGTCATTGGCGGCGGCGGTCAGGCCGTCCGGGCCATTGTCGACGTCGAGCAGGATAGCGTCATAGCTGCCATGGCCCGCCGCGATCACATGGACGACATCGTCCAGCACGAGCCGCACGCGCGAGTCGTCCAGGCAACCGTCGGCCAGTTCCGTCATCGGGCCGCGCGCCCATTCGATGATCTCGGGGACCAGTTCGGCGACGGTAATCTGCGCCGATGCGTCAAGAGCGCCCAGCGCCGCGCGCAGGGTAAAGCCCATGCCATAGCCGCCGATCAGCAGGTGCGGCGCCTTGCGCCCCTTCAGCCGCTCGATCGTCATCAGCGCGAGCTGCTTTTCCGATCCGCTCATGCGGCTGCTCATCAATTCATTGCGGTCGAGGACGATCATATAATCGCCGCCACGCCGGTAGAGTTTCAGTTCCTGCCCACCCGGCACGGCGGCGGACCCCAGATATTCGCGCGGCGTCATATTGCCCCTTCATACATAAACCATCGGCAATGTGGCGCATGGCAGCTTGGCTTCCGTCGCGCAAATGCTACAGGCGGTCGCGCGCATCGGCCGACGCTTGGCCGATCCGCCCGGGGGATGCTATCGGCCCGCCGACCGCGACCCGAATCTGGACAGGCAGCCTATTTCTTCATGCGCTATTTTCTCGATACCGAATTCAATGGCTTTGGCGGGACGCTGATCAGCGTGGCCCTGGTGCCTGAAGATGGGGACCAGGAACTGTATTTCTCACTGCCGCTGCCGGGCGAGATCGAGCCATGGGTCGCCAGCAACGTCATCCCCTATTTGCGCCATGTGCCGCCGGGGATCGACCATGAACTGGGGCGCGAGGAAGGCGCGGATATGGTCGCCGCCTATCTGGCGGGGGACAGCGATCCGGTGATCATCGCCGACTGGCCGGAGGATCTGGCCCATTTCTGCGCGCTGCTGGTGAAGGGACCGGGGCAGATGGCAGGCGTCGATTTCGGGCTGCGGCTGGAACTGATCAACGCGGCGGGCTTCAGCGCAGCCGCGAACAGCCGGGTGCCGCACAACGCCCTGCACGATGCGCGGGCGCTGCGTGACTTCTACATGGCTTACAGGGCCGACTGACAGCGGCCGATCCGGCTGCGTTCCAGTCCCCAGAGCAGGGCGCTGGCAAGGAGCCAGCCGAGCAGCCAGGGCCAGGACGGGCCGGGGCGTGGTTCGCCTTGCGCTGTCGCCGGGGCGTCTCCGCGCAGCATCAGCGTCGCGGCGCGATCGCGGGCGGCGCGCACGGCGGGAAGCGCGCCTGCGGGCTGGACGTGGAAAGGCGTGATGCCGTCCTTCCCGCGCAAAATGTGCCAGCCGGCGTTGGCGGGCCAGAACGCCGCGCAGCCATTGACGGGGATCAGGCGGGCGGGGCTGCCGTCGGGGCGGATGGCCTGGGCATCGCCGGTGAGGCCGCAGAGCGTCATGCGTTCGCCTGCCCAGTGGATGCCGTCGATGTGCGCGGGCGCGGGTGCGGGGCGGCCGACAGCGCCAAGGAGACTGCGCCACCATTGATCGTAGAGGGGTTGGTGGCCGGTCAGCGTCAGCGCATAGCTGTCCACGCCGGTGAAGAGCGCGATCCGGCCCATGCCCAACGCCCGCCATGCCGCGAGCGTCGTGCCACCGGCATCCTGTAGCAGCGTCACCGTATCGTGGCCCGCAGGCGCGGCGGCGAGACGGGTGACTTCGGGGAGCATCTCGTCGGGGAGCGCCATGTCGTCGGGGCGGTCGGCATCGGTTATGCCCTGCCGGGTGCGGGCGATGGCGACGACGGGCGGCTTGGGCAGGGCGAGCGGGGCGAGATCATTCCCCCCCTTGAGCGTGAAGCCGAGCGCCTGCCACTGGCCGCGGGTCGCGCCGTCGAGCGGGCCGCTGGCGCGCAGGATGAGGCCAAGGCCGTCGCGCACCGCGCCAAGCAACGCGCCGCGCCCGCCGCCGAGCGCGGCCCAGCTGCGATCATCGACCAGCACGGCGTCGAAGCGGCGTAGGGTCGCGCCGTCGATCGACACGGGTGCGTCGCCCAACTGAATGCCGCCGCCTGCGCTCATTTGGGTGGAGACGGCAAAGCCTGCGTCGGTGGCCCAGCGACGCAGATATTTGACCTCTGGGCCCGGTGCGCCGGCGAGGATCAACAGGCGCGGCCTGGCACTGTCCTGTGTGACGACGGGGACGCCGGCCTGTTCGATGGTGCGGTTGCCATCGCGGACGCGCAGGGTGAAGTCGGCGGTGCCGGTGGTGCGGCTGGTGCCGGTCAGGCGGACATGACCATCGGGGTCAGGCGTTGCGCTGTCGGTGATGCGGCCGGCGGGGTCGAGCAGCTCGACAGTCGCATGGGGCAGACCAGCAAGCGTCGCGCCAGCGGTGAAGCTCGCGCCCGGTGCGGTCGGCACGGGCGGTGCCAGATCGGTGAGTCCCTTGGGCGGCTGAGGCGGGGCAAAGCGGACGGCGACGCTGCGCGCCGCATCCAGATCGCGGGGCGTGAGGCCCCGGCCGATGATCTCGATCCTGTTGGCGGCGGGATGGCGGCGCAGCGCGGTGGCGAGGTCGGGTGCCGCTTCGCCAGGGATAGTGCCGGCTTCGGGCAAGATGATCAGCGGCGTCCCGCCGGCGGCGAGGCGGGGCGTCCCGGCCGTCGCGATGCGCAACGTGCCGCTGCCACCGATGGTCGCGGGCGGGAAGAGGCCGAGAAGGAGCAGCCCGGCGCAGATCGGCTGGAGCAGCAGGAGGAGCGTCAGGCGCAGCGGCGAGGCCTGTTCCCCGGCGGCGCGGTGCCAGATTATGAGGCGGATCGCGGCCAGCAATATGGCAAGGATGAGCAGAGCGGCGACGATCATGACCCGCCTCCCTCGATCGCGCGGAGATAGCGCGTACCCGTAGCGTCGGCCGGACGGCGGCGGGCTGGCTGGCCGAGCGGCCGCTCCATGGCGGTCCAGAGCTGCGCGCGCAGCTTCGCCCGGCACGATGCGCAGGCAGGATCGCGACGAACGGCGTCGATCGCGCCGCTCAGCGCCAGCGCATCGGGCAGGCGGCCGGCATTGGCGCGGACCCAGCCTTCCAGCGGCGCAAGGTCGATCGGGCCGCGGATCGCGTCCGGTCCCGCTCCCAATGCGCGCCATGCCGCGGCGGCAGGGCCGTCCTGTCGCTTGACCGGTGTGATGTCCAGCTGGCGGCTGGCCAGCCCTTCGCGCTTGCCGGTCATGCGGCGGCTGGCGTCGATCGGCGGCAGTTCCGGCCCGACGCGCGACAGGAAGATGCGGGTCGCCTGCTGCACCTCCTTGATGAAGCGCAACGCCTTATAGGCATAGGGTAGCGCCGTGTCCGGATGCCCGGTCTTGAGTTCCCGTTCGGACTGCCACATTTCGTCCACCGCCTGTTTCAGGATCGCGCGGGTTTCGGGATCAAGGCTGGAGGCAGGGCTTTCGTCGTGCGGATGGCCGAATTCCGCCAGCACATCCTCCTTTTCGCCGAAAACATTGGGTGTCGACACCGGCGGACCATGGTCATGGCCGTCATTTTCGCTATGCCCATCCGCATCGGCGGTGGGGAGTTCGGGCTGGCCTTCGCTCTCGCCGCCGAGGAACTGGCTGTAGCGGCCGCGCAAAATCTGCTGGTCGCCGCCGATCGACGCGGAGCGTGCAAGAGTGCGGTCCGGGGCGAGGGTGCGCTTCTGCCTGAGCAGCTTTTCGATGTCGATGATGATCTGACGCTGGCTGCGGAAATAGGCGGGCAGGGTGGTGTTGACCATGCCGGTGAGGCCGCTGCTTTCAGGCTGCTTCGGCGACGGCCAGCGCAGGATCAGGCTGGGGCCGCGCACCTCCTGCGGGCCGGGCGCGCGATTGTCGCGGACGATGAGCTGCACCACCATGTCGCCGCCGGCGGCAAAGCCGAAGGTCGGGAAGTCGAGGCGCGGGGCGAAGCGGCGGTTGCGGGCTGGACCAGTGCCGGTCACGGGGATTTCGCGCTCGCTGAAGGTCACATTCTCGCCCTCCCCGATTGCCAGCGTGACGCGCAGGCGGGCGGTGGCGGCGACGCCATAATCGTCGGTGGCGGCGAAGGCGGGAGTCCAGCTGCGCTGACCGGGCTTGATCATAGTCAGGCTGTCGGTGAGCGGCTTTACCTGCGGCGGGGCGTCGGCGATGGCGTCGACCCTATGGAGTCGCGGCGTTGCGCCGCGCCTGGAGGCGGGATCGACGCGGTAGAGGAAGGCGGCGTCGGCGGTGTGGGTGGCGATCCAGTTCGCACCTTCCTGGCGCAAAGCGAGCGGCTGGCCAGCGAGCATCAGCAACCTGGGTGCACTCGCCTGCGGATCGAAGCGGAGCGTCCATTCGAGGCGCGATCCCTGCGGCACGCGGGCGTCCAGCGAAGCGGAGTCTCGCACCGGCAGGCCGGTATAGGCGGGCGGGACGATACGGAGATTTTGCCCGACGAGGCTGGGGATGCCCGGACGGGCAGGCAGGCCTTCGTCGCTTGGGGCGAGGGTCGGTGGGCCTTCCCCTGCGCGGGGCCACAGAAGGGCGGCGGCGATCAGCGCGACGGCAAGGACGCTCAGGATCAGGAACAGACGCTTCGACCAGCCTGGGGTGAGATCGTGCGGGCTGGCCTGATCGAGGCGCGTGGCGATGCGGGTGCGCTGGAGCGACTGGAGTGGGGAGAGCGGTGCGTCGTCGGCGAAGAGGAGGGCGCTGCTGTCCTCCAGTTCAGGGCGCGTCGCGTCGAGGCTGCGGATCAGCCAGGGCAGGTCGTGGCGCGCTGCGCGTTGGCGAGCGACGATGAGGGCGACAGCGAACACGACAATCGCAAGCAGCCCAGCAACTGCCGGACCAGCCAGTCGCCAGCCGATCGCGGCGGCGGCAAGGGCCAGCGGCAGGCCCAGCGCCAGCGTGTCCGCGATGCGGCGGTGGCGGGCGGGCGTGGTCCAGTGGGTGCGCAGGGCGTCGGCGCTCATGGCGCGATGCTCCGGCTGCGACGGGTGGCGAGCCAGCGTTCGGCGAAGAGCAGCAACGCGATCAGCAGGGCAAGCCAGTTACGAAGTTGCTGCGGCGGCTGGTCATAGGCGCGGCCGCCGGGAAGCGGGGCATAATCGGCGGCGGCAACACGGGAAGGCGCTGGCTGGGCGACGATCAGCGCGCGCAGCCTGTCAGGGAAATCGGCTTCCAGCAGTTCGGGCATTTGCGATGGGACAAGCGGGCGGGTGAAGCGGATCAGTCTGCCCTTGCCCAGAGAAAGCGCCTCGACGAGCGGCTTGCCCTCCGCATCGCGCCAGAGCGGTTGCGCCGCCTCTTCGACCGGCAGGTGCGCATCGCTGGCGACGAGCAGGGTGCCGCCCTGCTTCGTCCAGTCGATGACGCTATCGGGCAAGGTGCCGCCAGCCAGCCAGACAAGGAGGCGCCCCTTTTCGGGCAGCGGCGCATCGGTCCCGCGATTGTCTATTTCGCTGTCGGCTTTCGCAGATTGCCATGCCAGTGCGGCGGCCCGGATATAGCGCACTGCATCGCGATGGGCCTCGTCATGGCGGATGGAAAGGATGGGCGGCGGCGCGGGTTTGTTCACCGAAGCCGCCATCTCACCGGGAGCAATGCGCCACGTCACCTTGCGCGACAGGCGCAGGCGGTCGGCGTCTGCGCCTTCGAGAATGGTCGGGGCGACGATGGTGAGCGGCGTCTTTGCCGGGAGTTCGGCGTCGAGCTGGCGGATCAGGCTGGCGACGGGCAGCGGGCCGTCAGGCCGGGGCTGGTCGATCTTGGGGAAGCCGGGGGCGAGCCAGTGGATGCGCGCGTCGCCGAGTGTGGCGGGGGCGACCTGAACAGCCGGCACTACCGCCACATAAGGTCGGTCGTCGCCTGCACCGAACAGGACGGGCTGGGCGAGCCATAGCGCGGCCAGCGCCAGCAGCGCGAGACGAAGCAGCAGCAGCGGCCACTCGTCGAAGCGCAGGCGCGAGCGGGGCCTGGGGCGCGAGCGTAGCCAGCGCAGCGCGGCAAAGTCGGTCGGCTGCTGTTGGCTCTTGCGCGCGATATGGAGGATGAGCGGCATGATCAGCGCCGCTAGCGCGGCCAGCGCCGCCGGGAAAAGCAGCGCCATGCTCAACTATATTCCGCCGCGCCATGGGCCGCGAACAGGCGACGCAGGGGGAGGTCCACCGGTTCGTCAAGGACGTGGGCGGCGTGGCGGATGCCGATCGCCTCCAGACGGGCGTGGAGCGCTTCACGCGCCTCGGCAAAGCGGGCGAGAAATTCGGCGCGCAAGGCTGCGCCGTCGGCCAGCAATTCCTCGCCGGTTTCGGGGTCGCGGAAGCGAAAGCCGCCGTCGAAGGGGAAATCCCGTTCGGCGACGGTCAGCATCTCGATCACCAGGGTTTCGCGTCCCGCTGCGGCGAGCTTCTCCGCCAGCGCCACCGCGCCTTCGTCGAAACAGTCGGACAGCAGGATGACGAGGTCATGCGCGCCGATCCGCTCCCAGACCGGACCCAGATGGCTTTGGGGGGCGAAGCCGCGCGCGGTCTGGACGTGCAGCAGTTCCAGCAGCATCCGGTCGCGCTGGCGCAGACCCGTGGCGGGCGGCAGCAGCGCGAGGCCGCCGTCGCCCAGCGCCATGAAGCCGAAGCGGTCGCCCTGCTTCATGGCGAGTTCGGCGATGGCGGCGGCGATGGCCTTGGCAGCGTCGAGGCGGCTGTAATCGGGGCGCGTCGCGTCGGACTGGCCCATGGAGGCGCTGGCGTCGATCAAGATCCAGACGGCGACCGGGCTTTCGCGTTCGGCCTCCCGCACGAAGAATTTGTCCGACCGGGCGTAGAGTTTCCAGTCGATCTGGCGCAGTTCGTCGCCAGGCTCATAGGCGCGATATTGGGCGAACTCCAGCCCCGCGCCCCGGCTATGGCTTTGGTGCAGGCCGATGCCATGCGACCCCACTGCCCGGCGCGTGACGAGGCGGAGGCCGCGGAGGCGGCTGCGCACGTCGGGAGGAAGGAGGTCGGCCATCGCGAAGGATTAGGCGAGCGGGACGGCGCGGACCAGCGCGGCGACCACGTCATCGGCGCTGCGGCCTTCGGCTTCGGCGGCGAAGGAGAGGAGCAGGCGATGGCGCATCACCGGCACGGCGAGCGCGGCGATGTCGTCGCGCGTGGCGGCGAGGCGGCCGTGGAGCAGGGCGCGCGCCTTTGACGCAAGGATCAGTGACTGACCGGCGCGGGGACCGGCGCCCCATTTCACATATTTACGGATATCGTCTGGTGCGCCGTCGCCGGGGCGGCTGGTGCGGACGATGCGCGTCACCCAGTCGAGCAGGTCGTCGCTGAAATGCACGTCGCGGACGAGGGTTTGCAGCGCCAGCACTTCCTCGCCCTGCATCACCGCGGGGACGGCGGCCGGCTTGGAGCCGGTGGTCTGGGCGAGGATGGCGCGCTCCTCCGCCTCGGTCGGGTAGTCGACGCGGATATGGAGGAGGAAGCGGTCGAGCTGGGCTTCGGGCAGGGGGTAGGTGCCGGCCTGCTCCAGCGGGTTCTGCGTCGCCAGCACGAAGAAGGGCGCGGGCAGGACATGGGTGACGCCCGCATAGCTGACCGTCTTTTCCTGCATCGCCTCCAGCAGCGCCGCCTGCGTCTTGGGCGGGGTGCGGTTCAGTTCGTCGGCGAGCAGCAGGTTGGTGAAGACCGGCCCCTGCTGGAAGCGGAAGCTGCGATGGCCGGTGCCATGATCCTCCTCCAGCAATTCGGTGCCGAGAATGTCGCTGGGCATCAGGTCGGGCGTGAACTGGACGCGGCGGAAGTCCAGCTTCAGTGCTTCGCCGAGCGAGCGGACGAGCAGGGTCTTGCCGAGACCGGGAACGCCCTCCAGCAGGCAATGGCCGCCCGCGAGCAGGCCGATCAGCAGTTGCTCCACGACTTCGCCCTGCCCAACGATGGCCTGGCCGATCGCGGCGCGCAACTGGGTCAGCGCGCCAAGGCGGGTCTGGATGTCGGCTTCGGTGAGGTTGGTCATGTCATGTCCCTTGCTGGACGAAAGGCTGGAATAGGAGGATGAGCGCGGATCACACCGACAGCGCGTACATCACGATATTGACCGCGAACTTCGTATTGTCCTCGGCCAGGAAGCGCTTGTTGCGCCAGTCATAATCCCATTCGCAGCCATAATCCTTGTTGCTGTAGAGAAGGCCCAGCCGCCCGTTCACCTCTATGCCCTTCAAATAGTCATGGACGAGATCGTCGCCCCAGCCGTTCAGCTCCAGCCCGGTATTGGGCGGACCGTCGAACTTGAAGAAGCTGCGATAGAGACCATGGTTCTTGGGCAGTTCCTTCAAGGCCTTCTGGCCGAAAATCTTGGCCATTTGCGCCTCGAACGAGCGGGCGAACAGGCCGTCTATGTCATGGTTGCAATCATCCACCATGACGAAGCCGCCATTGCGGACATAGCGTTCGAAATTGCGCCGTTCGGCGGGCGAAAACTCCACCAGCTTGTGCCCGGCCATGTAGCAGAAGGGCGCAGTCAGCATCTTCGGGTCCGAAAGGGCGATGACATGCTCCTTCGGATCGACGCGCAGGGTCGTGTAGTCGATCAGCGAGGTGATGATGTTGGACGGCGTGCGCTGGTCCACGTCCCAGTCGCCTGAGTCATAGCGCAGGCGCGTGAACCAGAAATCATAGCCCCCCGATGTCGCTGCTCCTGCGGCGAGCGGCCGGGCCAGCATTGCGCCAGCCAGACCACCCGCCATCAACCGAAGAAACTCGCCGCGTGTCATGCAGATAGGATCGGCGTCACACCGCGTCCGACAGCGAGGTGAAGGTGAAGTCGCGCAGCTTCATCGGCGGCACGACGATGTTCATCGACACTTCGTCCGGCGGCACGCGGACCGGCTTGCCCAGTTCCTCGACATTATTGAGCATGATGACCGGGCTTTCGTTGAACCGGAAATTCTTGATCGGATATTTGATCTGCCCGTTTTCGATATAGAAGGTGCCGTCGCGGGTCAGGCCGGTCAGCAGCACGGTCTGCGGATCGACCATGCGGATATACCAGGTGCGGGTGACGAGCACGCCGCGTTCGGTCGAGCGGACGAGATCGGCGGTCGACTTGGTGCCGCCCGTCATCAGGATGTTGCCCATCTGCCCGGCGGCGGGCTTGCCTTGCTTCTGCGCCCAATAACGGCTGTAGTTGAGGTTGGTGATCTTGCCGGCCTTCACCATGTCCATGCGCTGGCGGGCCAGGCCGTCCTCGTCCCACGGCTCGCAGGGCGCGACCGGGTCCCAGGGATCGGTGTAGAAATTGACCTGCGGGCCGAACACCTGTTCGCCCAGTTTGTTGCCGCCGCCCTTCTTGGACAGGAAGCTGCGGCCTTCGTCAGCCTCGCGCGCGCCGAAGAAGTAGAACATGAAGCCGATCAGGCCCGCGGCGGCCATCGGCTCCAGGATCACGGTATATTTGCCCGGCTCCAGCGCCTTGGCTTCGGACGAGGCCGACGCCTTGCGCATGGCGATCTGGATATCGCTGTCTGCCTTGAAGCGGGCGGCGTCCTGCGTGTCGGTGCCGACCCAGCCCGACCCGCGGCCATCCTCGGTCCGGACAGTGCAGGTGTAATCGAGCATGGTCGAGCGCTGATAACCGAAATTGCCCTTGCTGTTGGCGATCGCGGTGAAGCTCTGATTATCCTCCAGATAGCCCGCCGCGATCAGCTTCTGCGTCTTGCAGGCGTTGATCGAAGTGGCGGCGACCTGCGCGCGATAGTCGGGCGTGATGTCGGCGGTAGATTGGGCAAAGGTCGGGCTGGGTTTGTAGCTCTGCTTTTCGACCGCCGGCATGAACTCCGGATTGTCCGGCGCGAGTTGCGCCAGCGTTTCGGCGCGGCGAACAACACGTTCCAGCGACGCGTCGTCGAACTGGTTGATGGTCGCGGTGCCGACCTTCTTGCCATAGGCGACCTGCACGGCCAGCTCGATGTCGTCGGTCAGGCCGGCGGTGGACACATTGTTGCGGGCAAAGCGGATATTACCCTGGATCTTGCCGGTCAGTTGCGCGGTGCACTCGTCGGCCTTGGACAGGGCGACGACCTTGGTCAGGATGGCCTTGGATTGCGCTTCGGTAAGGATGCTCATTGTCTTTTCTCCCTTTGAACGTCAGCCGAGCGAACGCGCGGTGTTGATGACGTTGATGCCGTTGAAGCGCGCGGTCGAGCTACCGTGCGACACAGCCGACACCTGCGGAGGCTGGCCCTTGCCGTCGAAGAAGGAGCCGCCGAGGCGATAGTCGCTGGCGTCGCAAACGCCGACGCAGGCGTTCCAGAATTCCGGGGTACGGATCTGGTAGGCGACATCCTCGATCTGCTGGGTGATCTTGCCGTTCTTGATCTCGTAGAAGAGCTGGCCGCCGAACTGGGCGTTGTAGCGCTGCTGGTCGATAGAAAAGCTGCCGTCGCCGATGATGTAGATGCCGTCCTCGACACCCGCGATCATGTCCGCTACGCTCTTCTTGGCCTTTCCGGGTTCGAGCGACACATTGGCCATGCGCTGGAACTGCACATTGGACCAGCTGTCGGCATAGGCGCAGCCGTCTGATTCCTTCTTGCCCTCGATATGGGCCTGATCGCGGATCGCCTGATAGCCGACGAGCTTGCCGTCGCGGATCAGATCCCATTTCTTGGTCTTGATGCCTTCATCGTCATAGGCAACCGCGCCCAGGCTGCCCGGCTGGGTCTTGTCGGCGACGATGTTTACATTGGCGCTGCCATATTGGAAATGGCTTTCCAGCTTGTCCATCGTGGCGAAGCTGGTGCCGGCATAATTGGCTTCATAGCCGAGCACGCGGTCCAGTTCGAGCGGGTGGCCGACCGATTCATGGATGGTGAGCCAGGTGTGCGACGGGTCGAGGACCAGGTCATATTTGCCGGGTTTGACCGACGGCGCCTTGATCTTGGCCCGCGCCTGCTTGGCGGCGGCGATTGCGTCTTCCTTCATGTCATAGCTGTTGCCATAGACGACCACGCCATTTGGCAGGACGGTCTTGCCGCTGGCCGCGCCGTCCAGATATTCGAAGCCCAGCCCCATGGGCGACGACAGGCCTTCGCGGGTGCGGAACTTGCCGCTGGTCTTGTCGACCGCCGTGATGGTGGTCGGCGCCCAGATGCGGTGGACGTCCTGATCGATATAGCTGCCGTCGGTGCTGGCGAAATATTTCTGCTCGTTGACCAGGAACAGGATGGAATTGATGAAGTCCGCGCCCGCATCCATCGCGGCGGCATTGACGTCCATCAGCAGCGCGACCTTATCCTTGATCGGCACCGCCATGGCGTTCTTGACGATCGGTGTCTTCCAGCTGACTTCGCCCACGCCCCTCGCCGGGGCAAGTTCGACCGGGGCGGTCTGGGCCGGGGCGTTGGCCTTGGCGATGGCGACCGCCTGTTGTGCGGCCTTGGCCACGGCGTCGGCGGTCATTTCATTGGTGGCGGCGAAACCCCAGGCGCCATTGGCGATGACGCGGATGCCGACACCGGACGATTCGGTGTTGACGATATTCTCGACATTGCGCTCACGCGTGATGACGAACTGGCGCAGGTAACGGCCGACGCGTACGTCGCAATAGCTGGCGCCCGCGCTTTTGGCCGCGTTCATGGCGGCGTCGGCAAGGCTCTTCTTCACCGCCACGTCGATGGCGCTGTTCAATTCCTCGGCGGCAATGGCCCTGCCGAACATGGCGGGAAGGACGAGGCCACCCATGCCTGCGGCGCCTAACGCCAGAAAATCGCGTCTATGCACGGTTCGTCTCCTGCCTGACTGTGCCCGAATGATCCGGGTCTGATGCTATATGAGATGCGGCGGTCCGCCGTATCGGCTTGATAAGGCGGATCATTGCCGCCCGGTCTGGTGGGGTCAAATATCTTTTACGATCGCGCAAGAAGGCGGCGCATAGTTTCGACAGATGACATCTGTCGAAAAATTCTGGCCGAGCGCACCGCGCGCGCATGCGAAATCGGCGGAGGCGGCTGATGCCGCTCCGCTCGAAAAATCGCTTCATCTCAATAAGAAGAAGTTGGTCGGGGAAAGAGGATTCGAACCTCCGGCCCCTGCCTCCCGAAGACAGTGCTCTACCAGGCTGAGCTATTCCCCGACCGATGCCGAAGCCGCTTTGTGGGCGGCCCCGTAAGGCAGGAGTGCGCCTATAGAGAGGGGTTTCAGGGCTGGCAAGCGTCAATGACGCTTTTTTTGCATAAGCTATAAAAGGCCCGCGCCGCGGAAGCTGAAACGGGCAGTTCCGGCGTGGATGACATGGTCGGCCAGGCGCAGGTCCAGCGGGCGCAGGCTGCGGGTCAGCGCGCGGGTGAGGGCGATGTCCGCCGGTCGGGGCAGGGGCGTTTCCTCCTGCCGGCGATGCTGGATCAGTGCGACCCAGCTTCCCTCATCCGCCAGCAAATGGCGCAGAAGCTGATGCCAGTCCTGCCGCAGCGGCAGGAACATGCGCGGCCGCCAATGCTGGTCGAGAATCGCAAGGATCGGTCCGGCGTCGGCGCTCATGCTGCGATCCTGCGGGAGCGGCTAGCGCACGGGGAGGTGCAAGCCGCTCCATTATGGTGTCGTTCCTCGCAAGATCGCTCCATTATGACAAGATTGGCGCGCCTCTCCTGCTGGGCTACAGCCGGCGCATCCGGACTCGCTACCGCAGGACCACGCCTTGACCGACATGCCTTCTTCCGCCGCCCCCCATTATGAGCAGCAATATCTGGACCTGATGCGCCATATCTGGACCCATGGGGACGAGCGGGTCGACCGCACCGGTGTCGGCACGCGGTCCGTGCTGGGGGCGACGATGCGATTCTCGCTGGCGGACGATGCGGTGCCTTTGCTGACGACCAAGCGCGTCTATTGGAAGGTCGCGGCGCGCGAGATGCTGTGGTTCCTGACCGGCGACACCAATATCCGCGAATTGGTGCGGCAGGGCGTGCATATCTGGACGGACTGGCCGCTCGACAGCTATCGCAAGGCGACCGGCGAGGACATCGATCGCGACAGTTTCGAGGCGCGGGTCATAGCGGACGAGGCTTTCGCGCGGCAATGGGGCGACCTCGGGCCGGTCTATGGCGCGCAATGGGTGAACTGGCCGCTCTATGAGCCGGCGGGCGATGGCCTCTATCGCAAGGCAGACAAGGGGCAAAACCAGATCGCCGAACTCGTCGAATCGATTCGGCGGACGCCGGGATCGCGTCGCCTGCTCTTCACCGGCTGGAACGTCGCGCAGGTGCCGCAGATGGCGCTGCCCCCCTGTCACATGACCTACCAGTTCCAGGTGGCGGACGGAAAATTAAACGGCCTGTTGTTCCAGCGCAGTTGCGATCTCGGTTTGGGCTTTGCCTTCAACATCTTCGGCCTGTCGATGATCACCCGGATGCTGGCGCAGCAGACCGATCTGGAGCCGGGCGATGTCGTCTGGCAGGGCGGCGACGTCCATCTTTACCTCAACCATGCCGATCTGGTGGAGGAGCAGATGAGCCGTATTCCGTCCGGCACACCAAAATTGCGGATCAATCGCCGGCCTTCGAGTATTTTCGACTATGCGATCGAGGATTTCGAGGTGCTGGATTACGCGCCGCAGGCCCATATTTCCGCGCCTGTCGCTGTCTGATCGGACAGCGAAGGATAGTGGAAAGGAAAATGGGTCAGTAAGGCTTGCCTTTTGTGGCGTTGAAAGATAGTATCTGCTCAAAGCAATATTATTGCAACGACCATAGGAGGCAGGATGAGCGATTCCCCAGGATTCGCGGGCGCTGAAGGGCAGGCGGGACGCAATCTCCCGCCCTTGCGCCTGCATGTGCCCGAACCGCCCGCGCGGCCCGGCGAGAGCGCGGACTTCACCCATTTCGACATTCCGCCGGCCGGCGCGCAGCCGCGCCCGGATGAGGCGAGCCAGCCTTCCGACATGCGGGACATGGCCTATGGCCTGGTGCGCGTGCTGGACGAGGATGGGCAGGCGGTGGGTCCCTGGAACCCCAAACTGCCGCCGGAGACGCTGCTGCGGATGCTGCGCACCATGGCGCTGACCCGCGCCTTCGACGCGCGTATGTTCCGCGCACAGCGGCAGGGCAAGACCAGCTTCTACATGAAGTCGACCGGCGAGGAAGCGGTGTCGATCGGTGCGGCGCTGGCGCTGTCCCGCGATGACATGTGCTTTCCCAGCTATCGCCAGCAGGGCATTTTGATCGCGCGCGACTGGCCCATCGTCGACATGATGAACCAGATCTATTCCAACAAGGGCGACCGGTTGAAAGGTCGCCAGCTGCCGATCATGTATTCGGCACGCGAGGCGGGCTTCTTCTCGATTTCGGGCAACCTGACGACGCAGTATCCGCAGGCGGTCGGCTGGGCGATGGCGAGCGCGGCCAAGGGTGATACGCGCATCGCGGCGACCTGGTGTGGCGAGGGGTCTACGGCGGAGGGCGATTTCCATTCGGCTTGTACCTTCGCCAGCGTCTATCGCGCACCAGTCATCATGAATGTGGTGAATAATCAGTGGGCTATCAGCAGCTTTTCAGGATTTGCTGGAGCGGAGGCGACGACCTTCGCCGCACGCGCCGTGGGCTATGGCATTGCCGGCCTGCGGGTCGATGGCAATGACATCCTTGCCGTCTATGCCGCGACGCGCTGGGCCGCCGACCGGGCGCGGGCCAATGCAGGCCCGACGCTGATCGAGCATTTCACCTATCGCGTCGAAGGGCACAGCACGTCCGACGATCCCAGTGCCTATCGCTCGGCCGAAGAGAGCAGCAAATGGCCGCTCGGCGATCCGATCGCGCGGCTGAAGCAGCATTGCATCGGCTTGGGAATCTGGGACGAGGAACGCCACGCGACGATGGACCAGGAATTGGCCGAAATGGTCCGCGACGCCGCGCGTGCGGCCGAAAAGAACGGCATTCTTGGCCACGGTCTGCATCATCCGATGGAGAGCATGTTCGAGGAAGTGTTCGAGGAGATGCCCTGGCACCTGCGGGAACAGCAGCAGCAGATGCTGGACGAATGGAAGGCAGCCGGCCTGTGAGCGAAGCGATCGAATCAAAAGTCGTGAGCGAGACGCTGACGCAAGCGCGCGACGACGTCGCGCAGATGAACATGATCCAGGCGATCAACAGCGCCATGGACGTAATGATGGAACGCGACCCCAGCGTGGTCGTGATGGGCGAGGATGTCGGCTATTTCGGCGGCGTGTTCCGCGCGACCGCAGGCCTTCAGCAGAAATATGGCAAGAACCGCGTGTTCGACACGCCGATCACCGAATGTGGGATCATCGGCGTGGCGGTGGGCATGGGCGCCTATGGATTGCGGCCGGTGCCTGAAATCCAGTTCGCCGACTATATCTATCCCGCGCTCGACCAGCTGGTGAGCGAGGCGGCGCGGCTGCGCTACCGGTCCGCGGGCGAGTTCATCGCGCCGATGACGGTCCGTTCGCCCTTCGGCGGCGGTATCTTCGGTGGCCAGACCCACAGCCAGTCGCCCGAAGGCATCTTCACCCATGTGTCTGGGGTCAAGACTGTGATCCCGTCGACGCCCTATGATGCCAAGGGGCTGCTGATCGCCGCGATCGAGGATAATGACCCGACTATCTTCTTCGAGCCGAAACGCATCTATAACGGCCCTTTCGACGGCCATTATGATACGCCGGCCAAGAGTTGGGCGGGGCACGAGGCGGCACAAGTGCCCACCGGCTATTATCGCATCCCGCTGGGCAAGGCGCGGATCGCGCGGGCGGGCGAGGCGCTCACCATCCTCTGCTACGGCACGATGGTCCATGTCGTGGAGAATACCGTCGCCGCTCTGGGCATCGACGCGGAAATCGTCGATCTGCGCAGTCTGGTGCCGCTCGACATCGACACGATCGAGGCGTCGGTGAAGAAGACCGGCCGTTGCCTGATCGTACATGAAGCGACGCGGACCAGCGGTTTCGGCGCGGAACTGCTGTCGCTGGTGCAGGAGCGCTGCTTCTATTATCTCGAAGCACCGATCGAGCGCTGCACCGGCTTCGACACGCCCTATCCGCACAGTCTGGAATGGGCCTATTTCCCCGGCCCGGTGCGCATCCGCGAAGCCATCAACAAAATTCTGAAGGACTGACATCCTTCTATTCTTCCGTTCGTTTCGAGCGAAGTCGAGAAACGGAAGCGCAGGTTAATCATCGTGTCTCGACTTCGCTCGACACGAACGGAGCTAAGAAAATGGCCCTTTTCACGTTCAAGCTGCCGGACATCGGCGAAGGCATTTCGGAAGCCGAGATTGTCGGCTGGCACGTCAAGGTCGGCGACCGGGTCGAGGAGGACCAGCCGATCGCCGATATGATGACCGACAAGGCGACGGTCGAGATGGAAAGCCCGGTTGCGGGCAAGGTGATGCGCCTCGCGGGCGAACCGGGCGATCAGGTGCCGATCGGTTCGATGCTTGTCGAGATCGAGGTTGAGGGCGAGGCTGAGGTGGCCCCTGTCGCCGATGCTCCGCCGCCGTCCAAGGCCGCGATCGAGGCGGAAGTGCCGGGTGAGGCGGTGATCGAGCAGATTGCGCCTGCGCAGAACGAGGCCAGCACTCCTGTAAGCACCGAACCCGTCGATGCTGAGTTCCAGCTTTCGCAGCAACATGAAGCGAAGGGGCAGGCCATCCTCGCGTCCCCCGCCGTCCGCGCGCGGGCGAAGGAACTGGGCATCGACCTCGCGCAGGTGAAGCCGACGGCAGACCGCATTCGCCATGCCGATCTTGACGCCTATCTGCTTTATGGTTCGGGCCAGGGCTATCGTCCGGCCGGCCGCTCCGGCAAGCGCGCGGACGAGCAGGTCAAGGTCATCGGCATGCGCCGCCGCATCGCCGAGAATATGGCCGCGTCCAAGCGGCATATCCCGCACTTCACCTATGTCGAGGAAATCGACGTCACCGCGCTGGAGGAACTGCGCGAGCAGCTCAACGCCGGCCGGGGCGATCGGCCCAAGCTCACCATGTTGCCGCTGCTGATCGTCGCGCTGTGCAAGGCGCTGCCTGACTTTCCGATGCTCAACGCCCGTTATGATGACGAGGTGGGCGTGGTTACGCGCCACGGATCGGTGCATCTGGGCATGGCGACCCAGACCGATGCCGGGCTGATGGTGCCGGTGATCCGCGACGCGCAGGATCGCAACGTCTGGCAGTTGGCGGGCGAGATCCGCCGCCTCGCCGATGCCGCGCGCACCGGCAAGGCGAAGTCCGAAGAACTCAGCGGTTCGACGCTGACCCTGACGTCGCTCGGTCCGCTTGGCGGCATCGCCACCACGCCGGTCATCAATCGGCCCGAAGTGGCGATCATCGGCCCAAATCGCGTGATCGAGCGCCCGGTCTTCCGAGGTAAGGAGATCGTCGCGGCGAAACTGATGAACCTGTCGATCAGTTGCGACCATCGCGTGGTCGACGGCTGGGATGCGGCCAGCTTTGTGCAGGCGGTAAGGAAGCTGCTGGAAGCGCCGGCCTTCCTGTTCGTGGACTGATAGGGCGGGGCGGAATCCCGACCGGTTGCTTCATTTCGTCATGACGACGATAGAGCTAAGGCTCGGATCGGGCCGGAAAAGCATCTTCAACACGCGTTTGGCGCTATTCCAACGGCGCTTGCTTAGCAGGCGCCTTGGATATTTGCGGCCCGCGTAAAAGAGGTCGTGAAGATAGTGCGGGATCGGCAGGATGCGTGCGTCGGTGAAGCCGACTTCCTTGCCGCGTCGCATGATGAGGTGGGGCGGCATATCGCGCTCGGTGACGCCGTAGATGCGCATCGCCTCGATCGATTCCGGCGCGGTGGCATGACCTTCGCCGGGTTCGTGAGTAATGAGCGCTCCGCCGGGCTTGAGCGCCTTGTAGGCCGATCCTATCGCCAGCAATTCATCTTCGGCATGATGCAGGGAATCGAAGAAGATGGCCGCATCGAAGCTGCCATCCAGATCGAGCGACTCGAAGTCACCACACAGGAAGGATAGGCGGGCGGATAACCCGTGCCGCGCGCAATTTTCGCGGGCAAGATCGATCATGTCCGGCGCGATATCCTGTCCGACTACCTCATAGCCGCGCTTGGCGAAGAATATGCTGGTCCAGCCGCCGCCGCATCCCAGATCCAGTATCCGGGCGGGGGGAGGCGGCAGCAGGGTCATGATGAAGCCGATCGATGCCAGCGCGATGCCGCAGGACGGGTCGGAAAAGGGCTTTTCCAGGGAATGTTCGCGCCCGCCTTCGCCCAGATTGGCAAGATAGGTCAGTTCGCCGGCTTTGGGCATGGCAAGTCTCCGTATTGGGGGCTTCATGTACGGAGGCGAAGGGGGGAACTCAAGCAACCTTCTATCGGGCAGCCTTCTATCGGATGGTCGCGCGATAACTGATGCGGCCCGTCTGGCCTGCCGCGGCGTCGGGCAGCGTCCAGCGGACATGGGTGACGTCGGAAGCGACGGCCCGGCGGGTACCGCCGAGCGGCGTCGGCAGTATGAACTGATCGAGCCGGCCCCAATGCGCGCCGCCATCGACCGAGATCTGCATGGCGGGATCGTCGAGGTCCAGTTCCTGCCCGCGCGGCAGGGCGCGGGTGACGGCGGCGTCGCGGAGCGGCATGCTCCCCTCATTACGCCAGTTGAGCAGTACGATCAGCTGGTCGCCGGGCTGGAGGCGATTCGCGCTGGCGAGCACACGGCGCGGACGACCATTGAGGTCGGTGGTGGTTCGCTCGACGAACATCTGGGTGTCGAGCCGCAGCGGCTGTTGCGCCGTCACGGAGCTAGTTGCGCCGAGGCTGGCGATCGCGCCCAGCCATGCCCCAGTACGTACCCCCGTCCGTGCCTTCATTGTCTGCCCCGGTTCATATCCCCAACCTGTGGCATAGCGGCGGATACCGAACAATTGGTTAAGCCCCTGTTTTCCCTGTGGCCGACGACAAAAGCCGTGACGAGCATTGTAAATTGACGCCGTCCATCGCCCGGCGCACATCGGGAAGATATTGAGCGGGCGAAGAGAATCAGGCGTGACACCGGCGGAACAGCAGGAAATCAATCGGCGGCGCGATCGTCTGCTGGCGTCGATCGCGCTGACGTCGGGAATCGGGCTGATCCTTGCGCTGCCGTTCGCCTTGCGGGCCGGGGCGGAATTCTTCCTGCCGCTGACCGCCGCGCTGGTGATCGCGATCGCGCTGGTGCCGCTGCTCGAATGGATGGAACGGCGTGGATTGCCGTCGGGCCTGGCGGCGTTGATTGCCGTGGTCGGTTTTCTGCTGGTCGCCAATACCGCGCTGGTGCTGATCGTGGTGCCGGCGACCGACTGGTTCCGCATCCTGCCCCAGCGGCTGCCGCAGATCCAGACGAACCTGGCGCCGCTCATCGACTTCTATTCCAATCTTCAGCGCTTCGTCGACGAAACCGTGCAGATGCTGGCGACAGGGCCGGTCGCGGCGGCGCAGACGGCGGCGGTGGAAGCGCCCCGGTCGCTGCTGCAATTCGCAGCGACATCCGCGCCGTCCGCGATCATCCAGATGGTGTTCGCGCTGCTCATCATCTATTTCTTCCTCGCCGGCTGGACCAAGCTGCGCCGCCGCACGATCAACAGTCGTGGCAGTTTCGACGGGGCGATGGCGGTGGCGCGGGTGATCCAGAATGTGGTCGACGCGACGTCGGCCTATGTCATCACCATCGCCACCATCAACCTGTGCCTGGGGCTGGCGGTTGCGATCGCGCTCTGGGTGATCGGCATGCCGTCGCCGCTGATGTGGGGCGGCATCGTCGCCCTGCTGAACTTCATTCCCTATTTCGGGCCGATGCTGGCGGCAGTGCTGCTGGGTCTGGGCGGCCTGATGGTGTTCGACGACGTCTATGTCGCGCTGTTGCCTGCCGGGCTTCAGGTCGGTTTCCATCTGGTGGAGGCCAATGTCATCACGCCGCTGCTGCTCGGCCGGCGGCTGACGATGAACCCGCTGCTGATTCTCGTGTCGCTGACCTTCTGGGGATGGGTGTGGGGAACGCCGGGCGCGCTGCTGGCCGTGCCCTTGCTCATCATCCTCCAGACCGTGATCTCGGCGGCGGGAACGCCGGATATTGCCGGTTTCCTGTTCGAGCAGGGGACGCTGACCGTGTCGCGCCGCAAAGAAAATGACGAGAAAGATGAAACTGATGTTGCGGACGGTTGACAGCATCGGCGGACGCTCATAGACGGCGCTTCCACACCAAACGCGGGTGTAGCTCAGTTGGTTAGAGTGCCGGCCTGTCACGCCGGAGGTCGCGGGTTCGAGCCCCGTCACTCGCGCCACTTTCCTTGCAGGAAGGTGGGAATGGTGTAGAAGATATGCATCGTCTGGTGACGTTCGTGTCACGAAAGATGCCACCCTGCGCGGGTGTAGCTCAGTTGGTTAGAGTGCCGGCCTGTCACGCCGGAGGTCGCGGGTTCGAGCCCCGTCACTCGCGCCACCTTCCTTGACCGGAAGGTGAATTTCACCGGATTTGCAGCCGCCGGTGGCCTTTGGGCCGAACAGGTCGCACGCCCTGCGCGGGTGTAGCTCAGTTGGTTAGAGTGCCGGCCTGTCACGCCGGAGGTCGCGGGTTCGAGCCCCGTCACTCGCGCCACCTTCCCCGACCGGAAGGTGAATTTCCCCGATATATTCATTTTGTCGGCCAGCGTCCCGAAGGACGCCAGCCCCATGGCTTCCCTATAGCTCTCCGCCAGTCACGGCAGGTGGCAGCGGTTCGGTGGCCAGCCAGCGATAGACCCCGCCTGCGATGAGCGCGCCCAGGATCGGCGCAATCCAGAAGAGCCAGAGCTGTTGCATCGCCAGGCCGCCGACCAGCAGCGCCGGTCCCGTGCTGCGCGCCGGATTGACCGATGTATTGGTCACGGGAATGCTGATCAGGTGAATGAGGGTCAGCGCCAGCCCGATCGCGATCGGCGCGAAGCCGACCGGCGCCCGTGTGTCGGTTGCGCCGAGAATCACCGACAGGAAACCGAAGGTGAGGACCAGTTCGATCGCCAGCCCGGATGCCAGCGTGTAGCCGCCCGGCGACTGCACGCCATAGCCGTTGACCGCCAGCCCATTGTCCGCCAGTGCGAAATCGGGATGGCCGCTGGCGATGAACAACAGCAAAGCCGCCGCTACCACCGCGCCCACCACCTGCGCGACGATATAAGGTGCTATGTCGCGCACCGGAAAGCGGCCGCCTGCCCAAAGGCCGACCGTGACCGCCGGGTTCAGGTGGCAGCCCGAAATATGGCCGATCGAATAGGCCATGGTCAGCACCGTCAGTCCGAACGCCAGGCTGACGCCCAGCAGGCCGATGCCGACGTCCGGAAAGGCGGCGGCCAGCACCGCGCTGCCGCAGCCGCCGAACACCAGCCAGAATGTTCCCAATGTTTCAGCGAAGAGCCGCTTGCCCAATCCAACCATCACCGTCTCCTGTACCAGTGGGTCCAAGCCACCAACGGCGAAGACATGCGAAGCGGGGTGGCGCCGCTCGATCGGGGGAAGGGAAGAATGGCAGGGACGGCAAAGGCGCGCGTCAGGCGCGTTGGGGACAGCGATGGCACGATCGTCATGGCGTCGCACTCCGTCCGGTAGCGCGGAAGGCCGGGCCGATGCCGGTGCTCCGTTACGCTAACTCAACGGATCAATAATGATTCGCCCGGAAATTGTCACGGACTAACCGCGCCGCCAGCGCCCCGTTTCCATCCAGACCAGCAGCCGGCGGAGCGGCAATAGCCAGATCCAGACGATCCCCGACACCCCATAGACGGGAACCTGCACCCACATCGGCAACGCGCCGATCGGGCCGGACAGGCTGGCGACCAGCACCGCCCAGAGCAGGATCAGGCCGATGATCGTCAGCATACCCACGGGCTTGCGCCAGCTGGGCTGGTGATAATGGCGCGGGTCGATGCTCACAGTTCCGGCCCCTCGATTAGTTCGACCTCGGTCAGGATGGCATGCAGCGGCAGATCCCAGGGATCGACCGGCACTGCGTCGATTTCCTGCGCCGACCAGGCGAGGCCGACACGGAGCGCATCGGGAAAGCGGGCGAAGGCGCGGTCATAATAGCCGCCGCCCTGGCCCAGCCGGTTCATCCCGCGGTCGAAGCCGACCAGCGGCGCGATGATGGCGTCGGGGAGGACCGGCGCGCCTTTCGGTTCGGGATGGCTGGTGCGGAAAGGGCCGGGGACGAGCTGGTCCTCCGGTTGCCATTCGAGGAAATCCATGCTGCCGAGGCGATCGAGCACGCGCGGCAGGGCGACAATCTTGCCCATCGCCTGCAATTGCGCCGCCAGCCGCTGGGCGGGCGCTTCTTCATCCAGGCCCATATAGAGCGCGACAACCTTCGCCGGTTCCAGATGGCGGGCGAGGGGAGAGGGGATCATCTTGAACGCCAGCCGGTGTGCCAGCGGATCGATCGTGGCGACGAAATTCCGTCGCCTGTCCCGGGCAAGGGCGCGCAATGTCGTCTTGTCGGCGGCCAGCATGTCGTCGCTCATCATGACCCTATTCAGGTGGCTGGAAGGCGGAGGAGGGTGACGGGACCGCCTCGGTCGTTTGCTGGAAAATCCTCTGACGCCTCAACGTCAGGTGGGGACCATGTAGTTCGGACCAGGGTCCGGCCAGGGACAGCCCCCTTGGATGTGATTATCGCCTCAGGGATGTTCGCTAAAGCTCGTGCCGCGCAGTGCCCGTCACCGCTAATCTAGGCGCTCGCGGCGGGTGCGGCAAGCCCGTCGCGCAGCTTTTCTATCCGCGCGGCGAGAGCTTCAATCGCGCGGACCGCTGCCTCGTCATCGGCCTCCAGCGCCAGCGCCTCCTGCCGGCCGGCCAGTTCGCGCCGCCGGTCGTTGAGTTCGTCGGCCAGGAAGAGGGCGGCGAACAGCAAGGTGCGCACTTCGGTAAGGCCGGGGGTGGAGCGTTGCGCCACGCGCGCTTTTTCCTCGATCATCTTGGCGAGGCGGGCGAGATGCTGTTCCTCTCCGTCGCGAACGACGATGTCATATTGGCGACCGGCAATGTGCAATGTGGTGTCAGCCATGGGTTCGCCCCTTCAGATCCTCGATCAAATCGTCCAGCGACCGCAGCGCCGCATGGGCCGCAGGCACGTCTATGCCGGGTGTGGAGGGGGATCGGGCGGCCGCGACGATGTCGGCCACTTCCTGTTCGAGCCGGCCGACCGCACGCTCCAGCGTGCCGATCGCCTGCATCATGCGCTCGCTAGCCATGACTCACCCATAGCGAAAGGCGAGCACGCGTGAAAGCCGGGATCGGGCGGTTCGGCGCGGCTTTGCCCCCTGCGATGGTTGACGCATGGGGCTTGACGCGACAAAGGAGGCCCAACTCGACTCGCCCGCCAGCGTGCGGGCCGTCCTTACGCCTGCTCAGGAAAGACGCCCGCCCAAGATGACCGTTTCCGAAAAGTCGCTCGCCAACGCCATCCGGGCGCTGTCCATGGACGCCGTGCAGGCCGCCAACAGCGGCCATCCGGGCATGCCGATGGGCATGGCCGATGTGGCGACCGTCCTGTTCGGTGATTATCTGAAGTTCGATCCGACCCAGCCCAAATGGGCCGACCGCGACCGTTTCGTCCTGTCGGCGGGCCATGGATCGATGCTGATCTATTCGCTGCTGCACCTGACCGGCTATGCCAAGCCGACGATTGAGGACATCGCCAACTTCCGCCAGTTGCACAGCCCCTGCGCGGGCCACCCGGAGAATTTCGAGCTGGCAGGCGTCGAAGCGACCACCGGCCCGCTGGGTTCGGGCCTTGCCACCGCCGTGGGCATGGCGATTGCCGAGCGTCACCTGAACGCGCAGTTCGGCGACGATCTGGTCGATCACCGCACCTGGGTGATCGCCGGCGACGGCTGCCTGATGGAAGGCATCAACCATGAGGCGATCGGCCTTGCCGGCCATCTGAACCTCGGCCGCCTGATCGTGCTGTGGGACGATAACAAGATCACCATCGACGGCGCGGTCGACTTGTCGAGCAGCGAAGATGTGCTGGCCCGTTATGCCGCGACTGGCTGGCATGTCGTGTCGTGCGACGGCCATGACGTGGCCGACGTCCGTCGCGCGCTGGCCGAAGCGGTTGCCGATCCGCGCCCCTCGATCGTCGCCTGCGCCACCAAGATCGGCTATGGCGCGCCGAACAAGGCAGGCACCTCGGGCGTGCACGGCTCTGCGCTGGGCGAGGCCGAAGTCGCCGCCGCCCGCGAATTTCTTGGCTGGACCGCCGAACCCTTCGTCGTCCCGGCGGAGATCGCCGACGCATGGAAGGCGATCGGCGCCAAGGGGCGCGACGTTCGCGCTACTTGGGAAGGTCGCCTTGCAAGCAACGAAAAGGGCGTGGAATTTTCTCGTCGCATGGCGGGTGAACTGCCCGCGGACTTCTCGCTCGACGCCTATATCGACACGCTGATCGCCAACCCCCAGAAGGTCGCTACCCGCAAGGCTAGCGAACTGGCGCTGGGCGCGATCAACGATCTGCTGCCCGAAACGCTGGGCGGTTCGGCCGACCTTACCGGTTCGAACAACACCAAGACCAAGTCGACCGGCCCGCTGACCAAGGACGACTATTCGGGTCGCTATGTCTATTACGGCATCCGCGAATTCGGCATGGCCTGCGCCATGAACGGCATGGCGCTGCATGGCGGCGTCATCCCCTATGGCGGCACCTTCCTGGTCTTCTCCGACTATATGCGCGGCGGCATCCGCCTCGCGGCGCTCCAGCAGCAGCGCGTGATCCACGTCCTGACCCACGATTCGATCGGTCTGGGTGAGGACGGCCCGACCCACCAGCCGATCGAACATGTCATGTCGCTGCGCATGATCCCGAACCTCGACGTCTATCGCCCGGCCGACATCGTAGAGACGGCGGAATGCTGGGAACTGGCGCTCAAGGATGCGACCGGCCCGTCGGTGCTGGCGCTGACCCGTCAGAACCTGCCGCAGCTGCGCACGCAGAAGAGCGAAAATCTTTCGGCCAAGGGCGCCTATCGCCTGGTCGCGGCGACCGCCGCGCGCAAGGTCGTGCTGATCGCCACCGGTTCGGAAGTCGAGATCGCCGTCGCCACCGCCAAGGCTCTGGAAGAGCAGGGCATCGGCGCCGACGTTGTTTCCATGCCCAGCTTCGCCCATTTCGATGCGCAGGATGCCGACTACAAGGCCGACATCCTGCCCGCCGACGTGCTGCGCGTCTCGATCGAGGCAGGCACGACCTTCGGCTGGGAGCGCTATACCGGCCTCGACGGCCTGCGCTTTGGCATCGACAGCTTCGGCGCGTCGGCCCCGGCGGAAGCGCTCTACGACCATTTCGGCCTGACCGCCGCCAAGATCGCGCCGCAGGTTGCGGCCGCCCTCAATTCCTAACCGACAAACAGAACCCAGGAGGCTAGTGCAGTGGCAACGAAGGTAGCAATTAACGGTTTCGGACGTATCGGTCGCCTGGTGGCGCGCGCAATCCTGTCGCGTACCGACCATGACCTGGAACTGGTCAGCATCAACGATCTGGGCGATGCTCAAGCCAACGCCCTGCTGTTCAAGCGGGATTCGGTCCATGGCAACTGGGCCGGCGATGTCAGCGTCGACGGTGATTTCCTGGTCGTCGACGGCAAGAAGATCAAGGTGACGGCGGAGCGCGACCCCGCAAACCTGCCGCACGCGGAACTGGGCGTCGAAATCGCCCTGGAATGCACCGGCATCTTCACCACGAAGGACAAGGCCAGCGCCCACCTGACCGCCGGCGCCAAGCGCGTCGTCATCTCTGCGCCCGGCACCAATGTCGACAAGACGGTCGTGTTCGGCGTCAACCATGACACGCTGACCGCCGATGACATCGTCATCTCGAACGCCAGCTGCACCACCAACTGCCTCGCCCCGCTGGCGAAGGTCCTGCATGACGCGATCGGCATCGAGCGCGGCTTCATGACCACGATCCACAGCTACACCAACGACCAGAACACGCTGGACCAGATCCACAAGGACATGCGCCGCGCCCGCGCCGCTGCCCTGTCGATGATTCCGACCACCACCGGCGCCGCTCGCGCCGTGGGTGAAGTTCTGCCCGCGCTGAAGGGCAAGCTGGACGGCTCGTCGGTCCGCGTGCCGACCCCGAACGTCTCGGTCGTCGACCTGAAGTTCATCCCCAGCCGCGAAACCAGCGTCGAAGAAGTGAACGGCCTGCTCAAGGCCGCTTCGGAAGCCGGCCCGCTCAAGGGCGTGCTCGGCTATTCGGACGAGCCGCTGGTGTCGATCGACTATAATGGCGACGCGCGCAGCTCGACCGTCGACAGCCTGGAAACGGCCGTGATTGAGGGCAACCTCGTCCGCGTGCTCAGCTGGTACGACAATGAATGGGGTTTCTCGAACCGCATGATCGACACCACGGGTGTCGTGGCGAAGTTCCTGTAATATGTTCGGGGGACAGGGCGACCTGTCCCTCTTTTTCCGTCATCCCAGCGAAAGCTGGGATCTCGCTTTCTTCCTCGCCGTGGGAAAGGGAGAGGGATCCCAGCCTTCGCTGGGATGACGTTTGTTAGGATCAGGGGAAAAGACATGACCAAGCCCTTCAAGACCCTCGACGACATGGGCGACATCGCCGGCAAGGTTGTGCTGGTGCGCGAAGACCTGAACGTGCCGATGCAGGATGGCTCGGTCAGCGACGACACCCGCCTGCGCGCTGCGATGCCGACCGTGCTGGAACTGGCCGATCGTGGCGCCAAGGTGCTGATCCTCGCCCATTTCGGTCGCCCCAATGGGCAGAAGAACCCGGAATTCTCGCTGTCGAAGATTACCCGCCCGCTGACCCAGGTGCTGGGCCGCGACGTGCAGTTCATTCCCGACTGCCAGGGCGAAGCCGCCGTCGACGGCATCAAGGTGATGCGTAACGGCGACATCGCCATCCTCGAAAATACCCGTTTCCACGCCGGTGAGGAAAAGAATGATCCGGCGCTGGTCGAGGCGATGGCCGCGATCGGCGACATGTACGTCAACGACGCCTTTTCCGCCGCGCACCGCGCGCACGCCTCGACCGAAGGTCTGGCGCGCAAGCTGCCTTCCTTTGCCGGCCGCTCGATGGAAAAGGAGCTGGACGCGCTGCAGGCGGCGCTGGGCGAACCGGTGAAGCCGGTTGCGGCTGTCGTGGGCGGCGCGAAGGTGTCGACCAAGCTCGACGTGCTCAACAACCTCGTCGCCAAGGTCGATCATCTGATCATCGGCGGCGGCATGGCGAACACCTTCCTCTATGCCCGCGGCGTCGATGTCGGCAAATCGCTGTGCGAAAAGGATCTGAGCGATACGGCCGAAGCGATTTTCGACAAGGCGGAAGCCGCCGGCTGCATCATCCATCTCCCCTATGACGTGGTCGTGGCCAAGGAATTTGCCGCCAACCCGCCGTCGGTCCGCACCTGCAACGTGCATGAGGTGGCTGAGGACGAGATGATCCTGGACGTCGGTCCCGCCGCTGTCGAGGCACTGGGCGATGCGCTCAAGAACTGCCGCACGCTGGTGTGGAACGGGCCGCTCGGCGCGTTCGAAATCGCACCGTTCGACACGGCCACGGTGGCTCTCGCCAAGACGGCGGCAGCTTTGACCAAGGAAGGCCAGCTGACCTCGGTCGCGGGCGGTGGCGACACCGTCGCGGCGCTCAACCATGCGGGCGTCGCTGCCGATTTCAGCTTCGTCTCTACCGCCGGTGGCGCCTTCCTCGAATGGATGGAAGGCAAGGAACTGCCCGGCGTGAAGGCGCTGATCGGCTGAACGTATGACGACCCGGGGGGTCAGCGCGGTGCGCTGGCGCCCCGGTCGAACAGCAGGAAGGCGATGGTGGCGACGCTGCCGATCGCGGCCCCAGCCAGTGCGCTCGCGGTCCAGCCGCCCGCTTCATAGGTTGCCGACCCGATCACCGATCCCATGGCGCCGACGATGAACATCACCGTTACATAGGCGGCGTTGATGCGGCCGCGGGCGTGCGGATCGAGCGAGAAGATCAGCTTCTGCCCGGTGATCTGGCTCATCTGCACTGCGCCGTCGATCAGCACCGCCATGATGGTGAAACCGATCAGGCTGCCCGCCGCGACCGTCCAGTCTGCCAGCAGGAAGCCGAGCGTCAGCCCCGCCAGCCCGATCAGCGAAGCCGGTCGCGTCAGGCGGCGATCGGCCATCCAGCCGGCGATCGGCGCCACCAGCGCCCCGCCCGCGCCCGCCAGCGCGAAGGCGCCGATGCCGGCATGGCCGAGATGAAATTCATGGATCAATGCCAGCGGCGCGGCGGTCCAGAACAGGTTGAAGGCGGCGAACATCGACGCCTGGTAGAAGGCGCGCATGCGCACAACGCGATGCTTCACTAGTTGCGAGAAGGTGGATGCCAGCACCTCGCCATAATGCATGCCGCCCTTGGGCCGGCGCTGGGGACAGGCGATCAGCAGCGCGATGCCGACGATCGCCATGACGATCGCAGACAGGATGAAGGTCGTCCGCCATCCTACTGATCCTGCAAGAAAGTTGGCTACTGGACGAGACAGCATGATGCCGAACAACAGGCCGCTCATCACTGTGCCGACGACGCGCCCCTGCTTTTCGGGCGCGGCCAGGTGCGAGGCGAGGGGGACGAGAACCTGCGCTCCAGTCGCGCCGACGCCGGTCAGGATCGACGCCACCAGAAAGCTGGTCGGTCCGTCGGACAGGGCGATGGCGATGCAGCCGATGATGGTCGCGACGATCGATGTCAGCACGATCCGCCGGTTTTCGAACAGATCGGCGACCGGAACGACGAGGAAGAGGCCGACGCCATAACCAAGCTGCGTCAGCGTAGTGATAAGGCCGGCGACCCCCGCCGACATGCCGATCTCCGGCCCGATCACGTCGATTAGCGTCTGGGCATAATAGAGATTGGCGACCATCACCCCGCAGGCGATGGCCATCAAGAGGATGGCACCACGGGACAGGTCGGCGCGGTCGGGTGCAAGGGCTACGGCAGTCATGCCGAGCCTAATGGGTTGCGGAGCCGAACCTTTCAACCGCCTTCGGAAGTTTTCTTGTGCAGTGCGTCAACCGAATCCGATGGTAATTGGGGAATGCCATCGCCCCGATGCCTCGTCATCCTTCCCCCTGTCGCGGGATAGCCGCAACTCACCGACACGCCAGCGATAATGGCGTAATTCTGTCGGGTGCAGGGGTTGCGCTTCTTGCGGTGCGGCATGGGACTGGCTAACAGCCCGAAGATCGGCGATCATGATGCCGACGCCGCACCCGGCGGGCAGGCGATGGAGCGCCTGCCAACAGTCTTATTCGCGCTGCCGGAGGGGCGGCGCGCCCAAGGGAAGGTATGTGCAGATGCTGGATCAGACCATGAAGCAGAAGATCGCCGACGGGAACGGCTTCATCGCCGCGCTCGACCAGAGCGGCGGTTCGACGCCGAAGGCGCTCAAGGGCTATGGCGTAGACGAAAGCGCCTGGTCGACCGAAGAGGAAATGTTCGGCCTGATCCATGCGATGCGCAGCCGCGTGATCACCGCGCCGCCCTTCACCGGCGACAAGGTGCTGGGCGCGATCCTGTTCGAGCGCACCATGGACGGCGCCGTCGACGGCAAGCCGACCCCGACGGCGCTGATCGAGCGCGGCGTCGTGCCCTTCATCAAGATCGACAAGGGTCTTGAGGACGAAGCCAATGGCGTGCAACTGATGAAGCCCAATCCGGGCCTCGACGCGCTGCTCGCCCGCGCCAAGGGGCTGGGCGTGTTCGGCACCAAGGAGCGTTCGGTCGTCAACCTCGCCAATGCCGAGGGCATTGCCGCCGTCGTCGCGCAGCAGTTCGAAGTCGGCCGCCAGGTGCTGGCCGGCGGCCTGATGCCGATCATCGAGCCGGAAGTGAACATCAAGTCGCCCGAGCGGGCCGAAGCCGATGCAATCCTGCTTCAGGAAATCCTCAAGAATCTGGACGCACTGCCCGAAGGCGAGCAGGTGATGCTCAAGCTTTCGCTGCCTGCCAAGCCGGGCCTGTTCGACCCGTTGGTCGACCATCCCAAGGTGCTGCGCGTCGTAGCGCTGTCGGGTGGCTTCAGCCGCACCGAAGCCTGCGCCGAACTGGCGAAGAATCGCGGCATCATCGCCAGCTTCAGCCGCGCACTGCTGAACGACCTGCGCCATCAGATGACCGACGAGGAATTCAACGCCTCTCTGGGCGAAGCGATCGACGAGATCCACGGCGCCTCGGTCGCCAAGCAGCCGGTCGCGGCCTGATCTACGCCTGATGCAGAAAAGGCCGGGCGGCGCGATCCGCCCGGCCCTTTTTTTCGAACGCGGCGCTTTACCGCCCCTTCAGCATCGGCAGCACCTTGTCGAGCGGTAGAGCTTCCGCCGTGCCGCGATGGCCGTCCACCGTCTGCGCCTTGAACAGGGCGTTCAGCACCGCTTCCTCGGTCGCCTCGATCACTGCCTGGAACAGCGGGGACATGCGGTCATTGGCCAGATCCTCGACCGCCGCCACTCTGTCCCGCTTCACCGCCGTCCGTCGCACCGCTTCGCTGGTCGAGAAGGCGAGGGCATAATCGCCCGATCCGTTGGAAAAGCTGGAGCCGGTCCGGGCAATACCGCCAAAGGCCCGCTCGGCCACGCGGCGCAGGTTGCGGTCGGACAGGGGCGCATCGGTGGCGATGACGATCACGACCGACCCGTCCGCCTTCTTTTCCTCGACCTGCTGCCGATAATCGTAGCGGCCGAGCTTCACGCCGACCGGCACGCCAGCGATCGTCAGCACGCCACCATAATTGGCCTGCACCAACACGCCGACGATCCAGCCGCCCAGCGACGCCGGCAGCTTGCGCGACGATGTGCCGATCCCGGCCTTGAAGCCAAATGCCATTGTGCCGGTGCCTGCGCCGACCACGCCTTCCTCGACCGGGCCGGCCTTCGCGCTTTCGATCGCGCGACGGGCGTCGGCGATGCTCACATGACGGCCGCGAATGTCGTTCAACATCCCGTCATTCGTCTCGCCGACCACGGCATTGACCGATCGCACCTCCTCATTGCCCGGCTGGGCCAGCGTCCATTCGACCGAGGCCGCGCCGGCTTCCGCGACGTTCAGCGTGTTGGTCAGCAGGATCGGTGTTTCGACCTCGCCCAGTTCGGCGACCTGCGTCGATCCCATGAACTTGCCGAACGCGTTATAGGCGACGAAGCCCGCCGGAACCTTGTCCCGGAACAGGTTGCCGCCATGGGGCAGGATCGCGGTGACGCCGGTATTGACGTCATGGCTGCGCGGGAGCGTGACCTGCCCGACCTTCACCCCCGCGACGTCGGTAATGGCATTGAGCGGGCCGGGCTGGAGAATGCCGACCGTCACCCCGGCTTCCCGCGCGCGCGGACGTTCCGTTTCCTTCGCCAGCAGCGGCGCGCCGGAAAGGAGTATGATGATAGCCAAGGCATGACGCATGGTGATTTTCCCCTGTTCTGAATGGCTTCGTCTATCAGCGACGCATGCAGGCCGCCAGTCGCCCTTGGCGAGCGCGACGGAGCAGTTATAAGGCGCGCATGACCGACTTTACCGAAGAAGAGCTGGCGCTCGATCCGCAATTCGCCGACCAGTTCGAACAGGGCTTCCGCCCCGCCTGCCAGCTATACCTGATTTCTCCGCCGACCATCGACGAAGCCTTTATCGAGCAGCTTGCCGCCGCCTTCGATGGCGGGAAGGTCGCGGCCTTCCAGTTGCGGCTCAAGGGGCTGGACGAGGAGGCTATCGCCGCTGCCGCCGCGCCGCTCCAGAAACTGTGCGCAGAGCGCGAGGTCGCCTTCATCATCAACGACAGCGCGGAACTTGCGCACCGGCTGGGCGCGGATGGCGTGCATCTGGGGCAGGGCGACGGCGATCCCAGGGCAGCACGCAAGCTGCTGGGGCCGAAGGTCCAGATCGGCATCACCTGCCATGACAGCCGCCATCTGGCGATGGAAGCGGGGGAGGCGGGGGCCGACTATGTGGCGTTCGGCGCTTTCTATCCCACCACGACCAAGGAAACGACGCATCATCCCGATCCGTCGATCCTGGGCTGGTGGACGACGCTGTTCGAACTGCCCTGCGTCGCGATCGGCGGCATCACCGCCGACAATGCCGCGCCTTTGGTGGAGGCGGGCGCGGATTTCCTCGCGGTGAGCGGGGCGGTGTGGAACCATCCCGAAGGGCCGAAGGCGGGCGTCGCCGCCTTCGCTGCGGTTCTGGGCGGTTAAGCAGTAACCGGATCGGGCGCGAAGGACGCCAGTTGCGCGTCCAGCGCCCGCTGGAAGGCAGGCCGCTCGATACAGCGGGTGCGATAGGCAAGCAGGTTCGGGAACTCGGCCATCAGCGCGTCGTCGGACACTTCGCGCAGCACCGTCGCCATGATGATGTCGGCGGCGGTGAAGCCGCCCTCCATATACTCTTTGTCGCCCAGCCAGTCCGACAAGCTGCCCAGCCGGCCGCGCAGCGTCTCGATCACCTGCGGGCGGCGCAGCCGCGCCCATTCTGCGTCCTTGTTGAAGGTGTCGATATTGACGAGGTCGAACACGAACGGTTCGACGCTGTTGAGCGCCGCCGTCACCCAGGTCAGCACGCGGCATCGGCCCGCCGCATCGCGCGGCATCAGCGTTTCCGATCGCTCGGCGATGCGCAGCACCATCGCGCCGCTTTCGAACATCTGCACCTCGGCATCGCGATAGGCGGGCACCTGACCAAAGGGCTGCTCGCGGCGATAGTCCGCGCCTTTGGCCGTGTCGAAATCGATCAGCCTTTCGCGATAGGAGAGGCCCGCTTCCTCGCAGGCCCAGCGCGGGCGCAGGTCGCGCACGAAACCGCGCGCGAAATCGGGCACCCAGGCAAAGCCGGTAATCTCGATATCGGATTGGGGATCGATGGGCATGGTCAGGTTCCTCTCGCGACTCTTGACTTAATAAGTTGATATCAACATATATGAAGCATGTCAAAAGTGCTCGTTTCCACCGATCAGACCCTGTTCGTACGCGATCATTGCCTGTGTCTGGCGACACAGCGTGCCGCGCGATCCCTGTCGCGCCGCTTTGACGAAGCGTTCCGGTCGCTGGGCCTGACCAGCGGGCAATTTTCGCTGCTGAACGCGCTCAACCGGCCGCAGCCGCCCTCAGTCGGGTCGGTGGCGCACTTGCTGGCGATGGATCGTACGACGCTGACCGCCAATCTGAAGCCGCTGGAGCGGGACGGGCTGGTGCGGACGGAGGCTGATTCCGATGATCGACGGGTTCGCCGCCTCGTCCTGACCGAGGCGGGACGGCAGCGATTGGCAAGCGCCATGCCGATCTGGATCGCCGTCCATGGCGAGATCGACGCCGGTTTGACCGATGCCGGGGCGTTGCGATCCGGGCTGGCGGCCTTGCGCTGATCCTGCGGCAGCTTTCTGCCCGTTCGCGCGTTGTCCTCCCATCGATATGGAGAGGATTGCCTTGCGAAATCATCTGCTTCTCGCCCTGCTTTTGTGCAGCGCCTGCAATGTGGCCGTCACCGACGCCAATGAGAGCCAGCCCGCGAACACCGCGGCCCAACCCGACAATGCCGCCGCCGGGCAGCCGGATCGCAACGCCGACTATGCGTTTCAGGTCGTGCCGGAGCAGAATGCCTGGCAGGCCAGTCCAATATTGCAGGCGCAGGTCGCGCTCGATCGCTGGGGTTTCTCGCCGGGTGTGATCGATGGCAAGGACGGGATGAGCTACAAGGCGGCGCTGCGTGGCTTTCAGGAGGCGCATGATCTCCCCGTCACCGGCGAATTTGATCGGAAAACCAGCGCAATGCTGCTGGAGGGAGAGGCGCGGCCGACCACCTGGCTGGTGAAGATACCGGACGGTTTCGCGCGCGGTCCCTTCTTCAATATCCCCAGGGGGCTGAACGAGCAGGCCAGCCTGCCGGCGCTGACCTACCGCAATCTTTTGGAAAAGCTCACCGAACGCTTCCACACCACGCCTGACGCGCTGATGACCCTGAACCCGCCGAACACGAAAATCGGCGCAGGCATGACCGTTCGCGTGCCTGCGATCGACAATCAGCCGGTCGCCACTATAGAGGGCGACGAGCGCGGCTGGGGCGAAACGCTCGCCAGCCTCGGCGTCGCCAAGGATCAGTCGCAGGCCGACCATATCGTCGTCGACAAGTCCGAAGGCCTTCTCAAGGTCTTCAATGCCGAAAACCGGATGATCGCGCAGTTCCCGGTGACGACCGGGTCGCAACATGATCCGCTGCCGCTTGGCGAATGGACGATCAAAGGCGTCAGCCGCAACCCCGATTTCCATTATAATCCAAACCTCTTCTGGGACGCGTCGTCCAAGGATGAAAAGGCGGTGCTGAAGCCCGGCCCCAACGGCCCCGTCGGCGTCGTATGGATCGACCTGTCGAAGGATCATTACGGCATACACGGGACGCCGGAGCCGCAACTGATCGGCCGCACCGAAAGCCACGGCTGCATCCGCCTGACCAACTGGGATGCGGCGCGCCTGGCGCAGATGGTCAAGAGCGGGGTCAAGGCGAAGTTTCAGGCATGAGGTTGTGGGGCGGCATTGCGCTCGCGCTGCTGCTCTGCGTCGCCTTCGCGCATTATTGCGTACGGATCGTTCCGGCGGACGCGCCATCGGTGTCGAAGGCTGTGGTGCCCGCAGACAACGGTGTCCTGCTGATTCCTGTCGAAGGCGTGCCCGCCTCAGCACTGACCGACACCTTCACGCAGCCGCGCGCCGGAGGTTCACGACCCCACGATGCGATCGACATCATGGCGGCGCGGGGCAGGGCGGTGCTGGCCGCCGCCGACGGTCGGGTGGAAAAGCTGTACTGGAGCGCGGAGGGAGGGCGCACGCTCTATCAGCGATCGACCGATGGTCGGTTCGTCTATTATTATGCGCATCTCGACGGCTATACGCCGGGTCTGCGCGAGGGGCAGGCGCTACATCGTGGGCAGCAGATCGCGACGGTCGGCAGCGCCGGCAATGCCGATCCGTCCGCGCCCCATCTCCATTTCGCGGTGCACGTCATGCAGCCGGGTGAGCCATGGCATGGCGGGCGGGCGGTCAATCCCTATCCGCTGTTGGCCCAGCATTGACCTGTCCTACAGACCGAAACTTATGCTAATGTCATCGCAGGATCGCTCGAAAATTTCCTACATAGGAAATATGATTTCAGCATCAGCGGGAAAAGTGCGAAGTTAAGGGCGGAACCGGCTCCCCCTTGCCCTTCGGGTCGTCCCGCTGTAAAGGCGCGCCCAGCCTCCCAGAGGCCGGCTCTTTTCCACATTCAGACATATAGGCAGGCTCTTCCCATGAAGATCAGCGGCGTCGAGATTCGTCCCGGCAACAACATCGAGTATGACGGCAGCCTGTGGCGCGCCGTGAAGATCCAGCACACGCAGCCCGGCAAGGGCGGCGCCTATATGCAGGTGGAACTCAAGAACCTGATCGACGGCCGCAAGAACAACGTCCGTTTCCGGTCGGCCGAAACGGTCGAGCGTATCCGCCTCGACACCAAGGATTTCCAGTATCTCTACGCCGAAGGCGACATGCTGGTGTTCATGGACACCGAAACCTACGAGCAGATCAACCTGGCCCAGGATCTGATCGGCGACGCCTCCGCCTTCCTTCAGGACGGTATGATGGTCGTTCTCGAAATGTATGAAGAACGCCCGATCAGCGTTCAACTGCCCGAAACTATCGAAGCGACGGTTGTGGAGGCTGACGCCGTGGTGAAGGGCCAGACCGCCTCGGCCAGCTACAAGCCCGCCATCCTCGACAATGGCGTGCGCGTCATGGTTCCGCCGCACATCGTCACCGGCACCCGCATCGTGGTGGACGTGTACGAGCGCGAATATGTGAAGCGGGCCGACTGATGGGGCAAGGGCGCAGCACGGCATTGGCCGCCATCTTCGCGATCGGCGCCTTGCCGGTTGCGCTCCCCGCTTGCGCCAGCGCGCAAACGACGCGAGCCGCGCCGACCAAGGCGCAGCTCGACAGCGCGGCCTATGTGCTGCGCATCGTCATGACCGCGTTGCAGTCGAACGAAGTCGAACAGCCGGTCAAGAACGCCTTGTTCGACTGCCTCTATTCCAATTCGATTGGCGAGATCAGCGCTGAAGCGGACAAGGTGATTGCCGCCAATGCCGGCAAGGTCGATCGCAAGGACGCGTCGCAGATGCTGGCGGTGATCGCCGGCACCTGTGGCTATCGCCCTGCCGCCGCCGCCGGCAAGCCAGCCGCCAAGCCCGCCCCGAAGAAATAACCAACCAGGCCGTTCCCGCTGGGAGCGGCGGAGAAAAACTATGGTATCGCACTCCGGCCTTCTCACCGTCATGGAACGCGCCGCCCGCAAGGCAGGCTCGAAGCTTCGCCGCGATTTCGGCGAAGTCGAGCATCTTCAGGTCAGCCGCAAGGGGCCGGCCGACTTCGTGTCCAAGGCCGACCAGCAGGCGGAAAAGACCCTGGTCGAAGAATTGCAGAAGGCGCGTCCCGACTGGGGCTTCCTGCTGGAGGAGGGTGGCGAGATCGCCGGCGATCCCACCAAGCCGCGCTGGATCATCGATCCGCTCGACGGCACCACCAACTTCCTGCACGGCATTCCGCACTTCGCCATCTCGATCGCGGTCGAGGAGCCGCTGTTCGGCGGGTCGAAGCGCGAAGTGACCACAGGCCTCATCTACCAGCCCGTCACCGACGAAAGCTATTGGGCGGAAAAGAGTCGGGGCGCCTGGCGTCATGACCAGCGCCTGCGTGTCTCCGCCCGCCGCGACCTTGCCGATTGCGTGATCGCCACCGGCATCCCGTTCATGGGCCATGGCAATATGGCGGAATGGACTCGGATCTTTGGCGCGGTCGCGCCCTCCGTCGCCGGCATCCGCCGTTTCGGCGCTGCGTCGCTCGACCTCGCCCATGTCGCGTCCGGCCGTTACGACGGCTATTGGGAAAGCGGTCTTCAGCCCTGGGACGTTGCGGCCGGCCTGTTGCTGGTTCGTGAAGCGGGCGGCTTCGCCAGCGACTTCCGCGGCGGCGACCAGGCGATCGAACGCAAGGAAGTCATTGCCGGAAACGACGCAATTCACAGCAAATTGCACAAGCTTGTTGCTGGCGCATTGCGCTAAAGTCCAATGAGGCCAAGCTCTTCAAGGGCTTGGCCTTTTTGCGATTCATTCTCACAGCCTTGGCCCCTTGCTTCGCATATGCAGCAGGCCTAAAGCGCGCCCCAAGATACAATTTTCGCCCAGGGGATTCCATTGGTCGATCTCGCCCAATATCTGCCGATCCTGATTTTTCTCGGGATCGCCTTGCTGCTTTCCGGCACCTTCGTCTTTCTGCCGATGCTGGTTGGCCGTCTCACCGGTGCGCACAAGCCCGACCCTGCCAAGCTCTCCGAATATGAATGCGGTTTCCCCGCATTTGAAGAGCCGCGCAGCCAGTTCGATGTGCGTTTCTACCTCGTCGCCATCCTGTTCATCATTTTCGATCTGGAAGCGGCGTTCCTCTTTCCCTGGGCTGTAAGCCTCGAACAGATCGGCTGGGCCGGCTGGGCGACGATGATGATCTTCATAGCGGAGCTGGTGCTCGGCCTCGTCTATGCGTGGAAGAAGGGAGCACTCGATTGGGAGTAGAACTGACCAGCCCCATCCCCGGCGCCATGCCGCCGGTGGGGACGCAGCCCGACCAAGCCTTCTTTGACTCGCTGAACAGCGAAGTGAATGACAAAGGCTTCCTGATCACCTCGACCGAGGAACTGTTCCAGTGGGCGCGCACCGGCTCGCTCTGGTGGATGACCTTCGGCCTTGCCTGTTGCGCCGTGGAAATGATCCACGTCAACATGCCCCGCTACGACATGGAGCGTTTCGGCGCCGCGCCGCGCGCGTCTCCGCGCCAGTCGGACGTGATGATCGTCGCCGGCACGCTGTGCAACAAGATGGCCCCGGCGCTCCGCAAGGTCTACGACCAGATGTCCAACCCGAAATATGTGATTTCGATGGGCAGCTGCGCGAATGGCGGTGGTTACTACCACTACAGCTATTCGGTAGTCCGTGGCTGCGACCGCATCGTGCCGGTCGACATCTATGTTCCGGGTTGCCCGCCGACCGCCGAGGCTCTGCTCTATGGCATCATGCAGCTTCAGCGGAAGATCCGCCGGATCGGGACGATCGAGCGTTAATATGGCCCATTCCGCACCCAAGATCGTGAACCCCGAAGGTATTGCCGAGGAAATCGGCGCCCTGCTGGGTTCCATGCTGGTCGAAACCGTCGACCATGCCGACGAACTGAGCTTCACCGTCGTGCGCGAAGACCTGGCCAACGCCATGGTCGCGCTGCGCGACATGGGCCATTACCAGCAGTTGATGGAAATCGCCGGCGTCGACTATCCGGAGCGTCCGGACCGGTTCGAGGTTTGCTACCATTTGCTCAGCGTCACGCGGAACCATCGCGTCCGCGTGAAGGTGTCGACCGACGAAGATACGCCCGTTCCGACCGTCACGCACCTCTGGCCGGTCGCCGGCTGGTTGGAGCGCGAGGTGTTCGACATGTATGGCGTCGTGTTCGAAGGCAATACCGACCTGCGTCGCATCCTAACGGACTATGGCTTCAAGGGGCATCCGCAGCGTAAGGACTTCCCGCTGACCGGCTATGTCGAGCTGCGTTATTCCGAAGAAGATAAGCGCGTCGTCTATGAGCCGGTGAAGCTGGCGCAGGATTTCCGCAGTTTCGACTTCATGTCGCCATGGGAAGGCGCGCAATATGTGCTGCCCGGCGACGAGAAGGCCGCTGCGGCTGCTGCGCCCGCCGCTGCTCCCCCGACAGCATCGACCCCCAAGGCGACCGAAAGCAAGGCCGACACCGGTGCTGGCGATGCCGCCAACAAGAAGGCGGAAGAAAAGTCCGCCGACGCGCCGGCCAAGCCCGCCGCCGCCACCGATGAAGGCAAGGGGGCTGCAAAGCCCGAAGGTAAGGCCTGATGTCCGACTATCTGGAAAAGCTGGACCATGTGACCGACGCGGCGGACCCGACGTTCGGCGACACGGAAATCCAGAACTATACGATTAACTTCGGTCCGCAACACCCCGCTGCGCACGGCGTTTTGCGTCTGGTCATGGAACTGGACGGCGAAATCGTCGAGCGCTGCGACCCGCATGTCGGCCTGCTGCATCGCGGCACCGAGAAGCTGATCGAATATAAGACCTACATGCAGGCGCTGCCCTATTTCGACCGGCTGGACTATTGTTCGCCGCTCGGCATGGAGCATAGCTATGTTCTGGCGGTCGAAAAGCTGCTGAACCTGGAAGTGCCGCTGCGCGCGCAATATCTGCGCGTGTTCTTTGCGGAACTGACCCGCATCTGCAATCACATGCTGAACCTCGGATCACACGTCATGGACGTCGGCGCGATGACGCCGAACCTGTGGCTGTTCGAAATCCGCGAGGACTGCCTCAACTTCTTCGAACGCGCATCCGGCGCCCGTATGCACTCGGCCTATTTCCGGCCGGGCGGTGTGCATCAGGACGTGCCCTTGAAGCTGCTGACCGACATTGCCGAATGGCTCGACACCCGCCTGCCGCGCCTGTTCGAGGATGCGATGAGCCTGGTGGTCGACAACCGCATCTTCAAGCAGCGCAATGTCGATATCTCGGTCGTAAGCAAGGAAGATGCGCTGAAGTGGGGCTTCTCCGGTCCCATGCTGCGCGGTTCGGGCATCGCCTGGGACATCCGCAAGGCGCAGCCTTACGACGTCTACGACCGCATGGACTTCGACATTCCGGTCGGCACGCAATATGACTGCTACGACCGGTTCATGGTCCGCGTCGAGGAAGTGCGCCAGTCCGCGCGCATCATGAAGCAGTGCCTGAACGAGATGCCCGAAGGGCCGATCGCGAGCTTCGATCGCAAGGTGGTGCCGCCCAAGCGCGGCGAGATGAAGCGGTCGATGGAAGCGCTGATCCACCACTTCAAGCTCTATACCGAGGGCTTCCACGTCCCGGCTGGCGAAGTCTATGTGGCGACCGAAAGCCCCAAGGGCGAATTCGGCGTCTATCTGGTCAGCGACGGCAGCAACAAGCCCTATCGCTGCAAGATCCGCCCGACCGCCTTCTCGCATCTGCAAGCTATGGACTTCATGATGAAGGGCCACATGCTCGCCGACACCACCGCTGTACTGGGCGCGATGGACATCGTGTTCGGAGAATGTGACCGATAATGGCTGACGCAGTTCATATCCCCGATGAGGCCGAAACCCGTGCGCGCTGGGGCGCGTTCGAGTGGACCGCCGAAAATGCCGAACAGGCCAAAAAGGTCATCGCGCGCTATCCCGCCGGTCGCCAGCAGTCGGCGGTGATGCCGCTGCTCGACCTTGCCCAGCGTCAGGTCGGTGCGGAAACGCAGACCAATGGCTGGCTGCCCGTGCCGGTGATGGAATATATCGGGCGTCAGCTCGATATGCCGTACATGCGCGTCTATGAAGTCGCGACCTTCTATACCATGTACAATCTCGCGCCGGTCGGCCGTTACCATGTGCAGGTGTGCGGCACGACGCCGTGCATGCTGCGCGGTTCGGACGATGTCTTCGCCGCGTGCAAGAACAAGGGTCTGGTCAAGGGCGGCACGACCCCCGACGGCCTGTTCACCCTGACCGAAGTCGAGTGCCTTGGCGCCTGCGCCAATGCGCCGATGGTCCAGATCAACGACGATAATTTCGAAGATCTGACCTATGACAGCACCGTCGCCATCCTGGAGACGCTGGCTGCCGGCGGCCAGCCCAAGATCGGCCCGCAGATCGACCGTCAAACGAGCGCGCCCGAAGGTGGCCCGACCACTCTGAAGGAGATGGTCACCGAAAATCACGACTATCGGGGGGATTGGGCATGAGCGACGCACCCGCTGCACCGGCCCCGTTCGTCGGCCCGCTGGCCGACAAGGACCGCATCTTCACCAACGTTCACGGCTTCCAGGATTGGGGCATCGACGCCGCCATGAAGCGCGGCGATTGGGACAATACCAAGAAGCTGATGGAAATCGGCCAGGACGCGATCATCGACACCATCAAGGCGTCGAACCTGCGCGGCCGTGGCGGCGCAGGCTTCCCGACCGGCATGAAGTGGAGCTTCATGCCCAAGGAAAGCAAGGACGGCCGTCCGAGCTTCCTGGTCATCAACGCCGACGAATCCGAACCGGGTTCGTGCAAGGACCGCGAAATCATCCGCCACGATCCGCACAAGCTGATCGAAGGCGCGCTGATTGCCGGTTTCGCAATGCGGGCGCGCGCCGCCTACATCTATATCCGCGGCGAGTTCATCTATGAGGCGAAGGTGCTCTTCGCCGCCGTCGAGCAGGCCTATGAAAAGGGCTTTATCGGCAAGAATGCCTGCGGTTCGGGCTATGATTTCGACGTATTCGTCCATCGCGGCGCGGGCGCCTATATCTGCGGCGAGGAAACCGCCCAGATAGAAAGCATCGAGGGCAAGAAGGGCCAGCCCCGCCTGAAGCCGCCATTCCCGGCGGGTGCGGGCCTCTATGGCTGCCCGACCACCGTGAACAATGTGGAATCGATTGCGGTCAGCCCGACGATCCTGCGTCGCGGCGCGGCATGGTTCAACAGCTTCGGTCGCGAGAATAATCGCGGCACCAAGCTGTTCCAGATTAGCGGCCATGTGAACAAGCCCTGCGTCGTCGAGGAATCGATGTCGATCCCGTTCCGCGAACTGATCGACCGTCATTGTGGCGGCATCCGGGGCGGCTGGGACAATCTGCTGGCGGTCATTCCGGGCGGGTCTTCGGTGCCTCTGGTTCCTGCGAAGGAAATCATGGACGCGCCGATGGACTTTGACGGCCTGCGTGCGCTTGGCTCCGGTCTCGGCACCGCCGCCGTTATCGTCATGGACAAGTCGACCGACATCGTCCGCGCCATTTCGCGTCTCTCCTACTTCTACAAGCATGAGAGCTGCGGCCAGTGCACGCCGTGCCGCGAAGGCACCGGCTGGATGTGGCGCGTGATGGAACGCCTGCGCACCGGCGACGCCGACCAGAGCGAAATCGACATGCTGTTCCAAGTGACCAAGCAGGTTGAAGGCCACACCATCTGCGCGCTCGGTGACGCGGCGGCATGGCCGATCCAGGGGCTGATCCGGCACTTCCGGCCGGAAATCGAGCGTCGGATCAACGAGAACAAGGGTAGTGCCCCCGTCATGGAGGCAGCGGAGTAACCATGCCGAAGGTCAAAGTAGACGGCGTAGAACTCGAAGTCCCGGCGGGCGCCACAGTCCTCCAGGCTTGCGAGCAGGCGGGGAAGGAAATCCCCCGTTTCTGCTATCATGAGCGCCTTTCCATCGCGGGCAATTGCCGCATGTGCCTGGTCGAGGTGAAGCCCGGACCGCCCAAGCCGCAGGCGTCCTGCGCGCTGCCGGCCACCGAAGGTCAGGAAATCCGCACCGACAGCGAAATGGTCAAGAAGGCCCGCGAAGGTGTGATGGAGTTCCTGCTCATCAACCACCCGCTGGATTGCCCGATCTGCGATCAGGGCGGCGAGTGCGACCTTCAGGACCAGTCGGTTGCCTATGGCCGTGGTTCGTCGCGCTATGACGAAAACAAGCGCGCCGTCACCGAGAAGAATATGGGTCCGATCGTCAAGACGGTCATGACCCGCTGCATCCAGTGCACCCGTTGCGTGCGCTTTGCGGAGGAAGTCGCGGGCGTGCCGGAAATCGGCGCCATCTATCGCGGCGAGAATATGCAGATCACCACCTATCTCGAACATGCCGCCAAGAGCGAGCTGTCGGGCAATGTGGTCGACCTCTGCCCGGTCGGCGCGCTGACGTCCAAGCCCTACGCCTTCGAAGCGCGTCCTTGGGAACTCAAGAAGACCCACGCCATCGACGTGATGGATGCGCTCGGCACGAACATCCGCCTCGATAGCCGTGGTCGTCAGGTGCTGCGCGCCGTGCCGCGCATCAATGACGATGTGAACGAGGAGTGGGCGAGCGACAAGACCCGGCACAATGTCGACGGTCTGGTCCGCAAGCGCCTCGACAAGCCGTTCGTCCGCAAGGATGGCAAGCTGGTTCCGGCGACCTGGGCGGAAGCTTTCGCGGTCGTCGCTGCTGTCCAGCATGGCGGCAGCGTCGCCGCGATCGCGGGCGACCTGCTCGACTGCGAAACCATGTTCGCGGGCAGGGCGCTGGTCGAAAAGCTGGGCGGCACGATGTTGGAAGGCCGTCAGACCGGCCTGTCCTACGATGTGTCGAGCCTGTCGTCGGTGGTGTTCAACACCCCGCTCGCGGACCTTGAAACCGCTGACGTCATTCTGCTAGTCGGCACCAATTTGCGCTGGGAAGCGCCGCTGGTGAACACCCGCATCCGCAAGGCGATCAAGAAGGGCGCGAAGGTCTTCGGCCTCGGCCCGGAAATCGACCTGACCTACAAGGTCGAATGGCTGGGCAATGATGCCTCGCTGCTGGCCAAGCTGCCGGACGTCGTGATCGAAGCCTTCAAGGGCGCTGCCCGTCCGGCGATGATCGTCGGCGGTGGCGTGCTGGCCAAGGATGGCGCGCATGGCGACACGCTGGCGCTGGTCGAGACGCTGGGCCTGATCAAGGATGGCTGGAACGGCTATAACGTCCTGCACTTCGCGGCGGCCCGCATGGGCGGCCTGATGCTGGGCTATGCGACCAACGGCGGCATCAAGGCTGTGGCGCAGGCCGCGCCGAAGCTGCTGATCTCGCTGGGCGCGGACGAAGTCGATTATGCGGCGTTCGAAGGCAGCTTCAAACTCTATGTCGGCCATCATGGTGACAAGGGCGCGCATGCGGCCGACGTGATCCTGCCGGGCGCAAGCTATGCCGAAAAGGCGGGCACCTACGTCAATCTGGAAGGCCGCGTGCAGTTCGGTGAAAAGGCCGTGTTCGCGCCGGGCGATGCCCGCGAGGACTGGTCGATCCTGCGCGCGCTTTCCGAAGCGCTGGGCGCGAAGCTGTCGTTCGACAGCTTCGAACAGCTGCGCGCCGAAATGGTCGAGGCGATTCCGGCGCTGGGCGTCGAAGGTCTGGCCGATTACGGTTGGTCCGTTCCCTCGTTGCCGACCGGCGCGACCGGCGAATTCGGTTCGCCGATCAAGGATTTCTACCTCACCAATGCCATTTGCCGCGCCAGCCCGACGATGCAGCAATGTTCGGCCGAGCTGATCCATGGCGTTGAGTTCGCGGAGGCCGCAGAGTGACCGCATTCTTCCAAGGCCTGGGCCTGCCGTTCGAAGGCGCCTGGCTTCTTTCCACCGTCATCGGCATTTTGGTGATCTGTCTGCCCGTCATGCTGGCCGTGGCGATGATCATCTATGCCGACCGCAAGATCTGGGCGGCGATGGCGCTGCGCCGTGGTCCCAACGTCGTCGGCCCCTTCGGCTTGCTTCAGTCGTTTGCGGACGGTTTGAAGGTCTTCCTTCAGGAAACCATCATCCCGTCGGCCGCGAACAAGACGCTTTTCCTAATCGCGCCGATCATCACCTTCACCGTGGCGCTGATGGCCTGGGCCGTCGTGCCGTTCCAGGTGGGCGTGGTGCTGGCCAACATTAATGTCGGCCTGCTCTACATCCTCGCGATCAGCTCGCTGGGCGTCTATGGCGTCGTGCTGTCGGGCTGGGCGTCCAACTCCAAATATCCCTTCTACTCGGCGATCCGCGCTTCGGCGCAGATGATCAGCTATGAAGTCTCGATCGGCTTCATCCTGATCACCGTCGTCCTGTGGGCGGGCAGCTTCAACCTGACCCAGATCGTGGAAAGCCAGAAGGCCTATTACGGCTTCCTGAACGGCAACGGCTTCAACCCGCTGCTCTTCCCGATGGCGATCATGTTCCTGATTTCGGCCATGGCGGAAACGGCGCGCGCGCCCTTCGACCTGACCGAGGCGGAATCCGAACTCGTCGCGGGTTACCAGACCGAATATTCGTCGATGGCCTTCGCGCTGTTCTGGCTGGGCGAATATGCGAACGTCATCCTGATGTGCGCATTGAACGCGATCCTCTTCTGGGGCGGTTATCTGCCTCCGGTCGACTGGGCGCCGCTCTATTATGTGCCGGGCATCATCTGGCTGTTCGCCAAGATTCTCTTCTTCTTCTTCGTCTTCTCCTGGGTGAAGGCGACGGTGCCCCGCTACCGTTATGACCAGCTGATGCGGCTGGGCTGGAAAATCTTCCTGCCGACCTCGCTCTTCTTCGTCTTCCTGGTGTCGGGCTTCCTCATGCTGACGCGCTATGGAGGCGCACAATGAGCCTCGGTTACTACGTCAAGAGCTTCACCCTCTGGGAGTTCGTGAAGGCGCACTGGCTGACCTTGAAGTATTTCTTCAAGCCCAAGGCGACCATCAACTATCCCTATGAGAAGAACCCGATTTCGCCGCGTTTTCGTGGTGAACATGCGCTGCGCCGCTATCCCAACGGGGAAGAACGCTGCATCGCGTGCAAGCTGTGCGAGGCCATTTGTCCGGCGCAGGCGATCACCATCGAGGCGCAGCCGCGCGACGATGGCAGCCGCCGCACCACGCGCTACGACATCGACATGACCAAGTGCATCTATTGCGGCTTCTGTCAGGAAGCCTGCCCGGTCGATGCGATCGTCGAGGGACCGAATTTCGAATTCGCGACCGAAACCCGCGAGGAGCTGATCTACGACAAGGCCAAGCTCCTGGAAAACGGTGACAAGTGGGAGCGGGCTATCGCCGCTAACCTTGCCGCCGACGCACCCTATCGTTAAGCCGCCGGCGTCAAGGGGAATATGATCCTGTGATCCACGTTATCGCCTTCTATTTGTTCGCCATCCTGGTGGTGAGCAGCGGCGCGCTCACGATATTGTCGCGCAACCCGGTCCATTCGGTCCTCTGGCTGATCCTGGCCTTCTTCAACGCTGCCGGTCTGATGATCCTGCTCGGCGCCGAATTCATCGCGATGCTGCTTGTCATCGTCTATGTCGGCGCGGTCGCGGTGCTGTTCCTGTTCGTCGTCATGATGCTCGACATCGACTTCGCCGAACTGCGCGCCGGTTTCGTCAGCTACCTGCCCTTTGGCCTGCTGATCGCGGCGGTGCTGCTGGCGGAAATCATCCTGGGCATCGGCCTGTGGAGCGCTGGTCCCATCGAACTGGCGCAGCGCGCCGGCCCGGTGAACCCGGAACTGTCCAACATCCAGGCGATCGGCGGGCTGCTTTACACCCGCTACATTTTCCTCTTCGAAGCGGCGGGCATCGTCCTGCTGGTCGCGATGATCGGCGCCATCGTGCTGACCCATCGTGCCCGGGGCGGCGTCCGTGGCCAGAATGTCGCCAAGCAGAACCGCCGTCGTCCGCAGGACGCCGTGCGCAACATCAATCAGCCCGTGGGGCAGGGGGTGGAGCTGTGATCGGCCTTCAACATTATATGGTGGTCAGCGCCATCCTCTTCGTGATGGGGGTGCTGGGCATCTTCATCAACCGGAAGAATGTCATCATCATCCTGATGGCGATCGAGCTGATCCTTTTGAGCGTGAACATCAACCTCGTCGCCTTCAGCGCCTTCCTGGGCGATCTTGTGGGCCAGGTTTTCTCGATGTTCGTGCTGACCGTCGCGGCGGGTGAGGCGGCTATCGGCCTTGCCATCCTCGTCATTTACTTCCGTGGTCGCGGCACCATCGCCGTCGACGATGTCAACCGGATGAAGGGCTGAGACTGACCCCATGATCCAGCTTATCGTCCTTCTCCCGCTGCTGGCTGCTGCCATCGCCGGTCTTGGCAACAAGGCCCTTGGCAAATTGCCCGCGAAAATCGTCACGACCGGTGCGCTCTTTGCCTCCTGCGCAATGAGCTGGCCGATCTTCATCTCCTTCCTGACCGGACATGCCGAACCCTTCGTCGCGCCCCTGTTCACCTGGATCCAGACGGGCAGCTTCGATGCCCAGTGGGCGCTGCGCGTCGACACGATGACCGCGGTCATGCTGGTGGTCATCACCAGCGTGTCGAGCCTCGTCCACCTCTACAGCTGGGGCTATATGGACGAAGAGCCGGATCAGCCGCGCTTCTTCGCCTATCTGTCGCTGTTCACCTTCGCGATGCTGATGCTCGTGACGGCGAACAACCTGCTGCAGATGTTCTTCGGCTGGGAAGGCGTGGGTCTGGCCTCCTATCTGCTGATCGGCTTCTGGTTCCGTAAGCCGTCGGCCAACGCGGCCGCGATCAAGGCGTTCGTCGTCAATCGCGTCGGCGACCTTGGCTTCATGATGGGCATTTTCGGCACCTATCTGGTGTTCAACACCATCTCGATTCCGGAAATCCTGGCGGCCGCACCCGCCATGGCCGGTTCGACCATCGGCTTCCTTGGCTACCGCTTCGACACGATGACCGTCCTCTGCCTGCTGCTGTTCATCGGCGCGATGGGCAAGTCGGCGCAGCTTGGCCTCCACACCTGGCTGCCGGACGCGATGGAAGGCCCGACGCCTGTGTCGGCGCTGATCCACGCGGCGACCATGGTGACTGCCGGCGTGTTCATGGTGTGCCGCCTGTCGCCGATGTTCGAAACGTCGGAAACGGCGCTGACCGTCGTCACCTATGTCGGCGCCGCGACCTGCTTGTTCGCCGCGACCGTCGGCACGGTGCAGACCGACATCAAGCGCGTCATCGCCTATTCGACCTGTTCGCAGCTGGGCTATATGTTCTTCGCGGCGGGTGTCGGCGCCTATGGCGCGGCGATGTTCCACCTCTTCACCCACGCCTTCTTCAAGGCGCTGTTGTTCCTGGGCGCCGGATCGGTCATCCATGCGATGCACCATGAGCAGGACATGCGTTACTATGGCGCGCTGCGGAAGGAGATCCCGATCACCTTCTGGACGATGACGCTGGGTACGCTGGCCATCACCGGTGTCGGCCTGCCGCTCGTCGGCGTCGGCTTCGCGGGCTTCTATTCGAAGGACGGCATTCTCGAAGCGGCCTATGCTTCGGGCGGCGTGGGCATTGGCGCCTATTTCGTGGGCGTGTTTGCTGCGCTGCTGACCAGCTTCTACAGCTGGCGCCTGGTTTTCCTGACCTTCTTCGGCAAGCCGCGCTGGGCCGCTTCGGAGCATATCCAGCATGCGGTCCATGGCCATCATGAAGGCGCGGACGAGGAAGGCGACGGCCATGGCCATGACGCCCATGCCCACGCGCATGACGATCATGGTCATCACGGCCAGGAACAGACCGGCACGGCGGGCTATCACCCGCATGAAAGCCCCTGGGTCATGCTCACCCCGCTGGTGGTGCTGAGCCTGGGCGCGGTCTTCGCCGGCTTCCTGTTCCACGACCAGTTCATCGGTTCGGAAGGCGGCATCGAATTCTGGAAGAACGCCCTGGCGTTCGACAGTCACCTGATGCACGCCGCGCACGAAGTGCCGACCTGGGTCAAGTTCGGTCCGTTCACCGTGATGCTGACCGGCCTGGTCATTGCCTGGTTGAGCTATATCAAGTTCACCGACTGGCCGAAGCGCTTCGTCGCGACCTTCGGTGCGCTGTACCAGTTCCTGCTGAACAAGTGGTATTTCGACGAGCTGTATCACTTCCTGTTCGTCAAGCCCGCCTTCGCCATCGGCCGCTTCTTCTGGAAGTTCGGTGACGTCGGCTTCATCGACCGCTTCGGGCCGAACGGCCTGGCCGCTCTGGTCGTGCAGGGCAACAAGATCACCCGTCGGCTTCAGTCCGGCTACCTCTACACCTACGCGCTGGTGATGCTCATCGGGCTCGCCGCGGCTGCAACCTGGGCGATGACACGATAATGGACGGCTTCCCCATCCTTTCCCTGATGATGGCAGTGCCGATGGCGGGGGCCATCGCCTGTCTCTTCGCGGGCGCCAACAGCGCGCGCTGGATCGCACTGATCGCCACCCTGGTGGATCTGGTGCTCGGCATCGCGCTCTGGGCGAATTTCGACCAGGGCGGGCTGCAATGGCAGTTCCAGGAATATCATCCGATCTTCGGGCGCTTTGCCTGGGCGCTGGGCATCGACGGCATCGCTCTGATGCTGATCGCGCTCACCGTCTTCCTGATGCCGATCTGTATCGGCGCCAGCTGGCAGGCGATCCAGAAGCGCGTCGGTGAGTATATGGCGGCGTTCCTGTTCATGGAGGTGCTGATGATCGGCGTCTTCACGGCGCAGGATCTCTACCTCTTCTATATTATGTTCGAAGCCGGCCTGATCCCGATGTATCTTATCATCGGTATCTGGGGTGGCGCGGACCGTATCTACGCTTCGTACAAGTTCTTCCTGTACACGCTGCTCGGCTCGGTGCTGATGCTGATCGCGATGATGTGGATGGTGCATGAAGCGGGCACGACCGAAATTCCGGCGCTGATGACCTATAATTTCGATCCGCATGTCCAGACCTGGCTGTTCCTGGCCTTCTTTGCGAGTTTCGCGGTGAAGATGCCGATGTGGCCGGTCCACACCTGGCTGCCCGACGCGCACGTTCAGGCGCCGACGGCCGGTTCGGTCATTTTGGCGGGCGTGCTGCTGAAGATGGGTGGCTATGGCTTCATCCGCTTCTCGCTGCCGATGTTCCCGGAAGCCTCTGCGCAGCTTGCGCCGCTGGTCTGGGGCCTGTCGATGGTCGCGGTAGTTTATACCAGCCTCGTGGCCCTCGTTCAGTCGGACATGAAGAAGCTGATCGCCTATTCGTCGGTCGCGCACATGGCGATCGTCACCGTCGGCCTGTTCGCCTTCAACCAGGCCGGCATCGAAGGCGCGATGATGGTCATGCTGGGCCACGGCTTGGTGTCGGGCGCGCTCTTCCTGTGCGTCGGCGTGATCTATGATCGCCTGCACACCCGCGAGATCAACCGCTATGGCGGCCTCAGCATCAACATGCCGAAATATGCCGTGCTGTTCATGCTGTTCACCATGGCGTCGGTCGGCCTGCCGGGCACCAGCAACTTCGTCGGTGAATTCCTGTCGCTGATGGGCATCTACCAGGCGTCGAGCTGGGTGGCGCTGGTCTGCACCACGGGCATCATCCTGGGCGCGGCCTATATGCTCTACCTCTATCGTCGTATCTGCTACGGCGAACAGAAGAATGCCGACGCGGCGGCCATGCCCGACCTGTCGGTGCGCGAAGTGGCGCTGCTGGCGCCGATCGCGGCGGCGGTCCTCTGGATGGGCGTCTATCCAGAGAGCTTCCTCGCCCCGATGCGGGCCGACATCCGCGCGCTTGAAGCGCGCCTCGCCCCTGCCGCTCCGGCAGGAGACTCCAAGATCAAGATGGGTGCGCCCAAGCAGCCAAGCGAGGGCCACCATGAAGAAGCATCCGCGCACGGGGAGGCGCACTGATGATTGAAACCGCTTCCCTTCTGGCGGTCCTGCCGGAACTCATCCTGACGGCGGGCGGGCTGATCCTGATGCTCGTCGCGGCCTATGCCGGCGACGGCTCGGCCCGCGTCGTCAACTGGCTGTCGGTGGTGACGCTGGCAATCGCGGGCGTGGCGCTGTCCTGCTCGCTCGCCCATGGCCCGGATGCCTTTGACGGCCTCTACCGTGCAGACGCCTTTTCGGTCTTCGCCAAGGCGTTGATCTATGGCGCGGCGGCCGCCGCGATCCTGCTGGCTCCGCGCTTCTTCTCGGTCGGCGGCAAGCCGCGCCCGGAATATGCGGTGCTGATCCTGTTCGCCGCCATCGGCATGGGCATGATGGTGTCGGCGGGCGACCTGCTGACGCTCTATGTCGGCTTGGAGATGAACAGCCTTGCCTCCTATGTGCTGGCGAGCTTCATGCGTCAGGACGAGCGTTCGTCCGAAGCGGGCCTGAAATATTTCGTGCTCGGTTCGCTGGCGAGCGGCATCCTGCTCTATGGTTCGGCGCTGCTCTACGGCTTCACCGGCACTACGGCGTTCGACGGTATCGCGGTCGCCATGGGCGACGGCGTGTCGAACGGCGAACTGTTCGGCATGGTCTTCCTGCTCTGCGGTCTGGCGTTCAAGATCAGCGCGGTGCCGTTCCACATGTGGACGCCTGACGTCTATGAAGGCGCGCCCACGCCGGTCACGGCCTTTTTCGGCAGCGCGCCGAAGGTCGCGGCCATCGCGCTCACCGTTCGCGTTGCGATCGAAGCACTGGGGCCGGCGGGTCTGGACTGGCAGCAGATCGTGATCTTCGTGGCGCTTGCCTCGATCCTGTTCGGTGCGGTCGCCGCCATCGGCCAGACCAACATCAAGCGCCTGATGGCCTATTCGTCGATCAACAATGTCGGCTTCGCGCTGATCGGCCTTGCCGCGGGCACGCCGGCCGGCGTCGCGGGCACGATGAGCTACATGGCCATTTATGTGCTGATGACGGTCGGCGCCTTCGCCTGCATTCTTCAGATGCGTGACGCGGACGGCAATCCGGTCGAAACGATCGCCAGCCTCTCCGGCCTGTCGCAGTCGCGCAAGGGCCTGGCCGCTGCGCTCGCCATTTTCATGTTCTCGATGGCCGGTATCCCGCCGCTCTTCGGCTTCTGGGCGAAGTTCCTGGTGTTCGACGCCGCGGTCGCCGCGAACCTGACGCTGCTGGCGGCCTTCGGCATCGCCATGTCGGTGATCGGCGCCTTCTATTATCTGAAGATCATCAAGACGATGTATTTCGATGAACCGATCGTTGCCTATGAGGCGAAGGGCGGCCCGGTCGAGAATATCATCCTGACGGCCTGCGCCGTGGTGATCGTGTTGGGTTATCTGCTCAACCCCGTACTGGATCAGGCGAGCGCCGCCGCTGCGGCGTCGCTCTTCTGACTCTCCTTCGCTTCGTCGAGGAAACCGGCTCCACCAACGCCGACATGCTGGCGTTGGCGGAGCAGGGCACGCCCGAGGGCAGCTGGCTGCGTGCTGGCCGCCAGACCGGGGGCAGGGGGCGCATGGGCCGCGCCTGGGAAAGCCCGACCGGCAATCTCTACTGCTCCACGCTGGTGCGGATCGGGCCGAACGATCCGCTTCCCCATACGCTGGCGCTGGTGGCCGCCAACGCCGTCCATGCGCTGGTCGCACCGCTCTGCGCGGGGCAGGCACGGATCAAATGGCCCAACGACATATTGGTCGATGGCGCCAAGATAGCGGGCATCCTGCTGGAGCGTGTCGGCGACGCCATCGTCATCGGCATCGGCATCAACGTCACCCATTTTCCGACGGGCCTCGATCGCCCGGTCACAAGCCTTGTCGCGCAGGGAGCGGCCGATGCGGAAGCCGGCGCCCTGCTCGGACGACTGGCGCAGCTTTTCGCCCATTGGCTGTCGATCTGGCGGGCGCAGGGGCTGGACCCGGTCCGCAATCACTGGCTGCTCAATGCCCATCCGACCGGAACGCCGATGCGCGTCGTCCAGCCCGATGGCGCGGTCGTGGAAGGGGCATTTGATACGCTCGACCGCCAGGGCATGCTGATCCTGCGCTTGGCGAATGGGCAGAGCCGTGCCATTCACGCCGGCGACATCATTCTGACCTGAGGGACGGGCCATGCTTCTCGCGATCGACGCGGGCAACACCAATGTCGTTTTCGCCCTGCTGGAGGGCGGGGATATCCGCACGCGCTGGCGGATCGCGACCGATCCGCGTCGTACCGCCGATGAATATGCCGTCTGGCTGCACCAGTTGTTGCAACTCGAAGGCTATGCGATGGCGGACGTCGAATCCGTGATCATCGCCACCGTCGTGCCGCGCGCGCTCCATAATCTGCAGGTCTTGGCAGATAAATATTTCAAGACGACGGCATTGGTGGCCGGTCAGGCGCCGGTGGATTGGGGTATCGAACTGGATGTCGCCGAACCCGCCTCGGTCGGGGCGGATCGGGTTGTAAATGCGATCGCCGCCCACCATCTTTATCATGACGACCTGATCGTCATCGATTTCGGGACGGCAACGACCTTCGACGTGGTCGATTACAGCGGCGCCTACAAGGGTGGGATCATCGCGCCCGGCATCAACCTGTCTCTGGACGCACTGGTTGCGGCGGCGGCGAAGCTGCCCAAGATCGCGATCGAGCCGCCGGAGAGCCGGTCGGTGATCGGGCGGACCACGGTCGACGCGATGCAGATCGGCGTCTTCTGGGGCTATGTAGCGATGATGGAAGGGCTGGTCGCGCGCATCCGCGCTGAGATCGGCCGCCCCGCCAAGGTGATTTCGACGGGAGGGCTAGCGGTCCTCTTCAATGACAATAGCGATATTTTCGATGCGATCGCGCCGGACCTCACCATTCAGGGGTTGGCGCTATTGTACGAACGGAGTTTGAAAACAGAATGACACCCAAGGATGAGCTGCTCTTCCTGGCCCTGGGCGGGTCAGGCGAGATCGGCATGAACGTCAATCTCTATGGCTGCCAGGGCAAGTGGGTGATGGTCGATCTCGGCCTCACCTTTGCCGATCCGGCCTATCCCGGCGTGGAACTGATCCTGCCGGACCTGAGCTTTATCGAAGACCGGCGCGACGACCTGCTCGGCATCGTGTTGACCCATGGGCATGAGGATCATATCGGCGCCATCCCTTATTTGGCCGCGGACCTTGGTGTTCCACTTTATGCCACGCCCTTCACGGCGGGGCTGATCCGGTTGAAGCTGGAGGAGGAAGGACTGACCAAGGAAGTCAAGCTTCACGTCATCGAGAATGAGGGCAGCTTCAACCTTGGCCCGTTCGGTTTCCGCTATGTGCCGCTCGCGCATTCGATCCCGGAGGGCAATGCCGTCCTGATCGACACGCCCTATGGCCGCATCTTCCATACCGGCGACTGGAAGCTGGACGAGCGGCCGCTGCTCGGCCAGCCCTCCACGCCGGAGGAACTTATCGAGATTGGGGACGAGGGCGTGCTGGCGCTGGTGTGCGACAGTACCAATGTGTTCAATCCGCAGGCCAGCGGCTCCGAAGGCGATGTGCGCGAGGGACTGATGCAGACCATCTCCGGCGCCGAGGGGCGGGTACTGGTCACGACCTTCGCGTCGAACGCCGCGCGCGTGCAGACGCTGGGCGAAGTGGCGATGGCGACCGGGCGCAAGCTGTGCGTGGCGGGGCGCTCGCTCGACCGCATCATCACGACGGCGAAGGCGGCGGGGTATCTCAAGGATTTCCCCCCGACGATCGACTGGGACGACGCCATGGCGCTGCCTCGCAGCGAGGTGATGATCATCGCCACCGGCGGCCAGGGCGAAGCGCGCGCGGCGCTGTCGCGCATCGCGTTCGACAGCCATCCGATCAAACTGGCGGAAGGCGATATGGTCGTCTTCTCGTCCAAGCAGATTCCCGGCAACGAGATTGCGATCGGCCGCATCCAGAATGCGCTAGCGACCGCCGGGATACTGATGGTGACGGATCGCCAGGCGGAGGTCCATGTCTCGGGCCATCCGGGGCGTCCCGAACTGGAGGCCATGTATCGCTGGATCCGGCCGGAGATACTGCTCCCTGTCCATGGCGAGCGTCGCCATATGGCGGAACAGGCGCGGCTTGGCCTTGCCAGCGGCATCCGCCATGCCCCGGTGCAGTCCAATGGCGATCTGCTCCGCCTTGCTCCCGGCGCGCCGGAGATTGTCGGGCAGGAGGATACCGGCCGACTGGTGCTGGACGGAGATGTCATCCTGCCCGCCGACGGGTCAACCATGAACGAACGGCGCAAGCTGGGCTTGCATGGTCAGATTAGCGTCGCGGTGGCGCTCGATCGCAAGGGCAAGCTGATCGGCGAACCGGCGTTGCGGACCCAGGGTGTGCCGGTGGAAGAGGACAAGGCGGCCTTTCTGGCTGAAGCGGCCGAGGAAGCGGCAGCCGTGGTGCCCAAGGGATCGCAGGAGGAAGAGGCGCTGCGTGAGCGCGTTCGCCTCGCCGTGCGTCGCACCGCGACCCGCTGGACCGGCAAGAAGCCCTTGGTGGACGTACTTCTCATCCGCGCCTGATCTGGTCCAAAAGGCCGGATCATGAATTTCCTTGCCTGTGCCGATGATTTCCACGCCTTCGGATGTTTCATCCGGCGTGGAAAGATTCTAATCAGGCAAGAATGAACTGGTATGCGATATTTGCCATTTATTTCCTGATGTGGGTCGTCAGCGCCTTCATCATGCTCCCCTTCGGACTCCGTACGCCGGATGAGACGGGTGAGGTTCTCCTCAAGGGGCAAGCGGACAGCGCGCCGAGCAATTTCCGGCCAGGGCGTGTCGCTCTGCGCGCGACATTGCTGTCGCTGCTCATCTTCGGCCTTTATTATGCCAATTATGTTCAGGGCTGGGTGACGATCGACATGCTTCCCGGCTACCACGCCGGATCATGACGGACGGCGGCCCGCGCATCGTCCGGGCGGGCACGTCCCATGTCGAACGCTGGGCTTTCCTGCGCGCCGAACTCTGGCCGGACGCATCGCTGCCCGAACATCGCGACGACATCCTGGCGCAACTGAAAGGCAGCGACGATCAAGTCGCCTTTCTGGCCTTCGATGATGCTGGCGAAGCGATCGGCTTTGCCGAGGCCGCGCTGCGCCACGATTATGTCAATGGATGCGATACCAGTCCGGTGGTTTTCCTGGAGGGCATTTTCGTGGAGCCGTCGGCGCGGCGCAGGGGCGCTGCCCGTGCCCTGGCCGATGCGATCAGGGATTGGGGGCGCGCGCGTGGCTGTATCGAAATGGCGTCCGATGCGGACATTACGAACGGCGCGAGCCATGCTTTCCATGCAGCGCTCGGTTTCGCCGAAACCGAGCGCGTGGTGTATTTCCGCAAGGATATAGGCTGAGGCCCGAAGGGCCTATTGCCGCAACCGCTCGATCGCCTGGGCAAGGGCTACATAGAGCTTGCCCATGTCGGACGACAGGATCGCGACGCCCAGCGCATTGCCGTCGCGGGCCGACAATATGATCCGCAACATCGCCTCGAAATCATGGATATAGCGGTTCACATGATCGCGGAATTCGGCATCATTATCATAATGCAGTGCGATTTCGCGAGACTCACCGGCATCCAGTAGCTTGACCGCTCGACGGGTGAACACGCCGCGGTCGCCCTTGAGATAGGCGGACCAGGCCGAATCGGTGACATCGTTGGACAGGATCTTGGCGACATCGATCGCGGTGCTGTTGAGCGATTCGATCAGCAAGGCGGAGCGGCGAGCGAAATGGTCGCGGTCGCGATCCTCCGCCGCCCGCTGGCCTTCCTCGATCCGCTGTTCGACGCTGGCGCTGGTGTCGGCAATGGTCAGCAACTGGCGGGTCAGCCGCTCCGACGCCTGATGCGCCGCCTTCACCGCTTCTTCCGCGACCTGCGCGATATGCTCGATCTGGGCCTCGACCTTATCGCCGATTGCGGCCTGCAACGCCTGTTCGCTGGCATCCGCCAATTGCTGGGCGGCATCGGGAATGGCGCGGCCCAAGGCCTGGCGCGCACGTTCGGCCGCCTGGTCTGCCGTGTCCTTGACGCGAAGCAGTGCCGTCACCAGCAGCGGCCCGGCCCCTTCGGTGATGCGCGCAGCATCCTGATGCGCGGCGTCGAGCGCGGCGCGCAGACGGTCGACCAGTTCGCGATTGGCTTCCAGTCCGCCCTGCGTGCTTTCGAGCCATTCGGTCAGGCGGCTGCCCTGGCCGCGAAGCATCGATTCGGCTTCCTCGGCCCGGCCGACAAGCGCCTGCGAAATCGCTTCCAGATGCTCCATCTCCGGCGTCGCACTGCCAACCAGGGCGCGGCTCTGTTCCAGTCGGCCATCGAAGCGTTGGAGCGCGGCGGGATAGGTTTCGTCCAGTTCGCGCACGCTCGAATCCAGCGCGACGAGAAGGGTCTCGGCACTGCCGATCAGCTTTTCGGCGGTCATGCCGCCGGCCGCCAGCGCATTGTCGATCCGCTGGGTCTCTGCCGTCAGATGGGAAAGCGCCTTGGTCAGTCGTTCGCTGCGCGCCAGAGCATTGTCTTCCAGGGCCGCGAATCGGTTCTCGGTCGAAGCGACGGTTTCATGCAGCCCGCTATGCAGGCCGGACATCAGCGTGCGCTGGCCTTCCATCAGGTCGTTGATCTGGTGCAGGCGGCCTTCGACATCGCCGATCATGTCGGATAGGCCAGCGACGGTATTGGCGCCGATGGCGTCCAGATGGGCGCGCGAGCGGGCGATCAAGGCCTCCAGCGCCTCGGACTGGCTGGTGAGGCCGCCATCGGTCAGGGCCAACGCCTCTTCCGCCCGGTCCAGTGCGGCGTCGAGCCGCTTGCGCAGATCGGTCTCGATCGCGTCCATGTCCTGCGCGAGCCGCGCGCTCGCTTCGTCGCTGGTGCGGCCAATGCCGGCCTGTGCTGCGGCGACCAGCGCCTGAAGCGTATCGGCGCGGCGCGACAGGCTTTCGTCGGTGCTGGCCATGGTTTCACGGACCGTGGCAAGAAGCCGTTCCATGCGGCCATCCATCTCGGCCTGCGCGCTGTCGAGGTCGCGGGCCAAGGCGGTTCGGACGCTGTCGCTGGTGTTCGACAGGCCTGCCTGGGCGGCCTCGATCAAGGCGGCGAGGGCGGAGGAGTGATTCTCCAGATCCTGGCGGCTGCGCTCCATCATCTGACGTGCGCCGAGCGAGGTGGTCTCGATCCGTCCAGCGGCGATTTCAGCAAGGCCGGTCACTTCTTCGGAGGCGGTGCGGGTCGCGTCCTGCAACTGCCCAAGCTGGCTGGTCAGGCTCTTGGTCGCGGCGAGGGTACGGGCGCGGGCTTCGTCCGACACTTCGGTCAGGGCATGCAGTCGCGCTTCCAGCGTGTCGATCCGTTCTGCCAGGGCATGGCCGTTATCCATGATCTGAGCCGCCATGCGACCGGTGCGATCCTCCAGCTCGGGGATCGCGCGGATCAGGGCGTCCATGCGCGCGACCAGCGCAGCGCCTGCCTGTTCAGCGGCTTCCGCCCGGTCCGCCGTCGTCTGCGCGCGGCCCGCGATCAGTTCCGCCGACGCTTCCATATTGCTGCTGGCGGCCGCGCCATAGCTGTCGAGCAGCTCTGCCTGGTCCTGCATGGTCTGGCGCGCGGATTCGAGCTGCGCGGTGATCCGCCCCAGCCGAAGGTCGAGCAGGTCGGCCTCCGTCCGCAGCGCCCTGGCGGTATCGAGATAGCGGCGCGATTCGGTGCGGCTGTTGCGGACCAGCAGCAGGTAGAACATGCCCAGCAACACCAGTGGCACCGCTATGGTGGCGACAGCGCCGGCCCAGGCCGATGGCCCGTCGCGCAAGTCGCCCGAACGGATCATCGCCCAGAGCGCGAACCCAACCCATCCAAGCGCGACCAGCCCCAGGGCGATGCGCAGCCGCTTCACCCAGCCATCACCGGCACCTTCGCTCGAATCATCTTCTTCGATTTCGAGAACGGCCTGTTTTAAAAGCAAAATATCGTCCGCCTGCGCATGATTGTTCTTCGCGATGTGGTCGTCGCGCCAGAACTCGACGATTGTGCTGCCCCCTGTCATCCCGCCATCCTAGCAGCTTTTACGCACAGGCAAATGCCCCGTTACCAAAACTTAACGCAACTCCGATAGCGTTGGTCGCCATGTCCTATGATCCTGGCGCCCTTGATGCCGCCCTTGCCGCCGCCGTTGGCGACGATCACGCCTTGATTGCCGACCTGCGCGTGGCCTTCATGGAAAGCGCCGCGCGGCAGATCGACCTGTTGGGCCGGGCGCGTTGCGACGCGAACTGGCATCTGGCGGCGTGGCGTCTGAAGGGGCTGGCGGCCAGCTTCGGCCTGACGTCGCTCATCGCGCTGGCGGACGAGGCCGCGGAAGCCGCGCCGGGTGATCCGCGCGTCTTGCGGCGTCTTCAGGCTGCGCTTGCGGCGTTGGAGCAGGACTGAATTATCGGCGCACGGGCAGCTTGCTTCCGGCTGTCGGCCTTGCGAAAAGGTCGCCCGCACTATGAACGGGTCGATTGCGTAACAATATGAGCTTTGCCGCTATTCTGAGTGCCAGCCGGATGACGGCCGATTCGTCTGCCGGCCTGCGCGCGAGCCTGCATTTTGCGGGCCAGACGCTGGTGGAATATCAGGCGCGCCAGGCGGTTCGCGCCGGCGCCGACCGCATCCTGATCATGGTCAGCGTGATCACGCCGGCCTTGTCTCAGGCCGTCGACCGGTTGAGCGCGGACGGCATCGCCGTTGCCCTGATTCGCGACATGGTCACGATGGTGCGCGACGCGCCGCGGGATGCGGACGTGCTACTGGTCGCCGATGGCGCGATCATCGCGCAGGGACATGTCGATGGCCTGGGTCAGGCGGATGGCGACGCCCTGCTGGTCACGGACGACAGCCGGGCCAGCGCCCCGTTCGAGCGAATCGATGCGGGGCAGCGTTGGGCCGGTATCGCCCGCTTCAGCCCGGCCCTGTTATTCGGCACACTCGACATGATCGGCGACTGGGATCTGGCGCTGACCCTCGTCCGTGCGGCGGTGCAGAAAGGCGCACGCCGGATCACCGTGCCACAGGATGACCTGCTCGAAGGCCGGGTCGCCATGGTGGAGAGCCAGGAACAGGCGGATCTCGTCGCGCAGGCGGTGACGGCGGCAGGCGCGGTCAAGGGCCGGTCGCGTGGTGGCATCGAACATCTTCTTCTGGCACCGCTGGCGCGGATGATCGGCCCGGGGCTGATGCGGATGCAGGTGCCTGCCATGCAGGTGCGGATTGCCGGCATGGTCCTGGGCGCGATTGCGCTGGTGCCGATTGAACTGCTCTGGACGCTGACGGGATTTGCCCTGCTGCTGCTTGCCCTGTTGCTTGCGGAAACGGCCGATCGACTGGATGAACTGGCGTTGCGCGCGCCGCCGCAGGGTTGGTTCGCCTTCGTCACGCCACTGACGATCCTGGCGGCATTGGTGATCGCCGGCGGGACGACGCAGGCCATGGACCTCGTTCTGCTGCTGGCGATCGTCATGGTCGCTGATCGATGGCGGCTGACGGGTCATGCCCGGCCCTGGATGATCGTCACGCCGGGCACCATATTGCTGCTGCTCGTCCTGGCGGGGCTGGTGGGATTGCTGGGTGAGGCTTTCCGCATCGCCATGCTTGCCGTCATCGGTTCCGTCGGCGCGATCATCCTGCGTCAGCGCAGCTAGCCGCGAAGCTGCGCCACACAGTCCGACCGCAAGAAAAATGCACGCGAGAAATGTCCGGTTTCGATGCAGTGCAGGCCAGAATCTGCGCCCAAGGTTTAGTGCATTTTAACGACGTGCGACTATGCTGTATCGGATGAGCGCCTTTACGCCCCTTGCCGGATCGACAGCGGCGGATAGCTGGCCGATGGCGCGGGTCATGGCGGGTATGTCCGCCATGCCTGTCGGCCATGCCGTTGACCTGGCGTTCTTCTTTCCTACTGCGCGATCACGTCATGAATCCCTGATCGCTGAAACGCGCCGCCATCTGGGCGGATGTTTCACAGCGATCGAAACCGCCCTGCGCGTTGCACTCGACCAATCGCCTGAGGTTGCCGAAGCCCTGCTTCATTGTCCCGGCCCGCTGTGCTGGCCAACGATCTGCCAGCAGCCCACTTTGCTCAGTCCGGCATTGTTGGCGCATATGCAGCTGCGCGCCGCTGTCAGCCTGATGCTGCGCCAGTTCGGACAGGCGGACGCCGAATATGGGGAGGCGGCGGCAGATGGATCGCCTGCCGAAGACCCCGCCTTGGTGGACGCCTTTGCCATCCTTGCTTTGGCGGAAGGCCGCTGGATGGCGTTGGGCGGCGAAGATCAGGCGATGCGCCCCGATGTCCCTGCGGACTATTTTGCCGAGATGGTCTGGACGACGTCGGCCTGCCTGGCTGCTGCGGCGCGACGGGGTGCGCCGGGCCGTGCGGACAGGATGCTGGCCGCATTCGAACGAGCCGGCAATCGGCTGATCGCCGATCATGACGGCAATTGCAGCCCGTTGGTCGCCGCCGAAAGACTGGTGCGGCAGATGGGCGGGTCGGCCGATGCGTCCGATCCGCTCGGTGCCGGGCTGAGCGGACGACGGTTCCTGCCGTTCGCGGCCCTGGCCGCCCGTCGGCAATGGCTGACGATCATCCAGGTCATTGACATATTGGTGATGGCCCCCCTGACGCAGCTGGGAGCGTTGTGCCGCGCGTTGGGCGGATCCGACGCGGACTATCGCCAATTGCTGCTGGCATTGAGGCCGGTTCGTCCCTGGCTGACCGACAGTTTCGTCATCGCTGAAGCGGAACGCTATCAGGGTGTGAGCGAAGATGAGGCAGACGCCATCATCGACGCGTTACGGACGCCTGCCTCCTTCCGGGCAAAGCTCGACCATCTTATCGGCGTCATGGCTGCATGAATATTCCGGCCCATCCCGCCGTTCTACGCGCCTCGTTGTTCCCGGACGGCCGTTTGGCGAGCGCGGACGCCCCGCTTCTGGCGTTGCAGCGGGAGGCCGGGGGCGATCTCGGCACGCCGATCGCCGTGCCCCAGATCGCAGCGATCATACGCCTGTCCCAGCGATTGGGTGTCACCATATCGCGTCCTGTCGTGGCCGCGGCCGAACGGGGCGACATCGACATGTGGGTGCGCGCACGGCCAGAGGGGAGCGGCATGGCTCTGTCCGTCATCGACTGGCGCGAGCGATCCCCGGCGGCGATGCCGACGGATCCCGCCGCCCGAGAATCCGATATCGCCGCCCTTGCGGAAGGCTGGATCTGGCAGATCGACACCCAGCTTCGCTTCCAGATGATATTGGCCGGCGATGATGTCCATGGCGCACTGCCAGCCGATGCACCCGTACCCGGCACGCCCTTTTCCGCCTTTTTCGATCTCAGGTCGGACAAGGAAGGCGACATGGCCATGCTGCGCGGCCTCGCCCAGCGGCGCGCTTTCCGCGATCAGCTTGCCGCGCTGGTGGGCGACGACACCCATCTGTTCCGCCTGTCCGCCTTCCCGTTGTTCGACATGGCCGGTCAGCTCATCGGCTATCGGGGCGCGGCGTTGCCGGTGGAACAGGCGGTGGTTGCGCCATTCCGATCGGAGAGCGCGGTCACGCTCTATCCTGCCGATTTCAGCAAACGGCTCGACCGGTCGCTGCGCCAGCCGCTGGGACGGATCATTGCCAATGCCGATACCATCGGTGCGCAATTGGATGGGCCGCTGCGTCCAGACTATGCGGATTATGCGCAGGATATCGCTTCGGCGGGCCGCCACCTGATGGCGCTGGTCGACGATCTGGCGGATTTGCAGGCGATTGACCGGCCCGATTTTTCGGTAGTGGCGGAGGAAGTCGATCTGGCAGATCTGGGCCGCCGCGCCGCTGGACTATTGGGCGTGAAGGCGCTCGACCGTCAGATCAGCATTCTTGCACCGGAAACCGACTGCGCCGTGAACGCTATCGGAGAGTTTCGCCGGATATTGCAGATATTGGTGAATCTGGTCGGCAACGCCGTGCGCTACTCGTCGGAGGGCAGCACGGTTCGCATCGTGACGGAGCAGGGCCATGGCGAGGCGCGCATCATGGTGATCGACCAGGGCGCAGGGATAGAGCCTGCCGATCGGGAGCGGATATTCGAAAAGTTCGAGCGGCTTGGCCGTGACGATGCCAGCGGGAGCGGCCTTGGCCTCTATATTTCCCGTCGCCTCGCGCGGGCCATGGGAGGCGACATCCGTATCGGTGGAGAAGCAGGCGAAGGGGCGCGCTTCATCCTGTCGCTGCCGGCGCTGGGATAGGCTTTCCCTTCACCACGACCTCAACAGAAACGGCGCCCCTGGCAAGGGGCGCCGTCCTTCTTTCCGGCGATGTCAGTTCAGATCAGCGCTTTTCGACGGGGACATAGTCGCGCTCGGTCGGGCCGGTATAGAGCTGACGCGGGCGGCCGATCTTCTGGGCTGGGTCGGAGATCATTTCGTTCCACTGTGCGACCCAGCCGACGGTGCGGGCGAGGGCGAAGAGCACGGTGAACATCTCGGTCGGGAAGCCGATGGCCGAAAGGATCACGCCCGAATAGAAGTCGACATTCGGGTAGAGCTTCTTCTCGATGAAATAAGGATCGTTGAGCGCGATCTGCTCCAGTTCCTTCGCCACGTCGAAGATCGGGTCGCTGACACCGAGCTTGGCGAGAACGTCCTTCGCGGTCTTCTGCATCACAGTCGCGCGCGGATCGTAATTCTTGTAGACGCGGTGGCCAAAGCCCATCAGGCGGAACGGATCGTCCTTGTTCTTGGCGCGGGCGATATATTCCGGAATCTTGTCGACGGTGCCGATCTCGCGCAGCATGTTGAGCGCGGCTTCGTTCGCGCCGCCATGCGCCGGACCCCAGAGGCAGGCGATGCCGGCGGCGATGCAGGCGAACGGGTTGGCGCCCGACGAACCGGCCAGGCGCACGGTCGAGGTCGAGGCATTCTGCTCATGGTCGGCATGGAGGATGAAGATCTTGTCCATCGCGTCCACGATCACCGGATCCGGCTCATATTCCTCGGCGGGGACCGAGAACGTCATACGCAGGAAATTGGCGGTGTAGCTCAGGTCGTTGCGCGGATAGACGAAGGGCTGACCGACCGAATATTTATAGGCCATGGCCGCGATCGTCGGCATCTTGGCGATCAGGCGGTGGCTGGCGATCTTGCGCTGTTCCGGATCGTTGATGTCGGTCGAGTCGTGATAGAAGGCCGACAGGGCGCCGACGACGCCGCACATGATCGCCATCGGGTGGGCGTCACGGCGGAAACCACGGAAGAAGGTGGTCAGCTGCTCATGCACCATCGTGTGGCGCGTGATCGTGTTGACGAAGTCGGCCAGTTCCTTCTTCGACGGCAGTTCGCCGTTCAGCAGCAGGTAGCAGACTTCCATGAAGCTCGACTGCTCGGCCAGCTGGCCGATCGGATAGCCGCGATGCAGCAGCACGCCCGCGTCACCATCAATGTATGTCAGCCCGGAATCGCAGCTGGCGGTCGAGGTGAAACCCGGATCGTAGGTGAACATGCCGGTCTGGGCGTAGAGCTTGCGAACGTCGATGACCTGAGGACCGACCGTGCCATCCATGATGGCGTAATCGTTGCTCGCTCCCCCGATGGTCAAATTGGCTTTATTATCCGACATGTTGTTCTCCTTGACTGTCATCAACCGGCCGTTGCGTGCCCTGCAGCGGCCAGCCGTTCCAAGCTCTCCTCTTTCCCGATCAGGAAGAGGACATCAAAAATACCTGGCGAGGTCGTTCGGCCGGTGAGCGCCGCACGCAGCGGTTGCGCCACCTTGCCCAGTCCCAGGCCGGCATCCTCTGCCACGCGGCGTATCACTTCTTCGATCGCTTCGACCGTCCAGGACTGGACGGGCTGGAGAGCGTCGGCTGTCTTTATCAGCAGAGCGCGCGCGGGTTCGTCTAGCAGAGCGGAGGCCTTTTCGTCAAAATCGAGCGGACAAGTTTTGAACAAAAACTCGGCCCCTTCCGCAATTTCATTGAGGGTTTTGGCCCTTGGCTTCAGCGAAGCCATGGCCTGGGTCAAAATGTCCAACCCGTTTTCAGGTAAAACCTTTTCAAGCCGTTCCGCGACGCGCGGCGCGACCAGAGTCGCGAGCCGCGAGTCGTCTGCTTCGCGCACATAATGGCCGTTCAGATTTTCCAGCTTCTTGATGTCGAAGCGCGAGGGCGAGCGACCCACGCCGCCGATATCGAACAATTCGATCGCGCGGGCGATGGAGATGATTTCCTCGTCGCCATGGCCCCAGCCCAGCCGAAGCAGATAGTTCAGGACCGCCTCGGGCAGCATGCCCATCTCGTCGCGATAGGCGTCGACGCCCAGCGCGCCGTGGCGCTTGGACAGCTTCGCGCCATCGGAGCCATGGATCAGCGGGATATGGGCGTAGATGGGTTCTTCCCAGTCCCCCTCTATCTTGGCCATGGCCTTGATGATGGCCAACTGGCGGAAGGCGTTGTTGAGATGGTCGTCGCCGCGGATGACATGGGTAACGCCCATGTCATGATCGTCGACCACCACGGCCAGCATATAGGTCGGCGTGCCGTCGGAACGCAGCAGGATCATGTCGTCCAGCTCCGCATTCTGCACGACGACGCGGCCCTGCACGGCATCCTCGATCACCGTTTCGCCTTCGCGCGGCGCCTTGATACGGATGACGAAGGGCGTGCCGGCGGGTGCTTCCTCCGGCGAACGGTCGCGCCAGCGGCCGTCATAGCGCATCGGCTGCTTGGCGGCGCGCTGCTGTTCGCGCAGTTCCGCCAGTTCTTCGGGCGTGGCGTAGCAGCGATAGGCATGACCGGCTTCGAGCAGCTGGTTGGCGACTTCGGCGTGGCGCGGCGTACGCGCGAACTGGAAAACGGCCGGTTCGTCACCGCCCAGGCCCAGCCATTCCAGACCGTCGAAGATCGCGGCCACGGCTTCCTCTGTGGAACGGGCGCGATCGGTATCCTCGACACGGAGCAGGAACTTGCCGCCATGATGGCGTGCGAACAGCCAGTTGAATAACGCCGTGCGGGCGCCGCCAATATGCAGGAACCCCGTTGGGGACGGGGCGAAACGGGTCACCACCTGCTTGTTCATTCCCGTTGCACTTGCCGCCATATTCTTTGACATTCGCCTTAGCTGACCCATGAATCCGACGCCCCCTAGCATGGCTTTCGAGCCACGACAAACCTCCCTTGGTGTGAGGCCGCTGGCGTTCGTCCGGAAGGGTCTGGAAGCCGTTGAAAGCTGGCTGGAACGCGAGCGTGAACAGCTAGGCCTTTGGGTGCCGATTGCGCTCGGCGCAGGCATCGCGGCCTGGTTTGTTCTTCCTCATGCCATGAGTTGGCTCGCCTTTTGCTGCGTGGCGCTGGCAATGGCCTGTATCGGCGCGATGCTGCCGGTGGGCGGACGGCTTCGGCGGATGATTGTTGCGGGCGCAATATTGGCTTGCATCGGCTGCCTGCTGGTCTGGGGCAAGGCGGTCTTGCTGGGCGAAACGCCGCTGGTTCGGGCGACTTTCGTTCATATGACGGGCGATGTGACGGCGGTGCGCCCTGTTCCCGCACAGACCATGGTGCGCGTGATGCTTAAGCCGGTCGATGCGCCGGATTTGCCCGGGATGGTACGAGTGAATATCGCCGATGCGGATGTGCCAGAGGGGTTGGGGGACGGCGCCCGCATCCGGTTTCGCGTGCGATTGATGCCGCCCGCGCCGCCGAGCGTGCCGGGCGGCTATGACTTCGCCGCGCGCGCCTATTTCCAGGGGATTGGCGCGACGGGCAAGGCGTTGAAGCCGGTGGAGGTGCTCCAGCCATCGACCTCTCCGCCGCCACTGCGGGCGCGGCTGTTCGGACATATATTGGCGCGTGTCGACGGCCCGGCCGAAGGGATCGCCGCCGCGCTGGCGACCGGGGACCAGGGAGCAATTCCCGAAGCCGATGCCGAAGCAATGCGGCGGAGCGGTCTGGCGCACCTGTTGTCGATCAGCGGGTTGCATGTGACTGCGCTGATCGGGGCGGTGATATTCTTGCTGATGCGGGCGATGGCTCTCAGCCAGCGGGCTGCGCTGGGATGGCCCTTGATGCTGATCGCGGCGACGGGCGGGGCGTTGGCGGGGATCGGCTATACATTGCTGACGGGGGCGGAGGTGCCGACTGTGCGGTCCTGCGTTGCCGCGCTGCTGGTGCTGGGTGGGCTGGCGATGGGGCGGGACGCGGTCACGTTGCGGTTGGTGGCGACGGGTGCGTTGGTCGTCCTGCTGCTGTGGCCGGAGGCGGTGGCGGGGCCGAGTTTCCAGATGAGCTTCGCCGCCGTGACCGCGCTGGTGGCGTTGGCTGAACATCCGCATTTTAAGGCCTTCGCGGCAGCAAGGGATGAAGGGGGGATTCGCAAGCTGGGACGAGCGCTGGTGGTGATGCTGGCGACAGGCATCGCGGTCGAACTGGTGCTGATGCCGATTGCGCTGTTCCATTTCCACAAGGCGGGGTTGCTTGGCGCTTTCGCCAATCTGATCGCGATCCCCCTCACCACCTTCATCGTCATGCCGCTGGAGGCGTTGGCGCTGCTGCTGGACATGGTCGGGCTGGGCTGGCCGGCCTGGTGGCTGACGGAGCAGGCGCTCAATTTCCTGCTGCTCATCGCTCATGGTGTGGCGGCCAGTCCGATGGCGTCGTTGCTGGCGCCGACCATGGGCGCGGGGCTGTTCGGTTTCGCGATGCTTGGCCTGCTCTGGTGCCTCCTCTGGCGATCATCGGTCCGATGGCTGGGACTGGCGCCGGCGGTGATCGGTATATTCATGACTTTTGCCGCATCGCCGCCGGATATTCTCGTGACTGGCGATGGCCGGCATGTGGCGGTGCGGACGGGCAAGGGGATGGCGATATTGCGGGACCGGGCCGGTGATTATGTGCGTGACGTGCTGTCCGAGAGCGCCGGCTATGATGGCGAATTGGAGGCGATCGCCGCGTTGCCGGACGCCCGATGTTCTACGGACCTTTGTGCTGTCGCGGTGAAGGACGGAACGGGACGCAATTGGCGGCTGCTCTTCACCCGGAGCGACGCGCTGATCGCGCGGCGCGACTTCATGCGGGATTGTGCAGCGGCGGACATCGTCATCAGCGATCGCGGGCTGCCGGGCTGGTGCCGCCCGCGCTGGATGAAGATCGACCGCCGGCTGCTGAAGCGCACCGGCGGCCTGTCCATCACGCTCAAAAATGGCGAAGTTCACACCGTTCTCAGCCCCGGTGACGCGCATCCCTGGATAGCGCGCTCAAGGCTGGGAAAAGCTCAGTTATACCGGCGCAGCAGACCGGCCAGCTTACCCTGAATACGGACCTGACGCGGATCGTAGATTTGCGGTTCATAGGCGGCGTTGGCCGGGTCGAGCCGAACCTTGCTGCCTTCGCGGCGGAAATATTTGAGCGTGGCCTCGGCCTCGTCGATCAGGGCGACGACGATCTGGCCTTCGCGCGCGACGTCAGTGCGCTGGATCAGGGCGAAGTCGCCGTCGAGAATGCCCGCTTCCATCATCGAATCGCCTGAGACTTCCAGGGCATAATGATCGCCCGCACCCAGCAAGGCGGCCGGAACGGAGAGCATATTATGCCCCTCCATCGCCTCGATCGGGACGCCGGCGGCAATGCGGCCGTGCAGCGGGATTTCGATCACGTCATTGGCCGCGATCGGAAGCGACGGCGGCGCGATCTTGGGCTGCGGCGCGATAACCGGCGCGGGTGCGCGGTGCATGGCGTCGGGAAGCTTCAACACCTCCAGCGCGCGGGCGCGATTGGGTAGGCGGCGGATGAACCCGCGTTCTTCCAGCGCGTTGATCAGGCGATGGATGCCGGACTTGGAACGCAGGTCGAGCGCATCCTTCATTTCCTCAAATGAGGGGGATACGCCGCCCTCCTCCAGACGGGTCTGAATGAAGCTCAGCAATTCCTGCTGCTTTGGCGTCAACATCGCTGCGGTCCTCCATGGAACGTATGAGGAACGCATAGGAAACACATCGGGATTAGTCAAGCGCCGAACGGCTGGTCGCATCGGAAGGAACGGACATGGTTAAAACGGGTTTTATCGCTGTCGTCCATTTTGGGTGACAGGAGAGAAACAATGCCCAACCAGAGTGATCAGGACAAGAACCAGCGTCGCGACCAGCAAGGCGACGCGGGGCAGCGCGATCGTCAGCAGCAGCAGGAAAACAAGCAGGGCCAGATGGGCGACGAACGTCGTCAGGACAAGGCGCCGGGCAACAAGCAGCAACGCTGAGCGTCCCGATATTGTTGACGGAAAAGGGGCCGCACGACGGCCCCTTTTTCATGGGGCCGAAAGTCAGGGCAATGGGATGATGGTGACGCGATCGCCCGGCGTGGCCGGAGGCGATCCGGCTGGACGCAGGATCAGGCAATCGGCCATGGCCATCGCGGCGGTGGCGGCGCTGTCCTGCGAGGTGACGGAGACGATTCCTCCATCTCTTCTGTAGGCGCGCAGATAATCGTCGCGCTCGGCCGTGGCGGGGAGAGCGGACGCCAGCGTTGCTTCGCCCGTGGTGGGCAATGGATCAGTCGCGCCGCACAGGTGGCGGACGAGCGGCAGCAGAAAGAGCGTGCCGGTGACGAAGGCCGATACCGGATTGCCGGGCAGGCCAAGGAACAGCGACTCGTGCAGGCGCCCGGCCATCAGCGGCTTGCCGGGACGCATCCTGATCTTCCAGAAATCGAGCGAGCCGCCGGCCTTGGTGAAGGCGGGGCGGACGAGATCATGGTCGCCGACCGAGGCGCCGCCGGTCGAGACGATGATGTCGGCTTGGCGTCCCTGTTCCAGCGCGGCGACCATGGCGTCGAGATCGTCCGGCACAATGCCGAGGTCGATCACGTCGCAAGGCAGGGCGGCCAGCATGGCGGCCAGCATCGGTGCGTTGGAGGAGGGGAGATAGCCGGGACGCGTGGGCGTGCCGGGGGTGACCAGTTCGTTACCGGTGGAGAGAAGGGCGATCTTCGGTTTGGCGCAGACCGGCAATTCGCCATGGCCCGCCAGCACGGCAAGCGCTATCTGGGCCGGGCCAAGGTGCGTGCCCGCCTTCAGCAGCACGGCGTCGCGCGCGAAATCCGACGCGGCGGTACGGATGTGACGCCCGGCCGGGAGCGGATCGGCGCTGGCGGTCAGCCGGTCGCCCTCGCGCGTGGCATTTTCCTGGATCAGGATCGTGTCGGCGCCGGGGGGAAGCGGCGCGCCGGTGAAGATGCGGACGGCTTCGCCGGGCGGGAGCGGCGACAGGTCGGCCGCGCCGGCTGCACTTTCGCCGCCGACGTGCCAGGGGCCGGGATATTCGGCCGCACGGACCGCATAGCCGTCCATGGCGGACAGGTCGGCCCAGGGCTGGTCGCGCAGCGCGACTATGTCCTTTGCCAGCCAGCGGCCGACGGCCTGACCGATCGGCACGGTTTCGGCCGGCAGGCGCTGCGCCAGGGCGAAGAGGCGCGCCTGCGCTTCGGCGACCGGCAGCAGGCTCATGGGGCTCGCCAGTCGCCCGACTTGCCGCCGGTCTTGGCGATCAGTCGGACATTGTCGATCACCATCCCCTTATCCAGCGCCTTGGCCATGTCGTAGATGGTGAGCAGGGTGACCGAAGCTGCGGTCAGCGCTTCCATCTCGACGCCCGTCTGCCCGGCGGTGCGGGCGGTGGCGGTGACGGTGACGCCGCTCTCGCCCAGGTCGAAGTCCACCGTTACCGCGCTGAGCGCGATCGGATGGCAGAGCGGGATGAGGTCGGCGGTGCGCTTGGCGGCCATGATGCCCGCCACTCGCGCCACCGCAAGCACATCGCCTTTCTTGACCAGACCGTCGGCTATGGCCTTCGCAGCCTCCTCGCTCATCCCGATCCGTCCGGAAGCGACGGCTTCGCGGGCAGTCACCGCCTTGGCGGAGACATCGACCATGCGCGCCGCGCCATCCTCGTCGAGATGGGTGAGGCCGGTCATGCGCCGGTCAGGAGGTTGCGGGTCGCGGCCTCCACATCGGCCTGCCGCATCAGCGTCTCGCCGACCAGGAAGCAACGCACGCCATGGTCAGCCATGGCGGTGAGGTCGGCATGGCTGGTGAGGCCGCTTTCGGCGACGAAGGTGCAGCCTTCGGGCGCCTTGCCGACCAGTTCATAGGTGCGGGCGAAATCGACGCTGAAATCGCGCAGATCGCGATTATTGACGCCGATCAGGCGCGAGCGCAGCTTTAGTGCGCGTTCCAGTTCGCTTTCGTCATGCACTTCGATCAGCGCGTCCATGCCAAGGCCGAGCGCGGCATCCTCAATCTCCTGCATCTGCTCGTCGTCCAGTGCGGCGACGATGATGAGGATGGCGTCAGCGCCCAGCGCGCGGCTTTCCAGCACCTGCCAGGGATCGACCAGGAAATCCTTGCGCAGCACCGGCAGGGCGCAGGCGGATCGGGCGGCCATCAGATAATCGTCATGGCCCTGAAAATAGGGTTCGTCGGTAAGAACGGAGAGGCAGGCCGCGCCGCCGGCGGCATAGGCCACCGCATGGGCAGGCGGATCGAAATCCGCACGGATCAGACCTTTGGAGGGGCTGGCCTTCTTCACCTCCGCGATCAGGCCGAAGCCCGAACGGGCGGCATCGTCCAGCGCCTTGCGGAAGCCGCGCGGCGGCGTCTGCTCGCTGGCGCGGGCGTGGAGCGATGCGACGCTGTTCGCAGCCTTGCGGCGGGCGACATCCTCGCGCTTGAAGTCGCAGATTTCGATCAGCTTGTTGGTCATGAGTAGGCAATCCAGCAATTCAGAAGAGCGTTGGCAAGGCCGCGGTCGATGGTTTCGGCAGCTTCCTCCACGCCTTCGCGGAGATCGGTAACATGGTCGGCCACGACAAGGGCTGCGGCGGCATTGAGCAGGACCGCGTCGCGATACGGCCCCGGCTCGCCCTGAAGCAGGGCGCGCAGCGCAGCCGCGTTGTGAGTCGCGTCGCCGCCCCGGATGGCCTCGACCGGATGGGTGGACAGGCCGAGTTCGGCGGCGGTCAGGCGGTGCATGGCGACCAGTTCATGGCCCTTCACCTCCGCCATGTCGTTGCCGCCGGCGAGCGAGAGTTCGTCCAGCCCTTCGTCGCCGGAGATGATCATGGCGCGATCGACGCCGAGTTCGGCCAGCGCCTCGGCATAAATGGGGACATAGGCTGGGCGGGCGATGCCGACGAGCTGGCGGCGGACATTGGCGGGATTGGCGAGCGGTCCCATCAGGTTGAAGATGGTGCGTTCGCCGATCGCCTTGCGGATGGGGCCGAGGCGCTTGAGCGCAGGGTGATAATTTTGCGCGAAGAGGAAGCAGATGCCGAGGTCGGCAAGGGTCGCTTCCGCCGTGGCGGCGGCCTTGTCGAGGTTGAGGCCCAGCGCTTCTAGCGTGTCGGCGGCGCCGGCCTTGGAAGAGGCCGCGCGGTTGCCATGCTTGGCGACGGGCACGCCGGCGGCGGCGACCACGAGGCTGACGGCGGTCGAGACATTGAGGGTGTGGTGGCCGTCGCCCCCGGTGCCGCACACGTCGATCGCGCCTTCGGGTGCGCTGACGGGGATCATGCGCGCCCGCATGGCGCGGGCGGCGGCGGCGATCTCGGTTGCGGTTTCGCCGCGACGGGCCATGGTGACGAGGAAGGCGGCGATGGCGTCATCGCTGAGGTCGCCGTCGAACAGCAGGTCGAAGGCCTGGGCGGCGGCTTCGCCGGAGAGCGGTGCGGAAGGATCGGGCAGGCTGGTCATCGCGCCTGCCTTAGTCTTCCGTGGGCGGCAGTGTCGAGGGGGCGATCGCGCTCAACTTCGCACATTTCCCGCAGATTTTGAAATATGATTTCCTGTTGCCGTAATATCCGCAAAGTAGCCGGGCGAGTATAGCCCGGCTGGTTCGGATAGGACAGCCTCAGGCGGCTTCGCGTTCGCGGACCGGCAGGCCGGCCAGCGCCATGAAGTTCGCGAGCATGTCATGGCCATATTCGGTGGCGATGCTTTCCGGGTGGAACTGCACTGAATGGATCGGCAGGGTCGCATGGCGGAAGCCCATGACGGAGCCATCCTCGCTGGTGGCGTTGACGACTAGCGTTTCGGGAATGTCTTCCACGATCAGCGAGTGATAGCGGGTCGCGGTGAAGGGCGACGGCAAGCCAGCGAACAGGCCGGTGCCGTCATGGCTGACCGGCGAGGTCTTCCCGTGCATCAGGCCGCCGCGTACCACCTTGCCGCCGAAATGCTGGCCGATCGCCTGATGACCGAGGCACACGCCCAGCAGCGGCGCGCCGGCATCGGCGCAGGCGGCGACCAGATCCAGGCTGACGCCCGCTTCGTTGGGGGTGCAGGGACCAGGCGAAAGCAGGAAGGCCTTCGCCCCGCTGGACAGCGCCTGACCGGCGGAGATGGCGTCGTTACGGACGACCTCCACCTGCGCGCCCAGTTCCATCAGATAATGGACCAGGTTCCAGGTGAAGCTGTCATAATTGTCGATGACGAGGATCATGGGAACAGGGCTTTAGCGCGGGATGGGCGTGGGGGGAAGTGGGGAGGGATGGGAGTGGTGGCGATTTGGGTGTCGGGATAGCGATGTGCTGCGGTAACGGCCGTATCTAAATCGGTCGCTTCTCGAACACGCCCAGCGGCTCCAGCGGCGTTTCCGTCGCGTCGATCCGGCTTACCTGTGCGGCTGGCGACCCCTCACGGGCCAGCGCGATGAAGCGGTCCACGGCTGCTTCTTCGCCCTGCACCAGCGCCTCCACGCTGCCGTCCATCCGGTTGCGGACCCAGCCGGCCAATCCCAGATCCCGCGCCGTTTCGACCGTCCAGGCGCGGTACCAGACGCCCTGGACGCGGCCATGGATCATCAGATGGCGGGCGATGACCGGCATCAGCGGACGCGCTTGATCCAGGTCTGGCCGCCTTCGCGCACTTCGACGGCGAAATTGGGGATGGCGCGGACCAGATCGGACAGCCGCTTGTACCCATAGTTGCGCGTGTCGAAGCTGGAGCGGTTGCCGGCCAGCTGGCCGACGCTGCCGAGCGCGGCGAAGCCCTGTTCATCGCGTTTCACGGCGTCATAGGCGTCGATCAGCAGCTTCACGACTTCTGGATCGACCGGCTTGGCCTTGCCATCGTCGCTTTCTTCCGGCGCCGGATTGGCCGGAGCGGATTTGGTTATTTTCTTCGTGGCGGGCTTCTTTACCGGCACTTCGGCCGATTCCAGCGCGGCGACGTCTATGAAGCGCGTGCAGGCGCGGCGGAAACCTTCGGGCGTGTTGGCCGTGCCGAAGCCATAGACCGGGATGCCGTCCTGTCGGATGCGGGTGACGAGCGGGGTGAAGTCGCTGTCGCTGGACATGAGGCCGAAGCCGTCGACGCGCCCGCTCGCAAGAAGGTCCATCGCGTCGATGGTCATCTTCATGTCGGTGGCGTTCTTGCCCTTGGTCAGGTCGAACTGCTGCTGCGGCTCGATCGCCTGTGTGATGGACAGCGCGGCCCAGGCCTTGAGCGTCGCCTTGCTCCAGTTGCCATAGGCGCGACGGATATTGACCGTGCCCAGCTCCGCCAGCACGGTCATCACCGAGTCGAAATGCGCCGCCGACGCATTGTCCGCATCGATCAGCAGGGCGATGTTGCCGCGGCCTTCCTGCGGTGTCGCCATCGGCTCGTCTCCGTATCAGGCGGGCGAGAAGGCGCCCGTTTCCTCGTCCAGAACATGGAGCTGCCCGTCGGCGATCGCGAAGAAGCTGCCGACCAGCTTCAGTTCGCCGCTCTTTTCCTTGGAACGGACGCAGGGGAAGCTGCGCAGGTTGGCGAGGCTGACCTTGACGCCTTCCTGCTCCATGGCGCGCTCCACATCACGGTCGCGCTGATCGCCATAACGCTCGACCACGACCTCGCGCGCACCGTCCAGCAGTTCGATCCAGTTATGGATGAAGCCGCCTTCGCCCGGAGGCGCGTCCTTCAGATCCTGGCTGAGCGCCGCCTTGCAACCACCGCATTTGCCATGGCCCATGACGACGATCTCGCCGACCTTGAGCACCTGCACGGCGAACTCCAGCGCAGCCGACACGCCGTGCCAGCCGGGATTGGTTTCGAACGGCGGGACGAGGGCGGCTACATTGCGCACGACGAAAATCTCGCCGGGGCTGGTGTCGAAAATCTGGGTCGGATCGACTCGGCTGTCCGAGCAGGCGATCACCATCACCTTCGGACTTTGCCCTTCGTTGAGTTCGTCCCATCGCTCCCGCTGCTGGCTCCACCCGGTGTTGCGGAAGCGGCGATAGCCCTGAAGCATGTCGGCAAAGTCGGTCATGGGCGGGAGATGTGCCGCACAAAGTCAGGACTGGCAAGTCTCCCCAAGCATCGCTATCTGGGGCGCATGAACGACATCAGCCCGATCCCCACGCCCGAAAAGCCTGCCAATGGCGCAGAACGTGCGCGCAAGCCCGACTGGATTCGCGTCAAGGCGCCGACCAGCCCGGCCTATCACGAGACGCGCAAGCTGATGCGGGACAAGGGACTCAATACGGTGTGCGAGGAAGCGGCCTGTCCGAATATCGGCGAGTGCTGGACCAAGAAGCATGCCACGGTGATGATCCTGGGCGATGTCTGCACCCGCGCCTGCGCCTTCTGCAACGTCAAGACCGGCATGCCGCGCAAGGTCGATCCCAATGAGCCGCAGAATCTGGCTGATGCCTGCGCGGAAATGGGGCTGGAGCATATCGTCATCACCTCGGTCGACCGCGACGACCTGCCCGATGGCGGCGCGACTCAGTTCGTGAAGGTGATCGAGGCGCTGCGCCGCACGACGCCAAACACGACAATCGAGATATTGACGCCGGACTTCCGCAACAAGCACGAACGCGCGGTCGAGATGATCGTCGCCGCCCGCCCGGACGTCTACAACCATAATCTGGAAACCGTTCCGCGCCTGTACCCCACCATCCGGCCCGGCGCGCGCTATTATGCGTCGCTGCGTCTGCTCGAGTCGGTGAAGAAGCTCGATCCGTCGATCTTCACCAAGTCGGGCATCATGCTGGGCCTGGGCGAGGAGCGTCTGGAGGTCCACCAGGTGATGGACGACATGCGGTCGGCCGACATCGACTTCCTGACCATGGGCCAATATCTCCAGCCCACGCCCAAGCACGCCAAGGTGATGGAATTCGTCACCCCGGCGGCGTTCAACGCCTATGCGGCGATCGCGCGGGCCAAGGGCTTCCTGCAGGTGGCGTCCAGCCCGCTGACGCGCTCCAGCTATCATGCCGGCAAGGATTTCGCCGAGATGAAGGCCGCGCGCGAAGCGAAGCTGGCCAAGGCGGCGATCGCGAAGGCCTGAACTTTCGATGCCCAAGCATAATGAGACGCGCCAGCTTCCCTACACGCCGACGCAGATGTTCGACCTGGTGTCGAACGTCGCGGCCTATCCCGAATTCCTGCCATGGGTGAGCGCGATCCGCGTACGATCCGACAACGAGTCGGAAATGGTCGCGGACATGATCGTCGGCTTCAAGGGGATCAAGGAAAGCTTCACGTCGCGCGTGCACAAGCATCGCCCGGACCATGTCCGCGTCGACTATCTCGATGGTCCGCTCAAGCATCTCCACAATGAGTGGAACTTCCGCGATGACGGGCAGGGCGGGGTGCTGGTCGATTTCGAGGTGGAGTTCGAGTTCAAGAACCGGCTGTTCGAAATGCTGGCCGGCCAGTTCTTCGACAAGGCGCTGCGCAAGATGATCGGCGCGTTCGAGACGCGCGCGGCAGAGCTTTACGCGCCTTCGGGCAGCAGCAGTTCGAGCGCGCACAGCGCCGCCTGAAGGCGGACGCCGCCGCGGCCATTATCCGCGAAATGATGCATGTCGGCTACGACCTTGTCGGGGCTGGCGCCGCGTTCGGCGCGGGCGAAGACGACCGTGCCGACCGGCTTCTGCTCGCTGCCGCCGCCCGGCCCCGCGATGCCGGTGATGGCGACCGCGACATGGGCATGGCTCTTGTTCAGCGCGCCCTGCGCCATGGCCCAGGCCGTGGCGATGGACACGGCGCCGAACGTGTCCAGCACGTCATGCGAAACCTTCAGAAGTTCCGCCTTCATATCATTGGAATAAGTAATGAAACCGGCTTCGAACACGTCGGAGGAGCCGGCTATCTCGGTGAGCGCGGCGGAGACGAGGCCCCCGGTGCAGCTTTCCGCGACCGCAACCGTGCGCCCGGCGCGACGGTTGGCGATGATGACCTTTTCGGCGAGTTCGACCAGTTGGGCCGGGAGGACGGTATCGGGCATAAAATCAGGATAGCGCGGGGAGGGACAGGGTGGCAACCGCCTGTGCGGCAATGCCTTCGCGGCGGCCGGCGAAACCGAGGCGCTCGGTCGTGGTCGCCTTGACACTGACCCGGTCGAGCGGGACGGCCAGTATCCCGGCGATCCGGGCGCGCATGGCATCGCGATGCGGGCCGATCTTGGGGGCTTCGCAGATGATAGTCAGGTCGACATGCTCGATCAGGCCGTCGCGCGCCGTCACCCGATCGCGCGCATAGGCGAGGAAACGGTCGGACGAGGCGCCGCGCCATTGCGGATCGGATGGCGGGAAATGGCTGCCTATGTCGCCTTCGGCCAGCGCGCCGAGCATCGCATCGACGATCGCATGGAGCGCCACGTCGGCGTCGCTATGGCCGGCAAGCCCGCGATCATGCGGGACCAGCACGCCGCCCAGCCAGAGTTCCTCATTCGGCGCAAGACGATGGACGTCATAGCCCATGCCGACGCGCATGGTGCGCGGCGTCGCCACTTGCGCTTCGGCGCGGGCGAAATCCTGCTTGTAAGTCAATTTCTCAAGCCTTTCATCGCCTTGCACCAGTATGACGTCATGGCCCCAGCCCTTGAGGATCTGGGCATCGTCGGTGGCTTCCTGCGCGTCATCCCAGGCGCGATGGGCCGCCAATATGGTATCGAAGCGAAAGGCCTGCGGCGTCTGGACGCGATACAGGTGGGCGCGATCGACGTTATCGCCCATCGCGCCGTCCACGCCGCGCACCAGCGTATCGGCGACGGGCAGGGTGGGAATGGAGCCATGGCATTGCTCCAGCGCACCCAGCAAGCGGTCGATCACCGCGCCGGGCAGGAAAGGGCGGGCGGCGTCATGGATCAGTATGATGTCCGCGCCACCGGCGGCGGCGATCGCCTCCAGCCCTGCGCGGACCGAACCGCGCCGACTGTCCGCGCCGGTGACGAAGGAGGCTATGGCGCGCGAGCCGAGCAGGGCGCGGGCCGTGTCTTCCTGTCCGTCGCCCAGAACGACATGAATGGCGTCTATCCCGTCATGGGCGGCCAATGCGTCATGGGCGTGGGCGAGAACCGCCTTGCCCGCTATCGGCCTGAATTGCTTGGGATTGTCGCCACCCGCCCGGCTTCCCTGGCCGGCGGCCACGAGCAGGGCGACGGTCTTGCTGCTTGCTGTCATGGCAGCGCGCATAGCGGCAGAAGGGGCGGACTGAAAGGGCGGGCGCGCTCTGCTTGCCGTTTCCGGCGAATTCCGCTAAGGGCTGCCTGTTTTTTAGGCAGTTTTCCAAATCAGGTTATGCGCAAACTTTCTCCCATTTCCATCGGTCTCGTGACCATCGACATGCCGGTCGTGCTGGCGCCGATGACCGGCGTCACCGACATGCCGTTCCGCACCTTGGTCCGCCGCTACGGATCGGGCCTCAATGTGACGGAGATGATCGCGTCGGCGGCAATGATTCGGGAAACGCGCCAGTCCTTGCAGAAGGCCGCCTGGCATCCGCTGGAAGAGCCGGTGTCGATGCAGCTTGCCGGCTGCTCGCCGACGGAAATGGCCGAGGCCGCCAAGCTGAACGCCGATCGCGGCGCGGCGATCATCGACATCAACATGGGGTGCCCGGTAAAGAAGGTCGTCAATGGCGACGCAGGCAGCGCGCTGATGCGCGACCTGCCGCTGGCCGCCTCGCTCATCAAGGCGACGGTCGAGGCGGTCGATGTGCCGGTGACGGTCAAGATGCGCATGGGCTGGGACCATTCGAGCCTCAATGCCCCCGAACTCGCCCATATCGCCGAGGATCTGGGCGCTAAGCTTATCACGGTCCATGGCCGCACCCGTTGCCAGATGTACAAGGGCAGCGCCGACTGGGCGTTTGTTCGTTCGGTCAAGGACGCCGTGAAACTGCCGGTTATCGTCAATGGTGATATCTGTTCGATCGAGGATGCCGATACCGCGCTGGCGCAGAGCGGTGCGGATGGCGTGATGATCGGGCGCGGCGCCTATGGTCGGCCTTGGCTGATCGGTCAGGTCATGGCCTGGCTGACCGACGGGACGCGCGTCGCTGACCCTTCGCTCGAAGAACAATATTGTGTCATTATAGAGCATTATCATGCAATGCTCGACCATTATGATAACTATACGGGTGTCAACATGGCCCGCAAGCATATCGGCTGGTATACCAAGGGGCTGCCCGGCTCGGCCGAATTCCGCCATGCCGTGAACCAGCAGCCGGACGCGAAGACGGTGCTGGACATGCTCGCCCGTTTCTACGAGCCGCTGATCGCCAGCGGCGCCGATCCGGCGGAGCTGCGCAGGGCCGCATGAACGGCACGCTGACGTCCGTTCCGCCGCTTCGGGTGCAGCAGGACGGACCATCGCTGGGCGAACAGATGACGGCCCTGCCGGTCGCGACTCTGGTCGTGAAGCCGGACAACAGCATCGCCGACGCCAATGTCCGGGCCGAAACCCTGCTCAACATGGCGCGTTCGGCGATTATCGGCAGTGACATCGCGCGCACCATCCGCATTGCCGAAGCGGGCGCGCGCTTCGATATCTGGCACAGCAACAAGCCGATCGCGGCCTATGACATCAAGGTTCATGCCGGTCGCACCGCCGAGATGGAGGTCGACCTGATGATCGCGCCGATCGTCGATCATGAGGGCTGGCGGGTCGTGTCGCTCCATGCCCAGAGCCAGGCGCGCAAGATCGGGCATCGCGGTTCCGCGGGCGGCGCGCGGTCCGCCATGGGCGCGGCGGCGATCCTTGCGCATGAGATCAAGAACCCGTTGTCGGGCATCCGCGGGGCAGCGCAATTGCTGGAATCCAGCCATGGCGGGCGGGATGCGGCGCTGACCCAGTTGATCTGTAACGAGGTGGACCGGATCGCGGCGCTGATCGACCGGATGCAGGATTTTACCACCGATCGGACGCTGGAATGCCATGCCGGCAACATCTATCCGCTGATCGACCGGGCGGCGGGGATCGCGGCGGCGGGTTTTGCAAAACATATAAAGATCATAAAGCATTATGATCCATCCTTGCCATTTGCCAACATCAATGACGATGCGCTGGTGCAGGTGATGATCAACCTGCTCAAAAATGCTGCAGAGGCGCTGGAATATGTCGCCAAGCCGCGCATCCGGGTAGAGACGGCCTTCCGCCACGGTGTTTCGGTGGTGGTCGGCGACGGCAAGGGCAGCGCGGTGCTGCCGATCGAAATCCTCGTCATCGACAATGGACCCGGCGTGCCCGAACATATTCTCGACCATCTGTTCAATCCCTTCATCACCGGCAAGCGGGACGGGCAGGGGCTTGGCCTGGCGCTGGTGGACAAGCTGGTCCGCGACATGAGCGGCTTCGTCCAATATTCGCGGGACGTGGAAGCGGGCGAGTCGACCTTCCGTATCCTGCTGCCGATGAGCATGGCGTGATGGCGGCAACCGGCACCGTCCTGGTGGTCGACGACGATCCCGCCATCTGCGTGGTGGTCGGTGAAGCGCTGCGACGGCAGGGGCACAAGGTCAAGACCGCCGCCTCGATCCGCGAGCGCACCGCGCTGATGGAAAGTTTCGCGCCCGATGTGCTGATCACTGACGTCATGCTGCCGGACGGCGACGGACTGGACGGCGTGGCCGACATTCTGGCGACGCGGCCGGACCTCAACATCATCATCCTGTCGGCGCAGAATACGCTGAACACGGCGATCCGCGCCACCGAGAAGGGCGCGTTCGAATATTTGCCAAAGCCCTTCGACCTCAACGAACTGACCCGCGCGGTCGCCGATGCGCTCGGTACGCGGGACAGTGCGGAGGAAACCGAGGAAGCGGGCCTTCCGCATGACGGGCTGCCGCTGGTCGGCCGCTCGCCGGCGATGCAGGAAGTCTATCGGACCATCGCCCGCGTCCTGTCCAACGATCTGTCCATCCTGGTGCTGGGCGAGTCGGGCACCGGCAAGGAACTGGTGGCGGAGGCGATCCACAGTCTGGGCCAGCGGCGCACCAAGCCCTTCGTGCCGATCAACATGGCCGCCATTCCGCGCGAACTGATCGAGGCAGAACTGTTTGGTTATGAGAAGGGCGCCTTCACCGGCGCCCATGCGCGGACGGCCGGCAAGTTCGAGCAGGCGCAGGGCGGGACGCTGTTCCTCGACGAGATTGGCGACATGCCGATGGAGGCGCAGACGCGGCTGCTGCGCGTGCTCCAGTCGGGCGAGGTGACGACGGTCGGCGGATCGAAGCCGGTGCGGGTCAATGTCCGCATCATCGCGGCGACCAACAAGGATCTGCCGCAGCTGATCGACGAAGGTCGCTTCCGTCAGGATCTCTATTATCGCCTGAATGTCGTGCCGATCGCCCTGCCGGCGCTGCGCGAACGGCGTGAGGATGTGATCCTGCTCGCCCGCCATTTCATGGAGCGGGCGGCGCAGGAAGGCTTGCCGCGCAAGACGCTGTCGGACGACGCGGCGCAGTTGCTGATGGCATGGCACTGGCCCGGCAATGTGCGCGAACTGCAGAATATGATGCAGCGCCTGTCGGTCCTCAGCCGCGAAAATGTCATCACCGCCGAGATTTTGCGGAATATGCTGCCGATGGACGCCGTCCCCGCCGACTACGTCGCGCCCTCCGACCATCTGGTCCATGCCGTGCGCGATTGGGCCAAGCGGCAGTTGGGGGTGGGCATCGGCCAGCCTCAGCGTAGCCTGCATGACGACCTGCTGGCGGTGATCGAGCCGATATTGCTGGAGGAAGTTCTGTCCAGCGTCGATGGCAATCAGATTCGCGCCGCGTCGCTGCTTGGCATCAATCGCAATACGCTGCGCAAGAAGCTGACCGATTACGGCCTGGATCCGCTTCAGTTGCGGCTGGGCGATTAACGAAATTTCAGTGGCATATCAGGACGAACCGACGGTCTGCGTCGACCAGCGACATGCATTGTTCCAAATACTGTGTTTGAACGGGCACGGGCTTGTTGTAACAAAGCCACTATGAACGACGCGACCACCCTTCGCAGGCGGGCCTCCGCATGGCGGAGGCATTTGCCGCCATTCCTGCGCAAGGGACGTCTGGCTGCGCTGGTGGAAGGCGTGACGCTGGCCCTTTTCCTGGGCATGGCAGGGCTGACCTATCATCTTCTGTCGGGCAGCCGCGACTCATACACATTGCTGACCCCGCCGATCGTCGCCCTGCTGCTGGTGGCGAATCTGGTTCCTGCCATCGCCCTTCTCATGTTGCTGGGCCGACGGGTGGCCAAGCGCCGCGCCGCCCAGTCCGCGATCGGCAGTGACGGCCAGTTGCACGTTCGCCTGGTGGCGATGTTCTCGATCGTCGCCAGCGTGCCGATGCTGCTGGTCGTGATCTTCGCGTCGCTACTGTTCCAATATGGCGTGCAATTCTGGTTCTCGGACAGCGCCCGCGGCATGCTGCAAAATGCGAGCGACCTGGCGCGCGGCTATTATGAGCAGAATCTGCGTGAAGTGCGCGACGAGACGGTGACGATGGCAGGCGATCTGCGCGATTATCTGAACCAGTCGGAAGTCTCCAGCCCGCGCTTTGCCGAAGGCTATATCTATCAGGTCGTCACCCGGAAGCTGAACCGGTCCGCGATCATCGAGGTGGGCAAGGACGGCATTGCCCGGACGGCGGCCACCGTCGACCCGGAAAACCGGCCAGCGTCGGAAATGCTCTCGGCGCAGGTGGTGAAGCGGCTGGCGGCAGGCGAGGATATCGTGGTGCAGGCCCGGCCCAATCAGGTCGAGGCGGTGACGCTGCTCTACCCCAATTCGAAAATCTATCTCTACGCCACCCGCAATGCCGGCACCTCCTCCTTCAGTAATGTGACGCAGGCGCAGAAGGTGCTGGCCGACTATGACCTCTTCTCGGCCCAGTCCCGCGCGCTCCAGTTGCGGTTCAACATCGCCCTGTTTGTGGGATCGTTGTTGCTGGTCGGCATCGCCGTCTATATCGCGCTGGCCGTGGCCGACTGGATGGTGCGGCCGGTCAATGAACTGGTGACGGCGGCTCGGCGGATCACCGCCGGCGACCTGTCGGCGCGTGTCACCAGCCCGCAGAGCCGGGACGAGATCGGCACGCTGGCGGCGGCCTTCAACCGCATGACCCAGCGGCTGGAGGCGCAGACCGGTGCGCTGGTGGCGGCGAACAGCCAGCTGGACGAACGCCGCGCCTTTATCGAGGCGATCCTGTCGGGCGTCAGCGCGGGCGTGCTGTCGGTCGATCTGGAAGGCGAAATCCTGCTGCTTAACAGTTCGGCCGCCGCGATTTTGGTCGAGGAGGGCGATGATCCGGTCGGCCGGCCGCTGGGGGAAGTGTCGCCCGAACTGGCCGAATTTGTGGAGTCGGATGAAGATGCGGGGATCGTGCAGGTGCGGGCGCATGGCGACCTGCGCACGCTGGCGGTCAAGCTGTCGCAGGATGCGTCGCGCCATATCCTGACCTTCGACGACATCACCCAGCAATTGTCCGACCAGCGTCGCGCCGCCTGGTCCGACGTGGCGCGCCGGATCGCGCATGAGATCAAGAACCCGCTGACGCCCATTCAGCTTGCAGCCGAACGCCTCCAGCGCCGTTATGCCGACGAAGTGACCAGCGACAAGGCGACATTCACGCGCCTGACCGGCACGATCGTGCGCCAGGTGGGCGACCTGCGCCGCATCGTCGATGAATTTTCCTCCTTTGCGCGCATGCCCAAACCCGTGTTCCGGCGTGAGGCGATCGGCGACATCGCCCGCCATGCGCTGTTCCTGCATGAGGTGGCGCATCCCGATATCCGGTTCGAATATGCCGCTGACGACGACGCCATGGAACTGGTCTGCGACCGGCGGCAACTCGGTCAGGCATTGACGAATATTGTCAAAAATGCGGTCGAAGCCATTGAACCGAAATCGGTTCCGGCTGAAGGAGGGCCGCGCGGCCATGTCCGTATGCAGCTGATGCAGGATGGCGACGACCTGCTGATCCGCGTGCGGGACGATGGCATCGGCCTGCCGCCCGAGCGCGAGCGGATATTGGAACCTTATATGACGACGCGGTCCAAGGGGACGGGTCTTGGCCTCGCCATCGTCAAGAAGATTGTCGAGGAGCATCTGGGGGAGATCCGCTTCGACGATGCCGAAGGGGGCGGTGCGTGCGTGACATTGCGGTTCGCCGCGGGTGCGCTGGAAAAACTGGAAGATGGACAGGTCGTAGCCCTGCCTAAAGGAAAAGTGACGGCCAATGGCGCTTGATATTCTGATTGTGGACGATGAAGAGGATATTCGCGATCTGGTCGCGGGTGTTCTGGAAGACGAAGGCTTCACCACCCGCACCGCCGCCCACAGCGACAGCGCGATCGACGCGCTCGATTCGCGCCGCCCCTCGCTCGTGCTGCTCGATGTCTGGCTGCAGGGATCGCGCATGGACGGTCTGGAACTGCTGGACGAGATCAAGCGTCGTGATCCCAGCATCCCCGTGCTGATGATCTCCGGCCATGGCAATATCGATACGGCCGTGGCGGCGATCCGCAAGGGCGCGGCGGACTTCATCGAAAAGCCGTTCGAGGCGGACCGGCTGCTCCATCTGGTGGCGCGGGCGACCGAAACCGAAAGACTGCGGCGGGAAAACCAGGTTCTGCGCGCTCGCTTCGGGCAGGATGATGAACTGACCGGCACGTCTGCCGCGATCAACGGCGTGCGCGCCACGATCAAGAAGGTCGCGGGCACAGGGAGCCGGGTGCTGATCTCCGGCCCGGCGGGCGTCGGCAAGGAAGTCGCCGCGCGCATGCTGCACAGCTGGAGCGGGCGGGCCGATTCGCCCTTCATCATCGTCGCCGCCGCCCGGATGGATCCCGATCGCGTCGAAGAGGAACTGTTCGGTCTGGAAGATCAGAGCGGCATGGTCCGCCCCGGTTTTCTGGAGCAGTCGCACGGCGGAACGCTGTATCTGGACGAGATTGCCGACATGCCGCTGACGACGCAGGGCAAGATCCTGCGCGTCCTCACCGACCAGAGCTTCACCCGCGTGGGTGGTCAGCGGCAGGTGAAGGTCGATGTGCGGGTCATTTCCTCGACCGCGCGCGATCTGGCGAACGAGATCGAGGAGCGGCGTTTCCGGGAAGATCTTTTCTACCGGCTCAACGTCGTGCCCCTGGCCATTCCGCCGCTGTCGGAGCGGCGCGATGATATTCCGCCCCTGGTGGAACATTATCTGGCGCGCTTCGCCGCCGACCGGCGCGTGCCGCCGCCCGACATTGCGAGCGACGCCATGGCGGCGCTCCAGGCCAATGAATGGCCGGGCAATGTGCGGCAACTGCGCAACGTCATCGAGCGGACTATGATCCTGGCACCGGGCGACCGGATCGGCCGCATCGAACTCGACATGCTGCCATCGGAACTGACGAGCGGCGGCGGCGGCGAGGGGATCGGCCAGTCCGCGATCATGGGCGCACCGCTGCGTGAGGCCAGGGAAAGTTTCGAGCGCGAATATCTGCGTATCCAGATCCGCCGCTTCTCCGGCAATATCTCGCGGACGGCGACCTTCATCGGCATGGAACGATCGGCGCTGCACCGCAAATTGAAGCTGCTCGGTATCACCGAGGGTAAGGAATAGGACGTTCTTGGCCAATGCGTTGCGGAATTTGGCCGAAGCGCATCTCGACCATGGACGCCTCTTCGCATTTGCGGTAGAACTGCGCCGTCCCCCGGTGCGCGGGGGCAGCAAGACACTCTGCTTAGGGTGCGAGAGCGGGTAACGTCCCGCCAAGAAAAGGACTGGCAAAGACCATGGCCGATAAAGTGAATAATCTTCAGGATATTTTCCTGAACAGCCTGCGCAAGAGCAAGACCCCAGTGACCATGTTCCTGGTCAAGGGCGTCAAGTTGCAGGGCATCATCACCTGGTTCGACAATTTCTCCGTGCTGCTGCGCCGTGATGGCCAGTCGCAGCTGGTGTACAAGCATGCCATTTCGACGGTGATGCCGGCCCAGTCGATGGATCTGACCGACCTGCGCAAGTCGGGCGACGGCAATGGCAAGGCGAAGCTGCTTCAGGAAATCTTCCTGTCCGCGGTTCGCAAGTCGGGCAGCCCGGTCACGATGTTCCTGGTGAACGGCGTCATGCTTCAGGGTGAAATCGCCGCCTTCGACCTCTTCTGCATGCTGCTCGAACGCGACGGCATGGTGCAGCTCGTCTACAAGCACGCCATCTCGACGGTCCAGCCGCTCCACGCGCTCGACCTGACCGGCGAAAACGAGCAGGACGATTGATCCTTCACGCCACGTGCCGGTTCCGTTGCAGTGGACCGGCACGCGGCGAGATGCTTTAAGCCGACATGGCCATATTCAACCGCGACTCCGATGATGAAGTGGCGCGCGGGGCGCGCGCCGTCGTCGTTCATGCCGAAACCCATGGTGCAGACCGCCGCGACAGCGATGCGCGGCTGGAAGAGGCACGCGGGTTGGCGCTCGCCATCGGCATCGATGTGCGCGCGGCGCAGGCCTTTCGCGTGCGCGACCGCAAGCCCGCGACCCTGTTCGGCAGCGGGCAGGTCGACCAGATCGCAACCCTCGTCAAACAGGAAGAGGCCGAACTGGTCATCGTCGACAACAGCCTGTCGCCGGTCCAGCAGAGCAATCTGGAGAAGGCGTGTGAGGCCAAGGTCATCGACCGGACCGGCCTGATTCTGGAAATCTTCGGCGAGCGGGCGGCGACCAATGAAGGCCGCCTTCAGGTCGAGCTGGCGCATCTGGACTATCAGGCCGGGCGACTGGTGCGCAGCTGGACCCACCTTGAGCGGCAGCGCGGCGGCTTCGGCTTCCTGGGCGGTCCCGGTGAAACCCAGATCGAGGCGGACCGTCGTATGATCCGCGATCGCATGGCGAAGATCCGCCGCGAGCTGGATCAGGTGACGCGCACCCGCGGCCTGCACCGCGCCCGGCGCCAGCGCGCGCCCTGGCCGGTAATCGCGTTGGTGGGCTATACCAATGCCGGCAAGTCCACACTGTTCAACCGCCTGACCGGCGCGACCGTCATGGCGGAGGATCTGCTCTTCGCGACGCTCGATCCCACCATGCGCCAGATCGTGCTGCCCGGACTGGACAAGGCGATCCTGTCGGATACGGTCGGCTTCGTGTCCGACCTGCCGACGCAACTGATCGCCGCCTTCCGCGCGACGCTGGAAGAGGTGCTGTCGGCCGACCTCATCGTCCATGTCCGCGATATCGCCCATCCCGATACTGAAGCGCAGCGCGACGACGTGCTGGACGTGCTCGGCGAACTGGGCGTTGCGGGAGAAGCGGCGCTCGACCGGGGGGAAGGCGATCCGGAACCGCCGCCGATCATCGAGGCGTGGAACAAGCTCGACCTGCTGGGCGAGGAGGACGCGGCGCTGGTTCGGGAGCAGGCTGCGCGCCGCGACGATGTGGTGATCCTGTCCGCCTTGACGGGCGAGGGCGTGGAAGGATTGCAGCGGGCGGTCAGCGACCGCATGACCCGTGGCGCCAAAATCTACGGCCTGCGCGTGCCGGTGTCGGATGGCGCGGCAATCGCCTGGCTGCACGAGCATGGCGAGGTGCTTGCAACCATGGTGGAGGGCGAAGAGACGCGCGTCGAGGTACGCCTTTCCGACGCGGCCTTTGCGCGCTTCACCAAGCGCGGCGGGAACTGACGGCGATAGCATATTGGCTAGTTTCTCTACCGATCCATGGGAGCCTCGCCATGAAAGTCGCTGTTTTCAGTACGCATCCCTTTGACCGTCGCTTCTTCGATGCCGCCAATGAAGCGGCGGGCGGCGTGCATGAACTGACCTATCTGGAAACGCGCCTCGATGGCCGGTCGGCGCCGCTGGCGGCGGGGCATGAGGCGATCTGCGCCTTCGTCAATGATCGGCTCGACCGCGCGACGCTGGAAATACTGGCCGGGCAGGGCGTGCGTCTGGTGGCGCTGCGCAGCGCGGGGTTCAACCATGTTGATCTGGCCGCCGCAGCCGACCTTGATATCAGCGTCGGACGCGTCCCCGCCTATTCCCCCGATGCCATTGCCGAACATACGGTGGCGATGATCCTGACCCTCAACCGCAAGATCCACAAGGCCTATGCCCGTGTTCGCGAAGGCAATTTCGCGCTGGATGGTCTGCTCGGTTTCGATCTGCGCGGGCGGACGGTCGGCATCGTCGGCACCGGCAAGATCGGCCTCAATGTCGCGCGCATCATGCGCGGCTTCGACTGCAGGGTGATCGCGTATGATCCCTTTCCCGACGAAGCGGGACTGGCCGCTGTCGGCGGGCGCTATGTGGGTTGGCCAGAACTGCTGGAGCAATCGGATATCATTTCGCTCCATTGTCCGCTCACGCCCGACACCCGCCATCTGGTCGATGCAAAGGCCATTGCCCGCATGAAGCCGGAGGTGATGCTCATCAACACCAGTCGCGGCGCAGTGGTCGACACGCGCGCGCTGATCGAGGGGCTGAAAAGCGGCCGCATCGGCTATGTCGGGCTTGACGTCTATGAAGAGGAGGAAGGGCTTTTCTTCGCCGACCTGTCGGATCAGCCGATCCAGGACGATGTCTTCGCCCGGCTGCTGACCTTCCCCAATGTCCTCATCACCGGGCATCAGGCCTTCTTCACGCGCGAGGCTTTGGCGGCGATCGCAGAAACGACGATCGCCAATATCTCGGCCTTCGAGGCGACCGGCGCACCGCTCCATCCCGTTTCCACGCAACGGGCGGATTGATGTGCTGCCGGGGGCGGACCGTCGCCGGCACGGCACGATTATCGGATGACTGAGCGAAGGCGCCCGATCATGCCCCTCTTTCCCGCTGCTTCGCCTGCTGCCACAGCAATTCCTTTTCCTCGAGCGAAAGGGCAGGGAAGCCGTTCCCGGCCAGATCTTCCATGGTTCGAAACCGACGATCGAACTTGGCGCTCGCCTTGCGCAGCGCAACTTCCGGGTCGACCCTGAGATGGCGTGCGAGGTTGACCACCACAAAGAGCAGGTCGCCGACTTCTTCCTCGCGTGCGTCCTGATCCTGCGCGTCCTGCACCTCGGCCAGTTCCTCGGCGATCTTGTCGAAGACACCCACTGTGTCGGGCCAGTCGAAGCCGACCCGCGCCGCCCGATTCTGCAGTTTCTCCGCGCGCAACAGCGCGGGCAGGGCGATCGCAACCCCGGCCAGCGCGCTGGGGTCCGGCTCCTTTTCGGCGCGCTCGGCCGCCTTGATGACCTCCCACTGGGCATGGCCATCCTCCCGCCGTGCGCCCTCGCCGAACACATGGGGATGGCGGCGGATCATCTTCCGGGTGATGCCGTCGATCACATCCTGCAGGGCGAAATGACCGGCTTGTTCCGCCATGCGGCTGTGGAACGCGACTTGAAGCAGCAGGTCGCCCAGTTCGTCGCGAAGCCCCGCCATATCGTTCCGCTCGATCGCGTCGGCCACCTCATAGGCTTCCTCGATCGTATAGGGGGCGATCGAGGCGAAATCCTGTTCAATATCCCACGGGCAGCCCGTATCCGGGTCGCGCAACCGCGCCATGACGTTGGCAAGCGGCATGATGTCGGCGGGGCTGGCTTTGGGCATGGGAACCTTCACATGATGGACGGACCGCCAAGCGGATAGGCGCTGGGCAAGGGCAAGGCCAGCCTGAATGACGATAGGGGCTTTTCCGTGCGAGGACAGGCCATAAGGTGGCGGCGCAGGGAATCGGGAAGGGGGACGATATGAAGCCGTGGATCGGGGCTGTCTGGGTGGCGGCGATGGCGATGCCGACGCAGGCTCTCGCGACTTTCTCTATCATCGCCTGCGATGCGGAACAGTCGTGCGGCGCGGCGGTCGCCACGAACAATCTGGCGGTCGGTGCCAGCGTCATCGATGCGCAGGCGGGCGTCGGAGCGATAGCCAGCCAGTTCGAAACCAACCCCGGCCATGCGACAGAGGCGTTTCGGCAGTTGAAGGACGGACGATCGGCGGACGATGCGCTGAAGGCGGTGCTCGCCGCGGATGGAAATTTCGAGGATCAGGACATAGGCTATCGGCAGGTTGGTCTGGTCGCTGCCCGCGGCCGAGGCGCCGCCTATAGCGGTGTCATGGCGCAGCAGGCTGCATGGGCCGGCGTCCTGACGGGGGATGGTTATAGCATCCAGGGAAACGGTCTGGCGGGCGCGCAGGTGCTGACGGCCATGCGGGATCGCTTCCTGACCGGCAAGGGGCCGCTTGCGGACCGGTTGATGGCGGCCATTGAGGCTGGCGAGGCTGCAGGCGGCCAGACCAGCGGTCGCCTGTCCGCCGCGCTGCTGGTCCGCACGGTCGAAGGTGGTTGGCAGGATATCGATCTGCGTGTCGATGCATCCGCGACGCCGCTGGCCGATCTTCGGCAATTATTCGGGATGCAACGCGCCAATGAGGCGCTTGGCCAGGCCGAACGGGCATGGCGCCAGGGGGACAAGGCAAAAGCCGGGCAGCAGATGGCGAAAGCTGCCGAACTCGCGCCGCACTGGGACCGCATATGGCGACGTATTGCCCGGTTGAGCCTGACCATGGGCGACCTGTCGCAAGCGCGGACGGCGTTTGGAACCTTCGCCGGCCTGAACCCCGCATGGGCGCAGATCGAACGAAGCGATGCCTTTTATGCGCCGATCATTGCGATGGAGTCCGGTTCGCCGCCGCCGGGGGTGTCCAGATAAGCAGCGATCATCCGCCAATTGAAATGATCGATAATATATATTATGTTAAATCCACCCATCATCCCAACCGCGCATCAAACCCCGATGGGATTGTCCAGATCGCTGTCGGTTTCACAGCCGCGCGCCTTCAATCCTCGCGGATCAGGCTGTGCTGCGCCGTGTCGCGCATCTTCACATACACGATCAGCGAGATCGCGATCATCACCGTCACATAGATATAGAAAGCCTGCTCGATCCCGGCCTGCTTGAACCAGAGCGCGACAAATTCCGCTGTCCCGCCGAACAAGGTATTGGCGAGCGCATAAGGCAGCGCCACGCCCAGCGCGCGGATATGCGCCGGAAACAGTTCGGCCTTCACCACGGCGTTGATCGACGTGTAGCCGGTCACGATCACCAGGCCCACCATCACCAGCAATCCGGCGACCAGCGGATCCTTGGTGGTTGCGAGCGTCGCGAAGATCGGATAGGTGCAGAACATACCTAGAACGCCGAAGCCGACCATAAGCTGCTTGCGCCCAATCCGGTCGGACAACGCACCTGCGACGGGCTGCAACAGCATGAACAGGAACAACGTTACGGCATTGATCTGCGACGCGGTTTCCCGGCTGAGGCCGCTCGTATTGACCAGGAATTTCTGCATGTAGATGCTGTAGGCATAGAAGGCGATCGTGCCGCCGGCCGTCAGCAGCATCACTGTCAGTGTTTCGCGCGGATGATTGGTAATCAGTTCGACGAAACCGGATTTGGGCGCGCCCTGCGCCTTGGCCACGGCAAAGCTCTGCGTCTCGGCAAGGCCGCGCCGCAGCCAGAAGACGATGACCGCCAGTGCGCCACCGATGAAGAAGGGAATACGCCAGCCCCAGGCATCAAGTTGCGCCTCGGTGAGCGTCGCCTGAAGCAGCAGCAGGACGCATATCGCGACAAGCTGCCCCGCAATCAGCGTGACATATTGGAAGCTGGAGTAGAAGCCGCGCCGGCTCTTGCCCGCCATTTCCGAAAGATAGGTGGCGCTCGCGCCATATTCGCCGCCGATCGACAGCCCCTGCATCAGCCGCGCCAGCACCAGCAGCAGCGGCGCCGCGACTCCGATCGTCTCATAGCCGGGCGTGATCCCGATCAGCAGCGACCCGGCGCACATCAGCGCTACCGACAGGGTCAGGCCGCTCTTTCGACCATGGCGGTCGGCATAGACGCCCATCAGCCAGGCACCGATCGGCCGCATCAGGAAGCCCACCGCGAAGATGCCCGCCGCGCTCAACAATTGCGCCGTGCGGTCTTCGCTCGGGAAGAAATGGGGCGCGAAATAGAGGGTGAAGGCGGCATAGGCATACCAGTCATACCATTCGACCAGATTGCCGGTGGACCCACCGATGATCGCCTTGAGCCGCTGCGCCTGCGTCGGGGCACCCTGTCCTGCCGGTGACGTCATGGCGCCAGCACCATCTCGGCATTCTGCACGCCCCAGCTTTTCAGGCGGGACAACATGTTCATGCCGATCACATTGACCTCACCAAATGCTGGTGAGACGACGACCGGCAGGTCGCTGGCCCGGATCGGTCCGATCGCGAGCGTCGAGATGCTGGAGCGCCGTGCCTCGACCTTGCCATTGGCGGTCGACATGATGACGCCCGGCGAGCCGATGTCATAGTTCAGGCCGGCGGCGCGCGCGGTGGTTTCGGACAGAGCCGTGAAGGTCGCGCCGCTGTCGATCAGGAAACGCGCGGGCGTGCCGTTGATCGTGCCTTCCACCCAATAATGTCCGTCGGGCGCGACCGGGATACGCAGCGCCTGTCCTTCGGTCCGCGCGGCCGGGAGCGAGGACGGCGCTTCGTCGGGGGCTGCGACACCCCCCTGCTCCGCCCAGCGACCGGTCAGATACCCCTCGTTCTGCGCGAATTTGAAGATGCCCAGCAGCCCGGCGAAGATCGCGACCCAGAGCAACGCCATCCGCAATATAGCGCCCCAGGCCAGACGCCGGCCAATCAGTGAGGAGGCGACCAGCATGATCGCGAGCACATACCAGATGGTGGATGCCGTCTGATCCGTGCCGTCCATCAAACCCCCTGCTCGCTTGTGCCCAATTCCACTATCATACCGTCATAGCCCGGCTCCACGCCCTTGGGGAGGGTGCGGAGCAAGGTCGCATAATCCATGCTCTGGTCCATGTGCGTCAGGATCGCACGGCCCGGCAAGGCGGCGGCGATCGCCTCCAGCGTCAGCGCCAGGTGCGGATGGGTCGGATGCGGCTTTTCCCGCAAGGCATCGACAACCCAGATGTCCAGGCCATGATATAGCGCCAGCATGTCCGGCGTCATGGCATGAAAATCAGTCGCATAGCCGACATTATGACCATCATGGCTGAAGCGGAAGCCCGTGGACCAGATATCGCCATGGGGCTGATCCACGCAGGCGATATCGATGTCGCCGATCCGCAGCCCATCGGGCAGGACATGCGCGTCGATCGTCGGATGATAGCCGTTCGCGCCCTCGAACGCATAGGTGAAACGCCGCTGGAGCAGCTTCAGCGTCTGCGCGCGCGCATAACCGGGCACTGGCGTACGGCGATGATGAAAGAGCTGCCGCACATCGTCGATGCCGTGGCTGTGATCGGCATGGTCATGGGTCCACAGGATGGCGTCGATCTGGATGACATCCGCCGCCAGCAATTGCGCGCGCAGGTCGGGCGACGTGTCGATCAATATGCGGGTGGTCGGGCTTTCGATCAGGATCGAGACGCGGGTGCGCCGGTTCCTCGGTTCGGTCGGGTCGCAGTCGCCCCAGTCATTGCCGATCCTGGGCACACCCGAAGAGGTGCCGCTGCCCAAGATCGTGAGTTTCAGGCTCATGCGACCTTGGAAAAGAGCGTGCGGAAATTGGCGGATGTCGCAGCCGCCAGCTGTTCGACGCTTTCCCCCCGCAGGCTGGCGAGGAATTTGGCGGTGTCGGCGACATAAGCCGGCTCGCACGGCTTGCCGCGATGCGGCGCCGGCGCGAGGAAGGGCGAGTCGGTTTCCACCAATAATCGGTCGAGCGGCAGGCGCGCTGCCGTCTCCTGCAAATCCCTGGCGCTCTTGAAGGTCACGATGCCGGAAATGCTGATGTAGAAGCCCAATTCCATCGCCGCATCGGCGAAGGCGCCGCTGGCGGTGAAGCAATGGATGACGCCGCCATAGGCGCCCTTCCCCATCTCGTCGCGCATGATTGCCAGCGTGTCTTCCTCTGCATCGCGAGTGTGGACGATCAGCGGCAGGCCGGTTTCGCGGCAAGCGGCGATGTGAGAACGGAAGCTTTTCTGCTGCCGATCGCGGTCGCTATGGTCGTAATAATAATCGAGGCCGGTTTCGCCGATGCCGACGACGCGCGGGTGCGCGGCGCGCTCGACCAGCTTGGCCGTGTCGACATGGGGATGCTCGTCGGCCTCATGCGGGTGGATGCCGACCGTCGCCCAGACATCCGGTTCGCGGACGGCAGTGTCGAGCACGGCGTCCCATTCGCTTTCGCGCGTCGCGATATTTAGCATCAGGCCGACGCCGGCGGCCCGCGATCGTTCAAGTATATTGGCCTGATCCTCGATCAGGCCTTTGTAATTCAAATGACAATGGCTGTCGATCAGCATGGCGTCAGGCCTCTGCTTCCGGCATTTCCAGACGCGGGAAGAGCGGCCTGGGCGGGCTGAGCGTGAAACCGGAGGCGCGCAGGGCGACGTAGAAATCACTGCCGATGACAGCATAGCCGCGCTGTTCCACGCCAAGGCCCATCTGATCGAGCAACGCCGTCGCACTCGCCGGGATGATCGGCTGGATCATGATCGCGAGGCTGGCGATCGCTTCGTAGAGAGTTGCCAGCACGGCTTCCATCCGCGCCGGATCGGTCTTGCGCAAGGCCCAGGGCGCCTGCGCATCGATATAGGCATTGCAGGCGAAGACCGCCCGCATCCACGCCTCGATCGCGGCCGAAGGGGCGAGATCGGCCATCGCGGTTTGGAAGGTCTGGGCGGCTTCGGCAATGGTCTTGAGCAGATCAGTGTCGACATCCTGCGGCGCCGGTTCGGGCAGTCGGCCTTCCAGATTCTTGGCGATGAAGCTCAGCGTCCGCTGCGCCAGATTGCCGAAGCTGTTGGCCAAGTCGCTGTTGGACCGGGCGACGATCGCCTCTGCGCTATAGCTGCCGTCATTGCCGAAGGTCACTTCGGACAGCAGGAAATAGCGTAACTGGTCGACGCCGAATTTCTCGGCCAGTTCCATCGGGTCGGCAACATTGCCCAGCGACTTGGACATTTTCTCGCCGCGATTGAGCAGGAAGCCGTGGCCGAAGACCTGCCTGGGCAGGGGCAGCTTTGCGCTCATCAGGAAAGCCGGCCAGTAAACTGTATGAAAACGCACGATATCCTTACCGATGATGTGCGTGATGTCGCCGCCCTCGGCCCAATAGCGGGCCAGCCGATCGGCATCGTCGGGATAGCCGCAGCCGGTGAGATAATTGGTGAGCGCGTCGACCCACACATACATGACATGGCCTTCCGATCCCGGCACCTTCACGCCCCAGTCGAAGCTGGTGCGCGAGACACTGAGGTCACTCAGGCCGCCCTCGACGAAGCGCATGATCTCGTTGCGTCGGCTGTCGGGCTGGATGAAGTCGGGCTGGCTGTTGTAGAGGTCCAGCAGCCGGTCTTGATAAGCTGACAGCCGGAAGAACCAGCTTTCCTCGACGGTCCATTCGACCGGCGTACCCTGCGGCGAGAGCTTTATGCCCCCTTCCCCTTCGGTGATTTCCTTCTCGTCGTAAAAGGCCTCGTCGCGGACCGAATACCAGCCTTCATAGCGGCCAAGATAGAGGTCGCCATTGGCCTCCATCGCCTGCCAGATGGCTTGGCTGGCACGATGATGATCCGGTTCGCTGGTGCGGATGAAACGATCATAGCTGACATTCAGATTGTCGTTCATATCCTTGAAATAGGATGACATTTCGTCCGCCAATTCGCGCGGTTCGATACCGCGGCCGCGCGCCGTTTGGGCCATCTTCAAGCCATGTTCGTCGGTGCCGGTCTGGAAGAAGACATCGCGGCCCATCATGCGCTGGAAACGGGCGACCGCGTCGGTGGCGATCACCTCATAGGCGTGGCCGATATGCGGACGGCCGTTGGGATAGGAAATGGCGGTGGTGATGGTGAAGGGCTTGGACATGGCGCCATCCCTAGCGCCAGTTGTTCCTGCCGCAAAGCCGCTTTTCAGGCGACAGGCGCCAATGCCGCGACATGCCCGGCGAGTTCAAACACCACCGCTGCCGGATCGAGCGACAGGATGATCGCCCCGCCCGCCAGATGTCGAGCCTGTTCCCAATGATCCAGCGCCTGCCCCAGTGCTGGCCCCTGCCGCACCCGTGCCGTCTGGGCGATGAAGGCGGGTGCGCGCTCCAGAAATGCCTCATAGCGCGGCTTGGCGGATTTGAGCGCCAGCGCCTTGGCAAGGGCAAGGCGCTGGCGATTGCCGGGGTCGCCCTGCGCCGCGAGGCTGTTCAGCGTCTGCTCGATCTCCGAGAGGTTGAGGCCGGCATAGCGCAGTGCCTGTCCGGGCGATCCCTCCCCTGCCCGCACCAGCGCGTCCATCTCCTGCGGCGACAATTTGTCGTCGACAACGCGCAGTGCGGCGCGCATCGTCGCATCGTCCAGCGGATCGAAGCGCAGCGTGCGGCAGCGCGAGCGGATCGTCGGAAGCAGGCGTCCCGGCGCATGGCTGACCAGCAGGAACAGCATGTCGGCCGGCGGCTCTTCCAATGTCTTGAGCAGCGCATTGGCCGCGCCGCGCTCCAGATCGTCGGCACTGTCGATCACCACGACACGGCGCGAAGACAATGACGGCGCCGACTGGATCAGCCGTTGCAGGCCACGCACCTGATCCACGCTGATATTGCGGGCGGTGACGCCATCCTTTTCCAGCGGCGCCAGTTCGGCATAGTCGGGATGGGCGGCCGCTTCGATCAGGCGGCGGGTCGGGTGGCTTTCCGGAACGGCAAGCCCCTCCCCCTCGATCGCGGGGCCGGCGGCATCGGCCAGCAACCGCATCGCCAGCGCGCGTGCGAAGCTGCCCTTGCCGATCCCCTTCGGCCCAGCGAGGATCCAGCCATGGTGCATCCGCCCGCCCTGCGCCGCGGCCATCAATGTTCGGGCCTGCGCATCATGGCTCAGAAGCAGCGTCATGGCAGCAGGTCTTCGATCGCTTCTAGCAGCCTGACCGTCACGACCTCGGCCGGGCCAGAGGCGTCGACGGCGTGGACACGATCGGTCTCGTCCCGCGCGAAGCGGGTGAAGGCATTGGCCACGGCCCGATGAAAGTCGCTGGCGCGGCCGCCGATCCGGTCGGAAACGTCACCGTCGCGCGCCTTTGCCCGGCCCGTCGCCTCTTCCTCGGGGAGCGTCAGCAGCAAGGTCCGATCGGGCAGATAGCCTGCGCTGCCAATCCGATGCAGTGTCATTATGTCGGCGTCGGTCAGCTCGCCCTGCCCCTGATAGGCGCGGCTCGAATCCAGAAAGCGGTCTGACAGCACCCAGGCGCCCCGTTTCAGCGCCGGTCGGATCGTCTTTTCGATATGATCCGCGCGCGCCGCCGCGAACAGCAGGGCCTCGGCGCGGGGACTCCAGCGATCGGCGCGGCCCGTCAGCAGCAGCGCGCGGATCGCCTCCGCACCCTCGCTCCCGCCCGGTTCGCGCGTTTCGACGACGTCGATCGCGCGCGCGCGCAATGCGGCGGCGAGCGCGCGCAACTGCGTCGACTTGCCGGCCCCCTCCCCGCCTTCCAGCGTGATGAAACGGCCGGGACTCACCCGAACAGCGACTTCATGCCGTTCCACAGGCGGCCGAAAATGCCTGCCTCGGCGATATCCTCGCCAGCCACCAGCGGCATGATCTGCGGCGGCGTGTCGGGCGTCTGGATGATGAGCTGAGCGATCTGCTGGCCCTTGGCGATCGGCGCCTTGATCGGACCGGTGTAGGCGACCTTCACCTGAACCTTGGCCGATGCCGTGCGCGGCAGGGTGACGGCCATATTCTGCGGCGCGACCAGCGGCACGCTGGTCGCGCTGCCCAGCTGGACCTCCGCCGTCTCGACGGTCTGGCCCTTCTTGAACAGCGGCTGGGCCTTCCACGCCTTGAAGCCCCAGTCCATGAAGCGCACGGATTCTGCGATACGCTGGTTGGAACTGGTCAGGCCGGCTACCACCATCACCAGACGGCGGCCATCCTGCTCGGCTGAACCGGTGAAGCCGAAACCGGCTTCCTCGGTATGGCCGGTCTTCAGGCCATCGGCGCCGGCGATCTTGCCCAGGATCGGGTTCCGGTTCCCCTGGTTGATGTCAGACCCGCCCATGGTCTTGCCCCAGGTGAAGGAACGGGTGGCGTAGAAGCGCTTATAGAGATCGGGCGTTTCCTCGACCGTCGCCTGCGCCAGCTTCGCCAGATCCTCGGCGGTGACATAGGTGACGCCTTCATCCGGCCAGCCATTGCTGGTGCCGAAATGGCTGTTGTTGAGGCCAAGGCGCTTGGCTTCTTCATTCATCAGGGCGACGAAGGCCTGTTCGGTGCCGGCAATGCCCTCTGCCAGCACGACGCAGGCGTCATTGCCGGACAGGGTGACGATGCCGTGCAGCAGGTTTTCGACCGACACCTGCTCGCCGACCGACAGGAACATCGTCGATCCGGCCTGCGGGCCATGCCACTGCTTCCAGGTTTCCGGGCGCACGGTGAACTTGGTGTCGAGCTTCAGTTCACCCTTCTGGATCAGGCGGAAGGCGACATGCGCCGTCATCATCTTCGCCATCGATGCCGGCGGCATGCGTGTTTCGCCGCCCTTGTCGTAGAGCACCGCGCCCGACGACAGATCCTTCATATAGGCGATCGGCGCTTCGCTGGTATAGGGCGGCGCGGCCGCGATCAGCGGCTGGGCCAGCAGCCCGGCGGCGAGGAGGACTGCAACGCTTTTCTTCATCGGAAACTGCCTTCGGCTAGGATGGAATCGCTCTCGGACCACGATTTCTATCGCGCGTCATTAGCCATGATACGCGCATTCTCAAAGCCCTTGGTCGCCGCAGCGCGGACACCGGCCTGTGCAGCCTGCTGCGTCGGATAAGGGCCGAAGCGCACGCGCCACATGGCGCCGCCCGGTTCGACATGGGCGCCTATGCTTTTGGCGAGGGTCTCGGCACGGGCCTGGGTCGAAAAAGCGCCCACCTGCACGACATAGCCGCCCCTGGCCGGGGCTGCTGTGGTCGCCGCAGGGGCTGGTTTCGCTGCGGGTCGTGAGGGCGCTGGCCTTGACGGCGCGGGCACGGTGGCCTGATCGAAATCGGCGCCCGGCCTGATCGCAGGGGCCGACTTCGTGGGTGCAATCGCAGTCTTCGCCCTGGCTGAAAGAGCCGGCGCAGCCTCCGGTCCGGCGTGCGGCAGCTTCTCCCTCAACACCTTGAGCAAGGCTGCCGGGGTTTCCAGTCGCTCCGCCGCTCTGCCATGGGCTCGAAGCACAGCCCGTTCCTGCTCGGGTGGATTGACCCGCCGAACCCGCACCGGCACCACGCCCGCGCCGCTGACGCCCAGCTGCGCAGCGGCGCCCGGCGACAGGGCAATGATCTGGTCGTTGCGCATCGGGCCACGATCATTGGCGCGCACCAAAATGGTCTTGCCGCTGTCCAGCGCCGTCACCTCGACATAGCTGGGCAGCGGCAGCGTCCTGTGCGCGGCGCTGATCGCCGATGCTACAAACGGCTCGCCGTTGGCGGTGGCGCCATTCTGGCTGCCTTCGTCGGATCGCCCGGCATAGCCGACTTCGTCGTACGCGGCCGGGTCGGTCGGCGTGTAGGTGACGCCGCCAATCGCATAGGGTGGACCGATCATGGCCGGCGCGTCGGCGACCATGCCGCGGCCAGCCCTGCCCGCGCCGGTCTTGCCCGGCTGGGCATGGAGCAGCCCGCCGCCGATCATCGACAGCATCAGAACCGCGCTGGCCAGCAGCTTATTGTTTGACCGCATCCGCCAGCAATCCCACCGACAAGGCATAGAAGTTGGAGCAATTATAATCGAGGATCGCCCGGTAATTGCTGGTCAGCAGATAGGCCGTCTTGCTCGGCCCGTCCGGTTCCAGCAGCGTCGCCAGCATAGTGTCGGCCGGCCAACGGCCATCGGCAGGCACCAGCCCCAGCTTGCGCCATTCGGCCATGGTCAGCCAGCGGCTATGCCGGTTGAACACGCGTGGACAGCGGGCGGGCGTCGTGCGCGCGGCGATGCCGGCGCGGTTCAAGCCGGCCGGCACGGCGACGGCGACGCCCCACGGCTCGCCACGCCGCCAGCCGGAATGGACGAAATAATTGGCGATCGAGGCCAGCGCATCTGCTTCGCTGGTCCATATATCCGCCTTCCCATCGCCATCGCCATCCTTCGCAAGGCGCAGATAGACGCTGGGCAGGAATTGCGGATAGCCGGTCGCGCCCGCCCAGCTGCCGACCAGCCGGCTGCGCGGGACGCCATTGTCGAGCATCTTGAGCGTCGCCAGCAGCTCCGGTTCGAACAGGGTGCGCCGCCGCCCTTCCCAGGACAGGGTTGCGAGCGATCGGATCAGGTCGAAATCGCCGGTATAGGCCCCATAATTGGTCTCATGCCCATAAATGGCCACCATGATCTCTTCGGGCACGCCGGTTTCCGCCTCGATCCGCGCCAGTCGCCCACGGTTCGCCTGATAGGCCGTGCGGCCGCGGCCGATCCGTGCCGCATCGACATGCTGACGGCGATAGGGTTCGAAATTGGGAATGGGCGAATAAGCCCCCCCACCCGGCTGGCTCTGGTCGAGCTGAACCACGCGCGGGTTGGGCGTCAGCGTCGGGAACACGCTGTTCAGCGTGGCGTCGCGGATGCCCAAGGCGCGCGCCCTGGGCCGCAGGCTGTCGAGATAGGCCTGAAAACCGGCATCGTCCTGAGCCTGGGCGGGGCCGACAGCCAGACTGCCCGCGGTGACGGAAGCCAGGCCAAGCAGCAATGACAGGACGGATGAGCGCAAAGAATCTCCCATGGCTCTTTTGTGGCACAGGCCGTGCAAGGCGGGGAACCCCCTTATTGGACATGGACTGTCGATTAGTCGACGAACCGTGCCTTGCGCGATTTGACGGCCGCCGGGCGGGGTATGTTACAACGAATTCCGCGACTTTGAACAGGATAGCGGGCCAGCGCAAGCATGGACCCGGACGGGGTGGGATTCGACATTGACCGTAGATGCGCTGAAAAACATGAGTTTTATTTCCCCGAAACTCTTTGAGACCCCCAATAATGCCCCCGCTAAGTCGGTGGCTTTCGGAGGCGTTCGGCTATCCAGGCGGTGACCTCCGACTGCAGCCAGGCGACGCTGGCGGGGCCGATCTGATAGCCGGCAGGGAAATTCCCCGTTTTTATCCAGCGATAGATCGTGGCCTTGTCCTTCGGTACGATTTCCCGAACCTGACGGAGGGTGAGCAGGCGATCACCAGGCGCGATACTGGTGGCGTCCATCATGCGTGCGTCCTTTGGTTTTCCCGCGCGCGCTTCCATTCCTGAAACGCTTTTGCGTGGGCTGGGCAGAGGTGCTTTTCCTCTGCGGGTGAGAGCGCGCAGCGCGCGCAGATCTTTTCGTCGCATGTACCGCTGCGATGCGCGGGCACTTTCCAGTCGCAGAGAAACGGCGCGGGCCGGCCGCAATCGCAGCGGGGCCGAGGCCCTGACGTGCAGACGATCGCGGTGCCGCCGCGCGGCAACTGGACGAGATCACAGGCCATTGAGGTTCCCCGTGCCCGACTTCAGCGTCCAGGGCCGGTGCCGACACCCAACGTCCGCCCGCACCGCGCACCGTGGGCACGGTTCCCGATCGACGCGCTCCGGGATTTGCGCAGGCGGACTATCTATCGCCTCTTTCCTTGGCGCATCATCAACGAGGCGGATCCCGCGCGGCCGGGGCATGGTCGTTTCGTCCAGGAGCGCGCGGATCCGGTTGCGCGTCAGCGGCCGGGGCGCCCTGGCCTCCGTCAGCTGCGTCATGAATTTGCGCGGGCTGGCGGTCAGCGGCGCAATAAACGCGGTAAGCGGCACACCGCGTTGGTGTGCCGCCTGACGCAGCGCGTCGGCATATTGGGCGCCCGTTTCGAGATTGGTCATCATTCGGCCGCTTCCCGCGCTTCAGGCGAACGACCTGGTGGTCGATCGAAGCGCATCAACGGGTGCACCCAATTCTTGGCCTTGTGCAGCGCGCGGGTGACAGGCGCAGTCAGCTCGCCCGCCTTCAACTTGCCCCAGGTGCCGAACGCCATCTTATCGACGTGCGGTTCGGCCAGCGCCAGGCGGTGCGCCTTCGGCAACAGGTCTACCAGCTCCTCGGTCGGCTCCGCATAAGCGCGGATGTCGGCTTCCCGCAGGTTCACGCGCTCAGCGAGCAGATCGTGGACCGGGATCTGATATCCCGGCGCAATGAGGCTGCGCTCCAGTACCAGCCCCGCCAGATAGGCTGCCGCCTTGTTCTTCCACTCCTCGCTTGCGGCGTGAAACGCGCGAAAGGCGCTGACGAGATCAGTGCCGCTCATGCTTTCATGGGCGCGAAGATCCGATGTCTCTCTGTGCCAACGCATGCCAGCGAGCGACCGCTTCACATGGGACTGAACCCCTTCAGAATATTCGATCGAAGATTCATAGCCGCTCGCGAGGCGCCGGGCGCCTACCTCGAACCCATAGCCGCCAGCCAGCTCGTAACGCAGGAGCGCCCAGATCGCATAGTCGCGGCCGTAGACGCCATCGGCCTCTGCGTCATCGAGGAGCGCGCAACGCAGGACTTCGCGGCGCAGGCAGCGCATCACCTGGACGCCATCGGACGTCAGGCCGAACTGATCCTTGATCGCGGCGTCCGCCTTCTGCCGCTCGGCGTAGCCATAGCTGTTGTCGAGCGCCGAGCCGCCAGCGGCAGGCTTGGGCATCAAAGCACTCATCGCCGCAGCGGCCGCGCGCTTCGCGATCGGGCCGGTCGAGACTGGCGCCGGTATGGCGGGGCGCGCCGCAACGCGCTTCGCCTTGCGGGTCGCCCACCAGAAACGCTGTTCGAGACTTCCGTCCTGCTCGATCTCAAGCGTCGCGAATATCTCGCCTTCTGGCAATGCCAGCGCACGCCGTTCGTCGATCGCGGCCAATTCCGTCTCGAGCGGCTCGTAATCGACATCGATATCGGCAATGCCGGCATCCTTCGTCGCCTGATCGATGTCCGGATCCGCCAGCAGATCAGTCGCGAGCTTTTCCAGACGGGTCATTTCCTGGTGGACGACCTCCGCGCGATCGACGTCCTGCGGGTCGATGTCGGCGGGCTCGACGCTGATCTCGAGATCCCGAGCGATGCCGCCGAATTCGCCGTCACGCGGCGGTCGGGCTTCGAAGCGCAAATCCCGGCCGGGGGTGTGGTTCTGGACCTGTCGGCGAAGCAGCGCACGGTTGCGCTCCAGCTTCGCCTCGACCAGCTTGATCAGCAGGCCTTCATCCTCGATGCGGCCGCGCTGGTCGGCCTGGTCAGCGAACAGGTCCAGTTCGTATCGGCCGCCTTCCTTCGCATAGGCTTCCTCGCCAACGAAGCGGAGCATTGTAGCCAGTTCGCTGTCGCCCACCTTCAGAAGCCGGCGGATGCCGGCCGCGCTGGTGGCTCCGCCCGATCGCTGCAGCTGCTCGAAGATCTTGAGCTGGAGATCCTGATGTTCGGTCGCGCCAAAGGCCTTCGCCTCGTCCTGGCTGATACTGCCGGCCTCAAGCGCGGCGAAGATCGTCGGATGCAGCGCGCCGAGGCGTGCCCAGCCACGCACGGTGGCGATCGTCTGGCCGTTGGTTTCGGCGATTTCCTTCAGCGAGCGCCCCTTCGCATGAGCGCGGGCGACGGCAGCATAGACCTCATATGGGCGCAGATCGCGGCGAACCAGGTTCTCGGCGAGACTCAACTCGCGCAATTCGCCTTCGTCCGTGATGTCCCGCACGATGACGTCGATCGGATGGTCTGCCGGCAGTTTGCCTTCGGTCACCAGCAGCGTGAAAGCACGAAAACGGCGCCCTCCTGCGAGCGCGCCGTACTTACGCTTCTTGCCTTTGGTGCCGGGCATGGGATGCACCACCAACGGGTAGAGCTGTCCGCGATTAAGGAGCGATTCCGCCATGCCGGCGACGGCGTTGGCATCGGCTTCGTTGGTTCGGCAATTGTACGGCGAAACACATAGATCGCCGATCGTCATCGTCGTAAAGGACATGGACGTTCTCCGCTGCATGGAGGGCGAATCCCCGGCCGGCCACAGGGCAGCAGCCGGCCGGGGCGGCTCCGGGGGCGGAGCCGTCACCGCCTGCCGGGCGATTGTATTGGGGGGAGCCGCCGGCAGACGGTGAATAGAGGCGGGCGCAGACGCCCGTGCGATCGTCAGGGCGAGTTGGTGCCCCTCATCCGGAAATTCAGCATCGAGCGCCTGGCACTCGGCACAGGTGCAGGGCGACGCGGCTTCAGGAAAGGCGCGACCGACGCGGCTCACCGAAGCACCTCGTAAAAGGCGATGTCGTAGGGCCAGCCCTGGATCGACCAGTTGCAATCGTCCGCCGCCCAGCCAGCCGCAGGTGCGTCGTGGTAGGTGGCCCCTTCCCCGCCATGGGCGAGCCATACCCGCACGCGCTTTCCCACCGCGTCGCTCGGCCGATGTCCAGGGTTGGCCTTCACAGCCGTGTGCCCTCGGACCGGGCTTCGCGGCGGGCGAGCGTCAGAAGGCGGCCGCGCACGCTGCTGTTGGCGCGGCCGAGCTGACGCGCGATCGCGTTGATGCGCGTGCCGCGCTGCTCCAGGTCGAGTAGCATCCCGTCTTCTTCAGCGGACCAGGGGCGAACAGCCTGCCCCGCGCGCCAGTATGGATCGCGGCGCTGGAAAGTCTTGTGCTGGAGACGCGCTGGCACGTCGGCGCCAATGCGCTTGCACTGTCCGTAAACCGTCGACTTGCTGATAGGCGCACCCTCGCCGGCGAAATGGGCGGCGATGCGCGGCGCGGACCAGCCGCGTTCGCGCAGCGTAGCCATCTCGTCCAGCTGCTCGTTGGTCAGGATGCGCTGCGACCGCATCATCCGGCCTTTGCCTGGCGCAGGATCGACTGGAGATCCGCGATGTAGGTTTCGAGGCCACCGATCGGCATGTCGATCGCGAGCGCTTCATCCGTCGGCTGCATGGGATTGCCGCCGATCATGTAGAGAATGACGCGGCCGACTTCTGCCGCAGGCGCCCATGCGATCCCCAGGCCATGGCATAGTTGCAGTTCCCGACGCGCGCCCGGACGATGCGCGTCCGGGAGCCAGGCCGTGCCATGGTCGGTGATTGCGACATGATCGAGCGGGAGCAGGTCGCCGGGCGGCATACCGATGCCGCTGAGCAGGATCGTGATGCTCATGCCGCCATCAGCCAGTCGACAAGGGCCGGGATGTAGCGGATCGCGGCGACAGCGCCGCCGAACAGCACGCCCGCCGCCAGGCCGTGGATGATTGCAGCCTGATCCGGACTGATCGCTTCCTCGGCCGGATGGCGGCAGCAGGAGCAAGGGCAATGGATCGGATGAAGGACTTCACGCGACATGGGCAGCCTCCTGAAGCGAGGGGGAGCAAGCGTTGCAAAGATCCGGTGCCGACCAGGCGCAGCTGCGACCATTGACGATGCAGGGATCGCAGTCCGAACAGCCGCACTGCTTGCAGATCTGCGGCAGGCTCAAGTCGATCGCCTTGAAATGGCGTGGGAAGTCCTGGGCCAGGCGAAGCAAATCGACGACGTCGCGGTCAAGCGCGAACGCGCCGGACAATGCTTCGATCACGTCCCAAACGGGCGCAGCGATGTCTGACTCGATCAGGCGGATGAAAGCGGCGCGATCAATCTCAGCCAGATGCGGCACGGTTCTTACCGCACCGGCGACGTCTTCGATCGACAGGCCGGCGGCCTTGCGGCGGAGTTGCAGATAGGTGCCGGGCGTCATGGCGATTGGCATCCTTCGGGCAGCAAAAATGCCATCCCGAAGGCGCGTCACGCGCTACAGGCTGGCCGGATCGAATGAGGTGGATTGTTCGGGCGTCCCCTGCACGGGATCAGGGCGGCGCGCGTTGGTTGCCAGCGAGGCCGGCGATCAACTGGTCGACATCTTCGCGGACGTCGAGGAGCTGCTTCTTCGCGTTGGCGATCTCGGCCGGGCCGGCGTCGGGCCTGGTCGCTTCCAGCAGCGCCTGCTCGGCCTCATGATTCTCGGTCATGAAGTCCATCGTCGCCACCAGCAGCTGCTGCTTGCAGGCGAAAGCTTCGGAGGCAGCGACCTTCACAAGATCGGCATAGGCTTCGAGAATTGGCGCGCCGATGCCGCCTGCCGCCTGATAAGCGATATCCAGCTTGCAGGCGGCGCGCATGGGAATGTCGCGCGCCTCGATATCATCGACGGCCGCGTCGAAGTCGCCCCAGCGGCGCACCGTCCGATCGGCGTAGCCGGTAACGCTGGCCATCTCGGCCCAGCTGCCGGGCAACTGGCCCGCGATGCGCGCGAGAGCGGCATCGATCGATATCGGTGGACGCAGCTTCGTCATTTGCCGGCTCCCGACCTTGGTGCGACCCGAAGGCTGAAATGGGATGGACCGCGCGCCCGGCCAGGCTGCTGCAGGTCCAGGGCGGCCGGCCGCCCTTGGTAAAGAATAACCGCCACTGGCGCGCTACGCCGCGAAGCCAATGCGTCAGTGGCGGCAGGATGCCCGGCGCTTGGTCGCATAGTGCAGAAGCCGGGGGTCTCGATATGGGCAGGCAGCGCAAGGGATTGTCCGTTACGTGCCAATGCAGCGGCCATAGCGCTGGGATATGACGATGGCATCATCATCCCCGAAGCCCGATCGGCCGCTCGCCCTTGTCCGCCGGGTCGACGCCGGGCGGAGGGACGTTTTCCTTGATGCCCAATGCAACGGCGATGCGGTGCGATTCGCCATAACGACAGGCGCGCTTCCCGCTCAAGACGGACTGGACAAGGCTTACCGAGAAGCCTTTTTCCCGCGCCCATTCGCTGATGTTCGTGCCGGACGCAGCAAATTGCTCGCGAGCAGCGAGCGCGCGCGCTTTCAGCCCTTCAGCAGATGTGACTCCGGCCCCAAACATGTGCAATGTGCCAAACTGTTGTAACCGGAGGCAGTGGTGCACCAATTGTGGTGATCAGTCAAGCGATGGAAACCAATTTTGGTGATCTAACCGCGCGCCTGCGCGAAGCGCGCCAAAATCTCGGCCTGAAGCAATCAGAAATGGCTGCTTTGGGAGAGGTGAGTCTCAACACCCAGAACCGATATGAAGGCGGAACCATGCCTTCAGTCGAGTACCTGCTGCGAATCGGCGAAGCCGGTGCAGACTGGTACTGGATCGTCACAGGTCAGCGGATCGGTGACGCGCTTTCCCAGCAGGAAAGCGCGTTCTTGGACGCATTTCGCAAACTCGACGACGTTGGCCGCGAAGCCCTGCTGCTGGTTGCAACACGCATGGTGAACAACACGCACTCGACGGACGATGGGTCTGGCGCGGACTGATTTTGCGAATGGGGGAATAGCTATGGAATTCGTCATCATCTGGCTCATCTGCGGCGGCATCGCCGCGATGATTGCATCCAGCAAGGGCGGAAACGGTGCGATCGGGTTCGTCGTTGGCCTTCTGTTCGGGCCTTTCGGGATCATCGCTGCGTTCTTCATGGGAAATGAGCAGAAAGCGGACGCGAACAAGATAGCGTCCGGCGACAGCAAGAAGTGCCCACGCTGCGCGGAACTGGTGAAGCCTGACGCGTTGGTCTGCAAACATTGCAGTCACGAATTTCAGGCTGCTGCCGCCTGAAACTTTCAAGTCATCACGGGGGAATAGATGAAGAATTGGGGTATGGGCTTGATAGCCCTGGGAGCCATCATTGCCGCAGTCGCGCTTTTCGTGTTGCCGTCGACGATCAGCCAGGAAGAGATGACGACGCTGCCATACACCGGTTCCGTCATCGGATCGGGCCGCTTCACGGAGACATATAATCTACCGCGCGCTCAGATCCGCGAGTTGGCCCTCCATGCGGGATCCGTGTTGTTCCTGGGAGGGATTCTGCTGTTCGTCGGAGGCACGCTGGAGGAACGCATCCGCGCGACCGGCAGTGCCAGCGTCACCGTTGATACCGAAGCGAGCGATGGTATCGGTCAGGTCGAATCCGTCCAGGCTATCCCCCCGTACATTCACCCCGACCCAGAGGAAGCCGCCCGCAACAAGACGATCGCGGCCTGGGTTATCGTGATCAGTGTGGTGGCGTTGGCCGTGGTTGGCTTCATCGGGGCTTCGCGCGACCGTGGGGCGGCGGAAGCAAGCGCTGGATCTACGGAAAGCGCCGCCGAGCGTGCATCACAGGCGGCCGACGACGCAATGAATGCCGCACTTAATGCGGCCGACAATGCTGCTCGCGCAGCGCGATAAAGCCAAGGTATATCAAAACGCAGAGGAGTGTCGTGCGTGCCTAAAGTCGTTCGCAGTATCCAGTATCGTTACTTGCATCGGAAAATATCTGGATTGAATGGGGAAACCCTTTTGGATGCATTGCGCGCCGCCCTTCGCGCCCATCGCAATGACGACGTGGTGGGGCAGTGCGCGCGAGCGCGGATCGCAGACCTTGAGCAGAACGGTCAGATCACGCTGCTCAACAATTTCACTGGGGAAGAAGACGCCAAGGATGCCTTTGGCGGCGAATTAATCCTTTATCGCAAAGGGTTCGACGTTCCCGCTATCGAAGAAATGCTGGACACGACGCAGAAGAGTTTCAGCATCAAGCAATTCCAAACGGATGGGAAGAACAAGCCCGTCGAAGGTGCGTTGTATTTCGTCGTGATCGGTGACCATTTGGGCGTCATTGCTTCGAATTCCGTCACTCCGCGATGGCTGGAACGCTATCTGACCTGGTTGCTGAAGGACGTCACGACGATAATCGGTGGGGAAGACCGCATCGAGCTTAGCGCTAAGATAGAAGTCACGGATGGAAAGAAGCGAAGCGCCGCCAAGGCCATGACAATCCAAGCCGAATCCAATGGTCGCGATAAGGGGGCGGGATCTAAGCTGCGTAAGCATGCGAAAGGGAAAGGCGGTACCGTGCTGGATGTGCTTCGGCTCTTGGGTTTCGGAGAGGACGCGATCCAGGCCGTGGAGGACGATGTCCCACCGGGCGGCAGACTGGAAGGCGATTTCAAGGTGTTCATCAAGGAAGGAAACAAGGTCAAGCCACTGTCGGTAGACACCCTAGATCATGCCTACCGAAATCTGCCACCCGACCAGCTAGCCTTCGATGCGAAGGGGCAAAAAGGCCGGGGCAATATGATCCAGTTGTCTGAACCCGCGCGAATTGAGCAAAGGGGCGCGGTCCTGGATGTTAAGGATGCGCTGGCAAAAATCACCGATCAGTTGTACAGGTGGAACCAGAACGGCGAGATTTCCATGGGTCCAGCGTGAAGCTCACCATCCTTCTTTGTTTGCTTGCAGTGATGATCGGTTGGTGTGTCCCTACGCCGATCGCCGTTGATGTTGGCCGCTTGCTGGTACCGGCAATCGCCTTACTCGCGACTGGCATTTTTCCGAGCATGACTCTCGTCGTCAATGCGATGAAGGCAGAGGAACGGACACCCAACTTAATAGATCAGCTGTATGCGCAGCTGCACATGATCTTGCGCGTGTTGGTGACCACTTTCGCCTTAGCGGCTATATCGATAGCTGCGCTTGCAACCCTGTCAGTCGGAGGAGGTGAGGAAGGTTTCGTGACGACGTCGCCGTGGTGGGCGCAAAAAGCATTCCTTATTTTCGTGTGCCTACTCATCGCCTTACTAATCGGTAGGGTGATGGCGCTTGGCCGCGTGTTTTTTGCCATTCTTGAGGTGAACCGCACACAGGCGTTGATCGCTGCCCGATCAAAGAACAAGAAGTCTTGGGACGCTGCTATGTCGAAGATGGAAATCGACGTGCCAGAAGATTACGCCGCGTCGGTTGGACCGTTGCATGAGTTGCACTGACGGGCTGTCGATGAGCTGCTGCTTTCTTCATAGGGTTTAGCGCAACAACTGCACCGCGCCAAAGCTGAGCGTGGATCCCAGCGCGCCGATCGCGAAGGCGACGCTCCAGTAGATAGCCGATCGGCCGCGACAGGCGCGGCCGATCGGCGTCCTCACCAGGGCGAAGCCAAGGCCAAGGAACAGCGCGAAGAGGATCAGGGGCAGCGAGAAGTTCATGGCAGGTAATCCGATCAGCGGTCGAGGATCTGCGATAGTGGATATGGGGCGCATCCGACAATCCACGTTGGCAGCCGGCCCGCCTAACGAGCGCCGATAGCTGGATTTTTTACGCTTTTCGCCATATGTTCCACTTTGGTCAGTGGGAGGCATTATGGGGGTCGTAATCGAGGTGATGCGCCTCGCGCCCGAGATGGCGTCGAGGAAGCTGCAGGTTCTGGACTTCATCCGCCAGTTCTACGCCCATCATGGCGTCGGCCCGTCGCTGAGCGAGATCGCAGCGGCCGTCGGCACGAACCGCTCGCGTGTCCAGGACGCCATCCGCAAGCTGGCGCGGGAAGGCCGGATCCATCGCGTTCCGAGCCAGACGCGCGGCATCCGACCGGCCGAGACGCAGGAGGAGGCGCTGCGGCTCCTGCAGAATGAGGGGTGGGAAGTGAACCGTGGGCGGCTCCAGCTGGTCGCGCCCCCTCCCCCTCTGGTCGATATCGACCACGAGGGCCGGCTTTGCGTGAAATTCGGCTGACCAGGTGCAGCGTTACAAAAGCGAGCCTGCCCAGCGATCACGCGCGCGCGCATGATCGCCACCATGACACCTCGTGAAGATATCAGGGCAGAGGCCGCCACAGTCCCTCACGGCCATTCGGCCGAAATGCCGTCTCCGACCGAAACGCGTGCCGCACTGGCACGACGCCGCACCGATCGCGAGCAACGTGCTCTACGGAAACAACGCGCAGCGCTGCTGAAGCGCTGGTCGCACAAACGCGAAGGCACGCCGGAAACGCACGAGGCGCATAGCCGCCGACGTGCCGGCGCGATCGCGCGCCTGCACAGTTCGGGCTATCTCGATGACGACGAGCTGGCGATGGCCGAGGAGATACGCGCGGTCGCCGACGCGATCGGCGCCGACGTAAATGTCCGGACGGCAAGCATGGAAACCCGCGTCGATACGAGCCGCCATGGCGATGCGTTCTTCGAGGCACTCGGCGCGGTGTGGCGCGAGATGGCCTATAGCCGCTGGCGTAGCGCAATCGGCCCGAAGGCGGCCACGCTTGTCCTGGATATCATCGTGCGCGATGTGGGCCTGGCGCGCGCGGCGCAGGGACAGGGGATGCATGCGCGCCGCGCGCGACGGACGTTGACCGAGGCACTTGCCAACTGGGCGCGGATCCATCGCGACGTGCGCAAGGAAGTCAGCCCTGCGGATCTGCTCGCAGCGCAGGCGGGGCTGCTGTAGCGCTGCCCCGCACCCGGGAAGTATCAGGCGGCCTGCTCCACGCGCATCCGCAATCCCAACGCAGGCAGCACCTTCAGCAGCGTTTCAAGCGTGGGGTTCCCCTGATCGCTGAAGGCACGATACAGCGCCTGACGCTTAATGCCGGTTTCGTTCGCCAGTTCCGTCATTCCGCGCGCCCGCGCGACGTAGCCAATGGCCTTGGCAACGATATGGACGTCGCCGCTGGCGATGGCGTCGTCCAGAAGCTCCTGCTGATCTTCCGGATCAGTCAGATATTTTGCCCCGTCAAAGGGCTTGAGTTCGATAGCCATTTGAACCTCCATTTAGCGGCGGGTCAGGGAATCTGATCCGCCATTTCCTTTGCCTTTGCGATGTCCCGTTGCTGGCTACCTTTGTCTCCGCCGATCAACAGGATGATCAATTGCTTGCCCCTTCGGGTGAAATAGAGGCGGTATCCGGGGCCATAGTCGATCCGCATCTCTGAAACGCCGTCGCCCACCGACTTCACATCGCCCATCAGGCCGATTTCCACCCGCGCGATCCGACCCGCAATCTTCGACTTTGCCTTCACATCACGGAGGCCGTCGAACCATTCGGAAAATTCGTGGGTCTGCTTCGTTTCCATGTGTCATTTATAAGTGACACATGGTTGCACGTCAACATTTAAGTGACACATCTATAAAAAAGTGAGGGCGTTACAAAAACGAGCCTGCCCAAGTGGCCACATAACGGCCAAATCCGACCCCGCATGAACTGCGCCTGGAGCCCGCCGACCCCACTCGGCGGGCTCTTTTGCGATGATGGAGGTTCTGCGATGCCCAAACCTTCGATCGCCGATCGGCTTGAGGATGCCAGCCGTGCGCTGGACATGCTGATCCGCGACGCCCGTCTTCCTCCCCGTGGCCGCCATGACGACCGTTATGCCGACTTCGAAGAACGGGCCTTGGCCATAGCCGCCTCCATCATCGCGCCCTTTAGACGCGAGACGCCATCGGCCCCGCCGATCAGCATCGAGACCGAGGGCGGCAAAGGCAGAGTCTGGTTCTGATCCGAGCTTTCAGGAGACGTCATTGAGCAGCTTGCCACGCAGGATGGAAATCCGCGGGCTGAAGGCGCGCGGCTATGCCCGCACGCCATTCAGCATCGCCAAGGATGCGCAGGGCCAGTGGCACCCTGTGCGCGTGCCGCGCGGCGGCCTCATTCTCGACGCTGACGATAAGCCGATCGGCTATCACTGGCCGCGCGTCGTTGATTTACGCAGGGCAGCCGCGTCGTGAGCGAGGCCGATATCGCCCAGCTGGAAGGCCTTGCGGCGGGCGATGGCGAAATGCGCGTCAGTAAGCGGCTGATGCGCAGCCTGGTCGCCCAAGCCAAGTCTGGCCAATCGGTCGGCCCTGCTGCTCGGTCGGCCCACTGCATCGCCGGGCGCGCGCGGTGATGAACGACGTTCCATGCGCCGGCACAGCGAGCGCCACTTCCCCGAAAGGCGACAGCGCTGTGTCAACCAGCGGACCGGCCGCAGGCGTTCCCGCCGGTCGGCGCGAGATCGATGGCAAGGTCTACTGGACCAACGGCGATGGCGGGCTGATCCCCGACGATGTCGTCAAGACGATCGACAAGCTTCAGGATGAGCTGGTCCGCAAGATCGTTGGCCATGCCCTGCCCCTCTCCTCCCAGATTGCTCGCTTTCGGGAGCACAGCTTCGATGACGTCGATGCGCTGGTTGCCTTGCTCGAGCAGGAGTATCAGTCGCAGCGTGGTGGAGCGAAGGGCAACCTGGTCTTCACCTCCTATGACGGCACGCTTCAGATCAAGGTCGCCGTCGCCGACAATATCCTGTTCGGTCCCGAGCTTCAGGTGGCCAAGGGCCTGGTCGATGAATGCCTTCGGGAATGGTCGGCTGACAGCCGCACCGAGATCCGAGCCATCATCACCCGGGCTTTCGACGTCGATAGTCAGGGCCGGCTGAACAGGAGCGCGCTTTTCTCCCTGCTGCGATACGATATCGCCGATCAGCGGTGGCAGAACGCCATGAAGGCCATCCGGGACAGCATCCGCGTCGTTGGATCCAAGCGGTACATCCGCATGTATCAGCGCGATGACGCGCAGGCCGGGTGGCAGGCCATCACATTGGACGTCGCGTCAGCATGAGCACGCACGTTGTCGCAGGCGACAGGCTCAGGGAGAAGGGCGGCGACCAGGATGCCGCGTCGTCGTTGACCGGCCTGTCCCAATCGCTTCTTCAGGCTGCCGCCCTGGCGGCCACGAGCAAGCAGGAACTGGACCGGGTGAAGGCACAGACGGCCGCCACGCTGGAATCGGTCTATGCCTCCATCATGGCAGCCAACGGCGCGAGTGCCGGCGCGGCCGACAGCACGGTCCTCACTGCAGCCTCTACGGCCGTTCAGGCATCGGCGCCGTCGACGTCTGCCAACGACAATCTGGCCGTCGAGATCAAGGCGTTGCGTGATGAGGTGGCCCAACTGCGCAGCGATAATAATGCGGGCCATGCCCAGACGGCGAGCAACACCGGGGCGATCAAGCGCAAGCTGGAGGATGTGACGAACGACAGCGGCGGCGACGCCATCACGGTGGCGGGCCGCGCTGCATGAAGGTAATCCTGGACGGCGGCGCCGTCATCGAGATCGGGGCGACGGAAACGGCGCCTACGATCGGCATTGTCGATTATAGTCGGCGCGAGACGGACGATTTCGGTGTCACTACCGTCGTACCGCGCGGATTTTCCCGCACCATGTCGGTACGGGTCAAGGTGCCCACCGCCAATGTCGATCAGGTCCAGCGCCAGCTCGCGGCATTACGCGCCACGCCGGTCCAGTGGGTGGCCGATGACCGCTACCGGGCTGCAACCCGATAAACCGACGAGGTACACGCTCGCCACGACACAGTTGGCCGACTGGCCGTCCCGCACCCGCGCATACGGGTGGCGGGCTTGTGGAGTGCCTCCATGCAATCGTCAAATGATTCTGTTTGTATTTCAACGAAATGCGCTTCCTGCCGTAAACTTCTGTTCAAGTCCGCGCCTGGCGCGATCGCAGCGGCGATCGAGATCAAATGCCCGCGCTGCGGCAGCTTTAATTGTCTGAGGCCTGTGAGCCCGAACCCGACCGCCGATCGAGCGGCCGCCTGAAGGCCTACCCATGACCCTTGAGAAAATCGCACCTGTTTCCCCTGCCGCCGGCTACCTCGGCGGCAAACGCAATCTTGCCCGCCGGATCTGCGGCATCATCCAGTCCGTCGACCATGACGGCTATGCCGAGCCGTTCGTCGGCATGGGAGGAATATTCTTCCGACGCGCGGCCCGGCCGCGCTTCGAAGCGATCAACGATATCTCCGGCGATGTGACGACGCTGTTCCGTGTCGTTCGCCGGCACTATCAAGCGTTGGTCGATGAACTGGATTGGCTGCTGGCCGGCCGCGAGGAGTTCGAGCGGCAGCGCTCGATCGACCCGGCCTGCCTGACCGATATCGAGCGCGCGGCGCGTTTCCTATATCTTCAGCGCCTGGCGTTCGGCGGAAAGATCGTCGGCCGAAGTTTCGGCGTCGACAGCCGGTCGCCGGCGCGCTTCAATCTCGCGCGGCTGCGCGCGACGCTCGCGGCCATTCGCGACCGGTTGCAGCCGGTCATCATCGAGCGGCTCAGCTTCGCCGACTTCATTCGCCGATACGACCGGCCCGGCATGCTCTTCTATCTTGATCCGCCATACTGGAATTGCGAGCGGGATTATGGCGCCGGGGTTTTCGATCGTGCCGATTTCGAAAAGCTGGCAGACCAGCTCGCCGGCATCCGCGGCAATTTCCTTTTGTCCATCAATGACACGCCCGGCGCGCGGGCCGTCTTTTCGCGGTTCCAGATGCGCACGGTCGATGTCAGTTACAGCATTGCCACCAGCGCAACGGGCCAGGCCAAGCGGGTCGGTGAGCTCATCATCGCGAATTTTCCCCTCGACGATGCCGCAGGAGCCGAGATTTTGCCCTGACGGGCGATCCTAACCTCTTGGCCCCCTGGGGAGCCAAGCGGGGAGGCCACAGCCTCCCCGCCCCCTACGGCGCGATAGGACGCCGTGGGCTTTAATCATTTCTAAGGGTGCTTCGTAAGTGCCTCAAATAGCGCCAGCCGAAGGCTGACCTTATCCTCTTAAACCCCTGTGAAGGTGAACATATCCATTTCTAAACTCGCGCCTCTAACCCGACTTCGATCCGTTTCAGGATCGCCTCCATGGTTGGATCGCCGCTTGTTTGCGGCTGTGGGGCGCTGTGGGGCTGTAGCTGGGCAGGATGGGGGATTTGTGCCGCGCGCCGACGACGGGCCTCCCTGAGGTTCAGGAAGCGCGCACGCACGGCGCGCCCGGCATCGCCGAGCGCCCTCCCCAGCCGGCCGATGTCGAAATGATAGGCGTTCGTCGTCTGTTGACGCTGCGGTCCGGCCTCCCCGACATTGGTCGTTCTCTCGCTACGGCGCACCCAATCGAGAAAGCCATGGTCCTTCAAGCGTTTGAGCGAGTCGACTACCGCATTCTTCGATAGCGCCGTCACTTTCATCAACGCGGTGATCGCCGGATCGAGTTGGCCGGTCTTGAAGTCGAGGAAGTTGCGGAGAAGCGCCTCCAGTACCCGGATACCATTCGCCATCAAAGGACTGCGTTCGCCCTTCTTTTTGTGAATGACGTCATATTCCTTGGCCAGGCGCAGATAGTCGTCAGCCCAGGCGAGACCGCCAGCTACGGTGCCGTCCGCGATCGGCCGGAAGACGTCGGCCTGCCGGCTATCGATGTCGAAGCTGTGTCGCCATACAGGATCGTGACCGCGGCGCTTGCCGCCAAGCCTGCCGCCGGCGTCCTTGATCAGCTTCCGCGTTTGCCGCGAAATTGCCCGTGCATCGGAGGCTCCGCTCATGCGTGCGCCTCCCGGCGCGTCAGCGCCTGGGCAGCATCAGCAACGCAGATGGCGGCGGCATGCCGTCCAGCAGCATATTCGCCCAGCGTTGCGCGATCTCGCGGCGCCGGGGCATGTATGCCGCCCGGTTGTAGATTGGCTCGGTGCCCTCCTGCATGTGGGCAAGCATGATGTCGATTACGACGCGATCGCCCGGACGCTCTTCCACCATCGCGATTTCGTTCATGATGGTCGAGAAGCTTGAGCGCCATCCGTGCGGCACATGCCGCCCCTGATATCCCGCTTCGCGATATAGCCTCGAAACCGTGGAATCGCTGATCGGCATGCGCATCGAGCGCGAACTGGGGAACGCGAGCGGCCCGTGCCCGGTCAAAACGCGTAACGTCCTGAGAATCTCCATCGCCTGCGTCGAAAGCGGCACGACGTGGTCGTACACATCCTGTTGCTTTCGCTCGAGCGACAGCTTCATCCGCTCGGCCGGGATGATCCACTGCGGATCCGGCGCGTCGTCCGCCGGCAGCTCCGTCCACGGGAGCGCATGCACCACGCCTGGCCGCATGGCTGTCAGAGCGATGAAGCGGGAAGCCAACTTGCTGACCGGATGCGATGGCAGCGCCTCGACCGTGAGCAGCATCCGCCGCAGTTCCTCTATCTGCGTCAGCGCGGGCCAGTGCTTCTTCACCAGCGGCTTCAAGGCCTTCCGGACGTCCGAAGGATCCTTCACGTCGTAGCCCAATGCATCCGCGTGCGCGAAAATTTCCTGTATCCGCTGCCGATGACGCTTCGCCGTCTCGATCGCGCCCCGCGCCTCGATCGCCTTCAGCCGCTGGACCACCATCGGCTTTGTCACTTCGCGGATCGGCACGGAGCCGAAATACGGATACAGATCCCGCGCCAAGGCCTCGGCCACATTCTTCGCATGCTTTCCGTTCCAGCGCGGGCGCTGATCGTCCAGCCAGCTTTCGGCCACCACTTTGAATGTCGCCACCGCGTCCAGCAGCTGCGCCGCCGCACGTTGCTTCTTTGCCACTGCTGGATCCGTTCCGGCTGCGACCAGCCGCCGTGCCTCGTCCCGCGCTTCGCGGGCTTCCTTGAGCGACATTTCCGGATAGGAGCCGAGAACCAAACGCTTTTTGACCTTGGCGATCCAGTATCCCATGCGCCATGACCGATGACCGTTCGGTGTCACATGCAGGAAGAGACCCAACGAATCCGTGAGACGATAGGCTTCCCCCGTCGCCGCGGCCTTCTTGCAAGCAGTATCGGTAAGCACCCGGCGATGACCCCAAAATCGAAAGCTGGTGCCCCGCGGGTGCACCCGCCAAGGCTGCGTTTCCTTGCCACCGGCTGCGACAACTTGCGACAACTGAATCGCTGTATTTAGCGCCTTTCGCAAGATTTTGCGTCCTGATGCAGCGACATGCGACTGCGCCTTGGCGGACGGGGTGGGATTCGAACCCACGGTGAGCGTAAACCCACGGCGGTTTTCAAGACCGCTGCCTTAAACCACTCGGCCACCCGTCCAAAGCGAAGGTCGCCCTACAGCGACATATGGGCGATTGCCAGCCCTTTTGTGCCGCCTTCGATGCGGCAGGTGGCCGGTGCTGGCATCGTCACAAGTCGAGCGACCAGACCTGCCCGACAAGATCATGACCGAAGGAATGATGCGGCGCTTCATCGACCAACAGGAAGCCGGCACGCTGATAAAGGCCGCGCGCCGCTGTCAGCACGGAATTGGTCCACAGCTCCAGCCGCGCATATCCCGTGTCTCTGGCGCGCTGGACGCAGGCATCGACCAGCATCTTGCCGACGCCGGCGCCGCGCGCGTCCGGTTCTACATAGAGCAGCCTCAACTTGGCGACCTCGGCCGTTTTGCCCCGGACGAGAAAGATCGAGCCGACCATGCGGCCATCCATTTCCGCAATCCAGGCGGCTTCGCGGGCAGGATCGAAGGATTGATGGAAATCGGCAAGGATTCGGGCCGCCAGCGCTTCATAGTCGCGGTTCCAGCCATATTCCTCTGCATAGAGCATTGCCTGGCGCTCTGTGACCCGTCCGATGTCGCCGGGCTCGAGGCCGCGCAGCTGGACGATCGGGAGCGTGTCCGTTGCGAAAATCGCTCTGATCTCTTCAGTCGCCGCGATAAGGCGGCGCTGCCGGAAAGGGGGCAGCGTCGTCAACAGGCCCGCCACCGCCTCACGTGTATTGGCCTCCAGAGCCGCAAAAGCCGCTTTGCCGTCCTGGGTGAGGGAAAGAAGCTGGTGACGTCCATGTCTGGGATCGTCTCGCGCCTCGACAAGGCCGCGGTCGGCGAAACGCTTCAACGTCCGGCTGATTTGCCCACGGTCAAGACCTAGAGCGCGTGCGATCTCCGCCGCGGTCGGGGCCGATCGATGGGCGAGCTCGTAGAGAATGCGGGCCTCGCTCAGCGTGAAGGGGCTGTTGTCGAGATGCCGGTTCAGCAATCCGAGCTTGCTTGTGTAAACCCGGTTGAACGCCCGCAAAGCCGCGACATTTTCCGCCTGATCCCGTTGAGCCATCACAATCCTTCATTATTGATCGAATCAACATTAAATAATGTTGATTCGATCAACAACTGGAAAATTCGGCACAAACGAGCGGTTTCGAAAAAGGGCTATGGCTCCTGCCAAAATGGGTACTTCTTTTTGGTGGTCCTTTTCCGCAATTCATGCGGCAGCCGACGATGGCTCGCCTGTGCATGTCATGAATGATGAAAGTCCTGCGACCCGGATCGTCAATGCACCGGTTGTAGAGGAATATCCGTATGCGCTTTCTCGGTAATTCATGGGGCTGGCAAGGCGCGAAAGGCTTTGTCTCCGTCTTTCGAGGTGACGTGTAACACTATCACGGCACTGTATTTTTCTATAAGATATCCGACACGGTTATTTCCGGGGCCGACTCGAAGAGCCGAACCAAATTGGCTGCGAGGCGCTCACTATCGATGGGAGAGGGCTTGTGCCGATTGCGATCGCCATCGCTCTGCTGGTGTTTGGATCGGTCGCCTTTCATCTGTTCAGTCCCTGGTGGCGCACGCCCCTCGCATCCAATTGGAGCTCGATCGACTCGGCTCTTGATGTGACCTTGTGGATCTGCGCCGCGGCTTTCGTTCTGCTCAATCTCTTCCTCGCGTGGGTATTGATCCGCTATCGGCATCGCGCGGGACATCGCGCGCATTATGAACCGGAAAACAGCTCTCTGGAAAAGCGGTTGACGATCTGGACGGCGATCGCGGTCGCGGGACTGCTGGCGCCGGGCCTTGTCGCATGGGCCAAATATGTGTCCGTTCCGCAGGAGGCCGCCATCGTCGAGGCGGTCGGCCAGCAGTGGCAATGGGCGTTCCGCTATCCCGGCCCCGATGGCGTGCTGGGCGCTGCGGCCGTCAAATATGTGACGCCCGACAATGTGCTGGGCCTCGATCCGCTCGATCCCTTTGGGCGGGACGACCTGCTGGTCGAGGCGGGCGACCTTCACCTGCCGATCGGCAAACCGGTGAAAATGGTGCTGCGGTCGAAGGATGTGCTGCACGATTTCTACGTGCCGGAATTTCGGGCCAAGATGGATCTGGTGCCCGGCATCGTCACCTATTTCTGGATGACGCCCACGAAAACCGGGACGTTCGACATATTGTGCGCCGAACTGTGCGGCACCGGCCATCATGAGATGCGTGGCAAGGTGGTGGTGGAATCGCCCAAGGCCTTCGCGAACTGGCAGGCGCAACAGGTGAGCTTCGGCCAGATATTGGCGGATGCACCTCCCGCCGCGCTCTCCGCCATGCTGGTCAGGGCCAGTGCCTGCTCCGTGCCGGGCCAGGCGATCGCCACCGCATTCCCCACTGCCAATGACATCATCAGGAGCGCCCGCTAATGGCTACCACCCTGGCCGACGATCTGCGCCCGCTGCACCATCCCCATAGCTGGGTCACGCGATATGTCTGGAGCCAGGATCACAAGGTCATCGCCATCCAATATAGCTGCACTGCGATTTCGATCGGGCTGGTGGCGCTGGTCCTGTCGGCGTTGATGCGGCTGCAACTCGGCTTTCCGGGGAGCTTTCCCGCGATCCAGCCGGACAATTATCTGCAATTCGTGTCGATGCACGGCATGATCATGGTCGTGTATCTGCTGACCGCCTTGCTGCTCGGTGGCTTCGGTAACTATCTGATCCCGCTGATGATCGGCGCGCGGGACATGGTGTTCCCCTTCGTCAATATGCTCAGCTACTGGCTCTATCTGTTGTCGGTGATCGTGCTGGTGACGGGGTTCTTCGTGCCGGGCGGTCCGACCGGCGCGGGATGGACGCTCTATCCGCCGCAGGCCATCTCGGAAGGCACGCCGGGGCATCAATGGGGCATCGTCACGATGCTCGTCAGCCTCGCCATCTTCGTCGTGGCCTTCACCATGGGCGGCCTCAACTATGTGACGACCGTGCTTCAGGCGCGGACGAAGGGCATGACGCTGATGCGGATGCCGCTGTCGGTGTGGGGCATCTTCACCGCCTCGGTCATGGGCCTGCTCGCCTTTCCAGCGCTGTTCGTCGCGGCGATCATGATGCTGTTCGATCATCTGGCCGGCACCAGTTTCTTCATGCCGACGATGCAGTCGATGGGCCGCATCACTCCGACCGAAGGGGGCAGTCCGTTGCTGTTCCAGCATCTCTTCTGGTTCTTCGGCCATCCCGAAGTCTATATCGTCGCCCTGCCCGCTTTCGGCATCGTGTCCGACCTCATCAGCGTCCATGCCCGCCGCAACATCTTCGGATACCGCATGATGGTCTGGGCGATCGTCATCATCGGCGCGCTCAGCTTTGTCGTCTGGGCGCACCATATGTATGTGTCGGGGATGAACCCCTATTTCGGGTTCTTTTTTGCGACCTCGACACTGGTCATCGCCGTCCCGACCGCGATCAAGGTCTATAACTGGCTGCTGACCCTGTGGCGCGGCGACATTCATCTGCGCGTGCCGATGCTGTTCGCCATCGCCTTCATCTTCACCTTCATCCATGGCGGGCTGTCGGGCCTGTTTCTGGGCAATGTCAGCGTCGACGTGCCACTGTCCGACACTTTCTTCGTCGTCGCCCATTTCCATATGGTCATGGGGGTGTCGCCGGTGTTGGTGATCTTCGGCGCCATCTATCACTGGTATCCCAAGATTTTCGGGCGGATGTGGAACGAGACGCTGGGCAAGCTCCATTTCTGGATCACCTTCCTGGGCGTCTATGCGATTTTCCTGCCGATGCATTATCTGGGCATATTGGGCGTGCCCCGCCGCTATTATGCGCTGGGCGAAACCGCCTTCATCCCTCAGTCGGTCCACCTCGCCAATGAATGGATCAGTATCGCGGCGCTGATCGTGTTCGCGGCGCAGGGGCTGTTCTTCATCAACATGATCTGGAGCCTGTTCCGCGGGCCGAAAGCCGATCCCAATCCCTGGGGCGCGGCTAGTCTGGAATGGCTGACGCCCGACACACCGCCGGCCCATGGCAACTGGGGGGCGAAGCTGCCGGTCGTCTATCGCTGGGCCTATGACTATAGCGTGCCGGGGGCGCCACGCGACTTCATCCCCCAGACGGAACCGCGGGCATGAGTATCCTTGCCCGCCTCACCGAGAAAAGCTGGGATGCTTCGAGCGACAGCGAAATAGACAATCGCCCCGATCGTCCGTCGGCGGGCGCGGTGGGCCTGATTGTCTATTTCGCTGTCGCGATGGTGATGTTCTCGCTGCTGACGGCGGCCTATCTGATGCGCATGGGGCTGCATGCCGCCATGGGCCATAGTGGCGAGGACTGGGTGCCGATGCCCGATCCGCCTCTGCTGTGGATCAACAGCGCGATCCTGATCGGTAGCAGCCTGGCCTGGGAAGTTGCCCGGCGCGCGGCCATGCGCGACGAACGGCGGCAGGCGGCGCAGGCGTCGTTTGCGGGGGCAGCGCTGGGGCTGGGCTTCCTCGTCGGGCAATGGTTGCTCTGGCGCCATTATCAGGCGGCGGGCTATTATCTGTCCGCCAATCCGGCCAACGCCTTCTTCTATCTGCTGACCGCGCTCCATGGCTGTCACATCATCGGCGGACTGGTCGCCGCCGGCCGGGCGCTGGTCGCCCGCAACCTGCGTCATACCGGTCTATGTGCACTCTATTGGCATTTCCTTCTGCTCGTCTGGCTGCTGCTGGCCGGGCTGCTCGTATCGACATGAACTTTTTCAGCACGGGACAATATCGCCATGTCTCATACGGTGTCGGACAGACGGGATAGGGAGGTCATAGCCCCGACCCTGCGCGAGATCGCGGCCGACTGGTCCGCCGATCAGGAAGTCTTTCGCCATACCCATTGGGGTAAGGCGATGATGTGGATTTTCCTGCTGTCCGACACCTTCATCTTCTCCTGTTTCCTGACCGGCTACATGACCATCCGGTCGTCGGCCGTCCTGCCCTGGCCCAACACGGCGGAGGTGTTCGCACTGGTGATCGGCGGGCAGAAAATCCCGCTGATCCTGATCGCGATCATGACCTTCGTACTCATCAGTTCCAGCGGCACCATGGCGATGGCGGTCAATTACGGCTATCGCCGCGACCGGCGGAAGACCGCTATCCTGATGCTGCTAACCGCCCTGTTCGGCGCGAGCTTCGTCGGCATGCAGGCGTTCGAATGGACCAAGCTGATCGTCGAGGAAGGGGTGCGCCCCTGGAGCAACCCGATGGGCGCGCCGCAGTTCGGCGCGACCTTCTTCATGATCACCGGCTTTCACGGCCTGCATGTCAGTTGCGGCGTCATCCTCCTGCTCATCATCGCGTCGAAGGTCGCGCGCGGCCATTATGACCGGACCGGCGACTATAGCGCGGTCGAGATCGCCGGCCTCTACTGGCATTTCGTCGACCTTGTCTGGGTCTTCATCTTCGCCTTCTTCTACCTCTGGTGATCGCCATGCCGCATGACATTCCTGTTCCGCAGATCGCTCCCGACGGCCAGCCAGTGCAGGCGGAAGAGCATGGCCAGCATCCGATCAGCCTCTATCTCAAGGTTTGGGGCTATCTCTTCCTGCTCAGCACCCTGTCCTATCTGGTCGATTATATGCATGTGCAGGGCATCGTCCGCTGGACGCTCATCATCCTGTTCATGCTGCTGAAGGCTGGGCTGATCCTGTCGATCTTCATGCATTTGGCCTGGGAGCGGCTGTCGCTCATCTATGCGATACTGGTGCCGCCATTGGTGCTGCTGGTGCTGGTGCGGATCATGTCGATAGAGGCGGACTATGCCTATTGGACCCGCGCGATCTTCATGGGCGGGGGAGGCTGAGCCATGGACCGGATGCGTTGGCTGGCGACGGGGCTGTGCGTGGCAGGGGCGGCCGGGGCGCTGTGGAGCCTCAACTGGTTTGCGGGGCAGCTATACCCCGAAGCCAAGCCGGGCAAACTGGCCTATGCCCCCGCGGATGCGATGCCGCCCCGCGTCGACATGGCGGCCGTGCAACGGGACTGGCCGGCAAGCCTCCTCGCGCCGGGCGAAGGCAACAGGCTGATCGCCTATCGTCAGGACATGCAGGGCAAGGCGCCCGCGCCGGCAGCAGGGGCAGCAGGGGCCGCCGCTGCCCCTCAAGCGGATCTGGGTACGCTGCTCACTGGCGCGGACGCCAATGCGGGCAAGGCCAAGGCGCAATTGTGCCTCAGTTGCCATGACCTGAATCAGGGCGGCCCCAATCGCATCGGTCCCAATCTCTGGGGGGTGGTCGGTCGCCCCGTTGCGACCCATGCCGGCTTTGCCTATTCGCCCGCAATGAAGGAGCATGGCGGCAATTGGAGCTATGAAAGCCTGTTCGCCTTCCTAGCATCGCCTGCCCGCGACGTGCCGGGAACGAAGATGAGCTTCGCCGGTCTGCGCCGCCCGGAGGATCGTGCGGCCGTCATCAAATATCTCGCCACTCTGGGCAATGGCGCGCCACCGCCGCCAGCGCCAAAGCCTGCCGCGCGCAGCGAGAGTGCCCGGTAAAGCCAGAGCATCGTGCGGAGCCGAAGGCCAGCGTAGCTAAAAACCGGTTCCCACTTTTAGTTACGCTGGCCTTTGGCTCCGCATAAAACGATGCGATAACAAATAACTAGAGCGCGCGACCTGCGTTCGATTTAACGCAGCGCGCTCCAGAGCATTCTGAAGTCGGCTGGAACAGCCGACGGCTCGCAATATGCGGTCATCAAAAGACCATAGAGCCGTGAACGATTCGATCTGATCGTTCACGGCTCTATGATGCTTTACCCGGCGAGCAGGCTCAACGAACGACGGCGCGGGTGTAGAGATGCCAGGTGGCGTAGCCCAATACCGGCAGAACGACCGCCAGTCCGACCAGTCCCGGCAGCGCGCCCAGGAACAGGAGCGCCACGACGATCAGACCCCATGCGGCGACCGCCACCGGGTTGTTCCATGCGACGCGGAACGATGTGCGTAGCGCCACGCCCCAATTGACCTTCTTGTCGATGATCATCGGGAAGGACACGAGGCTGACCGCCAGCGTCACGATGGCAAAGCCCAGGCCGACCAGATTGCCAACGACGATCATCTGCCAGCCCTCATTCGTGCCGAACACGGCCTGAAGGAAGGTAGTTGGCGACGCGAGCACGTCATAGCCGAGCTGGCCGACTGTCGAATAGTAGATGAACCAGGCCGCCGTCATCCAGCCCAGGAACAGCATCGCGGTCACGCTGGTCAGGTCGAACAGGGCCGGGAATGCCGGTCCCTTCACCACATCCAGGAAATGCCGCCAGCGGGAATCGAGGCCCAGTTCACGCCGCCGCGCGAGTTCGTAGAAACCGCTGGCAAGGGCAGGCCCGAACAGGACCGATCCGGCGAGAAGCGGGAACAGCAACGGCAGCACTGGCATCTGGCTGGCCGAAAGGATCGCGAAAAATATGACGACGGGATAAATGAAGCCGATGAAGACGAGGTCGCCTCGCTTGGCCAGGAAATCCTCCCAGCCCTGGCGCAGCGCGATCTGCAGATCGTGCAGTCCGATCCTGCGAATTTCATAATCCTCACGGACAGATGCCGCATGTCCTGGACGAGCAATAGCCATGGACGCTCTCCTTACGAAGCGCGGCCATGTCGGACGCTGGCTTATCCTATCCTCAGTCGGGATCGATGTTGACGCAGCCTATCGCAGGCCAGCCTGAACATCGTCTCGGCATGAGGAAACGCCTCATGGCCTGTCGGCACAGCTTACACCCTTCCCCGCCAGGCAGACAAGCGGGATTGTCGGCTTCGCCAAGCCGATGCCGGATTACCGCCAGATTACTGGATACGCCGATCGGGCGCGGTCATGGATTGCGAAACCGGTCCGGCATTGGCCAGGATGGCAACCGGATCCACGGGACTGTTGAACAGCAGCCCGCATTGTTCGCCCCGGCTCCAGATGAGCGTGGCGTCGCGTTCCAGATAGGGCAGGATCAGAACGACCCGTGCTCCTATTTGCGGGGGCGTCAATCCCGACAGCATCGCGCCGTAGATCGAAACATTGCGCACCACGACGGTTTGCGTCACCCCGTCGTCGTCGACCAGCCTGCCTTCGATATCGACATGATAGCGCCGGTCGCGCCGCTTTTCGGCGATCGCGCGATAGACCAGCTGCTCCATTCCATTCCTCCGGTTAGCCCCCCGGAATTACGGAACAGAATGACAACGCAACCTTGCCGAAATGCTGCCGGGACTGGTTAACCAGCCCGGCACCATCATCGGATCGGGATCGCCGGTCAGGCCAGCGCGCCGTGGCAATGCTTGTATTTCTGGCCCGAACCGCAGGGGCATGGCGCATTGCGGCTGATGTCTAGATTGGCGAACTCACCGGCCGGCGCAGTGGCCACCGGCGCGCGAGGAATCATGGTGGTGATGCCGCCCAACTGTCCCGCATCGATATCCGCGCTGTTGTCCTCGCCCGAGAAGGGATCGATATGCGTGGTGATGAAGTCGGGCAGCACGGGCAGGCCATAATCCTGCAACGGCGGCTGCTCCATGCGGAACTGCACCCGCGCGATCGAGCCGGTCACATCCTCGCGGATATTTTCCAGCATCCGTTCGAACAGGGCGAAGGATTCCTGCTTATATTCGTTGATCGGCGTCTTCTGCGCATAGGCGCGCAGGTGTACGACCTGGCGCAGCGCGTCGAGCGTCGCCAGATGCTCCTTCCAGTGATGATCCAGGCTCTGGAGCAGGATCGATTTCTCGATCATGTGCCAGTCATTTGCCTCGACCTCCTTCACCTTCTCGGCCACGGCGTCGTCGGCCAGCGCGACCAGGCGCTCCTCGATCATTTCGGGATCGACCGCATCCTCGGCCAGCCATGCATCGAAATCAGGATCCAGGCCCAGGATTTCGGCGGTGCGGGCCTTCAGGCGCTCCATGTTCCACTGCTCGGGATATGTGCCGGGCGGGCAGGATGCGCCGACCAGATCATTGACCGTCTCGCGGCGCATGTCGGTGACGACATCGTCGACCGTGTCGGCATCCATGATGTCGCTACGCTGTTCGTAGATGACCTTGCGCTGGTCGTTCATCACGTCGTCATATTCGACGACCTGCTTGCGGATGTCGTAGTTGCGCGCCTCGACCTTCTTCTGGGCGGTCTCGATCGCCTTGCTCAGCCATTTGGATGGGGGCAGCGCTTCGCCATCCTCAAGGTTGGAGCGGATCATCTTGGCGAACATCGTGTCCGGGCCGAAGATGCGCATCAGGTCATCGTCGAGGCTGAGGTAGAAGCGCGAAAGGCCGGGATCGCCCTGGCGGCCCGAACGGCCGCGCAGCTGGTTGTCGATGCGGCGGCTTTCATGGCGTTCGGTCGCGAGGACGAACAGGCCACCGGCGGCCAGCACTTCCTGCTTCTCGGCCTCGATCTCCGTCTCGATCCGGGCGATCGCGGCATCGCGTTCCGGGCCTTCTGGAACATCGCGCAGTTCGTCCTCGACGCGCATTTCCAGATTGCCGCCCAGCTTGATGTCGGTACCGCGTCCAGCCATGTTGGTGGCGATCGTTACCGCGCCCTTGCGGCCCGCCTGCGCCACGATATGCGCTTCGCTTTCATGGAAGCGGGCGTTCAGCACGGCATGCTTCACGCCTTCCTGATTGAGGAATTCGGATAGCATTTCCGACTTTTCGATCGACACGGTGCCGACCAGCACCGGCTGCCCCTGCTCGGCATGGACTTTGATCGTCTTGGCGATGCCCCGGAACTTGTCTTCCAGATTCTTGTAGAACGTATCTTCCTCGTCGACACGCTGCACGGGGCGGTTCGTCGGGATGGTGACGACGTTCATCTTGTAGATTTCGTAGAATTCGGTCGCTTCGGTCGCGGCCGTGCCGGTCATGCCGCCCAGTTTCGGGTACATGCGGAAATAATTCTGGAAGGTGATCGAGGCGAGCGTCTGGTTCTCCGGCTCGATATTGACGCCTTCCTTGGCCTCCACCGCCTGGTGCAGGCCATCCGACCAGCGGCGGCCATCCATCATGCGGCCGGTGAACTCGTCGATGATGACGACCTTGCCGTCCTTCACGATATAATCGATGTCGCGGCGGAACATCACCACGGCGCGCAGCGCTTGATTGACGTGGTGCACGACCTGGGTGTTCTCGAAATCGTAGAGATTGTCGCCCTGAAGCAGGCCGGCAGCCTCCAGCAGCCGCTCGATCTTCTCGGTGCCGTCTTCCGTCAGCGTGACGCTGCGCTGCTTCTCGTCCTTTTCATAGTCGGCTTCGGTGATCTGCTTCACGATCGCATCGACCGCGACATAGAGTTCCGACTTGTCGTCGGTCGGGCCGGAGATGATGAGCGGCGTGCGCGCCTCGTCGATCAGGATCGAGTCCACCTCGTCGACGATCGCATAGTTGAACGGCCGCTGGACCATCGAGGCGCGGTCATATTTCATATTGTCGCGCAGATAGTCGAAGCCGAGTTCGTTGTTCGTCGCATAGGTGACGTCGGCATCATAGGCTTCGCGGCGCTGGTCTTCCGACAGGTTCGGCACGATCACGCCGGTGGTGAGGCCGAGGAAGCGATAGACCTGGCCCATCCATTCGCAGTCGCGGCTGGCCAGATAGTCGTTTACGGTGACGACGTGGACGCCCTTCCCTTCCAGCGCGTTGAGATAGGTCGCGACGGTGGCGACCAGCGTCTTGCCCTCGCCCGTGCGCATTTCGGCGATCTCGCCGCGATGGAGGACGATGCCGCCCACCATCTGCACGTCGAAATGGCGCATGCCCAGCACACGCACCGACGCTTCGCGCACCGTGGCGAAGGCTTCGGGCAGCAGGTCGTCCAGCGTTTCGCCGGCAGCAAGCCGTTCCCGGAACCTGGCAGTCTGCGCCACCAGTTCCTCATCGCTCAGCGCCTGGATCGCGGATTCGAAGGAGGCGATCTTGTCGACGATCTTGCCCAGCGACTTCACATAACGTTCGTTGGACGATCCGAAGATGGACTTGGCGAGTGCGCCGAACATGCAAATTCCTGACGATAGGGGCCTGGGAAACAAGCGCACCCTCCCCTTGCGAGGATTGCACGCAGATATGCGCCGCGATTTAGGCACGGCACATCCTTTAGTCAATCAAGCAGCGCCTTAATCGGGGCTGTAGCAAAGCCGTCATCATATTGCGGCAGGTGGTTTTGCCGGGTGACGGCGGAAGGACGGCGCGGGGGATTGGCACTTCGCGCCGGCTGCGCCACAAGGGCGCAGCAAAAGCAGGGGTCGCAAAAGAGAGTGTATCGGCAATCCGTCCTGGCGCCGGCGCGTGGCCGCGCCGTGCCCATAGCCATAGTCATCGTTGTGGCGATGGCGCTGACCATCTGGTTCGGTCTGACCGCCATTGCGACGCCGTTCGATCATGATGAAAGCCAATATGTCGCGGGCGCCTATTTCAGCAGTCATTTGCTGGTCTTTCGCGACTTCCTCTATCTCCAGCCGCCGCTGCACAGCTGGGCCTATGCCCCGCTCGCATGGCTGTTCCCCGGCCATATGGTGCTTGCGATGCGCCTGGCGACGGCGGCGACGGGGCTTTGCACCCTGCTGGCGCTAGGGATGGCGCAGCGGATCGCGGGCATTTCGCGCGGCAACGCCGTGGTGGCCACCCTGCTGGTTGCCGCGACTGCATCCTTCCAGTTTACCGGCAGCGTGGTGCGCAACGACATGCTGCCTACGCTCCTGTCGTCCATGGGGCTGGTCGCCAGCCTGCTGGCCCTGCGCCATTGCACGCCGCGATACTGGCTGGCGGCGGGATCGCTGTTTGGCCTTGCGATCGCGACGAAGCTGAATTTCGCCCCTCTCGGGCTGATGACGGGCCTTTTCGTCATCAGCACCGGGGGGCGTGGCGGCGTGCGTGGGGGCTGCTGGCTGGCCGCGGGTGCGGCCCTGGGGCTGGCGCCGATGCTGGTCGTGTGGGTGCTCGCGCCCGATGCCTTTCTTTATGGGGTGCTGACCTATGGCGCGACTGCGCCCCACGCCTGGTATGCGGCCAATGGGGCATTTGACGAACTGAGCAGCGTCGAAAAGCTGACCGACCTGCTCAAATATCTGTGGAAGGGCCCGGCGCTGGCCGCCCTGATCCTGCTGGTCGCCAACTGGATCGCCACGCGCCGGCAGGTGCGGTCGCCCGGGCGGCGGCTGGCGATCTGGATGACCGGGGGCGCGCTGATCGGTGCGGCGCTGCCGACGCCGTCGCAGGTCCAATATGTTATGCCTCTGCTCCCGCCGATGGCGCTGGCGCTCGGTTATCTGTTCGACGATGCGCGCTGCTGGACCGCATCACGCCGACACATGCTGGTCGCTTTCCTGTGCCTCAGCGTCATTCCCGGCCTGCTGCCGGCGATCCGCCATGTCGGATCGATGATGCGCAACGGATCGCCGGTGCTGGAGGCGGAAGGCGCCGCGCATTGGGCGGGAATGAAGGTCCGGGCGCTGGGCGGAGGCGATGATGTCGCAACGCTGTCGCCACACATGATTCTGGGGAGCGGGCTGAAGCTTGATCCGCGCTTTGCGCCCGGTCCTTTCGCCTATCGCACGGGCTGGACGATCGGCCCACGCCTGGCCCGGCAGGTCCATGTGATCATCCCGGCGACGTTGCGCGATCTGGACCGCGATCCGCCCGATGCCATCCTCACGGGCTATGAAGCCGGGACGCGGAAATTGCCGATGCGGCCCGACGATGGGCTGGTCGATTATGCACGCAGGCGAGGATACCGCACGCTGGAAATGCCTGACGGGATTGGACGGCTCTATCTGCGGTCATTCGCCCGGCGTTGATCCGTCGGTGCCGGGATCGGTCATGTCGATGCTGTAGCGCATGACGACCCGCTTGGCCGTGGCGATGCCGTCCATATCCTTGAAGGGGACTCCGGCCGGAGGCATGGTCTTGCAGCGGAAGGGCGTGAACTGCGCCGCCATCGCCCCGACGAAGCGCTGCTCGCAATCGCTTATCCGGCCGTCTTCATGGACGATGAACGCGGTTTCGCTCGAAAAGCTCTCGAAGCTTTGCTGGAAGCGTTCAAGCTGCCGCTCCATCGCTTCCGCTTGCGCCACTTCTTCCGCTTCCTCCGGCTTCTGATGCTCGTCCGGGGTGCCCGGCAGCCGCCAGGTTATCCGCGTCGTCCAATGGCCCACCATCGGCGCGCCATTGTCGTCGGTTGCCGGCAGGAACCAGGCGCGAGCGCGTATGATTGCGCAACTTGTCTGATCCAGCAGGACATTGCCGCTGTCCTGAGTGACGACGCAATCCTGCGCGAAACCGTCCGTGTCGATCGTCAGGCGAATGCCGGTGACGCCGGTTTCCTTGCGCCTGGCCGACGAAATCGGATAATCGGCCGGGGTGATCCATTCGCCCGGACTGGTGCGCGGAATGGCCGGATGCGGCTTGGCCAGCGGCGCAGCGGAGCCGGGAGACAGGCTGGTGCCCAAAGCGGCCAGCATCGCCGTCGAAACAATTGACCCCTGCCCGATTTTGCCCCATTTCGCGCGCCATGACCCAGCGCTCGCCCCTCGCACCCGCCTCATTCCCGAACCTGCCCTCCATTGACGGCGTGATGCTACGCACCGCCCGCGCCGGATACAAGGCGTGGACGCGGTGCGACCTCACCTATGTGGAACTGGATGCCGGCACGGCAGTGGCTGGCGTAACGACCCAGAGCAAATGCCCTTCGCCCGAGGTGGAATGGTGTCGCGACGCGATCCCACTGGGATCTGCGCGAGCGCTGGTGGTCAATGCCGGCAACGCCAACGCCTTCACCGGCCACCGCGGGCGCGCGGCGGTCGAGGCGATCGCCGCCAAAGTCGCCAATCACCTGTCCTGCCAGCCGTCGGATATTTTTATCTCCTCGACCGGCGTGATCGGCGTGCCCTTGCCGATCGACAAGGCTGAATCGGGTCTTGAAGCCGCGTTCACCGCCCTCCCCTGTAGCTGGGAAGATGCCGCTATCACGATCGGGACCACCGATACCTATCCCAAGGGCGCACATGTTTCCGCCATGGTCGGCGGTAGCCGGGTCGAACTGGTTGGCATCATCAAGGGATCGGGCATGATCGCGCCGGACATGGCGACGATGCTCGGCTATATCTTCACCGACGCCGCGATCGATCCGGCGCTGCTGCAACAGATGCTGTCCGCGGCGAACAAGCGGACCTTCTCCTGCATCACCGTCGACAGCGACACGTCGACCAGCGACACGGTGCTGGCCTTCGCCACGGGCAAGGCGGGCAACGTGCCGCTCACATCGATGGACGATGCCGGTGCCGATGCCTTCCATGCGGCCCTGTCGGACCTGTGCCGCCAGCTGTCGCATTTGGTCGTGCGCGACGGCGAAGGGGCTAGCAAGTTCATCGAGATCACGGTCGAAGGCGCCGCCAGCGACGAAAGCGCCCATCGCATAGGTTTGTCGATCGCCAACTCTCCGCTGGTGAAGACTGCCATTGCCGGTGAAGACGCCAATTGGGGCCGTGTAGTCATGGCGATCGGCAAGGCGGGCGAACCGGCGGATCGGGACAAGCTGTCCATCCGTTTCGGCGCCACGCAGGTGGCAACCGGCGGCCTCGCCGTCGAGGGTTATGATGAGGCGCCTGTTGCGGCGCACCTCAAGGGGCAGGATATCCTAATCGGCGTCGAGCTGGGCCTGGGCGAAGGGCGCGCGACCATCTGGACCTGCGACCTTACTCACGGCTATATCTCGATCAACGCGGATTATCGTAGCTGATGATGCTGGAACTGCATGATCCCGTCGTCTCGCTGATGCGGCAGGTGGGGCGCGATATCGTGATGCCGCGATATCGCAATCTGGCCGCCGACGAGGTCAGCGAAAAGGCCGCCAACGACTTCGTCACCATCGCCGACAAGGAGAGCGAACTCCGCCTGGCGGAAGGTCTTGCGGCTATCCTGCCGGAAGCCGGGATCATCGGCGAGGAAGCCTGCGCCGCCGACCCCAGCATATTGGAACGGGCAGGCGATGGCCTCAACTGGATCGTCGATCCGATCGACGGCACCGGCAATTTCGCGTCGGGTCAGCCGCCCTTCGGCATCATGGTGGCGCTGGTCGACGGCGGCGCAACGCTGGCCGGCTGGATATTGGACCCGCTGACCGGACGGCTGTGCCATGCTATGCTGGGCGGCGGCAGTCATATCGATGGCGAGCAGGTACGGGCGCGCGAAAGTGGTGGCGAACTGCCGATCGCGGCGCTGGCGGTCTATTTCATGTCGCCGGAAGATCGCGCCGACATCCAGCGGCGGTCGCAGTCCAGCTTCACGCTGGTGGATATTCCCCGTTGTGCCGCCGAACAATATCCGCGGCTGGTACTCGGCCAGAATGACGTGTCGGTGTTCGCGCGAACCCTGCCCTGGGATCATGCGGCCGGTACATTGTTCGTCAACGAAGCGGGCGGTTGCTGTCAGCGGACGGATGGATCGCCCTATGTCGTTGGCGATCTGCGCCGCGGATTGATGGGCGCGTCCTCGCCGCGTCTTTGGGACAGGGCGGCGGCGACGCTGTTCGGATAGAAAGGGACTGGCATGCTGACGATCTGGGGTCGACTGAACTCGCATAATGTGAAGAAGGTCGCCTGGTTCGCCGACGAGATCGCCCTGCCCCACGTCCGCCATGATGTCGGCGGCACGTTCGGCATGGACGCGGCCTATCGGGCCAAGAATCCCAACCAGATGATCCCTACGATCGAGGATGGCGACGTCCTGTTGTGGGAATCCAATGCCATCCTGCGGTATCTCGCCGCCCGCTATGCGCCTGCTGAGATGTGGCCCGATGATCCCGTTATCCGGGCGCAGGCCGACAAATGGATGGACTGGCAATTTTCTTTCGCCGACGCCCAGCGCGATGCCTTCCTGCACCTTGTGCGTCGCGAAGCGGGACAGCGGGATGGACAAGTCATCGCCAGGTCCGCGCAGGTCACCGGTGCAGCCATGCTGATCCTGGATCAGGCGCTTGCCGTCCAACCCTGGCTTTCAGGTGTCCATTTCGGTGTCTCGGACGTGCCGATGGGGGTCTATGCCCATACCTATTTCACGCTGGATATGGAGCGACCCGACGTGCCGCATGTGCGCGCCTGGTATGACCGGCTGCGCGAACGCCCGACCTATGCCAGATCGGTGATGATCCCGCTGACGTAATGCGTTTTCACATTACGTGAAAACGCATCACTTGCTTTTGGGGCCGCATTTTCCGAGCCGTTGACCGTAAACGGTCAACTTGAAAATGCTCGTGGCCGGCCCTGCCCTTTTACAGGACGCTTTCGATCCAGCCCTTGAGCGCGCTCTTGGGGGCCGCGCCGACCTTGGTCGCGCTGACTTCGCCATTCTTGAACAGGATCATCGTCGGGATGCCGCGCACGCCATATTGACCCGGCGCGTCCGGATTTTCGTCGATGTTGATCTTGGCGATCGTGACCTTGTCCGCCAGTTCCTCGGAGATTTCCTCCAGGGCCGGGCCGATCATCTTGCACGGGCCGCACCATTCGGCCCAGAAATCGACAAGCACGGGCTTGTCGGAATCGATCACGTCCGCCTTGAAGCTGACATCGGTAACTGCCTTGGTGGCCATTGCTTTGATCTCCTTATGTTGGGCGATATCTAGGATGGGTGCGCATCCGGCTCAACGGGCCAGAGCGGCAAATTCTCCTGCGTGGGCACAAAGCCGGGCTTGTGCGTTGCCAGCAGGCGCGGCGGCATGACGACAAGGTGCGGGCCGCTGGTATAGAGCAGCCCCGCCTCGATCGTCCGGCCGGGAAAGATGACCTCAAGCGCGGCGACATAGGCGGCGATCTGCCGCACATGCGCGACCGGTACATGGTCCGGCGATCGGGGAGCCATGCGGCCGGTCTTGAAATCGACCAGCTGGATGCGATCCGTGCCGATGCAAAGCCGGTCGACGGTGCCGGCGATCACCGCTTCGCCCACGACTGCGGCGATGGGCGCCTCGGCCAGCGCGTCAGGACCGAACAGGTCGGCGAAGGCAGGCGCGTCGATCACGGCGAGGGCCTGCTCGATGACGTCATGACGGATCGCTCGATCCTCCGCGCCCTGCTCGACCAGCCAACGGTCGGCGGCATCCCGGCGTCGGTCGGCCGGGACATCGGGCAATCGCTCGAACAGGCGATGGAGCCAGCGGCCGCGCTCGGCCGCCGCGCGCATGGCAGGTGTCGGCGGAGGATAGGGCACGTCATCTTCCACCTGGGCGGATGGAGCAAGCGGGCGCGGCGGGCGCGCCTCGACCGGCGCCGGGGCGCGCAGCCAGGCCGGTTCCGCGATTGTCGGGCGGTCCTCGACCTTTTCCTGTCCAGCCTTCTTTGGCTGCAACGGTTCGGTCCCGCGCCAGCGCCGCGTCGCCCCCCACAGCGGATCGGCCTCCCACTCCGTGCCGAGCGAGAGCATGGCGCCGTCGACCGCCGCGAACCAGCTTTCGGGTTTCACCTCCCCCTTGGCGCGCGGTCCCAGCGAGCCGGCCACGATCAGCTTCTCCTCGGCGCGCGTGAGCGCGACATAGAGGAGGCGCCAATGTTCGCGGCGCTCCTCCGCGGCGGCCTCTTCCGCCACATCACCGATCGGTCCCTGCCGCTCGGCCTTGCGCGGGGCAAGGATCGGCAGGCCGTTCCATTCGAGCGAATCGTTCCGCTGGCCCGCGTCCGGGTCCATGCAAGCGTCCGCGAGGATGACGATGGGGGCCTGCAAGCCCTTTGCGCCATGGACCGTCAGCAGCCGCAACATGTCGCCCTGCGCGGCGGCATCGCGGACGATCTCCACCTCGCCCCGGTCGAACCAGTCGATGAAGCGCTGGAGCGAAGGGTGATCGTCGCCTTCGAAGGCGAGCGCGGCGTTGAGCAATTCCTCGATCGGGTCCGCCGCCTCTATGCCCAATCTTTCCACCAGACGGCGGCGGCCGTCGATCGGGCCGGACAGGATCGCTTCCAGATAGCGATAGGGGGTGGTGAAATCGGCGGCGGCGAGCAGTCCGCGCAGCGGTGCAAGCTCGGCATCGGTCAATATCTGGTTGAGATGCCGCCACAGACCGGCCTTGCGACCGATCAGCCGCTGCATCAATTCGTCCTGCGTCCAGCCGATCAGAGGCGACACCAGCAACGCGGCGAGGTTCAGTTCATCCTCCGGCTGGACCGCGAAGCGCAGCGCCGCCAGCAGATCACGCACCGCCAACGGCGCATTCAGGCGGAGCCGGTCGATCCCTGCCACCGCCACCTGTTCCTCATAGAGCCGCGCGACGATCAGCCGCGCCAGTTCGCTGCGACGGCGCACCAGGATCATGATGTCGCCTGCGCGCACGGGGCGGCCCTGGCTTTCGAGCATCAGCCCATCGTCGATCCATTGCCGGATCTGGCGCGCGATCCGGGCGGCAAGGACGCGCTCCTGATCGGCCGCCCAATCCTCCTCGCCCTCCGCATCCTCATTGAGGTTGGCGATGACCGGCTTCCAGAGTTGCACTTCGCCCGGATGCCGGTTGGCGCTGATATGCCGTACATCGCCCGGCCCCAGCCCCAGCCGCTCCGCGCGCAGGGTCGAGAGGGTGCGATCGACCACGTCGAGGACCGCAGGCGTCGACCGGAAGCTCTGGTCGAGCGAGAGGTTGAAGAAATCATGGCCCGATCGGTCGGCGTCACGCTGGAACAATAGCTGCGCTGCCCTGAAGTTCTCCGGGCTGGTGCCCTGGAAACCGAAGATCGCCTGCTTGAAATCCCCCACGGTGAAGATGGTCCGTACCTTCTGGCCCGGTTCCCATTCCGTGGCGAAAAACTCCTCGGCCAGGGTGCGCACGATGCGCCATTGGGCGGCATTGGTGTCCTGCGCCTCATCCACCAATATATGGTCGATGCGCTGGTCGAGCTTGTAGCGGATCCATTCGGCGATGCCGTCCTGCTCCAGCAGACGCGCGGTCCGGGCGATCAGATCGTCAAAATCGACCGCGCCCGCCAGCGCCTTGGCCTGCGCATAATCGCGGGCATAGGCGCGACCGGCATGGAGCGCCTGCGCCAGCAATGCGGCATAGTCGGCGCGCAGCTTGACCGCGATCAGGTCGCAGCAGCGATCGTAGAGCCGCGACGCCATCTCCAGATAGCCGTCGATCGGCGGCACCCAGCCCTTGGCGTCGACCAGGTCGCCATCCGCCTTCGCCCAGGCGCGGTGGAGGTCGGCAAGGGTGGTGGCCCTGCCTTGCGGATCAAGAGCGCGCCAGGTGGCGATACGATCGCATCGTTCAAGCCCGCGCCCCTTACCCCAGTCGATATTGGCGCGGACGATGCCATCGAGCGTCCGCATGTCGAACATATCGTCGGAACATTGTTCAGCAAGCCATTGATCTATATCGCCTTCCGGTAGATCGAATTGTGTCGCCAGCCACGGCAATATGGAATCGGGCAGCGTGTCGAGCGCGCTGCCCGACCCCGCGCAGCGCAATAGGAACCGTTCGGCGCCGCCCTCCCCCAATCGCAGGCTAAGCGCCTGGAGCGCGCCGATCAGTCGCTCGTCGCCCTGCTCCTGCGCCCGCACGGCGAGGTCGGCCAGCGTCTCGCGCGCCAGACTGGCCTGTTCACGCTGGTCGAGCGGACGGAAGCCTGGCGCAAGGTCCGCCTCCAGCGGGAATGCGGCCAGCAATTGCTGGCAGAAACCATGGATGGTCTGGATACGCAAGCCGCCACCGGTCGACTCCAGCACCTCGGCAAAGAGCCGCCGCGCCTTATCCTGCATCTGCGGGCCTATATCCTCGCCGAGCGCCATCAGGTCGGCGGCGAGCGCCGGACCGTCCAGTTGCACCCAGCCAGCCAGCCGGTCATGAATGCGATCGGCCATTTCGGCCGCGCCAGCCTTGGTAAAGGTCAGGCACAGGATATTTTCCGGCCGCACGCCCTGAAGCAGCAGGCGGAAGACGCGCGCGGTCAGCACATGGGTCTTGCCGGTGCCGGCCGAGGCGGATAGCCAGACATGGGCGGCGGGCGCAGCGGCGCGCGCCTGATCGCCGAGCAGCTTCTGCAAGGGGCGCGGCCTGTCAGCCATCGTCGCGGCCATACCATTCCTCCAGCCGCATCAGCTGGTCATAATCGCCATAATTGGCCACTTCGGGATTGATCTCCGCGCGGAAGGGCGCTGACCCGAGCAGAAAGTCGTTCGCCACGCCCTCAAATAGTTCATGGGCATGGGCGGTGAAGCGATCGGTCACGATCTTGTCGCGCTTGCCCAGCGGATCGACCGGGCTTTCGCGAAAGCCGAACTGATCGCCCTTCTTGGCGAGCGACCAATATTCGAAATCGCCGGCCGTGGGTGTGGAACCCAGCCCGTCGAAGCCGCCCAGTTCGGCGATGATGCCCAGCAGGCCGAGTTGCAGGGCGAACCCCGCCTTGACCTGCCGTGCGCTCGGTGGCTTGCCGGTCTTGTAATCGATGATGCCGATACGCCCGTCGGTCAGTCGATCGATGCGGTCGGCCTTTCCCATCAGGGTAACGCCGGCAATCTCCGCCCGTCCCTCCTGCTCGACCGCGAGGATGGTACGGCCAGCGGCCTTGTCCTTCACCACTTCGGCGGCGATCCAGCGGATCGCCTCCATCAGCCGGGGCTGCCACAGGGCGCGGAGCAGCGGATGCACTTCGGGTCGTTCGAACATGGCCCTGGCGCGTGCTTCCAGATCGGTGGGATCGAACCTCTTCTCCTCCGCCCAATGCTGGAGGATTTCATGCACCGCGGTGCCGCGCCACGCCGGCCCGGCGTCGGCATCGACCGGATCGAGCCTGGCGAGCCGCAGGATACGCCGGGCATAAAAGGCATAGGGATCGGCTTTCAGCCGATCGACATCGGTGACGGGGATCAGTTTTGGCCGGACCGACGAAGGCGGAACCGGCGCCGGGCGCCGTTCGGGCGTGTGGACATGCGGCCGATCGATCGCCTGCGCCAGGCGGGCGTAGCGATCCGCCACCTTCCATTGCCCACCCGCCATCGCCTTCAGCCGCAGCCAGAAGCGCGACGCCACCGCCGGACCGCCGCTGCCGCGCCGGGCGCGGGTGATGAGCACATTGGGCGCACCCAGCGCACTGGCGAAATCATGCGCGGCAAGACCGATGCGGCTTTCCAGCCCAGGCAGCCCGAGTTCGCGGCGGACGCGCGGCGCGAGCCAGGGATCGGGCGCCGGCAGGCCCGGCCATGTCCCTTCATTCAGGCCGCCCAGAATCATGAGGTCGGCCTGCGCCAGCCGCGCCTCGATCAGGCCGAGGATCGCGATGCGCGGATGCCCGCCCTGCGGAGGACGCACGGCGAAGCCTGCCAGCATATGTTCGAGCAGGAGCGGCAGCGCGCGTATGTCCGCCTGCCGTGGGCCTTCCAGCGCGAAGGCCTCCATTTCTGTGAAGATATCGGCGGCGGCGTGACCCTGATGCCCCGACCAGACCATGTCGCCGGACAGGGCTCCGGCCTGGGTGCGGATCATCGCCAGTTGGCCGGCCAGATCGGCGGCGATGCGCGCGCCTTCCTCCAGCGGGTCCAGCAGCGCGCGCGCTGTCGGCCACCAGGCGCGGACTTCGTCGCGCAGTCGCCGCTGCCGATCATCGTCCCCGCGCGGTTTGAGCAGCAGGTCGATGCCGACCAGCCCTGCCTGCGGGCGGGGGCCACGCAGCAGCAGGTCCAGACCGCGCACGCCATCAAGCCAGGCAAGGCGTCCTTCGCCGCGCATCACCAACGGATGTTTGAGCAGGGTCAGCAGAGCGACCGGCGCAAAACGTTCCGCCACCGCTTCTGTCATGGCGATCAGCAAAGTGCCGGGCGGCAGGCGCGACAGAGGAAGGCCGGCGGAATCGTCGGCCTCTATGCCCCAGCGCCGAAGGTGCGCCGACACCCGGGTGGCGAGTTGCCGATCGGGCGTAACCAGCGCAGCCGTCCGCTCAGGCGTCTCCAGCGCCTCGCGCAGGGCGATGGCGATGGCCTGCGCCTCTTCTCCAGGGGTCGCGACCTCCAGCGCCTCAACCCCGGAAAGCGAGCGGTCCGCCGTTTTGAGGTCGCGCCAGCGGCCCGTCAGACGGGGCGGCAGCATGGCGTTGGAGATGTTACGGCCGCGCACGGCGCGCGCATCATGCTCGCTTCCCCAGCGCCATTGCGCCACATCCTCGCGCGTTACGCTCATGCCGTCCAGCAGGCGCTTGAGCGCATATTGGGGATGGGTTTCGTGCGGAGCGGGCACGCGGCCGGTCACGGGGTCCGGATCGAAAGGCCCGATCGCATCCCAGGCGTCCTGGTCCATATTCTGGTCGAGACTGGCGAAGACGACGATGCCCTGCGGCATTTCCGCGATGCAACGCAACAGCCGGACGATGGCGGGCGCGGTGGTGGAAATGCCCGCCGCAGCCACGAAGCCAGCCGGCTGCGCCTGTTTCCACCGCGCTGCGAGCCGATCAAACAGGCGGTTGCGCCGGTCGGCCAGGTCGATGCAGCCCAGTCGCGCCAGTTCCGCCGGCCAGCGCGACAGGAGGATTTCAAACAGGGTGAGCGATGCCTGCCAATGGCTGGACAATTCGGCCGACAGGTTAAGGTTGCGCAACGCGCCGACCGGCACCTGCGCCACCTGCATCTGGTCCAATACGCTGCCCAGCGCCTGCCCCAGTTGCAGCGCCAGCGCCGCGTCGGTTCCCGGTTTCACATCCTGCACCATGCGCGCCAGGATCATCTGGCGACGCACGGGCGCAATGGCGGGCGGCAATGGATCGCCCTCCCCCAGAGGATCGAGCGCGCTGCCCACCTGCTCGCCCAGGTCGGGATCGCCGATCGTCACCAGTCGGGGCAGCAGCAGGCCGCCCTTGGACTGACGGACGAAAGCATCCCGCACCGCGCGAACGGCGCGATTGCTCGGCAAAAGGATCATGCCCTGCGCCAGCGACCGGACATCTTCGCCATGAAGCGCCAACAGCCCCGTCACCAGCGCATCGGCGAAGGCGCGGTGCGCCGGGATGGTGTAAAGCGCTGGCCGCGTCCGCTCACCCATGGGTGAGGATCGCCTCCACGACGGGAATGGCCTGCGGCGTGCCGACGTCGAACCATAGTCCCTGGTGCGAAACGCCATAGAGGCGTCCGGCCTCGATAGCACGGTTCCAGAAGACATTCGTGGAGAAGACGTCCGAGGGCGGATCGCGCAGCACCGACGGGGATATGATCTGCACGCCGGTATAGACGAACGGCGCGACATGGGCGGGCTTGCGACGGCTCAGGCGGCCATTGGCGTCCATGTGGAAATCGCCCGGCCCCTTATGGCAATAGGCGCGCGCCAGCGGCACCAGCAGCAGCAGCGCATCCATCCGCTCCTCATCCCAGAGCCGCTGCATCATGCCCAGCGTTTCCTGCGGTCCGTCGATCCAGAGATTGTCGCTGTTGGCGCAGACGATCGGCCGGTCGCCGAGCAGCGGCTTCGCCTTTATGAGGCCGCCGCCTGTCTCCAGCAGCTTGGCGCGTTCGTCGGAAATGACGAATTCCATGCCCCCTTTGCGGGCGCGCAGATGCGCTTCGACCGTATCGGCAAGATAATGGACGTTGACCACGACCTTGCGGATGCCGCCGGCTTCCAGCCGGTCCAGCGCATGGTCCATCAACGGCTTGCCGGCGACCTTGACCAGCGGCTTGGGCCGGGTCGCAGTGAGCGGACGCATTCGCTTGCCAAGGCCGGCGGCCATCAGCATCGCCGTGTCGATCATTCGGGGGCGAACTCCTGTAGCGCGTTGTGGCGCTTGTCGGCGGGGATATTGGCGGCGAACCATTGGGCCACGGGCGCGAGAGCGGGATGGGTAAGGTCGCGCTCCAGCAGGCCCCACATGCGCGGGAGATAGGACAAATAGCGCGGCTTTCCGTCCCGCTTCCACAGGCGGGTGAAGATACCGATGATCTTCGCGTTGCGCTGTGCGCCAAGGACGGCATAGGCGGCGTCGAAATCGCCCGGCGGGGATGCGATCGCCTTGTAGTGAGCGAGCATCGCCGCTTCGACCGCAGGTGAAACGTCCCGCCGCGCGTCCTGCAGCAGCGACACCAGGTCATAGGCCGGATGACCGGCCAGCGCATCCTGAAAGTCGAGCAGGCCAAGGCCCCTTGCCTCTGGCCGGTCGATCAGCATGATATTTTCGGCATGATAGTCGCGCAGGACCGTGACGATGGGGCTGGCCGACTGCTCGGCGATCGGCAGCACTTCATCCCAGGCGCGGACATAGGCATCCTCATCGACCTTCAGGCCGATGGCCGGACAATACCATTCGGTCACAAGCCCCACTTCGCGCTGATAGACGGCACGATCATAGGGGGGGAGTTCGGCCGCCGGCAGCTTGTGCAGGTCCGCCAGCAGCTCGATGGCTCGGCCATAGACGGCCAGTTCCTCGCCGGGCTGATCCTCGACATGCTCCTTCAGCCGATCGTCGCCGAAATCCTCGATCAGCACGAGGCCTTCGTTCAGGTCGCGCGCCAGGATGCGGGGGGCCGCGAAACCGTCGGCGACCAGATGCTCGGCTATGGCGATGAAGGGGCGCGGATCTTCATGCGGTGGCGGCGCATCCATCAGGACGGCGCGCCGACCGCCGTCGACGACCCGGAAATAGCGGCGGAAAGAGGCGTCGCCTGCCAGCGGCACGACGGCGGCGTCGGGCCAGCCGGCCTTGGCGAGGAAATCGGCGGCAGAAGCGGGCGGGATCATAGTCGGGACCATCGATCCGTCCAAGCCTCCGGCACGTCTGCTGTCAAGCGCCGCGCGCCATTCGGTTCGATTGTGATATGCAGGCGGAGGCTGTGCGGCCATAAAGCGCCGCCCAGCCGGCCGGGCCATTCGATGATGAGCAGGCTGTCCATCAGATAATCGCCCAGCGCCAGTTCCTCCGCTTCCTCCGCATCATCCAGCCGATAGAGATCGACATGGGCGACAGGCAGGCGGACCTCGGGCACGTCATAGGGCTGGACGATGGCGAAGCTGGGGCTGGGCGCCTCTCCCTCCAGGCCCAACGCCTCCAATATCGCGCGGGCAAGGGTGGTCTTCCCGGCGCCGAGGCCGCCTTCCAATGCGATCACATCGCCGATGCGGACGTCGGCAGCGATCCGCCGGCCAAGATCGAACATGGCGGCTTCGTCCGCCAGCAGCATGTCGCTCTCAGCCACGCGGCAACTCGATCACGACCATGGTCCCCTGCCCCTTTTCCGACATGAGCTGCAACGTGCCGCCATGGGCCTGGGCGAGTTGGCGCGCGAGCGGCAGGCCGATGCCTGCCTTGCTGCCGGCCCGCGCCTGCTCGGCCCGGGCTACCGGATCGAAAATGGCTGCCTGCTGGGCCGACGGGATGCCCGGGCCATTGTCCGAAATCACGATGCGCACACGGTCTGCGCTACCGTCGCCATGCAGCAGGATGCGGGTGCCACGGCCGCAATATCGCAGCGCATTTTCCAGCAGATGATCGATCGCCTGGCCGATCCGGCGCGCGTCGCCCTGGACGCTGCCCAGCGAAGGCTCGATCCGAATGGCAAATTCCATGCCCTTGGCCGCCGCTTCGGTCCTGAGCCGATCGACGCAGGCCTGGGAAATGGCGGCCAGATCGACGACCGCGCGCTCGATCGGCAACGTGCCCGCTTCCCCCTGGGTCAGGTCCAGCACGTTGTCGATCAGCATCGACAGCCGACCGGTGCTTTGCAGGATGCCGTCGACATAGTCCTTGGCCGAATCGCTCAGTTCGCCGGCATAGCCCGCGCTCATCATCTCGGCGAAGCCGGCGATCGTCGTCAGCGGCGTGCGCAGTTCATAGCTCATATTGGTGACGAAGGCGGTCTTGATCTTGTCCGCCTGCTCCAGCGCCTCGTTTCGGTCGCGCAGTACCTGCTCCACCCGGCGGCTGTCGGTCACGTCGAGCATGGTGAAGAGCGCATTGCCGTCGGGCAGCGGGATGGCGGCGAATTCGAAGATGCGTCCATCGGCAAAACCGACATGGCCCATCCGCTGCTTGCGCTCGACCGTGGCGGTGCGGACCAGTTCGCGGACCAGGTTCGATTGCTGCGGCTTAGTCAGGCGCGACTGAACCTCGCGCATCAGATCGTCGATGCGGGGATGGGTCGCCAGCATATCCTCATTCGCGCCCCATATGGCGCGGAAGCGGCTGTTCCACATTTGCAGGCGACCGTCGGCGGAAAAGACCCCGATCGATTCGAACAGATTGTCGAAGGTTGCGGTACGGACCCGCAGCAAGGTGTCGCGCGCGCTCGAAAGCTGGACCTGCTCGGTGCGATCCTCGAAGATCAGCAGCAGGCCACCGTCGGGCAGCGGCTGGGCGTAGACGCGCAGATGGGTGCCGTCCTGCAACAGCCAGTTTTCCTCAAGCGGCTGGGGCGAGAGGAACCAGTTCCGGCGTTCTCCCCGCCAGGCGGGAAAGTCGCGATGTTCCGGCAGACGACGGGCATCGCGCATCTGGTCGAGGACACGTTCGAACAGGGGCGTGTCGGCTAGTGCGTCCTGGCGCAGCCCGAACAGGCTGATGAAGGGCTGGTTCCAAAAGCGCAATGTGCGGTCGGGGCCAAATTGCGCCACCCCTGCGGAAAGACGGTCCAGCAGGTCGCGCTGGGCCGCTTCCAGACGCCGGTGTTCGACACGCGCCTGCTCCAGTTCATGCTGGTCGACGGCATAGCCGGCGATTCCGGCATCGCCGAGCGGCACGTCAACGACGCGCATCGTGCGGCGCTCACCCTTGATCGTGGCGGGGACCATCCGCTCGACCAGTTCATCGCGAGCCATGGCATCGGCGGCCGCAGCCTCTGGCGGTACGCCGCCGACCGATTCGACCAGTTCGATGCCCTGCATGATGACATCGCGCGCATCCTGTCCATCGACGGCACCGACATAGGCGCTGTTGACGAGGCTCAATCGGAGGTCGGGCGTGCGGTGCCACATGGGAAAAGGCGCAGCTTCCACCAGCCCGGCAAGCGCTTCCAGCGCATCGCGCAACTGGTCGACCTGGGTCTTGAGCGCCTGGATTTCGCTCTGGCTGTCGGTGGCGTCGAAAATCCAAAGGACGACGCCACCGCTGGTCGCGAGGCCCGGATTCGCGGGAGCGCCGCGTACCAGCAGCAGGCGGGACGATCCCAGCCCCCGCACCGGCAGCGCGAAGCTCTTGCCGGCGCGCTGCGCCGACGCGATTTCATTGGCCAGAAGCGCCGCATCATCGGGTTCAAGGCCACCGTCGGGCGCGGTCAGTTCCGACACAAAGGTCGGCACGCGCGATTTGCCCAGCCATTTGGCGAGGCGATCTGCGGCTTCCAGCCGTCCGTCGGGATGGATAATGATGGGCGCGGCGGGTGCCGAAGCCAGCAGGACCGTCACCCGATCCAGCTTGCCTTGCGCCTGCGTACCTTCGCGGCGCATTCGCTGCCCGCTGACCAGCGCCCAGATCGCGGCGCCCAGCCAGGCCGCCAGAACGACCCCCAATATGATGGCAGCGATGGGCGACAACGACGTCATGCGCCTGTCCCCTTTTTCCGCTGAACCTGCCCGTCCCTGTTCATAATCGGCACCGACCTATCGCAAGTCGGGCGCAGCGGGAAGCGGGCTGTAGAAAGATTTGCGGTCTGTGACAGCAAAGCGCCAAGAAAAAGGGGGAAGGCGTTGCCGCCTTCCCCCTTTTTCGTTCCGCCTCAGTAGCGGTAATGATCCGGCTTGAACGGCCCTTCGACAGGGACGCCGATATAGTCGGCCTGCTTCTGGGTCAGCTTGCTCAGCTTCACGCCCAGCTTTTCGAGGTGCAGCGCGGCGACCTTCTCGTCCAGATGCTTGGGCAGCACATAGACTTCATTCTGATATTTCTCGCCGCCGGTCCACAGTTCGATCTGGGCCAGCACCTGGTTGGTGAAGGACGATGACATGACGAAGCTGGGGTGGCCGGTGGCGCAGCCCAGATTGACCAGACGGCCCTTGGCCAGCACGATGATCTTCTTGCCGTCGGCGAATTCGACTTCGTCGACCTGCGGCTTGATCTCGGTCCACTTCAGGTTCGACAGGGCGGCGATCTGGATCTCGCTGTCGAAGTGGCCGATGTTGCAGACGATCGCCATATTCTTCATCTCGCGCATATGGTCGAGCGTGATGACGTCGGCATTGCCGGTGGCGGTGACGAAGATGTCGGCGCGCTTGGCGGCTTCTTCCATCGTCACGACTTCATAGCCTTCCATCGCGGCCTGGAGTGCGCAGATGGGATCGACTTCGGTCACGAGGACGCGGGCGCCGCCGTTGCGGAGCGAAGCGGCCGAGCCTTTGCCGACATCGCCGAAACCGGCGACGGCTGCGACCTTGCCGGCCAGCATGACGTCGGTGGCGCGACGGATGGCGTCGACCAGCGATTCCTTGCAGCCGTAGAGATTGTCGAACTTCGACTTGGTGACGCTGTCGTTCACGTTGATCGCGGGGAAAGGCAGCTTACCCTTCTTGGCGAGTTCGTACAGGCGATGCACGCCCGTGGTCGTCTCTTCCGACACGCCCTTGATGGCGGCGACGGTCTGGGTCAGGTAGCCCGGACGCTCGACCAGGAAGCGCTTCAGCGTGGCGACGAAGATTTCCTCTTCCTCGTTGGTCGGGGTGAACAGTTCCTCCCCTGCCTCGACGCGCGCCCCCCACAGGGCGAACATGGTGGCGTCGCCGCCATCGTCCAGGATCATGTTGCAGGTCGTGTCACCCCAGTCGAAGATACGGATGACATAGTCCCAATATTCTTCCAGCGTCTCGCCCTTGACGGCGAAGACGGGGATGCCGCGCGCGGCGATGGCGGCGGCGGCATGGTCCTGGGTCGAGAAGATGTTGCACGATGCCCAGCGGATTTCAGCGCCCAGATCGGCCAGCGTCTCGATGAGAACGGCGGTCTGGATCGTCATGTGCAGCGAACCGGTGATGCGCGCGCCCTTGAGCGGCTGCGCGGCGCCGAATTCCTGGCGCAGGGCCATGAGGCCCGGCATTTCGGTTTCGGCGATCTCGATTTCCTTGCGGCCAAAGCCGGCAAGGGCGATGTCGGCGATCACATAATCCTGCGCCTGGGTGGCGGGTGCGGTGGCCACGAGCGTGTCTCCGTTAGCTTAGAATGTGCCAAGCCGCCGATGAAATACAAGCGGCGGCGATGGTCGGGCTTTACCAATCGCCGCCTGAGATGGCAACACAATATAAAGTTTTCTTTATGTCCTAATCCGCAGGTCCGGCCTTGGCCGTGGGCGCCTTTGGCGCGATCGCAGTGGTGGTCGCCGGCGCCGCCAGCGCGACATTTTGCGCCGGTTCTGCAGAGGCCGGTGCCGTCGCGGCCTGTGCGATGCGGACGACGTCGTCGCAGCGTGCGCCGTTCAGGCGCGGTGCGATGCCGGCCGCCGCCGTCAGCTTCAGCAGCGATGCCCGGTCGGCCGGCAGGGCCGTGGCGGCCATAGCCAGCGATTCCAGATCACGGCAGGCCAGGCCGCTCACTCCCGCGCCATAGCTGTTCGAAAGGCTGATGACATAATCATCATAGGCGTCCAGCGCCTTCACCGGTCCCGCCGCATCGATGAAGTGCAACCGAAGCGCTTCATTGACCTCCAGCAATGCCGCCCGCTTTTCCCGGACGAACCGGTTATAGGCGGGCAGGAAATCATTTTCCCCCGTGCGGCACCGCAGCGCCGACACCATCAACATCACTTCGAAATTACGGATCTGTGCGGCTTCTGCGGCCGCATTGTTCCAGCAGGTCGACGCCGTCGCCGGGGCGAGCGGCATCGTTGCGGCAAGCGCCGCGATCACAAGCTTATTCATGAGAACCCCCGTTCAATTGCCCCAGGGTGACAATCATGTCCGGGGAATTTCCACTATCCAAACGGGAATGGTTAGCGGAAATTTACCGCATTTGGTTCAGTTACGTTCAGGGAATAATCGGCCGATCGGTAGCTTTGTTGCGATACCGAAATGATCCTGTTTTCCGGAAAAAATGGATCGGGTGTTTCAGGCCGAGCCGGCGCCACTGACCAGGTGAGTCGAATCGACTCCCGCCGCCGCAAAGGACGCCGCCCATTTACGCCGCGCCGGAGTGTCGAACAGCAATTCCGGATCGCCATCGGCGAGGAACCAGCTTTCGCCCGTCAACTCCTCCTCCAGCTGTCCTGCCCCCCATCCGGCATAGCCCAGGGCGATCAGATAGCGGGCCGGGCCGCGTCCCTGTGCTATCGCCTTCAATATGTCCAGCGATCCCGACAGGCCCCACCGGTTGCCCACCGTGACCATATCCTGCCCGCCCCAATCGAGCGAATGGAGCACGAAACCGCGCCGTGGTTCCACCGGGCCGCCGCGCAGCACCGGCACGTCCGGCACCTGGCTGCCGTCAATATCGAAGCTTTCGAGCAGGTCGCGCAACTGCACGCCCTCCATTTCCTCGCCGACGGCGATGCCCAGCGCGCCTTGCGCATCATGGACGCACAGCGCAATCACGGAATGATCGAACCGCATGTCCTGCATGCCGGGGAGAGCGAGCAGGAAATGCCCGCCATAGAAAGGCGCCTCTGTCATGAGGGGAATATAGACAGCCATGACGGCTTGCCAAGGACGAGCGACCGCACCGACGGGGCGCCGCGACATATTCCGGCTCCAGCGTCTTGACAGTCGGTCCCCCAGGCCCGACCTCCCGCGCGTCAAAGGCCAGGAGACAAGTCATGACCATTTCCAAGGGCGATCGCCTTCCCAGCACCACCTTCACCAAGATGACCGAGAATGGCCCCGAAGCCGTTCCTTCGGACGATTATTTCGCGGGCAAGACCGTCGCCATCTTCTCGGTGCCGGGGGCATTTACCCCGACCTGCTCGGCCAAGCATCTGCCCGGCTTCATCGAGAAGGCGGAGGCGCTCAAGGCCAAGGGTGTCGATGAAATCGCCTGCACCGCCGTCAATGACGCCTTCGTCATGGGCGCCTGGGGCAAGTCGGCCGGCGCCGAGGGCAAGGTGACGATGCTCGCGGACGGCAATGCCGATTTCGCGCAGGCCGTCGGCCTGACCATGGATGGCAGCAAATTCGGCCTGGGCACGCGCGGCCAGCGCTTTTCGATGGTCGTCAAGGATGGCGTCGTCGCCGAACTGAACGTCGAGGCGCCGGGCGACTTCAAGGTTTCCTCGGCCGACCATATGCTCGAACAGCTCTGAGCCGGCTGTTGCGCGCCGGACCGGCAAATCCGGCGCGCAGCATTTTCAGCGTCTTCCTTCCGTCACGCAAAGACGGTAACAGGGGGCGATGACACAAAGCATCGGCAGCGCAACGGTCGCGCAACTCGACCGCATCTATCAGCAATCCATCGAAAATCTGCGCGATGCCATGCGGGCCTATGCCCGTGATGGCAGCATCCCGCCGGCGGAGGCGCGCACCGAGCGGCGCTTCTGCTATCCCGAATTGCGGATCACCCACCATAGCGACAGCAACGCTCCACCCCCGGGCCGTTCCTTCGCCCGCCTGTCAAAGCCGGGCCGCTACGTCACCACCGTGACCCGGCCCGCCATGTTCGCCGACTATCTGGCGGAACAGATCGACCTTCTGGTCCGCGACTATGGCGTGGAGGTCGAAACCGGCCTCAGCGATCAGCAGATCCCTTTCCCCTATGTGCTGGACGGTCTGGACATCAGTGCGCTCGACGGCACCCCGCCAACGGAACTGGCCCGCTATTTCCCGGCGACCGAACTGGCCGAGATTGGCGATGAGATCGCGGATGGCCTTTTCATGCCCGATGCCGACGGCGACCGGCCCCTGGCGCTGTTCGACGGGCTGCGCACCGATTTTTCGCTGGCGCGCCTGAAACATTATACCGGCACCCCCGCCGAACATGTGCAGCGCTATATATTGTTCACCAACTATCACCGCTATGTCGATGAATTCGTTGCCTGGGCCTGCGCGGAACTGCAGCGGGAAGGCAGCCGCTTCACAGCCCTGTCGGGCGCCGGCGGCGTCTATGTGACGCCCGAGACGGCGGACCCGGCGGGGATGATCGCCGACAGCGCCTGGCGCAAGCATCAGATGCCAGCCTATCACCTGATCGCGCCCGATCGCAGCGGCATCACCCTGGTCAATATCGGCGTCGGCCCCTCCAATGCCAAGACGATCTGCGATCATCTTGCGGTCGTCCGCCCGGAAGCCTGGCTGATGATCGGCCATTGCGGCGGCTTGCGTCCCAGCCAGCGGATCGGGGACTATGTGCTGGCCCATGCCTATTTACGCGATGACAAGGTGCTGGACGACATGCTGCCCCCGGAGATTCCGGTACCGGCAATCGCGGAGGTGCAGGTCGCGATGGCGACGGCGGCCGAATCCATATTGGGCGGCAATAATCCGGAGGATTTCAGGCGCCGCCTGCGCACCGGGACGGTGGTGACGACCGACGACCGAAACTGGGAATTGCGCTATTCCAGCTCAGCGCTTCGCTTCAGCCTGTCGCGGGCGGTCGGCATCGACATGGAATCGGCGACCATCGCGGCCCAGGGCTACCGTTTCCGCGTACCCTACGGCACCCTGCTCTGCGTTTCGGACAAGCCGATCCATGGCGAACTCAAACTGCCGGGGCAGGCCAACCGCTTCTACGAGGAAGCTATCGCCGGCCATCTGCGCGTCGGCCTCATGACCTGCGAATTGCTGCGTCAGGAAGGTGCGAAGCTGCACAGCCGGAAGCTGCGCGCATTCAACGAACCGCCCTTCCGGTAAGGGAGAGGCCGGGTCAGGCTGCGGATCGCGCGATGCTGACCCGGTTCTTGCCGTCCTTCTTGGCGGTGTAGAGGGCCTCGTCGGCGCGCGCGACCATGTCCTCCAGCCGGGCGTCGCTTTCCCTCAGTTCCGCGACCCCGAAACTGGCCTCAAGCCGTGCATGGGGCACGCGCGGGAGCAGCAGGTGGCCGGTTTCGACGCGCACCCGTTCCATGACCTCGGCCGCCATGTCGGCATCGGTGTCGTGCAGCAGCAACCCGAACTCGTCGCCGCCCATGCGCCCGACAATATCCCCCCTGCGCACGGCAAGGGTCAGGAGTTGGGCGAAGCCATGCAGCGCCTGGTCGCCGGCGATATGGCCATGGCTGTCGTTGAGCAATTTGAATCCATCCAGATCACAGACGACAAGCGCAAGCGAGCGATGATGGCGGCGCGCCTGCGCTATGGCACGTTCGGCCGCCTCATCAAGCCCACGGCGATTGAGCACCTCGGTCAGGGGGTCATGCCTTATCTGCCGGCGCAATTGTTGCGCCAGATCGCCCGCAACGACCAATATGGCCGCCACCCCGGTCCCGACATAGATGGACGGCATGAACAGGCTAAGGATCGCGCGGTAGAGTTCCTTGCCTTCATCCGGCCCGCGGATCAGGACGGCCGACCCCGCCAGGGCCATTTGCCCCAGGGCGAAGGCAACCAGCAATGCGAAAAAGGCGACCTCCGGCGACGTGAAGCGTCTGTCGCGGGGCCAGAGCGATATCGCACTGATCGCCATCAAGACGCCGACATAAGCGGGGATGATCATGCCCTGCATCGCCTGGCTGCCGATGGGTGAAATGGCGATGCTGGTCGCGACGATGGCGACGAGCGCCGGAATGGCGAACAGCCGGACCGATGCGGTCTGGCCCGACCGTTGCCGGATGCCGATCGCCAGCAACGTGGCGCTGCTGACCAGGCCGATCCCGGCAAGGATGAGCAGCGCACGGCTCTGGAGGAAATAGCCGCCCGCATTGGCCAGCCATTGCAGCATGGCGACGGCATAGGACGCCGTCCAGGTCAGCACATGCTTCTGGCGCCCGAAATGCAGCCAGGCGACCGCCATGGCGACGGCCATGACGACGCTTGTTCCAAACAACAGGGAAAGAATAACGGCCGACACATTCATGCGCCGGCCGTTTACCAAGATTTACTCGCTTTTACCAGCCGCAGGACTTGCCTTTATTTTGCGTAATCAACCACTTTTGCAGGGGAGCAAAGTAATTGACGAGCGCCTTGCCCGACATTTCACGGCTGCCGGTGAACGCCTGCAACGCGTCGGGCCAGGGCTTTGACGCGCCCATCTCCAGCATCGCGTTAAGCTTCGCGCCTACTTCCTTGTTTCCATAGAAGGAGCAGCGATGAAGCGGCCCTTTCCAGCCTGCCTTTTTGCACGCCGCCTCGTAAAATTGGAACTGGAGCACGCGCGCCAGGAAGTAGCGCGTATAGGGCGTGTTGCCCGGGATGTGATATTTGCCGCCGGCGTCGAACTTCGTCTCGTCGCGGGACACCGGCGGGATGATGCCCTGATATTTCAGGCGCAGGTCGGTCCAGCTTTTTTCATACTGGTTTTCCGGGATCGACCCGTCGAACACGCCCCAGCGCCATTTGTCGATCAGCAGGCCGAAGGGCAGGAAGGCGACCTTGTCCATCGCCTGGCGGAGCAGCAGGCCTAGATCCTTGTCCGTGCCCGGCACCTTGGCGGGGTCGAGCAGGCCGATCTTCACCAGATAGTCGGGCGTGATCGACAGCGCGACGAAATCACCGATGGCTTCATGGAAACCGTCATTGGCGCCATCCAGATAGAGCGGCTTCTGGATCTGGTAGGCCCGCTGGTAATAATTATGGCCCAGCTCATGATGGATCGTGACGAAATCGTCGCCATTCACCTTCGTGCACATCTTGATGCGTATGTCGTTCTTGTTGTCCAGATCCCAGGCGGAGGCATGGCACACAACCTCGCGATCACGCGGCTTTACGATTTGCGAGCGATCCCAGAAGCTTTGCGGCAACGCCTCGAAACCGAGCGAGCTGTAGAAGCCCTCGCCCGCCTTCACCATCTTGACTGGATCATAAGCTTTGGCCTTGAGCAGGTCGGTTACGTCATAGCCCAGGTCGCCCGCGCCTTCGGGTGAAACGATCTTGTATATATTGCCCCATTCCTGCGCCCACATATTGCCGAGCAGGTCCGCGCGGATCGGTCCGTTTTTGGGCTGGACCGCGTCGCCATATGTCTCGTTGAGTTTGGTGCGGGTGTAGCAATGCAACTCGTCATAGAGCGGCTTCACCTCGGCCCAGATCTTGTCGGTCAGCTTGGCGAAGTCATCGGCCGGCATGTCATATTTGGACCGCCACATTGCGCCGGTGTCGGCAAAGCCCAGTTCTTTGGAGCCGGCATTGGCGATGCTCACCAGCTTCGCATAGTCCTGCCGCATCGGCGCGCCGACATTGTCGTGCCAGCTGACCCACATTTCCTTCAGCTCTTCGGGGTTGCGGTTCTCCCCCATCTGCTCTTCGATGTCGCTGCCGTTGATCGGTTGGCCCTTCAGCGTGCCCTTGCCCTTGCCATAGGCGGACTGCAGCTTGGTCGCGAGGTCGTTGAGTTCCTCGGCTGCGCCCGGCGTGGTCGGCGCGGGCAGCGTCAGCGCGGTGCGCAGCAGCGTCAACCGGCGCTTCGTCTCCTCGCTCAGGCCCGGCGCGGTAGCATATTTCGCGGCTTCCAGCGCATAGTCGACCCGTTGTTTGGTATCGATCGCGCCGAAATAGGAGGCGATCGCGTCCGTATCGTCGGTGATATAGGTCGCGTTGATCCACGCGGCGCGGCCACTGATGATGGATTGGTCGAACAGGCTCTTCTCTGCCTTCGTGAGGAAGGCTTCGGCGTCAGCGGCGGTCGGCGCGGTAGCAGGCGCCTGCTGCGCCATCACCGGCGAAGCAACGAGGGCGGCCGCAAGAGCGGCCAGCGAGATAGCGATTTTCATGGGGTTCCCCTTATCGGTTATAAGGGGAAGGTGGCTTGGTCCGGCGATACAGTCAAGCGGTCAGAAAATCGACCATCGCTTGCCCCAGTTCCTTGCGGGTGACGGCATTCATATGATTGCCGGGAACCTCCACATACCGACCGTTAGGCAATATCTCGACCAGCTCCTGCGCAATTCCATTATCCTGATCGTCCGCCCCGCAGATTACTTCGGTCGGCTGCTGGAAGCCGGCGATCGTCGCTTCATCGGTGTCGACGAAGGTATTGAGGATGTGCAGCATCGCCACCGGATCGCCCTTGGTGGTCTTGAGGAAAGCCTCGGTCATCCATTCGGACGTGCCGCGCTCGAACGTGCCGAGGTTGGTCAGGACATTCTTGTAATAACCGCCTTTGTCCAGCGTCTTCACCAACCCGCGCAAACCCATGCCTGCCAGGATGACGCGGCGCGGCGATGCCCCACGCGCCAGCATCCGCACCGTGGTGCGCGCACCCAGCGAATAGCCGCCTAGATCATAGTCGGTGAGGCCCATCTGCTCGACCAGCGCCAGATTGTCGTCGGTCAGCGCGTCGGGCGGATAGGCGGTCGCGCTGTGCGGCTTGGCGCTCTCACCATGGCCGCGCAGGTCCGGCAGGATCAGGCGGAATCCGGCCTCCACCAGTCGGGCGGCATGACCGTAGCGGATCCAGTTGGTGAAGGCATTGGAGAAATAGCCGTGGATCAGGACAAGGTCGCGCCCCTGCCCGACCACATGCACCGCGATGGGCAGCCCGTCTCGTCCCTGGATGTCATGGCGTTCGATCTGAAGGTCGGTCATCGGACAAGTCCTTGTCTGGCGGGAACGGCTTGCCGATATGGCGTCAGCCCCTGCGGCGCAAGAGTGCGATGACAGCGAGCGTCGATCCGATCTGCGCCATCGCCATATCCTTCTGCGCGTCCCAGATGTCGCCTTGCTGGCCATTATAATAGTCGGCGGTGTCGCCGGCTGCGACAACCGTCAGAAGCCATTCGAATATCTCGTAGACCGCGCTGCCGAGGCCGATAGCGGCAAAGGCGAAGGTCAGGCTCCATGGCCACGGCAGGCCGCCATGGCGGCGCGCGCATTCCGCAATTGGCAAGGTCAGCAACGCGCCGAAGCTGAAATGGACCAGTCGGTCGAAGCCGTTGCGCGTCATGCCGAAAAGGCTGGAGATGTCATGACCGCTGATCGTCCGCGCCCAATCGTCATAGGGCACATAGCTGTATATCCAGCGTGCACCGAGCGTGTGGAGCAGTAGGAACAGCCAGAGACAGGCAAAAGCGGAGGTTGAAAGTGGCCATCGCCGCAACAGCCACGGGGCCGCGAATATCAGCGCAACCGTCGGCCCATGCTGGAGCGGCGCGAGATCGGGATAGGGCTGTGCGATATTGGCGAAGCCGATGGCGGCCAGCAACAGCCAGATCATCCGGCGCTGCGCGAACGGAATGGCTTTCCACATCGCGACAGCGCCGAAGGTCATGCGGGCGACTTAGCCCTTCTTGAGGTGACGACGGCCCAGCAGTTCGGCGATCTGCACCGCGTTCAGCGCCGCGCCCTTGCGCAGGTTATCACTGACGCACCAGAGCGACAGGCCGTTGTCCACGGTCGAATCCTCACGCACGCGGCTGATGAAGGTCGCATAGTCACCCACGCATTCGACCGGCGTGACGTAACCGCCATCCTCGCGCTTGTCGACGAGCATCACGCCCGGCGCTTCACGCAGGATGTCCTGGGCTTCCTTGGCCGAAATCTCGTTTTCGAACTCGATGTTGAGCGCCTCGGAATGGCCGACGAACACGGGCACGCGCACGCAGGTCGCCGTGACCTTCACCTTAGGGTCGAGGATCTTCTTGGTTTCCGCTACCATCTTCCATTCTTCCTTGGTCGAGCCATCGTCCAGGAAGACGTCGATATGCGGGATTACGTTGAAGGCGATCTGCTTGGTGAACTTCTTCGGTTCGGCCGGATCGCCGACGAAGATGTTGCGCGACTGTTCGAACAGCTCGTCCATGCCCGCCTTGCCCGCGCCGGACACCGACTGGTAGGTGGCGACGACGACCCGCTTGATCTTCGCGGCATCATGCAGCGGCTTCAAAGCCACGACCATCTGTGCGGTCGAGCAGTTAGGGTTCGCGATGATGTTCTTCTTCTTATAGCCGTCGATCGCGTCCGGGTTCACTTCGGGCACGACCAGCGGCACGTCCGGGTCCATGCGATACAGCGAGCTGTTGTCGATCACGACGCAGCCGGCCGCCGCCGCCTTGGGCGCATACTCGGCCGTGGGGCCGGAGCCTGCGGCGAACAGGGCGATGTCCCAGCCGGTGAAGTCGAAATGTTCGATATTCTTGCATTTGAGCGTCTTGCCTGTGTCACCGAAGTCGACATCGGTGCCATGCGACCGGGCGGATGCAACCGCCGCGATCTCGTCAATCGGGAACTCGCGTTCGGCGAGAATGGTCAGCATCTCGCGGCCCACATTACCGGTGGCACCAACGACGACGACCTTGTAACCCATGACTAAACTCTCCACTCATATGCAATATTGCGGAGTGCGCGCCATAGCGATACTGCGGCGTTTGTCCAGAAAGAAGGGCTTGTCCGTCAGATAGCGTGCAAATAGCCGATCCACCGCAACAGCCCTCTCCCGCTTCACTCCTGTCACCGGATTTTACGTCGATGCAGTCAACGCCGCTGCCGCCCTTGCCCCAGCGCTGGTTCCACAGCTTCCAATTTCCCGATGGCGAATATGTCGACGGCATAAAGCCGCTGGAGTCGCTGCGCGAGGAAGCGGATCAGATTTTCACCATGCCGATGGCCGGCCGCCGGGTCCTGGACATCGGCGCATGGGACGGCTTTTTCTCGTTCGAAGCTGAACGGCGCGGAGCGGCTGAGGTGCTGGCGACGGACCATTTCTGCTGGTCGGGGCCCGGTTGGGGCGACAAGAGCGGGTTCAACCATGCGCATGCCCGCTTCGGGTCCAAGGTCCGATCGCTCGACCTGGATGTCGCCGATCATCGGGTAGAGAAACTGGGCCAGTTCGACACCGTGTTGCTGCTCGGCGTTCTTTACCACGTCACCGACCCCTATCGGACGCTGCAGGCGGCCGCCGCGATGAGCCTGGAGCATCTGGCGATCGAAACCGTGACTGCCTTGCGGCATGAGCCAGTGCCCGCCATGCGCCTTTTCACGGAGCTGGAGCTTGATCGGGATGCGACCAATTTCTGGGCGCCCAATATTCTGGCCTTGCGCGAAATGTGCCGACGCTTTGGCTATTCGCGCTTCCAGGTCGTGCCGGAAGCGCTCGACAATCAGGGCTGGCGCAGATGGGCCATGCCCTTCCGCAGGAAGGATCGCTATCGCCGGGCGATCTTCCACGCCTGGCGATAGCTGCTCCGTCAGTCGGCGGCGGGGCCGCCGGCCCGTTTGGCGAGGAAGTCCTCGATCGTCCGCCAAAGATGGACGCTGATGCCCGGCCCGCCCACGCGGTGGGTCTGGCCGGGATAGGCCATCATCTCGAACGGCACGGCCGCACCCTGCATCCTGGCCATCAGCGCGGTCGCATTGTCGAACACGACATTGTCGTCCGACATGCCATGAATCAGCAGCAGCGGATCCCTGATCTTCACCGACTCGTCCACCGCGCCTGATGCCGGATAGGCGCTGGGCTTGTCCTGCGGCTGGCCGAGATAGCGCTCGGTATAATGGGTGTCGTAAAGCTGCCACCTGGTCACGGGCGCGCCGGAAACGGCGGCGGCGAAGACGCCCGGCGCCTTCTCCAGCAGCTTCAGCGACATATAGCCGCCATAGGACCAGCCATAGGTCGCGATCCGCCTGGGATCGACATAGGGCTGGGCCTTGAGCCACTCGACCCCCTTCAACTGGTCCTCGACCTCCACCGTGCCCATGGCGCGATAGAGGTGATCCTCGAACGCCTTGCCGCGATCGGGCGTGCCGCGATTGTCGATGGCGAAGACGATCCAGCCGCGATCCACCAGATACTGGTTGAGCGCGCCGCTCCATGTGTTCGTCACCTGGCGCCCGCCGCCCGGACCGCCATAATGGATCATGAAGACCGGATAGCGCTTCCCCGGTTCCATCGGCGGGGTCATGATCTTGGTATAGAGCGTCGTGCCGTCCGATGCCTTTACGGTGCCGAAGGTCGTTTTTACATGGCTGGCGACATAGGGCGCATAGGGGTGGCTGCCCGTCAGTGCATTTTCCGAAAGCCACTGCAACTGCTTGCCGCTGTTGTCGGCGAGATAGACCTGCTTGGGCTGGTCGCTGTTCTGCCGAGTGACGACGACGCGGGTCGCTGCGGCGTCCATGACCGCGTCGTTCCACCAGCCTTTCTGGGTGAGCGCCATTGCCGGCCCCGGCTTGCCCAGCGGCGAGACGTAAAGCTGCTGCTCCAGCGGCGTTTCGCGATTGCCGGTGAAATAGATCAGTTGCTTGGCCTCATCGACGCCGACCACATCGCGCACGTCCCAGTCGCCGCTGGTAAGCGCCGTCCATTTGGCGCCATTCACGCGATAGAGATGACCATGGCCGCTCTTTTCCGACCACCAGAGAAAACTGCCATCCTTCAAGGAATGGAAATTGTTCGAAAGGTTGATCCAGCTTTTCGCGGTCTCTGTCAGCGCGATCTTCGCCTTGCCGGTCGCCGGATCTACGGCCAGAAGGTCGAGCCGCTTCTGGTCCCGGTTCTCGCGCTGGACATACAGCGTCTTGCCGTCCTTGGACCAGTCGACGCGGGCGAGGTAGATATCCTTCTCGGTGCCCAGATCGACCTTCACCTGTCCCGAACCATCAGGCTTCATCACATAGAGATCGACGATGGCGTTGAGCGTGCCGGCGGCAGGGTAGCGCTGCTGATAGACCTTGGTCCCCTCCCCGCCGATCGCGGTGCGGGTGACGATGCCCACCGGGCTTTCGTCGACACGCGCGACTGCGATGCGGCTGTCATCCGGCGACCACCAATAGCCGGTGCGGCGGTCCATTTCCTCCTGCGCGACAAACTCCGCGACGCCCCAACTGATCGTGTCGCTGGCGCCCTGCGTCAACTGGCGTTCCGCGCCACCGATGGGCTGGGTGAAGAGATTGCCGCCGCGCACGAAGGATACGAACCCGCCTTTCGGGCTGACTACTCCGTTGAGTTCGCCATCCGGCGTGTCGGTCAGGCGCGTGACCCTCCCATCCAGCGCCGCGAGATAGAGGTCGCCATCGACGGGCACGAGGATGGACTTGCCGTCCGACGACCAGTCATAGCTGGTGATACCGGTGCTACCTGCGACGCTCCTATCGCGCTCGCGCTGCATCTTTTCCGCTTCGCTGAGTTCCGCGCCGCTGCCGGTCTTCTTCGAATCGACCAGCATCCGCTCCGCGCCGGTCTTGCTGTCGATCGCCCAGAGGTCGAGCCGCTCCTTCTCGTCGGCGCGGGGCTTGAGCAAAGTCACCAGCGAACCGTCAGGCGACAACTTCAGTGCCCGAGGTTGCGGCCCGGCCAGATCGGGGCTGGCGAAGACACGCTCCAGTGTCAGCTTTTCCTGGGCCTGCGCGCAAGTTGCGGAAATCAGCAACAGCGCGCCGATGGCTGCGCTGCTCTTCAGATAGGGGGGCATGCTCGTCCTTTCCGGTCGGCGCGCGAACGCACCGCTTCATGGCCCAGGCTTAGCGCGTGGCGACGGAAAAGATCAATGCCGGGAAATAATATGTCCTGCCATGACCGGAAGGTCATGGTGGGCGCGACAGGGATTGAACCTGTGACCCCACCCGTGTGAAGGGTGTGCTCTACCGCTGAGCTACGCGCCCCCTGTAAGGAGGAGGCGGCCTTTGGCATCGGCTGGGCGGCCTGTCAACACATGTCCTTCGATTTGATGCAAAATGCTTTCCTGACGCGCCGATCAACGCCTATAAAAGCGCGTCAAATGTTCAGGAGTATAGCCTAAATGCGTCAAACCATCGCTCTGGTGATTGGAAGCCTGCTGCTTACCGCCCTCGCCGCCTGCAACACGGTGCAGGGTGTGGGCCGGGATATCGAATCGGTGGGTCGCGCCGGGAAGGATGCAATGCATTAAGGGCAGGTGTCGGGGCGGGCTTTTCCGCCCCTCTCCTGAGTTATTGAAGGATGCGGCCGATCGCGGTCGCATTCTTGCGCAGCCGGACGCCGTCACAATCCGGTTCGCCGCAATCGCAAGTCTCGATGGTGTAGCGCACGCCGCACATGACCAGCACATCCTGATCGAACGAGTAATTGGAAATACCCGCGCGTTCGACCTTTTCCTGTGCTCTGGCCTTGAGAGACATGGCAACTCCTTCCGGTCTTCGATCATTCGTTGTGCGATGCACAATGTCAATTGACCGAAATTTGTTCCTGATAAAACTGTAAGAATATTGCCCCAGAAATGACACGGTCTGGCTCGCGCAAAAGCCCGACTTGCACCGCGCCATGACGCGTCCCATATGCCGCGCCATGAATGACCAACGCAGTTCGTCCATGCCGGTCTGGCATGGCACCACCATCATGTCCGTCCGCAAGAATGGAAAGGTCGTCGTTGCCGGCGACGGTCAGGTTTCCATGGGCCAGACAGTGATGAAGCCCAATGCCCGCAAGGTTCGTCGCCTGCATGACGGGTCCGTGATCGGCGGCTTTGCCGGCGCAACCGCCGACGCCTTTACCTTGTTCGAGCGGCTCGAAGCCAAGCTGGAGCGCCATAACGGCCAGTTGATGCGCGCCGCCGTCGAGCTCGCCAAGGACTGGCGCACCGACAAATATCTGCGCAACCTGGAAGCGATGATGATCGTCGCCGACAAGGATGTCACCTTGATCCTCACCGGCAATGGCGACGTGCTGGAGCCGCTTGGCGGCGTGGCCGCGATTGGTTCGGGCGGTAATTTCGCTCTCGCCGCGGCGCGTGCGCTGGTGGAATATGAGAATGACGCCGAAACCCTCACCCGCAAGGCGATGGGCGTCGCGGCCGACATTTGCGTCTACACCAACGATCAACTCACCATCGAAACGCTCGACAGCGCTTCCTGAGATTTCAAGAAAAGATCATGAACGACAACCTGACCCCTAAAGCCATCGTCGCCGCGCTCGACGCGCATATCATCGGCCAGCATGACGCCAAGCGCGCGGTCGCCGTGGCGCTGCGGAATCGTTGGAGAAGGCAAAGACTGTCCGCCGACCTGCGCGACGAGGTGACGCCCAAGAATATCCTGATGATCGGCCCGACGGGCTGCGGCAAGACCGAGATCAGCCGCCGCCTCGCCAAGTTGGCCGATGCGCCCTTCGTCAAGGTTGAGGCCACCAAGTTCACCGAGGTCGGCTATGTCGGCCGCGACGTGGAGCAGATCGTCCGTGATCTGGTCGAGGAAGCAGTGCGTCTGGAGAAGGACCGTCGCCGCGAAGCTGTGCGCGAGGCCGCGTCCGAAGCCGCCATGGCCCGCCTGCTCGATGCGCTGACTGGCAAGGAAGCGAGCGAGGCCACGCGCCTCTCCTTCCGCCAGAAGATCGAAAACGACCAGATGAACGAAGTCGAGGTCGAGGTGGAGGTCGCCGATAGCCCGTCCATGCCGATGGAAATCCCCGGCATGGGTGGCCAGGTCGGCATGATCAACCTGAGCGACATGATGTCGAAGGCCTTCGGTCAGCAGCAGAAGAAGCGCCGCAAGATGCGCGTCGCCGACGCCTGGGACAAGCTGGTCGAGGAAGAGCAGGACAAGCGCCTGGATCAGGACGACGTCGCCCGCGTCGCCATCACCAGCGCCGAACAGAATGGCATCGTCTTCCTCGACGAGATCGACAAGATCGCCGTCAGTGACGTGCGCGGTGGCTCCGTCAGCCGCGAAGGCGTGCAGCGCGACCTGCTGCCGCTGATCGAGGGAACGACCGTCTCGACCAAATATGGTCCGCTCAAGACCGACCATATCCTGTTCATCGCGTCGGGCGCCTTCCATGTCGCCAAGCCCAGCGACCTGCTGCCGGAGCTTCAAGGCCGCCTGCCGATCCGGGTCGAGCTGAAGGCGCTGACCGAGGAGGATTTCGTCGCCATCCTCTCCGACACCAAGGCGAGCCTTGTTGCGCAATATCGCGCGCTGCTGGCGACCGAGGAAGTCACGATCGACCTGACGCCCGACGGCATCCGCGCCGTCGCGAAGATCGCTGCCGAAGTGAATAGCGAGATCGAGAATATCGGCGCTCGCCGCCTCCAGACGGTGATGGAAAAGCTGCTGGAGGATGTAAGCTTCGAGGCGGAGGATCGCCGCGGCGAAACGCTGGTGATCGACCAGGCCTATGTCGACAAGCAACTGTCGGCGGTGGCGCACGACACCGACCTCAGCAAATATGTGCTGTAACTGACTCTTTCGAGCGAAGTCGAGACGGGTTTCTCGACTTCGCTCGAAACGAACGGAACTTAGTAGCTCCGCCCGACCAGCACGCGCTCCACGGCCTGCCCACCGGTGAAGATGCAGGTGCCGTCAGCCGCTTCCGCGTCAGTCGGTACGTTGCGCAGGGTCAGCTTCTCGCCCTTCAGCCACTGCACGACCTTGTCCAGTTCCGCGCCGGTCGGCTTCGCCCACTGGACCAGCGCCCAGCCCGGTTTCTTGCTGGCGTTGAAATAGGCCTTCAGCGCATCGAGATCGGCTATCGACTTGTCGATATTGCCGTCCAGCCGCGCCTTCGCATCGGCGAAGAGCGACGCTTGCACTTCCTCCAGCATCGCGACCGCGCCGGCGACGAAATCGCCCTTGGCGACAATCTGGCTGTCGAGCTTGCCATCCTCGCGATAGAGGCGATCGCGACGGATGACCGAGACATTGCCGCCGGCGACATCGCGGCCGCCAACCTCGATCACGATCGGCGCACCCTTCTTGACCCAGCCCCAGCGCTTGTTCGCGGCCTTGGCCGGGCGCTTGTCGAGCAGTGCACGGACCGGCTCGCGGAACACATCCAGGCCATTCAGCTGGTTCACCAGATCGGTGCAATAATCGACGATCGCGGCGTCCTCGTCGGTATCGCGCAGCATCGGCACGACTACGACCTGATAGGGCGCGACGCGCGGCGGCACGCGCAGGCCGTCATCGTCACCATGGACCATGATCAGGCCGCCGATCATCCGGGTCGACATGCCCCAGCTGGTCGTCTGGGCCAGTTCTTGGCTACCTTCGGCATTCTGGAACTTGATATTCTGCGCCTGGCTGAAGGTCGTGCCCAGGAAGTGCGAGGTGCCGGCCTGCAACGCCTTGCCGTCCTGCATCATCGCTTCGATCGAATAGGTCGCGACGGCGCCGGGAAAGCGTTCATTCTCCGGCTTCTCGCCCGCGACGACCGGCAGGCCGACGCATTCCTCGGCGAAGCTGCGATAGACTTCCAGCATCTTCATCGTCTCTTCCATCGCCTCGTCGACGGTGGCGTGAGCGGTATGCCCTTCCTGCCAGAGGAACTCGCTGGTGCGCAGGAACATGCGGGTCCGCATTTCCCAGCGGACGACATTCGCCCATTGGTTGATCAGCACCGGCAGGTCACGCCAGCTCTGCACCCATCGGCTGAAGGCCGCGCCGATCACCGTTTCCGACGTCGGGCGCACGACCAGCGGCTCTTCCAGTTTCGCTTCGGGGTCCGGCACCATCTTGCCGTCCTTCTGGATCAGGCGATGATGGGTGACGACCGCCATTTCCTTGGCGAAGCCGTCGACATGCTCGGCTTCCTTCTCGAAATAGCTGAGCGGAATGAAGAGCGGGAAATAGCAATTCTCATGACCGGTCTGCTTGATCCGCGCATCGAGCAGCGTCTGGATGCGTTCCCAGATGCCATAGCCCCAGGGGCGGATGACCATGCAGCCGCGCACGCCGCTCTCTTCCGCCATGTCGGCTTCGGTGATGACGGCCTGATACCAGGCGGCGAAATCCTGTTCGCGAGTAACATTGAGGGCGTGCTTCACGGGTATCGGACCTTGGCTAGTCGAAAAGAAGAATGGCGCGCCATAGGCCAGACGCGCCATGCCTGTCGACCCCTTGAGCAGTCAGACGGTTGCGTCCAGCCGCTCCAGCCACGCCAGGGCCTGTTTCGGTTCGCCGACCGCATCGGCAGCGGCGGGACCGCGCGCCGCCATGAAATCCTCATGCAGCGAAAAAGGCTCCAGCCCAAGCGTATCGCGCATCGCGTCAATCTCGTCCGCAAGTTCGGTCAGCGCGGCGATCGTTGGCGCGGTGCGGGCGATCGCCGCCTTATCCTTATGGTGGCCAAACAATCCCCAACGGCCGCCCGCCGTCACGCGCAACGCCGCGATCAGGGCGTCCCGATATTCGCCCTCCAGTTCCTCGCGGCGGATATCGAGGCGCTCCAGCCGATCAGCCTTTGCCATGATGGGATCAGCTCAGCTTGTCGATCTTTGCATTGAGCGCAGCGAGCTGGGCCTTGAGATCGTTGATCTCCTCATCCTTGCTGCCTTCCGACGTCGCCGGAGCCGTGGGCGGCGTCATGCCGGGCATGCCCGGTACGCCGGTGCCGAACGCGCTGGCCGCAGCCTCGAACATCTGCATGTTGCGCTTGGCGATCTCCGCCAGCGGGCCGCCACCGAACGCGCCCTTCATGGCTTCCTGAAACTGCTGCTGGTTCTTGCGGAAGGCGTCCATCGACGCTTCCAGATATTGCGGCACCATCGACTGCATCGAATCGCCGTACATGGCGATCAGCTGGCGAAGGAAATTGACAGGCAGCATGTTCTTGCCACGCTGTTCCTCTTCCATGATGATCTGGGTCAGCACATTGTGCGTGATATCTTCGCCCGTCTTAGCGTCGACGACGACGAACTCGCGCCCCTCGCGAGTCATCTGCGACAGCAGATCGAGCGTGATGTAGCTGGAAGTTTCGGTATTATAGAGCCGCCTGTTGGCGTACTTCTTGATGACGACCGGTTCTGATTCATTGACGGTCTTGGATTTGGTCATGGATTCCTCTCCCACACCTGCACATATCGCATTAGCACAAGATGATGCCGCACCGCAACATGGGCCGCGGCCTTTACCCCTTTTTCTCAATATTTTATGGCGCGAAACCGAGGGCGATCCCGAACTTCGCCGCCGAGCCTTCCTGGGCCTGCGCAAATATCAGGCGGCGATCCGTCCGCCTCCCGCGCCGGAGGGGCGCTGCGTGGCGAGCGCGGGACCGGCACGATTGCTGCACCATGGCGCAGAAAATGCCCGTTTCCCCGTGGTCTTCATCCCTTCGCTGATCAATCCGCCACAGGTGCTGAACCTCTCCGAGAGCCGATCCTTGCTGCGCCACATGGCCGCAGCAGGCCATGATGCCTACCTGGTCGACTGGGGCGCGCCGACGGCCGAAGACGCGAAGCTCGGGCTTGACGGCCATGTGACGGAGCGGCTTTTGCCGATGCTCTCCACCCTGCGCCGGCCACCGATCCTCGTCGGCTATTGCCTGGGTGGCAGCCTAGCGCTCGGCGCTGCGGCAATACGTGCATTCCCCGCGATCGCGACCATCGCATCACCCTGGCAGTTCGACGGCTTTCCCGCGGCCGACCACGACCTGATCGGCAGCCTGTGGCAAGGCGCCAGGGCCATGTGCGAACGCATCGGCTATGTGCCGATGGAAGTTCTGCAATCGGGCTTCTGGGCGATGGACCCGGCGCGGACCATTCGCAAATATGCCGCCTTCGCCGATGCGCACGCGGGTTCGGATGCTGAGCGCGCCTTTCTGGCGGTGGAGGACTGGGCCAATGGTGGCGCGCCGCTGACCTTCGCAGCGGGCCGTGACCTGTTCGAAACTTTCTACGCCGCCAACGACAGCGGCCACGGCCGGTGGCGGATTGACGGCCGTGTCGTCAATCCTGACGATCTCGATTGCCCCAGCCTCTCGGTCGTATCCACCAGCGATCGCATCGTGCCCGCCGCGGCCGGCCCTCGCTTGCGCGAAGAACGCAGTCTGTCGCTTGGTCATGTCGGCATGGTCGTGGGCGGCCGCGCGCGCGAAATGCTGTGGGAACCGCTGTCCCTTTGGCTTTCCAGCCATGGCGGTTGATGCTATGTGCGGTTGCGAGAAAACATCTACCACCAATGAGGATCAAGGCATTGTCAGATATCGTCATTACCGCCGCCAAACGTACGCCGGTCGGCAGCTTTCTGGGCGCTTTCGGTTCGACTCCCGCGCATGAACTTGGTCGTCAGGCGATCCTTGCCGCACTTGCCCAGGCAGGCGTCGCGCCGGAGGAAGTGGATGAAGTGATTCTCGGCCAGGTACTGTCCGCCGGACAGGGCCAGAACCCCGCGCGTCAGGCGGCGGTCAATGCCGGCATTCCGGTCGAACGCACCGCGATCGGCCTCAACCAGCTTTGCGGTTCGGGCCTGCGCGCCGTCGCCTTGGCGGCTCAGGCGATCCGGGCGGGCGATGCCAGCATCATGGTCGCCGGCGGCCAGGAAAGCATGTCGCTGGCGCCCCACGCCCAGCTGCTGCGCCCCGGTGCGAAGATGGGTCCGGTGACTTTGGTCGACACGATGATCCATGACGGCCTGACCGACGCCTTCAACAATTATCATATGGGCATCACCGCCGAAAATCTGGCGGAAAAATATCAGATCAGCCGCGAGGCGCAGGACGCCTTTGCCGTCGCAAGCCAGAACAAGGCGGAAGCTGCGCGCGCCGCGGGCCGCTTCGCCGACGAAATCCTGCCGGTCACGATCAAGGGGCGCAAGGGCGACACCATCGTCGACCAGGACGAATATATCCGTGCCGGCGCCACGATCGAAGCCATGCAGGCACTGCGCCCAGCCTTCAAGAAGGACGGCTCCGTCACCGCCGGCAATGCGAGCGGCATCAATGACGGCGCCGCCGCGCTGGTGCTGATGACCGCCGATGCCGCCGCCAAGCGTGGCGCGACCGTGCTGGGTCGGATCGCCGGCTTCGCGACCTGCGGCGTCGATCCGTCGATCATGGGCATCGGTCCGGCGCCGGCCAGCCGCAAAGCGCTGGAAAAGGCGGGCTGGTCGGTCGCCGATCTCGACCTGATCGAGGCCAATGAAGCGTTCGCCGCTCAGGCGCTGTCGGTCGGGCAGGAACTGGGCTGGGATCCGGAAAAGGTCAACGTCAATGGCGGCGCCATCGCCATCGGTCATCCGATCGGCGCGTCGGGCGCGCGCGTCCTGACCACCCTGCTCTACGAAATGGGCAAGCGCGACGCGAAGAAGGGTCTTGCCACGCTCTGCATCGGCGGCGGCATGGGTGTCGCCATGTGCATCGAGCGCTGATGCAGCGCTGATGGAACGAAAGGCCGCCGGTCCGGAAGGATCGGCGGCCTTTTCCGTATCAGATCCAGAGCCGGTCGTACCGTGCGCCAAGGCCGGTGATCAGTTCATATTGCGACAGGCCCGACGCGGCGGAGGCTTCGCCAAGATCATAGGCGATGTCGAGCCATTCGCCTTCACCCACGTCAGGGCGAGCGCTGACATCGACCGCCACCAGATCCATCGATACCCGCCCCAGCACGGGCAGGCGCGCGCCATCGCGGCAGGCGGCGCCCCGTCCGGAAAAGCCGCGCAGATAACCATCGGCATAGCCGAGATTGAGGACCGCTATCTCCAGATCTTTTTCCGCAACATGCGTCGCATTGTAGCCGATCGCGTCGCCCGCGAGCACGCGCCGGCGTTGCAATATCTGGGCCTGAGGCTGGACGACCGGACGAATATGTTGCGCAGCGATGGGCGAAGGGATGCCGCCATAGAGCGCCAGTCCGGGCCGGGTCAGATCGAACCCGAAATCCGTTCCCAGACAGATGCCTGCACTGTTGGCGAGACTGTAGCGTGGTGCTGATACCCGAATGCGGATCTGACGAAAGCGGTCCAGCTGTGCCGCGTTGAGCATCGTATCCTCGTCGGCTGAGGCGAGATGGCTGAGCAGGGTCGCCATTTCCAGGCCCTCGACCGCAAAGACCACATCGCCGCGCCAGTCGAGGCCGAGCCGGTTCATGCCGGTGTCGATCATAACATCGCATCGGCCGCCGCCCGCAGCGCGCCAGCGCGCCACCTGTTCGGGCGTGCACAATACGGGCCGGGCGCGCGAACCGAGCGCCTGCGCCATATCCTCCTGCCGCACGCCATGCAGAACCGACAGGCTGATGCCATCCGCCAGAAGATGCTCGACCGCCGCTGCCTCTCCCCAGTTGGATACGAAGAAATCGCGGCATCCCGCACGCAACAGCCGGGTCATCACCTCGACCGCGCCCAGTCCGTAGCCGTTCGCCTTGATCGCCGCGCCGCAGGCCGCGCCGCCGCTCATGGCCGCAAGCCAGCGCCAGTTGGACACAAGCGCGTCGCCATCCAGGCGCAGGCGCAGCGGAGCGATATAGCCGTGCATGACGGTGCCGATAGCGCCCCCGGCCTCAGGCGTCGAGGGGGCGATCCTTCGTTTCCGGCAGCGCGACCAGGCAGGTGACGAGCGCCAGCGCCACCACCGCCAGCGTATACCACAGGCCAGCATAGGGATTGCCCGTCCGCGCGACGATATACTGGCTGACCAGCGGCAGGAACCCGCCGAAATAGCCCGTGCCGATATGATAGGGGATGGAGAGAGAGGAATAGCGGATGCGCGCGGGGAAATATTCGGACAGCAACGCCGCAACCGGCCCATAGGTCGCGCCCGACAGCGTCCAGAGCAGCAGGAGCGCGCCGAACAGCTTCAGCGCGCGTGGCCAGTCCGGCGTCACCGCGCCGAAATCATAGCCGCCCGCCGCCAGGGCGGCGTCCAGCCCCTGCGGCGTCAGGTCATGCACCGCGATATCGCCGATCGCCACGGCCGGAGCGGATGCTTCCTTCTTGTCATAGGGGATGCCGCGCTTTGACAAATGATCGAGCAACTTGCCGCAGGATGTGGCCTGCACCTTGGCGAAGGGATCGAAATGGCAATCGGGGCCAGCTACCACCACCGGGGCGCGGGCTGCGGCCTCCTGCAGGGCGGGGTTCGCCGTGCCGCCCATATATTGGTAGAGCGGCAGGGTCAGCAGCAGCACCAGTGCATAGCCGATGACGATCGGCTTCTTGCGCCCCACCCGGTCGGACAGCCAGCCGAAGAAGATGAAGCTGGCGACCCCGGCGAAGGCGCTGCCGCCGACCAGCAACTGGGCCATGCCCGGTGCGACATGCAGGCCGTTCTGGAGGAAATAGAGCGCCTGGAACATCACCGTATAGGCGATGACGGTGAAGCCCGCCGCGATCCCGATCATGGCGACGAACATCCGCCGCTTGTTGCCCGGCGCGGTGAAGGCTTCCTTGAGCGGGTTTTTCGCCTGCGTTCCAGCGGCCTTCATCGCGGTGAAGACCGGGCTTTCGCGCAGCATCAACCGCATCCAGAGCGATATGCCGAGCAGCAGCAGCGACAGGATGAAGGGGATGCGCCAGCCCCAGCTGTCCCACACCGCCTTGCCGACGATCCACTGCGTGCCGACCACGACGATCAGCGACAGGATGAAGCCGCCGATCACGCCCGCCTGGATGAAGCTGGTATAGAAGCCACGCTTTCCTGCCGGCGCATGTTCGGCGACATAGATGGCCGCGCCGCCATATTCGCCGCCGAGCGCCAGCCCCTGCGCGATCCGCAGCAGGATGAGGATGATCGGGGCCGCGATGCCGATGCTGGCCGCCGATGGGGTGAGGCCCACGCCCGCCGTCGCCGCGCCCATCAGGATGATGGTGGCAAGGAAGGTATATTTTCGTCCCAGCCTGTCGCCCAGATAGCCGAACAGCATCGCGCCGATCGGCCGGAAGGCGAAGCCGATGGCGAACCCGGCCAGCGTGTAGAGCAGTTCGACGGTCGGATTGTCGGTCGGGAAGAAGGTGCGCCCGATGATCGGCGCAAGCACGCCATAGATATAGAAATCATACCATTCGAACACCGTGCCCAGCGCCGAGGCGGTGATGACCAGCCGGTCCCGCCGTGCGTCCATCACATAATCGCTGCCGACCGATTGCGTCATTCCACCCCCGAAGTTCACACTGTCACTGGATGCCGTAAAAATGCCCGTTTGCGCAGAAGTTCACAGTGTCGCAAGGCAGTTGTCGATCGGCCATAGCGCCGAAGTTCACACCGTTGCAGGGCATCGCCAAACGGACGGACACGGTGTCGGCAATGCCCGCCGCACAGGACATCGCGGTGCAACTCACAGCGTCGCTGGGATATTGCTTTCCCTGGTCGCCATCCTGCATGTCGATACCCCCGCCAAAAAGACCATAGCCGCCGCTGCTCGACTATGCCGCGCAGAAAGCATGTAGGACAGCCTCCATCCCTTCTTTCCGAAAACGGGCGCTGCCATGGGTCGGATCGGGTCTTTGCGCGTGCCTCGTGTCGGTGTGAATTGTATGTCAGAAATGGGTGGTTAGGCGACTGGCGGCTTTCGGGCGGCCTAAGGTGGGAAGCGGACTGGCTGCTTCTAAGCCCAAATCGCTAGAAAGCTGCCGTTCGTCCGGCTACCAGACGGGCACCTTGAGAGGTTCTTGATGATGCTTTTTGCCCTGCTGGCCTTAACTGCTTCGACTGCATCCGCCGATACGTCGATGAATCCCCTTCAAGAAGCGCGGAATGGTAGCGTTCAATGCTATCAGCCTGACGACCAGCAACGCACATGCCGGTCTATAGCATCGTATGTGCCTACAGGCGAAACCACGTACGCTAACAAGGCTGTGGTGCTCTTATCACCCAATGGACCTGTTATTCTTGAGACCATCACGCCAGTGACTATAAGAGCCGGTGCGGTATGTGGATTTATCCGAGCAGAGGATGTTCGAGCGGGTAAGCTCCATGTAGCTGGTAGGCTGCTGACCGATGCCGAGGCGGCCCCTATGTTGGGGCAAGTCGTGCAATCGATGAGCGGGATTATGGGGCAGGAAATTTGTACGTCTTACGTCCAGACTGCGGATGGCTTGACCGCAAAAGCAACTATGAATGGCGTGTATCAAGCGGGTGCCGATCAGCGGGTGAAGTGGGTCCAACCCGCTGATGGATATTCTGTAACGCCCTGACATTTGATCGATGCATGGCGGCTTGTGGGAAGGTCGCCAGTGTCGCGCAACGTCTAAAAATGGTCGTTTCCTGCCATTCCTACAGTCGTCATGCCGGGCTTGGCCCGGCATCCCGCTTTTCTTCGCTCAAATGAAGAAGCGGAACCCCGGCTCAAGCCTGTCCTGAGCTTGTCGAAGGGGCCGGGGTGATGATGATAACTTCTGGTAGCATCAAGCCGGTTACTCGGTCCAAACAAAAGCCCCGCGACGCATGGCGTCGCGGGGTCGGCAAGGCAAAAAGCCTCGAATGATCGCGATCAGCTTGGATCGGCCAGATAAAGCGGCATGCTATCTTCCCATTTGCTGTCGGTCAGCAACCGCTTGTTCGACCCGTCGGCATTCATGACGTAGATTTGGCCATATTGCTGGAAGGTCTGGTCATAGAGGGCCGCTTCGTCGCGGAAACCGTGCTGCGATCCGCTCCACATGATCCGGCCGTCGGGCGACCAGACCGCATGGCCATCGCTCGACGGATGGGTGGTGCAGCGGAACAGGCCGGTGCCGTCGGGCTTGATCGTGAAGATGTCGAAATTGCCGTCCTCCTCGCGCTTGCGGGTGAAGACGATGCGCTTGCCATCGGGCGACCAGCCGGGAAGATTGTCCAGCCCCTGCGTCAGCACGCGGGTCTTGCGCGTGTCGAGGTTGAGGACACGCAGCCCCTTCTCCGTCTCGCTCCAGACGCGGAACACCAGTTCCTTGCCGTCCGCCGAATAGCTGGGGAAGCCGGAATGGGTCGTGCCGTCGGTCAGCTGCTCCGCGCCGGTGCCGTCGCGGCGCACGCGCCACAGCGCCGCCGTCATCTTGCTGCGCTCGGCAAACCAATAGCCAAGGCCGAAGGCGATCCACTGGCCATCGGGCGACCAGCAGGGCTGGAAGGCGCCAGCGAGGCCCATCTGCACCTTCTTGTCATCCAGACCGCGTCCACTGGATTCGAAGACCTTGCGCTTTTCCGACCCGTCGGGCCGCATCACCCAGACCGAACTGTTGCCCAGCTGCTTTTCGGTGAAGACGATCCAGCCGTCGCGCGAGAGCAGCGGGAAGACGTCGACATGCTGGTAATCATAATCCTTGTCCCAGCTGAACAACGGCTTGTAGAGCGGGCGGACCGGTTTGAACGCGACCTTCTCGTAGATCACCGACTTGCCATCGCGCGTCCAGCTTGGCGCGCGGATGAAGCTTTGCTTGAGCGCCGGGCGGTCGGAGGTGTAGGCTAGCCCTTCATTGGGACCATATTTGACCAGATAGCCGATCTCATTGTTGCTCAGGAACTGCGGCTGGAGCTTGAGGTCGGTGCCTGTGCTATGCTCGACCCGCTCCCCGCTGGCGACGTCGACCGACACGATCTGCGAGTAGGCTTTGCCAATATAGTTGGGTCGGCGCGCCCCCCAGGTCGCCTCGACCGTCATTTCGTAGAAGACGATCCGCTTGCCGTCCGGCGACCATTTGGGCGAACCAAGGCAATAGCCGGGCTTGGACGCGACCTTGCGGAAGCCGGTGCCGTCAGGCCGGATGATGTAGATGCTCAGTTCCTGGGTATGCTCCCAACCATGGCCCTGATCATGGCCGGTCCATGTGGTGTTGCGGTCACTGGAAAAGGCGATCCACTTGCCGTCGGGCGACCACTGCGGGCGGAAATAGCAATCGGGCATGTCTTTCGTGCCCTTGACCTCGCCGATGCCGGTCAGTTGCTTGGTCCGGCCGGTGAAAAGATCCTGCAACCAGATATTCGCGCGATAGCCGTCGCGGGTCGATACGAAGGCCAGAGTCCGGCCGTCGGGCGAGAGGGTGGCGGCGTCGTCCATGCTGTCGGTGGTGATGACCGGCGCAATGCCGGTGCCGTCAGGGCGGGCGCGAAAAATGTCGGACTGCCCGTCGCCACGCCGCTCGGACGTAAAGAGCAGCCACTGGCCGTCGGGCGAGAGCGAACCGTTATATTCGAACCCGCTATCCACCAGCAGCTTACGTTCATTGCTGCCATCCAGATTGGCGATCATCAGTTGCGAGATGGACGGCGCGATGCGGTTCATCAGCATCACACCCTTGCGCCCTAGCGGCACATCCGCTGCCCGCGCCGCGCCGGTAGCCAAGGCGCCAAGTGACAACCCCATGAAATATCTGCGATTCATTATTCCTGCTCCAATAAAATTCATCATGGTTTCGGATCGCATCCGTCGGCGACCTCTCGTCTCATCCCATCCATTTGCTGACCGGCACCGCCGACTGTTCGAGCGGCTGCGCGATCACGTCGATCAGCGTGGGTCCATCATGCGCCACCGCCTGCCGCACCACGGCGTCCAGTTCCAGCGGATCGCGCACGGTCCAGCTTTTGACGCCATAAGCCTTGGCAATGCGGGCATGGTGGGTGCGGCTGAAATCGACCGAGAAATAGCGCTCTCCATAGCCATCCTTCTGGCTCGCCTTGATCCAGCCGAAGGAGGCGTTGGAAAAGACGATCATGGTGATGGGCAGCTGCTTGCGCACGATCGTTTCCAGTTCGCCGACGGCAAAGCCGAAACTGCCATCGCCCATGACCGCCACGACCTTCCGGTCGGGCGCGCCGATCTGCGCGCCGATGGAGGCGGGCAACGAGAAACCCAGCGCGCCATGGGCGCGATTGGTGATGAAGCGGCGACCGGTCGAGTTCAACTGGAAGTGGCCGGAAAAATAGGGACAGGGCGTCCCCGGATCGGCAACGATGATCGCATCGGCAGGGAGCGTCGCCTGCAAGGCCGCAAGCACCCGTTCGGGCCGGATGGGCGTTTCGGTGGACGAAGCCAGCCGGTCGAATGCCGTGCGCTTCGCCGCCTTCAATCCCGTCAGCCGTTCCGCAGCGCCGCTATGCCGCCGCTCTCCCGCCAGCCGCCGCTCTATCTCGATCCGTAGCGCCGACAGGCTAAGCAGCGCATCGCCAACGATCCCCGCCTCGACCCGATAATTGCCCGACACCACCATCGGATCGATGTCGATATGGACGATCGGCACATGGCGCGAAGGCACCGCACCATGCTCGGTCGTGGTCGACCCTGCCCGGCAGCCGACGAAGATCACGGTGTCCGCGTCGGCGATCGCCGCGCGCGTTTCGTCCGTGCCGCCATTCGCCCCGACCACACCCACGGCGAGAGGGTGATCGTCCGCTATGACGCCATGGCCGCTGACGGTCGATGCCACCGGCGCGTCCAGCATTTCGGCCAACTCTGCCAGAAGCTCGCACGCGCCCGAGAGGATGACGCCGCCGCCGCAAATGAAGGCCGGTCGCTTCGCCGCCAACATCGCCTCGGCCGCCGCCCCGATCAGGTCCGGGTCGGGACCGGTGCGATAGCCCGGAAAGCTTCCATGGCGCGGATCGGCCCAAATGTCCGCCGGATCGACATGCTGCTTCTGCAAATCATAGGGCAGGCCGATATGCGCGGCGCCCGGCCGCCCGGTCGTCGCGGCGCGAAAGGCGGTGCGGAAGATGTGCGGGATCTGGCTGACATGGTCGACCACTGCATTCCATTTGGTGAGCGGCGCGAACAGCGCGCGCTGATCCAGTTCAGTGAGCGGATAGCGCCCGCGCGCCGTCACCGGGATATCGGACGTAATCGACAGCAGCGCGACCGAACTTTCGTTCGCCTCGATCACGCCCGGCAAGATATAGGTGGCCCCTCCCCCACTCGGCCCCTCGCACACGCCGACCCGCCCGGTCACGCGCGCATAGGCGTCCGCCATATAGGCGGCGCTGCGTTCGTCGCGGGCCAACACATGGTCCATGCCATGATCGAGCCGATATAGCGCATCATAGAAAGGCAGGCTGGTGTCGCCGCACAGGCCGAATATATGGCGCACGCCATGGGCCTGCAGCGTGCGGACAGCGGCGTCCGCGCCTGTCATCGCCTCCGTCATGTGCGGATAGTCTCAGAGGGATGGCCCGGGCTGGAACGGGATCCGGCCGCCAATTCAGAAAGCCGCAGCCGGTCGCACGATATCATTTTCCCGCCTTTCATCCTCTCGCTCGATACTGGACGCACCATAGAAGGCCTTCGGATGAAAGCTTATCAAAATGGGCGCATGGGCGATTAATCGCACGATCGTCCGGCTATAAATTTACCGTCGTCGCCGGCTGTGGATCGGCCTGCTCTCGCTCGATCATCCGGTCGATCATCCGCAGCGCCATGACCGGGGCGCGATCGATCGCGATGGCGGTCTTCTGCCGCAGCCCCGTTCGCTCCTGCTCGACCTGGATGGCGCTCGCCATAACATTATCCTCCTGAAAGGTTTTTTCCAGACTGGCGCGCAGGCCCGCGTCGAAGGCGCTGTCCATCTGCCGGTAATTGCGCAGATGCAGCCAGAAGAAATGCGTCGTCCTCTGGGTTTCGGGTGTCAGGAACTTGTAGCTGAAGGTCCGGATGCCGCCGTGCATCAGATTGTCGTCGGTCCGTTTCATGCCCGCCGGAATCACCGCGATGTCTACGAAGCTGGTCGCGGGCAGTTCGAAATGGAAAGCCACCTGTCGGTCCACTTGCCCCTCGCCGAAATCCCGGCTCTTGCTGTCGAGCGGGGTCGGCGGCACATTTTCGATCCAGCGATAGGCCTTGAGGCCATAGTCGCTCTGCGCCACCTGCACCGGAATATCCTTGGCCGCCCTGTTGCCGATCGTTTCCTTGTGCAGGAACGTGGTGTGGGCGGGGTCCATCAGATTTTCGACCTCGATCCGATAATTGGCGCCATGATGCTGATACCCCTGATCCAGCACGGCCCATCCCGGCTCGCCATGGCCCAGCACGCGCGGCAGTGCATTTTCGTCAGCGGCCCCCTCCCCTGTCCAGAGCCAGACCAGTCCATAACGCTGCGCCACCGGATAGGCCCGCGCCCGCGCCGTCGGGGGAATGATGTCCTGCCCCGGTATGCCGATGCAATCGCCCCGGCCGTTGAAGACCATGCCGTGATAGCCGCAGCGCAACCCGCCATCAGCGCACTCCCCTAGCGACAGCGGCGCCAGGCGATGCGGGCAGCGATCCTCCAGCGCGCCGATCGTGCCGTCGGGCTGGCGAAACAGCACTACAGGCTCGCCCAAAATCTGCCGGGCGAAGGGCTGTTCTCCTATTTCGGTCGCCCAGGCCGCCGCATACCAATGATTGCGGGCAAAACCCTGAGTGAAATCCGCCTTGATCGACATGCCTCTGGTCCTTCTTTGTCCTTTTCCCCAGTGTAGGAGGTGCCGGCGCGCCAAAAAGGCGACAATCGGCAAAGCTGTGGTGCGGAAACGGCAATGGTCGCGCGGACGGGATCAGATTCTACGCAGGCGCGATCGAAAATCGGCCCGATTGGTGCGATCGGCGCGACACATATTTGCGATTAGCGCTATCGCCGGGACCAATGTGCTTCCCTAGCATCATGTCTGACGAAACAATCGGCGCGACAGCCGATCGTCCGGCAGACTAATGGAGGGGAAAGTCATGCTTTCGACCAAGATGGACGCCCGCACGCTGCTGATGGCCGGGACGAGCGCTGCGTGCGCACTCACGGCTCCGGCGCTGGCACAGGAGCAAGCCGCCGCGTCCAGCGGCATCGCCGATATCATCGTGACCGCGCAGAAGCGCGCCGAAAACCAGCAGGACGTGCCGATCGCCGTTACCGCCGTATCCGCCTCAACGCTGGAGAGGGTCGGGATCGCCGATACCTCCGACCTGAAGAACGTCGCGCCCAGCCTCAATTTCAGCACCGCGGTCGGCGGCTTCGGCTTGCCGCGCATCCGCGGCGTCGGGTCGACCGGCACCGGACCGGGCGTGGAGAATCCCGTCGCCACCTATATTGACGGTGTCTATGTCAGTTCCCCGATCGGCGCGCTCACCAACCTCAACGACATCGAGCAGGTCGCGGTGCTCAAGGGACCGCAGGGCACGCTATTCGGCCGCAACGCGACCGGCGGCCTGATCCAGATCACTACCAAGAAGCCCAGCGACACGCCGACCGCCAATGTTCGCTTCGGATACGGCAATTATGATACGGTGACGGCATCCGCCTATGTCAGCGGCGGGCTGGCGGACGGTCTGTCAGCCAGCATCGCGGCCAAATATGAGAATAGGGACAAGGGCTTCGGCACCAACGTCAATACCGGCAACGACATCATGACGCAGCGCAGTTTCACCACGCGCGGCAAATTGCTGTGGGAAGCGGGCGACACGACGGTCCAGTTGTCGGGCGATTATGCGACGATGGAGGGCGTCAATCCCGCCTTCCGCCCGCTCACCCGCAATGTGCGCGGTCTGTTCGCCGGTGGCGGACGGCGCGACATCGATTCCGATTTCGATCCGGCCCTCGATTCGAAACAATATGGCGGCAGCATCGACATCACCCATGATTTCGGCGGCTTTTCGGTCAAGAGCCTGAGCGCCTATCGCAAGATGCGCCTCTATGTGAAGTTCGACCCCGACGGCACGACCGAAAGCGATTGGGTCGGCGTGCCCGGCGCCAACAGCCCGCCACTCGGCTTCGCCCATGGCTTCCAGATCGAAAACACGCAGATCGACGAGCAGTTCACGCAGGAGCTGCAACTGCTCTCGGACGATGACGGCGCCCTGACCTGGGTGCTGGGCGGCTTCTACATGTGGAGCAAGGGGCGCTTCGCCCCCGGACGCAGCCGCACCGCATTCCTCAACCAGTTCGGCCGCTATACCGACGTCACCGCGACGCAAAAGCTCAACAGCCTCGCGGCCTTCGCGCAGGGCGCCTATCATCTGGGCGAAGCGACCAACCTGACCGCCGGTATCCGCTACACCCATGACAAGCGCGAGGCGGAGGGCGTGCGCATCACCTACGCCGCCGACGGAACCCCCCTCGCGGTACAGACGCCACCACAGGGGGTGATCGAAAGCTATGAAGACACATTCCCGAAAATGACCTGGCGGCTGTCGCTCGACCATCGCTTCTCACCGCAGGTCATGGCCTATGCCAGCTATAATCGCGGCTTTCGCAGCGCCGCTTATGTCGTCGGCAATTTCGGTCTCGCGACCTCGATCACCAACAAGGTGCTGAAGCCCGAAGTCGTCGACGCCTATGAAGTGGGCCTCAAGACCGACCTGTTCGATCGTCGCCTACGCTTCAATGTCGCCGGCTATTATTATGACCAGAAGAATGTCCAGGTGATGCAGATTCAGAACGGCATCCAGACGGTCTATAATGCCGATGGCGCGGAGATTTACGGTGTCGATGCCGATCTGATCCTCCAGCCCTTCGCGCATTTCAGCATCACGGGCGGCGTCAACTGGACCCATGCGCGCTACAAGAATTTCACCAATGCGCAGGTGACGACGCCCAATCCTGCGGGCGGCAACATCCTGACCACGGGCGACGCCAGCGGCAAGAGATTGCAGAATGTACCTGACTGGACGCTGACGCTCGGCGCTTCCTATGAGATCGGGCCGGTCACGATCACCGGCAACTATTATCATAATGACGGCTGGGCCGCCGACCCGGACAATCGTGTGCGGCAGCAAGCCTATGATCTGGTCGACGCCTCGATCAACTGGCAGATCGGCGGCGGCGCCAGCCTCTCTATCTGGGGCAAGAACCTTACCAACGCCTTCTATTTCCAGCAGCTCGGCGCCAGCAATTTCGCCGACAACGGTGTCCAGGCGTCGCCGCGAACCTATGGCGTGACCCTCGGATTCGATTTCTAGACGCAAGGGAATCCGACGAGCGCTGGAGACAAAGGGGGAACGCGCCATCCGCCTGGCCGGGCGGATGGCGCGTTGTCGTAACGAGCAGGAGATGGGTATGAAATATGATCGGCGCGGGATGATCGGCCTGTTGGGCGTGGCCGCCATGATGCCGATGCGCCTGCTGGCGCAGGATACGACAGGCGCGACCGTGATTTTGCTGGGCACGGCCGGTGGGCCGCCTGCTCATGTTGGCCGGTCGCAGCCCGCCAGCCTGCTGCAAGTGGGCGGCAAGGCCTATCTGATCGACGCGGGCGAAAATGTCGGCCAGCAACTGGCGCGCGCGGGCGTCGTCGCCTCGCGGGTGGACGCGACCTTGCTGACCCACCTGCATTGGGATCACACTTTGGGTCTCGATTATCTGATGGCGACGGGGTGGATGCGCGGCCGCCGCCAGCCGATGCCGATCTGGGGACCGCCGGGCACGCGCAATTTGGTCGATCGGACGCTGGCGGCGATCGGCGTGGGCGAGGCGATCTTCCGCGCACAAGCGCAGGACCGACCGCCGCTGGCCAGCCTCTATCCGGCACGCGAGGTCGATGTCGCCACCTCCCAAACCCTGTTCGACGACGGCATTGTGAAGCTGAGCGCGGTCGCCAATACGCATTTTGCGGAGATTCGCAGCGCACCGCATGATTATGGCGTCGACAAGGCCTACAGCTACCGTTTCGACACGGCCGAAGGCGCGGTGGTGTTCACCGGCGATACTGGTCCGTCGGATGGACTGGCAGGCTTCGCCAGAGGGGCGGCGCTGATGGTGGCGGAGATTGTCGACCTGCCCAGCATGCGGGCCGCGCTGGTGGCGGCGGGCAGCAAGGGGCAGGAACTGGACCTGCTGATGCAGCATATGGCGCACCAGCACCTGACCGCTGAGGCACTTGGCCAACTTGCCGCACAGGCTGGCGTGAAGAAGCTGGCGCTCAGCCATTATGTCATTGGCCGCGATTTCGATCCCACCGCCTTCGTCGCGCCGCTGCGAAAGCATTTCGGCGGAGAGATTATCGTCGGGCAGGATCTGATGACGATCCAACTTTAGGATCGCCATCAGCCCTCTATGGTCACGGTCAGCGCATAGCCCGCGCCGCCTGCAATGTATTGCGCAGCAGGCAGGCGATGGTCATCGGCCCGACCCCGCCCGGCACCGGCGTCAGCGCAGCCGCATGATCCATCTCATCCGCCGCCGCGTCACCGACGATCCGGCCGCCCGCGTCCCGGTTGATCCCGACGTCGATCAGGACCGCGCCCGGCTTTACCCAGTCGCCGCGTACCAGCCGGGGACTGCCGGCCGCAACGACGATGATGTCGGCGCTGCGGACAATGTCGGGCAGGCCGCGCGTATGGATATGGGTAACGGTCACGGTGCATTCGCGCTCCAGCAAGAGCAGCGCGACCGGCTTGCCAACGATGTTTGACTTGCCGATCACCACGGCTTTCAGGCCGCGAAAATCCGCGACGACTCGGTCCAGCAACATCATGCAGCCGAGCGGCGTGCAGGGGATCAACCCGCCCGTTCCGGTCGACAATCGCCCGACATTGACCGGATGGAAGCCATCGACATCCTTTTCGGGCGCGATGGTGCCCAACACTCTGTCGCTTGCGATCTGCGGCGGTAGCGGCAGCTGGACCAAAATGCCGTGGATGTCGGGATCGGCATTCAACCGCTCGATCAATATCAGAAGGTCCGCCTCGCTGGTCGCGGCGTCCAGCCGATGCTCGACTGACCTTATGCCGACCCGCTCCGCCGCCCGCTGCTTGCGCCGAACATAAATGTCGCTGGCCGGATCGTCACCGACTAGCACGACAGCGAGTGCGACAATCACCCCCTTCCCCACCAATGCCTCCACACCGGCCCGTACCTCGTTCTCCATCTCGCGGGCGATCAGGTCGCCTTGCACGATCCGCACCATGCTCAGTTCCCGAACACGACCGTCTTGGCGCCGTTCGCCAGCACACGATGCGCGATGTGCCAGCCGACCGCACGGCCCAGCACCCGGCTTTCGATCTCGCGTCCCTTGCGGACCAGATCGTCGGGCGTGTCCTCATGGCTGACGGCTTCCGTCGCCTGATGGATGATTGGCCCTTCATCGAGGTCGGCGGTGACATAATGCGCCGTCGCCCCGATCATCTTCACGCCTCGCGCATGCGCCTGATGATAGGGCTTGGCGCCCTTGAAACTGGGGAGAAAGCTGTGGTGGATATTGATGCACCGGCCGGACAGGAAGGCGGCCAGATCATCGCTCAATATTTGCATGTAGCGGGCCAGAATCACCAGTTCCGCGCCCGTCTCCTCCACCAGCGCCTTGATCCGCGCCTCCTGTTGGGGCTTGCTGTCCTTCGTGATCGGCAGATGGTGGAAGGGAATATTGCCGATCTGGCTGACGGTCAGGCTATCGGCGGGATGGTTGCCGGCGATGGTGACGATATCCATCGGCAATTCGCCGATCCGCTGCTTGTAGAGCAGATAGCCCAGACAATGGTCGAACTTCGACACCAGGATCAGCACGCGCATTCTCTGGTCCGCCGGGGCCAGTTTCCAGTCCATCCCATAATCGGCGCCAAGGGGCGCGATCGCCGCGCGCAGACTGTCCAGATCATTGTCGCTTTCAAACATGATCCGCAGAAAGAAGCGCCCCGTCTCCCGGTCGTCGAACTGACGGGATTCAAGGATATTGCCGCCCTGCGCGAAGATCGCGCCGCTCACATAATGGACGATCCCCGGCCTGTCGGGGCAACTGAGGACAAGGGTGTAGGTCTGGGGCATCTCGCTCTCCTGCTGTTTCTTTTCAAAAAGCCTCAGGCGGCACGACAGCCGGGCGCGCGCGCCCCGGCCTGCGCCAGCCAATCGGCGGTCTGGGCGAAGCCGCCAAAGGGGAAGATGTGCAGCAACACCTCACCCGTCCGCGTCGGGTCCAGCCCATCGCGCAGTTCGGAGACAAATCGGTCCGGCCCGGCATTGCCCAGCAGCCTGCCAAGAGACAGGCCATATTTGGCGACCGCACCGGCCGACGCAGCAACGCCGCAGCGCGTGGCATAGCGCAGCAGGGTGCGCACCCCCGTCGGCCCCGGAATGCCGACCCGCACCGGCTCCACGATCCCGCGCGCGCGCACTTCCCTCAGCCAGTTCAGCACCTGTTGCGCGTCGAAAGAAAATTGAGTGACGATCTGGCTGTTCAGCCCCCGTGCGCCAAGCGCCGCAACCTTATCCTGCATCGCCTGCCAGATGACATCCTCCGCCACATCGGGATGGCCGTCGGGATGCCCCGCAATGCCGACGCTGCGGATGCCATGCCGCTCGATCAGGCCGGTCGAGATGACAGACAGGCTGTCGGCGAACGGTCCCACCGGCCGGGCAAGATCGCCCGCGATCAGAAAGATCCGGTCCACCTGCGCCCGTTCGCGCAGCGCGCCAAGCAACGCATCGAGCGCCTCCACGCTGGTCAGCCTCCGCGCGGAGATGTGCGGCACCGGGATCAGGCCCGCACGCCGGATCATGGCGCAAGCCTCTATCCGCGCCGCGTCGCTCTCTTCGGGCAGATAGGGGACATAGACTTCGGCGGCCGACGGCAATCCATCGGACATGACGATGGTCGGGGCGTCCTTCGCCGTGGCTTCGATACTATAATGGGCAAGAATATCGCTGAACATCGGCATCACCTGTCGCTGTGTCTGGATGCCAGCGACATGCCATCGGCGGACGGCCGGCAGTAGCGCCCGAACCCGCAACAATCTGGTGCGGAACATGGCGATCCCGCGCTTTTCCTTGGCTTTTGCGGCCATCACTCCGCTGTTTCGGAAACCGCGACAGTGTGGCGCGGATCGAGCCGTATCTGGGAACGATCGAGCCTTGCTAAACCTCTTCACGGCCCGCGAGAACGCGGCAGGAGGATCGAGGAAAGGAATGCACATGACGCCCAAAAGCCTGCAGCAGGCGATCGATGATGCCGGATCGCCGCTGGGCGTGGTCTGGAAACCCAATGCCAAGAGTTGGGAAGTTCCGGTCATTGCCCCCGAATATATCGGCTGGCGCGAGGAACAGGCCGCCTGGCGCGACAATGTCGCGCTCAGCGACCTGTCCCATCATATGTGGGATCTCTGGATCGAAGGGCCGGACGCGCTGCGCCTGCTCAAGGATTACAGCGCGAACAATTACGAGAATTTCGTCGTCGGACAAGCCAAGCAGTTCGTCCCCGTGACGGCAAAGGGCGACATCATCACCGACGGCATCTTGATGCGCGATGCGGAGGAACGGTTCAACCTGTCCGGCGTCCCCGCCTCGCAGAGCTGGATCCGCTATCATGGCGAAAAGGGCGGCTATGATGTCGAGATGCGGGTCGACCCGGACTCCGGCCTGCGCAAGGCGGGCGAGCCAATCCTGTTCCGTTACCAGCTTCAGGGGCCGAATGCATTGCCGCTTGCCGAAAAGCTGTTCGGCGGCCCGCTGCCCAAGACCAAATTCTTCCACTCGACGCCAGTGTCGCTTGGTGGCCGCCGCTTTCGCGCCTTTCGCCACGGCATGGCGGGAATGCCGGGTTACGAGTTCATCGGCGACTGGGCCGACGCGGCCTATGTGAAGGACGCGATCCTGAAGTCAGGCGAGGAATTCGGCCTCGTTCATGTGGGCGGCAAGGCCTATTATACCAACGGCATCGAAAGCGGCTGGATTCCCACGCCCACGCCCGGCATCTTCAGCGACCCGGACCTGCGCGACTATCGCGAATGGCTGAGCCTCTTTTCCTATGAAGGGCAAAAGCCGCTGCATGGCAGCTTCTATTCCGGCAATATCGAGGACTATTATGTCTCGCCCTTCGAATTGGGCTATGGCAAGTCGATCGCCTTCAACCATGACTATCTGGGCCGCGAAGCGCTGGAGCGGGCAAAGAACGATTACCGCCGCCGCCGCGTGACTTTGGTGTTCGACAAGGATGATATGGACCGGGTGTTCGGCCAGCCCGACTATCTCAACACCTATGGCCGCTATCGGGTCGAGGCGGGCGGCAAGATGGTGGGCATGTCGTTCCAGACCGGCCTGATCGGGCCGCTGAACAAGATATTGTCGCTGGCGCTGGTCGACCGGGACTATGCCGCGCCCGACACGCCGGTCGAATTCGTCTGGGGCGAGCATCCCGGTCCGGGCCATGATCCGGCAGGCGATTTCGGTTTCCAGCGTCTGCGCGCCATGGTCGCGCCGTCGCCTTATAACGACCATGCGCGGACCGACTATCGCAAGGACTGAGGCGATCACCCGATGCCCGAAGCGTCCGGTCCGAAAGGACCGGGCGCTTTGTCATGTCCGGGGCGTGTCATCCTGTATCGACGCAAGGCTGCGCGTCGCACTTCCCCGCGCCTTGAACCAGTCGGCGAGGAAGGAAATGAGCGCCCGCGTCTTGCGTGGCGCGTCACCGCCGGGTGGGAAGGCAACATAGAGCGGCCTACTGGCCAACGGAAAATCCGGCAGCGCATGAACCAGCGCACCCTGCGCCAGCGTGCCCTGAATGATCCCCTGCGGCAGCATCGCGATGCCAAGACCGCCCGCTGCCGCTTCCCGTAGCGCAAAGACGCTGTTGGAGGAGAAACGCACAGGCTGGCTCAGCATGACCCGTTCGCCATTGGCGAAACTCCACGAGCTTTCCGTCGTCTTGGCCAGACAGTCATGCTCGGCGAGGTCGGCAATCTGCGCAGGGGCGCCGCGCCGGGCGATATAGTCGGGCGAAGTGGCGAGGATATGATCGATCTGGCCGATCTTCTTCACCATGATCGATGAATCGCGCAGCACATTGGGCTGGATGCAGACGTCGAAACCCATCGCCAGAAATTCATGCGGGTTGGCGGACGGTTCGGCAAAATGAATCTTGATCCCCACCTTGGGGTTGAGCGCGCAAAATTCGGCGGTGGCGACCGATATGCCGAAACTGCCAATCCAGATCGGACAAAGGATCGATATCTCGCCCTCCACCTCATTCTTGATGGCGGTGATTTCTTCCTCGCCATGGCGGATGTCGCCCAGCACCCGGTTGCACAGCTCATGATAGCGCAGACCCGCTTCGGTCGGCGTGACCGAGCGGGTCGTGCGGTTGAGCAGACGAATGCCGAGATAGGCTTCGAGGTCGGCGATATGCCGCGACACCAAAGTGCGCGATATGCCGAGATCATCGGCGGCCGTGGTGAAATTGGCATATTTGACGACCTTCTGGAAGGTCGCCATCGTCGCAAGTCTGTCCATCGCTTCTCCTGCCGCCCCATCATGCCCCGTCGTGCGCGCGGCTTGTCAGATCGTCGCTCTCCCTGTCATGGCAGGGATGCCGGTGCCGCGCCAGAGCGATCAGGCTGAGGCCTGCCGGGGCTTGCCCCTTCCGCTGATCTCGTCACCGACATCGCGCGCCAGGGTACGGTAGGACAGCGCGGCCACCGCGCTCATCACCCCCGCCGCGACCAGCGCGACGCGGAAGTCGACCAGGCCGATCTCCGTCGCGCCGCGCACCATCTGGCTGACCGTCAGCAGCAACGCGCCCACCGCCACGCCCGCGCCCATGCCGATCTGCTGCGTCAGCGAGGAAAGGACGGAGGCTGGCTGGCGCTGGGCCGGGCCGATATCGGCGAAGTTGACCATGGTGATGGCGGTCAGCTGCAACGACCGGCCCGCCCCGGCCAGCGCCAGGATCAACCCGTTGAGCAACAGATGCTGGCCCGGCACGATGAAGGCGCAGAGCGCGATGGTCACGCCGGCCAACAGGCTGCTCGCGATCAACGTGGCGCGGATGCCCACCCGGCTGATGATCGGATTGGTGACGGTCTTCATCGCCAGATTGGCCGCCATGTAGATCATCAGCATCCCGCCCGCCTCCAGCGGGCTGAGGCCGAAGGCGAGTTGGAACATCAGCGGCAGGAGGAAGGGCGTGACGCTGATCGTCGCGCGGGACAGGACGCCGCCGGTCACACTGCTGACGAAGAAGCTGTGCACCTTGAGCGCGTCCAGCCGCACCAGTGGCGCGGGCGCGCCGCGCATGTGGCGCAGCGCCGCCATTCCGATGACCAGCGCCGCCAGCATCAGCCCCAGCCCGATCGCCAGCCCGGTCTCGCTGCGCAGGCCCAACAGGTCGAACCCATAGGTCAGGCACAGCAGCGCGATCGCCGTCAGGATGAAGCCCCGGCCGTCGAAGCGCGTCGGCTCTTTCTTCTCATCTGGCACATAGGCCCGCACCAGCGCCATGCCGATCAGACCGACGGGAATGTTGACGTAGAAAATCCAGTGCCAGGACGCCGCGTCGGTAATCCAGCCGCCCAGCGGCGGCCCCAGCACCGGCGCGACCAGCCCCGGCCAGATCAGCGCCGACAGCGCGCGCATCAGGTCTTTCTTCTCCGACGTGCGCAGCACCACCAGCCGCCCGACCGGCGACATCATCGCCGCCGCCGCGCCCTGCAACGCGCGCCCGACGATGAAGATGGTGAAATCGGGCGCCAGCCCGCAGATCAGCGAGGAGACGGTGAATAGCCCGATCGCCGCGCAGAACAAGGTGCGCGTGCCGATCCTGTCCGCCAGCCAGCCCGATGCGGTGACGCAGGCCGCCGCCGCCATCAGATAGGCGGTGATGCCCATGCTCATCCGCGCCGCGTCGACGTTGAAATCGCGGGCCATCTGCGGCAGGGCCGTGACGATGATTGTTGCGTCCAGCGTCTCCATGAAAAAGGCGATGGCGACGATCAGCGACACCAGCATGGACCGTCCCCCCACCATCGCGGCCAATCTTTCGCTCACCATTTTTCTCCGAATGTCTGGGATCAGTGCCGCGCCGTTCCCGCCGTCCGCAGCTTCTTTCAAACCTAAGCCTGTCAAATGCCGGTCCGCTCCGCAAGCCGGGCATTGATGCATGATCCGCAACACTGAAGTGTCGCACCTCCGGTTGCGCCGACATGCCCGCTGGTCGACAAGAGACACAGCAAAAACTGGGCAGAACAGGAAAAGGGAGGAGCTTGCATGTCGGATGCCGTCCGTGCGCCGTGGCCGCACATCATTTTGATCTATCTGATCGGCGTCTTCGGCATGATGGTGGTGAGCGCCGCGCTGCCTGCGCTTGGCGGCATCGCGCGCGAGTTCCACCCGCCCTCCCCCGCCACCATCGGTTGGGTCATGTCGATCCCGGCGCTGGCTGCGGCCGTGGCCTCGCTCGCGGTGGGATGGCTGGTCGACCGCTTCGGCGACCGCCGCATGATGATCCTCGGCAGCCTGCTGGTGCTGTTGGGCGACGGCGGCGTCGTGACATCAACGTCCATGGACCTGCTATTGGGATGGCGCGTCACGGCGGGCCTGGGCTATGTCTGCATGGTCGTGGCGGCCGTGACGATGATCTCCCGGCTCACCAGCGGTCGCGCCCGCATCGCCGCGCTCGCGCTCTGGTCGACGGTCATCCCGGCCAGCTTCGTCGTCGCATCGCTCTATGGCGCGGTCGTCGGCCATGGCGCGGGCTGGCGGACCGTGTTCCTGCTCCATGGCGGCGGCGTCGCCCTGCTGACGCTTCTCGCGCTCGTGCGGCTGCCCGGCCGACCCGCCGAAGAGCCGACCCGGTCGCGTCTCGACGGGATCGGCCTGGTCCTACGCAGCCCCTGGCCCTATGCGTTGGGCGCGTCCTTCGCCGCGGCGGCCTTCCTCCAGACCGGCTTCGTCGCCACGCTGCCTCGCCTGCTCGCCAGCGGCATCGGCGCGAGCGAAGCGCAGGTCCATAGCTTCAACGCCCTCGCCATGATCTGCAACATGGTCGGCGCCTTTTCCTTCGGCCTGCTCTACAATCGCGGGTTGAAGCCATGGCAGATGGGCTTTGGCGCGGTGCTGCTGTGCGGCGCGGCGGGCTTGGGCCTTGTGCTTGCCCCGACCAACCTGGCGCTCGCCATCCTGATGAACTGCGCTTTGATGTTCGGCCTTGGCATATTGGTCGGCATGTGGGCGCTGCTCCCTGCCGTCACGCCATCGCCGCAGACGACCGGCGCGACAAGCGGGTTGATCACCCAGATCACCCTGCTCGGCGTCCTGTTCGGCCCGCCCGCCGCCTTCAACGCACTGCACGCCGGGCCGGAAATGATGCTGATCTTCCTCGGCGCGGCGCTGGCGGCCAGCATGGTCGGCTGGCCCATCTGGCGCCGAAATCATGATCCCGTACAAAGATCGTCATTCATTACGGATCGCTCCATATCGAATGGCAGCGCCGCGCTTTAACTGTGCCCATCAGGCCGCGCCGGCTCACATGTCCTGATGCGATTTGGTCTGCCATATGCGCTGCCCCTGTCAGAGCTTGCGGGTGCCGAGCCATTTCACCATGGCAGGGTCGCGATGGTCGAAGAAGCTGCTGGCCTTCTGGTCGAGCGTGGCGATGGCGGCGATATCGTCGTCATCCAGCACGAAGTCGAAGACCGCGAAATTTTCGGCCATGCGTTCCTTGCGGACCGACTTGGGGATCGCGACGATGCCACGCTGGTTGAGCCAGCGCAGCACCACCTGCGCGATGCTCTTGCCATGTTTCCGACCGATCGATGCAAGCAGTTCGTTACTGAACAGCCCGTTCTTGCCCTCGGCAAAAGGGCCCCAGGCTTCGGCCTGGACGCCATATTCGGTCAGCAGCGCCCGGGCATCATGCTGCTGATGGTAGGGATGAATCTCGATCTGGTTGACGGCAGGCACGATGTCATTGTGCAGCACGAAATCGAGCAGCCGGTCGGGATAGAAGTTGCTGACCCCGATGGCGCGGATTCGGCCTGCCCGATAAAGTTCCTGCATGGCACGCCAGGCACCATAGACATCGCCATAAGGCTGGTGGATCAGCCAGAGGTCGAGATAGTCGAGTTGCAGCTTGTTGAGCGAACGCTCGAAGGCGGCCTTAGCGCCTTCGTAACTGGCATCCTCGATCCACAATTTGGTGGTGACGAACAGTTCGTCACGGGCGATGCCATGAGTGCGAATGCCCTTTCCGACCGCTTCCTCATTGCCATAAGAAGTTGCGGTGTCGAGCAGGCGATAGCCGACATCGATGGCGTCGCGCACGCTGCGTTCGCATTCGGCCGGATCGGGAACCTGAAATACACCAAAGCCCAGGCTCGGCATTTCGACGCCGTTGTTGAGGGTTATATGGGGGAAGGTATTGGCCATGGGCAAATCTCCGTTCAGACAGCGCCGGTGGCGCCGATATTCCTGGGGTGAGCCGCCTTTCCGGCGGCCACGATCGTCGTCAGCACTATGATCAGCGCGAGGGCCAGCATCAGAGTGCCGGCATCGAACGCGGCACTGATACGCCGCACGACAATGCTATCCCCTTGAAATCCAGCGCTGGCAGCTCCTGCAACAGCGACGAGGACGCTGAGGCCGACCGAGTTGCCGATCTGGTGGGCGACATTGACCGCGCCCGATGCCGCGCCGGCATGCGCATGCGCCACCCCGGCCACGCCGGCCGATGTCAACGGACTCAACGTCAGCCCCTGGCTCACACCAATCAGCAGCATGGGTAGAGCGACGGCGGTGACGTAGGGCGAACCCGCGTCCGCCCGGCTGAGCCAGGCCATACCGACGATACCGATCATGATACCGGCGATCATCAAGCGATTGGCCGTGAAGGATTTGACCAGACGCGGCACGGCAATGGCGAACGGCACATGCAGGATGGTCGCCGGAATGAAAGCCAGACCGCTTTGCGCCGGGCCATAGCCCTTCACTTCCTGCAGATAGAGGGTCGAGAAGAAGAAAAAGCCGACCATTGCGCCCAGATAGAGAATACGGGCCGCATAGGCGCCCGAACGCGCCCGGCTCGCGAACAGGGCAAGCGGCAGGATTGGCTGCGCCGCTCGTTGCTCGATCATCACGAACAGGGTGATTAGTCCGATCGCGCCGATGATCGACAGGATGGTAAGCGGGTCATGCCAGCCGACCTGGGCCGAGCGGATAAAGCCAAATACCAGGCCCCCAATGCCCAGCGTCGAGGTCAAGGCGCCTGAAATGTCGAAGCGGCCTCGATGCCGGGGCGTTTCGTCAATATAGCGATAAGCAGCGAGGATGAGACCCACACCGATGGGCAGGTTCAGATAAAAGCCGGCACGCCAAGAGACCCACTCAGCAAGAATGCCGCCGAGCACAAGTCCGACCGTCGCCGATGCGCCGGCAGCGGCCGCATAATAGGAAATGGCGCGCGTGCGTTCCTCCTCTTCAGCGAAATTGGTCTGCAACAATGCCAGTGTCGAAGGTGCAAGCACGGCGGCGCCAAGTCCCTGGATTGCGCGCCATGCCAGCATCCAGCTGGCTGAGAGCGAAGTGCCGATCGCGAGCGATGCCAGCGTGAAGAGGGCCAGGCCCAACACGAACATCCGTCGGCGACCGAATATGTCACCGGCGCGGGCGCCCAGCAGCATGAAGCCACCGAAGGTCAGCGTATAGGCGCTCTGCACCCAGGCGAGATTGACCTCGCTGAAGCCAAGCTGGTCGCGGATCCGGGGCAGCCCGGTCAGCACGACCGAGATGTCGAGCACGATCATCACATAGCTGGCGAGGATGATCGCTAAGATGGCGCTCTTGTGGGGTTCGCTGTCAATGCGGGGATAAAGGCTCATCGCTGGGGCTTTCCGAAGTTCTGGTCAGGCTGCCGGCAAACCCGGCTCAGGCAGCGCAGGAAATCGATGCCGAGGATATAGCCTGGGAAGTGGAATGCGATTAGACGCCATAATCAGCATGTCGCTATAAGGTAGTCTAATCAATGGCGGGCGAGAATTATAACGAGCTTTCGGCCTTCGTGATGGTTGCGCGCGAGCGCAGCTTCACCCGTGCGGCGGCCAAGCTGGGCGTTTCGCAATCGGCGCTCAGCCAGACCATCCGAGGGCTGGAGGAACGGCTGGGCCTGCGACTGCTCGCCCGCACGACCCGCAGCGTATCGCCGACCGAGGCAGGCCACCGACTGTTCGACACGCTGGCGCCGCGTTTCGAGGAAATCGCGCAGGAACTCGCCGCGCTCAGCCAGTTGCGCGACAAGCCATCGGGCACGATTCGGATCAATAGCGGCGAACATCCCGCCATCTCGATCCTGCAGCCGGCCTTGCGCAGGCTGCTGCCCGACAATCCCGACATTCGCGTCGAGATCATCGTCGATTATGGTCTGACAGATATCGTTGCCCAGGGCTATGACGCGGGCGTGCGCCTGGGCGACCAAGTAGCCAAGGACATGATTGCGGTCCGGATCGGTCCGGACCTGCGCATGGCGGTCGTGGGTTCCCCCGACTATTTCGTCCGCCACCCGGCCCCGCACGTGCCGCAGGATCTGACCGGCCATAATTGCATCGGCATCCGTCTGCCGACCTATGGCGGTATCTTTCCCTGGGATCTCGACAAGGACGGGCATGAAGTCAATGTCCGTGTCGAGGGGCAATTGGTGTTCAACAATATCGGCCTGCGGCTTAGTTCAGCGCTGGATGGCCTGGGTCTGGCCTATCTGCCGGAGGACCAGGTTCTGCCCCATATCGCGGATGGCCGGCTGGTTCGAGTGCTGGAGGACTGGTGCGGACCTTTCCCCGGCTATCATCTCTATTACCCCAGTCGGCGCCACGCCTCGCCGGCTTTCGCGCTGCTGGTCGAAACCCTGCGCTATCGCGGCTGAGCGCGAGCCGCACGGGAATAGTCTGCATCGCTGACCAGCTCCATCCAGTTGACAGATAGGCCGTCCAGGCGCTCGGCCAGGGCGACATGTGTCATGCGCTCAAGCGGCCCGGCACCGTGCCAATGTTTCACGCCCGCTGGGATCCAGACGACATCACCCGGTCCGAACTGCTCGGCCGGGCTTCCCCACTGCTGAACAAGACCGTGACCGCTCATGATGACCAGCGTCTGGCCAAGCGGATGCGTATGCCATGCCGTGTGGGCACCGGGTTCGAACGTCACGGTAGCGCCGCCGATCCGTGCCGGTGCCTCCTGTTGGAAGCGACCTTCGACATGAGCGATCCCTTTGAAGTTCTCGGGCGCACCTTCAATCCTGGCTGTACTGCCCTGACGAATGACCGACAGGACCGGCGATCCGGTTGGCCTTTCTTCCGCCATTGCAGAAGCCGCCAGGTAAGCCAGTCCAAGCCCCAGGATCGTTTTGCTCGTCTGGCGTATCACTTGCCATCGCCCTCTGGGTGAAAGACCGTGCGGGCAACGCCGACCGCGTTAATGGCATTAGGCCAACCCGCATAGAAGGCGAGCTGCGTGATCGCCTCGACCATTTCATCTTCGGTGATGCCATTGCGGCGCGCCAATTCCATATGAGATCGCAACTGCTCGGGCCGGTTCAGCGCGATCAGCGCCGCCACCGTGATGAGGCTACGGTCGCGTTTTGCAAGGCCCGGCCGTTCCCACACATCGCCCAGCAAGACCTCGTCGGTCAGTTCTGCAAGCTTGGGCGCGACGTCACCCATCAATTGTTGCGCGCGCGACGGCGGAAGGGCTCCCGCGTCGCCCGCTGCCTTAGTTTGCGCCATCATAGGGACGGCTGAAGCCAGCATCAGGCTTGCTCCGATCCACAGGCTGGGGCTGTTAAATATCATGGCATTCTTCTCCTGGGGCGAGGTACATCACGACTGCCAAGCGCAGCGTGGCGGCGGTTCAGGCCTTGAGCGTGCGAGCGAAGAAGGGCGTCAACTGGCCCAGCGCCGCCGCGACATAGTCGGGAACCCAATAGGTTTCGATGTGGCGCGCGCCTTCGATCTTGAAAAATGTCTTGTCGTTTGTGCCGGTGGCTTTGGCAAAGGCATCCTTGCTCATGTAGAGCGTATCTGCCGCGCTGCCCGCGATCATCAGGAGCGGCACGTCGATCAAAGCGATCTCATCGGTCGCGTCCCAGCGCATCAGGTCCATTAGACTGCTGGTAGTGTATCGGAACGTCGAGCCGGGATGCGCATTGGTACGCCAATAATAATGATAGCCTTCACGATAGAGGTCGAACGGCAGTGCCGCGATCTGTGCATCGGTCAGGTCGGCGTCCCCCGAATAGGCGATTGTCCTGCCCGCAGCCTCCTGCGCGCGTGCCGCCGAAGCCTGATTGAGGCGCTCCTGGATGGTGGCCATCTGACTATCCTGAAAGCCGTTGCGCCGCACGCGGCCGGAATTGAACATGCTCAAGGTCGCGACCGCCTTGAAGCGCTTGTCGGTCTTGGCTGCGGCCAGTGCATAGCCGCCCCCGCCACAAATGCCGTAAAGCCCCAGACGGGAAGCATCGACACCGGGAAAACGCGCGATGAAATCGGCCGCGCCATGGATATCCTCGATCCGGAACATCGGCTTGTCGACACTGCGCGGCATGCCGCCACTGCCGCCCTGATAGGCTGCATCCATGGCGATGGTGATGAAGCCGGAGTCGGCCAGATGCTGGGCGTAAAGGCCAGCCGTCTGCTCTTTCACCCCGCCATTGGGGTGCGCCACGACAATGGCCGGATAGGATTTGCCGGGTTCATAGCCTGCGGGCGTGTAGACATTGGCGGTGATATCAAGGCCGTTCAGCGTGTAGGTAACGGGATGAATATTGACCTTGTCTGGCTCGTTCTTCGTCAGCGCGCCCTCATAGACGAGGGTGAACAGGTTGTTCCTGAAATCCAGCGGAGTTGCCACCGGGGACGTGTTTGCCTTGCTCATGGAGGATGCTCCTGTCATTGCGGCTGCAAGGATCAGCGCGGAGCTTTCAAGGAATTCGCGCCTGTTGTGATGAAATAGTGGATTGGTCATTTCTGGGCCTTGGTTCGATCGAGATGCTTCTCTGCGAGGAAGCGCGACACCTGGTCGGCGACTTCAAGATTGTTGAGATCGGACATCATGAAGTGGGTGTTCCCACGGATACCGATTTGCGGGAGATGCACGAGCCGGGCATCACCGCCATGGCGGTTGACAGCCGCGATCCAGAGTTTCGCCATTGCCAGACGAACGCGCCAATTGTCCTTGCCGCGCTCGTCGGTCGGCGTTGCCGGGATATTGTCGCCATAATAGATGACGATCGGCATTCGCGTCAGCTTGGCGAAGTCGTTTGCCGCGATCTCCACCGGTTTGAGCGTGCCGGCAGCGCTGGGCATGTCCGCCGGCGCCTCGCCCTTGGGGAAGACGAAGCCGCTGCCCGGTTCGAAGGCGACCACCGCCTTGACGTTCGCACTCTGGATCGCCGTCAACCAGCCTGGCTCGCCGCCCTGGGAGTGGACGAAGAGGATCGCCGGCCCAGTCTGTTCCAGCAGCTCAGTCATTGCGCTCGCAATCACTCTGGCGTCATAGGGGCCGGTATTGGGCGTCACCGATCGCAGGAATTGATCCAGCGCCTGAGGGCTGCGATCGAACTGCACGCCGTCGAAGAATTTGGGCCAGGCGCCGAGCCGGAACTGATCGAAGAAGAGCTGGTCGTTGGGTACTGGGTCGATGGTCGTAGCGACTGTGCCATTACCGGCGCGCCCGCGACGCGGCTGGTCAACGACATAGGTTGTGAAGTGGCGGCGCAGGAAGATTGTCTGGAATCCTTCTCGACCATCGGGCGTCGTTTCCCAGCTGCGGCCAGATTGATAAGCGCCATGAAGCATCACGATCGGCAAATCGCGTGGTCTCTCCGGAGTTTGATAGAAGGCATAGAGATGGTCGCCGTGCAGGCTCTGGCCTTGCGCGGTCGGCGCATTATTGGCGTATGTCCCAGGCGTTTTGCTAATGGTTCCACCAGCGGTGAAACTGCCCTGTTCGGCAATAACGAGATGCGGCTGCTTGGTCTCGGCGCCCAAAACAGGCGATAGCGCCAGCCCGCCGATCAACGGGATCACTGACAACAAGGACGGGCGTCGCGACATGTTTTCCTCCCGCGTTTGGAAGGAAATTAGCGCAAGGCTCTCTTAGTAATTAGCCATCAAAATATGCATGCCGTTATAATCTGAGCTAATAAAATCTATGCAGGCCGATGATTCATTCGACTCTGCATCCGGGGTGCGTCTCGCGGCAGCGCACTTGGCCTGGAACCCATGCTCACCAAACAACCGGGGTGAGCATCTGTCGAGCCGTTCCAGTCATTCCCATCCCAATTTTTCGTTCTTGCACCGGCAGCCTTGTCGATTCTATTCCTTATAACTCGCCATTTCGTGCGCCACGCCTACCAGAAACCCCTCACAGGAGCCTAAAGCTCTTGCCCTTGCGCTGCTGAATTCGCCAAAAGTAGAAACGCTCAAAGCCTGATCGACCCATAATCACCATCCAGCCGCCGGTTCTGCGTTACCAGGTGCGGTTGGTCCGCTTTGTCTGCGATGATCCTCCTTGAGAAGCGCGATCGCGTCCTTTGCCTGGTCAGCCATGGCCTGCACCCTTGCTGCTGGAAACCAAGGCAACAACATTTTGCCTCTTCTTCTTGCCCAACGCGCGAAAAGCCGCTTTGGCCACTGCTGCGCCCGACTATCATGGATGAAGTTTGAAGAACGGATGTGGATCGACATCACCGCTGGAACCCGAAAAGCGGGTCCGCGCGTTACCGATATCCATCGCCTGCCATATGATAAATCTGGCATGTCATATGGCCATGATTCTAATGGGGGCATGTCGGCCATTGAGGTTCGAGCGCAAGAGGATAGCTGGATGAAAGACGAGGCCGAACAGGCCCGCGAACGGCTCATCGTCGCGCTGTCCGGCGTGGCAAGGCACGATCAGATTGCCCTGCGACAGGTCTATGAGCTGACATGTGCGAAACTATTTGGAATCTGCCTGCGTATCTCGGGTGACAGGGAGAGCGCGGAGGACATCTTGCAGGATGTTTATATCAAGGTCTGGAACAGGGCAGCCCGGTTCGATGCCGGGCGTGCCAGCCCTGTCACCTGGCTATGCACGATCGCCCGCAACAGCGCGATCGACTGGCGGAGAATGACGGGCCGAACGCTTCTGCTGCCGGAGGACGCCGCATCCCAGGTCGCCGATGTGCAGCCCCGCGCCGACGAAGTGATGATGGCCCGGCAAGACCAGGCGCGTGTGTTCGACTGCCTGGAACAGCTCGACGACCGCACCGGCAAGTCGATCCGGGCGGCCTTTTTCGACGGGCTGACCTATGCCGAACTGGCCGAAAGAGCGGCAATGCCGCTGGCTACGATGAAAAGTCTGATCCGGCGCGGGCTGCTGCGGTTAAAAGCGTGTCTGAGCGATGACTGATCCCCTGACTCCAGAGGAAGAGCGCGACGCGCTGGCGGCAGAACTCGCTCTTGGCGTTCTGGCGGGTGCGGAGCGGACGGCGGCATTGCGGCTGCGATTGTCTGATCCAGCGTTCGCGCGCCTGGTGCAGGACTGGGAAACGCGGCTGGCGCCGCTCCACGGCGCATGGTACGACGTCGCTCCGCATGATGCCGTGTGGGACGCAGTCGCGGCGCGGATCGCCGACCCGACAGTTCGTCTAAGGGCCCGACTTTCGCGGTGGCGCGCGGGAGCGCTGATGAGCGGCGCTGTCGCGACGGTCCTGGCCATCATGCTGGTCATGCGTCAGCCGGTGCTTGAGTCGGTGCCTGCGCCGACGGCCGTCGCGCAGATGGCCGGCAAAGCGGACGGGCCAGTCGTCGTCGCCCGCTACGACCCGCAGGCGGCTGATATCCGGCTTCGCATCGTGGCCGCCGTGCCGGCAACAAGGCTAGTCCCGGAACTCTGGGTGATTCCTGACGGCGGCGCGCCGGTGTCGCTGGGCCTGATCCCGCGCGAAGGTCAGGCGTTGGTGCCACTATCGGCCGAACAGCGCCGGTTGCTGATCGAGGGCGCCACTCTGGCAATCACGATGGAGCCGCAGCATGGGGCGCCGCACCCCGCGCCCAGCTCCGCGCCGATCGCATCCGGGAAAATATTGCTTTTGTGATTGGGATCCGCGCATCTTTTGGCGCAGGGCTCCGTAGCTGCAACACGTCCCGCAAATCGGGATGATGTTTTAGGAGCCTTTGAAATGACAATATCCAAGCTCGCGCTCGTCATGGCCAGCGCCACCTTACTGGCCGGCGGCGGCATCGCCCTTGCCAGGGATATGGGGATGAAAAATCCGATGGTGGGCGGCGCGGCGATGTATCCGACAAAGGATATCATCGACAACGCCGTCAATTCCAAGGACCACACCACGCTGGTCACTGCAGTCAAGGCCGCCGGCCTCGTCGCCACGCTGAAAGGCCCAGGTCCGTTCACCGTCTTTGCGCCCACGAACGAGGCCTTCGCCAAACTGCCCGCCGGGACCGTCGAGACATTGGTGAAGCCCGAGAACAAGGCCATGCTGACCAAGATCCTGACCTATCATGTCGTCGCGGGCCGCATGACTGCAGCGGACATTGCGGCGAATGCCAAGGCTCATGCGGGAAAGGCCATGTTGACGACGGTTCAGGGGGAGAAGCTGACTGCCTGGAAAAAGGGCAATGACTGGTATCTGACAGATGCCAAGGGTGGCTCGGCAAGGATCACGATCGCCAACGTGATGCAGTCCAACGGCGTCATCCATGTGGTCGATACCGTTCTGATGCCCTGACTGGAACACGCCTTTCCGCCAAGTAGGAGCAGGCCGCCGATTTTCGTTCGGCGGCCATCCGTGTCGGGAAGGCCGACTTCTCATCCATGGTTCCATTCGACTATGCGCTGAACCGGACATCATCGCTGAACCTGGAAGGAAGACCGATGGGCCTGCACATTGGATGGGTGGCGGCAGGAACATGCATGGTGGCTGCCACGGTCGCTGCGGTCTTTTCGCCGCTGCTGACATTTGACATGCTGGTTCCCAAGGATGCCGGCGGGGTCAAGGTGGCAAGTAGCATTTCCTATGGCGAAGGGCCGCGACAGAAGCTGGATCTATATGCTCCGGTTCACAGCGCCGCTAATGTCAAGCTCCCAATCATCCTGTTCTTCTATGGTGGTTCTTGGACCAGTGGCACCAGAAACGGCTATACTTTTGTTGGTCGAGCTTTGGCCGCGCAAGGATTCCTGGTTGTCATCCCGGACTATCGTATCGGTCCGGCCAATCTCTATCCCGACTTTGTGAAAGATGGCGCCAGCGTGATTCGATGGATCTTGGCTCATGGGAGAGCATATGGCGGCGACACTGATGATATCGTGCTCAGCGGCCATTCCGCGGGAGCCTATATCGCCGCGATGCTCGCGGTTGACGACCGCTGGCTCGGCGAGGACAGAAACGCGATCAAAGGGCTTGTCGGGATCGCAGGGCCCTATGATTTCGCGCCGTTCGATGTTCCCGCCAGCAAGGCAGCCTTCGGCAAATGGCCCAGGCCAGCCGAGACGCAGCCTGTTACCTGGGCAGGAACAGGGGATCCGCCTGCTCTTCTTCTGGTCGGTGGATCAGATAACATCGTCCGCATGCGCAATAGCGAAGCGCTTGCCGCAAAGCTGAGGCTCGGCGGAGTGGCAGTTCAGATCAAGCGCTATCCGGGAATCGGTCATATCGGCATGGTGACGGCAATTGCTCGTCCCTTTCGTCATCGCGCTGACATAGTCGACGATACTGCGAATTTTGCACGGCATGTCACAGCCATTGAATGATCAGAGGCTCGTCCATCATGACTGTCGTTTTACTTGGTTGAAGCCGACCCTTTGTCGTCATTCAGAGGCCGCTATTCGATCTTCAATTGCGGACGAGCGGCTTGAATGAACTTCCTCGGTACAACGACGTCGCCATATTTTGAAGGCCGAGTGCGCCAGTCGCATAGCCGCCTATCGCGTTCCAAGCGGGTTCAGCGCCTTTGGCGGCACCGGCGATGATGGCTTGCCACCATCCACCCCATCCCTTACCGATCATCGGATCATGGTTGTCCGATCAATGCCGAGCATGTCTGAACAGGCAACGCTGAATCTTGAAGAGGCACATTACCTACGCACCACCGGCCATTCCTACCGTCAGATCCGACAGAAACTCGGCCTCACAGTCAACCAGCTTGCCCTGATCAAACGCACCCTGAAGCGCGCGAAGGCGGCTCAGACCCGGCTGCGCCGCATCAAACCAGACGCGACAGCGCGCGACCTGCCTGTCGGTCAGTCCATATTGCCGCCCGATTTGCGCAAGCGCCTGGCCGCAGCGGGCTTCCGCACGCTAGGGGATCTAGAAGACCGACTGGCTGATCCCGACCTTCCTGGGCTAGAAACCCTTGGCGGCTATCGGTCCTCATCGCGTGCGGTTGGTGAAGCGGATGCTTGAGCAGTTCGACCTGCTCCCTGGACACAGCGATCTCAAGGCGAGGATCGAGGAGTTGTTTCCAGAATTTGGAGATGGCACCGAATCCTCGCCTATCGCCGTCCCTTGAGTTAGGAAGCCGCCATGGCGAAAGACGCACTTCTGATAGATCTGGCAGGCTGTAGCTCCGCAGAGACATTGCTCGCGGCGATCCTGAAACATTATCCGGATATCAGTGCTCCCATCTCCGTCGAGGAAATCGCCCGCCGCATCGGGATCACGGAATTTCGCGATTTGGTGGAGGAGGGATTCGCCAGCGGCCTCCTTGTCGATACAAGGGGCGCGACGGGCATCATATTGCGCTCCGCCGCCCTTTCTGCTCAGCGGCGACGCTTTGCCATCGCGCATCAACTAGGCCATTTCCTGCTTCGAACCCAGCGCGAAGGTAAACATTGCACAGCGCGCGATCTCGGCGAAAATCGGCGGGACACGCCTCAGCGCAAACAGGAAGCGCAAGCGAACCGTTTTGCCGCCGGACTGTTGATGCCCAAGCCTCTGATGGCCGCATCCCTCGACAGCCTGGGCAAGCCCGCAATCGCCCATCTGCCTATGCTTGCCGCCACCTACGACGTCAGCATTGAGGCGGCCGCCAACCGCTACGTCGATGTCACACCCTCCCCATGCGCAATCCTTTTCATCAAAAATGGCGTTGTGCATTATGTGCGGCCTTCCCGGACTTTCCCATCGATGTCGATCCAACGGGGCCATGCCGCACCTTCCTCGGTCCGGAGCGACAGCATCGATCAGCCGACGCCTTGGCTCGCCGTCGAAGCGCGCGACTGGCTCGTCCTGTCACGGGATATACGAAAGCCGAACCTCAACATGCAGATCCTCGCAAAGAAAAACGGCCTGCATCTCGTAATGCTCCTCATAAACGCCGCAGCGGAAAAGCGGGCGGACGAGGAGGCGGAGAAATATGCAATCGAACGCCCTAGATTCGGGCGTGGGTCAGATCGTCGTTAGAGGGGCGGCTGGGCCAGGATGCCAGGCCTCATCTTAATCGTGCGCGATAGAACTCCAAAGGGCGCGTCCAAGTCGCGCTTGGTTCAGAACTAGCAGCAGGGCAAACGACCCATTATAGCCGTGCCGGCGCGCAATTGGACGGCTCGAATGCCGACGTTTGTCGGCCTCCGGTCTCTACTTCAGCCGACTGCCGGCGCTTCTTTCGCGATGTGTCGCAAGTGGGGGTGTCGCGCTTGTAAAGCGATCCAGTCAGGCAGATGATATCTTCCCGACTCAAAGAAGGAGCGCGGCATGCAAGTTGAAAGTCAGACCGACCACATCGCGATGCTGACCTTGATGATGGTTGGCGTACTCATCAAGCGGCTGGACGATGTAGGCCAGCTTGATGATGGAACGAAGCATCAACTCCATAAACTCGCTACAGCAGTACGTATTCACGCCGAAAATGCAGGTCACGACGATCTCCATATACTCTTTGCCAATATCGATCGAGCGTTGGGCAACGCGACAAAAGCGGCCGTGGATTGATCTGCTCGATGTCGCCCCCTTACATCATGCCCAAGCTGATATTGGCAACGCGTGAGGGCACCGGCGTCCGGTCGACTATTCGGGTTGCGACCCTTTGGAAGCTCAAGGAGTTCTCACCTCACGGCCGCTCCGGCGATGAACGTCAGTTCTGCCTCAACCATATAATCCCGTGTCAGCGGCAATGCCTCGCGTCGGCGGCTCAACTGAATCTGGAAGTTCAAATGCGCATCATGGCGGAAGGCAACAATTGCGCCTGCCAGGTAAAATTGCCACATGCGGAAGAAGCGCTCATCGTACAGCGCGATGATCGCGTCACGTGACGAGACAACCCGCTGATACCAGTGCGACAGCGTATGGGCGTAATGAAGGCGAAGGACTTCGACGTCCGTGACCCATAGGCGGGCCGCTTCGATCGCCGGTGCAATCTGGCTCAATGCGGGCACATAGCCACCTGGAAATATATAACGCTCGAGCCAGCGATCCGTTGGAGCGGGTCCATCCGCTCGCCCGATGCTGTGGAGAAGCATCACCCCATCGGTCGAAAGCAGTGCGCGGCAACATTCGAAGAAAGACCGGTAGTTTGGCGGCCCGACATGTTCGAACATTCCGACCGACACGATCCGATCAAATGTTCCGCGAACCTCGCGGTAATCGAGCAGCTCGAATCTGACGCGGTCGCCTACACCAGCAGCGGCGGCCCGTTCGCGAGCAACTGCGAGCTGTTCCTGCGAGAGTGTGACGCCTGTGACATCGACGTCCGCCAGCCGATGCAGATATAAAGCCAGGCCGCCCCAACCGCAGCCGATGTCCAGCACGCGCTGCCCTGGGCACAGGTCCAGCTTGGCGGCGATATGCGCCTTCTTGGCTGCCTGCGCTTCTTCCAGACCCGTTGTCCGGGTCGGGAAATACCCGCAGCTATATTGCAGATCCTCGTCGAGGAAGAGCGCGTAGAGTCTGCTGGAAAGGTCGTAGTGATGAGCAACGTTGCGCCTTGCCCTGCGCTTCCAATTCCATGTTTCCCATAGTCCCCCGCGCCTCCAGGGGCGCCATAATCTCAAGCGGACGGCGTCATCGTCATCCCAATGGGTATTCCGTCCAATCAACTCCAGAAAGGCACGGATATCGCCCTGCTCAATAAGCAAGCGACCATCCATATAGGCCTCGCCCAGCGCCAAAGCCGGATTGAACGCCGCTCGCCGTGGTGTCGCGCTGTCGGTAAACCGTATTGCGACTGGCGAAACGCCAAGAACCGGATCTCCATAGATATGGCGCCGACCAGCAGCATCCACCACAATCAACGTGCCCTTGCGGATCAGCTTGCGGAGCAGTGCATCAAACAGCCTCATCCACGAAGACTAGGCCTTCCGTTCCGCTCTGCCAATCGGAGCAAATCGCTTGAGCGACTCACTTTTGAGGCGTACACTGCCATGAGCAACCGAACGTGAGTTGATCTTAATGATCGACAAAATGGATCGGATGTAGCAACGCCGCCGCTCAATTCCAGGACAAGCCTTCGAAGCAAAATCCTGATGAACTGGGCGGCGACGCCATTTTACGGCTCGGGAAGCTGTTGACCCCCAAGACTTAAAGCAAGTGGAATTCGACCTAAAGAGCCGTTCAGGAGTGAGTTTTTGACTCCAGGTCCGGACGTTCAGCTATGCAAACTATCCCCGTCAAAATGCCGGTTGCGCAATGGCGGCTTGGCAAAGGCACATGCGGTTAGCTGGCGTGAGAGCATTTTGTGGCCCGTCCCTGCAGATACCTCCCGGTTAGGGATGCCCCGGAAAAGGCAGATCGCAAGTCGGCAATGCCGCACCGCACAAAATGCTTGCGGATACATGCTATATCCGAATAGATATGGCAGGAGATTAAGGCAGGTCGAGCAACGTCGCTTGGCTGGCTAAGGCTTCCGAACGGGAGCTGCATGATGTGGCAAAGGCGCCATCGATCGGACCATGAGTGTCCGATCGATGGCGCCTTTTTTGTTGGTTCGGAGGTTCTGGGTGACGAACAAGACGGTGAAGAGCGTATGCCCCTATTGCGGCGTGGGCTGCGGCATCGTGATGGAGGTGGCCGACAACAGGATCGTCAAGGTCAGTGGCGACAAGAGCCATCCCACCAATTTCGGCCGCCTGTGCACCAAGGGGAGCAGCTGCAACGTGCCGGTTACGGCAAGCGGCCGCGCCGACAAGGCTTATGCCAAACTTCCCGGTGGCTCGGACCAGGGTGCGATCGCAATGACGGAGGCGATCAGCCGTACAGCGCAGGGGCTGCGGGCGATCATCGACCGGGATGGCCCCGATGCCGTGTCCTTCTATGTCTCCGGGCAAATGTCGCTGGAGGCGCAATATCTCGCCAACAAGCTCTGCAAAGGCTATATCGGCACCAACAATATTGAGAGCAATTCGCGCCTCTGCATGGCGAGCGCAGCCAGTGGCTACAAGCTCTCCATCGGTGCGGATGGCCCTCCTGGCTCCTATCAGGATTTCGACAAGGCCGACCTGTTCTTCGTGATCGGCGCGAACATGGCCGACTGCCATCCGATCCTGTTTCTCCGCATGATGGACCGGGTCAAGGCGGGCGCGAAGCTCATCGTCGTGGACCCACGCCGCAATGCCACCGCCGACAAGGCAGACCTACTTCTCCAGGTGAAGCCGGGCACCGACCTCGCGCTGCTCAACGGACTCCTTCACCTGCTGACGGCGAACGGCAAGGTCGATCAGGGCTTCATCGCCAGCTATACCGAGGGCTGGGAAACGATGCCGGAATTTCTGGCCGACTATGCGCCCGACAAGGTCGCTGAGCTGACCGGCCTTGCAGAAGCTGATCTGCGCCAGGCTGCCGAATGGATCGGCAATGCCGCCGAATGGATGAGCTGCTGGACCATGGGCCTCAACCAGAGCACCCATGGCACCTGGAACACCAACGCCATCTGCAACCTGCATCTCGCCACCGGCGCGATCTGTCGACCGGGTAGCGGTCCTTTCTCGCTGACCGGCCAACCCAATGCCATGGGCGGGCGCGAGATGGGCTATATGGGATCGGGGCTTCCAGGCCAGCGCGCTACGCCGAACGAGATCGACCGGTCCTTTGTCGAGGATAGGTGGGGCATCCCACGCGGCACGCTGAAGGTCGAGAGCGGCGCTGGCACCGTCGCGATGTTCGAGGAGATGGCCGCCGGCAAGATCAAGGCCTGCTGGATCATCTGCACCAACCCGGTCGCCAGCGTCTCCAATCGCAAGAAAGTCGTGGCGGGTCTCGAAGCCGCCGAACTGGTCATCACCCAGGATGTCTATGTCGACACGGAGACGAACCGCTATGCCGACATCATCCTGCCCGGCGCGCTCTGGGCAGAGGCGGAAGGCGTGATGATCAATTCCGAGCGCAACCTGACCCTGATGCAGAAGGCCGTCGATCCACCGGGCGAGGCGATGGCGGATTGGGAGATTATCGCCCGGGTCGCCTGCGAAATGGGCTATGCGGACGGCTTCACCTATGATTGCGCATCCGCCGTGTTCGAGGAAATCCGGCAGTTCTCGAACCCGCGAACCGGCTATGACATTCGCGGCGCCAGCCATGAACGGCTGCTCCAGGGGCCGTTACAATGGCCGTGCCCGCCCGCGGCCGAGAGTGACCGGAACCCGATCCGCTATCTCAATGACGGAATCAGCCAGACCGAACGCCTGAACGGCGATGGCAGCCGCCCGGCGATCAGCTTCCCGACTGAGCGCGGCAAGGCTTTCTTCCTGCCCCGGCCGCATATGGACCCCAAGGAGATGCCGGACGAGGATTATCCGCTGGTGCTCAACACCGGCCGCCTCCAGCACCAATGGCACACGCTCACCAAGACCGGGAAAGTTCCGACGCTCAACAAGCTCAACCCTGGCCCCTTCATCGAAATCCATCCCGAAGATGCCAGGACGCTGGGCATCGGCGACAAGGACCAGATCGAGCTGCGCTCCCGGCGAGGTCGCACCGTCCTGCCCGCTGTCGTCACCGATCGCGTGCGCCCTGGAAACTGCTTTGCGCCCTTCCACTGGAATGACGTGTTCGGCGACGATCTGGCGGTCAATGCCGTCACCAGCGACGCCATCGATCCGATATCCATGCAGCCTGAATTCAAATTCTCGGCCGTGGCGCTGACCCGCCTGTCCGGTCCGGTTGAAGAAGCGCTCCCGCCACCGACATCGGAAGAGGCCACCCCCACCCCTTCCACAGCGATGCCCGAAAAATTGCGCCCCGATCAGTTCGCGGCAATTGATGCCTTTGCCCGGATCATGGGCCTGCAACCGAACGAAGCGCCTGTCCTGTCCGGTGGAGAACAAGCCTATCTCACCGGCTTCACAACAGGGCTGCGCGCTTCCGATCTTAATCCAGCACATGGCGTTCCTTTCCTGCCTCAAGCTGCACCGCTGGAGCCGGTCCGCTTGCAATATGTGAATGGACTGTTGGCAGGCCTGTTCGCGCGGGCGCCGATGCCGGCCGGCGATATCGCCTTCGCGCCACTCGCCAGTTCAGCCGCGGCGCCACCGGCGGAGCAACAGGAAATTCTCATCCTCTGGGCTTCGCAGACTGGGAATGCTGAAGGCTTCGCGGAGAGCTGCGCTCAGCAGATCGCCACACCTGAACGCCGCGCGCGGGTGCTGTCGATGGACGCTGCAAAACCCGCGGACCTTGCAACCGCCAGTCACGCGCTGCTCGTCGCCAGCACATTTGGCGACGGAGACGCGCCCGACAATGGCGGTGGTTTCTGGTCAGCGCTGGTCGCAGAAGCCGCTCCGCGCATGGACAGTCTTTCCTATTCGGTCCTGGCATTCGGAGATTCCAGCTATGACCAGTTTTGCGGCTTCGGCCGCAAGCTCGACGCACGACTGGAGGCGCTTGGCGGCACCCGGATAGCGCCGCGCACCGATTGCGAACCGGATTATGAGGACAGCGCGGCGGTCTGGCTGAAAGCGGTAAAAGCATCGCTCGGTAACGCCGCACCGCAACCCCAGGCTGAGACACCGCCCGTCAAGGCGGCATCGCTCTACAGCCGCAAGACCCCACTCAGAACGCAACTGGTCCGCAATCATCGGCTCAGCGGCGTTGGCGCACAGAAGGAGGTTCGGCAATTCGGCTTCGACCTCAAGGATCAGGACTTCAGCTATCAGGCTGGGGACTCGCTCGGCGTCTGGCCGGTCAACTGCCCGGACCTGGTGGCCGAAACCCTGGCTCTGGTCGACCTGTCCACTGAAGCGCCGGTAAACATCAAGGATGTGGGGGAACTTCCCCTTGGCGAGGCCCTGACCCGCCATTGGGACATTGTGAAACCCACGCGCAATCTCCTGGACCTCATCGCCGAACGTCAGCCCGATATCGGCTTCGCGCCACTGCTGGATCCTGCGCGAAAGGCCGATTTCGACCGCTGGCTTTGGGGACGACAGATAGCGGACATCCTCCATGAAGCCCGCCCGCATCTCAGTCCCAAAGATCTGATGCAGGTCATGCGCCCGCTGCAACCGCGCTTCTACTCGATCGCCTCCAGCCCCGCTGCGCAGGTCGCGGAGGTGCAGTTGACCGTGTCGGTCGTCCGCTATGATTGCGAGGGACGGCGGCGCAAGGGCGTCTGCTCCGCCTTCATGGCCGATCGAGCGGGCGCCGAGCTTTCCGGCCTGTTTCTCCAGCCCTCAACGCATTTCCATCCACCCGCCGACCTCAACCGCGCGGCCATCATGGTTGGGCCAGGCACCGGCATCGCGCCGTTCCGGGGCTTCCTGCACGACCGTCAGGCCAACGGCGCGACCGGTTCGAACTGGCTCTTCTTCGGCGAGCAGCATGAGGCCACCGATTTCTACTATCGTGACGAGATCGATGGGTGGCGCAGAAGCGGCCATCTTGACCGGCTTAGCCTCGCCTTCTCTCGTGATCAGGCCGCGAAAATCTACGTCCAGCAACGCATGATCGAAGAAGGCGCTGACCTTTGGCGCTGGATCGAGAGTGGCGCGCATTTCTACGTCTGTGGTGACGCAAGCCGGATGGCAAAGGACGTCGATACAGCACTCAAGCAGGTGATCGCCAAGCATGGCGGCATGAGCGACGATCTCGCCGCCGATTATGTGGCCCAGATGCAGCAGGACAGGCGCTATGTGCGGGATGTCTACTGATGAACGACAGCTTGAGCCGGGATCAGGCGAAGGCCTGACGTCTGCGCGCTGTCCCGGCCTGCGCGCGCCCTTCCCCACCAAGCCCCGATCGCAACCATGTTGGCCGGGAGCGTTTCAAAGAATTTGGGGGGCGACCGATGTGAGGACGGGCACATCCGCCCCCACTCATTTGCAATTTTAGCAACGATCCGGCGAAAGATGGACAAATGGTATAGTTGCCGAAAGCAGGGTTCCACCACGCGCCGATACAGAGACGGTCTGTTTCATTGATGGCGAGTCTCCATGCACCGCATTTCCTGCCTCTGCGTTCTGCTTCTGCTGCCGGCGTGCGATGAAAAAGCCAAGTCGCCCGCGACGGCCCCGGCCAAGGCGGAGGCGATCACGCATGAAGCGGAACTGCTGAAACTCACGCTGACTCCGCAAGCCGTCCAGCGGCTCGGCATCGCCACAGTCAAGGTTGACGAAGGCCAAGCCGCGATGATGCGCGAGACCAGCGGAGAGATCGTAGTGCCCAATGGCGCGGGCGGCGTGCCGATCGGATCGCTCAGCAACCTTGCCCAGATCGGGACCGCGCAGGCCGCGGCCGATGGCGAGGTCGCACGGACGCGCGCCCAGGCCCGCCTCGCCCGCATCGCCCTCGACCGGGCGAGCCAGTTGGTGGCCGAAGAGGCGGGCAGCATCCGCGCGCGCGACGAGGCGGCAGCGGCGCTCGCCACCGCGCAGGCGCAGGCCAATGTGGCGGTCGAACAACGGCGGTTGTTGGGGCCTTCCGTCTCCGCGCTGGATCGCCAAAAGACGCTGTGGGTGCGTGTCTCCGTATCCGGGACGGATGTCGCCGATGTGGCCCGATCCTCGTCCGCGCTCATCCGGACGCTGGGCGCGACCGACGCTGGCCGCAATGCGCGTCCGGTTCAGGCGCCGCCTTCGGCCAATGCTGTGGCGGGTACCGTCGATCTCTATTATGCCATCGACAATCGCAACCATGAATGGCGCGTCGGTCAGAGGGTCGCAGTTCAGCTACCGATGGGGCGGATGCAGCAAGGGTTGACGGTGCCCCCCTCCGCCATTCTGCGCGACATTTATGGCGGGGAATGGGTCTATGTTCAGACCGAGCCGAACCACTATCTGCGCCAGCGCGTGGAGATCGCATCTATCGGGGCGGGTCGCGCGATCATATCGCGCGGACTTGAACCGGGCATGCGCGTCGTCACGACCGGGGCGATGGAATTGTTCGGCACCGAGTTCGGGGTCGCGCACTGATGCTGGCATGGCTTGTTCGCGCGGCGCTGACCCAGCGCGTGCTGGTGCTGGCAATGGCCGCGCTGTTGGTAGTACTGGGTCTACGCGCCTCCACCCACGTTCCACTCGACGTCTTTCCCGAATTCGCTCCGCCGATGGTGGAGATCCAGACAGAAGCGCCAGGCCTGTCGACCGAGGAAGTCGAAAGCCTGATTACCGTACCGATCGAGACCCAGGTTAACGGCATTCCCAACCTCGCCACGCTACGCTCCAAATCCGTGCTGGGCCTGTCGTCGGTCGTGATCCTGCTAGACCGCGGCACGGACGTCATGCGTGCGCGGCAGATGGTGCAGGAACGCGTCGCGCAGGTGCAGGGCCGTCTGCCCACGGCGGCCCGGCCGCCGGTGATGCTGCCGCCCCTGTCCTCGACCAGCCGGGCGATGAAGATCGGCATCTCGTCCAAAAAGCTCGACCAGATGCAACTATCCGAACTGGTGCGCTGGACCATCCGGCCGCGCCTGATGGCGGTGCCGGGCGTCGCCAATGTGGCGATGTGGGGTATGCGCGACCGACAGTTGCAGATACTGGTCGATCCCGATCGGCTGCGCGCGGCGGGCATAACGCTGAACGACCTGCGTGCGGCGGCGGGTGACGCCGTGCTGGTCGGCGGCGCCGGCTTCGTCGATACCGCCAACCAGCGGCTGGCGGTACAGCAACCCGGCGCGATCCAGACCCCCGACGATCTGGCCCGCACCATCATCAAACTGGCAGGCGACGCGCCAGTGCGGATCGGCGACGTCGCGCGCGTGTCCGAAGAGTTCGCCGCGCCGATCGGCAATGCCATCATCGACGATGGCCCCGGCATCATGCTCATCGTCGAGAAACAGCCGACCGGTAACACGCTGGACCTGACACACGCAGTCGAGGCCGCGCTCGACGAGATCAAACCGGGCCTGAAGGACGTGAAGATAGACAGCACGATCTTCCGCCCAGCCACCTTCATCGAACGGTCGATCGACAATCTGACCCGCGCGCTGGCGATCGGCTGCTTTCTTGTCGCTGTCGTGCTGTTCCTCTTCACTCGCGACTGGCGGCAGGCGACGATCAGTCTGGTCGCGATCCCCCTTTCGCTGCTCGGCGCGGGTCTCGTCCTGCTGTGGAGCGGCACGACGATCAACACGATGGTCATCGCGGGCCTCGTCATCGCGCTGGGCGAGGTCGTGGACGATGCGATCATCGACGTCGAGAATATAGCTCGCCGCCTGCGGCTCAACGGGCAAGCAGACCATCCCCGATCCGCCTTCGACGTTGTGCTGACGGCATCGCTGGAGGTGCGTTCGGCGGTCGTGTTCGCATCACTGATCGTGATGCTGGTGTTCCTGCCGATCTTCTTCCTTGGTGGCGTGGCTGGCACCTTCTTCCAGCCGCTGGCGATCGCCTATGTGCTGGCGATCGGCGCGTCGCTGCTGGTGGCGCTGGTCGTGACGCCTGCAATGTGTCTGCTCCTGTTACCCAATGCGCCACTCAAGGCCGAACGGGACACGCCCTTCGTGGCTGCGCTCAAGCGCCGATATGCCGCCGCCCTGCCCCGCCTGATCGACGCACCGCGCTCGGTGATGGGCGTGGTGGCTGGCGGACTGCTGCTCGCTGGCATCGGCTACGCGACGTTCGAGGACCAGTTCCTGCCCGATTTTCGTGAAACCGATTTCCTGATGCACTGGCTGGAAAAGCCCGGCTCTTCGATCGAGGCGATGGACAGGATCACGATCAAGGTGTCGAAGGAACTGCGCGCCATCCCCGGCGTCCGCAATTTCGGCGCGCATATCGGCCGCGCCGAGGCCGCCGACGAAGTGGTTGGTCCGAACTTCACCGAATTGTGGATCAGTCTAGACGAGAAGGCCGACTATGACGGCAGTGTGGCGAAGATCAAGGAAGTGATCGAAGGCTATCCTGGCCTGTTCCGCGACGTTCTCACCTATCTGCGTGAACGGATCAAGGAAGTGCTGTCAGGCGCGGGCGCTACAGTCGTCGTGCGCATTTTCGGCCCCGACCAAGCCGAATTGCGCGCCAGCGCTGATCGACTGAAGGCAAAGATCGCGCATCTGGACGGCGTGGCGGACCTAAAGGTCGAATCTCAAGTGCTGGTGCCGCAAATCCAGATCCGTCCCCGCCCCGCCGACATGGCGACGCTGGGCCTGACGCCGGGCGAAGTCCGTCGGCAGGCGCAAAGCCTGATCGCCGGGCAGAAGCTTGGCGAGGTATATCGCGACCAGAAGGCGTTCGACGTTGCGATCTGGGGCGAGCCGGCGATCCGGGGCGACCTTCACGCGCTTCGGAATCTGATGATCCAGACGCCCGCGGGAACGCCGGTGCGGCTGCGCGATGTCGCCGATGTGCGCATCCAACCCGCACCCAACGAAGTCAAACGCGAAAACGGCCAGCGCCGTCTGGACGTAACGCTGAACGTCAGCGGATCGGATCTGGGCACCGTGGCGCGGGCCGTGGAGCAGGCCGTGACGCAGACGCCGTTTGCACAGGGCTATCATGCCAAGGTGCTGGGTGAATATGCCGCTCTGAAGGAATCGCGCCAGCGGCTCTGGACGACCGGACTGTTGTGCCTGATCGGCATATTGATCCTGGTGGGGCTGGAATTCCGGTCCGGGCGGATCACGGCGCTGGTCGCAATCAGCCTGCCCTTCGCCCTCGTCGGCGGCGTGGTGGCGGTGGCGTTGACCGGCGGCCTGCTGTCGCTTGGCTCACTGGTCGGTTTCGTCACGGTGATCGGCATCGCCGCGCGCAACGGCATCATGCTGCTATCCCATTATCATCATCTGCGGGTTCATGAGCACGAGCCATTCGGCCCTGCCCTGATCCTGCGTGGTGCGGAGGAGAGGCTGGTGCCGATCCTGATGACGGCGGCGTGCGCGGGGCTTGCATTGGTGCCGCTGATCGTGGCGGGCAATGCGCCGGGCCATGAGATCGAGCATCCGATGGCGATCGTGATCCTGGGTGGTCTTGTGTCCTCGACCCTGCTTAACCTGTTCCTGATGCCCGCGCTCTATGCGCGCTTCGGCGAGGATCCGCAGGGCGCGACCGAGCGAGCACCGGCGGCGAAGGGAGACGCGGCATGATCCACCGTTTTAGCGCATTGGGCGCGCTTCTGGCAGGCGGCTGCATGGCCGCATCGCCCCCGCCCGTCCGCGTCGCGCCGCCGACGGCCAGCCCCCCTTTCACGACACGGGCCGCTGCGTCGATCGCACCGGTGCCGGACCAGTGGTGGCGCCTGTTCAACGATGCGCAACTGGACAGCCTTGTGCAGGCGAGCCTCGCCGCCAATGCCGATCTGCGCGTCGCCTATGCCAATCTGGACGCAGCCCGCGCCGCGATGCGGCAAGCCGACGCCGCACGGTTGCCGCAGCCGATTATCGAAAGCAGCATGAGCGTGGACAATCCGTCCGGCCAGCCAAGCGCTGCCAATGTGTCCGCCAGCGACTATGACGCCGCCGCAACGATCAGTTGGGACATCGACCTGTTCGGACGACTGAGGTCGGGGGCGCTGGCCGCGCAAGCCGATGCTGACGCGCAGGCGGCCGCGATGGACGGGGTACGCGTTTCCATCGCAGCCGACACGGTGCTGGCCTATGTAGACCTGTGCGGCGCGACCCATGTTGGCCGGATCGCGCGCGAAATCGTCGCGACGCAGGAGCGCAACCTCAAGGGCGTGCAGACACAATATCGCGCCGGAGAACTTTCTCCGCTGGAGGTGTCGCAGGCGGCCAGCCTTCTTGCCAGCTCCCGCGCTATGCTGCCGTCCTTCGACGCCGCGCGCGATGGCGCACGCTATCGTCTCGCCACCCTTCAGGGGCGGCCACCGACTGATGCGTACATCGCCGCCATTGACTGCGCGGCGCTGCCCCGGCTGACAGCGGCCGCCCCAGTTGGTGACGGCGCGGCGCTTCTGCTCCGTCGCCCGGACATTCGAGAGGCGGAACGCAGGCTGGCGTCCGCCACCGCCGGGATCGGCGTGGCCCGCGCCGAACTCTATCCCAAAGTCAATCTGGGCGGCGCGTTGGGCCTGCTGTCCGGCGGGTTCGCCGCGACTGCATCCCCGCTCATTAGCTGGGCTTTTCCTAATCAGGCGCCCGCGCGGGCCAAGATCGCGCAGGCTCAGGCTAAAGAGCGCGGCGCGCTGGCCAGTTGGGATGTCGCCATCCTGCGGGCGCTGCGCGAAGTGGAAACCGCGCTGGCGGTTATTCAGGCGGAAGCGCAGCGCAATAGCGCGCTGACGACGGCGACCAACGAGGCGGCGCTCTATGCCCGCCGCACGGCATCGCGCGCGCGTCTGGGCGACGTGTCGCCGCTGCTCGCCATCGATGCGGAACGCACGCGGGCAACCGCTGCGTTGGCGACCGCGCAATCTGACCTGTTGATCGCCCAATCCTATGTCGCGCTTTTCCGGGCGCTGGGCGGCGGATGGCAGGACGCGCTACAGCCTCTCGATCCCGTGCGACCGATCGGTTAGGAGACGTCATGCGCATCCTCATCATCGAAGACGACAGCGAAACCCGCGACTTCGTCGAACGCGGCCTGCGGGAGATCGGCCACGCCGTAACGGTCGCGGCTGAGGGGCGCGATGGCCTGTTCCAGGCGGCCGATGGCGATTTCGACGCGATCATTGTCGATCGGATGCTGCCGGGCCTCGACGGGCTTTCACTGGTCAAGATGCTGCGCGCTGCGGGCAACAATATGCCCGTCCTGATGCTGACCGCCATCGGCCGGATTGCCGATCGAGTGGAGGGGCTGGAGGCCGGCGCCGACGATTATCTGGTCAAGCCCTTCGCCTTTTCCGAACTGGTGGCGCGCATCAATGCCCTCGGTCGTCGCCAGTCGCCGCAGATAGAGACAGCGAAACTGACAATCGGCGACATAGAAATCGACCTGCATCGTCGCACGGTCCACCGGGCGGGCAGGAAGGTGGCGCTTCAGCCGCGAGAATTCTTGCTGCTGGCCGAGCTGATGCGCAACAGCCATCGTGTCATGACCCGCACGATGTTACTGGAACGGGTATGGGATTTCGATTTCGAGCCCAAGACCAATATCGTGGAAACTCATCTCAGCCGCCTGCGAGCGAAGCTCAACGCTGGATTCGCGGTCGATGCGATCGAAACCGTGCGCGGCGCCGGCTATATGATCCGGAGCGATTGATGCGCCGTCCCTGGCGCACCACATTCGGCCTTACCGCGATGGTAAGCCTGATTTTCGCCCTTGCCACGGTTGTGATCGGGGTGCTGGCCTATGCCGTGGTACATGAAGCGATGGAAGTGCAGCTCGACCATCGCATCGCCACCGAAACCCGCGCGTTGCTCGCCCGGACCGGCAATGGTGGCACGCCGCGGCTGGCGGCGTTGATACAACAGCGTGATGCGGCCCATAGCACGGCAAGCTTGGGCTATATCCTGCTTGATCCGCAGGACAAGCGACTGGCTGGCGCTTTCGAGGCGCAGGTGCCCGCGACGCCAGGCTATGTCGAATTGCTGCCCTATGGCCGGGACGACGGCATCGCCCAATCGCTGACGACGCGCCTGCCTGATGGGAGCAGACTTCTTGTCGCCGGGGATCGTCAAGTGATCGACGAGATGGACATCACCATCCTGAAGCTGTTCCTTGCCGCTTTCGCCTATATGTTGCTGCTCGCGGTCGGTGGCGCATGGACGGTGGGCGTGGTGACGCAGCGCAGACTACGCCGCTTCGACGATGCGGCCCAGGTGATTATAGCCGGCGATCTGCACCAGCGTATGCCGCTCGACGGGTCGGGCAGCGAGTTCGACCGGGTCGCCGAAACGCTGAACCATATGCTCGACCGCAATGCCGCCCTGGTCGAAAATCTGCGGCAGGTGTCGAGCGATGTCGCTCACGACCTGCGCACGCCACTGACCCGCGTGCACAACAGGTTACATGAAGCGCTGACAAGAGAGGGCGATGAAAGAATAGCAGCGATTGAGGCCGCCTCCACGGAATCGCGCGAATTGCTGGAGCTGTTCGCTGCGATCCTTCGCATTTCAGAAGTCGAGGCCGGGACGCTACGTCGCGATTTCCGTAATCTCTCCATGACCGACTTGGTCGATCATCTGGTCGATTCTTATAATCCCGATTTCGAGATTTCTGCGCATCGGCTTTCATCCAGTGTTGCGCGCGATCTCAATCTGCATGGCGACCGCCGCCTGTTGCGTCAGTTGGTCGCAAATCTGCTCGACAATGCGCTGCGGCATACACCTTACGGCACGCGGGTTTCGATCACGCTCTCTCCGGACGAAGATTTCCTCCGCCTATGCGTACACGACGATGGTCCGGGCGTCCCTGAGGAAGATATCCCCCGCCTGTTTGACCGGTTCAGCCGGTCAGAAGCCAGCCGGTCCACCGATGGCCATGGGCTGGGTCTCGCTCTGGTGGCGGCTGTCGCGCGTATGCATGGCGGATCTGCAGCGATCCTCCCTGCATCCGGATTCGGGATCGAAGTGCGGCTGGCACGCCGATATTACCAGAACATTGGGACGATATAGAAATAGAAGATGTCCATGTCCGGACGAGCCAGTTGCGCGACGCCCTGAAGCAGCCTTTCGGCTCGGTTACGGTCACTGACACCGCGATTGACGCCAGTGACGCGCAGACGTCGTACAAGGTAAACCGATCGATCAGCGCCACGCGCGCGGACACACCGCTGATCGGCATGTCGCAGTCGGTCAGCGTCATATCGATCAGGCAGATCGAGGATCAGGCAGCCAACAGCATCGGCGACGCCATCCGCTATGTCCCGGGCGTCTTCTCCACATAGGGCGAAGGCAATCGCGAGACGCCAATGGATTGATTTTGACATTTGCATCCCCTGGCGGTTGGGATGGGTCTACAAATGTCAAAATCGTAAAATCCACTAGAATCAATATTTCTAGTGGTCCGAACATATTCTGACATTCGTGTGCGACATCGCCTCAAGCGGTACCGAATGTCAGAATCGGACCACCAGTGTTCCGCGGCAATTCGACGACTAGCGACTTCTTCGTCCGGCGCGCGCGACGACGTGCAGACCTATCGCGACCTCTACAACATCGATCGCCCTTTTAATCAGCGGGTCCTTGGTTCGAGTCCTAAAAAAATGCGTCCACCATTTTCTTCTTGCATCGCTGCTTTTAAAGTCGGCCTATCCGGCTTCCGGATGCCATGACGAAAAGAGCGGACACGCATCGTGCCCGCCCCGATCGCTGTCTCCAACGCTGCAAATAGCTGCGGCCTATTTCACCTTGGCCAGCGCCACATTCATGCGCTTGGCGGCGAAAGGCGGCAGCTTGACCGCCTTGGCGGCAGTGATCTCGGCGGCGGTCGGCTTGCCGACCTGCACCAGCGCCACCATCCCCATCGAATAATGCGGCATGCACTTGATGCCATAGAGACCAGGCTTGGTCACGGTCAGCACCGCTTCCTTGTTCATGCCGCCCTTCATCGGCGTTACCCCGGCAGGGAGCATGTTGGCCATGGTTTCGGCATTATGGCTGGCGTCGGTCGGCTTGAAGCGGATGGTGTCTCCGGGCGCCGCCTTCACGAAGGACGGCTCGAACACCATGGCGCCATCGGCCCCCTGATTTTTCATCTGGACGACGATGTCCTTCGCCATCGCCGGTAGCGGCGCCGACAGGGGCGACAGCAGCAGCGCAGCGGCGGCGAGACGGGCGAAATGACGGTTCTCGATCAAGGCACTCTCCAATGGCATTCCCACGGCGTCCGGCGCCGGATTGACATCAGAAATGCCTGCTTTCCCTGATCTTCCGCAATTGGCCTTTGGTCCAACCGGCGGTTCAGCGCCCGTGCAGGATCGGGTCAGCGCGCAACTCCGCCGCCGGGCGTGACGGGCGCGAGCGGCAGGCCAAGATCGCGCCAGCCGTCGACGCCTTCCGCCAGCCACCAGACCTGCGGGTAGCCCTGTGCCTTGAGCCGGCGCGCTGCGTTCCAGCTCATCCAGCAATCGGCCAGGCAGAAGAGGATGATGGGCCTGTCGCGCCTGCCATGGCTCAATCGGCCGATGCCTGCCAGGAACCAGCCCTCGACATCGTCGGCCAGTTCGCCGCGCCCGGCCTCGGGGAACCAGCGCGCTCCGGGGATGCTCTCATGCGGTCGTGCCAGTCGCCAAAGGCCGTCGGCTTGGCGCTGACCACCTTCAGCCGGAAGCACATCGATAAACAACGCATCGACGTCGGGCCGCAACTGCGCCGCAGCCGCAGGAGCGATGCGCACGACACCGGCGGGCGCACGATGCGCCGGCGCACGATAATGGGCGATGCGATAGCCTTCCCTGTTGAACAGCGTGCCGACCTGCGCAGCTGTGGGTGGCGCGGCAAGACTCAACGCCGCCATGACGACAATCGACAAGGCGCGGCGCATATCCCCTCCATAAACCAATGGCCGAAGGTGCAATGGTAGCAGCCATCGACGTGCGATAATCCTGCACTTAGGGAGAAGGATATGAAAGGCATGACGGCGCTGCTGCTCACCCTGCTGGCCGCTCCGGCAGCGCAGGCACAGGGCGGCTATCCCGCCGACCCGCTTGGATCGCCGATGTGGACGGCCCATGCGCGCACCCTGTTCGGCGACGATCCGGTGCAGTTCGACAACCGTGTGAAGGTCGATTTCCCGCCGATCGCCGAAAACCAGCGCGCCTTCCCGGTCGCGATCGACGCGCGTGGCATAGAGGGGGTGAAACGCATCATCCTGTTCGCCGATCTCAATCCCATTCCCGTCGCAATCGATTACCGCCCGAAAGGCGCCGAACCCTATCTTGCCACGCGGATCAAGCTGGACCAGCGTACGCCGGTGCGCGGGGCGGTGCAACTGGCGAGCGGCGCGTGGCTGGTGTCGGGCGGCTGGATCGACGCGGCGGGCGGAGGCTGCTCAACGCCTCCGGTCAGTCGGGTCAAGGGCGACTGGGCCGAGTATCTGGGCGAGATACGCGGCCAAGCCTGGCCGCTGCCGGGAGACGAGGCAAAGCTGCGCCTGTCCTTTCGGCACCCGATGGACACGGGGCTGGTCGCCAATATCGCGACCTATCATCTCGAAGAACTGACGGTGAAGACCCAGGCCGGCAGGATATTGGGCGAGATGGAGATATGGGCCAGCGTCGCGGAAGATCCGGCGATCACCCTGATCCCCGCCGCCAGAGCCGGGGATGTGCTGGCGATCGAGGCCCGCGACACCAACGGCCGGGACTATCGCGCGACCGTGACGGTAACGAAACAGACGCCGATGGCGGCAGCGCGATGATCCTGTCGCGGCGGATGCTGATCGGCGGCCTCGCCGCCCTGCCCGCCGTCGCGAGAGCCGCTGACTATGCCGTCGCCCCGGTTCCGGTCGCGGACGGCATCTGGATGGTTCATGGCGCTGACGCCCCGATCGAAGCCGACAATGGCGGCGCCATCGCCAATATCGCGATCATCGACACGCCCGCCGGCACGGTGCTTTGCGATTGCGGGCCGTCGCTCCGCTATGCGCACGCGCTCAGACGCGTGGCGGAACAGCTGACCGGCAAGCCCTTGGTCCGGGTCTATGCGACCCACCTCCATCCCGACCATGGGCTGGGCATCGCCGCCTTCGATCCGGCCATCGTTGTCGCCCTGCCCGGCATGATCGATGCGTTGCGCGAACAGGGGCAAGGATTTTCGGATGCCATGTATCGCCTGCTCGGTGACTGGATGCGCGGAACCGACCTGATCCTTCCGGGCCGTCCGATAGCGACCGACAGCGAGGATTTCGGCGGCAGGCGTTTAAAATTGCTCGCCCTGTCCGGCCATAGCAGCGCGGACCTGGCGCTGGTCGACTCGAAGACGGGCCTCATGATCGGCGGCGACCTGATCTTCCACGATCGCGCGCCCAGTACGCCCACCGCAGCCCTGACCGCTTGGCGCGCCAGTCTCGACCGGCTGAAGGCGGAGCGGCATGGCGGCGTGATCCCCGGTCATGGTCCTTTCGATCCCGACGGGACGGCCGCGATCGACCAGACGCGCGACTGGATCGACTGGATCGAAGACGCACTGACACAAGCGGTGAAGAGCGGCCTCGATATGGTGGAGGCAGGCGAGATGCCGATCCCCGATCGCTTTTCGACCATGGCCGTCGCCCGCTACGAATATCAGCGGAGCGTGTCGCACCTGTATCCGGGGCTGGAGGCGAAGCTGTTGCCCCGGATCGATATTCAGGGCTGAGGATCAGAATAGCGTCTTTACCCCCAGATACCAGCGGCGCGGCGCCCCCGGTCCATAGGCGCGCGGGTTGGATACGCCCGGCGCTTCCTCCAGGTCGATCTCGTCCACTTCGCTGAAGGTGCCGAAGGTCGCATAGCGCCGGTTGAAGGCGTTGCGCAGTTCGCCAAACAGGCTGACGCCCGGCACGATCGTCACGCTGCCGCGGAGATTGACCACGGCATAGCCGCGCAGCTTCGCCGTGTCGTTGCCCTCGTCCCCGACCAGATACTGGCCCGACCGCGCGATGACGTCGCCGCCGATCGACCAGCGCGCGGTCGCATAGTCCAGGCTCAGGGTCGCGCTATGACGCGGGACGCCGGGCAGCCGGTCGCCCTTCGCGATGGCGATCGTGCCGTCATCATCCGCCTCCGGGTTGGCGGGGCTGGAAAGGGTCAGCGGCGCGCGATAGGTCGCGTCGGTGAAGGCATAGCTCAGCGTGCCCGTGAACCCGCCACGCGACGCCTTGACGCTCGCTTCCACGCCCTGCCGCCGCGTGCTGCCGATATTCTGGAAATAGGCACGGCCGCGAATAGCCGAGGCGATATATTGGATATCGTTGCGGTTGCGCGTGCGATAGGCCGACAGCAGCCAGTCGAACCGTAAGCCGACCGTCTCGCCATGGCCGCTCGCCCCTGCTTCCCAGTTCTTGGCCACCACCTGCTTCACCGGCGGATCGGCGATGAAGAAGTTGGTCAGGCTGCACGGCGCATTCTCGTCGGCGCAGGAGAGTTCAGCCGGAGTCGGTGCGCGGTTGCTCTCCGCATAGCCCGCCCGCAGCGACAGCCCATCACTCACTTTATAGTCCAGTTCGACGCCCGGATTGAGCCGCTGGAAGCTGTGCCGGCCATTAAGCGCCGTGCCGATCTGATCCCGCAACACAATCCGCGCATGATTGTAGCGCAGCCCGACTTCGGCCGAGAGGCGGGAAGTGATCGGCAGGCGATCCTGCACGAATGCGCCCCAATAGTCGCTATGCGCGACCAGCCCGACGGGCGCGATCGCGCCATCCTGCTGCACGATCAGGTCGCCCAGCCCCTCGACGCTGCGATCCTTGGTCATCTCCCCCAGTTCGGTCGATGTGTCGAACCGGGTACGGCTGCTGTCGTAGCTGAAACCCAACGCGAAATGATTGTCGCCCGACAACAGAGGCCGCTCGTCGATGATCTGGAACAGCGCGCCCATCGCCCGCGTGTGCGTCCGCCCCCGGTTGAGTACGCCATAGCCTTCGCCGCCCAGCCTGTCCGCGATCGGATTGCCGGCGGCATCGGTCAGGACCGCCTGCTCCTCGTCATCGTCGCTGCCCACTGTTTCCAGACAGAGCAGGCCCGCCGCATCGTCATCCTCGCAGCCTTCTATGTCGGCCGCATCGCCATTGACCGTGCGCAGCGTCAATCGCTGGGCATAGAGCGTGCCTTCGATCCGGGTGCGATCGGACAGCGCGACCCACGGGTGCAGGCTCACCCTGCCGTAACGCGCCTGGCTGTTGTCGGGCCAGGTGAACACCGCCCTCCTGTCCGCCGCCAGCAATTCCACCGGCGCGACGCCATTCCCGGTCAAGTCAGTGTCGGCGCCGATCAGCTTCATGTGCAGCCCGCCGGTCGCGGTATCGAAGCCGAGGTCGAGATAGCCATTGTAAAGCGTCGAGGGCGAGAAGGCGCGCCAGCCATCGTCATGGCTGTACTGGAATGCGCCATAGGCGTTGAAATCGCCGCGCGCGAAACCGCCGGCGACGCTGGCCTCCCGATAGTCGAAGCGGCCGCCGGTCATGCTCGCCTCCAGCCCCGGATCGGACAGGCCCGTGCGCGTTTCGATCAGCATCGCCCCGCCCAGCGCATTGAGGCCATAGACCGGACTGGCGTCGAGCAGGCTGACCTTGCGGATCGCCGCTTCTGGGAGCAGGTCGAACGCCACCGTATCGCCGAAGGGCTGGTTGAAGCGCGCGCCGTCCAGATACACCGCCAATCCCTGCGCCTGTCCCTGCAAGGGGGATGCAGTAAAGCCGCGATAGAGAAGATTGGGCTGCCAGGGATTGCCCTGCGCGTCCTGCAGGGTGATGCCCGCGACAGTCCGGGTCAGCGCCCCCAGCAGGTCGGGCGTCCCGGCCCGGCCGATGTCCGCGCGCGTCAGCGTCAGCGCGTCATCGACATCGACCGCCCCGCCCGGCGCGGTCACGATGATGGCGCCGCGATCGGCGCCCCCCTCGTCAGGCGTCTGCGCGATCGCCTGCCCCGCCCATAGCATCGCCGTTCCGGCCAGAAGCGCCGTTGAAGCCCGCACCATCCTCTCCCCATTCTGTTGTGAAAACAGAGGCTAGGGAGAGGATGTTGCGACCTCCATTATACCTTGGGTCAGTGGCTGAAACTGACGCCGATCCATAGCGTGCGCGGCGTGCCGAGGTCGATCGAGCCACCGGCATTGCGGGTTACGATCTCCTCGTCGAACAGATTTTCGCCGCGCGCGACCAGCGTCACGCCATGGCCGATCGGCAGGCGGGCAATGGCATCGACCGTCAGCGCATCGGGCAGGACGTCGCTTTGCAGGTCATCCTCAAACTGATCCGCGACATAGCGCAGCGTCGCCGACAGCGACGGTCCCTGCTTTGGCGCCCAGGCGAGCGTGGCGCTGGCGGCATGACGCGGGCTTTGCGCCGGGGTGAAGCCGTCGAAGGCCGCGCCGGGCGCATGGACCGTGCTGTGGCTATAGGCGTAGGAGGCCGACAGGCGGAAATCGCCCAGCTCCGCCATTGCCGCCAGTTCGATGCCCTTGGCGACGATCCGCTCGACATTCTGCCGCTGGCGGGTGTTGGTCGCGATCGTCACATTGGCGATGGCATCGTCCAACCGGTTGTAAAAGGCCGTGGCCGACAGGCTGATGCCTTCGCCTGGGGTCAGATCGATCCCGGCTTCAACGCCCTTCAGTTTCTCGGGCGTCAGCGCCGCATTGGCCTGCGTCGTGATCGGGAAGACGACGAAGGGGCGGTAGAGTTCATTCAGCGTCGGCAGGCGGAACCCGCTATAGGCGGCCGCGCGCAGCGCCAGCGCGTCGCTGGCCTTGTAGAGTGCGCCCACCCGGCCCGACACTTCCCAGTCGGACCGGTCTGCATAGTCGCTGCCCGTCGCCGCGCCGGTCGCAGCGCTCACTTGCCGGTAGAAGCCGTTGCGGATCGTCCAGCGGTCCGCCCGCGCGCCGCCGGTCAGGACCAGTTTTCCGATACTCCAGTCATCCTCGACGAACAGGCCGGTCGTCCACTGGTCGCCGCCAGCATGACGCAGGAAGGTGCGCGGATTGGCCGCGACATTGGCGTTATAGGCGTCCTCATACATGTCGCCGGTCGCAAAGCGCGTATCCGCGCCGATGCGCAGCACATGGTCGGCGCCGACCGGCGGCCGCAGCTCGATCTTGCCGCCGACGCCGGTCGAGGGCGTGTTCCGCTGGTCGAGCGACTTGCGGAAGGTCGACGAGGAAATCACAATGTTCGAAAAGTTGCGCGCCTGGATATAGGCCAGCGCATCCACCTGCCACGGCCCGCGCGAGATATAGCGGATGCTGGCATCCTGTCCCTGGCTCATGCTGTCCGCGCCGCCAAAGCGCAGCGTGCGATTATCCTCGAACAGGGTGGCGCGGAACTGCAGTTCGGACGTGGCGCTGATCGGCGCGACCGCGCGCAAATTGGTCGACCAGCCATCATAGGCGGCTGGCACGGTTGCGGCGTTGCGCTGATCCTTGGGCGTGGTCTGGAACCCGTCGCCCCGGTCCCAGCGTCCCGACAGCGAAACATAGCCGCTGCCAAGGTCAGGCGTCACCGTCGCGGACAATTCGGTCGCGTCGCGGCTGCCGTAAAAGGCGCTGGCGGCGAAATCGGGTAGTTGGTCGCGCGTCGCGCTCGCCATTTCGATCGTGCCGGCAACCGCGCCGGCCCCGAACGCGCCGATGCCGCCGCCGCGCGTTACGCGCACCACAGACAGGCGTTCCGGGGCCAGCGCGCTGAATGGAATATAGCCGAAGAAGGGATCGGCGATCGGCACGCCGTCCAGCAGCATCAGCGTCCGGCTCGACGCATTGCCGCCCAGCGCGCGCAGCGTCGCGCCCTGATTGGACGGGTTGGACGACCGGCTGTCCGACCGGCGGAACTGCTGAAACCCGGCGACATCGCCCAGCACCGTTTCGATCCGTCCCGACGCACTGTCCATCAACCGCTGCCGGTCGATCACCACCGATCCATAGGCGGGCGTTCCCGGCGGCAGCTCCAGCCCCGTGCCCGTCACGACGATGGACGGTGCATCCCCCGGCGCTTCGGCCCAGGCGATGGTGGGAACGGTCAACAACAGAATGGACAGAAACGGCTTCTTCATGGCGCTCCCCTCGACTTGGCCCCCTTTTGTGGTTTGTCTCCGGTTTTGCAAATGGAAAGGGGCTGCATCTTCTTAGGATGCAGCCCCCGCCCCGTGACATTGGTCCTTGGGTCAGAAGAAGAGAATGGCGCCCGCCGCGATCGCGTCCGAACGGGCGCGGTTGCCGTTATGCGCTTCCGACCTGGTGTGGACATATTCGCTGAGCAGCGTCACCCAGCTGGTCAGCCCATAGCGCAACTGCCCGACCCAGCTGCTGTTCTTGTCGACCAGCGTCGGGTTGGCGATCGCGTCGACGCCATTGGCATAATCGAGATTGCTCTCGCCATAGCTGCCGCCGACCGAGACTTTGCCGAATGTGGCGAGGCCTTGCAGGTAGAAGCCGTGGCTGTCGCGTTTGTTGCCCAGCCCGTCGGTGTCGAACAGGTTGAGCGCCGTGGTGCCCAGTCCCGATGCGTCATAATAGGTGCCGACCATGGTCAGCGGCCCGACCGTCACCTTCGCACCCGCGTCCCAGCCCCAGCCGGTATAATCCGGCCCGGCGATCACATCATGCTTCTGCCGGATGCCCGCCGCCCAGAAGCGCGTCGCGATATCCCCGAACTTGCCGTCATAGACCAGCTTGCCCTGGAAGCCCGGCTCCTTGTTCGCTTCCTCCGGTCCGGTCAGCGAGGACAGTGGCTCGAAAATGCCGATGCTGGCCGTGAAGCCGCTGAAATTGGGCGTGGTATAGGTGATCTGCGGCTGGAAGTCGGTGTAGATATAGCCCACGCCGATCCGCCCCAGTGTCGTGTTGGACGGCGCGACATTGCCCGCCGGCGTGCCCGACGACAGCAGAGTGATGTCGTTCAATATCTGCTCCGACGCGAACAGGCCGATGTCGCGGCCGATCTTCACCTCGCCGAAGCCCGCCCGGCCGAAGGTCAGATAGGTCTGGCGGAAGTCGATGCCCGCTGTCTGAAGCCCGCGCGGATTGCCGGGGCTGTTCGCGCCGCCGCCGGTATAGCTGACCGAGTTGATGCCCGGATACATGCCGAAATGCGCGCCTACGTCCCAGCCGCCCTGATTGGTGGTGACGTCGAACTTCAGGAAGCCGGGCAGCAGGCCGTTGCGGATCGCCGAACTGTTGCCGCCAACCGTCGCCACGCCGCCGACGACGGCGTTGGTGGCATTGGGCGCTTCGCCATTGTCATGGACGTAGAAGCCGTTGACCGACCCCGACAGCTTGATCGTCACGCCGGCGACTTCCATGCCGACGCCGCTCTCGCTCATCCGCACGATCCGCTTGTCGTCCAGCGCCGCCGCAGCGGCCGATGCGGGCGGCGTGGCCGGCGCAGTGGCGACCTCCGCATTCTCGCTTTTCGACAATTCCTGAAATTCCTCGTCGGAGAGGATTCCCTTTTCGTGCAGTCGCTTCAGCAGATCGGCCGTCGTTCCGGCCATGACTGGCGTGGCGGTCGCACAAAGCAGCCCCATGGCCGCGCTCGCTAGGAGCAGCGTCCTTCCCATAACATCCTCCCTCTTATCGCGCCGGTAAAGCCCCCGGCTGGAGGGAGAGTGGGCTGAGCCGGTCAGGGCGGAAATTGAACTTAGGTTCTCCTCCCTTGGATCGGTGAGAAAGATCAGGGCGCGATGGCGATTCCCCACGGCGCCGTGCCGACCGCGACCGTGCCGACGACCTTCGCATTGGCCAGGTCGATCACGGACACATTGTCCGAAAGACCATTGGCGCTGTACGCTCTGGTCCCGTCGGCGCTCACCGCGACATGCCAGACGCGCTTGCCCACGGGCACATAGGCCCGCACCGTTCGGGTGGCGACATCGACCAGCGCGACATGATCCGCCCGTCCCAGCGCCACGATCGCGGTCCGCCCATCCGGCGTGAAACGGATGCCGCAGGGCAATATCCTGTGTGCGCCGACGCCCGGTATCTCGAAATTGAGCGTCGCGATGACCTTCTTCGTCGCCGTGTCCGCAATCTGGACCGTGCCACCCACCTCCGCCGCAATCCACAATTCCTTGCCATCGGCGGTGAACTCGACATGCCGGGGGCGCAGATCGGTGGGCGTCTCCTCGACCATTGCCTTCGACTTCAGGTCGATCCAGTTGACGACATTATCCTCCTCTGAGGTGACAGCGACCCACCGGCCGTCCGGGCTTTGCGCGACCCCTTCCGGCTCGCCGCCGACATCGACCTGGAACGCCACGCTCTTCGTCGCGAGGTCGATCGCGGTCAGTGCGGCTCCATCCTCATTGGCGACGAACAATGTCTCGCCGTCGCGCGAAAGAAAGAACTGCTCGGGATCTTCCCCGGACGGCAGTTCGGCGACGATCTTGCCCGTCGCCCGTTCGATCACCTGCACGGCATGGTCGGTGCTGGCGCAAAGATAGATATATTTACCGTCCTTCGACACGGTGATGCCGCGCGGACGCCCGCCCACCGACCATGTCGCGATCAGGGTCTGCGTCGCGGCATCGATCACCGACACGCTGTTGCCACGCTCGTTCGAGACGTAGAGCGTCTCGCCAAACGCTGTCCCCGGCAAGAGGAAAAGCCCCGCCAGCCATATGGATTTCATTGTCTTGCCCTTCCTCATTCCTCTCCTCCCAAGGGTCTAGTCGCCCTGCCCGGCGCGCGGGATAGTACCAATGGTCAATGGGGCCGAACACCGCACCAGCCTACACTCGCCAGCAACAGGGACAGATGCAGGGTGAGGATAGGGTAGATGAACAAGGGTCGCATGATCTTGCTGGGCGCCATGGTCCTATTGGGCGGCACCACCGCCGGCCAGTTGATGGCGCATGGCGACGTGGTGCCGCAGGCGGTGGATACGACCGCGCTGCCGGAAATCGGTCAGGACTGGCTGGAAAAGAACCCCTATAGCGGCAATGCCAAGGCGGTGGAGATCGGCCAGTCGGCCTATGGCCAGAATTGCGCGCGTTGCCATGGCCTCGACGCCGAAAGCGGCGGCATCGCGCCCGACCTTCGCTATCTGGAACTGGGCGAGACCGGCGACCAATGGTTCATGGAACGCTTCCGCCATGGTTCGGCCCATGATGGCAAGGTCTATATGCCGCCCTTCGGCGACGTGCTGGGGCAGAAGGCGGGCTGGGCGATCCGCGCCTGGCTCGAAACCAAGCACGAGGGTTGAGGCGATGTTGAGCCGGCGCGCTTTGTTGCAGGGTGCGGGCGCCATGGCGGTGGCGGGCGCCTTTCCTGCCCTCGCTCCAAATCCTGCAGGCGCCGCGCCGCTCGCCAGGGTCAGGGAATTGGGAACCCTTCGGGTCGCAGTCTACAGGGACAACCGCCCCTGGTCCTGGGAGAAGGACGGCAAGCTGGTCGGCATCGACGTCGACCTGGCAAAGGCGCTGGCAAGCAAGCTCAACCTGCGCGCCGACGTGGCGCAGATCACGGCCGACGAAAGCGTTGACGACGATCTGCGCAACGCGGTGTGGAAGGGCGGCCTGCTGGGCTTCATGCCCGCCGACATCATGCTGCACATTCCCTTCGACCGGACCTTTGCCGCTCGCAACGACCAGGTTGCGATCATCGCGCCCTATTATCGCGAGACATTCCAGTTCGCGGGGCGGCATGACGATATCGACTGCGACGCCCCGCCGGTCCAGTGGAAGGGCAAAAGGCTCGCCGCCGAACTGGACAGCATTCCCGACTTCTACCTGATCGGCGCGTTCGGTGGCGCACTGTCGAAAGACGTCACCCATTATATGAGCGGCGCGGAAGCCGTGAACGCGATGATCGACGGCAAGGCCGACGGCGTCCTCGCCAGCCGTGCCCAGATCGAGGCGGTGCTGCACGAACGCGGTGCCGGCGGCGTCGCGCGCCGTAAAATGCCCCTTCCCGCCTTCACCTCCGCCGGCTGGGACATCGGCCTTGCCGTCAAGGAAAACAGCCGCACGCTGGGCGACGCGATCGAGGAAATCATGAGCGGGATGGTCTCGTCGGGCGAGATGCAGGCGCTCTTCGCCGCGCATGGCGTCACCTACATGGCGCCCGTCGCCGCAGGCTGAACCGCCCGACCCAAGGTCCAATTGCTGCCTGCGCCAACGAGCATAGGCTGATTTTCGCAAGGGAATGCAGGCCATTCCCGAACAAGGGAGGATGATGATGAAGGGACGTATCCTGCGCTCGCTCGGCAGTGCCGCCGCGCTTGCGCTCGTCGTGGCGGGGGCGCCACTTTTGGCCCAGGGCGGTACTGCCGGACCAAATGACGCAGACCTGATGAACGACGCGGCCTCGACCGGCGACGTGCTGACCTATGGCATGGGCCCGCAGGCGCAGCGCTTCAGTACGCTCAAGCAGATCGACACGTCCAACGTGGCGAAGCTGGTGCCGGCCTTCGCCTCCTCGCTAGGCGGCGAGAAACAGCGCGGACAGGAAGCCCAGCCGATCGTCTATGACGGCACCATCTACGTCACCGGCAGCTATTCGCGCGTCTTCGCCTTCGACGCCCGCACGGGCGAGGAAAAATGGCAATATGACGCGCGCCTGCCCGAAGCGATCATGCCCTGCTGCGACGTCGTCAATCGCGGCGCGGCCATCTATGGCGACAAGATCATCTTCGCGACGCTCGACGCCCGTATCGTGGCCCTCAACCGCAACACCGGCAAGGTCGTCTGGAACAAGCAGATCGCCGATTACAAGGAAGGCTATAGCGCCACCGCAGCGCCGATTATCGTCAAGGGCATGGTCATCACCGGCAACAGCGGCGGCGAATTCGGCGTCGTGGGGGCCGTTGAAGCAAGAGACGTCAATACCGGCGAACTCATCTGGCATCGCCCGGTGATCGAAGGCCATATGGGAACGCTGCGGGGCAAGGATAACGGCATCACCGGCAAGACCAACGCCAGCTGGCAAGGCGACCTGTGGAAGACCGGCGGCGGCGCGACCTGGCTCGGCGGCACCTACGACCCGGAAACCAACCTGCTCTTCTTCGGCACCGGAAACCCGGCTCCCTGGAACAGCCATCTGCGCCCCGGCGACAATCTCTACACCAGTTCGACGCTGGCGATCGATCCCGACACCGGCCTCATCAAATGGCATTATCAGACCACGCCGCATGACGGCTGGGATTTCGACGGCGTGAACGAGTTCATTCCCTTCGACGCGACGATCAAGGGCAAGCCGATGAAGCTCGGCGCGAAGGCTGATCGCAACGGCTATTTCTACATACTCGACCGCACCAACGGGAAATTTATCAGCGCATCCAAATTCGTGATGCAGACCACCTGGGCCGACGGCATCAACCCCAAGACCGGCCGCCCCAACTATATCGAGGCAGGCCGTCCGCCCGCCCCCGGAACGGAAAAGGGCAAGCCCGTCTTCGCCTCCCCCTCCTTCCTTGGCGGCAAGAACTGGATGCCCATGGCCTACAGCCATGACACCGGCCTGTTCTACATCCCGTCCAACGACTGGGGCATGGACATCTGGAACGAAGGCATCGCCTACAAGAAGGGCGCCGCCTATCTGGGCGCGGGCTTCACCATCAAGCCGATCGCGGACGATCATATCGGCGTGCTCCGCGCGATGGACCCCAGGACCGGCAAGATCATGTGGGAATATAAGAACAAGGCGCCGCTCTGGGGCGGCGTGCTGACCACCGGCGGCAACCTCGTCTTCACCGGCACGCCGGAGGGCTATCTCAAGGCCTTCGACGCCAAAACCGGGCAGGAACTGTGGAAGTTCCAGACCGGGTCCGGCGTGGTCGGATCGCCCGTCACCTGGGAACAGGATGGCGAACAATATGTGGCGGTGATGTCGGGCTGGGGCGGCGCAGTGCCGCTCTGGGGCGGCGAAGTCGCCAAATCCTTCAAGGACATCAACCAGGGCGGCGCGCTCTGGGTGTTCAAGCTCGCAAAATAAGAGGGCTAACGGTCATGATCGTCATGGGACGCGGCAATCACGTGCATTCTTTCGGCTCGGGCCTTCCGCCGGAGGCGATGCGACTTGTCATGCCCCATGACTTGGCCGATCATTCTGGGCAGGGGCGGACGATGAATCACTATATGGGGGGCGACGCGATCATGGAGCGGGTGCTGATCATCGACGATCATCCGCTGGTCCGCGACGGCCTGCGCAGCGTGATCGCGATCAGCTTCGACAATATCGAGATATTGGAAGCCGCCAGCCTGGAAGAGGCGGTCGCCCTGCTGGAAAAGCAGGACAGTTTCGACCTGATCTTGCTCGACCTCAACATTCCCGACGTGCGGCGGCTGGATGGGCTGAAGCTGCTGCGCACCCGTTTCCCGATCCTGCCGGTCGTCATGGTGTCGGGCGCGTTCGACCGGGCCATCGTGCAGGAGGCGCTGGCGGCGGGCGCGGCCGGCTTCATCCCCAAGTCGCTGAAGCGCAGCGGCATCGTCGATGCGCTGCACCGCATCGTCGCGGGCGAGATCTACCTGCCCGAAACCATGGGCGACGCGCAGGCGCCTTCGCCCGAAGAGGATGAGATCATCCGCCGCATCGACACGCTGACGCCGCAGCAGCGCACGGTGCTCGCCCATCTGGTGCGCGGCCGGCTCAACAAGCAGATCGCCCATGACCTCAACGTCTCGATGACCACCATCAAGGCGCATGTTTCCGCGATCCTGCAAAAACTGGGCGTGTTCAGCCGCACCCAGGCCGTCATCAAGGCGAACATGGTGCATTTCCGGGCCGACGATCCGAACTGACAGGCTGCACTGCCGGTTGACTTGAGGGGAGGCAATCGCCTCCCTTTTTCACGTCATCATCGTCCGCAGCAAGGAACGGAGCTGCGCCGGCTTGACCGGCTTGTTGAGCAGCGCGATGGCCCGCGCATCGAGCAGCGCCTTCAGCGCCTCACCCCGATCCGCCGAAATCATGATCGCCGGCACCTGCGCGCCGAAATGCGTGTTGAGCCGGCTGATCGCAACGTCCCCCGTCTCGCCATCGTTCAGATGATAGTCGACCAGCACCACATCGGGCCGTTCGCCCGCGGGAAAGATCGCCGCCGCCTCGTCATAGCCGCCCGCCGTCGCCACGGTGCAGCCCCACCCCTCCAGCAAGGTGCGCATGCCGGTCTGGATGCTCCGCTCATTGTCGACGATCAGGATGGAAAGCCCGCGCATGCTCCGGTCGCGCGCCATGCCGTCGGCGCGTTCAGCCGTTTCGACCGCAGGCGTGCCGACCGGCAGGTCGATGGAGAAGGTCGATCCCTGTCCCGGCTCGGATTCCAGGCTGATCGCATGGCCCAGCATATTGCCCGCCCGCCGGACAATGGCGAGGCCCAGCCCCTTGCCCCCCTGCCGCGTATCGAAGCGACGAAACTCCTCGAAGATCAGCCCCTGCTTGTCCGGCGCGATGCCCGGCCCGGTATCGGCCACACTGACCCGGACACCGTCGGACCGTGTCGCGCACAGCAGCCGCACCGATCCCCGCTGGGTATAGCGGATGGCGTTCGACAGGAAATTCTGGAGGATGCGGCGCAGCAGCCGGACGTCCGAGCGTACCCACACAGGTTCGGCCTCGATTTCCAGCACCAACCCCGACGATCGGGCCATCGGCGCGAACTCGACGCGCAACGTCTCCAGCAACCGGTCCAGCCGGAAGTCGGCAATCTCCGGCTGGATGGCGCCCGCATCGAGACGACTGATCTCCAGCAATGCCTCCAGCAGATCCTCGACCGAATCCAGCGCGGTCGATGTCTGGCTGACAAGCGCGCGGGTCGGCAGGGCGAGCCGCCGGTCGCCCAGCGCCGCCACGAACAGCCGCGCGGCGTTGAGCGGCTGGAGCAGGTCGTGGCTGGCGGCGGCAAGAAAGCTCGTCTTGGACAGGTTCGCCTTCTCCGCGACCGTCTTGGCGTCCATCAGCTGCGCCTCGATCTCGCGCCGTTCGGCCACTTCCTCGGCCAACTGGCGATTGACCGCGACCAGTTCGCCGGTGCGTTCAGTGACGCGGCGCTCCAGCGTCTCGGCAGTTTCCTGCAGGCTGGTCTGGGCGCGCAGCATATCGGTCACGTCGGTGAAGCCGATCACCTGCCCGCCACCCTCCATCGCCTTGCTGCGCACCTCGAAACTGCGATCGCCACAGCGCACCAGCCGCTGCATCCGGTCGCCCGACACGCCGTTCCCGCGCCAGTCGAGGCAGCCGCCATCCTCCATCGCCAATTGCCCCCGGCACCAGGCCAGAAAGGCGGCATGACTGCCCAGTTCGGTGCTCCAGTCCTCCGGCAGCGTCAGCAGCCGCTGGAGCGCCTCATTCCAGGCGGCGATCCGCCCTTCGCCGTCGAACAGGCAGACGCCTTCGGAAAGATTGTCGAGCGTCGACTGGAGGACGATATTGCGCTCCGCCAGTTCGCGCGCCCGATCCCGCGCATCCTCTGCCTTGGCTTCGGTGATGTCGGTATAGATGCCGACGATCCCGCCCTCGCTCGTGCGCAGTTCGTTGATCTGCACCCAGCGGCCGTCGGCAAGCGCCTGGACATGCCCGCCATCGGCGACGCTGTGCCTCGCCAGCCGGTCCGACACCCATCGATCCGGCCCGACCAGCGCGCTCCTCGGCCGTTGATGGACGGCGGCGAGCTTCACGATCTCGTCGAAGACCATGCCCTCGCGTATCTGATCGGCGATCTCGGGCCAGAAGCCTAGATAGGCTTCGTTGAACAGGACCAGCCGATCCTCGGCGTCGAACAGCACGAAGCCCTCATTGATGGAATCGATCGCATCGCGCAGCCGCATCCGCGCGGCATCGGCGCTGCGATGCGCTTCGGCGATTTCGGCGTTGGCCTTCGCCAGTCGACCCAGCGCATCCTCCAGCTGCATAGTCCGCTCACGGACCATGGTTTCCAGCGAGATCGCCGTCTCGAACATGGAAAAGGCATTGCCGGCCAGGTCGCTGGAGCGCTCGACCCGATCCATCAGCGCGGCGTTGATCTTCCTGAGCTTGCGTATCTCGTTCCGCAGGCTTTCAACCTCCGGATCAATCCTGTCGGGCAAGGCGACGCCCCCGTCGCTCATCGTCCGATCGCCAGCCCGCTGAAGGTCTGGTTGACGTGCAGCGCATGATATTGCTCGCCATAGGTGTTGAAACCGATCACCCGGTTGCGGGCATAAAGCTCCGACACCGCCCGGCTGATCTGCCGCTGTTCGGCGTCGATCCGGTTGAGCACGCAATCGAAGGCGATGACCCGGTCGATCTGGCCGATATGCTGGCCGATATCCTCGAACAGGGCCTGCATCCCAGCGATCCGGTCGATCGGCTCGCCCACCGCCAGCACGATGCCCTCGTCGATCGCGCAGTAGAAGGTCAGGCTGCCGTCGGCATTGGCGCTCTGGATCGATCGGACATGATATTCGCCGCCCGCGCGCACCATCGGCGGATGCGCGGCGAAAAACTCGACGCCCAGCGCCTCGCCGGCATGCCCCGCCAGCCGCAGATATTCGCCCGCCGCCGGTTCGGCATCGATCTCCGTCACGACCCGGTCCTGCGGATCGGCGCCGGTGACTACCATCTTTTCCGCACTCGGCCGATAATGCTGGGCCTTGAAGACATGCATCGGCCGCGGCGTGGACAGGATCGCCACCACGGCGGCGCGGGCGTGGAAGCGGCCGCCCTCGAAGATCGCCGTTTCCCGAAACACCATGCCGTCACCCGACGATCCACCGATCAGCGCTATGTCGCCCAGCGCATCCTGGATCGTCATGGTCAGCAATTCCTCGCGGTGCGAGAGGCCATCGACCAGGAAGAGCGCCACATGGTTGACCTTGTCGCCCAGATGGCGGCTGTCGCGATCGGCCACCGCCGCGAGCGAGCGGATCGCCTCGCGCGCCGTCACCGGATCGAAATTCTCGATATCGTCGAAGCAATGCGACGTCAGGTGAAAGCCCGACGCGGGAAAGCCGATGACGCTGATACTGTCCTGGTCATAGCCCTGCTCGGTCAGCTCGCCCGAACTGGTGCAGCCGATCGTGACGATCCCCTCGCTGCGCCGGTTGATCGCGCGCGCCAGCGCCGTCCGGTCGAAACGGTGCGAACAGAACAGCATCATGCCCGCCAGCGGCTCGTCCCCGAAATGGGCGGCAATGTCATCCATCGCCTGCGCCGGGTCCGTGGCATGGCTGGATCCGAAGGCGATCGCCGAAGCCAGCAAGGTCATCCCATCTCCCCATTTGTCGTTATTTTCCTAACTTATGCCCTGTCTTGTGCAGGCTTGTCATCAAGCGATTTCCGACTATTCAGCCGCCTCTCGGAGGATTGCCGCCCGCCCGCAGCGCCGCATCCTCCTCGTCGGTGAAGACGCGCGAACGGACGATGAAACGCACGCCTTCCGGGCTTTCCAGCGACATGCCCGCACCGCGCCCCGGCACGACATCGATTGTCACCTGCGTATGCCGCCAATAATCGAACTGCGCCGCGCCGATCCAGACCGGGACATCCCCCATAACATGGCCCAGCAGCGCATCCTGCCCGCCGACCTTGAACTCGCCGCGCGGGAAGCACATCGGCGCGGACCCATCGCAACAGCCGCCCGACTGGTGGAACATCAGCGGCCCATGACGCTCCGTCAGCCGCGCGATTAGGTCATCGGCGGCCGGGGTGGAAAGTATGCGGGGCGGGATATCTTGCATGGCGATCCATTCCCGAAACAGGCGGTGGGCGGGTGCCCTTGGGCACCCGCCGGCAACGAAGACGCAGGGGAGAGGAAAGCGCGTCTTCGCTGCGAGCCGCCGCCTCGGCTCAGAAGAAACCCAAAGCCTTCGGGCTGTAGCTGACCAGCAGATTCTTGGTCTGCTGATAGTGATCGAGCATCATCTTGTGCGTCTCACGCCCGATGCCCGACTGCTTGTAGCCGCCAAAGGCCGCATGGGCCGGATAGGCATGGTAGCAATTGGTCCACACGCGACCGGCCTGGATACCCCGGCCCATGCGATAAGCGCGGCTGCCGTCACGGGTCCAAACGCCTGCGCCCAGCCCGTAGAGCGTGTCGTTGGCGATCGCCAGCGCCTCGGCCTCATCCTTGAATGTCGTCACCGACAGGACCGGACCGAAAATCTCCTCCTGGAAGATGCGCATCTTGTTATGGCCCTTCAGCACGGTCGGGGTCACATAATAGCCGTCGGCCAGTTCGCCATCGAGGGTCGCACGCTCGCCGCCAGTCAGCAGTTCCGCACCCTCATTGAGGCCGATCTCGATATAGGAGAGGATCTTTTCCAGCTGGTCGTTCGACGCCTGCGCACCGATCATCGTGCCCGGATCGAGCGGACTGCCCTGCTTGATCGCCTTCACCCGCGCAACGGCGCGCTCGATGAACTTTTCATAGATGCTCTCCTGAATCAGCGCGCGGCTGGGACAGGTGCAGACCTCGCCCTGATTGAGCGCGAACATCGCAAAGCCTTCCAGGCACTTGTCGAAATAATCGTCATCGGCATCCATCACATCCGCGAAGAAGATGTTCGGGCTTTTGCCACCCAGTTCCAGCGTGACCGGGATCAGGTTTTCCGACGCATATTGCATGATCAGGCGGCCAGTCGTCGTCTCGCCGGTGAAGGCGATCTTGCTGATCCGCTTGTTGCTGGCGAGCGGCTTGCCCGCCTCCACGCCAAAGCCGTTGACGACGTTCAGCACGCCGGCGGGCAGCAGGTCGCCGATGATCTCCATCAGCACCAGCACCGACATGGGCGTCTGCTCGGCGGGCTTGAGCACCACGCAATTGCCGGCGGCCAGCGCAGGCGCCAGCTTCCACACCGCCATCAGGATCGGAAAGTTCCACGGAATGATCTGGCCGACCACGCCCAGCGGTTCGTGGAAATGATAGGCGATGGTGTCATGGTCGATCTCCGCGATCGACCCTTCCTGCGCCCGGACGCAGCCGGCGAAATAGCGGAAATGGTCGATGGCGAGCGGGATATCAGCATGGGTCGTCTCACGGATCGGCTTGCCGTTGTCGATCGTCTCGGCCATCGCGATCAGGTCCAGATTGGCCTCCATCCGGTCGGCTATCTTCAAAAGAATGTTGGACCGCTCGGTCGGCGATGCCTTACCCCAGGCGTCCTTCCCCTTGTGGGCGGCGTCGAGCGCCAGTTCGATATCCTCGGCGGTGCCGCGTGCCACCTGGCACACGACCTGGCCCGTCACCGGCGAGATATTGTCGAAATATTCGCCACGGACGGGTGCGACCCACTGGCCCCCGATGAAATTCTCATATTTTTCGCGGATCAGCGTTTTTCCCGCGAACCGCTCCAGCGCCTGTTGCAACATCATCCTTCTCCCGAGCTGGTTTGAAAATCTGGCCTCCAAGGTGGCACAGGGGGCGAATGACGCAATTGGACCTTAGGTCGATAGCCGCGCTTCCTGCCGCAAAAGCGAAAGCCGATTGCGAAAATCGCGATGCGCGCTAAGGGCGATCAGGTGGGGAACCAATGCTTCCCACATGATCGCGCCGGTGCCCCGCAAGGGGCTTGAATGGGAACATGGTGAGGCGGCTTTCCCGAAAGCCGGCAAATCCAGGGCTGTCCCTGCAACTGTAAGCGGTGAGCGCGATGCACGGGTTCTGGAGCAATCCGGAACAGCCACTGGGGAAACCTGGGAAGGCGTGCATCAAGCGACGACCCGTGAGCCAGGAGACCAGCCGGCGTGGGTCGCTCATTGTCCCAGGTCCAGGGAAAGGCCGGGGCACGGAGGAAGTCCGTCGAGCGACGACCAAGCGGCGCGGGCCGCTTCGGCGCAGGGCATGCGGGCGCATGACGCCGGCTCGCCAGCCATGCGCCGGCCGATCGCACGGCGCGTATCGGCAGGCCCCGTCTTCGTTGCCGGTGTTCGGAGGGGGCCTCCATGAAATTTGTCACGACCATTTCCCTGATTGCCTTGACGGCGGCGACGCCCGCCCTGGCGCAAACGCCCGACGGCGAACCCGGCACCCTGCCCGGCGACGAGATCATCGTCACCGCCTCCCGCTCCGGCGAGGGCATCAAGGCCAGTCAGCTAGGCGCGTCCGTCACCGTGATCGACAACGCCACGCTGGAGGCGCGCCAGACGCGCGTCGTATCGGACGTGCTGCGCGACGTGCCCGGTATCGCCGTCAGCCGGATCGGCGCAATGGGCGGCCAGACCCAGGTCCGCCTGCGCGGCAGCGAATCCAACCATGTGCTGGTGCTGATCGACGGGATCGAGGCGGCCGATCCCTATTATGGCGAATATGATTTCGGCACGCTGATCGCCGATCCCGCCGTCCGGATCGAGGTGCTGCGCGGCCAGCAATCCTCGCTCTACGGGTCCGACGCGATCGGCGGCGTCATCAACTATATCACCCTGTCGGGCCGCGAGGCGCCGGGCATCAGCGCGCGCGCCGAGGGCGGCTCCTTCGGCACATTCAACGGCGCGGCGCGGGTCGCGGGCGCCAGCGATGCCATCGACTATGCCCTGTCCGCTTCCTATTATGACACGGACGGCTATCCGACCGCGCGCGGCGGCAACCGCGATATCGGGTCGCAGAGCCTGGGCGCCAGCGGCAAGCTCAACTGGACGCCGACCGATACGCTCAAGCTGACCGGCGTCCTGCGCTACAGCCTGACAAAGGCCGACACCAACAATAGCGAATATGATCCCGCCAGCCCGCTCTTCGGCTACACCGTCGACAGCCCCGGCGTGCGCTATCGCAACGAAGCGCTCTATGGCCTGTTGTCGGCGCAGCTGACCGCGCTTGACGGGCGCTGGATCAACACGCTGTCGGGCCAGTTTGCCGACACCACGCGCAAGGGCTATGCCTCCTATGGCTTCGACTATGGCGACAAGGGCCGGCGCTATAAAGGCTCCTTCACCTCCAGCCTGACGCTGGGGACGGAGGCCGTGACCCACCGCATCACCGGCGCGGTCGACGTGGAGCGGGAGAGTTTCCGCAACCTCTCCAGCTTCGCCTTCATGGGCAAGCGGCATACCGACAATCTGGGCATTGTCGGCCAATATGAACTGACCGCCGGTGCGCTGTCGCTGGGCGGTTCGCTGCGTTATGACGAAAATAACCGCTTTGACGACACCACCACCTGGCGGGTGCAGGGCAGCTATCTGCTCCCCACCGGCACGCGCATCCGCGCCGCCTACGGCACGGGCCTCAAGAATCCCGGCTATTATGAACTCTATGGCTATATGGACGGCACCTATATCGGCAACCCGAACCTGAAACCGGAAAAGTCCGAAGGCTGGGAAGCGGGCCTTGAGCAGAGCGTAGGCGGCTGGGCGACGATCGGCGCGACCTGGTTCGATTCCACGCTGAAAGATGAGATCTACACCAGCTACCCCGCCCCGGATTTCATCGCGACCCCCGCCAATCGCGACACGAAGAGCAAGCAGCATGGGATCGAGGCGTTCGTCAGCGCCCAGCCCCTGCCCCAGCTGCGCTTCGACCTCGCCTATACCTGGCTCAACGCCAAGGAAGACGGCGTGCGGGAAATCCGCCGCCCCCGGCATGTGGCGAGCTTCAACACCACGGTCAGCACGGCTGACCAGCGGCTCTCCGGCACCCTCACCATCCGTTACAATGGCCGCATGACCGACACGGCCTATACCGATCCCAGCTATATCCCCATCACGGTATCGATGCAGGAATATGTGCTGGTGAACCTCAGCCTCGACTATAAGCTGTCGCGCAATATCGCTTTGTTCGGCCGGATCGAGAATCTCGCCGACGAAGAGTATGAGGAGGTGTTCAGTTTCGCCACCGCCGGCCGCGCCGCCTATGGCGGCGTCCGCCTGACCTTCTGATCGATCGGACGGCGCGCGGCATCAGCGGCGCGTCGTCCATCTCAGATCGAGTGTCAGCGATGCGTGCTATCCCACTGGATTATCTGACGCGCCATGCTCCGCGCGGCGAGCGTATAGGCCTGCGTGCCGCAGACCGTCCAGGCCTGCGGTATGCTGATGCGGGGAATGCCGCGCAGCGCCGGATGGTGCAGCATCTCGCTCCCCTGATCGGTGACGCGGTCCGTGGCGCTTTCCATAATCAGGAAATCGGGACGCGCCGCCACCATTTCCTCCAGGCTGACCTGCGCCAGCGGCGGCTTGCCGAGTTTCGCGGCGAGGTTCACCAACCCCATGCGCTGCATCAGATCGTCGATCAGCGTGCCGGTGCCGGTCATATATCCCCGCCGCTGATAATAGGCCGCGACACGTCCCCGGCCGGGCCGGGGAAGCCCCGCCAGTTCCTTCTGCATCCGCGCGACCATCGCCTCGCCCCGGTCGGCATGGCCGACGGCCAGAGCCGTCGTACGGATCGAAACGTAGATATCCGCCAGCCTGTCCGCACTCTGGAGGTCGAGCGTACGATAGCCCTGCCCCTTGATCCCCCCGAGCATGACGCTCCGGCGCCGCGCAGGCACGCCCGCGACCAGATCGGGGCGGATCGCCAATATCTGCTCGGCCGAATTGGTCAGCATCGGCAAACCCCGCGCCTGCGCCGCCTCGGCCGACATCTCCTTGTCGGCGGCGTTACGGGTCAGCCCGGCAATCTGCCCGCGATCGGCCAGCGCCATGACAAGCTGATCGGCGCAAAGGTTGAGCGACACGATCCGCTGCGGCGGACGCACGGGCTTGGCCGCCGGACGGGAGGCGACCGCAGCGCCCGCGACGACGATGCAAAGGCAGGCGGATGCAAGAAAGGCTTTGCGCGACATGGATCTTCCCATAATCGCCTCGCCATGCGCGGCAAATGGATAAGATGATGGCACCGACCCGACGGCGCATGGGACTGCTGACCTGCCTTACCCTGCTGACCGCCGCCGCGGCGATCGGATCGTTGCTGCTCGGCCCGGTCGACATCCCCCTGCCCCGCATCTGGAGCGCCATGCTCGGCCATGGCGATCAGGTGACGGACACGATCCTCTTCGACCTGCGCCTGCCGCGCACGCTGATCGGCCTCGCCGTCGGCGCGATGCTGGGCGTCGCGGGCGCGGCAATGCAGGGCTATCTGCGCAATCCGCTGGCCGAACCATCAGTGCTCGGCACGTCCAGCGCGGCGGCGCTGGGCGCGGTCGGCGCGCTCTATTTCGGCCTGTCCGAACTCCATCCCGCCATGCTGCCGCTCCTGTCGATCGGCGGCGCCTGTCTGTCGCTCCTGCTGCTCTTCTTCCTCGCCGGACGGTCGGAAAGCAGCCTGACGCTGATCCTTGCCGGCATAGCGGTGGCGACACTGGCGCAGGCGGGCATCGCACTGGCGCTCAACCTGTCGCCCAATCCCTTCGCCGCGATGGAAATCATGACCTGGCTGATGGGCAGCCTTGAAAACCGCTCCTTCGACCATCTCTGGATCGCCCTCCCCTGCATCGTCATCGGCATGGCGCTGCTGCTGTGGGACGGTCGCGCGCTCGACGCGCTGACGCTGGGCGAGGATGGCGCGCAGGCGCTGGGCGTGGACCTGCGCCGCACCCGGCTGCGGCTGATGCTCGGCACGGCGATCGGCGTGGGCGGCGCGGTGGCGGTGTCGGGTTCTATCGGCTTCATCGGCCTGATCGTGCCGCATCTGCTGCGACCGCTGACCGATCGCAGCCCCTCGGCCATCCTCCTGCCGGCAGCGCTGGGCGGCGCGGCGTTGCTCACCTTCGCCGACATCGCCGTGCGGCTCATCAACATCATGAACGAACTCAAGCTGGGGGTAGTGACGGCCTTTCTCGGCATCCCGATCTTCCTCCTCCATCTGATGCGCGAGCGGCGGCTATGGTGATGCTGGAACTCGACGCGGTCGGCGTCACGCTGGGCCGACGCAACGTGCTGGGCGGGATCAGCGCCCGGTTCGGCGACGGCGCGCTGGTCGGCATCGTCGGCCCCAATGGCGCGGGCAAGTCCACGCTTGCACGAGCGATGCTTGGCCTTGTCCCGGCGAGAGGCGATATCCGCTTCGACGGTCAGCATGTCGCCACCCTGCGCCGCGATGAACTGGCGCGCCGCGTCGCCTATCTGCCGCAGGGGCAGACGCTCCACTGGCCGATCACCGTCGAGCGGCTGGTCGGCCTGGGCCGCCTGCCCCATCTCGGCCCTATGTCCCGCATCCGCAGCCAGGACACCGCCGCCATCGAGCGCGCGATGGCGCGCGCGGACGTGCTGGACCTGCGCGATCGGATCGCGACCGAACTGTCCGGCGGCGAGCGCGCCCGCGTCCTGCTCGCACGCGCGCTCGCGGTCGAGGCGCCCATGCTGATCGCGGACGAGCCGCTCGCCAGCCTCGACCCCGGCCATCAGATCGACGTCATGGACCTGTTGCGAGCCGAAGCTCACGGCGGCGCGCTGGTGATCGCCGTCCTCCACGATCTCACCATGGCCGCACGCTATTGCGACCGCCTGCTGCTGATCGACCGGGGACGCCTTGTCGCCGATGGCAGTCCGGCGGATGTCCTCACCCCCGACCATCTCCGCACCGTCTACCGCATAGAGGCGCAGGTCGATCTGACCGGCGCATGGCCGACCGTCACCCCGCTGTGGCGCAGCCCGTTGACCGCGCCATCCAAATCGATGTAACGCCCGCCGCGTGACAGGTTCCCCGGCGACGGGGACGAAGATGGGAACGGGACAAACCCGGCTGCCCCTGCAACTGTACGCGGTGAGCCATCGGCCATATGCCATTGGAGAGAAATCTCCGAGAAGGCGGTCGATCGGCGCTGACCCGCAAGCCAGGAGACCTGCCTGTCGCGGTCGTCTTTCGCACGGACAGGGTGATCCGGGCGGACGGGGGTGAACCCGCGCGACGACAGGGAAACCGCGCGATGCGTGGCCGGTGTCGCGCACCGGCGCCATCCTGCGGCAATGTCGATGGGGTAGCCGTGCCGATATTTACGAGCCGAGACGTCCAATGCTGAAGCGGGTCGATACCGGGCCGGCGATCGTCGCCTGCAACACCTGTCGTCACAGCAAGGATATGCGCGAGGATGCCGATGGCGTTCGCGGCGGCGCGCATCTGGTGTCCGCCCTCAAACGGGTGAAGGCCGGCGATCCGCGCTATGACGATGTCGCGGTGCAGGAAATGCCCTGCCTCTTCGCCTGTCAGGATTATTGCACCGTCCATCTGCGCGCGCCGGACAAGGTCGGCTATGTCCTCGGCCGGTTCGAGCCGACCGAGGAAGCAGCCCGCGCCATATTGGACTATGCCGTCCATTATGCGGAAAGCGAGCATGGCCGCGTGCCCTTTTCGCAATGGCCCCAGGGCGTCAAAGGCCATTTCATCACCCGCACGCCGCCACCGGGATTTGTCGCCGAATGACCAGCTTCGCCTCCGTCGCCGCCTTCGAGGCCGCCCTTGCCGATTTGCGGACCCCAGACGCGGACGCCGCAAAGGCAGCGCGCGCGCGGCAGGAGCTATTGACCAAGCCGCTGGGGTCGCTCGGACGGCTCGAAGACATCGCGATCTTCTTCGCCGGCTGGCAGGGGCGTGAACGTCCGGCGATCGACCGCGCACGAACCGCCATCTTCGCGGGCAACCATGGCGTCACCGTTCATGGCGTCAGCGCCTATCCCGCCAGCGTGACCGCGCAGATGGTCGCCAACTTCCGGGCCGGCGGCGCCGCGATCAATGCGCTGTCGGCTGTGGCCGGACTGGACCTCAGGATCGTCGCGCTCGACCTCGACCGGCCCACCGCCGACTTCACCTCCGCGCCCGCCATGAGCGTGGAGGAATGCCTTGCCGCGCTCAACGCCGGCGCGGCCACGGTCGAGGATGATCTGCACCTCCTCATCCTCGGCGAAATGGGCATCGGCAATTCGACCGCGGCGGCGGCGCTCTGCGCGCGCAGCTACGGGACGGAGGCGCAATATTGGGTCGGTCCCGGCACCGGGATCGACGGCGAAGGCATCAGGCGCAAAACGCAGGTGATCGACCGCGCGCTCGCGCATCATGCCGATGCGCCCCATTCCGCTTTCGAGACATTGCGCCGGGTCGGCGGCCGTGAAATCGCCGCCATCGCCGGCGCCATCCTGCGCGCACGGAAGCTGACTATCCCCGTGCTGCTCGACGGCTTCATCTGCTGCTCCGCCATCGCCCCGCTCGCCACCGACAATCCGGCCATCACCGCCCATTGCCTCGCGGGCCATCGCTCGATGGAGCCGGGCCATGCGCGCCTGCTCGAACGGCTGGACCTTGCCCCGCTCCTGTCGCTCGGCATGCGGCTCGGCGAAGGCAGCGGCGCAGCGGTCGCCGCCACTATCGTCCGAGCCGCACTGGCCGCCCACAACCAGATGGCGACCTTCGCCGAAGCGGCGGTATCCGGTTCGCTGTGAGCGGCTTCGCCCTCCATTTCCTTCGGCACGGCGCGCCGGAACAGCCCGGCCTGATGCTCGGCCGCACCGACGTCGCGCCCACGGCGGAGGGCATCGCCGCCTGCGTCCGTCAGGTCAGCGACTTGGACATAGGCCGGATCATTTCCTCCGACCTGCAACGCTGCCGCCTGCCCGCCGCAGGCATCGGCGAAACCCGAAACCTGGCGCCGCAGATCGACCCGCGCTGGCGCGAACTCGACTTTGGCGACTGGGACGGCAAGGCCGCCAGCGCGATCGATCCCGAACCGCTGGGGCGCTTCTGGGCCGATCCCGATGAAAACCCGCCGCCACGGGGCGAACGCTGGTCGGCGCTGGTCGCGCGCATAACGTCCGCCCTCGCCGACCTGTCCCCGCACCCCACGCTGATCGTCACCCATGCCGGGGCGATCCGCGCCGCATTGCACTGCCTCTGCGGTATCGCCCGCCCGCAACTCTGGGCGTTCGACCTGCCCTATGGCGCGCGCCTGTCCCTCCACATCTGGCCCGGCGATCCGGCGGTGGCCCAGATCAGGACGCTGCGGGCATGAAGGGGCTGGTCATCGCCATCCAGTTCCTCACGCGCCTGCCGATGCCGCGCGTTAGCGTCACCGGCGCTGAATTCGCCGCGTCCATCCGCTGGTTCCCGGCGGTCGGCCTCATTATCGGGATATTGGTAGCCGCCGCCGCTTGCCTCGGCGCGTGGATCGATCCCTGGGCCGGCGCGCTTGCCGCGCTCCTCTGCTGGGTGGGGATAACGGGGGCGCTGCACCTCGACGGGCTGGGCGACATTGCCGATGCCGCCGGAGCCGCGCACAAGGATCGCGAACGGTTGATCGCCGTCCTCGCCGATCCGCATGTCGGCAGCTTCGCGATCGTCACGATCCTGCTGCAACTCCTGTCCAAGCTGATCCTGCTGCGCCTGCTGATCGAGGCGCAGGCCTATGTCGCCGTCGCCCTCATCCCCTTCGCCGCGCGGATCGGTCCGCTCGTCTGGACGCGCTTCGTCCCTCAGCTTCATGAAGGGCTAGGCGCGCTGTTCCGGGACGTCGTCCGACCGCTGGACCTGACCCTCTGGACGGCGCTCCTGATCGGCGCGGCCATCCTCTCCCCCTCGCTCTGGATCGCGCCTTTCGCATGGCTGCTCTGTTCATGGTGGCTGCGAAGCCGCATCGGCGGCATTTCGGGCGACGGCCATGGCGCCGGGATCGAAGTTACGGAAAGCCTGCTGCTTGTCGCCGCCCTGCTGTGGAGCCGGCTGACATGACCCATGCCTGGACCTTCCATGGCGGTTCGCTGGAGGCGGCCAAGGCGCATTTCGGCACGGGGGAACAGCCCTGGGTCGACCTTTCCACCGGCATCAATCCCCATCCCTGGCCCGGCACGGATGCCCTGTCCATCGACTGGCACCGCCTGCCCGAACCCGATACCCTGCGCCAGCTGGAGGCCGTTGCCTCTGTCTATTTCGGTGTAGACGCGCGCCATGTCTGTGCCGTGCCCGGCACCGAAATCGGCCTTCGCCTCGCCGGCCGCCTGATCGATGGTTCGGCCAGCCATGTCAGCCCCAGCTACCGCACCCATGGCGAAATGATCGCCGGATCGACCGCAACGGCATGGGCCGATGCGGCGCGATCCGAAGGCAGCCTGATCCTCGCCAACCCGAACAATCCCGATGGCCGCCTGATCGACCGGGCGGAATTACTCGACCTGCTGGAAGCCCGCGCCGGCAGGGGCTGGCTTATGGTGGACGAAGCCTTCGCCGATACCGATCCCGCCACCACTCTCGCGCCACTGGTGGCTGACGATCGACGCCTGCTGATCTTCCGTTCCTTCGGCAAATTTTTCGGCCTCGCGGGCGTCCGGCTGGGCTTCGTTCTCGGCCCATCGGACTTTCTGGCAAGGCTGCGCGATTATCTGGGAGCCTGGCCGCTCTCCGCCGCCGCGATCGCGATCGGCACGGCCGCCTATGGCGACAACCCCTGGATCGCCGAAACCCGCGACCGCCTGCACGCCGCTGCAACGAACCTCGACGCTGTGCTGGAGCAGGCAGGCCACCGACCGATCGGCCATTGCCCCCTCTTTCGCCTAATCGAGACGGACGAAGCGCCGATACTGTTCGAACGACTGGCCCGCGCCGGCATATTGACCCGCCCCTTCGCCGAACAGCCGCGCTGGCTGCGCTTCGGCCTTCCCGCGGATTGGGCCATCGCATTGCGGCTCGAAACCACCCTCCGCCATGGCTGATCCGGTCGCGCTCGCCGCACTGGGACTGGACGCCGCGCTTGGCTGGCCGCCATCCCTCTATCGCCGCATCAGCCATCCGGTCGGCCTGTTCGCGCGGCTGATCGAGCGATGCGAAAGCCGCTGGAACAGGCCGAATCTGCCATTCCCCATCCGCCGCGCATGGGGCGTGGCCACCGTCCTGTTCCTCATCATCCTCACCGGCGGTTCCTGCTGGCTGGTGCAGTCGCTGCTTCTGAAAAGTTTCGGCAGTCCGGGCTGGATCGCCCTTGCCCTGCTCGCCTGGCCCGCCCTCGCGCAGCGCAGCCTCCACGACCATGTCCGCCCCGTCGCGCTGGCCCTGGAAGCGGGCGATCTCCCCGCCGCCCGAACCGCCGTCGGCGCCATCGTCGGCCGCGACACGCAGGCGCTCGACGAAAGCGGCGTCGCCCGCGCCGCGATCGAAAGCCTCGCCGAAAGCTATTGCGACGGGGTGACGGCCCCCTTTTTCTGGCTGCTGGTCTGCGGCCTGCCGGGGGTCTGGGTCTATAAGGCGATCAACACTGCCGACAGCCTGATCGGCCATCGGGAAGAACGCTGGCGCGCTTTCGGCTGGGCGGCCGCGCGGACGGACGATCTGCTGAACCTCATCCCCGCGCGTCTGTCCGGTCTGCTGCTCTGCCTTGCCGGCGGAGGCGGCTGGCGCATCCTGCGGCGCGACGCGCGGAACCATGCCTCCCCCAATGCCGGCTGGCCCGAAGCCGCCATGGCCGGCGCGCTGGGCGTTCGCCTCGCCGGTCCCATCGCCTATGACGGCGTCCTGCACCCCAAGCCCTGGATCGGCGGCGAGGGCAGGCAGGCAGGCGCTCGGGACATAAGGCGCGCCCTCGCCACCTATCGCCGCGCCTGCCTGCTGCTATGGCTGATCGCTGTGGCGGCATGGCTGTTCTGACCCCCGTCCCGAAAGGCACCTTGATGACCGGACATTGCCTCTTCGTCCTCGGCGGCGCCCGATCGGGCAAGAGCCGCTATGCACAAAGCCGCGCCGAAGCGCTGCACGGCCGTGCGATCTTCATCGCCACCGCCGAAGCCTATGACGACGAAATGCGCGACCGCATCGCCCTGCATCAGGCCGATCGCGATCATCGCTGGCAAACGGTCGAAGCGCCGGTCGCGCTGCCCGACGCCGTCCGGTCGCTCAATGACCCCGGCAACATCCTGCTGGTCGACTGCTTGACCCTCTGGCTGTCCAATCTTCTGCTGATGGACGCCGATCTGGCAGCGGCGGGCGCCCAGCTGATGCAGTCCATCGCCATCTTCGAGGGGCAGGTCATCCTCGTCGCCAACGAGGTCGGCCTCGGCATCGTGCCAGATAATGCGCTTGCCCGGCGGTTTCGCGACGAAGCGGGGCGGCTGAACCAGTCGATCGCCACGATCGCCGACGAAGTCATGCTCATCACCGCGGGCCTGCCGCTCCGGTTGAAATGATCCCTGTGCGAACGATCGGCTTGCAGGATCATGCACAGCGGCTCTAGATCATCCTGCGCGCCTTGCTTCTGGAACAGAGTCTCTTCATGCCCGAAACGACATCATGCACTGCCCCATTGCCGCCGGAGGCCGCGACGACCGATGCGGGCGCAGCGCAGACGCACGGCATGCGCTTCGTGGCGGGCGGCGCCTTTCTGATGGGGTCGGACCGCTTCTATCCCGAAGAAGCGCCGGTCCGCCGGGTTCAGGTCGATGGCTTCTGGATCGACGAGACGCCCGTGACCAATCGCGAATTTGCGCGCTTCGTGGAAGCGACCGGCTATCGCACCCTTGCGGAAATCGCGCCGGACCCAAAGGATTATCCCGGCATGGACCCGGCCCTGGCACAGGCGGGATCGCTGCTGTTCCGGCGCACGAGCGGCCCGGTCGACCTGGGCGACTATAGCCAGTGGTGGAGTTTCAGCATCGGCGCCGACTGGCGCCACCCCCATGGCCCGGACAGCCATGCGGACGATCTGCCTGATCATCCGGTAGTCCATGTCGCCTATCAGGATGCGGAAGCCTATGCACGCTGGGCCGGCAAGGGGCTGCCGACCGAAGCGGAGTGGGAATATGCCGCACGCGGCGGGCTGGACGGCGCCGACTATGCCTGGGGCGACAGCCTGGCCCCCGAAGGACGGATGCTGGCCAATTACTGGCAGGGCGCATTCCCCTACGGCAACACGCTCGAGGACGGCTATGAGCGCACGTCGCCGGTCCGCACCTATCCCGCCAACGGCCATGGCCTGTACGACATGATCGGCAATGTCTGGGAATGGACGGTCGACTGGTTCGCCCAGCCACGCATCGAGCGCAAGGCGAAGGGCAGTTGCTGCGTCCCGTCCAACCCCCGTGGCGGTAGCCGGCGGGAAAGCCTGGATCCGGCAACACCCCATATCAGCATCCCGCGCAAGGTTCTGAAGGGCGGATCGCATCTGTGTGCGCCCAATTATTGCCAGCGCTATCGCCCCGCCGCCCGCCATCCCCAGGCGGTCGACAGCGCCACCAGCCATATCGGCTTTCGCTGCATCATACGGGGGCGCAAATGATGGTGCCCGGAAATGGCCTGTTCGACCTTCATTATCGCGACATGGCAAAGAATAATCCCATGACGCTTGCCCTGGACGGCTGGAGCCTTTGCATAGAAGCCTGGTCGGTGATCGGATTGCGCATTCCGCGCCTGATGGCCGGCAATCCGGATTCGGCATTGGAAGCGCAACGCATGATCGTCGAGAAGATCGAGGCGGCCGGCAGGCTGCAATGGATGATGCTGTCGGGCGATCTCGGCCCCACCGGCGGCCAGGCGATGGCGCGATCGATCGCCCATTATCGCAAGGCCGTAGCGAAAAACCGGCGCAGGCTCGACTGACCGGCGCTCCGCCGGCCTCCCCCGGTCAGCCTTATGCCACCTGCGCGCCCCGATAGAATTGCACGATTTCCTGCGGAGAGACGGCATGGTTGCATTTGCGGCCAAGGAAGAATGTCCCGCTGGCGGCATCCGACGCATAGTCCGAGCGGATGAGGGGGTCGAACCATTGCAGCCAGGCGAAGGCCATCTTGAACATCTTGCCCGCGCGCCGTGAGCGGAACAGGCTCTTGAAGAAATAATCGATCGACCAGAGCAGTTGCGTGCCGGGACCGCCGCTGACCCCCGAGCCGATCAGAGAAAATTTGCGGAAAAGATAGCGGTGGCCGCTCTCGGTGAAGCGCATGAAGTCATAAGCGCCTTCATGGACATGCTGGAGGAAGGGCGTTTCGGCATAGACGATTCCCCCCGGACGCAGCACGCGCCATATTTCTTCCACCACGGCGTGCGGATCGACCACATGCTCCAGCACCGCCTGGATCACGACCGCATCGACCGCCTCATCGCACAGCGGAATGCGATGCGCGTCGGCAATCAGTTGGGTATTGGCCGTCTGATAGATGTCGAGGGCGATGACCCTGGCCATCGGGCAATCATACAGCGCATCGGTTCCCTGGCCGATCGTGCCGCCGCCGATCACCAGCACCGATGAGCTGCGCTGCGGCGGCAAATTCTCCAGCAGCTTTGCGATATTCTCGCGCGTACTCTTCTTTTCCGGCGACAGCATCCGCTTGAACAGGCTGCGGCCGAATTCCATCTTCGGGCGTGCGATCGGGCTGCTGGCGGCAGAGGTGCGCAGGACGTCGGGGGAGAGAACCGAACTGGAAAAATCCACCAGCACAGGCTTTCCGTCCATGACCGGATAGACGAGCGGCACGTCGCCATCGGTCTCATAGCCGGCATCGGTCCGCACCAGCGGCTTGCCCGTTGCGGGACAACGGAGCAGCAGCTCAAGCCGTTCCAGATTCTCTATCATAGTCTTGCCTTGCCCGTGACCGATCGGGGCAGACTAGCGTAGGGGAATGGCCGCCGTATCAACCCATGGGCCTAATCAGGCGGGGGTAATCCTCATGGATGGGCAATTCACCGCCGGAAATGCACCTCGTTCCGCGCGCCCGAGCGGGCGATCAGCAAGGCGACCGCGGTCCGGTTATCCGCGCCCAGTTTTTCGAAGATGGTGCGGATATGCGTCTTGATCGTCCCTTCCGACAGGCCGAGCGCGCTGGCCGCTTCGCGATTGCTGCGCCCGTCGGCGATCATCAGCGCCACCTGCCGCTCGCGCGGCGTCAGCAGGGCCAGCGGCGAACTGTCGCGGCTCGTGCGGGCGCGGCCGACAGCCGCCTGAAGCACGTCGGGCGGCATCCATCGCTGCCCTGCCAGCACGGCTTCCAGCGCGTCGATCAGCGTCGCTCCGGCGGTTTCCTTGAGGACGATGCCATTGACCCCGGCGGCGACCGCATGCACCGTCTCCTGATCCGAAATCGCCGCCGTCAGCAGCACGCCCCGCCCGGTCCAGCCCGCGGCCCGCGCCTGGACGAACAGGTCCAGGCCGTTCATCTTGGGCATGGCGATGTCGATCACCGCCAGATCGGGCTGAAGGGCGCATATCGCGGACAGTCCGTGCGCCCCGTCGCCGCAGGTCGCTACGATCCGGAAGCGGCTGCTGCCTGCGATCAGGTCGGCCAGCCCGCGTATCAGCAGCGGATGATCGTCGCATATCACCAGAGACGCTACGCTCATGCCAGGCTCACCTTCGACAATGTGGCGGGAAGCGACACCTGGAGCAACAGGCCGAACTCGCCGCGCTTCACCTCCAGGTCGCCACCCAGTTCGCGTGCACGGGCAGCCAGGGACGCGGGGATCGGCAATTCCGGCGCAAGATGCCCGTTGCCATTGTCGGCGATATAGAGGCTCAGCCGTTCGCCCCTGTCCACGATTTTCACGCGCAACTGGGTCGCACGGCCATGTTTCACGGCATTCGCCGTCGCTTCGGACAGCGCGAGGCAGAGTTCGGTCGCGATCGGCGCCGTCGTCACCAGATATCCGGGGACGATCTCCACCGAAATCATGCAGCCCCATTGCGGTTCCAGCGCCTCGACGAAGAGGCCGATCTGGTCCGCGAGGCAACAGGCGCTCTGCTGCTTGGCGAAGGAGCCGTCCACCAGCTGACGAAGACGCTTTTGCTGATCTTCGAGCGAAGCGCGAATATGCGCCACATGATGGCTGACCTCGGGCACGATCCGCTCCTGCTCCCGCAATTCCAGCACCGCCGCGGTCAGGCTCTGAAGTACGCCGTCGTGCAGGTCGCGGGCCAGCCTCGACCGTTCCTTAAGCTCCGCCGCCGTGACATAATCACGCACGAGCGAATGTTGTTCCAGGTCGATGGCGATGCGCGCCGTGACGATCCGGGTGAGGATGGCCGTGTCATTGTCGCGCGGCCCCTCCGGGAGCAGGAACAGCCGGCCGCTATACCGGATCGTCGAAATGGTCGAATGGTAGACGGCGGCAGTCTCGGCGGATGAAAGGCGTGGCAGCGCATCGAGCCGCTGAAGATAGTCGATCTGCCCCCGCCAGTCCGCCATGCTCGCATCCGGCGTCTCGGCGATCGTTCCTTGCCCATCCTTCTCGATCAGCCGAAACCGGCCTTCGCGCCAGACCGCGATATGCGAACCGACCTCGTCCGGATCGCGCCACAGAACCGCGATGGCGCGCGCGTTGAGCACCTTCGCCGCATGCCGCAGCGAAAAGGCGAGCCAGGGCTGATCGACGTCCGGCACGAATTCATGCGGCCACTGCGCAAGTTCGCCGAGCCTAGAAATGGTGCGGTTCCGATAGGCGATGAAATAGCCGAGCAACAGGACCAGCACCCAGCAGAAGACGGACCGGATGATCAGCACATTCGCATCGAATTCGCCGTCCTGCAGATCGGGGATCGCCACCGTCACCAGCACGCCCTGAAGCGCCGCCGCGACGCAGAGCGTCCCCTTGATATTCCAGTGCACGGCGGCGGAAATGAGGACGAAGATGAAGAAGATCAGGAAGGGACTTTCCAGCTCTCCGGTGATGTAGGACAGGATGCCGACCAGGAAGATGTCGACGATCGTCGATCCGATGCGCAGGATGCGGCTGGCCGCGACCCGCCGGTGCGCCAGCAGGAGCAGGAAGGCAAAGCCGACATAGCTCGCCAGCAAGCCATAGGCCGTGGTCACGAACCGTTCGGGCTGCGTCGGGTCGATATAGACGGCGGCAAGGCCGAAGGACGACACGATCACCCGGCCCAGCCCGATCCTGAACTCCGGGCCCGAACCGCCGAGCAGGCTTCGCCAGTTGCTGCCGGAGGGCGGAGACGGGGTTTCGGCCGGCCCGACGGACAGCGGGGGCACCATCGCGCGGCTCATGTGCGTAATGGCCGGGACAGGGGACGTGCGGCCGGAAACAGGTCATGATAGACGGACATGACCTGTTCGGCATGCCGATGCTCGCCGAACCGGTCATGCACCGCGGCGCGCGCTGCGACGATCATCTCGTCCGTGACATCCGCACATGTCAGGGCCTCCGCCATGCCGGCGGCAAGCGCATCTGCATCATCGACCTGCACCAGACGCCCCAGCCGGCCGCCTTCCAGCGCATCGGCATTTCCGCCCGATCGGCTCGCCACGACGGGCGTCCCCACGATCATCGCCTCGACAAGAGTACGGCCGAACGGTTCCTCGACCGCAGGAATGGCGAGCAGGTCGCAGGCCGCGATCCAGTTGGCGCCCGGCGATCGGAATCCCATGACATGGATGGCGTCCGCCACCCCCAGTCGTTCTGCCAGCGCGGTCACGTCCTCCACCGGGATCTCGACGGCCTCGCCGAAGATCGCGCCGGCCACCGGCAGGCCCGGATGCTGCCGACGCAGCGCCGCGATCGCTTCCACGAAAAGCAGCGGCCGCTTGCGCGCGATCATCGCGCCGAAGAACCCCACCACCCTGGTCGATGGCCCATGGTTGATCTCCGTCAGCAGCATATCGCGCATATGCCGCCGGTCGACCCTGATCTGCGTGTCGAACGGGCTATGGATGACATGGCTCTTATGCGCCGATCGCGCCACCCGCCCGCGTGCGAAATCCGACACCGAAATGACCGCATTGGCCAGAAGCGGCGATGCGAAGCGCAGGCCCCAGGCGCCCGGCCCGCTGCGATGATGCCAGACCAGCTTGGCCCCGGCGAGCCGCGCCGGCAACGCCCAGATGGCGGCGGTCCGCCCGTCATTCACATGGACCAGGCCGATCCCGTGCCTATGCAGGAATTTCGACAGGATCGGAACGGCCAGCCCGGACGAGACGAGGTTCCTCAACGAAACATGCTTGCCGTGGTGCAGGGCGATCGGGCGCGGCGCGGCGGCCATCGGGACGCCGAGATCGCGAAAAAGATCGGCGATCGGATTGTCCATCCGATCGACAATGACGAACGGGTCGAACCGGGATGCGTCCAGATGCTTGACCAGTCCCAGCGACGAAAAATGGCTGCCCCCGATCAGGCTACCGGCAAACGGGAAGGCTACCCTAATCCTGTCGTCATGATTGCGCCGCCGATCCATCGACCCGAAATTAGGGCGGCCAGGAGGAATTGAGGAGCGCCCTTAGGGATTAGCTCGAACGCGCTTCCGGCCGGATTGCCCGATGTTGGCCCGCAAGCGGCGATCGGCTGACAGCTGATATGCGGCACATAAATCCACCATTCACATCGCCCCGCCCCTGGCATGGAGTTGCTGGCCGATGGAGGCATCGAAATGCGCTTCCATCGCCGCGCCGGCCGCCTCCGGATCGCCATTGGCGATCGCTTTCGCCAGGTCGAGATGGCGGTCGAGCATCGTTTGGCGCTGTTCCTCCGCCGTGCGGGTGCGCCACGCCTGCGGCACGGCCATCCGCAACAGCGGCGCGAAGCTGTGCACGATCTGGACGAACAGCTTGTTGTCGGCGGCCTGGGCGATGGATTCATGGAATGCGATATCATTGGCGGTGATGCAGTCCAGGTCGTCAACCGCGCCCGCCATCGCCTGGGCCAGGGCCATGATCTGCTGGGCCTGCGCCTCGCTGCGCCGTTCGGCGGCGAGCATGGCGATGCGCACCTCTACGGTCCTGCGCACGTCCCACACCTCGGCGACGCTGATCTGTTCGGTCGACACGGCATGGTCCAGCGACGCGCCCAGCACCGATCCGTCGATCGCACCGACTTTCGCGCGACGCCCGTTGGCGACATCGATCAGCCCCAGCGCGGCGAGCGCGCCGAAGGCTTCGCGCATCACCGCGCGGCTGACGCCCAGGTCGGTCGCGAACGTGCCTTCGCCGGGCAGCTTGTCACCGACCTTGAGGTCATGGTCGCGGATATGATCGCGCACCGCCTGGATCGCACGATCGACCAGCGATCCCCCCTCCTCGTTGGACCGTGTCGTCATGCGGCCAGCCGATGGGCGCGATAGTGGGTGGGCGCGACCCCGAAGCGGCGCACGAATGCGCGGGTGAAGCTGGTGTTGTTGAGATAGCCGCATCTGTAGCCGATGGACGATATCGGCAATTCGGTCGCCAGCAACATCTCCCCAGCCTTGCCCAGCCGTTCCTGCGCTATGGCGTCGGCCACCGAACAGTCGAACATGTCGCGATACCCGCGCGTCAGCTTGGCGCGGTTGAGGCCGCAGGCGCGGGCGATCATGTCGAGCGTCAGCTTTTCCGCCCAGCGTTCCTCGATCATGCGCCGGGCCGCGATCAGCCTTTCGCTGTCCGCGCGCGAGAGACAGGCGTCCTGGCCGATCGGAACGAAGCCGCCTTCGTTGGCGGTCCGCAGCATATCGCAGAGCAGTTCGATGCTTTTGGCCAGGCGATAGGGCGTGGCGGCGGCCTCGTGCAGCCCGCAATCGCGGATCGCAAGCGCGATGGCGCGCAGCGGCGCCGGAAGATAATAGGCCCGGTCGAACGACAGCGGCAGCGGACCACCAGCCACCCGTTCGCAGGCATCGGGCGTGACCAGCAGGATCAGCCGATCGCCGAGGTCGGCGTTGAGATCCCCTGTCGATGGACGGTGGATCAGCCGGACCGACGCCGCGGTCCCCACCGCTCCGAAGCCCAGCAGAAAAGCGTAGGCCAATGCGCCGTCCCAGCGCGATCCTACCTGGCCGTTCCCGGCGAAAGCGACCATCTCAGGCGAAATATCGATTCGATCCATTGATCCTCTCCTGTGCCGGAAAGAGTGACCTATCCGATAGCTTTTGGCAAGAGCTATCCGATAGGTCCATTTCCGATCCCAGTCCCCAACGGCATGTCCGCCCGCGTCACACCGCTCCGGCCGGTGCGCGGCGCATCGCGACCCGGAAAGCGAAGAAGGAAATGATGCTCACCACCACGCCGACGATCGCCAGCCCCTCGGCGAGATGCGCCTCCCCGCCCAGCAGCGCGCTGATCGCCGTGACCAGCGTCGGGGCCATGCCGAAGCCGACCAGCCCGGCGATGGCGATGAACGCACCGATGCACAGGCCACGCAATTCATTGGGCAACAACACCGTCAGCGCCACCGAAGTGACAAGGCCGGTGATCGTGCCGCAGAGCATCAGCGCGCCCAGCGCCACCGCGAAGGAGGCGATGTCCGGCATCACCGGAAACAGCGCGGCGGGAATTCCAAGGCCTGCCGCGATCACCGCGCCCAGCAGCAATCCGCCGCGCCTGCCGCTCTTCTGGCCCATATCCGCGGCGAAACCACCCAGCACCGATCCCACCAGTCCGGTCAGGAAGATCAGGCTTCCCATCCACCCCGCAAATTCGGGCGGGGCAAGGCCGTAGCTGCGCGACAGGACGGGAGAGGCCCAGATCGCCGCCGCCGCATCGGCCATCACGACCGTCACCTGTCCCAGGAACAGCGGCCCCAGGAAGGCGCGCCGCGACCAGAGTTCCGCCAGCACGACCCGCCAGGGCGCATGGATGCCTGCCTCCACCTCATGCCGCGCGGGTTCGCGCAACATCAGCATCGGCAGGACCAGTGCGGCGCTGACGGCCGCCAGCGCAAAATGGGTGGCGCGCCAGGGGGCGACATTGCCGAACATATGCTGTGTCGCGCCGTGCAGGAACAGGCTGAGCAGCCAGCCCGCCAGCGCAAAGGCGCCGGCCTGTCCCAGCGACTTGCCCAGCGTCACGATCAACAACGCCCGGCCCCGCTGCTGCGGCGCGCACATGTCGGCGGCCAGCGACAGCGCGGCGGTCAGCGCGCCGGTGGTGCCCACCCCGGCCAGCATTCGCGCCAGGAAGAGCATCGGGACATTCTGCGCCGTCGCGGTCAGGAAGGTGCCCACGGTCCAGACGATCGCCAGCCCGATGAACAGGCGCAGGCGCCGCATCCGGTCGACCATGATGCCGATCGGGATGGAAAACAGCACCAGCGGCACCGCTGCGGCCACGCCCTGCACCAGCGAAAGATGAAAGTCGCTCAAGCCCATTTCCGCCTTTGCGCCTTCCTGCACCATGCTGAACGATCCCATCATGGTGAAGCCCGCCGCCATGGTCAGCGCCAGGATCAGCAGACCGGGCAGGACATGCAGGAAGGATGCCCGTCGGGCAGGCGTAGCGGGAAAGGTGACGGTGGCCATCAGGATGAAACCTTCTTGAGCGCGGTAGTGGGGAGAGGCGGGCATTGGCGGCCGCCCCTCCCAAAGATGCCCGGCCGCGCCAGGGGAACCGACGCGACCGGACAGTTTAGCCCCCCGGCTAAACGGCGAAAATCTTGCCCGGATTGAACAGATTCTTCGGGTCCACCGCCCGCTTGATGACGCGCATCAGGTCGACGGCGTCGCCCAGTTCCTCGACCAGGCAATGCTGCTTGCCAAGGCCGATGCCATGCTCTCCGGTACAGGTGCCGTCCATCGCCAGGGCGCGCTGCACCAGCCGCTCGTTGAGCGCCTCCACCTCCGCCATTTCTGCGGCACTGTTCGGGTCCATGGAGAAGATGACATGGAAATTGCCGTCTCCGACATGGCCAAGGATCGTCGCGGGCAAGCTCGCCCCGTCCAGCTCCGCGCGTGTTTCCGAGATGCACTGCGCCAGCCGGCTGATCGGCACGCATACATCGGTGGCCCATCCGACCGCGCCGGGCCGCATGTTGACCGCGGCATAATAGGCCTCGTGCCGCGCCTTCCAGAGTTTCGATCGCTCCTCGGGCAAGTTGGACCAGCGAAATTCGCCGCCGCCGTTCATGGCGGCGATATCTTCCACGGTACGGACCTGCTCCTCCACATAGGATGGCGATCCATGAAATTCGAAGAACAGCGTGTTGCGTTCGGGATAGTCCAGCTTCGACCAGCGGTTGACCGCGCGCATCTGGTGATCGTCCAATATCTCGACGCGCGCCAGCGGCACGCCGATCTGGATCGACTGCACCACCGTGTCGACCGCGCCCTGCAACGTGTCGAAACTGCACACGGCGGAGGAAATGGCCTCCGGAATGGCGTGCAGCCGCAGGGTGATCTCGGTGATGATGCCCAGCGTCCCCTCGCTGCCGATCATCAGCCGGGTCAGGTCATACCCCGCCGCCGACTTGCGCGCCCGCCGCGCGGTGCGGATGTCCCGCCCGTCCGGGGTTACGACGCGCAGCGACAATATCGCTTCGCGCATCGTGCCATATCGCACTGCATTGGTGCCCGATGCGCGGGTCGACGCCATGCCGCCGATCGTGGCGTTCGCCCCCGGATCGATCGGGAAGAACAGCCCCTGGTCGCGCAGATATTCGTTCAGTTGCTCGCGCCGGACGCCGGCCTGGACGGTGCAGTCGAAATCCTCGACATTCACCTCGACGATAGCGTTCATCTGGCTGAGATCGACCGTAACGCCACCCTGCACCGGCAAAGTATTGCCCTCGATCGACGTGCCCGCGCCATAGGGAATGACCGGCACCTCGGCCGCGACGCAGAGCCGGACCAGTTCGACCACTTCCTCTGTCGAATGGGCAAAGACCACCACGTCGGGCAGGACCGGTTCGAAATGGGTTTCGCTCTGGCCATGCTGGCTGCGGACCGCCTCGCCCGTCGCCATGCGGTCGCCGAAGACCGCGCCAAGCTGGTCGAGAAAGCCCTCTGGCAAGGGCTTGCGCGGCTGGGGGGAAGGCACGCTCATGGCCGTCAGAACCGGAAGCTGGCGCGGACGCCGTAGCGGCGCAAATCGCCTATGATGCCCAGGTCCGATGCCGGCAGGCCCGCCAGTTGCAGCGTCGTCTTCTCGATATAGCTTTCATAATATTTCTTGTTGAACAGGTTCTGCCCGAACACCGCCAGTTCGATCCCGCCCGCCGTCGCAAAGGTGATGGAGCCGTTGACCACCGCATAGCCCTTCAGGAAAGTCGGCGTCGTCTGATTGAGCGTCGCGGCGAGGCGGCGCCCCTTGCCGTTCAGGCTGGCGTTGAAGGTCAGCTTGTTGTCGCCCAGCGGCACGACATAGTCGCTGCTGATATTATACATCCAGTCGGGCTGGAAGGTCAGGTGATCGCTCGACAGGGTGCGGCCGGTCACGGACGTATATTCGCTCGTGTCGGTCAGCCGGGCGTGCATGTAGGTCAGGCCGCCGGACAGCGACCATTGGCTGGTCGGGCGGACCACCGCCTCCAGTTCCGCGCCATAGCTTTCGACCGTCCCCGCATTGAGGTCGACCGTGACCAGCCCCGCCGGCACCGCAGGCGCAATCGAATTCAGGCCGATATAATGTTTGTAATCGCTGTAGAAGATATCGCCCGACAGGGAAAAGGCGGACGAACCATATTTGGTCCCGATCTCGTAGGTCCAGGCGCTATCCCCCTGATAGGTGCGCAGCGGCGCGTTGGGCGCGTTGAAACCACCGCCGCGATAGCCGCGCGCGACCGAGGCATAGCTCATCAGTTGCGGGTTCCAGTGGCGGGTGATGGACAGGCGCGGCTCGACCTCGTTCGACTTGATCCGCGCGGGCGGGATCACATTGCCCGCGATCGTGCCGGTCGCCTTGCGATCCTCATGGTCGTAGCGCAGGCCCAGCGCCACTTCCCAGTCCGGGCTGGGCTTCCAGAACACCGTGCCGAACGCGGCATAGGTGTCGCCGGTGCGTCGGTCGGTCTGCCGCACCGACCGATTGAGGATCAGGATGTTGGTCAGCGCGTCCGCCTCGAACGTCTCGCGGCTGTAGAACAGACCGACCAGCGTGGACAGCGTATCGCTCAGCGTCGTGTCGAAGCGCAGTTCCACCGTCTTGGTGCGCGACTGGTCCGTCCCGCTCAGCCGCACCGCATCGAGCGGCCCGAAATCGCCATCCGAATTGGGCGAGCGCGTGTCGCGCGCATCATAGGCCGCCAGCAGCGTGACCTTCGTATCGATCGCGTCGACCGGCAGCTCGATCCGGCCATTGACGCCCTTATATTTGTAGAAGGTCGTGCCGGTCGTATTGAACTGGTTGGTGCGTTGATAGTCGGTCGGACCGGTGACACGGGCATAGGGCGTGTTATGGCCTTTCACCCGGTCATAATAGCCGTTGACCGCGACCACCACGTCATTGCCCGGCGTGAAGCGCAGCGTGCCGCTGACCGAGTCCGTGTTGAAGCTGTTGCTGTTGCCGCCCGCGACCACATTCTTGATGAAGCCGTCCTGCTGGCGGTGCGACGCGCCGACGCGGATCGCCAGCCTGTCCTGCACGATCGGCGCGGACACCGAACCGGACACCAGCCAGCTATCGTCCGGCCCGGCATAGCTTGCCTGCCCGCGCGCCTCGAAATCATTGCCCGGCTGGCGGGTAATGACGTTGATCGCGCCGCCCAGCGTATTCTTGCCGTAGAGCGTGCCCTGCGGCCCGCGCAGCACCTCGATCCGCTCGACGTCCAGCAGCGGATTATTGAGATAGGCGGTGTTGGGCCGATAGATGCCGTCGATGAACAGGCCGACGCCCGGCTGCACCGTCTGCACCAGCGTCACGCCGACGCCGCGGATCGATACGAAGGCGCGGCCCGCGCCATCGCTGCTGATGTTGAGGCCGGGGGTCAGCACGGCGGCTTCGCGCACCGAATTGATGTTGCGGCGGGCCAGCGTGTCGCCGCTGACGGCGGTCACGGCCACCGGCACGTCGAGCAGCGTCTCCTCGCGTTTGCGGGCGGTGACGACGATCTCGCTGTCGTTCACCGCCGAAGCCGCTGGCGCCTGCTGCGCCTGGGCGGTGGCAGGGGCGATGGCGGGAATGGATGCGGCGAGCGCGACGCCGGCAAGAAGCAAAGCCTTATGGTGCATGGTTCCTCTCCTCCCGGCGTCCCCTTCATTCTGTCGGGAGGTTCGCTTCGGGCCTATCTGATAGGTATAGCTTTCAGATAGGTTTGGCGAGAGATATCGACTGTGCCGATCGGCGCAATCCCTGCGCCGATCGGCATATAATTGAACCCGGATAAAATTACCAAATCGGCGACATCAGCAATCAATTCATCTATAACATATTGATAATTATAGAATATATAACGATGTCCGAAAATATGGCCCGGCGATTGTCCATTTCGCTGTCGGTTTACCAGCAGCTATAACCGCCATCGGCCAGCACGATGCTCCCGGTCATCAGGCTCGCCGCGTCCGATGCCAGGAAGGCGACAACCGACGCCACTTCCTCCACCTCGCCCAGCCGCGCCATCGGCGTGGAATCGATCCAGCGCCGGTACATCGCACCTTCCTTGTCGGCGAACTCGTTCAGCGGCGTGCGAATATAGGTCGGCGCGACCGCATTGACCCTGACGCCCCGATCGGCCCATTCAGCCGCCAGGCTCTTGGTCAGCTGGTGCACCGCCGCCTTCGACGCATTATAATAGCATTGCCCCTGCGGCCGGTTGACGATGAAGCCGCTCATCGACCCGACATTGACGATCGCCCCCTTCCCCGCCGCCAGCATATGCCGACCAAAGGCGCGGGCGCACCAGAAGGCGCCGTTCAGGTTCACGTCGATCACATTGAGCCAATGCTCGTCCGCCACCGTCTCCGCCGCCGTCTCGCTGCGGGCGATGCCGGCATTGTTCACCAATATGTCGATCGCGCCCAGCCGGTCCGCAACCTGTGAGACGCGCGCGCTGTCGGTCACATCCATGACCACGCCCTCGCAGGCGAAGCCCCTGTCCGCCATCGCCGCGACCGCCGCCTCGATCGCCTCGGCCTTGAGATCGGCGATCACCACCGCCGCACCCATCTCCGCCAGCGCCTCGACGCAGGCCAGCCCGATCCCGCTCGCCCCGCCGGTCACGAGCGCGCGCCGCCCATCCAGTTTCAACCGTTGCAGATACATGATGCCAGTCATTCAGGGGAGGAAGGGCGCAGCGGCCATGGGCGGTTCATGGACCGCCGCGCCCTGCGCCAGTTGATAGACCTGCCGGTCCTCACGCCTGAACTCCGGCCATGGCAGGCGCCCATCCTTTGCAAAATCGACCCAGACGCCATGCACCCGGTCGGCCAGTTCCTGCGGCGGCGCCTCGCCGCACAATCCCTGCGGACCGGTCACGCTCGCCAGCGTATCGAACACGAAGGGCAGTTCCATGCCATGAGCGGCCCCCAGACCATCGAAGATCGGAGACTGCCACTCGAACTCATACATGTGCGTCCGCCCGCGATGCTCTTCGGCAAAGCGGCGCGCCGGCCAGCGGAACACCAGATCATGCAGGGCATCGGTAAAGGCATGGCCGGGCTTCACCCCAGACGCCCCCATGCCATAGGCACGCAGTATTTTCCGCGCCTGGGGCTGGCATTTGTGCACGACATAAGTGGCCAGCAGCCGCCCGATCTTCTCCCTGACCCCGGTCGGCACGAAATAGAGGTTCATCTCCTGCGCATTGGTCCCGATCAGCAGGTCGATCTCCGTCCCCGCGCCCTGATTCAGAGCCTCCAGCGGTTTGACCGGCAGCACATCGTCGCCATGGACTGGAATGAAGCGGCTGATGCCGAACACCGGCTCGCGCCCGTCCGCATCGCGCAGGTCCAGCCGGGTGGTCGGCAGACTGACCTTCTCCACCGCCGCCAGCATGTCGCCCGGTTCGACCGATCGGAATCCGGCCGCGTCGGGGGTGATCTTCAACAACCCCGCCAGCTTCCTGACCAGCCGCTGCGCCACGCCGATATCGCGCGTCATCGCGCCATGGCCGCTTTCCACGATCGCCCGCCGGAACACCCCCTTGGCCAGCGGTGACGCAATCAGGTTCGCCACCGACATGCCGCCCGCGGACTCGCCGAAGACGGTGACATTGCCCGGATCGCCGCCAAAGGCTGCGATATTGTCCCGCACCCAGTACAGCGCGAAAATCTGGTCGCGCAGCCCCAGATTGGTCGGAATGCCGGGAACTGGCAGGAAACCCTCCACCCCCAGCCGATAGTTGATCGATACCAGCAGCACGCCGTCCCGCGCAAAGGCGCTGCCGTCCTGCACCGCCGCATCCTTGCTGCCCAGCACGAAGCCGCCGCCATGGATGAAGACCATCACCGGCAGGCCTGTCTGTGCGCCAGCCGGCTTCCAGATATTGAGGGTCAGAAACGCATCACCTGCCTGCCACCCCGTCCCCACCAGCGGCGCCACATCGAGACCGGGTATCGCGCGCACTTTCTGCGGCGCATTGGGACCGGGCGTCAGGGCGTCGCGCACGTCCGTCCACGGATCGGGCGACCGGGGCAAGGCGAAGCGCAGCGCCCCGACCGGCGCCGCCGCATAGGGAATGCCGAGGAAGCGCGTGACCACGCCTTTGGTCTCGCCGCGCACCGCGCCCGAACGGGTCTGGACTATATCCTGCATCCTGCTCCTGCCATCTGTTGGGTCCGGCAGGATAGACGCACAAGGCTGCGCGTGGGAGGCAAAAGCCTGTGCCGTTCGGCACGGTCAACGTGCAGAACGGCGAAACCGACACCGTCGATGACATGCGCCCACCCCAAGGGGAAGGCGCATGTCCTGCAATCATATCTTGGACTTGGACAGCGCCGCGCGCTTCGACAGATAGGGCTTGGGCGTGTAGGTCAGATCATCCACCCAAGGGAAGCTGGGCACGCGGTTCCTGTTCTCGATGTTCGGAATGTCCTGATCGATCGCGCCGGGCGACAGCGCCATCAGATGCGGATTGGCCAGCGGCTTCATCGTGGGATTGAGATAACCGCATTTCAGTACGACGATCTTGAACGCCGTGGGTTCAAGGCCCAGCACCTGGAAGGCTTCTGCCGCATGATAGGCGCGGCGGCGAGCCGACAGGGTCGCGGTGATGCCGTTGAATTCGACTACCGCTTCGCCATCTTCGGGCTTGCCCACCTTGGCGAGATATTTGACCGTGGCGTTGACCTTGACCGGCTGGCTCTGGATCGGATCGAGCGAGCCGCCGATAGAGAGCGGGATGGTCGCACCCACGCCCGCCTTGTAGCAGGCGTCGGTCGCGGGCCGATCGGTCATGCCGCCCAGCAACACGTCCTTCGCGCCCGCCTTCAGCAGCGCCTGGAGGAAAGTCGATTGGTCGGCATTGCCGCCGCCGCCCGGATTGTCGCCGGAATCCGAGATGACCACCGGATGGGTCTTGGAGGTCATCGCCTGGGCAATGGTTTCCTCGATCGTGCCGGTCGGGCTGCCGAACTGGAAGTCGCGGCGCGCATCCCAGTAGCGCTGGGCCAGTTCGGTGGCGATCTGCGCCTGGGTGACGGGCGCAATGCCGGTGACGACGACGGACGCGGCCGAGCGCGGCTCGTCCGCCCAGACATAGCCGACCAACTGCGACACATCCAGGATGCCGGGCTGACGGTTATATTCGCTGAGGTCCGACCAGAGGCGGCGGCCCGGCTGCCATTCGGTGCTGCTCTGCTCGCCCGCCAGCAGGACGGGAATGGTCGCCCAACTGATATAGGGGCGGATGCCGTAGCGCAGGCAGTGGGTCAGCATGTCGGTGGCGCGCATCGTGTTTTCGACGCGGTCGACATGGGGCGCGGTGCGATAGGCGGTGATGCAGTCGAGATTGTCGACGATGCGCTGGCTGATATTGCCGTGCAGGTCGTAGCTGGCGGAAATCAGGCAGTCCGGGCCGACCAGCTTGCGGGTGGCTTCATACCAGTCGCCTTCGGCATCCTGCATGCCTTCCACGAACAACGCGCCGTGCATCGCGCAATAGACGCCGTCGAGCGGCATCAGCGCCTTCAGCCGTTCCAGATACTCGGCCTTCAGCGTTTCATAGGCCTGACGGTCCATCGGGCCGCCCGATCCCGCGTTGGCCACCAGCGTCGGCAGGAAAGGAACGTCGTAGCGCTTGAGGAAGCTGAACTGGTCGCTCTCAAGGATATCGTCGCCCCGCAGCACGCGAATGTCCGGCAGCTTGGCACGGATGCGACTGTAGGTGCTGCATTCCGACGCGATGCCGCCGATGGCGATGCGCGGGGTCTTGGCGAAGGCGGGGATCAGGCCCTTTGCGCCCAACGCGTCGATGGCGAAGCTGGCGAACGCGATGGCCGAAGCGGATTTGAGAAAAGTACGACGTTCCATGACGAAATAGCCTTTTCGACTGATGGAGAATTTCAGAAGCTGCGCCTTTGCGGCGTCAGTTTATGTGCGCGACCCGAAGGAGAAAAGCCGCTGTCAGCCGTGCAGCAACCGACAGCGGCTTCCCATCAGAACGCGGCGCTTATGGAGAAGGTCGCGCCGATTCCGCCACCGATGAGGTAGGTCGGTGCCGAGCCTGCGACGGTCGTTCCGGTCCGGCTGGTGGTCGCCAGCGCATTGGACGTCACGCCCTGCATGCCCGACAGATATTTCTTGTCGGTGAAGTTGGTGAGGTTGAACTGCATCTGCGGCTTCTTAATGAAGCCGATCGTGTCGAAGCGATAGCCGATCGTCGCGTTGCCGGTGGCGAAGGACGGCAGGATCTCGTCGTTCATGAACGTCGAATATTGCTTGCCGACATAATTGCCTTCAACCGACGCGAAGAAGTGGCCATTGTCATAGCTGATGCCGCCCGACGCGATGAATTCGGGGCTGAGAACCGCACGCTTGCCCGCGGTCGGCAGATATTCGCCGCGCACCGGATAGTCGTCCTTCGTCTTGGCATCCAGATATTGGGCCGAGAAATAGGGGCTGAAGCCATGATAGGGCACCATCCCGATTTCGAACTCGATACCGCGGGCGCGCTGGTCGCCCACATTGACGGCGAAGCCGACGCTGGTGCCGTTGACGATCTGGCTACCCTGCACCAGGCGATCGCTCAGGTCGTAATTGAACGCCGCGATGGTGAAGTGGACGACATCGCCATGGTGACGGAAGCCGATTTCCTCACCGATCGAATATTCGGGCTTGTAGTTGCCCGACGGCGTGCTCGACGGCTGGCCGGTCGTCAGATTGTATATGTTGACGTAGGACGACACTGCCGAAGGTGCACGGAATGCGGTGGTAACGTCCGCGAACACCTGGTTCCTATCGTCGAAGCTGTAGCGGATCGACGCCTGCGGCAGCGGCTTGCGGCTGAGGCTGCTCATGTTCATCGCCGTGCCGACCAGCGGGCTGGTGGCTTCACGATCGACCCAGACATATTTGAAGCCGAGGTTCAGCAACAGTTTGTCGTCCATCAGCTTCGACGTGATGTCGGCATAGACGCCGTTGACGTCCTGCTTGATGATCGCCGCGAAGTTACGCAGCACCTCGCCATTGGCGGTCAGCACCGAGCCGCGATCCCCATAGGGATCGGTGACATTGCCATTGGCGTCGGCCACCTGGAACGCGGCCAGCTCGTCATGGACGAAGTGCGAATACCAGTAACCCACGCGAATCTGGCTCGAACCCATGTCCCACTTCAGATAGCTGTTCTGGCCATAGGTATTCTGGTCGTAGCGGTCGACGTTCATCACCGTCGCCGTGGTCGCACCGGGGGTGGCCCCCGGCGCCTGAAGCGGGCCGGCCGGCACGCTGCCCTGATAGGCGGTGACGAGGTTCAGATTGCTGGCGCCGTTGATGATGCCGTGCGTGTAGAGATAATAGGGCGTGACCGATAGCTGGAGGTTCTCGGTCAGGCGGATGTTCGACGGGGCGCTGACATAGAGGCTCTGGCGGTCGGCGACACGCAGACGATAATAGTTGGCGTTGCCCGGCGTATAGTCTTCGTCGAAATTGAAGTCGCGGCCTGACGCCTTCCACTGCGCCATGGTGGGGTTGCGCGAACGGTCGGACTTTTCTTCATTATAAGTGGCGACCAGCGACACGAAGCTGTCCTCGCCCCAGTCCTTCACGAACTTGCTGTCGATATGGTGGCGCTCGGTGCGGCCCGGACCGCGCCAGCTCTTGTTGTAGGTGCGCGATCCCGAAATGAAGCCGCGAATGCCGGTGTCGCCGATCTCGCCAGTTTCCAGACGCAGGAACTGACGGTTGAGGTCATGGTTGCCGAAGGCGAAGGAGGCATAGCCGCCGGCATTCTGCGAGGGCGCCTTCAGCTCTTCCTGAAGCAGGGCGCCGACCGAGTTGTAGACCGGCGCGGTGATGTCGGTCGACCCGCGGGTCAGGTTGATGAGGCCGACATTTTCCGTATCCGCCCATTCGCCGGGGAAGGCGCTGTAGGACAGCTGGTCGCCGATCGGCATGCCTTCGAAGTTGAAGCCGAGCGAGGTCTGGCTGAGGCCACGGATCGACAGGTTGACGTTGCCGCCAAAGGGATCGCCCGATCCCACGACGACGCCCGGCAGGCTCTTGATCGCGGCGAAGGCGGTCGTCGTGCCGGTCAGCTTGTCGATATAGTCGCGGGTGATGGTGCTGCGCAGCTTCGTGCCGGTCTGCACCGCCATCAGGCCGCCGCCAGGCGTCGTGTTGGTCACGCCGTTGGCGGATGCACTCCGGCCGGTCACGACGATATCCTGCGAACCCTGGTCAGACGTGCCGTTGAATCGTTCGTTCTGCGGACGGGGATCGATATCCGCGTCCTGGGCAAAGGCCTGGCCGACCGCCATGGCCCCCAGCGCCGTTGCCATGAGAAAACGGGACACTCGAGGATTCAACGTCATAATAACCCCTTTGCTATTAGATGCGACACAGCTTCCTGCTGCCGCCCGGATGCTCTTCGTCATCTCGGCTTCGGCACGACTTCTGACGTGTGAAATTTGGTCAGAGCCGGAACAAACCTCGCCCCGCCGCCACGCTGGCGGCGCCGACAGCCCAGGCTTCCCGCCCCAGTCGCATCATCGCGACATCGATCTGGCGGGCCTCGCTGGACATGACATTCGCCTCGATGGTCTGGCGAATGACGCGGGCATAAGGGCCATCGAGCGGCCCATCCGAGAATGCGATGACGATGCGCGCAGGATCCATCGTCTGGATCAGTTGCGACACCGAAAGGCCAAGCGCCGCGCCAGCCCGATGCAGGATGGCGATGGCATCCTGATTGCCATGGTCGGCGGCCTCGTCGAGCGCGGCGAGATCACCCGGCAAGTCGGCCTCGCGCGCGAAATTGGCGATGCTCTTGGCGGATGCGAGCGTGTCGAGACAGCCGCGCTTGCCGCATTTGCAGGGCAATCCATTGAGTTCGATCGTCGAGTGCGCGATTTCACCTGCGCCGCCGCGCGCACCGCGATGCAGTTCGCCGTTGACGATCAGGCCGCAGCCGATGCCGTCGCCTACCGAGATTACGGCGCAAGCGTCGCTGCCGCGCAGGCTGCCGAACAGATGTTCGCCGAGAGCAAGCGCATTGGCGTCGTTTTCGACAAAGGTCGGAAGGCCGGTAGCATCGGCGATCAACGGGCCGATCGCTACATCGCGCCAGCTGAGCAGCGTCGAACGGATGCAGGTTCCCGTGTTCGCATCTACCAGACCCGGAATAGCAATGCCGATCCCTGCCAGCCGCTCGCGATCAATGCCTGCAACCGCAAGAATGTCATCCACCGCGCGGGCGACCGCTGCGGCAACCTGCTCCGCCCGCGTATCCGCATCCATCATGGCCTCGCCGACGATGCTGCCATGCAGGTCGGTCAGACGAACGATGAACGGGGCGGAGGCCAGCGAAACACCAATGAAGAAAGCAGAAGATGCAGCCAGTTCCAGCCTGACCGACGGACGGCCCGCACCATAAACGACTTCGCCTTCGGTCAACATGCCGCGATCGATCAGATCGGCCGCCAGTGCGGACATCGTCGCCTTACTGACGCCAAGCTGCCGCACCAGCTCCATCCGGCTCAGCGGACCCGACTGATTGATAAGGCGCAATATATGGGCGTGCATTTCGGTCAGCATGGAACCTCTTCCTTCGCTGGAACCGATTAAAATCAGATTCGAAACCATGACGCAATACTTAGTTCAAAAAATAGTCAAAGATACGCAACATAGTTTGACAAAATCGGTTCCTCTCGCCAATTTCGGGCCATTGGTGTGTACCGTGGTGGGTGCGCGCGACCGCGACATTCAGCGCGCGTCGCACAGCAAAGGGCGAAAAATGGTCTCGCGAGTCATTGAAAATGCCGGAGAAAGTAGAGCCAGTGCGCTCGCAACCACCGGCATCATCGGTGTGATGTTCTTTATTTTTGGCTTTGTGACCTGGCTGAATGGCCCGTTGATCACCTTCGTGAAATTCGCTTTCACGCTGGATGATGTCTCGGCCTTCATGGTGCCGATGGTTTTCTACATGTCTTATTTTTTCCTCGCCCTGCCTTCGGCGATGGTCTTGCGGCGGACAGGCATGAAGAGGGGCATGACGCTCGGCCTTTTCATCATGGCGCTGGGCGCCGTGCTGTTCGGCCAGATGGCGACGATGCGGATCTTTCCGGGCGCGCTCGCGGGACTGTTCGTCATCGGCGCGGGCCTTGCCATTCTACAGACCGCGGCCAATCCCTATATCTCGATCGTGGGGCCGATCGAAAGCGCGGCCCAGCGCATCGCCGTCATGGGAATCTGCAATAAGCTGGCCGGAATATTGGCGCCGATCGTGATCGGCACTCTGGTGCTGCATGGCGTGGGTGAATTGGATGCACAGATCAGGGCGGCGCCCGATAGCATAGCGCGCGAAGCGCTGCTGGACGCATTCGCCGCTAATATCCACTGGCCCTATATGGGTATGGCTGGAATATTGGCGCTGCTGGGCCTATTCGTCCTGCGATCGCCCTTGCCCGATATCCAGCCAGAGGAGGCTAGCGTCGAGCGGGGGGACAAAGGCGCGGGTCTGCTCGCCTTCCCACACCTCTGGTTTGGCGCGCTGTGCCTCTTCCTCTATGTCGGCGTCGAAGTGATGGCAGGCGACGCCATCGGTCCCTACGGCCAGAGCCTGGGCCTTCCGATCGAGGAAACGGCCTTCTACACCTCCTTCACTCTGGCAGGAATGCTGCTGGGCTATCTGGTCGGCCTGGTTCTTATCCCGCGCTTCGTATCTCAGGAACGCTATCTGGCGCTGTCGGCGGCACTGGGCGTGGTGCTCGTGATCTGCTCCTATCTATCCAGCGGCTATCTTTCTGTCGGATGCATCGCAGCGCTTGGCTTTGCCAATGCGATGATGTGGCCGGCGATCTTTCCGCTGGCGATCCGCCAGCTTGGCCGGCACACCGAAACCGGTTCGGCGATCCTCATCATGGCGATTTGTGGCGGCGCAGTCCTGCCTCAACTGTTCGCGATGTTGAAGCAGCACATGGATTTTCAGCTGGTCTTTCTGCTCATCATGGCGCCGGCCTATTGCTACATTCTCTTTTTCGGCATCTGGGGCAGCCGGATCAAACAGGTCGAGGCCGCACGATGATATTGGTGGAAGTCTGCATCGACACAGCCGCGGGACTGGCCGCCGCACTGGAAGGGGGCGCCGATCGGATCGAGCTTTGCTCGGCATTGGCGCTGGGCGGGCTCACCCCGTCGGCCGGACTGATGGCTCTCGCGGCACAGGCGCCCATTCCTGTCCGCGCTATGATCCGACCACGTTCAGGTCATTTTCGTTTCGATCCGGCCGAATGCGACGCGATGCTGCGAGATATAGACGCAGTTCGCAACGCTGGCCTTGAGGGCATCGTCATCGGCGCCACCAGCCTGTCAGGTGATCTCGACCTGATGTTGCTCGAACGGCTTGCCGCCCACGCCAGAGGCATGGCCATCACCCTCCATCGCGTGGTCGATCTGCTGCCCGACCCCGTCGACGCCGTGGATGCCGCCATTGCGCTGGGCGTATCGACTATTCTGACATCCGGAGGGGCCGCAAAAGCGATCGATGGGATCGAGCGAATTGCCGCCATGCAGGAGCGCGCAGGCGGACGTGTCGAGATTCTGGCCGGTGGCGGCATAACGGCCGATAATGCCCCCGTCATCCTGGCGGCTACGGGGATCGGATCGGTTCATGCCTCCTGCAGCCTGCCTGCCGCCCCTGCGAGCGGCCGCTTGCTTGAACTTGGGTTCGAAACCGCTGGTCGGCGAGAGACCGACCGCGGACTGGTTGCCGCGCTTCGTCAGGCGACGCGTCCAGACTGACTGTGGCGACGATATTTTCCGGAGTTGACAATGCTTGAAATCGTGGCCGACGCTGTCGGCAAACGCCCCGAACAGACGTTGATGTATGCTGAAGCCCGTGAAGCGGGAGACGCCGTCAGGCGTTTCCTGATGAGCAATGCAGAAACGCTCGTGCGCATCGCGGATCGGCTCCGCGCCGACACGCCTTCGCTGATCGTTACTTGCGGTCGGGGTTCGTCGGACCATGCCGCGACCTTCGGCAAATATCTGTTCGAAACACTGGTCGGCATTCCAACGGCATCGGCGGCTCTTTCGGTCGCATCTGTCTTTGCCGCGCCGCTCAGGGCAAAAGACGCCCTGTGCATTGCCATCTCGCAATCGGGGCGCAGCCCCGATTTGCTGCGTACGGTCGAAGCCTATAAAGCGGCAGGGGCCTTCGTCATTGTGCTGGTCAATGATGCCACCTCTCCTCTCGCTGACCTTGCCGACGAGACGCTGCCGCTGCATGCCGGTCTCGAGCAATCGGTAGCGGCGACAAAATCCTATATCGCCTCGCTGGTCGGCCTGACCGCGCTCGCGGCACATTGGGCCGGCGACGACGCTCTGTTGGCGGCATTGGCGCGCCTGCCCGACGATCTGGCGCAGGCCTTCGATTACGACTGGAGCGCTGCGATTCCGCCCCTTCGCGATGCCCGAAACCTGTTCGTCATGGGGCGCGGGTACAGCTTCGCTGTGGCACAGGAAGCGGCGCTCAAGCTCAAGGAAACCAGCGGCTTACATGCTGAGGCATTCTCCTCCGCCGAAGTGCGCCATGGGCCGATGGCTATCGTGCAACAGGGATTTCCCATACTCGCCTTCGCCACGTCGGATAAAGCCGGCGACGACGTGCGTGGCGCGGCGCAGGAGTTTCTGGCACGCAGAGCAGCGGTCGCGGTGGCCGATGCGGCCGATCCGGCGAGCGCCCTGCCCATCCCTATGACGCATCCGGTCATTGAACCCATATTGATGATCCAAAGCTTCTACCGACTGGTGAACATGCTCTCGCTCGCTCGCGGCTTCGATCCCGATATGCCCCCGCACCTGAAAAAGGTGACGCAGACGATATGAGCAGCCTTCAGTTCGTCAATGGCACGTTCGTCGGCACCACCATCGATCGACTGGTCGTCGAGGACGGCATTATCGTTACAGAGCCGTCATCCGCGGCAGAGAGCATCATCGACCTTCAGGGCGGCTATCTTCTGCCCGGTTTCATCGACACGCAGGTCAATGGCGGCGGCGACGTACTGTTCAATGACAGTCCCACAGTCGAGACCATCGCGCGGATCGGCGCGGCGCATCGACCATTCGGCACCACCAGTTTTCTGCCGACCTTGATTTCCGACGATCTGGACAAGGTCGATGCAGCGATGCGCGCCGTGGAGCAGGCGATCGATTCCGGCATTCGCGGCGTGGTCGGCATTCATCTCGAAGGTCCGTTCCTCAATGCCGGGCGCAAGGGGACACATGATGCGACCAAATTCCGGCGGCTGGACAAGGATGCCATAGCCTTGCTGTCGGGCCTGCGGCACGGACGCACGCTCGTGACGCTGGCCCCGGAATGCTGCGATGACGATCAGATCCGGCAATTGGTCGAGGCCGGCGTCACCCTTGCCGTCGGGCATAGTGATGCCGATCACGCTCGCACGTCAGCGGCCTTTGCAGCCGGCATGACGGGCGTGACGCATCTGTATAACGCAATGTCGCCGCTAAACCATAGAGCCCCCGGCGTCGTAGGCGCGACCTTGGAAAATGATCATGTCTATGCGGGCATCATCGTGGATGGGCAGCATGTATCGCCGGCGGCGCTTCGTATCGCCCTGCGCGCACGCCCTCGCGATCGCTTCATGCTCGTAACCGATGCCATGCCGACCGTGGGCAGCGCGACCAAATGCTTTACTTTGCAAGGAAAGCGCATCCGCGTCCGCAATGGCGTATGCATAGAGGAAAATGAAACGCTGGCCGGCTCCGATCTCGACATGGCGTCGGCCCTGCGCAACGCGATGTCAATGATGGGCCTGCCTCTCGCCGACGCCTCGTTCATGGCCTCGGGAGCGCCCGCGCATTTCCTCGACCTTCAGGATCGGGGCAGGCTTGCTTCCGGTCTGCGCGCCGATCTCCTTTGGCTCGATGCCGACCACCGCATTCGCGCCGTCTGGCAGGGCGGAGCGCTCACCTTTTCCGTAACATGATGCGATTTGCATTTCCACATCCGAAGATTATGGCCGATCCAATAACAACACCCGCTTTCGCATGCCATCAGCCCCCCTCCGTCAAGACAATGGGAGACAATAAGTGAGGATTTGTGCCGATGTAGGCGGCTCCTTCGTGGATATCGCGATGGTCGATGCAGATGCGTCGATCCATCATCGTGCCAAATTTCCCACACCTACCCGCGACTGGAACGGCTTCGTCGATATTTTTCGACAGTTCCAAGCCCTTCATGCAGATAAAATGACAGAAGGAGACGCCATATCGCTGGCGTTCGCCGGTTTGCCAGCCCCGGATAATGGCCGCATCATTTCGGCCAATATCGAATGCACGCATGGCCGACGGCTGGCAAATGATCTGAGCCAGGAACTGGGCCGTCCGGTCTTCGTCATCAATGACGCCGATGCCTTCGTGCTGGGCGAAGCACGGCTGGGCGTGGCAAAGGGCCATCGCCGGGTCTTGGGCGTCATTCTCGGGACAGGCGTCGGCGGCGGCGTAATCGAGGATGGCAAGGTCGTCACAGGTATCCATGGCATAGGCGGCGAATGGGGGCATGGGCAGGTAATCATCCCCTCCCCCAAGGCCCCCGATGCCACGCCACTGTTCCAATGCGGTTGCGGCCGCATGGGGTGCCTGGATACCATCGGCAGCGCCCGCGGGTTGGAACGCCTGCATCATTTCCTGCATGGCAAGACGGCAACCAGCAAGGACATCACCCATGGCTTTGTTTCGGGCGAAATTCACGCTGTTGCGACCGTCAGCTATTTTACCGACATATTGGCTGGGGTTCTGTCCGTTGTCCTGAACACAATTCCGGCCACGATCGTGCCCGTTGGCGGCGGTCTGTCCAATTCGACCGAGCTGATCGCGGAGATCGATCGTAAGGTCCGGGCAAGCATGCTGGATGCGCCGGAGCAACCGATATTGGCAGTGACGATGCTTGGCGGAGACGCTGGTTTGCTAGGCGCCTATTTCGCCGCGGACTAATGGTTTTTGCGGTCAAAATTTCCCAAGGAGGTAAATCATGAAGCGATTGGCGCTATGCGCGATCCTGGCCGGCTCAATCATGCCGGCCTCCGTAACGGCCGCGGCTCAAGCGACCGCGCCCGTGCACGCACCAGGTGACACGCGCCTGATCGAGGCGATCAAGGCGCGACCTGCGGTCAGGGCTGCCTTTGCGGCGCTGGAAGCGGAGCATGAACAATGGGTTGAGAATATCGTCGCGCTGACCGAAATTCCGGCCCCGCCTTTCAAGGAAGCTGCACGGGCAAAAGCCTATGCAGAACTGTTCCGCGCTGCCGGCCTGACCGACGTGGAAATTGACGAAGCGGGCAATGTCCTTGGCCTGCGTCGAGGGACCGGCAAGTCGAACGACAAACTGGTCGTCGTGTCCGCCCATCTCGACACGGTATTTCCCGAAGGTACGCCCGTGACCGTGCGGCGCGAGGACAATCGCCTGTATGCGCCGGGCGTAGGCGACGACACGGCAGGCCTTGCCACCCAGCTCAGCCTGGCCAAGGCGCTGGTCGCATCGAAGATATCGACACCGATGGATATCCTGTTCGTGGGCGATGTCGGCGAGGAAGGACTGGGCGACTTGCGAGGCATGAAGCAATTGTTCGGCAAGGGGAAATATAAGGACCGCATTGCGGCCTTCTTTTCGATCGACGATTCCTCGCTGGACGGGCTGACCAATGGCGGCGTCGGATCGAAGCGTTATCGACTGATTTTCACCGGACCCGGCGGCCATAGTTTCGGCGCCTTCGGACTGGTCAATCCGATGACCGCAATGAGCCAGACGGTCGTCGATCTCTACAAGATCCCGGTGCCTAAATCGCCTAAAACTACATTCAGCGCCAGTGTCGTCGGGGGTGGTTCTTCGGTCAACGCGATCCCGCGCGAAGTCTGGCTTGAAGTCGACATGCGATCGGAAAGCGCCGCGGAACTGGCTGCGCTGGAAAAGGCCGTTCTGGCGACAGTGGATCGGGCGGTCGTTTCAGAAAACAGCACCCGCTCTACCAAGGACGGAGCGATCAGCGTCGAAAAGAAGATGGTCGGCGATCGCCCGGCTGGCAGCACCGCCGCCGATACGCCGCTGGTGAAGCAGACTGCGGCCGCCTATGCGGCGGAGGGCGTCACGGCGAGGCTCAGCTTCAGTTCTACGGACGCCAATGTGCCGATGGGCCTCGGCATTCCGGCCATCACCATTCCCCGGGCCGCGAAGGGAGAGCGGGGCCATTCGACTGATGAGTGGATCGACATATCGGCACCGGAATCGCTGAAGGTGAAACGCATGGACCTGCTCGCCATATTGGCGGCTGCAGGATATCGTTGAGCGTACACGCCGGGCAGCTGCGCATAACGAGAGGCTAATGGTCGATGCCATCCGGGCCCGGATGGCATCGACGCTCCATAATCCGCCAAGCGTTATTTCCCCTTGGCTGCGTCCGCCGCAGCTAGGACGCGCAGCACATTGCCGGACCAGATTTTCTGGAGATCGGCCTCGCTATAACCGGCCTTCAGCAAGGCGGCGGTGATCTTCGGCAGGTCGACCACATCCTCCATGCCGACAACGCCGCCACCGCCGTCCCAGTCGAGGCCGATGCCGACATGGTCCGGCCCCACGACCTTCAGCGCATGGAGCATGTGCGCCATGAAATCGTCGAAGGTCGGCCGGTCGGTGTCGGGATAGAGGCGATCTATCTCCTGCCGCTTCGCCAGCAGTTCAGCGCGCTTCTCCGGCGACAGCTTGGCATCCTCGCGCATCTGGCCGTAGAGCGCCTGCAAGGCCTTCTGCCGTTCGGGATTGGGCTTTGATGCGCGCAGATAGGCGCCATAGGCGTTCATCTGGATCACGCCGCCCTTGGCCGCCAGCGCCTTCAGATGCGCGTCATCGATGTTGCGCGGATGATCATAGACCGCCTTGCAGCCCGAATGGGTTAGCAGCACCGGCGTCGTTGACAGCGCCAGCAGATCGTCCAGCACCTGATCGCTGCTGTGCGACGCATCGGGAACCACGCCCAGCCGGTTCATTTCCTTGAGCAGTTCCTTGCCCAGCGGACTGAGGCCACCATAGCGCGGCTTCTTCGACGGATCGGTCGAACTGTCCGCGAACTGGTTATGCGCGAAATGGGCAAAGCCCGACACCCGCACGCCCATGTCGTAGAAGGTCTTGAGCAGGGACACGTCCTCACCCAGCGGATAGGCGTTTTCGATCGACATGTAGACGACCCGCTTGCCCGCCGCCGCGATCGGCGCGGCGTCCTTCGCCTCCGTCGCCAGCGCGAAATTGTCCGGGTCGGCCGCGACCATCGACCGGATCGACATGCCGCGCAGCAGCGCGAAGTCGCGCGCCTTGTAGAAGCCCTCGATCGTCAGCGGCCCCTGCCCCGTATAGATCGCCCAGAAGCCGCCATCGAGGCCGCCCTTCTTCATGCGCGGCAGGTCGACCTGGGTGAAATCGCTATGAACCCCATGTTCCTCCTCGATCGACCAGCCGGGCAGGTCGAGCGAAGCAGGCGTGTCGAGATGGCTGTCGAGCGTCAGCAGCCGCTGGTGCAGCGACAAGTCTTTCTTCGTGACGACCGGCGCCTCCGCCTGCGCGGTAAGCGGGAGCAACGCGGCGAGCGCCGCTCCCATCAGCAGAACAGCCCGCATCAGATTTCACCCGAGATGGTGAACTGGAAAGTCCGCGGGGACAGCGGACGGAAATTGCCGTCACCCGTCACCGCCGGCGAGATGTAGGACAGCGTATCCTTGTCGAAGATATTGTCGATGTTGAACCGCGCCTTCACCCCCTTGACCGGACCCAGGCTGATGCCGTCGCCGATATCGACATAGGCGCTGAACACGGTGAAGCCCTTGACGCTCGACCCGGCCGAATTGTCGAAGGTCGACCAGCGGCGCGAAGTATATTTGCCGCTGAAATTGCCCACCAGCCAGCTCGCCGGCTCGATGGTCACGCCGCCATTGACGATCCACTTGGCGCTGTCCGGGATATATTTGCCGTCGGTCTGATAAGTGAGCGTGGCAGTCCGGATATCGTCCTTAAACTTGGCGATATTGTAGGTCGCGTTGAGGTTGAAATAGGCGAGGCCGTTCAGATAGCCCGGCTTGTAGGTGCCGCTGAATTCCGCGCCATAGGCCGTCACCCGGCCGACATTCTGGTAGAAGGTTTCGATGACGTTGGTGGTGCCGGGCAAGATCGACCCGATCGACTGGATGCGATTTTTGAACTTCGTGTAATAGACTGCGTAGGAGGCGTAGAATTCGCCCTGATTGCTGCGGATACCCGCCTCGAAATTCTGCGACCGTTCCGGAGCCGGCGCAGGCACGCCGGTTGCGCTGCTGTTGAGCGACACCGAGAAGACGTCGTCCAGTCCCTTGGGCAATGCCATATTCTCCGCATAGGAAGCGAAGATCTGGCTCTGGTTATCGAGCTTGTACAGCACACCCGCCATCGGCAGGAAACCGTCGCTATAGCTGGTGCGCAACGTCTGCGGTCCCCAGCCCGCAACCCAACGCGGCGCGGCGGTCGTCCCGGCGTTGCGATAATAATCGTTGAAATCCCGATAGCCGCTGTAGCGATAATCGATGTTCAGCGCCTTGATGCCGAGATCGAAGATCAGCCTGTCGTCGAGCAACGCGATCCGGTCCTTCACGAACGCCTGCGTCGTATTGCGCTGGCTCTGATAGTTGCGGCGGACATAGACGAGTTCGTCCAGGTTTGGCGCGCTGGCGGGCGAGCCGTCGGTCGTGTTGTAACGCGCCTGCGTGCGGTTATAGGTGTCGACCTCGCCCCAGAGGCCTGCCTCCAGCGTGTGTGCGCCAATCTCCCAATGCAGCTTGGTGGTCAGGCCATACCGGTCGCCGCCGACGGTCGACAGGCCATATTGCGTGCCCTTGGGCGCAGTGAGCGCAATGCCCGCCGCCGTTTCGCGCTGGTAGATGGTCAGGCTGTTGGCATAGGTATCGGGCGACACGCCATAGCCTCCCTTGTCCTCATAATAGGCCGTCGCTTCGGCCCAGACGCCGTCGGCGATGCCTGCATGCACGGTGCCACCATAGAGCTTGTCGTCGCGGACGTTGATGGCGAGCGTGTTGGTATAGGCATAGTTGGCGTTGCTGTAAGCCGGGCCGCCCGCGACCGGCGCGAAGCCTGGCGTGGTGTTGGGCACGACCGAAATATAGCCGCGATCCCGACCGCTTTTCCCGCCAATGTCGGTGCCGGTCAGATATTGGCTGCGGCTGAGCGACGGGGAATCGAAGTCGTTGAACTTGTTCGATACGAATTTGAAGCGCGCCCAGCTATCGCCGCCCAGATCGGCGTGGAGCATCCCTTCCCAATGTTCGCGATCGACTGTACCGTCGCCGCGCCACAGATCGGTGTCCAGCTTGGTGCGGCTGACATAGGCCCGGAACGGCCCGACCTGCCCGGTGCTGGCGCGGATGAAGGTGCGCTTCATGTTGAAGTCGCCGAAGCTCTGGGACACGAACAGGCCCATCTCTTCCTGCGGCTTGATGCTGCTATATTGCACCACCGGGCCGAGCGTCGAATAGCTGGGCAGGCCGACATCGCCCGCGCCGACGGCCGCTTCCACCACGCCCAGATTTTCATTGTCGACATAGCGAAAGACCGGGCTGCCGCCGAAGGCGTCGCTGCGGCCGGTCGGGATGCCGTCGACAACGAAGCCGATCTGATCGAGGTTGAAGGCACGCGTCTGGACGCTGTTGCCGAACTCGTAGAGGCCGAGCGCGCCGTCGGTCTGCACGTTGAAGCCGGGCAGTTGCTCCAGCATCTTGAGGCCCGAAATGCCCGAAGGCGCAGACAGCAGCGCTTCACGCGTCACCGCCACGACATTGCTGACCTTGTCCTCGCCGATCGCTTCGGCCGATTGCGAGATACGGCGGCCGGTAACGGTGATCATGCCCTCATCGCCGTCCACCGGCTCCTGCGCATGGGCGGCGCTCAGCGCCCCGGCGGCGCAGGCAAGCAGCAGCGCGGCGCGCGTGGAAAAGCGGATGGACAACGTAACGGACATATAGATGGCTCCCTGTTTCACAACGAGCCAATCAGGGGGCGCCTTTCGAACGCCTCACCTCTCCCCGGACGATGAAGGCGGACGCATCGCTGCGCCCGCCGTCGTTTCTGCGTTTTCTTGTGAAACGAGAGTGTCGGGGAACTCCACCATGAGCCAACGAGAATTTCTCAGCTCATGGCAGGATAATCAAAGTGTTATGATTTGCGCTATCGTGGAATGGTCGATGCCGACGATCCAGACCCGTCACACTGACATTATCGGACAAAAGTACCGGTCAAATGATTTTGATATAGATATTTCAAAAATTCTATTTTGTGATACACATGAATCATGAACGTTTCAGACACCGGTCCTTGGCTTGCCCTGCTTCATCAGCTTCCGGCCAAGCCACCTTATTTGCGGGTGAAGATATGGCGACGCTTGCAGGCCATAGGCGCCGTACCGCTCAAGAACGCCGTCCATGTGCTGCCCCATTCCTCATCATCGCAATCCGCTTTCCGTGATCTCCTGGAGGAAATCACTTCCAATGGCGGAGAAGCGATATTGATCGAAGCAAGGTTGCTCGCCGGACAGTCGGACAATGATGTCCGGGCCTTGTTCGATACTGCACGCGATGCGGATTATGAGGAGATCGTGCAGACAGCCCGGCGGTTGTTGGAAACCGGCCCCGCCAGCGGCCCCGACATTGTAAAGCTCCAGCGCAGATTTGAAGAGGTTGGGAAGCTGGATTTCTTCGGCGCTCATGGCCGGCAAGAAGCCGAAGCCGCGCTCGCGGAGTTGGATCGCCAGCGCTACCGGCATCCTGATGTCAGCCGAAACGACCCATCGGACGTTTCCGAACCGATCGATTTTACGAAACGGACCTGGGTCACTCGCAGCGGCGTTCATGTCGATCGCATCGCCTGTGCCTGGCTGATCCGTCGGTTCATCGACCCGGATGCAATCTTCAAATTCGCCGACAGTCGGCACTATGAACCGATGTTGGGCGAACTGCGTTTCGACATGGTCGATGCCGAGTTCACCCATGAGGAGGACCGGTGCAGTTTCGAAACCCTGCTGCTCCATGCCAACCTCATCGATGATCCCGCCCTCGTTGCGATCGGCGAGATCATCCACGAGCTGGATATCGGCGACGGCAAATTCGCTCGCCCGGAGACAGCTGGCATCGGCGCCATGCTCTCCGGTGTCTGCGCGTCCACGGACGATGATCTTCAGCGCATCGCCATGGCGACCGCGACCTTCGATCAGTTCCACGCCTTTTTCAGCAACAGAAAGACGGACCGATGACAGCCAGTGCATCCTCCATCGCGCCTGCGCAAAAATCGACTGATGGCGATCATGGCATTTCCTTGAACGAAGCCGTGCGCGTCTGGGCCCGGATCGCCGCGCTCAGCTTCGGCGGCCCGGCGGGACAGATTGCGGTGATGCACCGAATCCTCGTCGAAGAGAAAAGATGGATCGGCGAGGAGCGCTTTCTGCATGCCCTAAACTACTGCATGCTCTTGCCGGGACCGGAAGCCCAGCAGCTCGCGGTCTATATTGGTTGGCTCCTGCACAAGACGAAGGGTGGTCTGATTGCCGGCGCACTGTTCGTGCTGCCGGGATTCCTGGCCATATTGGGCCTGAGCTACATTTATGTGTTGCTGGGTCAGGTGCCACTGATCGAAGGACTTTTCTTCGGCCTCAAGGCGGCGGTGCTCGCAATCGTCGTGCAGGCCGTGGTTCGGGTCGGATCGCGTACGCTCAAGAACAACGTCATGCGCGGTATAGCGGCGGCGGCGTTCGTCGCCATTTTCTTCCTCGACGCGCCCTTCCCAGTCATCGTCCTCGCAGCGGGACTTATCGGCTATGTGGGCGGCCTCAGCGGATCTCCGCAATTCAAGGGTGGCAATGGCCATGGCGCGGCCGGCGGCGAGGTCGTCCATGACCGCGACACTGCCCTTGGCGAGGCGCTGCCCGAACATGCGAAGCCCAATCTGGGCTGGTCTGTGCGGATTTGCGCGGTTCTGCTCCTGGTTTGGCTGGGGCCGGTGCTGGCGTTGTTCCTGACGCTCGGCCCTGACGATGTGTTCTCACATATCGCCAGCTTTTTCAGCCAGATGGCGGTCGTGACTTTCGGTGGCGCCTACGCAGTGCTCGCATATGTGGCTCAGGAGGCGGTCGGCACCTTCGGCTGGCTGCGCCCCGGCGAAATGCTCGATGGTCTTGGCATGGCAGAGACTACGCCTGGGCCGCTGATCATGGTGACGCAGTTCGTCGGCTTTCTCGCCGCCTTCCGAGATGCGGGCTCGCTCTCGCCCCTGCTGGCGGCAACCCTGGGCGCCATCCTCACAACCTGGGTGACGTTCGTGCCCTGCTTCCTGTGGATCTTCGCCGGTGCCCCATTTATCGAGCGGTTGCGCGGCAACAAGGCCCTGTCCGCGGCGCTCACCGCGATCACGGCGGCCGTGGTGGGCGTAATCCTTAATCTGGCGCTGTGGTTTGCCATTCACACCTTGTTCGGTGACGTCCGGACATGGGCTACACCCACCGGTTCTCTGGACGTGCCGGTCCTGAGATCCGTCAACATTCCCGCGCTGCTCCTGTCGATCGGCGCCATGATCGCGGTGTTCCGCTTCAAGGTTGGGGTTTTGCCCGTTCTGGCTGCCTCCGCGTTGATCGGCGCGGCTTATGTCTTGCTGCTTTAAGCCTTTAAACCGAGAAGCCAAGGTCGCGGGGCCGGCGGATAAAAGGGCGGACGCGAGTTCACCCATGAGCCCGCGTCCGCACATCGCGTCGATCATGTCATGCCGCTGCATGGAAGTTCCTCAGTTGGTCGTAACGGGCACAGTCGGCGATCGGCGGATGCCGCAGGGCATTGTCCTCCGACGTGACGATCGTCAGCGGTCGCGGCGGTTCGCGGCGCCGTGCCAGGATATTGAGGATCAAGTCGTCGCTCGCCGTGCCGGTTGCCAGTGCCTCCCGCACGGCGGCTTCGACGAATTCCAGGCCATCGGTCAGCACGGCCGCCAGCACGTGCACGAACCGCCGATCGGCATCATCGCCGTTGCCCAGCTTGCGTCGCAACCGGGCGAGCGCCGGCGGCAGCTCCCAGTCCTGGAAGGGCGCTCCGTTGCGTAAAGCGCCGGGCTTGCGGGCCAGCACCGGCAGATAGTGCCACGGAAAAGCTGTCGGGCCTCCCGGACAGAGAGTTGGACAATAATGCTGCCTGGCTTCCGCTCGCGTTCGTGAACAGTTAGAGGCATGGCTCTGCGCCATTTTAGAGAAAAGGTCTCGCTTTCAGGCCGGGACGGCGCGGAACCTGAGCCGTCTGAGAAAATTTCTGCATTCCGCTATAAAGTAGGGCTAGCCAGTAGACGGATTGGATCCGCCAATTAGAGGCTTCGAAAATCATATCCAAGTTCATGACGTGCATAACCGCTCCCGCCCCATTCCGGCCATTCATGATTCAATTCTCACCCCAAGGGCGGACGTTCGCCTAAGCGACTTGGACCCACTATACTCGCTCAATCCGACATGTCGGTGTGATCGCTTCGTAGGAGCTGACGCCACCTCCCATCACACCCCATCTCTCATCCTTACGTCAGCATTTTATGTCCATATCACTTCTGGTTCATTGCCAAATGTAACTCCGCCGAATTCGCTGCAGAATGTCTTAGAAAACACCATAAATCATGGCATGACCGGTGGGTTCGTTGAGCAGCTACAGGGGAAATAGCATGCGTCTGATGATCACGCTGTTGGCCAGTGCGGCGCTTCTTACGCCGCAATCCGCTCATGCCCAGAAAGCAAATGACCTGAACGATCTGGTAGGCGCACGGGCGCCCGGCGGAGAAAGCGCGCTTCAATCGCGTGGCTGGGTGCATATCAAGACGGATCCGGGCGACGACCGAGTCTGGAGCTATTGGTGGCAGCCCGCTCAGAAAAACTGCGTCAGCATTGCCGTCAAAGAGGGGCGATTCGATTCGATCACCCCAACAACCGCGCCTGACTGCAATCAAAAGATTGGCAGCAAGGGTCCAAGCGGATCGGCGGTTGCCGCGGGCGTTGGCATCGCCGCCATCATCGGTGCCATCGCGCTGGCTCATAAATCGCACAATCACGATAATGGCCAACATTATGACGATAATGCCTCCGACGCTACCTACGAGCGTGGCTTTCGCGACGGCCTCTATTCCCAGACCTACCATAATTATGATCGGTCCGAGCCATATTCGCGTGGCTATGAGGCTGGCGTAAGCCAGAAGGGCCGGGAAACCGGCCATCGAGACAGCCACCGCGCAGACGGCGCCGGTTATCGACCGTCGGTCGACCTGAACGACCTTGTCGACGCGCGCGCCGCAGGCGCCGAAAGCGAAATGCAAAGTCGCGGCTTCCGCAATGTGGGCGGGCTTAAAAGCGGCATGTCGAGCTACACCTACTGGTTCAATGATCGCACGCGCCAGTGCGTCCAGATGGGCGTCTCCGACGGGCGAGTTCAGAATGTCGCCGACATCGGCACCTACCAAGGTTGTCGGTGAGCCGCCGCCATGCGCGTCACCATTTTCGGCACCCGGAGCTATGACCGGCAGTTCCTGACCGCCGCCAATGCGGGTCATGACCACGAACTCAGATTTCTGGAGGCTGGCCTCGATCGGGCGACCGCTCCGCTAGCGGCCGGCAGTGACGCCGTTTGCGCCTTCGTCAATGATTGCCTCGACGCCGAAGTGATCGAACTGTTGGCAGGCCTTGGCGTGCGCATCGTCGCCTTGCGCTGCGCCGGCTATAATAATGTCGATCTCGAAGCGGCAGCGAGATCCGGCATCGCGGTTACGCGGGTTCCTGCCTATTCGCCCCATGCCGTAGCGGAATTCACCATCGGCTTGCTACTCGCGCTGGACCGCAAGATCCACAGGGCGTGGTCTCGCGTCCGGGAGAATAATTATGCGCTGGATGGTCTGGTCGGCCGCAATCTCCATGGACGGATCATGGGCGTGGTCGGCACCGGTCAGATCGGTGCCCTCGTCGCCAGAACCCTGCGTGCAGGCTTTGGTTGTGAGGTTCTGGCCAGCGACCCGGTTCCCGATCCGGAACTTGAAGCGATCGGCGTCCACTATACAAGCGTGGACAGCCTCCTGCGGGAGGCCGATGTCATCAGCCTGCATTGCCCGCTGACGCCTGACACAAAGCACATGATCAATGCAGCGACGTTGGCGCAAGCCCGCCCCGGCCTGATCGTCGTCAATACCAGCCGCGGCGCGCTGATCGACACCAGGGCGCTGATCGATGCCCTCAAGGCGCGGTCGGTCGGCGGCGTTGCCCTAGATGTCTATGAACAGGAAGCCGGCATCTTCTTCGATGACCTGTCCAGCGAGATCATCGATGATGACCTGCTTCAGCGCCTGCTGACCTTTCCAAACGTGCTGGTGACGGGCCATCAGGCGTTTCTGACCGAGGAAGCGTTGAGCGCGATTGCGCAAACGACGCTGGGCAGTCTTTCGGATTTTGAGAAAGGTTCGCCGCTGGCGCATCAAATTCTGCCGGTAGGCAGGGCTGGCCAAGTCCTGCCATGAACTTCGTCCAGTGGCTAAACTCGCTCGATGAGCTTCTCTATGAAGTGATGAGCTGGCTCGTCTTCTATCCGATAACGCTGTGGCGGATCCTGCGCCATCCGCTGGCGACGATGCACTATGCGCAGGATCAGCTAAGGCTGAATCAGGACCAGCAATATCGCGCGACGGTCAGCCCGCCGGTCATGCTGATCCTGACCATCGTTCTCATCCAGGGGCTGGGCCTTGCCATCGACGGCACCAACGCGATCGTCAAACATCGTCACGGCCTTGCAAGTCTTGTCAACGATAATACGACCCTGCTTTTCCTGCGGCTGGTCCTGTTCGGTACGTTCGCCCTCGTGCTCGCAGCGAGGAAAGTCCATCGGAGCGAGCAGGATCTTGATCGCGACACGCTCAAGCCTGCCTTTTATGCCCAATGCTATGCGATCTCGCCCTTCGCCCTGCTGCTGAGCGGCGGGGTGAGTGCGACGGCGCATTTTCATGGCAGCGTTCAGCTTCTTGGCCTCGCCGCCATTATTGCCGCCTTCCTTTTTTATGGCATCGTGCAGATCCGCTGGTTCCAGCAGGAACTCAGGCAATCCTGGTTCCGATCCTTCATCGACGCCTCCATCGGCATGATCGTGAGCATTATCGCGACAGCCACGCTCGGGCTGCTTTTCGCATGATGCGCAATTTCAGGGAGCGCCCTATGAAATCTGTCTCTGTATCGCTCATCATGTTTGCGCTGGCTATGGCAGGTCCAGTTCATGCGCAGGGTTCAAAGATCAGCGCGGCAACGGAACTGGCGCGGCAGATCGATGCGCTCAAGCCCGGGCAGTGGGTCTGGGCCCCGGCGATCGCGCCCGGCGGGCCGGTGATGATCTATGTCGACCTGTCGAAACAGATCGCGCTCGTCTATCGCAACGGCATTCGAATCGGCGCCACGACCATCTCGTCAGGTAAGGATGGCCATGAAACGCCCACCGGCGTCTTCACCATCCTGCAAAAAGACGCAAATCATCGGTCGAGCGTCTACAATAATGCCCCCATGCCCTTTCAGCAGCGGCTAACATGGGACGGGGTGGCGCTCCATGCAGGCGGTCTACCGGGATACCCTGAGAGCCATGGCTGCGTTCATTTGCCCTACGAGTTCGCTCGATCCCTGTTCGCCATCACCAACCTTGGCATCACGGTGATCGTACAGGGCAGCGCCGCCGATCATGTCCATACCAGCGAGAACAGCCTTCTTGCCCCATTCGATGCCAAGGGCCAGCCCGCAACCGTCAAGCCCCTGGCCGGTGAGGCCTATCGATGGGAACCCGAAGCAGCACCCCAAGGTCCGCTAACGATCATCGTCTCCAAATTGGACCAGCGGATCGTCGTCCTGCGCAATGGTATCGAGATCGGGCGGAGTGTCACCCAGATCAAGGACGATGATCCGGGGTCGCATGTCATCACCCTGGTGATCCGCGACGGCAAGCCGCACTGGGTCTATGTGGGCCTGCCGGGTCACGGCGATGACGACGGGCATGAGGTGGATGAAGCTATCCTCAACCGCGTGCGGATGCCTAAACCCTTCTATAACCTGGTGCGCGGCGTCCTGAAGCCGGGTGCCACGATCCTGGTGACCAATTCGCGGGTCGGGGCAAAGCCGTTGGATCGTCTCACCGTCATGGATGCCGTCGTTCCTCAGCCGTAGGCCATCATATTTGGCTTCAGATGATATTGATCCCGAAGTCGCATCTCATACTTCGCATCTATCATCGCCCCCTGCCGGCCATTCAGCGTCGGATTGTCCGTTCCCAGGTGCAGACCGGCGGACTTTCCGATCTGGGCAATCAAGGCTGGCCGGATGCGGCCGCTAAGGTCTCAGACCATGGATCGGCGTAAGCGCCGACGGAAGCTTTCAATTACCCATAAGTGCGCCCAGCGAGATCAATTCCAAGTTTCATGTCCATAAGACGGGACCAGCCGCGCCATATGACAGTATTTCCTGGAGGAGGGTCGCGCTGGCGAGCGAGATAGCCGCCAAGTCTGGCGATCTGTGTTAGGTAACTTGATAATTCTCGTGGCGGTGGTTGGCCCGTCCGCTGTATCACAATGCGGTCGATGAGGTCGATTTCATCTTTGGTCAGCGCGATATCTGGCGAGGCTGTGGGCGCGGTGCGGTTGATCATGGTCATCCAGAACATCCGCCAGCTCAGAACACAGTAAATCGCGAGCAGGTTCACAAGCCGCTCTGCGGTACGCAATTTGGCATCTTCTGCGCGGCATCCAGATTTAAGGATCTTGTGAAAAACCTCTATCTTCCAACGCAAGGCATACCATTGAAGCTTTTCGACCGCCCCTTCCAGCGACGTGATGGGCAGGTCAGTGATCAGCTTCCAGTCGATGGGAGAGCGGTTCTCCGGGACATCCTGTTCCTGAGCGTGGACGATGGTAAGATCGAGAGCGGGATAGCGCTTCTGCTTTCCGATCGGCGGTAAGACCCGGATCTGCTTATATTTCAGTGCCAGGCTGGCGGTCACGCCATCGGCAATTTCAATCATGTGGCGACCTGCAATGGGTGAGTCCGCCATTTCAGCAGCAATGGTGTGTTTGCCATCGCCCGCCAGGCGATCAACGCATGTCCGTACCAGGAAATGGGTTCCGGCTTCGCGCGCAGCACAGAAGAACTCATAAATGTCGTTTTCGCGATCTCCGATGTGGATCAGGCGCTGGCCTTCGCCCAGCAGAGCCGTGGAGGAGCGCATATTCTCCAGCCAGCGGATGCTCTCCTTGGCCTCGATCGGTACCCTCGTCGGATTTATATGACGCTTAAGCGCAGAGGAGCCTTTGAATTTACTGCGCGACCAGAATTTGATCGCCGCCAACCCGAGCGGCAGTCCCTCGGTCGTCACCACCAGGCTGCTATGCATCAACAGCCCGCAAATGGTGTGACGCCTGACAATCCCGACAGTCTCGCGCTTGCTTGGGGCATAGCCGATGGCCCCAACCTGTTCCGGCTTTTTGCGTTCATATGAAAATTCGGTGGTATCTTGCAGAACCAGGATCGGTCCCTCAACGGCTGCAACACGCAATGCCGTGGATTGGAAATGGCCCTGCAGAATTTTACCTTCGCTAACATCTGAGTTGGAAAGAAAGCGATAGGCGGCTTTGGTGTTGGCCCAGTCCTGACAGGCAAGTGGGATTGGGCCGCCCACCGCACCGGCCATCTGCGTCACCAACTGGCGCAGCCGACGCCCAAGACGCACATCGCTAAAACGCGACGCAGCAAATTCATCATCGATCCAATCCTGAGATTCTGAGCCCTCGTCCACAATCGTGCACCTCGCCAATGCGATCCTGTGCGCGAACAGGAATCATAGCCGATTCCATCGCCGCAATACCGCTGCGATCAGTGGAATCTGGCGTCGGACCACTTGTGGGTAATTGAAAG
>NZ_QJQX01000051.1 GCF_013393185.1 Sphingobium lactosutens | reverse complement strand
GTATGCATCCGGCGAGACGCGCCTTGTCGTGAGGTAGGGGCCTGCTCTTAAGAACGCTCTCGAGAGCACGCTTAGGAGCAGTGGATGCGGCAGATCACGGTGATGACCGGGCCGGAACGGCGGCGGCGCTGGAGCGACGAGGAACGGCTCCAGATTTTGGCAGAAGCCTTTGCGCCTGGGGCCAGCGTTTTGGCTGTGGCGCGTCGGCACGATATTTCCACGGCGCGCATTTACACGTGGCGCAACAAGCTGCGGCAGCCGCCCGCCCTGACGGAGTTCGCCGAGGCGGTGGTTGACGATGGCGAACAGCAGAATGCGCACCAGGCCGCAATGCCGGTGATCATCGTGGATCTGGGTGGCAAAGGGCGCGTGAGCATATCTGCGTCGGCACCAGCTGCCTTGGTGTCGGCAGCGCTCAAGGCCCTGCGATGATCCCAGCTGGCGCGCGGGTGTGGATTGCGATGGGCCACACAGATATGCGGCGCGGCATGCAGAGCTTGGCAGCAATGGTGCAGCAGAGCTTCTCGCGAGACCCATTTGCCGGCGATCTTTGGGTCTTTCGCGGGCGCAGCGGGGCGCTTGTGAAGATAATCTGGCACGACGGCCTCGGGATGTCGTTATATTCGAAGCGATTGGAACGAGGGAAGTTCATTTGGCCCGCCGCGAAGGACGGCGTGGTGTCGCTGACGAGCTCACAGCTGGCCTGCCTGCTCGACGGAGTGGACTGGCGGAACCCGCAATATAGCTGGCGCCCACAGAGCGCAGGATAGGCGCAGATTTTCTCGGCGGAGGCTGCATTTTCCGCTTCATCCGGGAGGTTTTCTATGATTCCATCCAAGTTGTGGACGCCGCCGTTTCGCCCCTGCCTGACGATATCGAAGCGCTCAAGGCGTTGGTACGGCTCAGTGCGCAGCGCGCCGATGAAGCCGAACAGCGGGCCACGAGCGCTGAAGCCGAACTGGCCAATGCCCGTGCCCGGGAGAGCGCCACCGAGGCGTTGATCTCGCACTACAAGTTGCAGATCGCCAAGCTCAGGCGCGAGCAGTACGGCCCCAGCGCCGAACGCACCCGCCGGCTTCTTGCGCAGATGGAGTTTGAGCTCGAAGATTTGGAGGCCGACGCCGCCGAAGATGATCTGGCCGCCGAGGCCGCCGCGACAAAGGCGACGAACGTCACCGCCTTTGAGCGCAAGAGGCCAGTTAAAAAACCGTTCCCCGTCCATTTGCCCCGCGACCGCGTCGTCGTTCCGGCGCCCTGTTCCTGTCCGGCCTGTGGCGGCATGCGCCTGTCGAAGCTGGGCGAGGATGTAACCGAGACGCTGGAGGTAATCCCGCGTGCCTGGAAGGTCATCCAGACCGTACGCGAGAAATTCTCCTGCCGTGACTGCGAGAAGATCACGCAGCCGCCCGCGCCATTCCATGTCGTGCCGCGTGGCTGGGCAGGGCCAAGCTTCCTCGCCATGCTGCTGTTCGAGAAGTATGGGCAGCACCAGCCGCTCAACCGCCAGGCGGAGCGCTTCGCTCGCGAAGGCGTGCCGCTGAGCGTCTCCACGCTTGCCGATCAGGTTGGTGCGGCGTCCTTCGCCTTGATGCCCATCTTTCGGCTGATCGAGGCCCATGTCTTTGCCGCCGAGCGCGTGCATGGCGACGATACCACCGTGCCGGTCATGGCCAAGGGCAAGACCGATACCGGTAGATTATGGGATTATGTCCGGGATGACCGCCCGTTCGGCGGCGCCGATCCGCCGGCGGTGGTTTTCTATTATTCGCGCGACCGGCGCGGGGAACATCCCCAGGCGCACCTCGCGTCCTGGTCCGGGATTCTGCAGGCTGATGCCTATGCGGGCTATTTTGAGCTGTACGCTCCCAACCGCCAGCCTGGTCTCATCCTGGAGGCAGGATGCTTTGCTCACGCGCGCAGGAAGTTCTTCGAACTTGCTGACGTCGAGGGCGCTGCGCGCAAGAAGAGCCGCGGCGAGCGGACTGGCCCGATCTATCCGATTGCGCTGGAGGCGGTGCAGAAGCTGGACGCCCTGTTCGACGTTGAGCGCGGTATCAACGGCAAGACACCAGCGGAGCGGCTTGCCGCCCGTCAGGAGTTGAGCGCGCCACTGATCGCCGAACTGCACGACTGGTTGAACGCCCAACTCGCCAAGCTGTCGCGTAACCATGATCTCGCCAAGGCTATCAACTATATGCTTCGGCGCTGGGACTCCTTCACCCGCTTCCTCGTCGATGGCAGGGTATGCCTCACGAACAACGCAGCGGAACGGGCGCTACGCTGTGTGCCACTCGGGCGGAAAGCATGGCTATTTTGCGGCTCCGATCGCGGCGGTCAGCGCGCCGCCATCATGTTTTCACTCATTCAAAGCTGTCGCCTCAACGACCTCGATCCCCAGGCTTGGCTCGCCGACGTCCTTGCCCGCATCGCCGGTCATCCGGCTAATCGGCTTGGCGATCTGCTCCCATGGAATTGGAAACCAACAGCGTTGAAGCTGGAGCCGTGATCTCATAGCATCACGGCATGGAATTTGACCCGCAACCCGAACTGATTGAATCCTCTCTCTGCCGGTCCATCGAACAGGCGGGCGTACGGCTGACCATCAACATCGTGCGGCTCGCCACCGAACGTGGCTGGTCCCTCGAGGTCGTCAACGAGCACGGCACCTCGACGGTCTGGGACAATCTATTCCCCACCGACCGCGATGCCGATGCTGCATTCCGCGATGTGCTCGCTCAAGAAGGCGTCGAGGCCTTCCTCGGCAAGTAAGATGCCAAATCCCCCAGCAAACCGTCAGTAGCCGCGGTCCTCACCGGATGCGTACGATCTGTGTTCCGTCGATGCGCGAAGTTAACGCCGAAGTAGTCGTCTGACGAGTGGCGTCTTGCCCACGTTTCCAATCTTGCAACCTATGGCAAATCAGAACATCGCGCGCACGCCGAAGACTGCAGATACACCGGACACACCCTCGCCAGCAGCGCGCGCAAGATCTGCGGTTCCACCAAGTTTACGTTCCCAATTGACGCCCACATAGGGCGCCAGCGATCGGTTACGCTCGTAACGAAGGCGTACACCCATCTCGAGGCGCTCAAAGCCCGCCCCAATGTTCAGCGCCGGCACGTCTTGAAACGCGAAATCCAGCTCAGCCTCGGGCTCAATCACCAGCGACTGAGTAATACGCTGCGTGTAGCCGGCCTTGCCCCGCGCATGAATGTCGCCCTTGTTCGAGACAAGCAACTGGCCTTGCAACTCGAACCAGTAAGGCGCCAGCCCCTCGATACCGACCAGTGCATAGGTACGCTGCGGATCGGGACGGAAATCCTGTCGCATGCCGAGTTGTAAGTTGAACCACGGATCCAGGGCGTGTCGCCAATAGGCATTGAGTTCAATGCGCTCGGCCCTCTCGCCGAACGTACCCTCTCCCTCGCTGGCGAGTACAATCCGGTCGATATCACCGCCGTACCAGGCCCGGCCCTCCCAGCCGAAACCATCACCGCTCTTGCCAGTGCGAAATTCCAACTGGTCCACTTGAAGTGCAAAGGTGTTAAACGTCATCTCCTTCAGCATCGCCGCGCGCGAATCGGCCATGCGATCAGGCGCGAAAAAACGTTCAGCAGGAAAGTCCGTCGGCACCGGCGGGGGCGGGGCATCGCCGGGCTTATCGCTATCGGTGCTTGCAGGCATGTCCATCTGCGAATGATCCACGGCGCCATGATCCGAACTGACATGCTCGTCGGCTCGATGCTGCGTCGGGTCAAACGCCTGAGCCTCCGCGGCAAGTGGAGAACCAGCAAGCAACAGCGAGGTGAGGATCGGAAAGATCCGAGCCATCAGCCTTCGCCCTCCCGCCGCACTGTGACGACGCGCATCATCCCAGCGTGCATATGCAGCAGCATGTGACAATGGAACGCCCAATCGCCCTCAGCATCGGCGGTGATATCAAACGAGGCCTTCCCACCCGGCAGCACATTGACAGTGTGCTTGCGAGCGCGGTTGCCGGGCTCGCCGCTAACCAGCTCGAAGAAGTGGCCATGGATATGAATTGGGTGCGGCATCATCGTGTCATTGATGAGATTGACGCGCACGCGCTCGCCTAGACGGAAAGGGATTGGTGACGGGTTTTCCGACATCGCCTTGCCGTCCATACTCCACATATACCGCTCCATCGCCGCGGTCAGATGCACGTCGATCTGACGGCCAGGTACGCGCACATCTGGATTGGCGTCTCGCGAGCGCAAGTCCGCATAAGTCAGCACTCGGTGGTCGACACTCTCCAGCCCAGTCGGGCGGTCGGCAAGCCGGTCCACGGGCATCGGCGAAAGCGTGGCGACGCCCGGCCCCATCTTCACGCCCGGCGCCACGGAAGGATCGCGCATCGACATCGAGTGGCCACTCATTGAACTGTTGGCGGGCTTGTTGAGGTCGATCACGCCGCCCTCGCCCATGTCCATGCCGTCCATGTCCATTCCCATGTCGCGCATAGTGAGGACCGGACGCGCACGCAGTTCCGGCGTTTCACCAACGAGTCCAGGACGCTGAGCCAGTGTCGCGCGCACGAGCCCGGAGCGGTCGATAGCCTCGGCGATAACGCCATAGCTTTCTGCGGCACCGGGCTGGACGATGAAGTCGTAAGTCTCGGCAATCGCGATCTGCACCTCATCGGTCTCGACCGGTTGCACGTGATTGCCGTCCGCTGCCACCACCATCAGCGGTAGCCCGGGGATGCGGAAGTTGAAGTTGGTCATCGACGAGGCATTGATGACGCGCAGACGCACTTTCTCACCCGGTGCGAACAGCCCGGTCCAGTTTTCCTTATTACCGTGACCGTTAATAAGGAAGCTGTAGGTCGACCCGGTCACGTCCGAAATGTCGGTCGCATCCATGCGCATCTGACCCCAGGCGAGACGATCGGCCAGCGACTGGTCCTTGCCTGCTAACAACCCCGTGAGCGTCTGGCGCTGGCGGTTGAAGTAGCCGCCCATCATCTTCAGGCGCCGCATCTGCTCGTGCGGATGGATCGGACTCCAGTCTGAAAGGACCAGAACATGCTCGCGATCGCAGGCGATTTCATCGGGTCTGGCAGGATCAATCACGATCGGGCCGAATAGCCCTTCCGCCTCCTGCATACCGGAATGCGAGTGATACCAGAACGTGCCCGCATGAGTGAGCGGGAACTCGTAGACAAACGTCTCACCTGGATCGATGCCGGGGAAGCTGATACCCGGCACCCCATCCATCTGGAATGGCACCAGCAACCCGTGCCAGTGTATCGAGGTCTGCTCTTTTAGGCGGTTGGTCACGGCAATCCGTACGGTCTCGCCTTCGCGTAGACGCAGCAACGGTGCGGGCAGAGTACCGTTAACTGTCACCGCATGGCCTGACCGACCACCCGTCGAGAAATGACTCTCATCGATCTGAAGCGCTATGGAGTTGCCTGTCAGAACACCGGAACCGGTGCTGGCATGAACTATTCCCGAGGTACCGCTTCGCGCCCACGCTGGAAACAGACCGCCCACCCCAAGGCTCCCGGCGAGAGCGCCGCCAAGAGCCAGGAAACGCCTGCGCTGAAGCAGAGAGCGAGCGATGTTGTCATTCGGCATCATCGCTGGGATACGCAGCTGTCGAACTTATCCCTCATTACTGCATGACAATTTTTTGATTGCAGCAAGAATTTGAGATTGCGGTTGGCACGCCGAACCAGTCACACCCCGCTCCCAATAGACCTGGCAGCCTCCAATTTGGCCATTCGGCTTTCAGCAACCTGATCGGCCGCATCGTACAGCATTGGCTCCTCGATATGAACATACCCCATAAACACTTCAACGCGGCGATGCGCGGTCAACGCCATGCCCACCTTGAGCGGCACTCCCGAATTTGCGATATCCGTCGCGGCGCGGTGACGAATGCCATGAGTGCCGACATGCTCTATCCCGGACACTGCTAACGCCTTTCGCCATGCACGATGGTACGCCGCGTACAGCGCCGGGCGGTTTGGGTCTTTTGGATTCGGTATGACAAAGGGGGAGTCACCAGCGGCGGCGGCTGCGAGTTGAAGCAGCACCCGCGCCTCTTTCGATATGGGCTTCCAAATTGGGCCGGTCTTACTATCAGGCCAATCGATCCTGCGCTTCTCAAAATCTACCCATGCCCAGCGTAGCTGGAGAATTTCAGACACCCGCGCTGCAAAGGCAAACTGAAGTCGCATAGCCAAGGTATATGCCGATCTCCCCCCGCCCTCGCCTTCCGGCAATTCGAGATAGTCCATCAATCGAGCCATTTCATCTTGACGGATAAGTCTAGGTCGCTTCTTTTTTGCGAGCGTGGTGACGCCCTTACAGGGGTTCGTATCCTCGGCTCGATAACCCCACTCCTCCGCCCGCTTAAACATGGAACTTAAGATTCCTAAAGATATGTAAGCCATGCCGGGAGCAAATCTAAGATCATCTACAAATTCTTTTATGTCCTTCTTACTAATGGACTCGATTTTATAATACTCTATCTTCTTAGTGATATATTTCTTGAACATATATCTGTGTAATTTCTGACTACTCTTTTTGTTACGCACCAATGTCCAGCGTTGATAGAATACTTCCTCGAATTCTCGGACTGTCATGCTGGCGCGCCTTTCAGCCCGAGCACGCGAAGGGTCTCCCCCCTCACGCACTTCAGCAAGCCATTTCTGGGCTATTGTCCTAGCTTGCTCGACGGTTAGATCGCCAAACAGCCCAAGCGCGGGCTTTCGCTTGACGCCCTCGTAATTTCGATACTGCAGCATAAAGGTTTTACGGCCGGCAGGCGAAACCTTGCACAGGAGACCGACGACCTCGGTGTCCCGTAGTTCATACGCCTTGGATTTGGCTTCAGCCGCTTCTAAGGCTCGCTTGGTCAACTTCAATATGGGCATTTTCGGACCTCCGAAAGCGCTCATGTCTGGGAGCCACATGGGAGCCATGCCGCATCAAACTCGAGCGAATTTGTTCCAAGGCCAGAGTATTGTAAGCTTTTTCAAACATCTGAAAAATAGACATTTATCGTACTTCATCGCACTCTAGCGGAGCCGATGGTACAGCGAAATTAGATGTAGCGTTCCATATTGGCGGTGAGGTGGATGTCGAGCGTGCGGGTCGGCGTGCGGATATCCTCGTTCGGTTCCAGCGCGCGCAGGTCGGCATAGGTGAGGACGCGATGGTCGACCTCCTCAAGGCCCGTCGGCCGGTCGGCGGTGCGATCGGCGGGCATGGAGGAAAGGGTCGCGACCCCCGGCCCCATCGGCACATTGGGCGCGACCGAGGGGTCGAGCATCTTCATGCTATGGCCGGACATGCTGTCATTGGCGGGCTGGCTGAGGTCGATCACGCCCCCCTGCCCCATGTCCATGCCCGACATGTCCATGCCCATATCCTTCATGGTGAGGAGCGGGCGCTGGCGCAGGTCGGGAATGGGCGCGACCATGCCGATCTGCGGCGCGAGCGTGGCGCGGACTTGCCCGGAGCGATCGATGGCTTCAGCAATGAGGCCATAGGGCTTCGCTTCGGTCGGCTGGACGATCAGGTCATAGGTTTCGGCGATGCCGATCTGGAACTCGTCCGTTTCGACCGGCTGGACATGCTGGCCGTCGCACTGGACCACGGTCATCGGCAGGCCGGGCAGGCGGACGTTGAAATTGGTCATGGCCGACGCATTGACGATGCGCAGCCGCACCCGCTCGCCGGGCGCGAAGAGGCCGGTCCAGTTTTCCGGCGTGCCATGGCCGTTGATGAGGAAGCTGTAGGTGGAGCCGGTCACGTCCGAAATATCGGTCGGGTCCATCCGCATCGCACCCCAGTCCATCCGGTCCTTGAGCTTCTGGTCCTTGCCCGCGAGCAGGCCGGCGAGCGTCTGGCGCTGGAAATTATGATAGCCACCCATCTGCTTGAGGCGCTTCAGCAGCATATGGGGATGGACCGGCGACCAGTCGGCCAGCACGATCACATGCTCGCGGTCGGACTGGACCGGATCGGGACCGGCGGGGTCGATGACGATCGGCCCATAATGGCCCATCGCCTCCTGCATGCCCGAATGGCTGTGATACCAGTAAGTGCCCGACTGGCGGATCGGAAATTCATAGGTGAAGGTTTCGCCCGGCCGGATGCCGGGGAAGCTGACGCCCGGCACGCCGTCCATCTGGAAGGGGACGATCAGGCCGTGCCAGTGGATCGACGTATCCTCTTTCAGACTGTTGGTAACGGCGAGGCGGACGCTCTGCCCTTCCTTCAGTCGAATGAGTGGGGCGGGAACGGTGCCGTTGATGGTGATGGCATGGGCCGACCGACCGCCAGTGCCGAAGTGGCTTTCGCCCACGGTCAGCGCGATCGTGTCTCCGGAGAGGACGCCGGGCGCGGGGCGCAGGCCGGGGGCGCCGCTGCGCGCCCAGGCGGGGCAGGCGCCCGCCAGCGTCAGGGCGGCGGCGCTCTTGAACAGGGTGCGGCGATCAAGGGACAATTGGCTCATGCCCCTTCATACGCGGGCGGGACTCTAATCCCTCAAAATTTCCGTGAGTTTCGCGCGGGCGCGGTAGAGGCGGGTTTCGACCGCCTTTTCGGTGACGCCCAGCACCTGGGCGGCGTCGGTCTGGCTCATCTGCTCAATCGTGCGGAGCAGCAGCACATCCTTGAGGGTCGCGGGCAGCGACGCGATGGCGGCGCTGATGCGGGCAAGTTCGCGCTGCGAATGGAGCCCTTCCTCCGGCGTAGCGCCATGGTCGGCGACGTCGAGCGCTTCGTCGATCGGTTTGGCGAAGGCGAAGAAGCGGCGGACGGCGCGGCGGCGCGCCCAGTCGCGGCACTTGTTGAGCGCGATCCGCGCGATCCAGACGCGAAAGGGCCGCGCGCCATCATAGCGGGCGAGCGCAGCGAAGGCGGCGACGAACGTCTCCTGCGTGATATCGAGCGCCTCGTCGCCGTCGCCGACATGGCCGCGCACGATCCGGTAGACGGCGTCGCGATGCCGCTGCATCAGCGCGCCATAGGCCGATTGCTGCCCCGCCAGTGCGCGGGCGGCGAGCGCGCGATCGTCGGGGTGCGCTTCGCTCACCTTACCGGTTTATCTGGGCCGGCTGGGTGAGCGCCTTGACGATGGCGGCGTCGAACTGCGCCGCCTGATCGGGGCGGAGCACGGCGCGCATCGCGAAGATATGCTGGAGCGTTTCCTTCTGAAGCTGGCCCATCACATGGTGCGACCGGTCGACCGCCTCCCCGACCTTGGGGCCATAGCCATGTTCGGCGGCGATGGCGTCGGCCAGCCTTTGATTGTCGGCGCGCATTTCCGCCTCCAGCGCTTCACGACGGGTGGCGAAGGCGGCCTCCAGCTCATGAATGCGCTTTTCCTGCGCGGCGTCGAGCGTGAGGCGCTGATGCAGCAGGGCATGAACCTCGCTTTCGACGCGCGGTTCGGGGGCGATCCAGATGCGGGCGATGAATACCGCCGCCAGCGAGGCGGCAAAGGCGACCAGCGCGACGAGAATATAGCGGCGGGCGGTCATGCGCCCCTCACTGACCGAGCAGGCGCGAAGGCGCATAGTCCGACATGCCGATCGGCATAGGCGACGCCTGCGCAGGCGCTGCGGGTACAATGCTGCCCGCCCAGCCGATGCCGATCGCGAGCACCCCCGCCAGCATCAGGCTGCGCCGCGCCGTCACCTGCTCGCGCTTTCTGGCGACGCCGCCCATCACGGCATCGTCCATCGCTTCGAGCCGCGCGTCGGTGGGCATCGCCCGCACCGCGCCCAGCATCCGGTCCAGATCGGTCATCGCTTCATTCTCCATCCTCATGACCGCATACGCGCGTGACGCGCCCATCCCTTGGGCAGGGGCCGAAAAAATTATGCGCATGGGGCGAGGGGTCCGGCAAGTCCATGCGTAATTGCCCTGAACATCATGCTGGAGACATTGCCATGACCCGTAAGTTCCTGATCGCCGCCGCTGCCCTGGCGCTGGCCCTGCCCGGCGTCGCAAGCGCGCATACCAAGCTGCTGTCGTCCAGCCCGGCCGCCAATGCGACCGTCGCCAAGCCGACCAGGCTGACGCTGACCTTTTCCGAAACCTTCCTGGCGCCGATGAGCGGCGTGGAACTGACCATGACCGGGATGCCGGGCATGGCCAGCCATGAGCCGATGCCGATCAAGGGCTTCAAGACCGCCGTCGAGGGCAAGACCATGACGCTGACCCTGCCCCGCGCCCTGCCCGCCGGCACCTATGAGCTGAAGTGGCATGTGGTCGGCGCCGACCAGCACAAGATGGAAGGCGGCTACAGCTTCACGGTCAAGTAAGCCGCGATGACCGAGGGGGCGCTGATCGGTGCGCGGCTTGCGCTGATGATCGACCTTGCCCTGCTCATGGGCCTGCCGCTGTTCTGGTGGACCATGGGTATGGCAGGACGGAAATCCCTGCTGGCGCTGCTGGCGGTCGGTGGCGTGGCGCTGTCGGCGCTATGGCTGCTGGCGAGCGCGGCAGCGATGACCGGCACGCCGATCACCTCCCCCGACTGGGCGAGCGCCCAGATATTGTTGACGATGACGCCGATCGGCCCGGTGCTGGCGGTGCGGGGCGCGGCCTTGCTGGTAGCGATCGCCGCGCTGCTTTTGCCGGGCGGGACGCGATGGGCGCTGCTGCCGGCGGCGGTCGCGACCGGGACTTTGGCCTGGACCGGCCATGCCGGCGCGACCGAAGACATGGCCGGAACGCTCCACCGGGCCGCCGATGTCGCCCATATCTGGGCGGCGGCGGGCTGGATCGGGGCGCTGGCGATGCTGCTCTGCGCAGTGACGCGATTGCGGGCTGGAGATAATGCGCGGCCGGTTGCGACGATGCTGGCGCGCTTTTCGCTGATGGGGTCGCTGGTCGTGGCGACGCTGGTGGTCAGCGGCGCGGTCAATGTCGCGATGATCGTCGGGCTGGCGCAGGTGCCGGCCTTGCTCGGCAGTCTCTATGGCTGGCTGCTGGGGGCGAAGCTGGCGCTGTTCGGGCTGATGCTGGGACTAGCGGCGGCCAATCGCTGGTGGCTGACGCCGGCGCTGGAAAGCGGCACGACGCCGCAACGCGCGATGATGCATCTGCGGCTGTCGCTTCTGGTGGAAAGCAGCGCCGCCGTCGCCATCATCGGGCTGGTTGCCTGGCTGGGAACGCTCGATCCGATGGCCTGATTTACTCACGCCAATCCCTATCGACTTGAATGTGTCGGACGGGCGCATCATCTGGCGTGGCGGATTGCCGAGGAGCGAGAGGATGCCGACTATCGCCGACAAGCGCGCCACGTTTCGCGCGCTGCATGAAGAAGGGTTCTTCATCCTTCCCAACGCCTGGGACGCGGGAAGCGCCGTCCGGCTGACCAAAGCCGGGTTCAAGGCCATCGCCTCGTCCAGCGCCGGCGCGGCCTGGGCGGCGGGAAAGGATGATGGCGAGCTTTCGCGCGACGAGGTGCTGGCGCATCTCAGGCTGCTGGTGGGCGCGACCAATCTGCCCGTGAATGCAGATTTCGAAAATGGATTTGCCGACGATCCAACGGCTGTGGCCGCCAATGTCGCACTTGCGATCGACACCGGCATCGCCGGCCTTTCGATCGAGGATTGGTCGGGCAACAAGCTCTATGAGCTGGATCTTGCCCGCGATCGTATCGCGGCCGCGCGTGCCGCCATCGACGCGGTCGATCCCAGCGTCATGCTGATCGGCCGCAACGAGAATTTCCGGGTGCCGGACATGCCGGTCGCGCAAAGCATCGCGCGTGCGGTGGCCTATGCCGAAGCCGGCGCGGATTGCCTGTTCGTCCCCTTCATCCTCGATCCGGGCGCCTTGGCGGAACTGGTTGCTGCCGTGGCGCCCAAACCGGTCAATGTCGTCATCCACGACTATGATGCGTCGATCCGGACCTTTGCCGCGCTTGGCGTCCGCCGGTGCAGCGTAGGCGGCAGCCTGGCGAAGCGCGCATGGGCAGCCGTGGACGAGGCTGCCCAGCTACTCAGGCAATTCGATCCTTGAGCCGGCCTCTTCGTCAGGCCGGGCGGTAGATGCAATAGACCTTCTTCACATGGACGCGGCTGTCCCAGCTGCAACTGGCGCCCTGTTCGACCAGAAAGATGTCGCCTTTCGAGAAAGTGCCTTCGACGCCGGCTTCGTCGACGAAGGTCACGCTGCCGTCGAGCAGATACATCAATTCAAAATGGCCATAGCGCATGGCGCGGCGGTGATAGGGGGTCGAATCCCAGGTGCCGGCCATGAACTCGCCATCGTCCGACTTCCAGTCGCTATTGTTGCGGCACTGGGGCGTCGGGCCGACCAGCAGTTCTGCGAGCGGCGCGCCCGAAGGCGCGAGCGGGGCATTGGCGTCGACCGGGATGATTGCGCCGTCCCCGGCAGGGCCGCCGGTGCGGCGCATGAAGAGGAGGCGGCTGTCCGCATCGGCGGTCCAGGCAAAAGCCGCGCCGCCGCGCAGGACGACGCTGTCGCCTTCCACAAGCGTGAGATCGCGATCGCCCTGCGCGATGCGGACCGCGCCGGATTCCACGATGATAAATTCGTCGACGGGCATCGCCGCGACCATGCCCGTGCCCTGCGGCAGGGCGATGAGGCCGGCGCTGATGGGACCATCCGCCAGCGGCAACTGCGCGCGGGCGGCGAGGAAGGGATCGCCTTCGCCCGTCACCACGGTCGCGCCTTTGGCCCAGGCGCGCAGGTCGATGAAGCTGCGGGTCAGTGTCTGGTTGGTCATGACGGCCTTTCCTGTCGATCTGGCCGCAGGATAAGCCGTCACGCCCGGCACGATGCGCCGTTTGCGACGGAGCGGACCGTCAGACCTGCCGCAAGGCGCGGGCCGGACGGACGGAAAGCAGCGGGATCGATCCGGCAAGGCCGATGCCGAGCGTCAGCAGCGCCCCGCCCGCCAGCGTCGCCAGCACGATCGGCCAGTCGGGCGTCCAGCTGAAATCGAACACCTCCACAATCACGAACCATGCCGCCGCGCTGCCGAGCGCCAGCGCGACGAGCGCGAGAATGGCGGCGAGCAGGCCATATTCGAGCGCCTGCCCGCCCAGCAGTTGCGCCCGTGTCGCACCCAGCGTCTTGAGGATGACGCTGTCATAGCTGCGCGACTGACGCGCGGCCGCGATCGCGCCGACCAGCACGGCGATGCCGGCGAGGATCGCGACCGAGGCGGCGACAAGGATCGCGCGCGACATCTGGGTCAGGATCGCGCCGACCTGATCGATCACCTCGCCCACCGCGATCACGGACACGCCGGGGAAGGCGGCTAGCAGGGCGCGGGTCATGGCGCTGTCGTGGCGCGGGTCCATGGTGATGGTGGCGGCGACGCTGTGCGGTGCGGCCTCCAGCGTCGCGGGGGTAAAGACCAGCACATAGTTGAAGCCCATCGTATCCCAATTGACCTTGCGCAGGGAGGCGATGCGCGCCTTGATCTCGCGCCCCAAGATGGAAATGGTCAGCGTATCGCCGACGCCGATGTTCAGCGTTTTGGCCGCTGCGGCGTCAAGCGAGACGAGCGGCGGCCCCTTATAGTCTTTCGCCCACCATTTGCCCGCGACCAGATCGCTGCCTTCGGGCAGGGTGGCGCTGTAGGTGACGCCGCGTTCACCGCGCAGGAACCAGGCGCCTTCGGGCAGTTGCTGGAGATCGGCGACGCGCTGCGCACCATAGGCGGTGATGGTGCCGCGCAGGACGGGCACGATGTTGAGTTGTGCCTCCGGCGCCTGGCGCGTGACGATCTGGCGGAAGCGGGCCTGCTGCGGCGCGGGAATGTCGAGCACGATCTGGGCGGGCGCCTTTTGCGGGACGACGGTGCGGATTTCCGCGTTCAGGCTGGTTTCGATCCCCGCCAGCGTGACGAAGAGCGTCAGGGCAAGGCCCAGTGCCACGATCAGCGCGGCGGTCTGCGCGCCGGGCCGGTGCAGATTGGCGAGCGCAAGGCGGAGGAGCGGGCGGCGCGGCCGAGGAAGGCGGCGCGCGAGCCGGCTGACGAGCAGGCCGAGGGCAAGTAACAGCAGCAGCACGGCGGCGACCGCGCCCAGGACGGCGGCAGAGAACAGCGGTTCGCGCGCGGTGCCGAGCGCCAATGTGATCAGCAATGCCCCCGCCCCGCCCATCGCGGCAAGACTCCGCCGGTCAAGGCCGCTCCGGCTTTCGATCGCGCCGCGGAAAATGGCGGCGGCGGGCTGGGTGCGCGCTCTGGCGAGTGGCGGGAAGGTGAAGAGGAAAGCGATCAACAAGCCATAGGCGGCGCTCGCCAGCAGGGGGATGGGGTGGAGGCGGAAGCCGGGGCTGACCGGCAGCACGTCGCCCGCCAGCGCCACCACCAGTGAAGGCAGGGCCGCGCCGACGATCAGGCCGGCCGCGATGCCCAGCAGCGCGACAGCGCCAACCTGCATCCGGTAGATGCGGGCGATGTCGGTGGAGGTCGCGCCCAGCACCTTCAATGTCGCTATGCCGCCGCGCTTGCCGGCGAGATAGGAGGCCACGCCATTGCTGACGCCGATGCCGGCGATCACCAGCGCGGCAAGACCGATCAGCGACAGGAATTGCCCCATTCGCTCGATGAAGCGATTTGCGCCGGGCGCGGCCCGATCCTTGTCCTTGAAAGTCCAGCCATCACGGGCGCGCGCCTTCTCCAGGTCGTTGCGCACGGTCGCCGCATCGAAACGAGGATGGAGGCGGATACGATATTTGGCCGAATAGAGACTGCCCGGCTGAATGAGGCCAGTACGGCGCAGTCCGTCCATCGACACGATCGCGACCGGGCCGAGCGTGAAGCCCTCGCCCAGCCGATCGGGTTCCTCCGCGATGATGTCGCTGATAGTAAAGGTCGCCTCGCCATAGCGCAGCCGCTCGCCACGTCGGACCTCCAGCCGCTCGGCCAGCGCCTCGCCGACCACGATATGATCCGCATCCATCGGACGATATGCGCCGTTGCGCAGGGTGAGCGCGCCATAGAGCGGGTAGAGATCATCCACGCCCTTGAGTTCGGTCAGCACGGCAGGCGGGGCGTCGCCCCTGCCCTGCCCGATACGCTGCGCCATGGCCCGCATGCGGATCGTCTCGCTGAGCGTGCCGAGCTGCCGGAACAGGTCCTTGTTGCCGACATTCGCCTCGCGCTGGGTCATGCCGATTTCTATGTCGCCGCCCAGGATGACGCGGCCCCGGTCGCTCAGTTCCTGGGTGATGGCGGCGGTCAGGCTGCCGATCGCCGCCAGCGCGGCAACGCCGAGGAACAGGCAGAGGAAGAGCAGCCGCAGCCCGCGAAAGCCCAGATGCAGGTCGCGCCGGGCGATGCGCCAGCCCGCGCGCCAGCCAAGCCCGCTCACAGGGTGCGATCCGCTATGATCTGCCCATCGCGCATTTCGATGATGCGGCCGCACCGTTCGGCCAGCACCGGATCATGGGTGATGATGACGAGCGTGGCGCCTGCCGCATGCTGCCGGCCGAACAGCAGGTCCATGATCGCTGCCCCCGTGGCGGCGTCGAGATTGCCGGTGGGTTCGTCGGCGAAGATCAGGGTCGGGCGCGGCGCGACCGCGCGGGCGATGGCGACGCGCTGCTGCTCGCCGCCCGATAATTGGGCGGGATAATGGTCGATCCGGTGGCCGAGGCCCACGGCGCGCAACTCTTCGGCGGCCAGAGCGAAGGCGTCGGCATGGCCGGCCAGTTCAAGCGGCACGGCGACATTTTCCAGCGCCGTCATGGTGGGGAGCAGGTGGAAGGACTGAAGCACGATGCCGATCCTGCCCCGGCGCGCGCGCGCAAGGTCATCCTCCCCCAAAGTGCCGAAGTCGACGCCGCCCACATCGACGCTGCCGCCACTGGCGCGTTCAAGGCCCGACAGCACCGCCATCAGCGAGCTTTTGCCCGACCCCGATGCGCCGAGGATGGCGACGCTTTCCCCGCGCAGGATGGACAGGTCGACGCCCTTGAGGATCGCCACCGGCGCGTCGCGGGCGCCAAGGGAAAGGGTGACATTCTGCGCGCGGATCGCAATAGTGGCGGGATCGATGGGCAAGTGCATGAAGAAGGAGCGCTCCTTGGCGGGCAGGTTGTTGCAATATGGGGCGTTGACGCTGTTTGTCCATCTGGCCGCCTGTTCGGATGGTGCGCCCACCCCTCCCCCGCCCGCCAATATGGCGCAGGCAGTCGAAGACGCCGAACCGGCGGCCGACACGAAGCTGGTCGTGGCGTTCGGCGACAGCCTGTATGCCGGCTATAATCTGGACCAGGGCAAAGGGCTGGCGCCGATACTGGAAAAGGCGTTGAACGCGCAGAGGATAAAGGCTCGGGTCGTCAATGCCGGCGTGTCGGGCGACACCACGGCGGCGGGGTTGGCGCGGCTCAGCTTCACGCTCGACGGGTTGCCGCGCCGGCCCGATCTGATGCTGGTCGGCCTTGGCGGCAATGATATGCTGCGCGGCCTTTCTCCAGAGGAAACGCGCGCCAATCTGGATGCGATCCTGGCGGAGGCGAAGAAGCGCGGCATCCCCGTGCTGCTGACGGGCATGATGGCCTCGCCCAATATGGGGCCGGATTATGCCGCGGCGTTCGATCCCATCTACCCCGAACTGGCCAAGGCCTATGGCGCGACGCTCTATCCCTTCATGCTGGACGGGGTGATCGGCAAGCGCGCGCTGCTACTGCCCGACGGTATCCATCCCAATGACGAGGGCGTCACCATCATCGTCGGCAAGCTGGCGCCGCTGGTGGCGGGAGCGCTGAAGCCATGAACATCCGGGTCGGCCTGATCGGCTATGGCATGGCCGGGCGCGTCTTTCATGCGCCGCTGATCCGGGCGGTGCCGGCGCTGGAGCTGGCGGCAATCGTCACCAGCCGGGCGGAGGAGGTGGCGGCGCTCGATCCGGCTATCACCTGTGTGGCGGAGGTGGACGCATTGATGGCCGATCCGGCGATCAACCTGATCGTGATCGCGACACCGAGTGCGACCCATGCGGCGCTTGCCGACAGGGCATTGCGCGCGGGCAAGCATGTGGTGGTGGACAAGCCCTTTGCCCTGTCGCTGGCGGAGGCGCGCGAACTTGTCGCGCTGGCGGACGCGGTCGGGCGCACGCTGGCCGTGTTCCACAATCGCCGGTTCGACAGCGATTATCTGAGCGTCAGCGCCGCGATCGCGGAGGGCGCGGTCGGCCGGGTGACGCATTTCGAGAGTCATTTCGATCGTTTCCGGCCGGAAGTACGCGACCGCTGGCGCGAGGACGGGTCGCCCGGATCGGGCGTCTGGTACGATCTGGGGCCGCATCTGGTCGATCAGGCGCTCGCGCTGTTCGGCAGGCCACTGGCGGTGAGCGCAGACATAACCGCCCTGCGCGAAGGATCGGCGGCGGACGATTGGGCACATGTCGTGCTGCGCTATGACGGGCAGCGGGTGGTGCTGCACGCCAGCCTCAATGCTCCGGGCGGCGATGCGGGCGGCGTGCCGCGCTTTGCCGTGCATGGCATGAAGGGTTCGCTGATCAAGCGACGGCTCGATCCGCAGGAAGCCCAATTGATCGAGGGGTTGCGGCCGGGCGATGACCTATGGGGCGTCGATCCCGATCCGGTCGAGCATCATGATGCTGCGGGCGACATGACTCTGCATCCGGCGGCAACCGGATGCCAGGAACGTTTCTACACGCAGATAGCCGATGCACTATTGTCCGGAAGCGCGCTGCCGGTCTCGACAGCGGAAGCCGTATCGGTGCAGGAAGTGATCGAGGCGGCATGGCTGTCCGCGCGGGAAATGCGCGTGGTAGCCCTGCCGCAGGATGCCATGAAGTGAGTTAAGAGAGGATCGGATATGCCGCTGTCGCTGCCCCTGCGCCTATTGCTTATGACAATGCTGTCGGGATCGACGGCCATTGGGGCGACGGCGCAGCCGCGGGCGCAACCGCCGGCGCAACCGGAAGTGATGATCGCACAGGGTCGGTTGCGCGGGACGACCGAGGATGGCGTCACCGCCTTCAAGGGCGTTCCCTTCGCCCAGCCGCCGGTCGGCGATCTGCGCTGGCGCGCACCGCAGCCGATCGCCCGCTGGCAGGGCGTCCGCGATGCCAGCCAATATGGCCATGACTGCATGCAACTCCCCTTCCCGTCCGATGCCGCGCCGCTCGGCACGCCACCGGCAGAGGATTGCCTCTATATCAATGTCTGGAAACCGGCGGGCGCCAAGGCGAAACTGCCGGTGATGCTGTGGATCTATGGCGGCGGCTTCGTCAATGGCGGCTCCTCGCCGCCCACTTATTCCGGCGCGGCGCTGGCCAGACAGGGCATCATGGTGGTGAGCTTCAACTATCGGTTGGGGCGCTTCGGCACCTTTGCTCACCCTGCGCTGACCAGGGCCGATGCCGACAAGGGCCTGTTCGCCAATTATGGCTATCTGGACCAGATTGCCGCACTTCGTTGGGTGAAAGCCAATATCGCCGCGTTCGGCGGCGACCCGGCAAACGTCACCATCATCGGCGAAAGCGCGGGTGGCATGTCGGTCCACGCCCTGCTGACCTCGCCGATGGCGCAGGGGCTGTTCCAGAAGGCGGTGATCCAGTCGGGCGGACCGATGCCGATGGGCGACGCGACGCTGGCCGGCGCCGAGAAACTGGGTGCGGCCTTCGGCGAGAAGAAGGGGGTGCGCGCCGACGATCCCAATGCGCTCGCGAAGCTGCGCGCCTTGCCTGCCGATACGGTGGTCGACGGGCTGAACCTGGCATCGCTGTTTGCCGGAAGCCCGCGCGAACATAGCAGTCCGATCGCCGACGGCCGGATCGCGGTCGACAGTCTTGCGGCCTATCAGGCCAGGCGGTTCGCCAAGGTGCCGGTGATGATCGGCGCGACCAGCGACGACATAGGCGGATTGACCGGTCCGATGGTGGCGGGCGCGCGGGCCATGGCGCAACAGTTCGCTACGCAGGGCGTGCCGACCTATTATTATCGCTTTTCCTATGTCGCGGACTCGCTGCGGACGGCGAAAGCCAAAGGTGCGGGCCACGCCAGCGAAATTCCCTATTTCTTCGATACGGTCGCGATCAAATATGGCGGCGCCGCCACGGACCGGGACAAGATGATGGGCCGGACCGCCAGCGCCTATCTGGTCAATTTTGCGAAGAAGGGTGATCCCAATGGCGATGCTTTGCCGGCCTGGCGGCGCTATGGCGCGGATGGATCCATGCTGGATATGAGCGCGGCCGGCACTGCTGTCGAACGGCGGGAAGATTAGGGTTTCCCTGCTCTGGCAGGTGAGAATTTCCTGATCTGCCAGCGTGTTATCACCTCTTCTCGGGCGTGGTTTCGGAATCCTATCAGCGTGTTTTCGGTTTCATTCCAACGTGGGATCGGTTTCCAGCAAGCCGACGGGACTCGCAGGATTTCCGTCCCCGAATCGAAGCCCGACAAGCGCCTAACTCCGGTAATCTTCGAATAAATCTCCTAAACGACCGATAGCGACAGCGCATTTACCAACAGACGTCGTTGGGAGGTGACGGTTCGCCATAGCAGGCTATCAGCTGGCGCCCTTGGTCTCCGACTTCCTCCAGCAGTCGAGGTTGCTATCCAAGGCACCCCAGATCAGATCAAATCCTATTGTGCAGTGCAAAACGGCAAGGTTTGACTTTCAGGCTTGAATAGGCGCATTAAACGCAAACCAATTTATCCCATCACGATTCGGCCATGAGGGGCGTCATGTCGTTAACCGTCAACACCTTGCGCAACGTCACCACCGCCTGCCAACAGATGCGCGATCATATCAAGACCATCGTGTTTCGGCCGGACAATCGCAAGACGCTCGACATCAGTTTCGGGCCGACCGTGGCTGCCGAACTGATCGGGCGGACGCCGGAAGCACTGGCCAAGGCCGAAGCCAAGGGCCGCCTTCCCCAGCCCAAGCAGCTGCCCAACGGTCGCCGCTATTACACGCTGGAGGATCTGACCCATATCCGCAGCGCGCTGGGCATCCATGTCGGCAAACAGCCGGACGAGGACGCTGTTGTTTTGGCAGTCCAGAATTTCAAGGGTGGCGTGGGCAAAAGCACGATCACGAAGCATCTCGCGGATTATCTTGCGCTCCATGGCTATCGCGTGCTGGTGATCGATTGCGATCCGCAAGCCTCGACCACCACGATGTTCGACATCCAGCCTGAAACGCTGATCGACGATGAGGAAACGCTGGGCGCTTTCCTGTCTCCGCGCAGCACTTTCAGCGATTTTTCCCGGACCATCCGCGACACGCCCTGGCCGACGATCAAGATCGTGCCATCCAGCCTTGGCTTGCAGGACGCGGAATGGGATTTGACCTCCACCCTTCGCGAGGGCGGTCAGGCGGTGCGCGAAAGCCTTCAGGCGTTGCGCATCGGTATCGCCAGCGTGACCAAGGATTTCGACGTGATCCTGCTCGATCCGCCGCCAGCCATGGGCTTCCTTGGCCTCAATGTCATGGCGGCCGCGACCGGCCTGCTGATTCCCGTGCCGGCGCGCCAGCTCGATTATCTGTCGACCATCCATTTCATGGACACGATTGCCGACAATATCGAGATTCTCGAACAAAATGGCACGCCGGTCAATTACGGTTTCATCCGCGTGGTTTGTTCCACCTTCTCGCCCAGCAAGCCGGGCGAGAATGACATGTGGCGCATCATGCAGGCAACCTATGCGGGGTTGCTGCTCGGACAGCCGATCCTGGCGTCCGAAGAAATCAAGAATGCGACGCAATCCTTCCGTTCCATCTATGAATCCAAGCCTTCGGCCTCACACCAGACCTATATGCGGTGCCGCGAAAATCTGGATGCCGTCTTCGCTGAGGTCGAACAGCAGATTCGCCAGCAATGGCCATCGACCAGCCTGACCTCTGACGTGGGTGTGGCGGCATGAGCCGGCGATCGCTGATCAGCGAGGCTTTGGCTTCCGTTCCGCATGAGCCCGCCGCCGGTGCTGCGCCGTCGGGTGAAGCCGCAGGCGTGCCGCGCACGAACTTCACGAACAAGCGGCTCGAAGCCTTTGGCGAGGCGGCGCGGATCGTGAAGCGCCCGACCATCCGGCTGAAACCCGCGGAATGTTCGATCTGGCCGGGCAATGCCCGCGATTATTCCCTGCTCGACGAACATCGGTTGCGCAGCCTGATCGATTCCGTCCTGGCGGAAGGCGGCAATCGGGTGCCCACCGTGGTGCGGCGGACGCCCAATGGCCTCCTGCCCTATGAGCTTGTCACCGGCACGCGGCGACATTGGGCGATTTCGTGGCTGAACGCCAACCATTATCCCGACATCGACCTGATCGCGATCATCGAGGATCTGGATGATGAAGCGGCGTTTCGCCTGGCCGACATCGAGAATCGCGAGCGCGAGGATATTTCGGATCTGGAGCGCGGGCTCAATTACAAGGCCGCGGTCGAGAGCTATTATGGCGGCGTGCAGTTGCGGATGGCCGAGCGGCTGAAAATCTCCAAGTCGCAATTGTCGCGCTACATCGCCCTGACCGATATTCCACCTTTCATAGTGAGCGCTTTCCATTCGCCGATGGACCTTCAGGCCAAATATGCGGAGAAGCTGCTGCCTTTGCTGCGCGACCCGGCGAACCGAACGAAGCTGGAAGCGGCCGCGGATCAGATCGCATCGGAGCAAAGCTTTCGGCGGTCGGGTGACGAGCAGCCGATCAGCGGTCCGGAGGTGTTGGCGCGTCTGGTCCAGGCGACCGTCGCCAAGGGCCGGGTGCAAAAGGCAATGATCGCGGCAACGGGCGGAGCGTCGATCGGTCAGGTCGAAAAGGACCAGCAGAAAGTCCTGACGCTGTCCTTGTCGCCGAACGGTCTGTCGACGGACGAGATATTGGAAGCGCTGCGGCCGGTGATCGAGCAGGCCAAGATCCGGACCGGCCGACGCCGCTGAGCATCGGGATCGTGGGACGAAAAGCTGAAAACGGAGGAATAATCCTTTTATTTCAGTAACTTGAATGTGATTTCCCTCCGGGGGGAAGCGGGGACGGCATGGCGACGGCAGGGAATGAAGGCGAACTGAAAAATGTGCTCAAGGAGCGCAAGGTCCAGTTCGAGATGTTCTTCACCCTGCCCGATTTCAGCGACATTTCGTTGCGCGATTATCAGGAAACGATGCAGCGCCCCTTCTTCAGCCTGTCGAAGCGCAAGCGCGTCAAGCCGATCGACTATGTCAGCCCCGACCGCAATGTGACGGTTCAGGTCCTTCCCAATCCCGCATATGGCATGGCGACGATCTGGGACGCGGATATCATGATCTACCTTGCGTCGCATCTGAATGAATTGCGCGAGCGCGGAACCAACGATATTTCTCCTGCCATCCGGTTGCAGCCTGGCGATTTGTTGAAGCGCATCTGCTGGGGCACGAGCGGACGGGCCTATGAGCGACTGGTGAATGCCCTCGACCGGCTGCAGGCCACGACGATCAAGACCAATATCCGGGCCAATGCGAAAAGCCGGGAGACGACATTCTCCTGGATCGACAGCTATACCCATCTGGTGGATGAGCGGACGCAAAGATCGCTCGGCATGGAAATCACTTTGTCGAAATGGTTCTTCGATGGCGTGATGGACAAGCGCAACGTGCTATCGATTTCGCCCCTCTATTTTGAAATCACCAGCGGACTGGGCAAATGGCTTTATCGGGCCTCGCGCAAGCATGCCGGCGGCAACGGGCCGGAAGGCTTCACTATCGGTTTCGAAACGCTGCATCAGAAAAGCGGAAGCGAAAGCAGCTATCCGGTGTTCAAGCGGAAGTTGCTCGACCTCGCGCGCAGCAACGAGCTTCCCGACATCAGCCTTGGCGTTATCGATGAGGACAGCAGCAAACCGAAGCTGAAGATGGTCATGCGGCGTCATCTGGGTGATGCAGATCGGCGTAAACGCCTCCCCTCTCCCACTTCGTCACCGGAGATCGCACAATCTGATCGCACGCCGGACGAGCTAGTCGAACCGCGGCTGGCGCTCAATCTCATCTCGCAGTTGACCCGTGATTTGCGCGTCCGTGAACCAGCAGATGCCGGTCCGCGCCGCTCGACGGCAGAACGACGCCCCCCCTCCTCTGCGTCGCGGACCAGTGCGATCAAAATATTGGATCGGGACGTGTATGAGGCGATCCGGGCCGATTTCCCGGGATGGGACTATGACGAGCTGATGCGCCGATTTGATGCGTTTCTCGGCGCCAATCCTGATGAACTGCCGCGCAACTATTCCAAGCGCTTCTATGGTTTCGTCAAGGAACATCATCGCCGCAACAAATATCGGCTCTAGAGCGCGCTGCGTTAAATCGGACGCAGGTCGCGCGATCTAGTTCTTTGTTGTCGCATCCTTTTATGCGGATGCCGAAGGCCGGCGCAGCTAAAACCGGTTCTCACATTTAGCTGCGCTGGCCTTTGGCTCCGCACGATGCTCTAGGGGTTGCTGCGTCGAGTACGGCGCATATTGCACGCTCCTAGGCTCTATCGTCGCATCGCTTCGCGCTAAACCGATATCCACATTTGCGCGTGATGCTCCAATTCGCGCATGATCGTGTTTTCAGAATCACGTTAGCGACCGGGTAGGAATGGTCGCTCGCGACCCGAGGTAAAGAACATTTACGGTCGCTATCGCAAATCCGGCCCTATTCCGGCCCGGTTGCACCGGATTGGGCGGATAATGGGCGTCCCGATCCAGCCCTATCCATGATCTTCTGCCGATTCTGAAAACACGTCGAACGGCTAGCCAGCAGGACAGAGCCTCTCCCTTTCCAACAAGGAAAGGAAGCATAGTCGCTATATTCGGAGGGATTGCTGCATCAGTTCTCCCGTTTCGCTCCGGGCATTTCTGTGGCGACGTGTTTTCAGAATCGGCCGGGCCAGATGGACCCTGTAATGCTCGTCGCGGTTTGAAGCGGCGTATCTGTGATTTCGGACATAACCAGCCGATAGGCCATATTAGCGTGGAGCTTTATTCAGAGTCGCCTGTAAGTGCACCTGATCAGACGGCAGACCCGTATATCTGATGGAGGAACGAAAAATGGGCTGCATATCTCCCCTGCCCGTATGCTGCCGCCTGGTCGCTATCCACCAAAGAGCCGGGCGACCGACTATCAGATGAAACCCAACTCATCGTCATCCGACCAGTCCAATCTGGCGGGTGACGTTGGGAATGGGTCAGGACGCATGCGCGATCCGGCTTCTGATGGAGCGGTGACAGGAATGGCGTAGCTCCGATAGCTGGCTTGCCCTGTTCTTTCGATCAGCAGGCCGGCATCCGTAGCGATCGAGAGAAGCTTGATCGCGCCCGCCACGGTCAGGTTCAAGGCTTTCGCCACGTCCTTGCTGCTGATCCGGGGGCGGGACATGGCGAGGGACAGGACGTCCTTCAGCCGGCCAGGCCGCTTCCGAGAATTGATAAACTGGGCTGCTCGAGCGGCATAGGCACGGAGCCGTACTTCCAGATCGAGATGCATTTGCGCGCCGGTTCCTACGGCATCAAGCCAGATGCTTTCGAGCTGCTCTCCCCGCGCATTTTTCCACGGCAGGGCATTCCGCTCCAGGCCAAGTGCGATCAAGCCGCCAGCGGATCCATCCCAGCAGCCCGGTCCCCAGCGATCTCCGATCAGCAGGCTGTATACCAGATCACCACGCCCGGCAGGCGCTCGTTCGCGCCATAGGCGCGCCATCTGGGCACCATGGAGCAGGGGAGGGGAGGGGGGGAGAGTTGCGATATCCTGCTGCCAGCCCGCAACGGTATCGAGCATGTCAGGCACTGCCCGTTGCCATGTCGATGACGCAGTGATGGCGGGGTCGGCTATGGCACCGAGCCACTGGAGCAGAACCATGCTGTCGTTCAGTATAGCGTCCAACTCGATGGCGCTGCCGATTGCATGACGTCCGTGACTGAGGTCAAAGCCGGATGTCTGGACGCTGCCACGACCATCGATCAGGAGATCGTCATCATGGAGTGGAAGATTGTCCAACCTCGCCAACGCCTGTCGTTCGGCGATCCTCATGCGGGTACGGAGCGGAAATCGAACGGGACTTAGACGACGTCGTTCTTCGAGCCGAACGAGCAGGCTTTGTGCGTCCGCATAAGCGGAAATCGGTGAAGAATGAGCCATAGCGACAATGTCCATGATGGACGAATATGGCCAAAATTCTACAAAAATGTTTTATAAATAAAAGTGTTTATTATCAATATGATAGACTTGTATATTAAACTAAAATTAGTATAAAGAAAATCATGGGATGGTTGGGGCTTGGGTGCCTCTTCAGCGAATTTTGAACGCATTTGGGAGGCGTGGAAGTTCTCGCGACTGAACGAAGGAGGGCTGGATTGAAAGACTGACTATATGGAGAAACGCATCCCCGTTGTTAACCGTGAGATCGACGATCAAGGCGGTTGTCGCCGGAAACTCGCGAACACCTAGCTCGCGCCCATCTGGTGGAGGGCGGGATGCAGCAACAGGCATTTATGCTCGAGCGCCCGCTGACGAAAAGGTCGGCAGGTGAGTATATGGCATCCGCGGGACCGTTGGTCAGCAACTTCGCCCATACGCCCCTGTTGAAGAGGCAAAATCCGATGGACAATCTGCTCACACAGGGCATTTTCTCGATTCTGCCTCTCAGGACCCCGTAGAGCGCATTTTTGGACCGCAGGTATGATCCCTTGTCTAAGGCCTCTTTTCGCGCTGTAGGGTGCCTTTACGGGGCGATGTAATTTACCGTTATAAATCAATTCGGTATAAAATAATTGCGCGATTTTCCGCAGAATTATCAAAGTGGGGGCGCATTTCACGCGCCAGGAAATCCTTTAGCTAACACCTGAATGCCAGCTTGCGTCAAAGCGGTTCATACTATCCCCAAGCGCAAGTATGAGAGCGAGTGACGGGCCGAAATACGACCCACCCTGACGAGGGGCCGGCGCAAAGGAGACGGACGAAGCGGAGCAGGTTCAGCGAAGAGTAGCTTAACATGAACCTGGCGGAGTAGGATGCCGGTTAGCGGCTGTGCGTCTGGTGGGACGGGCGGATCGCCGGACGGCTGGCGCAGGACGATCATGGCGATCTGTCCTTTGCCTATGATGGCGGTCCTGGTCGCGCGGGCCACAGGCTGACCGCTTTCACCCTGTTTCCTCGGGCAAACAGGGTGATCTCATGCCTGCAACCCCTTGCCGCTGCGTTCGAGATGGGCAAGCGCGTCGCGCACGGCGTCGGGCAGCTCGGCCTCGGTCACACCTGATCCGGCATGGAGATGGAAGATCACGCCCTGCCGGTTGGCGGACCGGATCGTCAGCATGGAGCGGCCATAGCGGCTGGCGGCGACATGGGGGCGGGCTTGACCTGAAACCCCTTGGGCGCGTCCAGCAACCAGCGCAGCACATCGGCGGTGGGTAGGGACGGTTCGCCAGCCTCGCGCAGCCGGGCCTGTTCGGTCGCGATCGAGTGGGCGGCGGCGGCGATAGCCCTGGCCGCATCCTGGTCGTCCAGCGCTTGGGCAAGCGGATAAGCAGGCTTGAGCTGCACGTCCGCGGGCGAGGCGAAGGCCGCGATTACGGTGTCGGGGACGCCCGACACCTTGATCATCTTCGACAGCCAGCCCTTGGACAGTTTCAGCCGCTCGGTCATGCGGGTCAAATGATCGCCATAATGGGTCTTGAGCGCGGCGGCATAGTTGCGGGTGCGCTCCAGGTCGGACACATCCTTGCGCGCGCGATTTTCGAGGTCGGCGAGGCTGAAGGCGGCCTCGTCGTCCAGCTGCGCGCCCTGCGCCACGAAGACCATGTCGGGGTAGCCGTGGGTGTGCAGCCAGCTGATCGACCAGTTGCGGCGGGTGCCGGCGATGACCTAATAGTCATGATCCGGGTCGTCCTCGACCCGGTGGACCACGGCAGGAACTTTCTGCTCGCCCTCTGCGATGATCGAATCGATCAGTTCGCGGCAATTTTCCTCGGTCAGATGGTCGTAGAGCCGGGCATTGCCCGTGCCGCACCTCGCCCGACGTCACGCGGGCGAGCGCGGATTCGCGGTCCAGCAAAGTGAGGTGGCGCGGGCGGGCGCGACGGAAGGAGCTTCGACCGCCGGGGCAGGGGAGGGGGCGTCACTCTCGTCCGCGAGCAGATCAGCCAGATAGTCGGATTGCTTACGCGCCATGGAGGGCCTCCTGCATTGCGGACAAAATGGAACATGGGCAGAACCATCTGCTGTAGGAAAGCCCTTCATGTCGCATTGACGATATCCCCTTCGCGCGCAGGGTCGATGCAGCCCAGCCTTGGCGCACCAGCGCCTCGATCTGGCCCATGGCCTCGTCCGCATTGGCCTTGCAGCGCTTGTGTGTCTTGGGCGTGCCGATCGGCTTTTCCAGTTCGTAGACGGTCATCATCCGCATCGCGGCATGGCTGATTTCCGCGCTTTCCAGGACCGGGACGGGCAGCAGCGCCGCGCCGAAACTCTGCTCCACGATCGCCCGGACCATGGCATGGCTGGGATCATTGCCGTCGAATTTGGAACAGATGAGGCGCACGAAGCTATAATCCACCTTGATTCCCGCGCCCTGCAACTGGTCGATGACCTGGTCCATCATCGAGAGGAACTGCCAAGGCGGTCTTTGGCGGCATGCGGGAGAAAGGTTGGGGCCGGATCATCAACATCGGCTCCGTCAACGGCCAGGCGGGTCAATATGGTCAGGTCAATTATGCCGCCGCCAAATCAGGCATTCACGGATTTACCAAGGCCCTTGCTCAGGAAGGCGCGAAATATGGCGTGACGGTGAACGCAATCGCACCAGGCTATATCGATACCGACATGGTATCGGCGGTGCCGGCGCCGGTGCTTGAGAAGATCATTGCCAGGATTCCGGTCGGCCGGCTCGGCCAGGCCGATGAGATCGCGCGCGGGGTTGCATTTCTGTGCAGCGACGATGCCGCCTTCATCACGGGCGGTACGCTTTCCATAAATGGCGGGCAGCATATGTACTGACAAGCCAGTCCTGGCATTGTCTTTGCCCATGGCGTTCGAGCGGTCGTTGTCGCGTCGGTAAACAGCTTTGAGATTTTGGTGTGCGACCCGGAGTGCCTTGTTTCAAAGGTACTTCCCTTTGGGCCGGAATCCTGTTCCGGCCCATTTTTTTGCGCGGCAGGGTCGTCGGCGCATTTCGCCGACCCGGAAATAGGTGGGAATCCAGCCTCTGACGACGTGATCCCGCATCACGCTTTCCTTTCGCTTCCCGTCAACCAGCAGCCCCGCGCTTGTAGGTTTTTCATGCGGTGTGCCAGAGGCTGGAGGGCCGCTTGAGGGCGATGCTGGAGAAATTCAAGCAAGGTTAGCGAGTTTACAGAAAAACGATAAACTGATATAAGATCGCTATGGATCCCCGTCGCAATCCCTTCGCCCCCGGCGCCGGCACGCCGCCACCCGAACTGGCCGGTCGCGATGCGCTGCTGGAACGCAATGCCATCGCGCTCGACCGCATCCGCATGGGACGGGCGGCGCGGCCGAGCATCCTCTACGGTCTGCGCGGCGTGGGCAAGACGGTGCTGCTGTCCACCATGCGCGACGCGGCCGAGGGCGAGGGCATGACCATCGTCGCGATCGAGGCGCCGGAAAACCGCTCGCTGCCGGGGATATTGGTACCCGCCTTGCGCGCGGCGCTGCTGCGGCTCGACCGGATGAAGCAGGCGTCGGCCGGAGTACGGCGGGCGCTTGTCGCGCTGGCGGGCTTTGCCAAGCTCAAGGTCAAATATGACGATCTGGAAGTCGCGCTCGATTTCGAGCCGGAGCCGGGCCTTGCCGACAGCGGCGATCTGGAGGCGGACCTGGCCGACCTGATCGTCGCAGTGGGGCAGGCGGCAAAGGAGCGGGCCAGCGCGGTGGTGCTGGTGATCGACGAGCTGCAATATGTGCCCGAGGAGCAGCTTGCCGCGCTCATCAGTGCCTTGCATCGCGCGGCGCAGAAGCAACTGCCCATCACCATGCTGGCGGCAGGCCTGCCGCAGTTGCTTGGCCAGATGGGGCGGGCCAAATCCTATGCCGAGCGGTTGTTCGAGTTCGTCAGCGTCGGCCCGCTGGATGAAGCCGCCGCGCGCGATGCCATCCGCCTGCCGATCGAGCGCGAGGAGGAGCGGATTGACGAAGCTGCGCTGGACGCGATCGTCGCGCAGACACAGGGCTATCCCTATTTCCTGCAGGAATGGGGCAAGCACGGCTGGGACGCAGCCGATGCCTCGCCCATCGGTGCCGACGACATGGAGGCCGCGACTCGGAGCGCACTCGCCGAACTGGATGCCAGCTTCTTCCGCGTCCGCTTCGATCGCCTGACCCCTGCGGAAAAACGCTATCTGCGCGCCATGGCCTCGATCGGGCCGGGACCGCACCGGTCGGGCGATGTCGCCGAAGCGCTTGGCGTAAAGGTGTCGAGTGTCGCCCCGACGCGCAACAGTCTGATCGCCAAGGGCATGCTCTACAGCCCAGCCCATGGCGACACCGCCTTCACCGTGCCGCTGTTCGATGCCTTCATGCGGCGGGTGATGCCGGAGGGGCAGGGCTGAGAGATTACGACCATTTTCATCGTGTCATAAGCAGAGCTGGCGTCGAAAAGAGGATTGCCTCCATCCCGTTGCTGGGCATCGTGCTGGGGCCGTTGATCCTGGCGCTGCTGCGAGATGTCGTCGAAGGTGGGGGATTACGATCAGGTAAGGACCGAGGGCAACCTCTCATCCTCAAGCCGGTCGCCCAACATCGCTACACGCGAAGCGCCGTTCATCCCCCACCCAAACATATTTCGTCAGACGAACCGCTAACTAACATAGCAACTGATCTTCCCGAGCCGGAATCGCATCCGCTCCGCCATTCTCCCATGCGTCGTCCTCGATCTGCTGGGTTGGGACGAAAGAGATCGATATCAGGCGGAGACCAAGCGGCCGCACATCCTCATTGATGCCGAGCGAAATGGGACTGACCGGTTCGATGCCCTTCACTGTCACCCAGTGAATACCCGGATTGCTGGCAGTCGGTAAGGGCAGGGTGATCCCGGCATCCTTATGCGGGTGTATAGGCAGTTCTGCAAAGGAACCGCCATCGACCGAGTAATGGAGCGATATCGTTGCATCATCATGGTCGGGTCGGGGCAGCACATCGGCATGAATGATCGGCGTCTGACCCTGCTCCGATGTCCGAAACGCGAAAGTCGCCGAGCGGGCTGCCGTCCAACGGCCCTCCGGTTGCCACTCGTGCCAGCCGTCCACCGCCAACATCCGACCGTGCGGAAGATCGTCGAACCGATGCAATCCAATGCCAAGAAGCCGGATACAGAGACGACGTCGATCGGGGTGCGGCGCACTCCGGCTGGGCCAGGTCAAATTGTTGGGGACAAGCCGGATATCGATCTCACCGCGAGGGTTCGCTACGGCTTGGAGCGGGATCATTATCCGCTGAGACGCGGTGCGTGGATCGATCGTCTCGAACTCGGCAATCTTTGCGCCGCCGGCGGTAAGGATGGCGATATGATCGTCGTCCTGATCGCTGGCTATCCGATGGACATCCAACAGGAGTACGCAATCGTCGACGAATTCAGGGTCTACCGCGAAACGGATTCGCCCTGTCTCTCCCAACGACCAGATGCCTTCTTCTTCGAGCGTGCCCCATCCGTCGACCAGCATATGGTCTGGCAGACGGTGTCGGTAGGGCGCCAAGCCCGGACGCAACGACTGGCCGGGAGCCATAAGAGGCCATTTCTGACTGGGAAGCAGCATATCCTGGCTGAAACTTACCATGCTGATGAAGAAATCCGCTACGCCTGCCTTTTTCACGCCCGAGCTGAGGAAGGACACATTCAGTGGGTCCGCCGCGGCAAGCACCGAAGATGGAATTTCAAGCTCGACCATATTCGGGATGTCAGTCGTCATGGTTATGGTTTGGACGCAGTGATCGTTGAGATAGATCGCGACGGCTACCGGATGATCGGGCGATGCATACATTGCGTCGATGATGAATTTTACGCTGGCCGCGCGATCAAAGCGGAAACGGGCGACGCCAAAAGCAAATGCCAGACAGCCATTCTGCGCATATGCGCCATCTGCGCCATAGGGCGTTCCAACGCGACAAAATGGACGGAAATCGCAGATCGGTTTATCCAGCACGACTGACGGACGATGGATCGTTTCCGTGAACTGACGCGGCAAATCGGCTGTCGGTCCCGCTCCCAGCGCGGCGCGTATATCCTCGCGTGTGCTGAACAATATTGCCGGATCACTTGCTCGCGACTGCTCTTCCACCATGAAGGCGCTCAGTCCGAGGCCCAGCCGTCTTGTATCGTTCGAACCGGGCTTTGCGTCATGAACCGTGAAAATGCGATCACCGAGCAATTCTATGGTCAGTTTATCCGCGTCAGCCGCTATTTTCTGCGGGATCACGACACGGTTGAGCAACATGTCGGCGTCGATTCCGCTGGCGGCGCTGGGAGGAAATTCCCATGCCCCTACATCATGCCCATTGACGCGCACGTCATAGCGAAGTCTTTCGTGGCCAGGTTTCAGAACCTTGGCCAACATGGTGAGGACAACGTCTTCGTCGGGGACATGGGCGAACTGGAATTCGATTGCGGGCGAACGAGACTTGGCCCAGCGGCCCCATGCTTCGGAAGCATACCATCCGCTCGCCAGATAGGCGGCCCCATCGCCTTTGCTTCCGACGATAGCAATGTCGCCGAGATTATAGAGAGCGGTGGGGCGCACCATAATCTTGTCAGCCAATGCATCGAGGATATGACTGGTCGTTTCGCGCCAGGAAGTGACGGCGAATTTTTCCCGTATTTCCGTCTCACGACTGGTGCGGGATGACAATGAGGTGGCATAATGTTGAATTATCGAGGCCCAGCGGATCCGATCGAAGGGGTTGATCAGGTCGGTAAGTTCGGGCGCGATTTCCTTCATCGACGAACTGTCGGAAGAAAGGCAGATCTTACCATGGGCCAGGCTTTCACCCACAGGCAATCCCCACCCCTCGTACAGCGAGGGATAGGCGGTCATCAGCGCACGATCATAAAGCCAGTCCAGTGAACTGTCGTCGATATTCTCCAGAATATGAATGTAAGAACTGACTTTCGGGTCATTGCGCATGACGCGTGCGGTTTCCGCGCCGTTCCATGAAACGCCACCAACGATCACAAGGTGAGGGCAGGCGTCGCCCATCTTTTCGCGTAGAATCAGCCAAACATCATAAAGCAATCCATAATTCTTGCGAAGATGAATCCCGCCAACGCTCAGAACAAATGGCCGATGAGAAAATGTCTCTCGCGCCTGCAATCCTTCAACGGTTGGCTTTGATGCCAGAGTGCCGACTTCATCCGCCAGTCGTATCTTCGAGACCGTCGGCATCTCTATTCTGTATTTTTCGGCGAAGCTCGTCACATCCTTCTTCGTGCTTTCGGAATAGACGAGCAAGCGGTTCGTATGCGCAATGACTGTCGCGCAATTCTGTTCCCACCGCTCACCATAGCCCGCTTCATACCAATGCGGAAAAAGCGCCGGAGTCATGTCGTGCATCAGCACCGACAGTTTAAGTGCCTTGTCCCGTGCGAGTTGCGCAAGCTCCATCGCATAATCGGAGTTCATCATCCAGCTGCTGCCAACTGCGATGATGTCGCTGCCAGCGGGAAAGCTTAGCGTCGCTCGCTCGGTCAAACCGCGGGAACGAAGACGTGCGAGATAGCCATCCAATATGTCCCGGACGATGACATCCTTGGGCAGCTCGATGAATCCGATTTCACCGGAATAATATATGACAAAGCGAACGGAGATATCGGTACGCTCGATAAGCTCCATAGCAATGGATCTTTCGACTCTTACAATACCCGACAACATGTTGGGATTGTTCGCCCATGTCGTGACATCAAAAATGACATCGCCCGTCCGGCCGGAAGCCGCGAGAATATGGCCGTCATATTTCGAAGATTTTCCCGCCGACCGTATCGCGGCATTCGCCAGAATGTCTTCATACACATCGCGCGTATTCCGGGCATGTCTCTCCCAGGAAAATTGTTCCGCGACGTGGTCGGCAAGTTCCCGGGCCTCCATCGGCGCAAGTGGGGCATCCCAAGCCTCCAGCACGGCATCGCGGATCGAGTCCGGGTCGGATGGGTCGCAATAGCGCGCACGGTCCCCGATATATTCCCGTTCGCCGGAGCGATCGCTCAGAACCATGTTTGCGCCTGCCGCGCCGGCTTCAAGTGCGGTCAACGGAGCGCCCTCTGCCCAGCTCGGCAGGACGAACACCCGGGACCCCGCGATAGCGGATCGGAGCATGTCCGAATTCGGCTCCAGTCGGTCAATCATGAGGACGTTGGAACCACCGAACCGTCTGATCAGATCGGCATATTCGGGATGGGCTTCATGGCCGATCAGAACGATCGGCAGATTGCTGTCTCTCAACGCATTGACGAGCATGAGCTGGTTCTTGCGGGGTTCTATGCGGGCAACGCAGACCACATAATCCTTCAACCCATATGCCTGGCGAAACAGATCGCGGTCCGCATTCTGGAAGTGCCTTGCATCAACCGGATTGCGAACGAGATAGCCCGGCGTGCCGACATCTCCAACCAGCTTTTCAAAGACGGTGCGTTCCCGCTCGCTGAGATAGATCAGGCCATCGGCCAGTTCGGCAATCTCCGTTACCATGTCCTGATAGCCTGGTTCGGGATCGACCGGCGCATGCAAGGCCATGCGCTCACGATGGACCTGAGCATAATGCCTGACCATCGCTTCGGCTTCGTTGCCGGACCTCGCTCCCCGGAACGCGCGGAATATATCCGCCTGCCACAGCGGCGCCTCCGAAAGATCAAGGATGATCGGCGAAAATACGAGCGGCTTGTTCAGGCGCTTGGCTTCGCGTGCGACACGCAGCGCCGTCTTCGGTTGCCAAATGTTGAAAGCATGAACGACGTCGGCCATCGGCGTGGCATGATTATGCGACACCGTCGCGGAGACCGACAAAGCCTGGAGCGCTTCTGCCGTTGCGGGAACACGGCGGCTTGGCCCCCCCAATGTCGTATCTTCAAGGCCATGGGTAACAAGCGCGACATTACGCACTCTGGGCGTGCTTTTGCGGCCGGCGGCGCCCGGAAGCCGGCGACGGTCCAGCTTGTCGAACAACGTGCGGAACAGCTGGTCATGATCTTTTGCCCAGCGATCCCAGGTGATATGCTCGACCGACGAGCGCAATTGCATTCTCTCCTCGCGCAGCCTCATCAGGACGTTTCGAAGAGAGTCGGCATTGCCGCGTTCAAATGGAATGTGGGGGAAGTCGGACACCCAACCGACATCAGATGCAATCACCTCGACGCCCGATGCCAGCGCTTCCAGCACGCTCATCGGACCGCCTTCATTGAGGGCCGGGACGAGCACATAATCCATCGCGCGATAAAATGCCGGGAGGTCGGCATCGGCGACATGTTCGGCCGGGCCGGGCCACCCCTCGCCGGTGAAATGCCACTCTATATCTGGCACGTCCATGACCGCGCGAACCAGCATTTCGCCTTTTCGCCCGGTATGATAAGTCCTGCCAACGACAGCAATTTTCAGTTTGGGTCGAAAAATGTCGATATCGACACCCGGTAAAATGCAGCTTGTCTCGCTTGCGCCAAGGTCATTGATCAACTGCAATGTTGCGTTGGACATGGCAATTGCATGGTCGACTTCGCGCGCTGCCGCATCAAACCGGGCCGCAGCCGTCGCGTCTTGCTCGCGATGCGTAAATAGCGCGACCTCGATGGGCGATACGCGCGCACCGCGGCAGCCATAAGTTATGTAATATTGGATGGCGGCCGCTGGATCAGTTTCTGTTCCATAAGTGACATACGGCAAGCGATCCGCAATTTCCTTTGCCAGTCGCTCCAAAATCCAACCCCGATCGGAAGTAACGATACGAACGGAAGGGGAAGATTTTCTTAGCATGTAACCTAATTCCTCACGAATTCTCAACATTCATTGCCTAAATTCCCGGTTTATGCCGCGATTCAGGCCTCGTGTCTGTAGAACAGGCAAAGGAACAATCCTGTTTGATCCTCCTTCGCTCGTCCGTCTTAACCTGTCACGAATTATCCATTGATCGTTAATACGCAAGCCTTTTTAGGTAGATAGCTTCACTGAGTACCAGGACGTTGGGCTCCCTTTCAGCGGGCACAGGCGAGCGCCAGGAAGATAGGCGATCAAGGCGGATATATTGGCAGACGCGCCGGCGCGGCGGCGCGTCATATCTGCACGAGGCATTACGCGGGGGACTGCCTATCCCCATCCATTCACTCTTGTCGGTTCAGCAGGCAGCCGCGCGTCTCAATCGAGGATTTTTCCACGATGTCAGTCTTCAGGAACCCGCGGGATCGGGGAGAAATGTTGACCGCCGGCCAGAACCTGCGACCGCAGTCCGAAATCGCTGCGCCACCCGACCTTATGACGGCATTGTTCCGAACGATCATTTCCCCTGTGATGCGATCGACATTGATCCCCATCCGCGCATTGCTGATGCGGTTGTCGGACACGGAGCCGCCGAAGGTCTTCGCGGGATACCATGGCTCGCCGCCGATCATGATTCCATATCCGCAACGCCGGGATGCATTGCAATCGATGTCGTTTCCCGACGTGACGCTGCCCGAAAAATCACCGCTTGAATGAGGCCAGGCGTGCAGCATCAACTCGGCGAAGGACGCATGCTTGAACAGGGGGGAATGCCGAAAAATATTCGCCCTGACCGTGCAATTCCGGCATCCGCCAAAAATCAGCTGCACATCGCTATTGTCCAAAAAGATATTTTTCTGAACGATGGCGTTGGCAGCATCGTGGACGGTTATGCCATCTGCCCACATCATCGGAACGTCATGCTGTCCGTTTGGACCGACCATGTTGTTCTGGATGTTCAGGCCATCGGCACCGGCGACGGCCTCCATCGCCGTGTAGCAGCTCATATTCTTCAGTAGCACATCCGACATGTGGAAGTTCCTGCCTTTCACCCGGACACCACCGCCGAGCGGCCTTGAACGCTCGTCCAGGCAGATGCGCTTTTCCCATATATCGCTCCGGCCCGTCTTGCCGGTGATGATGAGCGAACGAAGTTGCACGTCTGGCGCCGTTATTTCGATCGGCATGACACGGCCCGCCTTTGAAGGGGCCAGTTCGCCGATCGACAGGATTGCGCAGTTCGCCTCTATCGTCTTCGCGCAAGCGCGGCCGGACGCAAGGGGCTTGGTCTCGATCGTCACCGCCCTGTCGATCGTGAGCGACGTCAGCAGCTGATATGTGCCCGGCGAGAGTTGGAGGGCGGCGCCGACGGGCGTTTTGGCAATGCAATCGGCAAGAATGGGGGCGGCGTCGACCTCACGGTTGCGACTTGCTTCAAGACCGGGGCATGTTCCCGCATTTGCCGCTTCGTCGGTACATCCACATATGAGGATGAAGGCGATAATCCACAAATATCTGCTCAAATGACAAGCAGGCATGTCGATCCTTCCCATATGCATATCGGCTTGTCGCAGCTCCTCACTCCGTAGAACCACGAACGGAGGATGCAAGGTAAAGGAGAGACGGGCGGTCGTCGACAAATTGGTGTTCGGGCCAGGAAAGGCCGGACTTTCCCGCCGAAGACCTTCTGGGAAAGTCGAGACCCGGATGGTCCGTTGACCGCCATGGATCGCGGGCGCGCTTCGGTGGCGCCCGCGACAGGCCTATGTATTTAATAGCGCGCGCGGATGCTGGCGAAGAGCGTCCGGCCCGGCTCCGGGAAGCCGTCGGTCAGCGTGTAATAATCGTCGAACAGGTTGCGGCCGCCGACGCCGATATCGACATGCTCGGTCAGCGCATAGTCGACCCGCAGCCCGGCATTCACATAGGCGCCGGTCCGATAGTAACGCTGTGGCGCGCTGGCCGGTGTCGCGGTGAACAGGGTCCAGCGATTGGAGGCAAGGTCGACATTGGGGACGATATGCAGCCCCTCGACCGGCGACCAGTCCGCCCAGGCGAAGCCCTTGTGCGTCGGCACGCCGGTCGGGCGGAAGGCTGGGTTGGCGGCATAGTCCAGGTCGCGCTTGATGCCGGTATAGTTGGCGCCGATGTCCAGCCCCGGCAGCAGGGTGGCCGACACCGACAGTTCCACGCCATAATAATGGCCGCTGCCGACATTCTGGCTCTGGGTCAGGTTGGTGAGGGCGCAGCCGGGTCGCGGCGTCGCGGGTGGCGTGGTCGACGCGGTGCAGGGATAGGCGGGCGTCAGCACGTTGAAGATTGCATTATCGACCCAGCTGTAAAACAGCGCGCCTTCGACGCGCAGCTTGCCCTGCGCCCAGCTGCCGCCGATCTCCGCATTGGTTGCGCGCTCGGCCTTCAGCGACGGGTTGGGGATGGCGGTGTTGAAGCGCTGGCTGAAGCGTTCGAAGATGGTCGGGAAGCGCGCGCGGGATGAGAGGCTGGCGTGCAGCGCCAGCGCGTCATTTGCCTGCCAGTCGAACCGGCCCTGCAGGTTCCAGGTGTCGGCGTCGCGGCGCGGATAATTGTAAAGCACCGAAGCGCCCGACGTGCCGAGCGGCGCGCCATATTCCTCCGCCTTGATAAGGTTGCGCCAGTCGAAGCTGCCGCCCAGGGTGAAGGTCAGGTCGGGGGTCAGCTTCAGCTCATTTTCCAGTGCGGCGGAGAAGATTTCCTCGGTCTGGGTCTGGCGCGGTTCGGTGGAGGGGACGCCGGTGGTCGAAAAGCTCGTCTGAAACTCGACATGGCGATCGTGGCGATAATGGAAGGCGAGGCGCAGCGTATCGGCGTCGCTCGCGGCGAAATCGAGCTGGGCGGAGCCACCCCAGGCGCGATCCTCATAGGGGGAATCGAACGCATAGGGGCGGCTCTGCGTCGTCTGCGTGCGATCGTTGAAGGAGCGCAGGATCGAATCGAACTTGTTGTAATAGGCACGGGTCTTGAGCGTCGCGCGGTCGCCCAGCGCCGTGGTCGAAAGGAAATAGAGGCTGCTGATGTCCCAGGACGGCCAGTCCCAGAAGCGCGGCGTCGTCACCGTATCGCTGATATGCAGCGGCGCGCCCTTGGACCCTTCCTGATGGGTGTAGCTCAGCGCATATTCGTCGGTGGCATTGGGGGTGAAGCCGAGCTTGGCATTGACCCGCCAGTCCTCCGTCCGGGAAAAATCGCGAGCGCCGCCATTTTCAAGGCTCGGCACTTTCGCGGTGAAGTCGTTGGGCAGATCCCAATGGTCGGTGAAGCTGCGGGCATAGCTTGCCTGCGCATACCATTTGTCCTGTCGGGTGCCGACCATGGCGGAAGTGGAATAGCCGGCATAGTCGGTGTCATTGTCGAAATTCACCGTGCCGCGCACGTCGATGTCCAGTTCCTTGGTCGGCTTGCGGGTGACGAGGTTGATCGCGCCGCCCATCGCGCCGGGACCGTCCAGCACGGAGGCATAGCCCTTCGCCACCTGCACTTCGGCGATGTTGGTGGTGAGGAAGCGGCCATAGTCGAGCCGGTTGTCAGCGGGCAGATAGACGCGGATACCGTCGATCGACAGCGGCACCTGGAAGCGGTCGAAACCGCGCACGAAGACCAGCCGTTCGTTGCGCGTGCCGCCGCTGTTGCCGGCCGACACGCCGGGCATCAGATTGACCGCATCGTCGAGCGCGGTGCGGCTGAAAGTGTAGATGGCTTCGGACGACAGGGTTGAGGAATCGATGCCGACCCCTTCGAAGCGCGGCGCAGTGACGATGATCTGGCCGAGCGAGAAGCGGTCGCTGGCATCGGGCGCAGCATCCTGCGCATGGGCGGCAGAAGCCAGCATGGAGCCTGCGCTCAGCAGGCAGGTTAAGGCGATGCGCATATGATTTTCCCCCTTTTGCGGTCGTTCGACTCACTATATCCGGCGATATATAGTTTTGTTCTCGGGAGGAAAGCCTTCATGCTCCGATCGTCGTCCTTGCTGATCCTGCCCCTTGTCCTGATGGCGGGGAGCGGCAGCGCCTCCGCGCAGATGGCGGACGTGCCTGCGGCCATTTGCGACGCGCCGGCCGAACTGCCGGCGGCGCTGGCATCCTGGCGACAAGCGACGCCGTTGCAGGCCGTCGGCGCACGCAAGGCGCTTGCTTCCGCGACCGTGACGCCGGGGCAAACGGTGGCGATGGCGTTGCTGCCGACGCCCAAGGTCGCCTATCCACTGCGCCCCGAAAAGCCCGGCGGCAGCGTCAGCTTCGGCGGGCTGGCGCGCTTTACGGTTGATCGGGCGGGGACGTGGCGCGTAGCGCTCAGCACCCCGGCCTGGGTCGATGTGGTGAAGGATGGCAAGGCATCGACCTCGATTGCGCACGGCCATGGACCGGACTGTTCGGGCATCCGCAAGATGGTCGATTATGCACTGGAGCCGGGCGACTATGTGCTTCAGGTCGCCGCCAACGGATCGGACAAGGTGACGCTGCTGGTGACGCCCTTGCCGTGAAACTGTTGCTGTGCGCTGCGGCGTTGCTGCTTGTCGCCGCCACGGGACCGGACTGGCGCTGGGATCTGCCGCAAGGCTTCGCCGCGCCTGTGGTGCCGATAGACAACGGGATGAGTGCGGCCAAGGTCGAACTCGGCCGGCGACTTTTTTATGATGCCGACCTGTCGGCTGACGGCACGCTTGCCTGCGCCGGTTGCCATGAGCAGAAACGCGCCTTCGCCGATGGCAATGCAACGCGGCCGGGTGTCCATGGCGGGGCAGGGCGGCGCAATGTGCCGGGGCTTGCCAATGTCGGCTGGTTCCCGCGGCTGACCATCGCCGATCCCGCGATCACCACATTGGAGGCGCAGGCGCCGGTGCCGCTGTTCGGGGAGCGGCCGGTGGAAATGGGCATGAAGGGGCTGGACGGCGCGTTAGCCCGGCGGCTGGGCGCGGATCGCTGCTATCGCCGGATGTTCGCCCGCGCCTTCCCCGATCGCAAGGGGCGGATCGACACCGCCAGCGTGACGGCGGCGCTGGCCGCGTTCGAGCGGACGATGATCTCCTATCGCAGCGCCCATGACCGAGGTACGCTGACGCCGCTGGCGCAGCAGGGTGCGCGCCTGTTCGCTGCGCGGGGCTGCGCCGCCTGCCATAGCGGCCGGAACTTCAGCGACATGGACTATCATCAGCTGGAGCCGGCGCGGGCGTCCGATCCGGGGCTGATCGAACAGACCGGCCGGGCCGGGGATGCGGGCCGTTTCCGCACGCCGTCGCTGCGCAATGTCGCGCTGACCGGACCCTGGTGGCATGACGGCCGCGCCCGGACACTGGAGGCGGCGATCCGGCGGCACCCGCTTGCGGTGCCCGATAGGGGTATGCCCGCGCTGCTCGCCTTTCTCGACGGATTGACCGATCCGGATTTCGTCGGCGATCCGCGCCTGTCTCGCCCGGACCGGGCATGCGGCAAGCGCCTATGATGGCGCGCCGTCGGGCGTCAGCGGCTCGTCGCGCAGCAGGTCGATGAGGGTTGGCGCGTTCGGCTCAGCCGCGCCTGTCGCGGCGACCTGCATCGCGCGATAGCCGGCCAGTATTTTTTCCCCAGCCGGGGTGACATGCGCGCCACGCTCGGGCCCGCCGCCGGGCACGGTGTCGACCAGCTTCTCGCGCCAGCAGCGATTCATCGCATCGACCAGCAACCAGGTCCGCCTGTAGCTCATCCCCATGGCGCGCCCCGCCGCCGATATGGAGCCATGGGCGCGAATGGCGTCGAGCAGGTCGGCCTTGCCCGGCCCCATGGCGATTTCCGGACCGCAATAAAGCTGGATCTTGATCTTGAGCGGAGAAGCCATGCGCCTCTGATAGCAGGATCGCGCCGTCACGCCATCAGGCGAAAAGCGCGCGCAGGGCGGCGACATCCCGGCCGTCCCGTTCCAGTTCGTCGAGCGTGGCCGTCGCCATGGCGCGATAGGCGGGCGACAGCGCCGGGCAATCCTTCGACAGCGCGGCCAGATGCGTCGCGATCGTCTCGCCATCGCCGCGCAGCAACGGGCCGGACAAGGCGGCAAAGCCCTTCGTCAGGCTGTTGTCGGTCGCCGCCCGGACCAACGGGGCAAGCAGGGCAAGCGGATCGTCCGCGCCCGCCGCTTCCAGCGCATGGCAGGCGCCGGCGATCAGCGTCACCAGATGATTGGCCGCATGGCAGAGCGCGGCATGATAGAGCGCGCGATGCGCCTCGCTGATGTCGACCGCGACCCCGCCCAGCAGCGCGACGAGCCGATGCGCGCCCTGCGCCGCCTGCACGCTTGACCCGGTGACGGCGAAGCGCGCGCCGGCCATGCGCTGCACTTCGGTCGGGGCGTCGCCGGTGAAGGTCATGGCGGGATGGATGGCGGCGGTCGCCGCGCCTTTGGCGCGCAGCGGCTCCAGCAGGGACACGCCGCTGCGTCCGCTGACATGGAAGAGGAGGGGAGGGGCGCTCCCCATGGGACCATCGACCAGATCGGCGACGATGTCACCCATGGCGTCGTCCGACACGGCGATCGCGATCAGGTCGCAGCCCTGCATGAGCGCCGACAGATCTTCCGCATGTGCGGCATGACCGATATTCGTCGCCATGGCCTGAAGCGTGGCGGGCGTCCGACCCCATAGCAGCAGCGGTTCGGCCGAATGGGGCGCCAGCGCCAGCGCCAGCGCGCGGGCGACGCGTCCGGTGCCGATGATGCCGACCCGGCGATAGGAAATATTGCTCATGCGCTCGCCCTTACCGCTATATCGCCGGCGGCGAAACGGATCGAGATGCGCGTGCCCGGCCCGCCATCGGCGATCTCGACGCTGGCGCCCATGCGCGACGCGGCCGACTGTACGATGGCAAGGCCAAGGCCCGTGCCGTCCGCGCCGTTGGGACCGACCGCGCGGAAGAAACGCTCGAAAATCCGGTCATGATGTTCGGGCGCGATACCCGGCCCGTCGTCGCTGACGGTCAGCAGCACATGTTCCGCCTCCCGCGTCAGGATGACCGTGACCGTCCCGCCGCGCCGATTGTAGCGGATGCCATTGTCGATCAGGTTGGCGGCGATCTCGAACACCAGGGTCCGGTGCGCCTGCACCCGGTAGCTTTCGCCATCCTCCGCATCGAGATTGAGTTCGACCTCCGCCTGGATCGCCTGGTTGATCAGGCGGCCGATGACGGCGCTGCTGACCTCTTTCAGGTCGACCGCCTCCAGCGGCGGGGAGACGCCGCCTTCCTCGGCACGGGCGAGCGCCAGCAACTGCGTCACCAGTCGTTCCAGGCGCTGCACGGCATCGGCAATCTCGTCCAGCGCGGCGGACGATCCGCGCCGCGCCAATTCGACCTGCACCTTCAGCACCGACAACGGCGTGCGCATCTGATGGGATGCGTCGGCGGTGAAGCGGCGCACGCCACCCGTCGCCTTGTCGAGCTGCGCCAGAAGATGGTCGAAGGCGGTGGCGAGCGGGCGCAGCTCATTGGGCAATGGCCCGGCGTCGAGCGGCGAGAAATCCGGCCGCGTGCTGGAATCGCGCGCTTCCACTGACCGGCGCAGGCGCGCGAGCGGGCGCAGGCTCCACCCCAGAGCCGGGCGCAGCAGCAGCACGGCGACCCCGACCAGCGCCACTTCGCCCATCAGCAGCGCGAAGATCAGCCGTCCGGCCAGCGTCTTGCGATTATCCAGCGTCTCGGCGACCTGCACGATCACCGGCTGTTCGATGCGGGGCAGCATCCGCTTCACCTCGGCGATGCGGATGCCCTGATCGCGATAGCGGGCGAAGCGGTATCGCGGCTGGTCGACCGTCATCGTCGCCGGATCGGGCGCAGGCAGATCGGCATAGCCGGTCAGCAGGTCGCGCCCCACGGCGATGCGATAATAGACATTGTCGCGCTCGCTATTTTCCAGCATGCCGAAGGCTGCGGGCGGCAGGTCCAGCGTCACCTCTCCGCGCTCCACCTGCACCGTTTCGGCGATGGCGCCCAGCGCGCCGCCCAGTACCCGATCGTTGGTCCGCCGCACCACGTCGGAAATCAGCGTCGCCCCGCCGATGCCGATAATCGCCGCCGCGCCCAGCAGCGGTCCCAGCATCGCCGCGAGCAGCCGGGTCCGCAGCGCAATGGCCCGTCCCCTGTCCGGCGCCTTACCCGGCATCGAGCATGTAGCCGACGCCGCGCACCGTGCGGATGCCCGGCCCATCGGGCGCCAGCTTGCCGCGCAGGCGCGTCACATGCACCTCGATCGCGTTGCCGCCAACCGGCTCGTCGAAGCCGAATACTTCGCCGATCAGCAATTCGCGCGGCACGACCTGGCCGGCGCGCGTCGCCAGCGATTCGAGCACGGCCATTTCTCGCCGGCGCAGGTCGAGCGGCCGCCCGGCGACGTCCGCCGTTCCGGTGGAGCGATTGATGGTCAATGTGCCGACGCTGAGTTCGGGCGTCGGATCGCCGCCGCGCCGCCGCCCCAGTGCACGCACCCGCGCCTCCAACTCCTCCGGGTCGAAGGGCTTGCGCAGATAATCGTCTGCGCCCAGGTCCAGCCCGCGCACGCGGTCGTCCAGTGCATCGCGCGCCGTCAGCATCAGGACGGGCACCTTCTCGCCCCGGCGCCGCAATTCGGCCAGCACCGCAAAGCCGTCCATATCGGGCAGGCCGACGTCCAGAATCACCAGCGCATAGGGTTCGCTGCCGACGATCGAAAGGGCGTCTTCCCCGGTCGCGACATGGTCCACCGCATGGCCGCCCGCGCGGAGCAGGGCGGAAATGCTGCGCGCCAGCGCGGCGTCATCCTCGATCATCAAAATCCGAATAGGGCACCTGATGCTGAAAGGTTGATGACAGCTTGGCTTCGTAACTGACCCTCACATCTTATCCGGCGACAGAAACGGAAAAGCGAAGGACGGGTGATGCGAAGGGTTATTCAGATTGTTGCAGCATTGGCAAGTCTGGCCGTGCCAGCCGCCACCGCAATGGCGGAACGGTCAGTCGGCTATCCGCGCTCCTATGATCAACTGATCGCCGACGCGCAGGCGGAACGGCAGGTGATCGTCTACGCCAATGCCGACACGTCGGAAATGGCGCCGGTCATCATCGCGTTCCAGCGTCGCTATCCCGGCGTCACCGTCCGCTATGCCGACCTTGGCTCCAACGAAATGTATCGCCGTTTCGTCGCCGAATCGCGGGCGCGCAAGCCTTCGGCCGATCTTGTCTGGTCATCAGCGATGGACCAGCAGGTGAAGCTGATCAACGACGGCTTCGCGCAGGCCTATGCCAGCCCCGAAAAGCCGGCATTGCCGCCTTCGGCCGTCTGGAAGAATATGGGTTTCGGCGTCACCGCCGAACCGATCGCCTATGTCTACAATAAAAAGGCGATCCCCAATCCGCCGCGCAGCCATGCCGCGCTGGAAGCGCTGCTGCGCAAGGACCGGAAGGCATTGACGGGCAAGGTTGCGACCTTCGATCCCGCCCGTTCCAACACCGGCTATCTTTATCTGACGCAGGATTATGCGATCACCGGCGACATGCGCTCGCTGGTGGAGGCGATGGCGGCCACACGTCCGCAATTGTCCATCACCACCGAACCGATGCTGCAAGGCGTCGCCGAAGGCAAGCTGTCGATCGCCTATAATGTCATCGGCTCCTATGCGGTGGAACGCGCGCGCCGCGACCCGCGCATCGGCGTCATTTTCCCGCAGGACTACACCATCGTGATGTCGCGCATCGCCTTCATTGCGCGGGAAGCGCGGCATCCCGCCGCCGCCAAGCTCTTCCTTGATTTCCTGCTGTCGCGTCAGGGCCAGTCCCTGCTCGCCCAGCATAGCCTCTGGCCGGTCCGCACCGACATTCGCGGCCGCCGTCTTCCCGCTGCCCAGGCCCGCCCGGTGCGCGTCGGCCCGCAGCTTCTCGCCAATCTCGATCGCCTGAAACAGCAGCGCTTCCTGCGCGACTGGAACGCGATCCTCGCCTCTGGAGCCAAGTGATATGACGTCCCTGTTGTTGCGCGGCGGTTGCGCCGCGCTGGCGCTGATCGCCGCCACCCCAGCGCTGGCCCAAACGCCCAGCGCGGAGGAACTGGCCGCGCTCGTCAAGGCGCAGGCCGCCGAAATCGCTACGCTGAAGGCGCGCCTCGACAAACTCGAAGGGCAGGGTCTCGCGCAGAATGCTGCGCCCGCTCCCGCGCAGCAATCCGGCCAGAAACCCGCGCCGCAGGTCGCCCAACAGCAGGTCACGCAGCAGGCGACTCCGCCGCTCGTCATCGCCCCCTTCGCGCCGCAGATCGTGCCGCCCGGTCCCGCCGATATCGACGTGGCGCAGGCGCGCGCCGTCGCCGCCAACCCGTCCGGCGTGACCACCGAATGGGGCGCGGGCCTGCCCGTCTTCCGCTCGGCCGACGGCGTCTTCACCTACAAGCCGCGCGGCCGCATCCTGGTCGATGTCAGCTCGACCATGGGATCGCGCTATAATGGCCGCAACACCACCACGACGGGCATGCGCGCGCTGCGCCTCGGCCTTGAAGGCGGCGTCGGGCCTCATTTCTTCTACCAGTTCGAAAGCGATTTTTCCGAAAATGAAGTCGACATCGTCACCGCCTTCCTCGGCTGGCGCAATCGTCTGAGCAGCAAGATCGATTATGACATTCGTGCCGGCCATCTGTTCAACGACCGCGCGTTTGAAGGCAGCACGGGCTCCGACTCCACACCCTTCCTCGAACGCAGCACCGTTTCGACCGCCATCATCCCGCAGCGCGGCTTCTACGGCATCGGCATCATGGGCCGCATGTTCGGTCCCAACTGGCACGCGTCGGTCAGCGTAACCGGCGACCGGATCGACGGGCAGCAGGCGACCAATGACAGCCGCACGGTCCTGGCGCGCGCCCACTGGAACCCGATCAAGACCGACCGTTCGTTGCTCCATGTCGGCGCCTGGGGTTTTGACGAGGCGCTGTCCGCCGCCGCGACCACGCTGACGCGCAGCACCGTCATCGGCGGCCGCTTCAACGGCGCGGTACGTGTCGGCACCGGCGAACTGCTGGGCGGCAAGTCGACCACCGGCTATGGCGTGGAACTGGGCGGCTACACCGGCAGCCTGTGGGTCATGGGTGAGGCGGGCCGTCGCACCGCCCGCCTGACCGGCGGCCGCCCCGACTTCGAAAGCAAGGCGTGGAGCCTGTCGACCGGCTTCTTCCTGACCGGCGAACTGCCGCCCTACAACCCGCGCCTCGGCAGCTTCGGCCAGCCCAATGTGCTGAACCCGACCTTCGACGGCGGCAGCGGCGCGATCGAACTGACCGCCCGCTACGAGAATCTGGATTATACCGATCTCGTCCTGGGTGGCGACGGCTGGGCCGGAACGCTGGGCGTGAACTGGTATCTCAACAGCTTCACCCGGCTCCAGTTGAACGCCATCCACTGGCACACCGACAACCGCGCGGGAACCTTCACCGGCAGCGACGATGGCCAGACCGTCAGCGCACGCGTCGGCGTGACCTTCTGATCTCTCCTATTCCAGCTCAACCAAGGACGCAGCGATGAACCTTGCCCTGCTCGGCTTCCTGATGGTCGCCACCTTCATGACGCTGATCATGACCAAAAAGATGACGCCGCTGGTCGCGCTGATCGTCATCCCCTCGCTGTTCGGGGTGATCGCCGGACAGGCCGCGGGCCTTGGCGACATGATGATCGACGGCATCAAGAATCTCGCCCCGACCGGCGTGATGCTGCTCTTCGCCATCCTCTTCTTCTCGACCATGACGGATACCGGCCTGTTCGATCCGCTGGTCGGGCGGTTGGTGAAGCTGGTTCATGGCGATCCGCTGCTGATCCTGCTGGGGTCGGTAGTGCTGTGCGCGGTCGTCAGCCTGGATGGTGACGGATCGACCACCTACATCATCACCATCGCCGCGCTGCTGCCGCTCTACAAGCGGTTCGACATGAAGCGTATCTACCTCGTCTGCCTGCTGATGGTGACGAGCGGGATCATGAACCTGACGCCCTGGGGCGGCCCCACTGCCCGCGCCGCAAGCGCGCTGAAGCTCGACGCCGCCACCCTGTTCCTGCCGCTCATCCCCGGCATGATCGCCGGCCTCGCCTTCCTGCTCGGCCTCGCCTTCTGGTTCGGGATCAAGGAACGGCGTCGCCTCGGCCACGTCCATGTGCCGCAGCGCGAGCCGGTCGACATCGCCGACCTTGGCGTGTCGCAATATCCCGAAGCGCGCCGTCCGCACCTGCGCTGGTTCAACGCCGCGCTGGTGATCGCGCTGCTCGGCCTGCTGGTCTGGGGTGTGCTGCCGCTGTCGGTCCTGATGATGATCGCCTTCGCCATCGCCATGATCGTCAACTATCCCGGCGTCGCTCAGCAGAAGGAGCGGATCGCCGCCCATGCCGGCAACGTCCTGTCAGTCGTGTCGCTGATCTTCGCCGCCGGCATCTTCACCGGCATCCTTGGCGGCACCGGCATGGTCGAAGCCATGAGCAAGGAAGTGGTGGGCTTCATTCCCCCCGCGCTCGGCCCGTATATGGCGCCGATCACGGCCCTGCTCTCCATGCCCTTCACCTTCTTCATCTCCAACGACGCCTTTTATTTCGGCATGCTGCCGATTCTGGCCGAAGCCGGCGCCCATTATGGCGTCGATCCGATGGCGATCGCGCGAGCCTCTCTGATGGGCCAGCCGGTTCACCTGCTCAGCCCGCTGGTGCCGTCGACCTATCTGCTGGTCAGCCTCGCCGGCATCGACCTGGCTGATCACCAACGCTTCACCCTGCTGCCAGCCGCAGCGGTCTGCATCGTCATGACGCTGGTCGGCATGATCGCGCTGGCTTTCCCCTTCGTGGCATGAACTACAAGGAATCAGACCATGGTCCGCTTAATCCCGATCGGATCATGGTCTGATACCATAGGGCCGATCCTCCGCTTCCTCGCGGCGCTGGCCGTAGGAGCGGGGGGCGGCGCGCTGTTCCTGGAGATCGGTGCGCCCCTGCCATGGGTGCTGGGATCGATGGCCGCCTGCGCGATCGCCAGCGTTGCGGGCCTGCCGATCCAGGCGTCGTCCGCCACCCGTCGCCCGATGGCGGCGGTCATCGGCGTGGTGCTGGGCAGCAGCTTCGGCCCCCATCTCAGCGCGCAAGCGCGCGACTGGATCGTCCCGCTCGCCGCCCTGCCTTTCTTCCTCGCCAGCGCGGCGCTGCTCTGCGTCACCTATTTCCGCAAGGTCGCGCAGTTCGACCCTGCCACCGCCTATTTCGCCGGCATGCCCGGCGGTATCGCGGAAATGGTGGTGATGGGGGCGGAACGCGGCGCCGACGAACGCGCCATCGGCCTGATCCATGGCGCGCGCATCTTTCTGGTCGTCTTCATCCTGCCCTTCCTGATCCGGCTGGACCATGCGCCGGTCGCGATCGCCCCGTCCGCCGCCGTGACGGGCGAAGTCGCGGACTGGAGCCTGCTTCTGTGGGCAGTCGGTTGCGTGGTGTCGGGCCTGTTCGTCGGCAGGCTGCTGCGCCTGCCCGCCTGGCATCTGGTCGGGCCGCTGGCGGTCAGCGCCGCCGTCCATATGAGCGGCCTCGCCGATTTCCGTATTCCCGGCTGGGCGCTCGCCGCCGCGCAAGTCGGCCTTGGCGCCACCATCGGCTGCCGCTTCGTGGGTCTGACGGTTATGACATTGCTGCGCACCCTGGCGCTGGCGGCGGGATCGACGCTGATCCTGCTGGCGGTCACATTCGCCTGGGCTGCCGGCATCAGCGCGCTGACCGGGCTGGACCCGGTACTGCTGACGCTCGCCTATTCGCCCGGCGGCCTTGCCGAAATGAGCATGGTGGCGCTCAGCCTGGCGCTGGAGCCGGGCGTGGTCATCATCCATCACCTGACCCGCGTGGTGCTGGTCCTGATCGGCGCACCACTCGGGTTCAGGTCTAGGGGTATCAGAGAAGGGTCATGAGGCCCGTCGCCGGATCGATCACGCCTTCGTAGATCATCTTGCCGGCGACATAGAGGATCACCAGCAGTCCGAAATAGGCGATCGCGCGATAGCGTTCGATGACGCGGGCCAGCAGGTTCGCCGCCACGCCCATCAGCGCGACTGACAGGATCAGCCCGACGACCAGGATGCCGGGATGTTCGCGCGCCGCGCCCGCGACCGCCAGCACATTGTCCAGGCTCATCGACACGTCGGCGATGGCGACCGCCCATGCCGCCTGGGCAAAGCCCTTGGGCGCCGCCTTGCCGGCGATATCCTCGGCATCTTCGGCCTCGCCGCCCGAACGCAGTTCGCGCCACATCTTCCACGCAACCCAGACCAGCAGCAGGCCACCGGCAAAGACCAGGCCGACCAGTTGCATCAACTGCGTCACCAGCAGGGCGAAGGCGATGCGCAGCACCAATGCGGCGATCACGCCGATCGCGATCACCTTGCGGCGTGAGGCGGGCGGCAGGCCGGCGGCCAGCGCGCCGACGACGATGGCATTGTCCGCCGCCAGCATGATGTCGATCAGCACCACCTGGCCAAAGGCGGCCAGCGCGGATGGAGAGCCGAGATTGGAAAAATCGGCGACGATATGGGTCCAGATGTCGTTCATAAATCCTCTCGCCATCCGGCAGGAGAGGGCATCGGGACGCCAGCGCCTGAACGAACGGCCTTTGCCATGCGGATCGCATGAGAGCGTAAAATCCAGTCTGTCCGCCTGCGCAGACCGCTGCCGCATAGAGCGGCAAGCTGTCATCAACCTTTCAGATGATGGCGCGACACCCTGTCCCCATGGGCATTGGCCATCATTCCATTTTTTCGAAAAGTTCGGACGATTTTATCCGGATTACTCGCGAGATAACATGGGCCTATCCCTGATTTCACCAACACGCCACCAACCAACAGAGGGAACAGACCAATGACCATCACCGCCACCCCGACCCCCGCCAAGGCTCTGCTGTCGCCCAGCAACCATGCTTTGGTCCTGATCGATTTCCAGTCGCAGATGGCCTTCGCCACCAAGTCGATTGCGCCTGAATTGCTGCGCAACAATGCCGCGCTCGTCTCGAACGCCGCCGCCGGCTTCAACGTCCCCACCATCCTCACCACCGTCGCCGAGAAGAGCTTTTCCGGCCCGATGTTCAACGAGATCACCGAAGCCTTCAACAACCAGCCGATGCTCGACCGCACCAGCATGAACACCTGGGAAGACGCCGCCGTGATCGAAGAAGTGAACCGCATCGGCAAGGAACGGCTGGTGTTCGCCGGCCTGTGGACCAGCGTCTGCATCGTTGGCCCGGTCCTCTCCGCGATCGAACAGGGCTTTGAGGTCTACGTCATCACCGACGCCAGCGGCGACATCAGCGAAGAGGCCCATGAACGCGCGGTCGAGCGCATGATCCAGGCCGGGGCCAAGCCCGTCACCTCGCTCCAGTATCTGCTCGAACTGCAACGCGACTGGGCGCGCACCGAAACCTACGACATGACCACCGGCATCGCCCGCAAATGGGGCGGCGCCTATGGCCTGGGCATCACCTATGCCAAGACCATGTTCAACGCTTCGGAAGGCGGCCACTAAGCCTTCCTTCAGCGGCCGGGTGCTCCCCCTTTCGCCCGGCCGTTTCCCTTCTTCCCGACCCCATCATGCCCGAAAGGCTTTCCCCATGAGCAACTTCATCACCACCAAGGACGGCGTCGACATCTTCTACAAGGACTGGGGCAGCAAGGACGCCCAGCCGATCATGTTCCACCATGGCTGGCCGCTGTCGGCGGACGACTGGGACGCGCAGATGCTGTTCTTCCTGTCGAAGGGCTATCGCGTCGTCGCTCATGACCGCCGCGGCCATGGCCGCTCCGCCCAGGTCGATTTCGGTCATGACATGGCTCATTATGCCGCCGACGCCGCTGCGGTCGCCGAGCATCTCGACCTGAAGAACGCCATCCATATCGGCCATTCGACCGGCGGCGGCGAAGTCGCAGCCTATGTCGCCCGCCATGGCCTGCCGCAGGGCCGCGTCGCCAAGGCCGTGCTGGTCAGCGCCGTGCCGCCGATCATGCTGAAGACCGATCGCTATCCCGGCGGCCTGCCAATCGAGGTGTTCGATGGACTGCGCGCCGGCCTTGCCTCCAACCGCGCCCAATTCTTCCACGATGTCGCCGCCGGCCCCTTCTATGGCTTCAACCGCGAGGGCGCGGACGTGAAGCCCGCCGTCATCGACAATTGGTGGCGTCAGGGCATGATGGGCAGCGCGCTCGCCCATTATGAAGGGATCAAGGCTTTCTCCGAAACCGACCAGACCGACGATCTGAAGGCGATCAGCGTGCCGACTCTGGTGCTGCATGGCGACGACGATCAGGTCGTGCCCTACCAGAATGCGGGCGTACTTCAGGCCGAAATCCTGCCCAACGCCACGCTGAAGGTCTATGAAGGCTTTTCGCACGGCATGCTGACGGTGAATGCTGATGTGCTGAACGCCGATATCCTCGCCTTCATCCAGGCCTGATCGTCTACATAGGGAGAATGGACATGAAGCCCTATCTTCTGTCGCTGGGCGCCGGGCTGCTGGTCGGCATCGTCTACAGCCTGCTTGGTGTCCGTTCTCCTGCCCCGCCAGTGATCGCCCTGATCGGGCTGGCTGGAATATTGGTCGGCGAACAGATCGTCCCTATTGCCAAGCGCCTGTTCGACCGTCAGGAACTCGCCGCTTTCGTCACCACCGACTGCGCCAACCATCTGCTGGGCCATCTCCCCGCCAACCGAAAGCAGGACGCATGATCTCCCGCCGTCAGGCGCTCGCCAGCGCCGCCACCACCGCCCTTCTCACCGCCACCGAAAGCTTCGCCATGACCGGAAAAGACCTCATCATCATCAATGCCAAGGTCACGACGCTGGATCGGGAAAATCCGGTGGCGCAGGCGGTGGCGATCCGCAACGGCAAGTTTCTGGCCGTGGGCAGCGAGCAGGCGGTGCGGGCCGCAGCCGGTCCTGACGCGCAGACGATCGATGCCAAGGGGCGTCGCCTGATCCCCGGCCTGATCGACAGCCATATCCATGTCATTCGCGGCGGCCTCAACTATAATATGGAACTGCGCTGGGAAGGCGTACCGACGCTGGCCGACGCCATGGCCATGCTCAAGAAGCAGGCGGAAAATACCCCGCCGCCGCAATGGGTCCGCGTCGTCGGTGGCTTCACCGAGCATCAGTTCGCCGAAAAGCGGCTGCCCACGATCGAGGAAATCAACGCCGCCGCGCCCGACACCCCGGTCTTCATCCTCCACCTCTATGACCGTGCGCTGCTGAATGCCGCCGCACTCCGGGCGGTGGGCTATGACCGGAACACGCCCAACCCGCCCGGCGGCGAGATCGTTCGCGATGCGCAGGGCAATCCGACCGGATTGCTGCTGGCCCAGCCCAATGCGACGATCCTCTATGCGACGCTGGCCAAGGGGCCGAAGTTGCCGCAGGATTATCAGGTCAATTCGACGAAGCATTTCATGCGCGAACTCAACTCGCTCGGCGTCACCAGCGTGATCGACGCTGGCGGCGGGTCGCAAAATTATCCCGACGATTATGCGGTGATCGACAAGCTGCACAAGGATGGCGAGCTGACGCTGCGCATCGCCTATAATCTCTTCACGCAGAAGCCCAAGGAAGAGCTGAAGGACTTCGCCACCTGGTCGACCAAGATCAAGCCGGGCGATGGCGACGACAGCTATCGCCACAATGGCGCGGGCGAAATGCTGGTCTATTCGGCCGCCGACTTCGAGGATTTCCGCGTCGCCCGTCCCGACATGCCGCCGGAAATGGAAGGGGATCTGGAGCCGGTCATCCGCCTGCTGGCCGAACGCCGCTGGCCCTGGCGCATGCACGCCACCTATGACCAGACGATCGGCCGTGCGCTCGACGTGTTCGAGAAGGTCAATCGCGACATTCCGCTGCAAGGGCTGAACTGGTTCTTCGACCATGCCGAAACCATCAGCGAGCGCAATATCGACCGGATCGCCGCGCTGGGCGGCGGCATTGCGGTACAGCATCGCATGGCCTTCCAGGGCGAATATTTCGTCGAACGCTATGGCGCGAAGGCAGCGGAGGCCACCCCGCCGATCAAGCGGATGATTGCGGCTGGCGTGCCGGTGGGCGCCGGTACCGACGCCACCCGCGTCGCCAGCTACAATCCCTGGGTTTCCTTGAGCTGGCTGGTCACGTCGAAGACCGTCGGCGGTCTTGCCCTCTATCCGGTGCGCAACCGGCTGGATCGTGAGACGGCCCTGCGCCTCTGGACCGAAAAGAATACATGGTTCTCGAACGAGGTGGGCAAGAAGGGCCAGATCAGGAAGGGGCAACTCGCCGACCTTGCCTTGCTGTCGGACGATTATTTCTCCGTGCCGGAGGATGAGATCGCCCATCTCCGATCGGTCCTGACCGTGCTGGGGGGCAAGATCGTCTATGGCGAGGGCGACTATGGCTCGCTCGCCCCGGTCGCGCCCAGGGCGATGCCCGACTGGTCGCCGGTCGCGACCTTCGGCGGCCATTATCGCAAGGATGAAACCGCGAAGAAGCTGGCTTCCGCCTGTGGCTGTGCCTCTTCCTGCGGCGTCCACGGCCATGACCATGCCGCCGCATTGGGCGCCAATGTGCCCGCCGCCGATGTTCAGAGTTTCTGGGGTGCGCTTGGCTGCGGCTGCTGGGCGGTCTGATCCCGGTTCGGCCCCTCCCGGCAAGGAGGGGTCGTCCCATATCGTTCCAGAATATAGAACATGATCGTCGACATTATTCGGATCGATCGGCTTTCGACCCCCGCCTAGACCGTTCCGGCAACATCGACCGAGAGGGTTGATCCTCTCCAACCGGAGCCAATAACATGAAGCATATCACCCTGATGATGGCGACTGCCCTGGTCGCCATCAGTCCTGCCCCCGCGGCTGCCAAAGCCGCGCCCGCCGCCGCCAGCGCCGACTATGCCGTCGGCCCGCAATATGACACCACCCATGTCTATGTCGCGCCGGAGGATTTCGACCGCTTCATCGCCAGCTTCACTGCGACCTTCGGCGGCACGGCCAGCAAACAGGGTGTGTTCCAGGTGACGCCCACCGCCAGCCAGACAAAGTCGCAACTCGCCCTGACACCCGCGGGCACCATCTCCGTCTTCGGCTTCCTGACGCCCATTCCCTATCCCTTCGGCGCGGAGCGGACCGGCTATCTGGTGAGCGACATGGACGCGGCAGTCGCATCGGCCGTGAAGCATGGCGCGACCCGCCTCATCACCAGCTTTCCCGATCCGATCGGCCGTGACGTGGTCGTGCAATGGGCGGGCGGCGTGAACATGCAGCTTTACTGGCATACGACCAGGCCCAACTATCCCGCCCTTACGACCGTGCCGGAAAACCGCATCTACCTGACCGCCGATGCGGCCGATCTGTTCGTCAAGCAATGGACCGGCTTCGCCCATGCCCGGGTGACGTCGGACGACAAGGCCGCGCCGGGCGAGGAGATCGGCCAGCCGGGCAAGACCTACCGCCGCATCCGGCTGACGTCGGGCTATGGCAGGATGAGCGTCATCGTCTCGGACGGGCAGCTGCCCTGGCCCTATGGCCGCGACATGACCGGCTACGCCGTCGCGGACCTGCGCGCCGCGCTGGAGAAGGCCAAGGCGGCGGGTGTCGAGACGCTGGTGCCAGCCCATGAAGAGGGCAGCCGCCAGTCGGCGATCGTCCGCTTCCCCGGCGGCTATATCGCCGAAATTCATAGCGTCGTCGGGGAGTAAGCGAGATGACCCATAGCCCCCGCTTCGTTTCCGCCATTCTTGCATGGCGGCCCACATGGTTCCTCGCCCGGCTGTTGCTGACCAGCGCCTATATATTGGGCGGACTCGTCAAGCTGACCGACTGGCAAGGCACCGTCGCCGAGCAGGCGCATTTTGGCATGAGTCCGCCCGCCTTCTGGGCGGCGCTGACCATCGCGCTCGAACTGATCGGCCCGCTGCTGATCCTGACCGGCCGGCTGGTCTGGCTGGGCGCCGGGATGCTGGGCGTTTTCACCCTGCTGGCCGCCTTCACCGCCAACGCCTTCTGGACGATGCCGGCCGGGCAGGAGCGCTTCATGGCGACCAATGCCTTTTTCGAGCATATCGGCCTGATCGGCGGCTTCATCCTTGTGGCCATGATCGCGGACCGGAAGCAGGCCGATGCGTGAACGCCTCCTGCCTTGCCTCGCGCTGCTGGCGCTGCCGGTGCCGGCCGCTGCCCAGCAGCGTGAGGCGTGGCAGGCGCCGACGCTCAGCATCACCCGCTATGACGAGGACTGGTCCGACCTCGCCGATGCCGGAAAGCGCGCGCATCACTGGACCGGCCCGTTCAAATATATCCCGCTCGGCGAGGGCGCCTGGCTGTCCACCGGCATCGAACTGCGCGCCCGAAGTGAGAGCTATGACGACAATCTCTGGGGCGGGGCGGATGCGCCGGACGACTCCTATCTCTGGCTGCGCGCCATGCCCTATGCCGACCTCCATATCGGAAAAGCGCGCGCCTTCGTCCAGCCGATCGCCGCTTATGCCGTCGGCGTCGCACCCTCCGCCAGCCCGATCGACCAGACGCGGGTCGATTTGCTCCAGGCCTTTGGCGAGGTCGATCTTGGCCCCGTCACCCTGCGCGCCGGGCGGCAGATGCTCTCGCTCGGGACCGAGCGGCTGATCGGCACCCGCTATGGTCCCAATGTGCCGCTCGCCTTCGATGGCGCGCGCGCCGATGTCAGGGTTGGCAGGGCGACGGTCAGCCTGCTCGCGGTAAAGCCGGTGCAGCCCGGACCCGGCAGTTTCGACGACGCCACGTCGGATAGCAAAGCTCTCTGGGGCGCCTATGCCGCGCTGCCCGAACTCGACCTTTATTATCTGGGCTATCGCAATAGTGCCGCCCACTTCGGCGGTCTGGATGGCAGGGAAGTGCGCCACAGCCTTGGCCTCCGGTCGCATGGCGTTCGCGACGACTGGCACTGGAATGTCGAGGGCGTCTACCAGTTCGGCCATTTCGAAGGCCGGCGCATCGCCGCCTGGACGATCGGCAGCGAAGTCGGCCACAGCTTTCCCAGCTTACCATGGGCACCCGACGCGACGCTGCGCTTCAACATCGTCAGCGGCGACAGGCGCGCCGGCGACGATCGGATCGGCACCTTCAACGCGCTTTTTCCCAAGGGCAAATATTTCGGCGAATTGTCGCCCGTCGGTCCGACCAACATCATCAGCCTGAACCCGCGCGTCAGCGGCACGCTGGGCGGCGGCCTGTCCGCCAGCCTTGCCGCCATGGCCTATTGGCGCGCCAGCAAGGGCGACGGCGTCTATGATATCCCCGGCAATCTGGTCCGTGCGGCTGGCGGCAGCGACGCCCGCTGCATCGGCAAGGGGGCGGAGGTGACGATCGCCTGGCAAGCCACGCCCGAATGGGAGATATCGACGTCTTTCTCCGCCTTCGCGCCGGGTGCCTTCATTCGCGATACCGGTCCGGCGAAGACGATCACCATGCTGGGGCTGGAGAGCAATTTCCGCTTCTGACGAGTTTTCCATATAATCGAACAAAGAGGCCAACTTTATTCGGCTATTTCGATATTCGAGCCGATTCTAGTCTGCACGGGCAACTGACACAGGAAGATCGCCATGACCGTCCCCAAAGCTCTGACCTCGCCACTACCCTGGCTCCTGCTGCTCCTGTCCGTGACCACAGGTCTCGTCGACGCGATCAGCGTGCTGGGGCTGGGCAAGGTGTTCACCGCCAACATGACCGGCAATATCGTCTTCCTGGGCTTTGCCGCCGTCGGCACGCCGGGCTTCCATGCCGCGTCCTATCTTGCCGCGATCGCCGCCTTCCTGATCGGCGCGCTGGTCGCCGGGCGGGTGGGGAAGGGCCATGCGGGGTTGCCGCTGCGCCGCTGGCTGCTCGTCGCAGCCCTGGTGGAGGCGGCTCTGCTCTGGATCGCGGCCGGTGTCGCGACCGGCTTCGACATGGCCAGCCAGTCGCCCGGCGCGGCGCTCTACGCGATCATCGCCCTGACGGGCCTTGCCATGGGGTTCCGCAACGCCACCATCCGCCAGCTCAAGGTGCCCGACCTGACCACCACCGTGCTGACTCTGACGCTGACCGGCCTCGCCGCAGATTCGACCATGGCGGGCGGCAGCAACCCCAATCTCGCCCGCCGCATCGGCAGCGTCGCCGCCATCTTCCTGGGCGCAGGGATCGGCGCATGGATGGTCCTGCATGGCGGCCTGGTCCTGCCGCTGATCCTGGCCGGGGCGCTGGTGCTGGCCGGAACGCTCGCCTGCATGCTGCACCCCGAAGCGCGCCAGATAGTCGCCGGCTGACTCAGTCCGCGATCGTCGCGCCCGCCGCGATGAGCGATTCCCTGACGCGGGCGATCGCCATCTCCAGTGGCGCCGTCTCCCCGAGCAGGGCGAAGCTGCCGTTCAGCGCGAAGGTGCAATGGCCGTGCACGGTTGCGACCAGCGATCGCGCCAGCCGGGGCGCGCGGTCCTTCGTTTCGGGCGGCAGGATCGCCGCGACTTCGCGCACGACGACCTCCGTCAGCGCCGCCCGTCGCGTCACCAGCGCCTCGGGCATGGCCATATCCAGCGGCAGCCGATGATCGTAGATGGCCGTCCACAGATTCATATTGTCGGCGGCAAAGCTGAAATAGCCCTCGACCAGCGCGGCGATCCGTTCGGCGGATGGCGCGGCTAGCCTGTCCTCCAGATGCGCTGCCCATAGCTCGAAGGTCCGCGTGTTGATCGCGGCCAAGAGCATGTCGTAGCTGCCGAACACATTGTAGAGCGTGCCAACGGCATAGCCGATGCGCTTGGCGACTTCGCGTGCGGAAAAGCGGGCGAAGCCGACATCCGCCATCAGGCGATGGCCTTCCGCCAGGATCAGCGCCTCCAGCTCGGCGCGGCTATGGTCCGATCTCCTGCCCATGACCGACCCCTAGAAATTTAATTGATCACTGTCTAATATTTTAATTGATCAGCGTTCAATTAAATTCTATCAGAGGATGAGCGAGAGTGAGCGGAAGGTGAATCATGCTGGTTGCGTTGCTTGTGATTCTGCTGGGTGCCGTGCTGTTCGACACACGCCGACGCCTACAGTTGCTGGAGGGGCGCATCCTTCATCTCGAAGCGACAGGATCGCAATCGCAGGGGCCGCAGCCAGTCGGGGCCGAGCCGGAAAAAGCGGCCGCGCCATCCTATCGGGCCGCCACCGTCGTGCGGCGCGCGCCGCCACCTGATATCGTCCTGACGGCGGCCCCCGAAATCCAGGCCCGGCCTGAATCTGAACCCGAAGCAGGGCCCAAACCGGAACCGGAAGCGGAAACGCCCATCCCGTCGGCGCCCCGGCCGCAACAGGTCGTCGAGGGCGAGATTGCAGCCATTCCCCAACAGGGCATCGCGTTCGAGGAATTGTTCGGCCGTCGCCTGCCGATCTGGGCGGGCGGCATCACGCTCGCGGTGGCCGGCGTGCTGCTGGTCAAATATTCGATCGATTCCGGTCTGCTCTCCCCGGTCGTCCGCGTGCTGATCGGCCTGCTCTTCGGCGGCGGCCTGATCGCCGGCGCGGAAGTCGCCCTGCGGCAGGAAGGCAGGCTGCGCGATCCGCGCGTGCGCCAGTCGCTCGCCGGCGCGGGTATCGCCACCCTCTATGCCGTGATCCTGGCGGCGGCCAATCTCTATCATCTGGTCGGCCCGGCGACCGCCTTTATCGGCCTTGCCGCCGTCACGGCGCTGGCCATGGGCCTGTCGCTGCGCTTTGGTGCGCCCAGCGCCCTGCTGGGGCTGGTCGGCGGTCTGGCCGCGCCGGCGCTGGCGGGATCGACCGAGCCGAATGTCCCGCTGCTTTCCTGCTACCTTGCGCTGACCATCGGCGGCCTGTGCGCCCTATCGCGCACCCAGCGCTGGATGTGGCTGGGCGTCGGCGCGCTGGTTGGCGGCGCGGGCTGGGGCAGCCTGCTGATCCTGACGGGCGCGCTCGATCTTGCGGCGTCGCTGTCGGTCGGGCTGCTGATCCTGGCGATCGGCATCGGTTTCCCGCTGCTCGCCTTCTCGGGCAGCCGGGCGACGCTGTTGCGGGCGATTTCGGCGATCGTCGCATCGGCGCAGATGGCGGCGCTGATTGCGACCGGCGGCTTCGCGCTGCTGCACTGGGCGCTGTTCGGCCTGCTGTCGATCGCCTTCCTCTGGCTGAGCGGCCGGGAACCCACGTTGCGCCGTCTGGTGCCCGTTGGGTTGGCCGTCGCGCTGCTGCTGGCCGGCGCCTGGCCGTCGCCTGCCGTCCTGTCCTTCACGCTCGTCATCCTCGCCACGGCGGCCATCTATGGCGGCGCAGCGCTGTGGCGGCTGTGGCGTCTGGACGGCAGCCTGATCGAAGCCGGGCAGGTCGCGGCGGTGGCGTTGGGCGGCCTTGTCGTCGGCGCGCTGCATTTCCATCGCGGTACCTCGGCCGACGATCTGCAATTCGCTATGATCGCGCTCGCCGCAGCTGCGATGCCCGCCCTGGCCATGCTGCTCGGCTGGCGCAACCCGACCCGGCGCGACGATGCCCGCTTCGCCCTGCTGGCGACCAGCGCCGCCGTCCTGCTGGTGGCCGCCGGTCTTTTCGGCCTGCTCCTCTGGACCTTGCCGGTGATCGTCGCGCTCGTGGCGGCCGGCCTGCTGCTGCTGGCCGAACGCGCCGATGACCGGCGCGTCGAATGGAGCGGCTGGGCCTTTGCCTTCCTGTCGCTGGCCCTGCTCGTGTCGGGTGATCGCGGTCTGGCGGAACTGGATCTGCTGGCTGGAGAGGGGGCGAGCGTCACGCCGCTGTCCGCGCTGCTCCGCTGGGGTGCGGTCGCCATGGTCGCGTCGCTCTACGCCTGGCGCGCGCGCTTCGCGGAAGGCCGTCTCGTCGCGCAGGCCGCCGCCGCGTTGGTCGTCTATGGTGTGGTTGCACAGGTCGCGCCCATGATCTGGCTCGCGCCGATCGCCGCGCTCAGCCTGCCATTGCTGGCCGAAGCCGCGCGCCGCCTGCCCGCGCAGCGGCTGCTGCCTGCGCTTGGCGCCATGCTGCTCCTCGTCCTGCTCTGGGCCGCGCAACCTCTGCTGATCTGGAGCGGCCATGCGCTTCTGTCGTTGCTCGGCGAACCGATGCTGGCGGGCGCGCTGCCAGGCATGGGTGAGATGCTCCGCCGCCTCGCCTTGCCCGCCGCCCTGGTCGCGTTCGCGCTGATCCGCGGCAAGGGCGCCATCGGCCCGCTCGCCCATGCCATCGCCTGTGGCGCGACGCTGCTGCTGGGCGCGGTCGCCACGCATATCCTTTACAAGCAGCTGTTCGGCATCGCCGACAGCGTCGACTTCGTGCGCAACGGCCTTGCCGAACGCACGCTGTGGGAAGCGCTGCTGCTCGGCGCCGGGTGGGCGACGGCGCGTTATGCCGGTCGGAAGACCGTCGCATTGGCGTTCGTCGGCGCGGCGCTGGCGCATAATATCGTCTATACGCTGCTGCTCCATGATCCGCTCTGGGCGAGCCAGATGGTGGGCGGCCTGCCGTTGCTCAGCCTGGTCGTCCCGGCCTTCGCCCTGCCGCTTGCCGGACTGGCGCTGGCGAGCCGGATCGCGCCCGATCTCGCCGCGCGCTTCGCCCGGCCGATGGACGGCGCGCGCATGGTCCTGATCCTGCTCCTCGCCTTCGCCATGCTGCGCCAGCTTTTCGAAGGAGCGCTGCTGAACCTGCCGCATCTGTCCGCCGGGGAGGATATCGGCCGCTCGGTGCTCGCCATCGCGCTTGCCATCGGCTTCCTGCTCTGGGGTATCCGCCAGGGCGGGCGCGACTGGCGCATCGCGTCGCTGCTGCTGATGCTGGCGGCCGTGGCCAAGGTGTTCCTGCTCGACGCATCGGGCCTGACCGGATTGCTGCGCATCGCCTCCTTCCTGGCGCTGGGCTTCAGCCTGATCGGCATAGGCTGGCTCTACAGCCGTCATTTGCGGGCCGACGCCGATTAACGACCCGTCTATACTTGCTGCCTATTGCTCTCACCCAGGGGGTATCGTTCATGTCCGCACCTGATCTGTCGCTGCTTGGCAAACGTCGTTTCGCGCCTTTGTTCGTCGTCCAGTTCCTGGGGGCGTTCAACGACAATCTGCTGAAATTCGCGCTGCTGTTCCTCGCCAATTTCGTCCTGTTCCGCGCCGAGCCGGACAAGGCGGGACTGCTGGCGACGATCGCGACGGGCCTGTTCATCCTGCCCTATTTCCTTTTCTCGGCGCTGGCGGGACAAATTGCCGACGCCTGGGACAAGGCGAAGCTGGTGCGCGCGGTAAAGGCGGCCGAAATTATCATCATGACGACGGCGCTGCTCGGCTTCTGGCTGGAATCGGTGCCGCTGCTGCTCGCCTGCCTCTTTTTCATGGGGTTGCATTCGACCATCTTCGGCCCGGTCAAATTCTCGATCCTGCCACAGCATCTCCACCCTCAGGAGATGATGGGCGGCACCGGCCTGATCGAGGCCGGCACCTTCCTCGCGATCCTCAGCGGCCAGCTGCTCGCGGGTGTGATCGATGCGCAGACCGCCGGCCTTGTCGCCGTCGGCATCGCGTTGCTCGGTTTCCTGACCAGCCTTGCCGTCCCGTCGGCCCCGCCGGTGGCGCAGGGGCTGCGCATCGACCCCAATATCTTCCGCAGCACATGGCAGATATTGAAGGCCGCCCGCCATGGCCGGGGCGTCTGGCTATCCATATTGGGGATCAGCTGGTTCTTCGCCGTGGGCGCTGTCCTTCTCGCCCAGTTCGCGCCGCTGGTGAGCGGCGTGCTGCAGGCAAAACAGGAAGTCGCGACCCTGTTTTTGCTGGTCTTTTCGCTTAGCGTCGCGCTGGGATCGCTTCTGGTCAACCGTCTGCTCGGCGGCGAAGTCTCCGCCCGCTTCGTGCCGATCTCGGCGTTGGCGCTGGCTGGCTTCATGGTCGACCTCTGGCTCTCCACCAGCGCCTATGTCCCCGTGACCACCGACGCGAACATTGCCGCCTTCGTCGACACGCCCGGAAGCTGGCGCATACTTTTTGACCTGTTCGGCATCGCCTTTGCCGGCGGCATGTTCATCGTGCCGCTCTACGCGATCCTTCAGACGCACGCCCCGCGCGAGGAACGCTCACGCACTATCGCCGCCAACAATATCCTGAATGCCGCCGTCAGTGTCGCCGTCGTTCTGGTCGTCACGCTGATGCTGGCGCGCGGCGAAAGCGTCCCCGGCGTGATCGGCGCGATGGGCTTTGCGACGCTGACGATCGCGCTTATCTCCTGCTGGCTGCTGCCCGAAACCGTCATCAAGGCGATCGTGCGCGGCACATTGCGCCTGCTCTACCGGATCGAGCTGTCGGGCGAAGAAAATATGCCCCGCGCCGGCACGCCCGCCGTGGTCGTGGTCAATCATGTCTCCTTCCTCGACGGGCTGCTGCTCGCCGCCTTCCTGCCGGGCAAGCCGACCTTCGCGGTCCATACCCGGATCGCGCAGGCCTGGTGGGTGAAGCCCTTCCTGCCCCTGTTCGACGCCTTTCCGGTCGACCCGACCAACCCGATGGCGGCCAAGGCGATGGTGAAGGCCGTGCGCGAAGGACGGACTCTGGTCATCTTCCCCGAAGGCCGCATCACCGTCACCGGCGCACTGATGAAGATATTCGACGGTCCCGGCATGGTCGCCGACAAGGCCGACGCGCCGATCATCCCCGTCCGCATCGACCGCGCGCAATATACGCCCTTCTCCCGCCTGCGCGGCAAAGTGCGGCTGCGCAGCTTCCCGAAGATCAGGCTGACCGTGCTGCCGCCCCGCCGCTTCAGCATCGAGGGCGAAATGACCGCCCGCGCCCGTCGCGCCATTGCCGGCCGCCGCCTCTATGATGAAATGAGCGAAATGATCTTCGCCACTTCGCGCACCGAAGAAACCTTGTTCGAGGCCCTGCTGGAAGCGCGCCACATCCATGGCGGCAAGGCACCGGTGGTGGAGGATATCAAGCGCGAGCCGATAAGCTACAACCGGCTGGTGGTCGGTAGCCTGGCGCTCGGCCGTCCCTTGGCGGCGGCGAGCCGTCAGGGGGAGGCGGTCGGCCTACTGATGCCCAATGTATCCGCCGTGGTCGCGACCTTCTTCGCGCTTCAGGCGCATGGCCGGGTGCCGGCGATGCTCAACTATACGGCCGGCCTCACCAATCTGAAGGCGGCCTGCACCGCCGCGCAGATCCGCACCATCGTCACCGCCCGCGCCTTCGTCGACCAGGCGAAGCTGGGCGACATCGTCGCCGCGCTCCAAGCCGAAGGGCTGACCATCCTCTGGCTGGAGGATATCGGCGCAGCCATCGGCACCGGCGCCAAATTGCGCGCGCTGATCGCCGGCCGCTTCGCCGGCTACAGCCACCGCCGGCTACGCATCACCCCCGACGCGCCCGCCGTCATCCTCTTCACCAGCGGATCGGAAGGCCTGCCCAAGGGCGTGGTGCTGACCCATCGCAACCTCCTGTCCAACTGTCGTCAGCTTGCCGCGCGGATCGATTTCAACAGTTCGGACATGGTGCTGAACGCGCTGCCTGTCTTCCACAGCTTCGGCCTGACCGGCGGCACGCTGCTGCCGATCCTGCATGGGGTGAAGACCCTGCTCTATCCCAGCCCGCTGCACTACCGGATCGTCCCCGCGCTCGCCTATGACAGCAATGCGACGATCCTGTTCGGCACCGACACCTTCCTGTCGGGCTATGCCCGCATGGCGCACACTTACGACTTCTATTCGCTGCGCTACATCTTCGCGGGTGCGGAGCGGGTGCGCGACGAAACGCGCAAGGCCTATGCCGACAAGTTCGGCCTGCGCATTCTGGAAGGCTATGGCGCGACCGAGGCCGGGCCGGTGATCGCGGTGAACACGCCAATGCATTTTCGCGCCGGCACCGTCGGCCGCCTGCTGCCGGGGGTCGAGGCCAGGCTGGACGACGTGCCCGGCATCACCGAAGGCGGCCGCCTGTCGATCCGCGGTCCCAACATCATGGCGGGCTATATGAAGGCCGATGCGCCGGGCGTGCTGCAACCGCCGGAGCAAGGCTGGCACGACAGCGGCGACATCGTCACCATCGACGCCGAAGGCTTCGTCACCATCCGTGGCCGCGCCAAGCGTTTCGCCAAGATCGGCGGCGAGATGGTCTCGCTGCCCGCGGTGGAGGGCTATGCCGCCGCGCTCTGGCCCGATGCGGACCATGCCGTCGTCACCCGCCCCGACGCGCGCAAGGGCGAACAACTGGTGCTGTTCACTACGCGCAAGGGGGCGAAGGCGGGCGACCTTCAGGCCTGGGGCCGCGCCAACGGCGTGACCGAACTTGCCATCCCGCGCGACATTCGCGAACTGGACGTGCTCCCGGTGCTGGGCACGGGCAAGCTCGACTATGTCGCGATGAACGCGCTGGCGGGCGTTTGAATACGTGACCCTTACCGTGATCGGTTCGCTTCGAGCGAAGTCGAGAAGCGGATAGCGCTACGCTCGCGTTTTGCTACGCTGAACTTGGCTCTGCCTCGTTTCTCGACTACGCTCGAAATGAACGGAGGTAAGTTGAATATTTGCCTTTAAAACCGGAACCGCGCCCCGAACTGGAAGCTGCGCGGCGGCCCTGCCAGGCTGTTGGGCGTGCCGAAGTTCGGATTGCCGTCGGGGTCGTTCACCGGATAGGGGATGAACCCGTCATAGCCGCCGAAATTGGCGCGGTTGAAGATGTTGAAGGCTTCGGCGATCAGCTGGATTTCCTTGCCGCCGCCCAGCGCCACCGTCTTGGTCAGGCGCAGGTCGACCTGTCGGAAATCCTTGGTTTTGCCGGTGTTTGCGATGATCTGGTTGACGCCTTCGCCTGCGCTCTGGTCGATCACCTGATAGGGCTGGCCCGATCCCCATTGCATCAGGCTCGACGCCTGTATGCCCCATGGCAGGTCGACCATGCCCGACAGCACGACGCGATGCCGTTCATTGCCCGCATTGGGTCGATAGGGCTGTTCCTCGACGCGCGGGAAATCGAAGTTGAACGAATAGCCCCGTTCCTTTGAGAAGGCCATGGTATAGGCCAGGTTCAGCGACCAGGGGCTGGATTTGCTGTAGGGCTTGTCGATGGTCAGGAAGATGCCGTCATATTTGCTCGCCCGCGCCTGTGTGAGGCCCACGACATTGCCATAGCCGGGCACCACGATCGTGTCGTAGAAACCATTGGCGTTGGGCGTCGTGCTGCGGTTGAGCGGCGTGTAGCCGACCTGATCCTTCGCCTTGATATGGGTGTAGCTGAGCGAAGTGCGCACCACGCCGATCTTCTGCCTTATGCCGACGCTGAACTGGTCGGTGCTGGGCGGGCGCGTGTCGTTGCGGATGACGCGCAACTCGCCATTGGGTGCGACGCCGGAATCGATCAACCCCTGCAATCCGTCGCGGCTGAGATAAGCGTCGTTCCACTGGATCGTCGGCTGGCCGTTGCGCGGTTGCCCGTCACGGGAAAAGAAGAAAGTCCGCACCTCATATTGGTCGAGCAGGGCTTCCTCCGCCGCATTGCGGAACAGGGTGCGGTCATAATAGCGGCCATAGCCCGCGAACAGCACGGTGCTCTGGTCGCCCTTGATGTCGTAGGACAGGCCGACGCGCGGCTGGAACGCCTTCCAATAGGGTTTCCGGTTGTTGCCGGTGGAGATGTAATCGTCGGCGCGGAAATTATTGCCCGGCTGCCCGGCCAGCTGCGTCTCCAGCGACCGCAAGGCCTCGATCGCGGCGGGCGAGGTTTCGTAACCGTTGTTCTTGGCGTTGGTTTCATAATCCCAGCGCAGGCCGAGGTTGACGGTCAGATGATCGTCCACTTCCCAGTCATCCTGCACGAACAGGCCGATCTGGGTATTCTTCGCGCGCACCGTGGGATCGCCGGCGCCCAGCCGCGCTTCGGCCGGGAAGCTGTAGTCCAGCCCCTGCGACGCGCTGATGCGATAGTTGAAGACGGGGTTGAAGTTCAGCCGGTTCGTGACCTGATAATCCTGCAAGGACAGCTTGGCCCCGACCTTGATGACATGGCTGCCGCCCAGGAAATCGACATTGGAAAAGGTCGCGGCGTCGCGGAAGGTCAGCCCCTTCTGCACCACCTTCTGCGCCGTCGATCCGCCGCCCAGCCGGATCACGCCCTCATAATCCTGCCCGACCATGTCGGGATTGAGCGGCGAGGGGGTGAATCCATAATAGAGCCAGTCCACGCTGGCCTCGTTCAGGAAATCGCCCTTGTCATGGGTCCAGCGCAGATTGCCGGTATAGACCTTGTTGCGGTTGACCGACGCGCCGTCATAGGCGAGCTGCCCGCCGAACCCGGCAATATCCTTTTCCTTGCGGATGCTGCCCGCCAGTTCGATGCGGTCGCTGTCGCTCGCCTGCCAGCTGAGCTTCGCAAAGCCCAGATCCTCGCGAAAGGGGCTGAGGAAACTGCCCTGATACTGGCCGAAACGCGCCAGATTGGCCGGGTCGGCCTGACCGATCAGGACATTCTGGGCGCGATCCTCGTCATTGCCTTCATAGGCGGCGAAGAAGAACAGTTTGTCCTTGATGATCGGCCCGCCCAGCGACGCACCATATTGCTTGCGCTTGTAGGCGGGTTCGGCAAGGTCGTTCTTCTTCTGGAAATAGTCCTTCGCGCGCAATCCGGCGTCCTGATAGAAGCCGAACGCTTCGCCATGAAAGTCATTGCCACCCGACTTGGTGATGGCGGTGATGACGGATGTGCCCGCATCCTCATATTCCGCCTTGAAATTGGAGGACAGGACGCGGAATTCCTGCACCGCTGCCTGAGGGAAGGGATTGCCCCGGCTGCTGTCCTGCCCGACCAGGCCGCCCTGCTGGACGTTGCTCTTCAGGCTCACGCCGTCGATGAAGACGTTGACCTGCGGCGCGGCCAGGCTTTCGCCATTGGGGCTTTGGCTGACGCCGCCGGATGAGAAGGTCTTGCGCGTCTCGCTGTTGCTGGAGCGCACGCCCGGCGCGAGGTCGGCGAAGTTCAGGAAGTTGCGGCTCGACTGGGGCAGATTCTCGATCTGGCGGGTGGATATGTTGGTCGCGATTTCCGACGTGCGCGTTTCGACCAGCTGCGCGGCGGTGACGACGATATTGCTGCTGGAGGAGGTCGCCGACTGGGTTTCGGAAGGGGTGGCGGCCGTTTGGATCTGCGCGTTGAGGGTCGCGACCTGCCCGACGCCGATCGTCACCTGCTGGCGGGTGGATGCGCCATCCGATGTCTTGTAATCGATTTCGTAGCTGCCCGGCTGAAGCCCGGACAAGGCGTAGCGCCCGCCTGCGCCGATTGCGGCGCGGCGGGTGGCCCCGGTCGCCAGATTGCGCGCATTGACCTCGCCGCCCGCGACGGGCTTGCCGTCGCTCGACACCGTGCCACGGATGGCCCCCGTCGTGGTCTGCGCCGCGGCTGGCGCGATCAGCGCGAAGCTGGTGCAGATGGCCGTGCCCAGCAGCCACGGTGTGGCGGCCAGATAGGCCGTTCGGAAACCCCTCATTCTATCCCCTCGGACATTTATCGGAAACATCCAACGGGTTGGGCGGGGGTTTGATCCTTTCTCCCCCGTAACGGGAGACGAATGGAGCGGTCAGGCGGATGAAACGCGATCATTGTCTATCGGCTCGCCCTCTGCGATGCACAGGCGATGATCGATCCTCGCGCCCTTCGGATGTTCCTGGCCGTGTGCCGGGCCAATTCCATCAGCGGCGGCGCCCGGCTGCTCAACATATCCCAGCCATCCGTCTCCAATGCGATCGCACAGCTGGAACAGTCGGTCGGCGCGACCCTGTTCGAACGGTCCCGCACCGGCATCAGCCTGACCGCCGAGGGCGAGATATTGCTGCGCCGCGCCGAAACGATCGACTCCGTCCTGCGCGAGGCGGAAGAGGAAATGCAGCTCGCGCGCAAGGGCGTGACCGGGCCGCTGCGGGTCGGCGGCACGCCCGGCGCGCTCGTCAGCCTGCTGCCCGACGCGGTGCGGCGGCTGGAGGATCGGGTGGGTCGCTTCACCCTGCACGTCGTCGAGCGGGCGGACCATGACCTCGCCGCCATGCTCCGCGCGGGCGAGATCGAGCTGGCCTTCGTCACCACCGGGATCGAGTCGCCGCCCGACGATCTGGAGGAAATGACCTTCTCGCGCGATCCCTTCGCGCTGATCGTGGGGCGTCGCAACGATCATCTGCCCGCCGAACTGTCGTTGCGCGACATGGGGGCGATGCGCTGGGTGCTGCCCGAAGCGAGCGGCGCCTTTCGTCGCCAGATCGACGCCCTGTTCATGGCCGCCGACGTGCCCGTGCCCCAGGATGCGATACGCTGCGATTCCCTGCTCAGCACCAAGGCGATCGTGCGCGGCAGCAGCCGTGTCACCATATTGCCGATGAAGGTCGCATCGGCCGAACTGTCGATCGGCGTGCTGCGCGCGATCAATATCCGCGAATCCGGCTTCCCTCGCAGCGTTGGCATTCGTCGCATAGCCGGCGGCCGCCTGTCCCGCCTGGGAGAGGCGCTGCTAGAGGCGCTAATCCATAGTTCCACCCTATGACGTTCCCAAAAATCATTATTTTTCTTTGGTGCAAAGACGGCGCATAAGCATCCCGACAAGAGCTTTCGGGAGAGCAGGCCGTGCGGCAACTGATCCGCAATATTTCGATCTTCGACGGGACGGGCAGCGCTCCCGCACCCGGCGCGGTGATCGTCGAGGGCGATCGCATCGCCGCCGTCCTGCATGACGAAGCCGCCATCGCCGCGGTCGAGGCCGACAGCGTGATCGACGGGCAGGGCGCCACGCTGATGCCCGGCATGGTCGACGCCCACACCCATCTCACATGGGGCAGCTCGGTCGAAAAAATCTACCACCAGTTCATCCTGCCGCCCGACGAACTGAAGGTCGCCGCCTGGCGCAACGCTCGCGTGCTGCTCGACCATGGCTATACCAGCCTCTATTCGGCTGGTGCGCTGGGCGACCAGATCGAACCCGAACTGGCCCGCGCCATCGCGGCCGGCGAAACCCCTGGCCCGCGCCTCGTCCCCTCGACGCTGGAACGCAGCCCGGAAGGGGAGGAAGGGGTCGAAACCGGCGACGTCTTCAATGGCCGTGGTCCCGACGCGATGCGCGCCTTCGTCGCTTATTGCGCGGACGAAGGCGTGAAGTCGCTGAAGCTGGTCATTTCGGGCGAAGATGCGCTCAAGCCCGGATCGTCGCAGGATATTCTCTACACCGACGCGGAAATGCAGGCGGCGGGCGAGGCGGCGAAGGCGGCGGGCCTGTGGATCGCCACCCACGCCTATACGCCACGCGCCATCGACCTGGCGCTCGAAGCCGGCGCGCGCATTCTCTATCATTGCTCCTTCGCCGACGATGCCGCGATCGATGCGATGGCGGCGAAGAAGGACGAGATTTTCTACGCCCCCGGTCCCGGCGTCTCGGTCGCTGCGCTGGAGGCCAGTCCGCCGCCGCACATCGACATGTCGTCGATGAAGGCCAGCGCCGCCGAGCGGCTGGAGCTGGAAAAGACCTTGGTGCCTAAGCTCAAGGCGCGGGGCGTGCGCATCCTGCCCGGCGGCGACTATGGCTTTCCCTTCAATCCCCATGGCCGCAACGCCCGCGACCTGGAGCATTTCGTTTGCCTTTACGGCTTCACCCCGGCCGAGGCGCTGAGCGCCGCCACCATGCTGGGCGGCCAGCTGATGGGGCAGCAGGTCGGGCAGGTGAAGCCCGGCTATCTCGCCGACCTGCTGCTGGTCGATGGCGACCCGACGCAGGATGTCCGCATCCTGCAGGATAGCAACAATATCAAGATGATCATGCTGGGGGGGCGGATGCACAAATCCCCCGTCTCCCAGCCCGTGACTGCCTGACCGGAAAGACGCTTTCATGTTCGACGTTGCGATCATCGGCTGCGGGCCGGTGGGGGCCTTTGCGGCCAATCTCCTTGGCAAATCCGGCGCCTCGGTCCTGGTGATCGAGCAGGAAGCGCACCCCTATCCGCTACCCCGCGCGGTCCATCTGGACCATGAGATGATGCGCCTGTTCCAGTCGGCCGGCGTCATCGACCGGGTCGCCCCGGACATGCGCGATACCGAAGGGCATCTGCATGTCGGCGCCGACCATGGCGTCATCCGCTATATGGGCACGGTCGGCCGTGCGCGTCCGTTCAGCTGGTCGAACGACTATTTCTTCTACCAGCCCGAGCTGGAGGATCATCTTCGCGACGGGCTCGCCGCCTATCCCAATGTGACTGTCCAACTCGGTGTCGGGTTCGAGGGGCTGGAGCAGGACGGCGACGCCGTCACCCTGCGCCTGTCGGGCGGCCGCACCGAACAGGCTCGCTATGTCATCGCCTGCGACGGCGCGCGCAGCGCGGTGCGCAAGGCGCTCGACATCCGGCTGAACGATCTCGATTTCGAGGAACCCTGGCTGGTGGTCGATGCCGAAGTCGATGGCCCGGTTCGCTTCCCCGACCTTTGGGGCGTACCCGACGTCGCCGACCTGCAGAAACTGTCGGTCATGATGTGCGATCCCAAGCGTCCGGCCACCATCGTGCCGGGGCGCGGCAATCATCGCCGCTGGGAATTCATGCTCCTGCCGGGCGAGGACGACCGGGCGATGATGGAGCCGGATGCGGTTGCCGCCCTTGTCGAACCCTACCTTTCCGGGGTTCCGCACAAGGTGGTGCGCGCGGCGACCTATCGCTTCCATGGACTGATTGCCGAGCGGTGGCGGCAGGGCGGCGTCTTTCTGGCCGGCGATGCCGCGCACCAGACGCCGCCCTTTTTCGGCCAAGGCATGTGCCATGGCCTGCGCGACGCCGCCAACCTCGTCTGGAAACTGGATCTGGTGCTGAAGGGCCGCGCGCCTGACAGCCTGCTCGACAGCTATCAGCCGGAACGCGATCCCCATGTCCGCGCCGTGATTTCCGCTGCCGTCGGCGCGGGCCGCTATATCTGCATGCTCGATCCTGAAGCCGCCGCCGAACGCGATGCGAAGATGCGCGAGGCGGCCAAAGGCGCCCAGCATGGCACCGCCGCCGACCTGATCCCCGCCATCGCCACCGGCATCGTTGCCAGCGGCACGGCGGGGGCAGGCGAACGCTTCATCCAGCCGCGCGTCGGCGACCAATTGCTTGACGACGTCACCGGCAGCGGCTGGCGCCTCTTCACCCGCAACCCGGTTGAGGGCGGCGACGTGACCGTCATCGACCTCGCGCAACTCGATGACAATGGCGCGATCGCGGGCTGGCTGGCCGATCGCGATGCCGACGCCGTGCTCGTCCGCCCCGACCATTATGTCTTCGGCACCGGCAAGGGCGGCGACCTCATCGCCCGCCGCGACGCCCTGATCGCCGGAGCCGCCCATCAGGAGATCGCCGCATGAGCCTCAGCCTCGCCCAGGCGCGCGCCATCATCGACACGGCGCTGGAAAAGGGCCGCGCCGATGCCGCCCAGCCGCTTGCCATCGCTGTGCTCGACGCTGGTGCCCACCCCGTCGCTTGCGTGCGGGAGGATGGCGCCAGCCTGTTCCGCTTCGACATCGCCAGGGCCAAGGCGACGGGTGCGCTCGGCATGGGTGCCGACACGCGCATCCTTGCCGCCCGCGCAGCCAACAACCCCGCCTTCTTTCAGAGCGTCGTCGCCGCCACCGGTGGCCGGCTCGCTCTGTCCCCCGGCGGCGTCCTGATCCGTGACATGGAAGGTGCGGTGATCGGCGCCGTCGGGATCAGCGGCGACACCGGCGACTGTGACGAAGCCTGCGCCGTTGCGGGCATCCTTGCCGCCGGTCTTTCCCATGGAGACAGCAAATGAAACTGCGCAGCATCGAACTGGGGCTGCCCCAGGCGGCAGAGGCCGCCGCCTTCCTGACCGACATCTGGGGCATGGCCCCTGCATCGATGGAGGGGAATATCCGCTATCTGCGCGGATCGGGCAGCTATCCTTATCTGGTCGCGCTGGAGGAATCCGCCGACGCCTACGTCCGTTCCACGACTTTCGTTTGCACCGCCGAACGGCTGGAGCAGCTGAAACGCAGCGTCACCGCCGGCGGCCTGCCCGCGACGCCGACCGTCTCTGCCGATCCGGGCGGTGGCCATGGCATCGTCGTCGAACTGGCAGAGGGCGAACTGCTGCGCTTTCTGGTCGACGCTGAAGAAGTTGCGCCGATCGAGGGCGCGGACCTGCCGGTCAAGCTCACCCATGTCGTCTTCAACAGCGCCGATGCCGAAGCGACCGGCCATCTGGTCGAGGATGCACTGGGCTTCCGCGTATCGGACCGGACCAAGGGCATGGTCTTCGTGCGCTGCAATGACTCGCACCACAGCACCGCCTTCGCCCGCGCCGGCTTTGCCTCGCTCAATCATGTCGCGTTCGAGATGGCGGACATGGACGCAGTGATGCGCGGCATCGGCCGGCTGCGCGACCATGGCATGGTCCCCGCCTGGGGGCCGGGCCGCCATGGTCCGGGCGCCAATATCTTCGCCTATTTCATCGCCCCCTTTGGCCCCGTCATCGAATTTTCGACCGCCGTGGAAAAGGTGCCCGACGATTATCAGGCCGGCGCGCCCGAAGACTGGACCTGGCCCGAAGGCCGGATCGACCAGTGGGGCATGTCCGACAAGGATTTCGCCGGCCTGCGCGCCGCCGAGGAGAAATTCCGCCACCGCCGCGACTGGAAAAGTCAGCCGCTGGACGTCCTGACAGAGGAAAATCACTAATGCGCTACGTCAGCTTCCGCCGCCCCGACGGCAATCCCAGCTTCGGCCGTATCGATGGCGAGACGATTATTGAGCTGGCGACCGACGCCACGCCCAGCCTCAAGGCTGCGCTGACCGACGGCAGCTTGTCGACGTTGGCAGACGGCGCCACCTTTGCCGCCGCCGATGTCGTGCTGCTGCCCGTCATTCCCGATCCCGCCAAAATCCTCTGCGTCGGCTTGAATTACGCCGAACATGTCAAGGAAACCGGCCGCGAGCAAAAGGCGCATCCGGCGATCTTCGTGCGCTATGCCGACAGCCTGGTCGCCGACGGGCAGCCGATGGTGAAGCCCGTCGTCACCGAGCGTTTCGACTATGAAGGCGAACTGGCGGTCATTATCGGCAAGCCCGCGCACAAGGTCGCGGCCGCCGACGCCTGGGATCATGTCGCCGGCTATGCCGCCTTCAACGACGGATCGGCGCGCGACTGGCAGCGCCACAATATCCAGTTCACGCCCGGCAAGACCTTCCCCGGCACCGGCGGCTTCGGCCCCGCGCTGGTGACGCCGGACGAGATCGAAGACCTTGATGCCCTGCGCGTCCAGACCCGCCTCAACGGCGAACTGCTTCAGGACCAGTCGGTCAGCGACATGATCTGGGATATCCCGACCGTGATCGAATATGTCAGCGCCTTCACTCCGCTCAGCCCCGGCGACGTCATCGCCACCGGCACGCCGGGCGGCGTCGGCGACAAGCGCACCCCGCCGCTCTACATGAAGGCCGGCGACAAGGTCGAAGTCACCATCGGCGCCATCGGCACGCTCACCAACCGCATCATCGACGAACAATAAGCCCAATCGACCCAATCATAAGAAGGGGAGGAACAACCATGCGTAAGTTCAACCAGACCATAGCGATGCTCGCGGGTGCGAGCGCCATTGCCTTTGGCGCGCCAGCCTTTGCGCAGGATAGCGCAACGCCGCAGCAGGCGGCCGAGGACGCACCGTCGTCCGACATCATCGTCACGGCCCAGCGCAAGGCGGAAAAGGTGACGGAGGTTCCCATCTCCATCACCGTCGCCAATGCCGCCCAGCTGGAGCGGCAGCAGGTCAACACCATGAACGACCTGAACCGGATCGCGCCCAGCCTCGAAATCCAGCAGGCGCCGGGCCAGAATACCGGCGGCGGCGGCTCGATCCGCGGTATCGGCACCCAGACATTCTCGGCCGGCGCGGTCGCATCGGTCGGCGTCGTCGTCGATCAGGTCAGCCAGGGCAACGCCAATATCTCCGACCTGTTCGACGTCAGCCGCATCGAAGTGTTGAAGGGGCCGCAGGGCACGCTGTTCGGCCTCACCACCTCGGCCGGCGTCATCAACATCACCACCAATGCGCCCGACCCCAACGGCTTCGCAGCCCGCGTCCGCACCGAATTGTCGGATGCCGGTACGCTCGGATCGAAGTTCGGCAATCAGGTCGTGCAGGGCATGGTCAATATCCCGCTCGCGTCCAACGCGGCGATCCGCCTGTCGGGCGTCGCCAATTTCCGCCAGGGGCCGAACCGCAACGCCAGCACTGGTGACTATAATGGCACCGATCGCTACGGCATGCGCGGCCGCCTGTTGTGGGAGCCGACCGATCGCCTGACCGTCAATGTCATCGGCGACTATACCAAGAGCCGGATCGAAAATGGCGGCGATTTCTTCACCTTCGTCAAGACCAGCGGTCCGGGCACCGCGCTGGGCGGTCTGCTGGCGGATTCGACTGGCATCACCGCTCGCCTCGCCAGCTGCGGCGTGACGCCGGGCGAAGGCAATCGCGACTATTGCAGCGACGACAGCTTTGTCGGTCATACGGAGAATTATGGCGGCTCGCTGCAGGTCGACTATGAAGCCGATCCCTTCACCATCACTTCCATCACCGCCTATCGCAAGTCGAACGAGACCGGCTATGGCGCGGCGACCAACGTGTTCCGCGGCGATCCGCTGGAATTGCAGGTCGGCAACGGCGCGACCAATCGCCGCCTCAGCCTCTTCACCCAGGAACTGCGCGTCAGCTCGCCTGCCGACCAGTTCCTCGAATATACCGCCGGTGTCTTCTATTCGAACCAGAAGCAGAGCCGCGATCCCGAAACGCTGGCCGTCTCGGTCGTGCCCTTCCCCGGCCTCGTCATCCCGATCGTGCGCAATCCCGGCGCCGATCTCGACATTCAGGATGAATCGCTGGCTGTCTTCGGCCAGGGCACTTTCCACCTGACCCCCGCACTGCGCCTGATCGCGGGCGGCCGCTACACCACCGACCGGCTGTCGATGGATCGCTACGACTATTTCACTCCGGCCGATCCGTTCAGCCGGACCGTGCTCGACGTTCAGAAATTCTCCTGGCGCCTCGGCGCGCAATATGATCTCGCCCGCAACACGATGGTCTATGCGACCGCCTCGCGCGGGTTCAAGGGCGGCCAGATCGCCATTCCCTCGGCCCCGGCCAAGCCCTTCGTCGTGCAGCCCGAAATTCCGACCGCCTATGAACTCGGCCTCAAGAGCACCTTGTTCGGCGGCTGGGTCGCGGACCTCAATCTCTTCTACAGCAAGATCAAGAATTTCCAGGCGCAGCAGTGCACGGTGGACAGCACGGCGGTCATTTCCTGCGTCCAGACCAATATCGACGGCGTGAAGTCGCGCGGTGCGGAAATCAACTTCTTCGGCAAGGTCTTTGACGGCCTGTCGCTCAACACCGGCTTCATCTACGCCAAGGCGACCTATCCGGGCGGTTTCCTCGGCACCGATGGCACCAATATCGGCGGCAGCCAGCTCGCCTATGCGCCCAAGTACAAATTCACCCTCTCGGGCGAATATGAAGTACCGGTCACGGGGCGCCTGAACGGCTTCCTGGCCGCCGACACGGTGTGGAAGTCGAAGATCCGCTATGAAGCCAACTCGAACAGCGAGACGACCTTCCGGTCGCACTGGCTGGTCGGCGGCCGCATCGGCCTGCGGACGGACGATGATCGCTACAGCGTCGCGATCTTCGGTCGCAACCTGTTCAACGTCCACGAACCCTCGCTCATGCAGAGCGACTTCCCCTACACGACCGATCAGGGCGAACAGAATATCGGCGCCATCTATGGTCCGCAGTCCTTCCGCCAGATCGGCATCAGCCTCGACGCGAAATTCTGATCCATAAAGGGCGGGGCGCCGCTGGTGACGCCCCGTCTTTTTCCCTAATTTTCCACGGCAGAGGGGACGCATGAAGCCGATCAGGGACGCCATTGCCGCATTGGGCACCGATCTCGGCCCGGACGTGCTCGGCCAGTGCCGCGCGCTGTTCGATGCCGATCAATCCGCATTGCTGTCCCAAGTTCCGGTGACGGCGGCGAATATCGCCTATGGCCCGCATGCGCGCCACCGTCTCGACCTTTACCGGCCGCAGGGTGAAGGCCTCGCGCCGATCCTTGTCTTCGTCCATGGCGGCGGTTTCCTTAAGGGCGACAAGGGCGGTGGGAGCGACTGGGCGAACGCCAATGTCGGCCGCATAGCGGCGCAGGCGGGCTTTCTGGGCGTCGTCATCAACTACCGGCTCGCGCCGGACAATGTCTGGCCCGCGGGATCGGAGGATGTCGCCTCGGTCGTCGCCTGGTTGAAATCCCACGCCGCAGAGCATGGCGGCGATCCGGATCGGATCGTGCTGATGGGCACGTCGGCGGGCGCCGTCCATGTCGCCGGCTATCTGAAACTGGCGGGAGCGAGCGACATTCGCGCCGCCATCCTGCTGTCGGGCCTCTATGGCTACACCCCCCTCGATGATCGCGACACGCTCTATTATGGCGATCCGGCGCTCTATTCCGACCGGATGCCGCTGGAAGTGGTCGCCGCCACCGACCTGCCCGTGCTGCTCGCCTGCGCGGAGTTCGATCCGCCCCGCTTTCAGGCTGAATTTCTGGGCCTGATGCAGGATCGGCTCGCCCGTCACGGCATCATGCCGCGTGCCTTCATCCATTCGGGCCATAATCATTACAGCATGGCCATGCACCTTGGCACCGCCGACCGGCGGCTCGCCGATGAAATCTGCGCCTTCGTGCGCGAAACCACCGCCTGACAATCATAATCGGAGAGACGGACATATGCTGGACCGCAGAACCCTTCTGGCTACCGGCGCTGCGCTGATGGCCGCACCCACCCCCATCTTCGCTGCTGCCGCGCGCAAGGCCACAAATCCCACCTTTCCGAAGGGCTTCCTGTGGGGCGTGGCCACCGCGCCGCACCAGATCGAGGGCAATAATATCGCCAGCGACCTCTGGTTTCTGGAAAACCAGCAGCCCACGGTGTTCACCCAGCCGTCGGGCGACGCCTGCAACAGCTTCGCGCTTTGGGAAACCGACCTGGATCTCGCCAAGGGCATGGGCCTCAACTGCTATCGCTTCGGCATCGAATGGGCACGGATCGAGCCGGAAAAGGGCCTCTTCTCCCAGGCGATGCTCGATCATTACAAGGCGGTGATCGACGGCTGCCGGTCGCGTGGCCTGACCCCCATCGTCACCTACAGCCACTTCACCGCGCCGCGCTGGTTTAGCGCGCAGGGCGGCTGGACCAACCCGGAAAGCGCCGCGCTCTTCGCCCGCTATTGCGACAAGGCGACCCGCGCGCTGGGGCAGGGGATCGACCGCGTCATCACTTTCAACGAACCCAATATCCTGCTGCTGCTGAAGCCGATGCTGCCCCCGCAGGTCTGGGACATCCAGAAACTGACGCTGGAAACGGCGGCAAAGCGGCTGGGCGTGCCCAAATTCGTCAGCGCCAACGTGGCCGGCTTCGACGATCTGCCCGCGCTGCAAACCGGCCTCGCCGCCGCGCACAAGGCGGGCAAGGCCGCGATCAAGGCGGTCCGACCCGACCTGCCGGTCGGCATTTCGCTGGCGATGATGGACGACCAGGCCGTGGGCAAGGCGTCCATCCGCGACCGGATGCGCGGCGAACTCTATGGCCAGTGGCTCGACATTGCAAAGGGCGACGATTTCATCGGCGTGCAGAATTATGAGCGGGCCCTCTGGGGCGACAAGGGTCGCCTGCCCGCGCCCAAGGGATCGACGGTCAACTGGTCGGGCACCGAAGTCTGGGCGGCGTCGCTCGCCGGCGCGGTGCGCTACGCCCATGAAGCGACCGGCGTGCCAATCCTGGTGTCCGAACACGGCGTCGGCACGGAGGATGATGCGATCCGCGCGAAATTCATTCCCGAAGCGCTCGCCGGTCTCAAATCGGCTATGGACGATGGCGTGCCGGTACTGGGCTATTGCCACTGGTCGCTGCTCGACAATTTCGAATGGATTTTCGGCTACAAGCCCAAATTCGGGCTGCACAGCGTCGATCCCGTCACCTTCGTCCGCACGCCCAAGCCGAGCGCCGCCGTCTATGGCGCCATCGCACGCCGCAACGCGCTCTAAGGGAGCAGCTGCCATGAAGCGCCTTTCCATCGCCATATTGTTGCTCCTCGCCGCCCCGGCAACCGCGCAGATGCCCGTGCCGGTTCCCGCCCAGACGCCGGCCGAACCCGATGCCATTCCGCTCTATCCGGATATGAAGGCGCCCAAAGGGTCGACCGAAAACTGGGTGCGCTTCGGCAAGGATCTGGCCGTCCGCAATGTCACCGTGCCGACCATCACCCCCGTACTGCCCGATCCCGCCAAGGCCACCGGCGCGGCGGTGGTGGTCGCGCCGGGCGGCGCCTTCATGCTGCTCGCGATGGATCATGAGGGCTGGAACGTGGCTCGCTGGCTGGCCGACCATGGCGTCGCTGCCTTCGTCCTCAAATATCGGCTGAACCCGACCCCGGCCGATACCGCCGAAGCCTCCGCCTATATGGGCAAGCGCATGGCGGAATCGCTCCGCGATCCTGCTGCGCCGCCGTCGATCAAGGAACCGCGCGCCACGCTCGACGCACTGGCAGCGCTCAAGCTGGTGCGGGCCGGTGCCGGCAAATGGGGCATCGATCCGCAGCGCGTCGGCATGATCGGCTTTTCCGCCGGCGCGATGACGACGCTCAACGCGGCGCTGGAAGGGCAGGGGGCCGACCGCCCGTCCTTCATCGGCTATGTCTACGGCCCGATGCTCGCGCGGGACGTGCCCGCCGACGCGCCGCCGATGTTCGCGGCGATCGCCAATGACGACAGCCTGTTTCCCAATCCTTCCTACGCGCTGGTCGAAAGCTGGCGGCGCGCTCATGTGCCGGTCGAACTCCATGCCTATGAGCGCGGCGACCATGGCTTTGGCATGGGTAAGCCCGCCACCACGACCATGGGGCTGCTGCCGCAATTTCTGTCCTGGATGGAGATGCGCGGCCTGTTGAACGCAAAGGCCGGGCAATGACGAAGCCCGTCTCGATCCGGCGGGAAGCGGCGATCAGCATCGTCATCAATGGCGCGCTCAGTCTTGCCTTCTTCCTCGGCGTCTTCGGAGTGTCCCCGCGTCCCTTGAGCTGGGCCGCGCCCGACAATCTGGCGCTGGACTTCATACCCCAGAGCATCGCCGTCGCCTTGATGAGCGCGCTGGCCCCGGCGCTGATCGCGCGGCGGCGGCTGGGCCAAGCGCCGGGGCTCGGGTCTGTCCTGATCCGCGCGGCGCTGTTCGCGCTGGCCGGCGGCGCCTTGGGGGGTGCGCTCGCCTTTTCGATCGGCAGCGTCGCCTTTCCGACTATCGCCTGGGGCACCGCGCTGACGATCAAGGTCGCCTATGGCGGCGCGCTCGGCGCGCTGGTCGCTATATTAGCCTTGCGGCGGTTGCTGTCGTCCGCCCGAAATATTTGAAAAAGAGGATTGCCCGTTGATGACATCCCGCGCCCTTCGCCTGTCCGCTTTGCTGGCCTGCACGCTCCTCGCTGCGCCCGCGCTGGCGGATGAACTGGCCGACGGCTTCCAGAATCCGCCCCAGTCGGCGCGCCCGCGCGTCTGGTGGCACTGGATGAACGGCAATGTCACCAAGGAAGGGATCGACAAGGATCTCGACTGGATGGCCCGCATGGGCATCGGCGGCGTCCAGAATTTCGACGCCAGCCTGATGACGCCGCAGATCGTCAAGGAGCGGCTGATCTATATGACCGATGGCTGGAAGGATGCCTTCCGCCACGCGGTCCAGACCGCCGACGCCAAGGGGCTGGAATTCGCCATCGCCGCCTCGCCGGGCTGGAGCGAGACGGGCGGTCCCTGGGTCAAGCCGCAGGATGCGATGAAGAAGCTGGTCTGGAGCGAAACCGACCTGCGCGGCGGTCAGCGATTGAAGGGCGCGCTGCCCGCGCCGCCGTCTGTCACCGGTCCGTTCCAGAGCGCGAAGTTCAGCGATCCGCTCGCAGGCGGTGCCGATACCGCCGCTCTGCCCGGATTCTACGCCGACGCCCGCGTCCTTGCCTATCCGGGCAGCGCCACGTCTTTGCCGCAGCCAAAGGTGACGCAGGCCGACGGCAGTGCGCTCACCGCCGCACCGCTGCTCGACCATGACCTCGAAACCGTGGCGCAGGTCGCCAAGGGCGACGCCGCAAACCCCGGTGCGCTGATCCTCGACTATGGCAAGCCCGTCACCATCCGCTCCGCCAGCCTGTTTGTACCCCATGCCCGCCCGCCCTTCGGCGATCCGGCCTATCGTCCGACGCTGGAGGCGGAGACGGCGCAGGGCTGGCAGCCGGTCGGCCGCTTCGCCCTGACCGAAGTGTCCGCGACGATCGGCTTCGCGCCCGTCACAGCCCGGCGTTTCCGTCTTGTCCTGTCTCCCAATGATGCGCCCAAGTCGCCCGGTCTGGGCGACGGCGCGCCCGGCGCGATCATGATGGACGTCTTTGCCCGACCGGACAGCCCGACGCTGGGCATCGGCGACCTGCGCCTCTCGACAGAAGCGAAGATCGATCAATATGAAGCCAAGGCCGGCTATGCGATCGTTCCCGACTATAACCGGCTGAGCGATGGCGTCGCGCCGTCCGCTCCGGCAATCGACCCGGCCAAGGTCGTCGACCTCACCGACCGACTGCGCCCCGACGGCACCCTGGACTGGACCGCGCCAAAGGGCAGCGACTGGCGCATTGTCCGCATGGGCTGGTCGCTCACCGGCAAGACCAATCATCCCGCCACGCCCGAAGCCACGGGCCTTGAAGTCGACAAATATGACGCCGCTGCCGTCCGTCGCTACCTCGAAACCTATCTCGGCATGTATCGCGACACGGTGGGCGCGGACTGGATCGGCCAGAAGGGCATCCGCGCCCTGCTGACCGACAGTATCGAGGTCGGCGCATCCAACTGGACCCCGCGCATGGTGGACGAGTTCAAGGCGCGGCGCGGCTATGATCCCGTGCCTTTCCTGCCCACGCTGACCGGCGCGGTGGTGGGATCGGCCGCCCGCAGCGACGCCTTCCTCCATGACTATCGCCAGACGCTGGCCGACCTGCTCGCCGACGCCCATTATGGCACGGTGGCGAAGGTCGCGCATGAAAATGGCATGACCGTCTATGGCGAAGCGCTGGAAAATGGCCGTCCAGTGCTGGGCGACGATCTCGCCATGCGCGCCCATGCCGATGTACCGATGGCGGCGATGTGGACCTTCAACCGCGGCGCCGCGCCGCGCCCGACCCTGATCGGCGACATGAAGGGCGCTGCCTCGGTCGCCCATATCTACGGCCAGAATATCGTCTCGGCCGAGAGCATGACCTCGGCCTTCGCGCCCTGGGCCTTTGCGCCGTCGGACCTGAAGCGCGTCATCGACCTGGAGTTCGTATCTGGCGTCAACCGCCCGATCGTTCACACCTCGGTCCATCAGCCGGTGGATGACAAGCTGCCGGGCCTCAGCCTCATGATCTTCGGCCAATATTTCAACCGGCATGAAAGCTGGGCGAACATGGCGAAGCCCTGGGTCGATTATATGTCCCGCACCGGCTATCTGCTCCAGCAGGGCCGCGATCATGCCGACCTGGCCTATTTCTACGGCGAGGACGCGCCGATCACCTCGCTGTTCGAACATGGCGTGCCGGCCGACCTGCCGACCCGCTACGCCTATGATTTCGTCAATGCCGACATCCTCGCCAACCGCATGAGCGTCGATCAGGGCGAACTGGTCGCCGGCAAGGCCCGCTACCGCGCCCTCTATCTCGGCGGGTCGAGCCGGGTGATGACGCTGGCGAGCCTGCAACGCATCGCCGCGCTGGTGGAGGCGGGCGCGACCGTCATCGGCACAGCGCCGCAGCGTGCCCCCGGCCTTCAGGCTGACGCAGCCGCTTTCAAGGCGCTGGCCGACCGTCTCTGGAGCAGGGGTTCGGTCGGCAAGGGCCGGGTCATCGCCAGCCAGGACGCGCAAGCAGCCCTCACCAATGCCGGCGTCGGCCCGGACTTCCACATTACCGACGGTGCGGCGGACGCGGATTATCGCTTCATCCACCGCAAGCTGGCCGATGGCGACCTCTATTTCGTCAACAACCGCACCGACAAGGCGGGACACATCGAAGCGCGCTTTCGCGTCACCGGCAAGCAGCCCGAACTCTGGCGTGCGATCGACGGCTCGGCGGCTCCCGTCTCCTATCGTACCGAAGGCGAGGAAACGGTGATCCCCCTCGACGTCGGGGCGGAGGATGCCTTCTTCATCCTGTTCCGCACGCCTGCGACCTCGCCCGCCGCCACCGTCGCCGCGCAGGCGACCCGCCCGGTCGCCACGCTCGCCAATCCCTGGACCGTCCGCTTCCAGCCCGGACGCGGCGCGCCGACGCAGATCGCGATGCCGACGCTGACGCCATTGGAGAGCAACGCCGATGCCGGCATACGCTATTTCTCCGGCGAAGCGACCTACAACAGCCGCTTCACCCTGCCTAAAGGCGTAAAGCCCGGTGCGCCGCTCTGGATCGATCTCGGCAAGATCGGTGACGTGGCGGAAGTCCGCGTCAACGGCCAGTCCGCCGGCACGACATGGTTCGCGCCCTACCGCCTCGACATCGGCAAGCTGGTGAAGCGCGGCAACAATGCACTGGAAGTGAAGGTGGCCAATCTCTGGGTCAATCGCCTGATCGGCGATCAGCAACCCGGCGCGCAGAAAATCACCTTCACCGCCGCCCCGACCTACAAGCCCGACGCGCCACTGCGCTCGTCCGGCCTGATCGGTCCGGTCACGCTGGAGGCGGAAGCGCAATGACGCCCTGATCGCGGCGCGATCATTGCCATCGGGGAACTTCCGGCCTTTCGGCGCGCTGAAACGGCCGGAGGTTCGTCATGGCAGCACGCGCTTATTGGCAGGGTCAGATCCGTCTGGCGCTGGTGTCGATCCCGGTGGAAATCTACCCCGCGACCCGGTCCGGCGCGGCGGTGTCCTTTCGTCAGATTCACGAACCGAGCGGCAAGCCGATCAAATATGAAAAGGTCGTGACGGGCGTCGGCCCGGTCGATCCGGACGAGATCCTCAAGGGCTATGAAATCTCCAAGGGCCATTATGTCCTGCTGGAACAGGAGGAGATCGAGGCGGTCAAGATCGAGAGCCGCAAGACGCTGGAACTGGTCCAGTTCGTCGAGGCCGACGCCATCGATGTACTCTATTATGAAAAGCCCTATTTCGTCCTGCCGGCCGACGATCTGGCGGAGGAAGCCTATGCCGTGCTGCGCGACGCGCTGCGCCAGACAAAGAAAGTCGGTCTTGGCCAGTTGTCGGTGCGCGGGCGGGAGCAGCTGGTGTCGCTCAAGCCCTGCGGCCGCGGGCTGGTGCTCGAAGTGCTGCGCTATGCCGATGAAGTGACCAAGGCGCAGACCTATTTTCGCGGCCTGCCCGACACCGATGCCGATGCGGACCTGCTCGACCTCGCCACCACCATCATCGAAAAGAAGAGCGCGCCCTTCAAGCCGGAGGAGTTTCACGACCGCTATGTCGATGCGCTCCACCGCCTGATCGAAAAGAAGAAGAAGGCCAAGGGCAAGCGCGTGCTGGAGGATGTCGAGGAACCGACGCCCTCGCGCGGCGGCAACGTCATCGACCTAATGGCTGCGCTTAAGAAGTCCGTGGGCGATGGCAAAGGCGCCGCTTCCCCGAAGAAGGCAACCGCCACCCGGAAGAAAGCGCCCGCCAGGCGCGCGGTCACCGCGCGCAAGAAGAGCGCCTGATGGCCACGAAAAGACCGCTTGCGCCCTATAATGCCAAGCGCGACTTTGCCCGCACGCGCGAGCCGAAAGGCGTGGTGGCGAAAAAGGGCGGCCACAGCTTCGTGGTGCAGAAACATGCCGCGACCCGCCTGCACTGGGACTTCCGGCTGGAGGTGGACGGCGTGCTCAAAAGCTGGGCCGTCACCAAGGGGCCAAGCCTCGACCCGGCCGACAAAAGACTGGCCGTCCGCACCGAGGATCATCCGTTCAGCTATGGCAATTTTGAGGGCGTCATCCCCAAGGGCGAATATGGCGGCGGTACAGTCATGCTTTGGGATCGCGGCAGCTGGGAGCCGATCGAGGGCAAGAGCGCGAAGGATCTGGAGGATGGCCATCTCCATTTCATCCTTCATGGCGAGCGGATGAAAGGCGAATGGCTGCTTGTCCGCATGAAGGGCCGCCCTGGCGAAAAGCGCGAGAACTGGCTGCTCCGCAAGGTGGAGGACAGGGAGGCCGATCCCGACGGCGCGCTGGTCGACCGCGCGCTCAGCAGCGTGCTGACGGGCCGGTCCATGGCGCAGATCGCCGCCGACAAGGACGCCGCCCAATCGCTCGCCGGCGCGAAGGGCAAGCAGTTCGCCCGGAAGATGGAGGCCGCCCGCGCGCACAACGCCACCGTCGGGCGAAAGGCGCGCAAATCATCTCCCCGTCCTCCCGCCTTCGTGAAGCCCCAGCTCGCAACTTTGGTGGATAGCGTGCCGACCGGCAATGACTGGCTGCACGAGATCAAATATGACGGCTATCGCGCCCTCATTTCGGCCTGCGGGGACAAGGTCCGCATCTTCACCCGCAACGGCCTCGACTGGACCGAAAAATTTCCCGCTCTCGTCCGCAGCCTGGTGGCGCTCGACCTGCCGCCGGCGTTGATCGACGGCGAGATCGTCGCCTTCGGCCCTGACGGCAACCCCAGCTTTTCGGCGCTTCAGACGGTGCTGAAACGCGGCCGTGGCGCCGAAAGCGAGGACGCGCCGCTGAGCCTCTTCGCCTTCGATCTGCTCTCGCTGGAGGGAATGGATCTGAAGCCGCTCTCGACCATCGAGCGCAAGGAACGGCTGGAGGCGCTGCTGCGCGACGCCGAGCCGCCGATCCATGTCGCCGACCATGTCATCGGCGCTGGCGAGCAGCTTTATCGCTCCCTGTGCGATGCGGGGCAGGAAGGCATCATCTCCAAGCGCGCCGACGCCCCCTATCGGTCGGCCCGCACTCGGAACTGGGTCAAGGTCAAATGCACCCGGCGGCAGGAGTTCGTCCTTGTCGGCTGGATCAAGAGCGACGCCAGGGGCCGCCCCTTCCGTTCGCTGCTGCTGGCGCAGAAGGAGGGGCGGAAGCTCGTCTACAAGGGCAAGGTCGGTACCGGATTCAATGCCGACATGATGACCGATCTGACCGAGGCTATGAAAAAGATCGCGACTGACGCGCCCCCGGTCGAGGTGCCCGCCGCCGAAGCGCGCGGCGTTTGCTGGATCAGGCCGCAACTGGTGGCCGAAATCGCCTTTGCCGAATTCACCGCCGAAGGCCGCGTCCGCCATAGCAGCTTCCTCGGCCTGCGTAGCGACAAGAAGGCGGAGGACGTGACGCCCGAGAAATCCGCTCCCATACCTGCGTCGAAAAGCACCGTGAAGATCAGCAGCGGCGACCGCGTGATCTTCCCCGAAAGCGGCCAGACCAAGGGGCAATTGGCTGCCTATTATGCCCGCATCGCGCCGCTGATGCTGCCCTTTGCCGCCAATCGGCCGATCAGCCTCGTCCGCTGTCCGCAGGGCAGGGCGAAAAAATGCTTCTTCCAGAAGCATGACAGCGGCGCCTTTGGCAAGGCGGTGCATCAGGTACCGATCCGCGAGAAGGACGGCGGTGCGGAGGACTATCTCTATATCGAGGATGGCGACGGCCTGCTCGCCTGCGTGCAGATGGGGACGATCGAATTCCACGGCTGGGCCAGCCGCGCCGACGCGGTGGAACAACCCGACCGCATGATCTTCGACCTCGATCCTGACGAAGGGATGGACTTCAAGCGGGTCAAGCGCGCCGCCATCGACATACGCAACGCATTGAGCGACCTTGGCCTCGTCTCTTTCGCCATGCTGTCAGGCGGGAAGGGTGTGCATGTCGTGGTGCCGCTCACCCCCGGCCATGACTGGACCGCGCACAAGGATTTCGCCTCCCGCTTCGCTCAGGCCCTAAGCGCGGCCGAACCCGAGCGCTTCGTCGCGACGATGAGCAAGGCGAAGCGCAAGGACCGCATTTTCATCGACTGGCTCCGCAACCAGCGCGGCAGCACCGCGATCCTGCCCTATTCCGCGCGCGCCCGATCCGGTGCGCCGGTCGCGGTGCCGATCGACTGGGGCGAACTCGACGCCATCAGGACCGCGCACCCCTATGCGATAGATGATGTCGAAACCCTGATGGACCGGGCAAGCAGTCTTAGGGGCTGGGGCTTTGCCGCCCAGCCCCTGCCTGACATCTGATCGAAGGGGGATTTACCCCTGCGCAATCGCGGCCATCGTCGCGGAGCCGCAGCCTGGCAGGCTTGGCTCGCCTTCGAACGTCCGGCAATCCGAACGGGTTTTACGTGCCGGATATGGAGAGGAACCGGTTACTGGACGACATGCTTGTAAGCAAATTCGTCACTTTCCATGATCTGCATGATCAATTCCAATCGAGACTGGCCGCTGGCCAGCTGAAAGGCAATCGTCTCTTCACTTTCCGGTTCCCGACCAAGAAAGATCTTGTACGCCCAGATCACATCTTCCCGGCTCATAGCCATAATATTGCCCTCATATCCAAAAGCTTCAAATAGTGCGCGCCTGTGCGTTTATCCGGCAGCGTGTTGCCTTGCCAGTCTGACCTCGGCCACCAGGCCCTGTGCGATGTCGACGAACGCCTGACGCATCTGCTCCGCCTGCACCCTGCTCTGCTCCAGTTCATGCACCAGCCGCGCATTCTCGATCCGTAGATGGTCCTCGCTCTCGCGCTGCTCCTTCGCACTTTCCATCTGCGCCGCCAGCGATTTTAATATCTCGCGCAAATCTCTCAAGCGGGCATTTTCATTGAGGGCTTCGACCAATTTTTCCTGAAAGGATGCGGCGGAGGCCTTATAACGGTCGCGTTCAAACCGCATGTCCTCGGCGTCCAGTCGCATCTTGCGCTGATCCTTCTGCAGGTTGGCAATCAAATCGCCCAGTTTGAGCAGTTCGAACGTTTCGCGACCGCGCGCCTCAATTTCCATCTGCCTGATCTTTGGCAGGGAGGAGGCCGCAACCTCGCTCAGCACGATTACTTCCTTGGGTTCGTCGTTCCCCACCATCTTTCCGTCCCCCTCGATCCGGCGCTCGATACCATCATGCATGTGCTTACAATCCCAGCTCTTGCAAGCGCCGCTCCTGGGCGCCGATTACGGCCTCGGAACCGTGATTTGCAATTATTTGCGCCCGCGCGCGCTCCAGCATGGCGCCGTTGCTGCCGGCTTCATCGACCGCCTGGCGCATCCGCCAGGCTGCATGGGAAATATCGGGATCCGCCCACACCTGTCCCGCGGCGAAAGGATAGTCGTCGGCATGCAAGTCCTTGAGCTTATATTCGACAGGATAGCCGGTGCGCGCCGTGACAAGTTCGGTCGTTGCGGAATAATCCGTGGCAATGACCGGCGTGCCCAATGCCATGGCTTCGGCGACGAGCAAGCCCAGCCCCTCGCTGCGATGCAGGGAAACGACGCAATCGGCCGTCTTGACCAGGCCCAGCATTTCCGACCGGGTCAGTTCGTTGTCCAGAATATGCACATCGAGACTGCTGTCCAGGGCATCCCGGACGCGTTTCAGTTCCCCTGGCACATGATGGGCATTGACGCATTTGATGACCAGCGAAACATGATCGCTATACGCCGTTCCCTTGAAGGCAGTGGTGAAGGCGGCAATCACGGCTTCGGGGTTCTTCCGGCTCCTGAAGGACAGGAAATCGAAGGAGAAGAGGAAAAGGAAGCGGTTCTCGGGCAGGCCCAACGCCTTGCGGTCGAAGACATGATCGACGGTGAAGTCGAGCGCGACGGGCATGTGGATCACCGGCTTGCCCGTCTTCATGACGAGTGCCGACTGGATGAATTTGGTGGGCGCCCAAATCTCGTCCACATCGTCAAACGCGCTGATCCAGGGGTCAGGGAAATCGGCCAGTTCCCAGAAGGGCATGGCGACGCGATAGGCGCCTTTGCCGATCTTTCCGTCATAGGCCTGCTGCACCGATGGCAATTGATCGGCGTTGATGTTGTAGATGTGCAAACGCCCGCTCGCTTGGTCTGCGAGTGCGGGCTGCACTTCCATGTTCGTGCGCGAAGAGGCGACGTTGAGGTCGATGTCGAGCCCCTCCGTCCGACGCCCCGATCCGGCGAGGGACTTGAGCGTAAGCCGCCCCACTTCGCCCACGCCCGTGTTCGTCGTCAGATAGCCGATCACCGATATATCGGCATTGGACGGCTGCGTGGCGGACAAATGCTTGCCGTTCTTCCACCGACGCCCGTTGCTGACGCGCTTGACGATCCCGTGCGTCAGACGGGGGTCTATCCCCGAACGGTGACTGTGGCGCACAAACCATTCGGCCAGCCCGGCCACGCCGGACGCTGTATGGATGTCATAGGTCGAGCGCAGATAGTCGGAACCAGTCCAGAAACTGTGCATCAAATTGGTGCAGAATAACCCGTCCGGCCCCTCGGCCGTACCCAAGGCAGGCTGATCGAGATGGTCCTGGAAATTCTTGAAGGGATCGCCCGCCCAGGTCGGATGCGTGTTTCGGAAATAATGTCTTGCAAAAGTCGGTATCTTTGCGCCGCCTTCGAAGCAGTCATAGGCATAATTGGCACGCGGCGTGGAATAAAGACCATTGTCGCTCAGGTCTTTACTATAGTCTCTCATGAGAGACAGAAGGGCTTCGCTATTATCTGCCGAAAACATGTCCGTGTGCTTGGACAGTCTCGTGGAATTGCGCGGGTCATAGCCGCTGAAATGGAAAAATATCAGGGGACTGCCATCGATCGACCAGCCTTCCCCATCATTGCCTGCCAGTGGCCGCTGGAAAAGATTCCAGTAGGCGGCATTGAGCGTGGTGTTTCGCAAAATGGCGACGTCAGGCAGGAAGCCGGGAACCAGGTCCATGAACTTCTGATCGACAAAAATGCCATCATCCTGGGCGTTGATGCACTGATAGCGGAGGCGACGCGCCCACCAGCGCAACACCTCCTCTACACCCTCGCTGCGACGAAATGCAGCAAAACCGAGATTGTAGATGCCTGCGCGCATGATCGAAATGTCGTCGGGGGGAACAATGGTCTCGGCCGGCTCGGTCAGATGCGGCGTGAACACGGCCCTTGCTCCCGCGTCCATCGCCTCGAACACGGGAGTAATTTCGCGATAGATCTTAATATCGGGGTCAAAATAGATGACCCGGTCGTAACCCCGTTCGAACAGATGAAGGAACATATACGGCTTGGCCGCCGTATTCATCTCCATGATATCGTATCGGAACGCGAATCCCAAGAAATCCGGGATTCCCAGTTCGGCGGCTTCCAGAATTTCACAGCTATCGGGGTAGAAGCCGTCTGCGCTGACTTTGGTATCGGCAAGACAAAGGAAATGATCAACACCGGGATGAGCCGCGGCAGATGATCCGATCAGCGTCCTTGTATAGGGCATGTAGTTGTTGGAGCTAATGGTGAAGATCGCTGTCCGGCCCTTGCCCGGCTTCATGTCGCGCAGCATCTCCATCCCTTTAACAGTCCCCAATACACACGCCCCTAGCCCCTATCGAGTAACGAAATCTCTGATGCAACGCAACATTGAAGACGAGGATTTAAGAGATCTAGCGGTGAACCGATGCCCCTAGCCGAGATCATATGATGCGATCCAGTGCAGGATCAAATGAGAGATCAGGGATTCGCTGATGCTCCGATGTTGGGAATTGGATAAATCATATCGACCTCAGGAACGTTAAAATCGATCGAGGTCCGAACTTGGTTTTTATGGTTAAGGGCGTCCTATCCCTATCGTCGGGCTGGTTTTTGCTGTTTCCCCCTCGGTTTTTCGAACCGGGTCTGGCCATTATTCCGTGGCAACAGTTCCCTGTCGGCAGATCGCCTGTCAATTATGCCGTTCGCTAGGCGAAGGGTTGGGTAGCGCAGATATCTCATCTGCCAATCTGCGTCAGCCAGTCGTTCAGTGTATGATGGTTGCTGATCCGTGCGATCTTGCCATCGCGAATGCGAAGAAGGCGCTGACCCGCAGGCCAATCCTTGCCCTGTCGACGGCGGCGGGTCGCCGTCGGTCGACTGGTCGACATGGTGGGTGACGGCTTCGACCGGGCGATCTGCACGTGCGAGATGGTGGATTCGCAGTTGATCCGCGCGCTCTATAGTTGCGCCGCGCCCGCTTATCCCGACCTAAACGGGCGGCCGCAGAAGGGGGGGGCTGGCGGACCATGGCTGCCTGCTGGGGTCGGCATCGGCCTGGCATTTCTCGGTGGACGGGCGCGACGTCATCCCGCGACCGCAGGACGAACCGATAATGGCGGTCTATCCGCAAAGGCGCCATCTGTCGCCCAAGGTGACGGCGCTGGTTGCGATGCTGCGGCGGGAACTGCGCTGGCGCTCAGCGCGGGCAGGGCATTCTGAAACGCGGCTGGAACAGCCGACGGCTCGCAGAATGCGGTAATCAACAAACGAATAGAGCCATGAACGATTCATTTTCATCGAGCAGGAGCCGCGGCATTCGCATTCTGCGTTCCGCAATGGGGGCGGAATAGCGTCCATGCAAAAAAGGCTTGAGTTACCAGTCCAATAATGCAAACCAATCATCTATACCAAAAAGGAGAGGGTCATGCGGTTGGTTTGGAGGGCAAGCTGTTTATCCATCGGCATGGCGATATGCGGCAATGCCGCGGCGGCAGACTATCTCGTTCGCGACCGCGATGCCTTTCCGGCGGCGGTCGCCAGGGCAAAGGCGGGTGACACGATTCGTCTTGCTGACGGCGAATGGAAGGATTTCTCCATTCTGTTCGAAGGGGCGGGCCGGCCCGGCAAGCCTATTACGCTCACGGCGCAGACAAAGGGGAAGGTGCTGCTTACGGGCGCTTCATCCCTCCGGCTTGCCGGAACGCATCTGGTGGTTTCCGGCCTCATATTTCGCGACGGTCATGCGCCAGGCGACGAGGTGATCAGCTTCCGCCGGGATTCCCGGCATGTCGCGACACATTCGCGGATCACCGAGCTTGTTGTCGACCGTTATAATCAGAAGGATCGCCGCAGGGAGGATCGCTGGGTTTCGCTTTATGGCGCGGACAACCGGGTCGACCATAGCTGGTTTGCGGGCAAGGGGAATGCCGGCGTAACGCTGGCGGTGATCCGCCCGAAAGGACAGTCGCAGGCCAATCGGCACCGTATCGATCATAATTATTTCGGCCCGCGCCCGCCGCTTGGCTCCAATGGCGGCGAGACGATCCGCATCGGCACGAGCGAGGAATCCCTGTCCGACAGCGCGAGTATCGTGGAGGAGAATATCTTCGATCGGTGCGATGGCGAAGTGGAGATCGTCTCGATCAAGTCGGGTGCCAACATCATCCGTAACAATCTGATCCTGCAATCCCAGGGCTCGATCGTTCTGCGCCACGGCAATGGCAATCTGGTCGAGCGCAATGTGTTTCTGGGCAAGGGCAAGCCGCATACCGGCGGCGTGCGCGTCATCAATGCGCGGCAGACGGTGCGCGACAATTATATGGAGGGACTGGCGGGCACCGACTTTGCCAGCGCTCTGGCGATCATGAATGGCGTGCCGGGATCGGCGATCAACCGCTATCATCCCGTTTCACAAGCCCTCGTCGCGCGGAATAGTTTCATCGATGTGGCGCGGATCACGCTCGGTGCGGGCGCCGATGCGGAGCGGACGGCGCCGCCCACGGAAAGCCGCTTGCAGGATAATATCGTGACGGGCGCAAACGGTGACGCACCCTTCGCAGTCGAGGCAGGCATGAAAGGCATCGCCTTCGCCAACAATGCGACGAGCGCAACCGTGCCGGACACCCTGCCGGCGGGCTTCTCCCAGCGTCCCGTAATGCTGCGGCGGGCGGCAAATGGGCTGCTATATCCAACGAACCCTGCACTGGCGAAACTGGGCGCCCCCCGTGATCTGAAGCCGGTCAGCATGGCCGATGTCGGGCCAGTCTGGTATGAAAAACTGGTAAGCGATGTTGCTTTTGGCTCAGGCCGGCAGATCGCGGTGGAAGGAGAGGGGCTGGTCGCGGCGGTCGCCAGGGCCAAAGACGGCGACGTGCTGCGCCTTCCCGCCGGCCGCCATGCGATCGACGCGCCCCTGTCCATCACGGCTGCCCTGACATTTTCTGGTCCCAGGGACGCCGAGATAATCTTTTCCGCCGCGACGCTCTTTGCCCTGGGTGAGGGCGGCAGGTTGCGGATCGAAGGGCTGACTATTCGGGGTGATCGGGCGCCGGGACAGCCCGGCAATGCGGTCGTGCGTTCGTCCGGCCATTCCACTATCGCCAATTATGCCGTGGAGATGGAGGGCAGCTATTTTTCGGGGTTGAATGGCGCGCCGGATTTCGACCTGATTGCCACCACGGCTGCCACTTTTGCCGACCATATCAGCCTTGATCGCGTCACAGTGTCCGGTCTTTCCGGCAAGATCCTCGCCGCCGCCGCCGAAACCGGGGGCAAAGGCCTGTATGCGGCGGAACGGATCAGCATCACCAACTCCCGTTTCGACCAGATCGGCAGCCTGGCCGACATAGTGCGCGGGGGAACGGACGAAAGCACCTTCGGACCGGAACTGGTCGTGCGTGGCAATGAGGTGATGCAAAGCGGCCCCGCCCTGCTCACTCTGTCAGGCGTGCAATCGACGCTGATCGAGAAGAACAGCTTCCGTCAGGGCGGCGCCATCGCGATCGCCCATAGCGTCGGTGCGCCCGTCACGCGGATCGTCGCCAACCGCCTGATCGCGACGCCCGAACCCAAAATCACGCGGCTCTATCCTCAGGGCAGGCCGCAGGTGACGATGGCCGACAATATCAGCGGAGAAAAGCTTTGATCGCCCGTTCCCTCCTGCTCGGCATGGCTCTGATCGCCGTGACGCCCGTGGCGCAGGCCGCGCCGCACGCAAGCGCCCGGCCCGTGCTGATGAATGCGTCGGCGCTTTCGGGTCTTGGCGAAGAGGTGGAACACTATCCGCTCTTTGCCGAGGAACTGTCCCGTGTCCGCAAGCAGGTGGATGCCGCCATGCGCGCCGGCGTCGACGTGCCCGTGCCCCGGGATGCCGGTGGCGGCGCCAGCCATGAGCAGCATAAGCGCAACTATATGGCGCTCTACGGCGCGGGCCTGCTCTATCGCATTACCGGCGAGCGGCGCTATGCCGACTATGCCCGCGACATGTTGCTGGCCTATGCGAAACTCTATCCGACGCTCGGTCCCCATCCCGCGGCATCCAATCAGGCGGCCGGGCGGCTGTTCTGGCAGAGCCTCAACGACAGCGTTTGGCTGGTCTATGGCATTCAGGGCTATGATGCGGTGCGCGACGCGCTGACGGCGCAGGAGCGCCAGACGATCGACGATAATGTCTTTCGCAGGATGGCGGCATTTCTGTCGACCGGATCGCCCAAGCTGTTCGACCGCATCCATAATCACGCGACCTGGGCGAATGCCGGAGTCGGCATGACCGGCTATGTGCTGCGCGATCCCGACCTAGTGGAAAAGGCGTTGAAAGGTCTGGACAAGAGCGGCAAGGCGGGTTTCCTGCGTCAGCTCGACCTGCTCTTCTCGCCCGACGGCTATTATGCCGAAGGGCCATATTATCAGCGCTACGCTCTCCAGCCCTTCGTCATCTTCGCCGCGGCGGTAGAGGCGAACGAGCCGCAGCGGCGCATCTTCGCCTATCGCGACGGCATCGTGCTGAAGGCGATCCGTACCACGATCCAGCTCACCCATGCCGGCTATTTTCTGCCGCTGAACGACGCCATGCCGGACAAGAGCCTGCGGACGGAGGAGCTCTATCAGGCCGTCGCGATCGGCTATGGCATGACGCATGATCCTGCGCTGCTGTCCATTGCCCAGTGGCAGAAGCGGACGGTGCTGTCGCCGCAGGGGCTGGCGGTGGCGCGCGATCTGGCGGCGGGCAAGGCGCGCCCATTCCCCTTTGCCTCGGTGCTGCTGCGCGACGGACCGGCCGGGGACCAGGGCGCGCTCGCCCTGCTGCGCGACGGGCCGGGTGACAAGGACCAGTTGCTGGTCGCGAAGAACACGGCGCAGGGCATGGGGCATGGCCATTTCGACAAGCTGAACTGGCTGCTCTACGACAATGGCCATCCAATCGTGACCGACTATGGCGCGGCACGTTTCCTCAATATCGAGGCGAAGGATGGCGGGCGCTATCTGGCCGAAAATGAGAGCTGGGCCAAGCAGACCGTCGCGCACAACACGCTGGTCGTGAATGAAGCGAGCCATTTCGACGCCAACGAGAAACGCGCCGACCAGCTGGCGCCGCGCCAACTCTATGTCTCCACCGACGCGCCGACGCGTGTGTCGATCGCGGAAATGGCCGGCGCCTATCGCGACGTGACGTTCCGTCGCGCGCTGGTGCAGTTGAAGGTCGATGGCCTCAAAAGCCCGCTGATCGTCGATCTGCTGAAGGTCAAGGGCGGCACGGCGGCACGCTATGACCTGCCGCTTCATTATGCCGGACATCTGATCGATACGGATTTTGCCCTGACCTCGAACGTCACGACGCGCCCGGTTCTGGGCAAGGCCAATGGCTATCAGCATCTCTGGGTCGACGCGGACGGCAAGCTCGGCGCCGGCAATGGCGTGGTCACATGGATCGAGGATGGGCGCTTCTACAGCTATCGCGTGGCGACGCCGGGCGTGACGATGATTTTGGGCGAAAGCGGTGCCAATGATCCGCGCTTCAACCTGCGACGTGAGCCTTTCATCATGCAGCGGCTCGACGGTGCGAAGGATGCCGCTTTCGTCAGCCTGCTGGAGCCGCATGGCCGCTATGACGGGGCAGCGGAAACCACGACGGGCGCCGACAGCGCGGTCGACCATCTGACCCATGAGCGACAGAGGGATGTGGACGTCGTCTCCATTACGCTGAAGGACGGGCGGCAGGTCGTGCTGGCCATCTCCGACGATATGGACGTAGCGAAAAGCCACAGCCTGACCGTCAATGGCCGTCCGCTCAGCTGGAAAGGCCCGGTCGGCCGCTTCGATCTGGCGAAGGGAGCGGCCCGATGAAGAATATGCGCTGGATGGTTATCAGCCTGATCGGGCTGGCGACGGTCATCAACTATATCGACCGCAATGCGCTGGCCGTGATGTGGCCCGCCGTGTCCAGGGACATCGGCGCGGACAAGGCGGATTATGCGCTGCTGGTGACGACCTTCATGATCGCCTATGCATTTGGCCAGTCGGCCTTCGGCAAGATTTTCGATGTCATCGGCACGCGTATGGGCTTTGCCGTGTCGATCCTCTTCTGGTCGCTGTCGATCGGCCTGCATTCGCTGGTGCGGTCGCTCGGGCTGCTGGCGCTGTTGCGGGTGACGCTGGGCGTCAGCGAGGCGGGCAATTGGCCGGGTGCGGCGAAGGCCAATGCGCTCTGGTTCCCGCAAAAGGAACGCGCGCTGGCGCAGGGCATCTTCAACGCCGGCGCATCGCTGGGCGCGATCGTGTCGGCCCCGCTGGTGGCGTTGCTGTTCACCGGTTTCGGCTGGCGGACGACCTTCCTGCTGATCGGCATATTGGGCTTCCTCTGGCTGGTGCCGTGGCTCTTCTTCTATCGCGCGGACCCGGACGCGCATCCCTGGCTCAGCCAGGCGGAGCGCGACCATATCCTGGGCCGTAACGATGCACAGGCAGATGTGCGGCCGCAGGGCTATGCGCCCGGCTGGACGCAGATGCTGCGCCACCGCCAGAGCTGGGCGATCATCCTGAGCCGCTTCTTCCTCGATCCGGTCTGGTGGCTGTTCGTGTCGTGGCTGCCCATCTATCTGGCCGAGACATTCGGTTTCGACGTGCAGCAGATCGGCCTGTTCGCCTGGGTTCCCTTCGTCGGCGCGATGGCGGGCAGCCTGACCGGCGGCTGGCTGTCCGGGGCGCTGATCGCCCGCGGCCGGACGGTGAATTTCGCCCGCAAGATCGCGATCACGACGGGCTGCGTCATCATGCTGCCGCCGCTGCTGCTAACCATGCACGCCGCGGCGCCGTTGCAGGCGGTGCTGCTGATCGCCGCGATCCTCTTCGGATTCCAGATGGCGATCAACAATATCCAGACCCTGCCCGCCGACTATTATGGCGGCGGGACGGTCGGGTCGCTGGCGGGGCTGGGCGGGACGGCGGCGGTGGCCGGCACCCTCATCACCACCTGGCTGGTTCCGGTCATGACCGTCCACAGCTATGCGCCGATCTTCGCGCTGGCCGCCGCGCTGGTGCCGCTTTCCCTGCTGTGCATCTGGCTGCTGGGTGGCCGGATCGCGCCACTCTCTCCCCCAACCCATATCTGAAAAGAGGCTCATCACATGCGTTTCAAGGACAAGATCGCCATCGTCACCGGTGGCGGCCGCGACATCGGCAAATCGGTTTCGCTGCAACTGGCGCGCGAAGGCGCAAAGGTGGTCATCAACTATCGCAGCAATCGCGAAGAGGCCGAGAAGACATTGGCCGAGATCGAGGCGGCGGGTGGCACGGCGATGCTGCATCAGGCCGATGTCAGCCGCGCTGACGCAGTCGCCGGCATGATCGCCGCGACCAGCGCAGCCTATGGCGATCGCATCGATTATGTCGTGAACCTTGCCGGCGGCATGGTGGCGCGCAAGACGCTGGCGGAGATGGACGAGGATTTCTTCGACCATGTCATGGACCTGAACCTCAAATCCGCCTTCCTCGTCACCAGGGCGGCGCTGCCGCATCTCGCCAGGGGCAGCGCGATCGTCAACATCGCCTCGTTGGCCGGGCGCGATGGCGGCGGGCCGGGCGCGACCATCTATGCGACATCCAAGGGCGCGCTGATGACGCTGACGCGCGGTTGGGCAAAGGAATTGGGACCGCAGGGCATTCGCGTCAATGCGGTCTGTCCGGGCCTGATCGGCACCAGCTTCCACGACATCTTCTCCAAGCCCGAAGGGCGCGCCGCGACGGCGGGCAATACGCCGCTCCGCCGCGAGGGCCAACCCGGCGAGGTGGCCAGTGCGGTCGCCTTCCTGCTGTCGGAGGAGGCGGCGTTCCTGACCGGCGTCAATCTCGACATCAATGGCGGACTGTTCTTTTCCTGACGGGAGGGTGAGCATGATGCGCAAGGCATGGATGGCGGTCGCGCTGGCGCTGCTGGCGTCGACGGCGCAGGCGCAGGAAGGCGAAGACAGCAAGGGGCGCACGGTCAGGACCGACGCGCCACAGCTGATCCCCAACAAGATCATCCTGGTGGGCGATTCCACCATGGCGCCGATGAGCGGCTGGGCCTCCATCTTCTGCGCCCATCATGTGAAGTCGTCGACCGCCTGCCTCAATCTGGGGCGCGGCGGCCGATCGACGCGCAGCTATCGGCAGGAGGGATCGTGGGATATCGCGCTCGCCGAGGCGCGGGTGCCGGGCTATCGCAAGACCTATGTGCTGATCCAGTTCGCGCATAACGACCAGTCGACGGTGGCCGAGCGCTGGACCGACATGGGCAAGGAATTTCCGGCCAATCTCCGTCGCATGGTCGAGGAGGTGCGGGCCGCAGGCGCCGTTCCGGTGCTGCTGACCCCGCTGACGCGGCGCGAGTTCCGGCAAGGGAAGCTCCTCAATACATTGGCGCCCTGGTCGGCCAGGGTGCGGGAGGTGGCCGGCGCGCTCAAGGTGCCGTTGGTCGACCTCAATGCCGCCAGCGCGGCAGCGGTGCAGCGGATGGGAGCGGAGCAGGCCATGACTCTGGCGCAGGCCGAACCCAATGCAGCGGAACGCGCCGCCGCGCGCGACGGGACCACGCTCAAGCCTCGCCCCGCTGCCGAAGCGCGCCTGCCTGACGTGCCGACGACCGCCGATGGCCCCCGAGGCCAGTTCCAGCGCAAGTTCGACTATACCCATGTCGGGGACAAGGGAGCGGAATTGTTCGCCGCTCTTGTCGCTAGGGAGCTGGCGATGGCCGTCCCCGACCTGCGAAGCCAGATCGCACCCTGATCGCCCCGGCGGGCAGCAATTCCGGTCATCCTCAAGGCGGCACGTGCGCGAGCGTGAAACCTTGCGCGTGCGTCGGATTATGGCTTTGCGACGATCTATACCAATCTGGTATGAAATAAATATATATATTGGACTGAACATATGGATTGACAGATATCGTCAACCCGGTCAGCTAAGGAAAAAATACCTATAGGGAGAGGAATCATGATGGCGTCTCGTCAACGGACCATGCGGAGCAAGAGCCTGAAGGCCTGTCTTCTGGCGGGAATCGCCCTTGGCGTCGTGCCCACGGCCCATGCCCAGGGTATCGCCGCGCCGGAGGCCGATGTGGCGAGCGCGCCCGATATCGTCGTCACCGGCATTCGCGAGACGTTGCAGACCTCGATCAGCGCCAAGCGCAAGGAAACCGCGATCGTCGATGCCTTGTCGTCGACGGAGATTGGCGACCTGCCTGCGCTGTCGGTGGGTGAAGCGATCCAGACGATCACTGGCGCAACCACCCATCGTGAAAAAGGCGGCGCGTCGGAAATCTCCCTGCGCGGTCTGGGGTCCTTCCTCAGCAACACGACCTTCAACGGGCGCGACGCATCGAATGGCAGCGGCGACCGCGCGGTCAATTTCAATCAGTTCCCCTCCGAACTGGTCAATGGCATCAAGATCTACAAGACGCAGCAGGCCGATCTGGTCGAGGGCGGCGTTGCGGGCACGATCGAACTGGGCACCATCCGCCCGCTGGAGTTCCGGAAACGTCGTATCCAGCTGGAGATGAAGGGCAATTACAGCCCCTATCAGGACCGGATCGTGGGTTCGAGCGCCTGGGGCTGGCGCGGCACGGCCAGCTATGTCGACCAGTTCGATGCGGGCGCCCTCGGCGAAATCGGCATCGCGGTCGGGGTCCAGCGCAACAAGACCAACAATCCCGAAGAAACCTATGCCGCCAGTTCAACCTGGGTGGCCTGCAATCCCACCGTCACCGTGGCTAACGGAAACTGCACGGAAGTCAGTCGCGAAGCGGCGGCGGCAGGCACCCCTTTTGCTCTCGTCCCCAACGCCGCCACCTATCGCCAGATCAGCGAGCGCGACAAGCGCGATGCGATTTTCGGGGCGATCCAATGGCGGCCCAGCCCGACGCTGGATATCAATGTGGACGTCCAATATTCCAAGCGCGACTATGCCGAGGACCGGCGCGACCTCAACCTGTCGGAACTGCGCTATGGCCTGAAGAATATCGCCTATGACGACAATGGCGTGCTGACCCATGTCGAGGGGCTGACCTCGCTGGAGGCGGTCGGTACGCTGCTGGAGCGGGACGAGGAATATTTGGGCGGCGGCGCGAATATCGCCTGGACCCCGACCGATCGACTGACGATCAAGGCGGACGCGTCCTATTCGCGGACCACCCGCACCGATGTCGAGCGATCCGTCCGGCTGCGTACCGATCCGCTCGATATCTACGGCAATCGCACCACGCTCAACAACCAGCGTGTCGGCTATGTCTATGATGTTGCGCCGGGCAGCTATGCGCCGGCAATCACGCTCAATCCGCGCTTCGACGTCAATGACCATGGTCTGTTCAGCGACGATGCCCGGCTGCGGCGCGACGAATTGCAGCGGCGCAATAAGATTCTGGCGGGGCGGCTGGATGCCACTTATGAAATGGATGGGTTCTTCAACAGCCTTGCCGTGGGTGCGCGCTGGACGAAGCTGACCTATTCCGATTATGATGATCGCGTCGAAATCACGCAGGACGACCGCGCTGTCGATCGGGCAGTCAATCTCGCCTGTCGCACTGTTTTCCCGCAGACCGACTATCTGTCCAATGCGCCGGGCAACCAGATGTCGAGCTGGGCGACCTTCGATCCCGTCTGCCAGTTCCAGCAATATCTCGGCACGGAAGATCCCGGCCGCAATGCTGATGTGCGATCGGTCGCGAACCGCGACGTGATGGAAAAGACGCTCGCCGCCTATGTCATGGCCAATTATGAAAGCAGCCTTGGCGACATGCCCGTGCGGGGCAATTTCGGCGTGCGGGCGGTGCAGACCAAGGTCACGTCCAATGGTCTGCGTAGCGATTTGCAGGTGGTGGCCAATCCGGATGGCTCGATCCGGCTGGTCGACAGCGGCGTGTTCGACACCGTGACGATCAGAAGCAAATCGACCAAATTCCTGCCAAGCCTGAACGCGATCTTCGAATTGCAGCCCAATGTGCTGGCCCGTGTCGCCGCTTATCGCGCCATGTCGCGACCGGCTCCCAGTTCCCTGGGCGCAGGCCGGACGATCCAGCTGGAGGACGGCAATAATTTCAGTTCGGTCGAGGATGCCATCAGCCTGATCACCGCCAACGGATCGCCCCGCCTCCAGCCGCTCATGTCCTGGAACGTGGATGCAGCGATCGAATATTATCTCAACCGGGACTCGCTATTTTCCGCAACCGTCTATTACAAGCAGTTCACTGGCGGATTCATTCCGGTAGTGATCGACGAGAATCTCACCATAGGCGGGCAGGATTATTCCATTCCCGTCGTCCAGACCCAGAATAGCAGCGAAAAGAGCCGGGTCTATGGTCTGGAAGTGACGCTGGCCAACCGTTTCTCCTGGCTGCCGGCGCCGCTTGACGGGCTGGGCGGCAAGATCAGCTATAATTATGCGAATTCCAACTTCCGCAATGAAGATATCCGGCTGGGCGCGGTGCTGAACCCGGAAACCGGTATAACCACGCCGGGCATGATCCCGGCTGCCAATCTATCTGGCTATTCCAAACATGTGGTGTCAGCGCAGCTCTATTATGCGCTGGGCGGTCTCAACCTTCAGGCTATTTATAATTACCGGTCAAACTATTATCAGGACTTTGTCGGCGGCAACAGCCAGTTGCGCTATGTACGGGGAAACGACACGCTGGACCTGCGCGCATCCTATGACATCACGAAGAATATGCAGCTGCAATTCCAGGCCGTGAACATCTTCGACGAACCCAAGATCACCGATATGCCGGTGCCGGGCAGCATCCGCCAATATCATTATTATGGATCGCGCTATTTCCTGGGCGTGCGGGTCAAACTATAGTCTGGCTGGATCATTGGTCAGGCAATTGCTTCATTTTGGCATGGAAGCTATGAAGCGGACATGACAATGAGAAAGAAGAAGCGTCATGGCTGACAGGCTGTTTCAGGGTATTGCAGACCAGATCATCGCGCTGATCGATGAGGGCGTGTTTCCCCCCGGAACGCGGCTGCCCGGCGAGCGCGAACTGGCCGAACGCTTCAATGTCAGCCGCGTCACCATCCGCGAGGCGGAAATCGCCTTGCAGGCGGTCGGCGTGATCAAGATCAAGACCGGATCGGGTGTCTATGTCGCGGAACGCAGCGAACGCAATGACGAAGCGTTGCCCAGGGTCAGCGCACTGGAATTGACGGAGGCCCGGTCGCTGTTCGAATCGGAAGCGGCGGCGCTGGCCGCGCCGGTGATTTCCGATGCGGCGCTGGCGAAGCTGGACGAACTGCTTGCCGCCATGGCCCTGGACGATGGCGATGATGAGGCATCGACCGCCATCGACCGGGAATTTCACATGGTGATTGCGTCCGCGTCGGGCAACGCGGCGATCACCCATGTCGTGCGGACGCTCTGGCGATTGCGCACCGAACTGCCCGAAGTGCGCGATACGCATGAAAGCGTGTGCCATCATGACGGTTTGACCCGCCAGGATGAGCATGGCGCGATTGTGGAGGCGCTGCGCCGGCGTGATTCGCAAGGCGCGCGGCTTGCGATGCGGCAGCATTTCAACCGACTCTTGGGGTCGATGCTGGACGCGACGGAGGAGCGTGCGATTTCGGAGCTGAAGCGCAAGGCGCAGGAAAGCCGGGAGCGCTTTTTGATGAGCGCCAAGATCGGCTGAATGCCAAGATCGGCTGAATGCCAGGATCGGCTGTATGCTGCGGGGGCGTTCCGAGGGGCAACCGTCGGTTGGCCGTCGCGCAGATTGCGCCAGCTATTGCTGCCTACCTTCCGGGCTTCGGCGGGGACGGGCGCATGCCAGCCCGTGGCTGCTCCGTCTCCGCCCCGCCGGCCATGTCCCTTATCTTGGCATTCCGGTCAGGCCGCTGGCTTTTCGCAAGGCATCGCCGTTCAGGCGATAGCCATCCAGGAACACGGTGTTGACATGCCGAAGATTGGTCAGGTCCCGGGATACGTCGCCATCGACCAGAATGATGTTCGCCGTCTTGCCGGGCGTAATCGAGCCGACACGATCCGCCATGCCGGTGATCGTCGCGGGAATGATCGTTGCGGTCTGCAATGCCTCCGCATTGCTTAACCCGGCCTTTTCGTAGAGTTCGAGTTCGCGCACCAGCTCCAGCCCATAGCCGTCGGTGCCGGCGACGATCCTGACACCGGCCTTGTGCAGGCGTCCCACCAGGCCCACCATCTTGTCGAAGCTCTTGCGATAATCATCGCGCGTCAGTCCATCCGCCAGGGGATAGCCGCCGATCTTCCATCCCCGCACGATGGAGGGCGGGGCAACATCCGCGAACGGCGCATATTCGGGCGACAGGCTGGTGCCGTCCGACGTCATCAACGGTTCCCAGACGGTCAGTGTTGGATCGATAATCGTCCTTCGCGTCGCGAGTTCCGTGTAGAAGGCGTTCATCGCGGGGGAATCAAGGTCCACATCCTTGCCATATCGCGCCGGTCCCTCCAGTCGCGCGGCGGTATTGGCCTTGTCCACCACTTCCTGTGGCATCGCCTGCATCATGATGAAATTGATATGGGTCACTTCGTCATAGCCCGCGCGTACGGCGTCGAGCGGCCGCATTCCGGTAGGCACATGGCCATGGACATGCAGGCCCAGCCTATGCGCTTCGGCGGCGGCCGGCGCGATCCAGGCCGGAGTCATGGACGTGTAGAATTTGACACCCCACAAACCGGCCGCCTTGACTTTGTCCACCGCAGCTATCGCTTCCTGCGCCGACGACACGGTAAGCGCGCCCTGAGCCGCGAGCGGGTCCTTGCGATCGATGATCACGGATATCTTGCCATCCGGCGCAAGCAGGTCGCCTGCCGCCCGGCGCTTGTAGATGCCCAGCGCCTCGTCGATTATCGATCCGGGGCTGCGATAATTGGTCATGCCGGTCGCGACATTCTGCAGCAGATTCCAATCGTCGCCGACATGTTGATGCGCGTCCCACAGGCCTGGAGACAGCGTCTTGCCCCGACCGTCGATCACCACCGCGCCCTTCGGTGCGCGGACCGATCCACCCGCGCCCACGGCGGCGACCTTCCCGTCTGCAATCAGCACCGCCTGATCCGGCAGATAGCGCCCGGCGACGGAGTCGAACAGGAGCACATGATCGATCAGCGTCGGGGTGCGATTGGTCGGACTGAGAAAATCATGGGCGATGTCCCGCACCATGGCGGCGGTCGTCTGGTCCTGAATATCCTTCAGCCTTGGACCATTTTTCTCATAGCCCGCAGGCAGAAGGGAAATGATGCCTGCATTGCCGAAGAAGCGATTATGTTCATCCAGCCACACCGGCGAGGGGGAAAAGCCATAGCCCTTGATATAAGCCAGCTTGACCGTCTGCGTCCCCCGGGGGCCGTCGATCCGGACGGGTTGGCCGATGCTGATGGTGGCGTGTCCGGTGGGCAGCAGGTCGATGCCCTTGTCACCGGCTGCCACCAGCGCCTCGATATCCTTCTCGCCCGCAAGCCAGGGTCCGCCATAGCTGTTGTAGCGCTTGCCGGCGAAAGGCGCGGTTCCTTCATCGACCACCGTCTTCCAGCGCGCCGTGCCGTCGGCAGCTACGGAAAAGCTCTCGGTCGCGTCCCCCTGATCGGTATAGCCGCGAATGGTGATCGCGGTAGGTCGTCCGTCGGGACCGAGGGTCATCATTTCGTCGGTTTCCGTCACCCAACCGCGCAACGACATGGACATGCGATAGGCAATGCGCCCGTCGGTCGTCTTCCAGGACCAGATATCGCCATGATTTCCGGCGGTGGAACTGATCGTATAGTGACGCGCTTCCGCCGGCGGCGTCATCAACTGCTCCTTGGGCGTCGGCGCGGCGTCGGCGAGCGAGGAAACGGTGGCAAGAAGGGTGGCGAGCAATATCAGGCGCATATTCGAGTCTCTCCCCTATGAAGGGTGCAGACTGGCAAGGCTCACCGATTGGAGCAACGGATTTCGATGTCGCGGCGGCGGGCCTACCGCCGATCCGGTCTCAGGCGAATGGCATCGCCATCTTCTTCGTTCAATGCACAAAAGCCCAGGCTTGCGATAAGGCCGAGCGCTCCCATCAGGGCGAGAGCCAGACGTATGTCGGCGGCGGCGACCTCACTGCCATGACGCGCGACCATGGCCAGCTGGATCAGCAGTGCGGCGATGCTGACGCCAAGGCTCTGCGCCAGTTCCTGCGACATGCTGGCCAGCGCGCTGGCGCGGCCCATCGCCGGGTCGGGCAGGTCGGCAAAGGCCAATGTGCCAAGGCCGGTATATTGCAGGGACCGCGATACGCCGCCCAGAAACAGCGCGGGTATCAATAGCCATAGCGGCGATCCGGCGTCGAACAGCGCATAGCTGAGGCCGAACAGCGCGGCGATCACGGCGTTGGCGATCATCACCCGGCGGAAGCCGAAGCGATGCAGGATCGTGCCCGCCACCGCCTTCATCGCGAGCGCACCTGCGCCGCTGGTGAACAGGATCAGGCCGCTGGCAAGCGGACCAAGGCCTAGCCCGACCTGCAGCAGCAGGGCGAGCAGGATGGGGATCCCCGCTACCGTCACGCGCCAAAGGGTGCCATATTGCATGACGACACGAAAACTGTGCACGCGCAGCAGCTTGAGGTCGAGCAGCGGATGGCGGGCGCGCCGCGCATGGAGGACCGCCAGCGGCAAGGCGATCAGGCCGATGAGCGTCAGCAGCGCGATGGCCTGCCATTCCATCGACCCGGCGATTCCCGTCAGGGCCAGCGTGCCGCAGCACAGGCCCATGCCAAGGAGCAGGAAACCGGGCAGGTCGAACGGGCCGGGATGGGGACTGCGCAAATCCGGCACATGGTGCAGCGTCGCGGCGATGCCGATGAAACCCAGCGGAATGTTGATGAAGAAGATCCAGTGCCAGGAAGACAGCTGTACGATCAGCCCGCCCAACGGCGCACCCAGCACCGGCCCCATCAGCGCGGGCGCGGTGTAGAGGGAAATGGCGCGCACATAGTCATGGCGCGGCACGGCGCGCAGCATCATCAGCCGGCCGACCGGCGCCATCATCGCGCCGCCAATGCCTTGCATGACGCGTGCGGCGATCAGCTGCGGCAGCGATGTGGCAAGGCCGCAGAAGAGGGAGGCCAGGATGAACAGGCCGATCGCCCAGCAAAAGCTGGTGCGTGCGCCGAACCGTTCGCCAATCCAGCCGCTCGCCGGGATGAAGACCGCGATGCTAAGCAGATAGGCGCTGACCGCCAGGTTCATGCGCAGCACATCGGTGCCCAATGCCTGGGCCATGGCAGGCAGGGCGACGGTGATGGCGGTACCGTCGATCCCCTGCATCAGCAGTGCCGATCCGACGATCAGCGGCGCGATCGGGGAGAGAGGCGCAGGCGGCGCGCCGAAGCGGCCGCCCGCCTCGCGCGCGGCCTCGCCAGTGATCATGTCCATGGGCACCCCCGCTGCAAAGGAAAGCTGCCTCTCGCGCCTCCAGCCGCCTTCTGGCAAGGCGCACCTTATTGGAATTTCTCGGCGACCCTTATCCTTTCCAAATAGAAGGGTACGGGTTTTGCTGGGTTTTTAGGGATTGGCGGAAATTGCGACAGTCCAATCATGGACTGTCATAGGGGATCAAGAAATAATCATGGGATTTGCACGGCAGGATTTCATACGCCTTGATCATCGCTCCATATCGGGAGCTTTCTGGCAGGAAAGGATGACATCATGTCCACAGCCGCAGCCGAAATCATCGCCGCCGCGCAACTTGACATTCGCCCGCTCCAACCCACGATCGGTGCGGAAATCCACGGCGTCGACATCGGCAAGCCGATCAGCCCGGACGTGCGCGACGCCATTCGCGCGGCAGTGCTGGAATATAAGGTCGTCTTCTTCCGCGACCAGCAGCTCGACAATGATAGCCACGCCGCCTTCGCGCGTGAATTCGGGCCACTCTACACCCATCCCAGTACGACCCATGACCCCAAGGTCACGCCGATCCATAATATCTCCGCACTGGACAATGCGCGCTTCGACAAGCGCCAGGCGAAGGTGAAGATCAGGCCGGGCGAGGCCTATCATAGCGACACCAGCTGGCGCCTGGTGCCGACCTGGGGCGCGGTGCTGCGCGCGGTCGACCTTCCGCCGGTGGGTGGCGACACCGTCTGGGTCGACGCGCATCTTGCCTATGAGGGGCTTTCGGAGGAACTGAAGGACAGGCTGGAGGGGCTGCACGTCACCCATGACTATCGTCCGGCCCTGCTGGCGGATGGCCATGACTATCCGATCGTCGCCCATCCGGTGGTACGCACCCATCGCGAGACGGGGCAGAAGATCCTGTGGGTCAACCTGACGCAGAATCCGCAGATATTGGGTGTCGAACTGGCGGAAAGCCGCGACCTGATCGACCAGATATTGCTGCAATATAAGCGGCCCGAATTCCAGGTCCGCTTCTCGTGGAAGCCCGGCTCGGTCGCCTTCTGGGACAATCGCGCCGCCGTCCATTATGCGGTGCGCAACTATGGCGACTATCCACGCCTGCTGCACCGTGTCCTGATCGCCGATGAGCCGCTCTACGCCGATCTGTGAAGGGGCGAAGGGACGATGGCCGATACGGTCGCATTCGATTCCGATGGAGCGGCGGCAGCGCGCCGCCGCTCCCGCCCATGGCTGTGGGGCGCGCTGGTGTTGGCGCTGGCGGCACTTGCCGTCGTGCTGCTTCGCCCTGCCTCGCGGGCTGGGGCAGAGGATACCCGGACCTTGATCGTCGGGGATCAGCGCGGCGGCGCGCAGGCGCTGCTCAAGGCGGCGGGTGAACTGGACGACCTGCCCTACCGGATCAAATGGGCCTTGTTCCCGGCGGCTTCGCCATTGCTGGAGGCGCTGGACGCCGGGGCGATCGACATTGGCGGTATCGGCGGCGCGCCTTTCGCTTTCGCCTATGCCAGCGGCGCGCATATCAGGGCGGTCACTGCCTATCGGCCCATGGGAGATCATGCCGGCAAGGCGTCGGCCATCGTCGTGCCGAAAAATTCGCCCATCCGCACGCTTGCCGACCTGCGCGGCAGGAAGGTGGCGACGATCCGTGGATCGGCGGGTCAGGATCTGGTGCTGCGGTTGCTCGAACGGGCGCACATCGATCCCCGGACGATCCATTGGACCTATTTGTCCAATGGGGAATCGAAGGCCGCACTGGCGTCCGGCGCGATCGACGCCTGGTCCACCTGGGGCAGCTATGTCGGCATCGCCGTGCTGGAGGATGGCGACCGGATACTGGCCGACGGCGGCAATCTGCCCACCGGCGTCGGATTCTATGCCGCCAATGACCAGACGATCGAACGGAAGCGGGCGCTGCTCAGCGACTATGTCGCGCGGCTGGCTCGCGCGCGGGCCTGGGCGCGCGATCATCTCGACGATTATGCCCGTGTGCTGGCGGCGGACACCGGCCTGTCATTCGAGGTGGCGCGTTTTGCCGCCCGATCCTATGTCGGGTCGGCAGTGCCGATCGATGCGGCCCTTGTGCGCGAACAGGGGCTGATCTTCGAGCGCTATCACGCGGCCGGGCTAATTCCGGGCATTCCAAGGGCGGACAAGGGTTATGACGGATCGTTCAACCAGCAGGTGGCAGAGGCGATCAGCCGCATCGGCGCATAGGTTGCACCTATGACGTGGATGCTCCTGTCCCGCCGCCGCGCGCTGGCGAGCCTCGCCGCCACCGGCCTGCTCGCCGGTTGTGGCCGCGGCGCTGATGCCGACACACTGAAGGTCGGCAGCCAGAAGGGGGGCACCAAGGCGCTGATGCTGTCGTCCGGCGCACTGGATGGTATCGGCTATGCGATCGAATGGGCGGAGTTCCCCGCGGCGCAGAATCTGCTGGAAGCCGTCGGCAGCGGCGCTGTCGATGTCGGCTTGGCGGGCGATGCGCCGTTCCAGTTCGCATACCAGAGCGGCCTGCCGATCAAGGCCGTTTCGGCCCAGCGCAGCGATCCGCGCCCCAGCGAGGCTGTGGCCATCATCGTACCCGGCGACTCGCCAGTGCGCACCATCGCGGACCTGAAGGGCAAGCGCATAGCCACCACGCGCGGGTCGATCGGCTATTATCTCGCCCTGCGCGCCTTGCATGAGGCGGGCCTGCCGCCGGACACGGTGCATTTCACCTGGTTGACGCCGGGCGACACGCGCGCGGCCTTCGCCACGCGCACCATCGATGCCTGGGCCTGCTGGACGCCCTACACGTCGACCGCGCTGAAGGAAGGCGCGCGCGTCATCGCCGATGGACAGACGCTGATCCACGGCTATGCGTTCGAAGTGGCCAATGAACAGGCGATCGCGCGCAAGCGGACGATCCTCGTCGACTTCCTGCAACGGGAGGCGAAGGCGCTGGACTGGGCGGCGGCGCACCCCGCAGATTATGCCAGGGTGCTGGCGGCGGAAACCGGATTGCCGCTGGATATAGCGCTTATCATGGTGCGCAAGAATAGCCGCCACGCCGTGCCGATCAGCCGGGCCATTGTCGCGGACCAGAACATCGTCCTCGATACCTTTCGTGATGCGGGAGAAATCAAGCCGACCCGGCCACTGGATGACGCCTTCGTCATACTATGAATATATCTCATCGATATATTGGAAATTTAAAATAAAATTAAACTAAACCGACTTGCAGTTTAAATTGCTTAATTTGCCGCGCTGCGACCGATAGCAATCGTCCCCGAAATACATGTTTCAGGGAATGATGATGATCCTACCGACTCTGCTGAAGCGCACGGCTTCGACTGTCTATTTCGTTGTCGCCCTTGCCGGCAGCGCCCATGCTGCCGATGCCGTCCAGCCGGCCGCGCCCGATGATGCGATCGCAGAGGGCGGCGCCATCGTCGTGACCGGCGTGCGTGGCGCGCGGCCGCGCACGGTGGCGGACAGTCCGGTGCCGATCGACGTCATCGACACGCGTGAATTGCAGGCGACCGGCCGCGTCGGCCTGAAGGACATATTGGGCAATATCGTGCCGTCATTGACCGTCCCGGCGCTGGGCGGCGGCGGTACTTCGTCGGGCGCCAAGCCGATCTCCATCCGGGGTCTGAGCGGTGATTATGTGCTGGTGCTGGTCAACGGCAAGCGTCGGCACACCACCTCGCTCATCAACAATCTCTCCCGCGTGTCGGGCGGCAGCACCCCGGTCGATATCGACCTGCTTGCCGCCAATGCCATCGGCCGCGTCGAAGTGCTCCGCGACGGCGCAGCCGCCCAATATGGGTCGGACGCGATCTCGGGAGTCATTAACTTCATCCTCGACGCCTCGCCCGAAGGCGGCGAGTTCGCCACGACCGCCGGCAGCCTTTATGAAAGGGGCGGGGAACTGATCCAGCAGTCGGTCAGCTATGGCAGCCGGCTGGGCGCGGACGGCGGCTTCGTCCGCTTTGCGGCAGAAGGCAAGTTCCATGATCGCGCCGACCCGTCCGGCGCGATCGTCGCGGACTCGGTCGACCTCTATCCCCGTCTGGCGAACGGCTCCCGCGATCCGCGCGAAGCGACGATCGACCGCAACCGGGCCGGCAATTATGGCCGCACCAACCGCGATTATATCGTCAACGGCTCCTATAATGCGGAACTGCCCCTGAGCGACGCCACGACGCTCTACAGCTTCTCGACGCTCAGCTATCGCGATATCAAGGATGGCCGTGGCCAGTTCAACGCTAACAACATCAACTCGCTGCCGGAAATATTTCCCAACGGCTTCCTGGCCAAGCGGCGCATCTGGGAAACCGACTTCCAGGTCACGGCCGGGGTGCGAACCACGCTGGCCGGCTTCGACGCGGACTTCAGCAGCAGCTTCGGCCGGGACGACGTAAAGCTGGGCGCGGTGGACACGCTCAACCCGTCGCTGGGACCGAGCAGCAAGACCAGCTTCTTCATGGGCAAGCAGATTTCCAGCCTCTGGGTCAACAATGCCGATTTCAGCCGGACCTTCGAGCTGGGCTTGGCGGAGCCGCTGACCCTGGCCTTCGGCTTCGAACATCGGTGGGAGCGGTTCCAGAACAAGGCGGGTGAACCCGACAGCTATCGCGACGGCGGCTATGTCATCCCGACCGGCGCCACGCCCTTCCAGCTGGCCTATGGCGGCCAGCGTCCGGCGGCCAGCCTCGTCTCCTTCACCGGCACGACCCCGGCCGACGCCTTCGTCCTTACCCGCAACAATGTCGCCGCCTATGTCGATATCGGCGCCAACATCACCAAGGCCTGGTTCGTGGGTGTTGCCGGCCGGGCCGAACATTATACCGACAGTTCGGGCGACACGGTCAGCGGCAAATTCTCAACCCGCTACGAGATATTGCCCGGCTTCGCCCTGCGCGGCGGCGTCAATACCGGCTTCCGCGCGCCCTCGCTGGCACAGCAGGGCTTCTCGACCTCGCAAAATACCAGCATAACCATCAATGGCGATCGCGTGCCGCAACTCGTCAAGTTTCTGGCGCCTAACGATCCGATCGCCGGCTATTTCGGTGCCAAACCGCTGACGCCGGAAAAATCGCTGAACTTCACCGCCGGCGCGACCTTCGAAAGCGGGGCTTTCCGCCTGACCGTTGACGGCTATCAGATTCGGATCAAGGACCGGATCGTGAAGACCGAAATCCTCAACAGCGCGGAGGCCAAGGCGATCCTCGCCAGTCCCGCAGTTACGGCGATACTGGCGGCGCGTGGGGTGCCGGGCATCAGCAGCGCGCAATTCTTCATCAACGGCGTCGATACCCGCACGCGCGGCATCGACGCCGTGGCGGAATATACGCTTCGCACCGGCTCATTGGGCGATTTCAAGCTCAACGCCGCCTATAGCTACAACAAGACCAGGCTGCTGGATGTCGCGGCCAATCCCGCCAACCTGTCCAACACGATCCTGTTCGGCCGGCAGGCGCGCGCGGACCTGACCAGCGCGACGCCGCGCGACAAGCTGGTGCTGAGCAGCGAATGGACGATCGGCGCGCTCCGCAACCTGCTGCGCGTGACCCGCTTCGGCAAATATACGGAAACCGGCACCAGCCAGACGTCGACGGCGGATGACCGCACTTTCAGTCCGAAATGGGTGACGGACCTCGACATTTCGGCGCAGGTCACGCGGTCGATCAACCTGGCCGTGGGCGCGAACAATCTGTTCGACGTCTATCCCGATGATATCGGCGTGATCCAGGCCAATACCGGCAGCGGCCTCTACGGCAATTTCGCGCCCTTCGGCCTGAGCGGTGGCTTCTATTATGCGCGGGTTGGCGTGAAATTCTAGAGCATTATGCGGAGCCAAAGGCCAGCGCAGCTAAAAGTGGGAACCGGTTTTAGCAACGCTGGCCTTCGGCTCCGCTTAAGACGATGCGACAACAAAGAACTAGACCGCGCGCCCTGCGTCCGATTTAACGCAGCGCGCCCTGGAAGGCGCACCGGTGAGTTGCATGGGCAGCCGGGGCTGGCTCAGGCGTCTTCGTACAATTCCAGCGGCAGCCCATCGGGATCGGCGAAGAAGGTAAAGCGCTGGCCGGTAAATTCGTCGACCCGGATCGGCTCGCATTCCACCCCGTGGCCCGCCAGTCGCGTCACCTCGGCGTCAAGGTCGGCGACCATGAAGGACAGGTGCCGAAGCCCGCAGGCTTCGGGGCGCGAAGGGCGGGCCGGCGGCTCGGAGAAAGAGAAAAGCTCGATCTGCGCATTGCCCGCGTCGAGATCGCATTTCCAGCTGTCCCGGGCCTCCCGATACACTTCGTGCAGGACGGGAAGGCCCAGGATTTCGGTGTAGAAATGGCGTGAGCGCGTGTAGTCCGAGCCGATGATGGCGATATGGTGGACGCCGCGCAGCCCCATGCCTTATCGCTCGATCTGGCTGACGTCGCGCACCGCGCCCTTGGCGGCGTTGGTGGTCATCGCCGCATAGGCGCGCAGCGCTGGCGATACTTCGCGCTTGCGGCCGAAGGGCTTCCACGCCTTGTCGCCGCGCGCTTCCATCTCGGCGCGACGTTCGGCGAGGATGGCGTCGTCCAGATCGACCTTGATGACGCGCGCCGGGATGTCGATGACGATCGGATCGCCCGTTTCCACAAGCGCGATCAGGCCGCCTTCGGCTGCCTCTGGCGAGACATGGCCGATCGAAAGGCCCGACGTGCCGCCGGAAAAGCGCCCGTCGGTGATGAGCGCGCAGGCCTTGCCCAGCCCCTTCGACTTCAGATAGCTGGTCGGGTAGAGCATTTCCTGCATGCCCGGCCCGCCCTTCGGCCCTTCATAGCGGATGATGACGACGTCGTTCGCCTTCACTTCATTGCCGAGGATGCCGGCGACGGCCGCGTCCTGGCTTTCATAGACGCGCGCCGTGCCGTGGAAGACGAGGATGCTCTCGTCCACGCCGGCGGTCTTCACGATGCAGCCTTCGGGCGCAAGATTGCCGAACAGCACGGCGAGGCCGCCATCCTTCGAGAAGGCATGGTCTGCCGAGCGGATCACGCCCTTTTCGCGGTCGGTGTCCAGCTCCTCCCAGCGGGCCGACTGGCTGAAGGCGACTTGCGTCGGGACACCGCCGGGGGCGGCGCGGTAGAAGTTGCGGACTTCTTCGCTGTTCGTCCGGCCAATGTCCCAGCGGGCTAGCGCGGCCGCCATGGTCGGCGCATGAACGGTCGGCAGGCTGGCGTCGATCAGGCCGGCGCGCTCCAGCTCGCCCAGGATCGCCATGATGCCGCCGGCGCGGTGGACGTCCTCCATATGGACGTCGTTTTTGGCCGGCGCGACCTTGCACAGGCACGGCACGCGGCGCGACAGCCGGTCGATGTCCGCCATGGTGAAGTCGATGCCGCCCTCGAACGCGGCGGCCAGCAGATGCAGCACCGTGTTGGACGACCCGCCCATGGCGATGTCGAGGCTCATGGCGTTCTCGAATGCAGCGAAATTGGCGATGTTGCGGGGCAGGACGCTCTCGTCATCCTGCTCATAATAGCGTTTGGTGATGTCGACGATGACATGGCCGGCTTCACGAAACAGCCGCTCGCGGTCCGAATGGGTGGCCAGCGTCGAACCATTGCCCGGCAGTGACAGGCCCAAAGCCTCGGTCAGGCAGTTCATCGAATTGGCGGTGAACATGCCCGAGCAGCTGCCGCAAGTGGGGCAGGCCGACCGTTCGATGGTCTGCACTTCCTCGTCCGTGTAATTTTCGTCGGCGGCGACCACCATGGCGTCGACCAGGTCGAGCGCGACCTTCTTGCCGCGCACGGTGGCCTTGCCCGCTTCCATCGGTCCGCCCGACACGAAGACGACGGGGATATTGAGGCGCATCGCGGCCATCAGCATGCCGGGCGTGATCTTGTCGCAGTTGGAGATGCAGACGATCGCGTCGGCGCAATGCGCGTTGACCATATATTCGACGCTGTCGGCGATCAGGTCACGGCTGGGCAGCGAATAGAGCATGCCGCCATGGCCCATGGCGATGCCGTCATCGACCGCGATGGTGTTGAATTCCTTGGCGACGCCGCCAGCCGCTTCGATCTCCCGCGCGACCAGCTGGCCCAGATCCTTGAGATGAACGTGACCGGGCACGAACTGGGTGAAGCTGTTGGCGATGGCGATGATGGGCTTGCCGAAATCCTCGTCCTTCATCCCCGTCGCGCGCCACAGGCCGCGCGCGCCGGCCATGTTGCGGCCGTGGGTGGTGGTACGGGAACGGTAGGCAGGCATGACTCGGATCCTTCAGGCAATATCGCGGCCCCTCTACAGGCTGGGGGCGGCCTGTGAAACATATTATTCCTTTTATGGAGTCATTGCGCCATTTTCTTGCGTCATCTGGGCGCGACCTTCAGCAGCGCCACGCGCAGGCACTGGCAGACGATCTCATCGCGCTGGTTGAACAGGCGGTGGGTGAAGGTGACGATGCCCGCGCCGGGGCGCGACTTGCTGGACTTGAGGTCCGTCACCTCTGTTTCGCAGCGCAGCGTATCGCCGATGAAGACGGGATTGGGCATGACGAGCTTGTCATAGCCAAGGTTCGCGACCAGCGTTCCCAGCGTCGTGTCGCCGACCGACAGGCCCACCATCAGCGCGAAGGTGAAGGTGCCATTGACGAGGATCTGGCCGAACTCGCTGGCCTTCGCGAACTCGGCGTCGAGGTGCAGCGGTTGCGGATTATGGGTCATGGTCGTGAAGAGGAGGTTGTCCGTCTCCGTCACGGTGCGACGGATGTCATGGGCGATCCGGTCGCCGATGGTCCACTGATCGAAATACCGTCCCGCCATGACCTTTCCCTTAACTTCGCACATTTCCCGCAAATTTCGACATTTCATGTCAAATGTAGGAAATTATATTATAATTCAGTCGGTTGATTGGAGTATAGCCCAGACGGCAGCCTGTAGGACAGGAGTTAGTCAGCCTTCTCGATCTTCGCCAGCAATACGCCTTCGCTGACCTGTCCGCCTTCGGCGGCGTCGAGGTCCGCGACGATGCCATCGAAGGGCGCGACCAGACTATGCTCCATCTTCATGGCTTCGAGCGTCAGCAGCTTCTGGCCCTTGGCGACCCTGTCCCCCGCCGCGACCGCGACCGCGATGATGCGGCCGGGCATGGGCGAGAGGATCGCGCCATCGGACGCAGCGCCGGAAGCGACGCCTGATACCCGCAGCGGTTCGATCCGCCAGGTCTGCCCCTCTTCACTCAGCCAGGAAGCGGTCGGCGGCGCCATCGGACCGGCGAGCGGCTTCTGGTCGATATAGTCGTGGATCGGCATGTGGACAGCGATGGTCTGTCCATTGACCGACAGCCGAATATCCTGCTGCATGGGCGCATTCAGCCGGAACCCCGCCAGAGCCTGCCGCCCATAATGTTGTGCGGCGTCGGACAGGGCATCGTCCGATGGCATGGCGGGCGGCATCAGGCTGTCGCCCGCGCGCTCGATCAGGCCGGTATCGACCGTGCCCGCGACGAAATCCGGATGGCCCAGCAGGTTCATCAGGAAAGCCGCATTGGTCCGGACTGGCCAGATGCTGCTGTCGTTCAATGCACGGACCAGATCTTCGCGTGCGCCTTCGCGGTCGCTCCCATGCGCGATCATCTTGGCGATCATCGGATCGTAGAAGGGCGATATGGTTGCGCCCTGATAGACGCCCTTGTCGATACGAACGCTGCCATCCAGCTCGAACTGCTCCAGCCGGCCGATCGACGGCAGGAAGCCTTTGGCTGGATCTTCGGCATAGAGGCGGACCTCCATGGCATGGCCGTTGATCGACAGTTCATGCTGCTTCTTCGGCAACGGCTCGCCCGAGGCGGCACGGAGCTGCCATTCGACCAGATCCTGGCCGGTGATTTCCTCGGTCACGGGATGCTCGACCTGCAGCCGGGTGTTCATTTCCATGAACCAGACGCGATCGGCCTTGATATAGCCCGCCGACCCGTCGGCGATGAACTCGATCGTACCGGCGCCGACATAGTCCACCGCCTTGGCCGCGCGCACCGCTGCGTCGCAGATGGCGGCGCGGGTGAATTCGGTCATCCCCGGCGCGGGGGCTTCCTCGATCACCTTCTGGTGCCGCCGCTGGAGCGAACAGTCGCGCTCGAACAGATGGACGACATTGCCATGGCTGTCGCCGAAGACCTGCACCTCGATATGACGCGGGTTGGTGATCCATTTTTCGAGCAGGACGATGTCGTTGCCGAAGCTGGACGCCGCCTCGCGTCGGCAGGAGGCAAGCGCGTCGGCGAAGTCGGCGGCGCTGTCCACCTTGCGCATGCCCTTGCCGCCGCCGCCGGCCACCGCCTTGATGAGGACGGGATAGCCGATCTTCTCGGCCTCGGCGGCGAGCCGTTCGGGCGACTGGTCCTCGCCCAGATAGCCGGGCGTGGTCGGGACGCCCGCCGCCTGCATCAATGCCTTGGCCGCGTCCTTCAGGCCCATGGCGGTGATGCTGGACGGATTGGGGCCGACCCAGATCAGCCCGGCGTCGATCACCGCCTGCGCAAATTCCGCATTCTCGCTGAGGAAGCCATAGCCCGGATGGATCGCCTCCGCCCCGGTGGCCCTGGCGGCGGCGATGATCTTCTCGCCGACCAGATAGGATTCCCGTGCGGGCGAGGGGCCGATATGCACGGCTTCGTCGGCGGAGCGGACATGCAGGGCATCGGCGTCGGCATCCGAATAGACGGCGACGGTGCGGATGCCCATGGCTCGCGCGGTGCGAATGATCCGGCAGGCGATTTCGCCGCGATTGGCGATGAGGAGAGAGGTGATCATCGTGGACGTCTCCTACCGTTGAGTCTCAATTCTGGCGAGATCTGCTCAATCCAATGGCGCTCTCGCTCGTTCAAGCGGCTTGGCTCAACATTTTCCAGAATTTCGAGATGGACTGGTCGGCCGTCCATCACAGCTCGGTAAAGAGCGAGATGTACATATCGGAATCCATTTCGATCTTGCGGCCGATAAGGGAGACCATCTCGCAACTTCTGGACATTCTTTGTATACTCTCGAAGAATTCGCGAGGCTCTAGTGAAGCGTCCCACATAAAGGCCTTCGCCTTCGATGGTGAATCGGTAGATGCCTGGTCGGGAGCATGATCCATTTGTTTCGTCGGGCGCTGGCCAAAACATAATCACATCCTGAAAATGCCGAACTGCGCGCGGTCGTCGACCGGGGCGTTCAGCGTTGCGGCAAAGGCGAGGCCGAGGACGTCGCGGGTCTGGGCCGGGTCGATGACGCCATCGTCCCACAGCCGCGCCGTGGCGTAATAGGGATTGCCTTCATGCTCATATTTCTGGCGGATCGGCGCTTTGAAAGCTTCTGCTTCGTCCGGCGTCCATTTGGCCGCGTCGCGGTGGACGGTGGCGAGCACGCTCGCCGCTTGTTCGCCGCCCATCACGCTGATCCGTGCATTGGGCCAGGTGAACAGGAAGCGCGGCTGATAGGCGCGGCCGCACATGCCGTAATTGCCCGCGCCGAAGCTGCCGCCGATCAGCACCGTGATCTTGGGCACCTGCGCGGTGGCGACGGCGGTGACGAGCTTCGCGCCATTCTTCGCGATGCCCTCCGCCTCATATTTGCCGCCGACCATGAAGCCGGAGATATTCTGGAGGAAAAGCAGCGGAATGCGTCGCTGGCAGGCCAGTTCGATGAAATGCGCGCCCTTGAGCGCGCTTTCGCTGAAGAGGACGCCGTTATTGGCGAGGATCGCCACCGGCATGCCCCAGATATGGGCGAAGCCGCAGACGAGCGTGGCGCCATAGAGCGGCTTGAACTCGTGAAACTCGCTGCCATCGACGATCCGCGCGATGATCTCGCGGACGTCATAGGGCGCGCGGACATCGTTGGGAATGATGCCATAGAGGTCGGTCGGGTCATGGCGGGGCGGGCGCGGATCGCGCAGGTTGAGGTCGGGCTGGCGGTCCGGCTGGAAGGTCGAGACGATATCGCGCACGATGGTGAGCGCATGATCGTCATTCTCAGCGACATGATCGACCACGCCAGACTTGCGGCCATGCAGGTCGCCGCCGCCCAGATCCTCCGCGCTGATGACCTCGCCCGTGGCGGCCTGCACCAGCGGCGGACCGGCGAGGAAGATGGTGCCCTGATTGCGCACGATCACCGTCTCGTCCGACATGGCGGGAACATAGGCGCCGCCGGCGGTGCAACTGCCCATGACGCAGGCGATCTGCGGAATGCCGCGTGCGGACAGGTTCGCCTGATTATAGAAGATGCGGCCGAAATGGTCGCGGTCGGGAAAGACGTCCGCCTGGTTGGGCAGGTTCGCGCCGCCGCTGTCGACCAGATAGAGGCAGGGCAGGCGGTTTTCGAGCGCGATTTCCTGCGCGCGCAAATGCTTCTTGACGCTGAGGGGGTAATAGGTGCCGCCCTTTACCGTGGCGTCGTTGCAGGCGATCATCACCTGCCGGCCGGATACGCGGCCGATGCCGGCGATGATGCCGGCGCCGGGCACCTCGTCATGATAGAGGCCATTGGCGGCGAGCTGGCCGATCTCCAAGAAGGGCGAGCCGGGATCGAGCAGCCGCTCGACGCGGTCGCGCGGAAGCAGCTTGCCGCGCGCCACATGCTTGTCGCGGGCGCTGGCCGATCCGCCCTGCGCGGCGGCGGCGACCCTGGCGCGCAATTCCTCGGCGAGGGCGCGGTTATGGGCGGCATTGGCGCGGAAGCCCTCGCTGTCGGGCGACAGCTTGGTGTCGAGGATGGGGGCACTCATGCGCCGATCAACTCGCGGCCAATCAGCATGCGGCGTATCTCGTTGGTGCCAGCGCCGATATCCAGCAGCTTGGCGTCGCGCATATAGCGTTCGACCGGCCAGTCCTTCGTATAGCCCGCGCCGCCCAGCGCCTGCACCGCCTCCAGCGCGACCTTCATCGCATTCTCGCTGGCGAGCAGGATCGCGCCGGCTGCGTCGAAACGGGTCGTCTGTCCCGCATCGCAGGCGCGGGCGACGGCATAGACATAGGCACGGGCGGAATTCAGCGCGACATACATGTCGGCGACCTTGGCCTGCATCAGCTGGAAGGCGCCGATGGGTTTGCCAAACTGCCGCCGCTCACGGACATAGGGGATGACGGTGTCGAGGCAGGCCTGCATGATGCCGAGCTGGATGCCCGACAGCACGGTGCGCTCATAGTCGAGGCCCGACATCAGCACGCCCGCGCCGCCGTTGAGCGGTCCCATGATATTCTCCTCCGGCACCTCGCAATCGTCGAAGATCAGTTCGGCGGTGGGGGAACCGCGCATGCCGACCTTGTCGATCTTCTGCCCGATGGAAAAGCCCTTCATGTCCTTTTCGATCAGGAAGGTGGTGATGCCCTTCGACCCCTCACCGGTCTTGGCATAAACGACCAGCGTGTCGGCATAAGCGGCGTTGGTGATCCAGAACTTGGTGCCGTTGAGGACGTAGCGGTCGCCCTTCTTCTCCGCCTTCAGCTTCATCGAGACGACGTCGGAGCCTGCGCCGGCTTCCGACATGGCGAGGCTGCCGACATGTTCGCCGGAGATCAGCTTGGGCAGATAGCGCGCCTTCTGTTCGGCATTGCACCAGCGGCGGATCTGGTTGACGCAGAGGTTGGAATGGGCGCCGTAGCTGAGGCCGATCGAGGCGGAGGCGCGGGCGACTTCCTCCTGCGCGACGACATGCTCCAGATAGCCGAGGCCAAGGCCGCCATACTCTTCTTCCACAGTGATGCCGTGCAGGCCGAGCGCGCCCATTTCGGGCCAGAGGTCGCGCGGGAACCAGTCCTTCGCGTCGATCTCCGCCGCCAGCGGGGCGATGCGGTCGGCGGCGAAGCGGGCGGTGCTGGTCCGGATCATGTCCGCCGTCTCGCCCAGCGCGAAGTCGAAATTGCTCATTGGCCTCTCCTTTGCCTGTCAGGCTAACGCAACGGCGGTTCAATTCAAAATTGAAAGATTTTCGGGTCTGTTATAGATGGTATCTATGATAGAACGCTATCAGCTCCGTTATTTCCTGGCCGTGGTCGATCAGGGCAATTTTTCCCGCGCGGCCACCCACTGCAATGTCGCGCAGCCGACCCTGTCGGTCGGCATCGCCAAGCTGGAACGCGCATTGGGCGGGGCTTTGTTCCTTCGATCGGGTCATCGGGTCGAACTGACGCAGGCGGGATCGCGGCTGCTCGCCCATGCGCGGCGGATCGAGGGCGAGTTCAACTTGGCGCAGCAGGCGATGGCTGGCTCGGCGCAGGGGCCGTTGACGCGCATGGGGGTGCTTAAAAGCCTGCCCGGCGCGACCATAGCGGCGATCGCGCGGGACGCGCGACGGATCGACCCGGCGGCGCGGCTGGAATTGGTCGAGGGGACGGAGCGCGAATTGCTGGGCCATGTCGCACGCGGGCGGGTCGATTGCGCGCTGACGCTGGTGGGGCGGGGCAGCGACCGGTTTCTGGAGGAGCCGTTGCGGCAGGAGGGCTATGCGCTGGCGGTGCCGGTCGATCATCCGGCGGCGGGACAGGCTTCGGTCGCGGCGGAGACGCTGAACGAGGACGTGATGATCGTGCGCCGCCATTGCGAGGCGCTGTCGGAAACCAGCCGCTTCTTCACCGAGCGCGGGGTGCGCCCGCATTTCGCCTATCGATCGGTCAATGACGAGCGGGTGATGCAGATGGTCGCGGCGGGGGTAGGGATCACGCTGATGCCTGAAGGCTTCGAGGCGCCTGATATCGCCCGGCCGAAGCTGGCGGGGTTCGACCTCCGGCGGACGATCGGCCTTGCCTATGCCGCGACGGTCGAGGCGATGGCGGTATCGCCGCCGGCGATCGTGATGGCGGCCCGCAGGATGCTGGGCGAGCGGCCCTGAGAAGGGCGCCGCCGGACCGGCGGGCAGTCCGGCCCGGCGGCGGGGGAAACCGGCCTTAAAGGTCGGATCTGGAAATTATATACGACCTCCGTTCGTTTCGAGCGTGTCGAGAAACGAGAAGCGCAGTTCCATCCGCTTCTCGCGACTGGTCCTCGGTTTACTTGCCCGACGCGACCAGCCGCATCGCCGCGCCGGTCATCTCTCCTCGAGCTTGGAGCAGGTTCGTCCCGACTCCGTGACACCATCATTGTGAGGGATGACCACCGGCCGCTCAAAGCCGGCCGGTGGAGGATTAGCCCTAACTGGCCCGGTCGTTGATCAGGGTGGCGACCATATTCTCCGCTCCCCAAGGGAAGCTGACGTCGATTTCACCATCCGCCCGGCGCGCCTTGATCGCGTTGCCAAGGCTGGCCTCCGCTTCGAAATGCAGCGAGAAGTCGCCTTGACGCCATCCGAACGACAGACGCCCGGCGCCCAAGCTGCGTTCCGCGTCCTGTGCGCTTCTCACGCGAAGCGTCACCTGACCCCTCGCCTGACCTTGCGCGCCTTCGAATAGGATCATGGCGTCGATGACCGGGTAGGGCGGTTCACCGGGCAGATCGAATGTGCCGAAGGTCTGGGCCAGGCGAACGACGTCGGGCGCAGGGGCGACGGCGGTTGCGTCGTTCGCCTGCGATAGGGCGCGACCGGACAGGTCGATCGAGGCGTTCACGACCGCAGACGGAACCAGTTCCATCGACAAGCGATCGACCCGGACGTCATCGATGACGACAGCCGGGCTGCCCGCGTCGCTCACCACGAAACGCGCAGGAGGGATCGAACCGGGGGCGAAGCGATGCCGCCAGAGGCCGTCACCATCCTCCACCGTTTCCGCCTGCCCGATGACCAGTTCAAGCCACCGCCCGATGTTGCGCGCGTCGACCGGCACGGTGACTTTGGCGGAATCGTCGGATGTCTCGACGTCTAGGATCGGAAAGCCGAGCGCGGGACTACCGCCCACCTGCCCGGACAGGCTGCGCGACATGCTCCAGCGTCCGTTGGCGTAGGGGAGGTTCCAGACCTCCGTGATCCGCCCGTTTTCGACATGGAATATTTCTATGCCGCACAGCTTCCAGTTGGGATCGCTGCCGGTGACGTTCCAGACCAAAGTCACATATTCGTCGTCGCCATAAAATACGACATTTTCGAACACTGTCTTCAGATCGTCGTAGCTGTGCCGGATCCGGGCCTCCTGCTCGTCATGCGACAGGGGAACGCGGCTGTTGGGATCGTGGCGGATGATGGGATCGGCGCAAAGTTCGCGGACCAGTTCGGCCTTGCCTTCGTTCCAGGCCTTCATCACATAGTCGGTCACGATATCCAGTGCACGTCTGCTCACGATGGTTCCTCTCCTATATCTGGTTCGTGAATAGCGTGCGGCCCATGCGTGGCGCCAATCGGATTCGTGACCGGTTCCATCGCCACCGCCGATCAATCCAGTTTATCGACATCGACGATCAGTCGCGGTTCACTTCCTATTGGTGCTGAAAGACAGACGGAAGCATGCTTCCATGATCAACGATAATGACTGCTGGAGAGGATCGTCGCTTGTCCCATTCGACTGCGCCTGCATTGCTGAGTCAGTTGCCCCAGATGGATTGCGCGTGGCTCAACGCAGCGCTTCATGCGGGAGGCTTTCCCGAAGCGGACGTGGCGAGTTTCGCAATCAGGCCGATCGGCGCGGGGAATGTCAGCGATACCGTCAGGGTCGAGCTGGCCTATCGTTCCCACGGTCCCGCTCCATCTTCCATCATCTGCAAGTTCAGCAGCAGCCATCCCGACAATCATGCGCACGGCGTCGGCAGCGGATCCTATTATCGGGAAGTCAACAGTTACGAGATATTGAAAGCCACCGCCGACTGCTGTTGCATTCCTCGTCCCTTCTGGGTTGCGGGCGGCCCTGACAATATCAATCTGGTCATGGAGGATCTGAGCGAAGACACCCGCGCAGGAGACCAGATCGCTGGCTGTGGACCCGATGACGCCGCGAGCGTCATCGTCGAACTTGCAAAGCTGCATCGCGCCTTCTTTCCGATGGCGAGAGAGGACGCTCCGGTCTGGGGCATGACGATGGCGGATACAGCCGACTATTGGGTGGCGGCGATCGAACGGGCGCTGCCTGTGATCCGCGAGCATGTCTCCGGCCGATTGACGCCAGAAGAAATGGCTACGGTCGAAGAGGCGCGGGTCATGGCGCCTTCATGGTATCGCCTGCCGGTGCTGCACGGGACGCTTACCCATGGCGACCCCAGGGTCGACAATATCCTGTTCAGGGACGGCAAGGATGGGGTGCAGGCCATCCTGATCGACTGGCAGATGACAGGCTGGCGCAATCCGATGCACGACGTCGGCTATTTTCTTTCGGGCAGCGTCTCCGTCGATGACCGGCGCGCGCATGAAAGGGCGCTGCTCTCCCTCTACGCGAAAACTCTGGGCGATGAGAGAGAATATGGTCTGGAGATGATTAGCGAAGACTACCGGCTCCAGCTGCTGAGCGGCCTCATGACCACCATCGCCTCTTACGGCGTCCTGCCGCTCAACGCGGTCACGGATCGCCTGATGTTCACCCTGTTGCGGCGCAATGTGGCAGCGGCGATGGATTGGGAGTCTTTGTCGTCCATATCGAAAGGCGGATAGGGGTGATTTCGACACGGTCGGACCATCATGTCCCGTCGCCATATGCTGGTGATGGGTCGAAGATTGGTTGCGTGCTGCATGACCCGGCGAACTCATCGTTAGCTGCAATAAATGTTGTGCCAGAAACGATTGGATAGTGGGCCACGCCCACATCATTTTTCAGCAGAGACGGCGTTTTCGCCGCAGCAGCGACCGAAGAGTCGTCAGGATGAGGGGAGAGTATATGAAAGCAATTTATCATTTCGGTAGCGTCGTCGCTATCGCGTTCGCGCTGAGCGCCGGAACTGCGCAGGCCCAGCAAACGGGGGCGGCGCCCGTCGCTGCCGAGCCGCAGCAAAATGCCGGCGCCGGTCTGGCGGACATTGTCGTGACGGCGCAGCGCCGTTCCGAAACCGCGCAATCGACGCCGCTCGCGATCACGGCGATCGGCGGCGAGACGCTCAAGAGCGCAGGCGTGTTTCAGGCGTCGGACCTCGCCCAGAGCGTCCCCAATCTTCAGATCGCAGCACCGTTCGGCAAAGCGCAGCCCAATTTCGCGCTGCGCGGCATATCGATCGCCAACGAGTATAACGCCAATACCGCGTCTCCGATCGGCGTCTACATCGACGATGCCTATATGAGTTCGCGCAGCAGCCACGGCATTCAGCTCTACGATCTTGAACGTGTCGAGGTTCTGCGTGGTCCTCAAGGCACGCTTTATGGGCGTAACACCACGGCGGGCGCGATCAACTTCATCACCAAGCGGCCGGATCTCACGCGCAACGACGGCTTCGTCGAGATGGGATATGGCAACGAAAACCGGATCAGCGCGAGCGGGGCGGCCAGTCTGGTGGTCGTTCCGGACAAGCTGGCCATCCGTGGCGCGTTCGACATCGTCCATTCGGACGGTTATGTGAAGAACATCTTTCCCGGCCAGCCCGACGCATCGTCGGAAGATAGCAAGGCAGGCCGCCTTTCCCTGCTGTGGAAGCCGGATGACAGTTTCACGTTGTTCCTCAAGGGCTATTATGGCCGGAGCAATCCCTATGCGGGGGCCATTCACAGCATTGGCATCGGTCCGGGGGGCGTCAATCCCGTCACCGGCTACAATCGCAGCAATCTTGGCTTCTATGAAATCGACAGCTTCCATATCGGCCATTACACGACCGAGGCCAAGGGCGTGCTGCTGACGCTGTCGAAGGAACTGAGCGACGCGCTGACGCTCTCGACCCTGACGTCCTATGACAAGGGTTTCCGCGATAACGATCAGGAAGGGACGCATTCCCCGGTCGATGCTCTGGACGTCGTCTATCGCGACCGTTTCCAGCAGTTCAACCAGGAAGTCCGGGTGAATTACGATCATGACGGGCTGAAGGCGATTTTGGGCGGCTATTATGGATGGGATCGGGTCAACGTATTCAACACGTTCACTTTCTTCCAGTTTCTGAAGTCGGCCGTCCCGTTCAATTTTCCCAACAGCGGTTTTGGCGTGGACACCCGGTTCAGCCAAACGCGTCGGTCGAAGGCAGTGTTCGGGCAGGTGGATTATGACCTGACCGACAAGCTGACGGCGTCCATCGGTTTACGATACACATGGGACACGCTGCGCTATTATAAGGGCAACGCCAACATCCTCGATTATGACGGCAATCCCGTTCTGAACTCGGTCGGCAATCCGGCGGACTCTTTCGATCCGGTCAACGCGCCGGGCATCGGCCCCTATAATCCCACTTCCTATCTCGCCAAAGGTCAGGACAACAAGGCGCTGTCGGGTCGTGCCGCGCTGAATTACCAGTTCACGCCGCAGATCCTCGGTTATATCTCCTACAGCCGGGGCTATCGCGCTGGATCGGTCAATGGCGGCGGCTATCTTGGCAATCAGTTGGTGACACTGGTCGCGCCCGAAAAGGTCGACGCCTATGAAGCAGGGCTGAAGAGCGAGTTGTTCGACCGGCGCGTGCGCTTCAACCTGGCGGGCTTCTATTACAAGTATAAGAACCAACAGTTGCAGGAGGTGCTGGGCGCAGTCGCGGTCCTGCGCAATGCGCCCAAATCGAGCCTTTATGGCGTAGAGGCCGAAGTGACCGCCGTATTGGGCGACCGGCTCACGGCCAACGCCTCGCTCGGCTATCTTCATACGCGCTATGACGATCTGACCTTGTCCGGCGTCAATCTGGATGGAAACCAGCTCCCGTTCGCACCGAATTTCACGTTCAACGGCGGCTTCGACTGGACGGTCGCCGATTTCGGCACAGGCAGAATCAAGGTCAGCCCGAACGCCGCCTATATCGGGCGACAGTGGTTTTCGCCCTTCAACGGCGGACCTTCGAGCACGACCGATACGATCGGCAACGCCCGTCAACAGCAGAAGGGCTATTGGCTGATTGGCGGCAATGTCGGCCTGACACTGGACAACGGCCTCTACGTGACCGCTTGGGCCAAGAATATCGCGAACAAGAAATATTATGTCTACGGTCTCGATCTGCGATCCAGCTTTGGCATGGACTATCTCGCTCTGGGTGCACCGCGCAGCTACGGTCTGACCGTCGGTATGCGTTTTTAGGTCGCTCCTGCCTCATCGTGCCATGAGCGCATCCTCTCCTGGCGTTCGTGGCACGATGATCGGCTTGTTCAGTTCTACAGCGAGCATGAAAGGCGGTTGTCTGTGGAAACCCGCACCAGACTTTGCCCATTTTGCGAGGCATGCTGCGGTCTCGTCGTCAGCTACGAACCGGATACGCGGCGGATCATGTCGATCAAGGGAGACAAGGACAATCCGTTCAGTCAGGGATATCTGTGTCCCAAATCCCAGGCGCTCAAACTGCTGGAAGACGATCCGGACCGGTTGACCCGGCCGCTGGTGCGCGAGAAGGGCGGCTTCGTCGAAACCGATTATGACACGGCCATCGACCGGGCGGCGTTCGGTATCCGTCGCGTCATCGAGCAGCACGGCACCGATGCCATGTCGTTGCTGGTCGGCAATCCCTCTTCTCACAATCTCGGCATGGTCTATTATCTGCCGCTCTACCTTCGGGCGGTGCCTTCGCGAAACGTGGGAACCGCAGGCTCGGTGGACCATATCGCCAAATGCGTCGCCGCCGTCGAAATGTTCGGTTGCGAGGCTTCGATCCCGGTGCCCGACATCGACCGGACGCAGCATATCATCATCATCGGCGCCAATCCTGTCGTCTCCAACGGCAGTCTCGTTTGCGCGCCAGGCTGGCCAAGACGCCTCGAAGCGCTGAAACAACGCGGCGGGCGGATCGTGGTGATCGACCCGCGCCGCAGCGAAACATCAGACATCGCCGACGAGCATATGTTCATCCGGCCCGGCGCCGACGCCTATCTGCTGCTCGCGATGGTCCACGTGCTGTTCGCGGACGGTCTGGTCCGGATGGGCAGGCTGGAAGCGATGGTCGACGGGCTGGATCGCATGGCGGCGCTGAGCGCCGACTTCGCGCCGGATCGCGTCGCCCGTGTCACGGGCATCGCGGCGGAGGATATAAGGCGGCTGGCGATAGAATTCGCGCATGCTCCCCAAGCCGTCGTTTACGGCCGTATAGGCACTTCGGCGCAGCGGTTCGGGACGCTGACATCGTGGCTTGTGGACGTGCTCAACATCCTCACCGGCAATCTGGATCGGCCGGGCGGCGCGATGTTCCCGAAAAGCGTGACGCAGTCGGTCATCTACAATCAGGTGGCGCAGGACGGTATCGCGCCGCATAATCGCTGGCGTTCGCGCGTTAACGGTGCGCCGGAAGTGTCGGGATTTCTGCCGATGGCGGTATTCCCCGACGAAATATTGACGCCGGGCGAGGGGCAGATCAGGGGATTGCTGACGCTGTGCACCAATGCGGTGCGATCGGTGCCTGATTCCAATCGGTTCGAGGAGGCCTTTTCCAGCCTCGACCATATGGTCAGCCTCGACATATATCTCAATGAAACGACGCGCTTCGCTGATGTCATCCTGCCGCCCTGTTCGCATCTGGAGCAGATTCATTATCCGCCGTTCCACCCGCCCTATATGGTGCGTTCCTATGCCCAATGGGACGATGCGCTTTTCGACGGCGAAGCGCCCAATGACGGCGAGATGTTGCTGAAATTGGTGTCCCGCATCACGGGCAAAAGCGAAGCCGAACTGGAACGGCAGGCGATCGTGGACATGGCGACGGCGATCCTTTCCGGTGATCCGGAACTGCAATCGCTTTCTCCGGCGGCGGTGGTCGATAGCCTGATGGACGGGCAGGGACCGGAGAAATTCGCCGACCTGCTCATCCGTGCCGGACCCTTTGGCGACCGGTTTGGCGCGAGGCCCGAAGGGCTGACGCTGGCGCAATTGAAGACATATCCCCATGGCGTGGATTTCGGGCCGATGGTCGAGCAGTTGCCGTCCTTCCTGCGCACGGCGGACAAGCGGATCCGGCTGACGCCGGAGGTCATCGTCAAGGATCTCGATCGTCTCGCGTCCGAGTTGCCGGAGTTGGAGAAGGAAAACCGGCTGCTGCTGGTGGGACGGCGGCACCTGCGATCGAACAACAGCTGGATGCACAATGTGCCAGCGCTGGGGAAGGGGCCGGATCGCACAAGGCTGATGATCCATCCCGATGATGCAAAGGCACATGGCCTCGATCAGGATGGCGTCGCGAAAGTGTCGACGGCGAGCGGCGAAATTGCGGTTCAGATCGAACCCAGCGACCGGATGATGCGCGGCGTAGTCAGTCTGGCGCATGGGTTCGGACATGACGAGACGGAAGCGCGCATGGACTATGCGCGCCAGCGGCCCGGCGCGAACTACAATGCGCTTCTCGATGGCGCGGAGATGGACGCCGTCTCAGGCGCGGCGGTCCTTTCGGGCATTCCCGTCATGATCGAGCCGTTCAGTTCGAGGTAGGCAGGGCAGGATTTGGCGATCCCTGCCCTCCAGCGAAAGAGGGCGCCGGAAGAGCGCGATCGGCCATGGCTATCACAAAATGGCCAGCGCGCCGGTGTCGATCACATGCGCAACATGGCGGTCGAGCATCGTCAGGAACATGCGGTCCCCCCGCTCCGTGCGCTTAACCATCATCGCGGCCCCCACCGCCACATTGATGCCCGCGAAGGAAAAGTGACGATAATCCTCGTTCAGCGCGGCCCGATCATACTCTGCCACGCCAGCTTCACGAAGCGCATCCAGATAGGTTTGCAGCAGGTCGGATTCGACCGCGCGGCGGTCTTGCGGGGTGAAGGCGCCCCCGATCAGATAGGCGACATCGACGGCATTGAAGCCGAGCGCCGCCGATTGCCAGTCGACGACATGCAGGCTGCCGTCTTGGCCGAACAGCATGTTGTCGGGGCGAAAATCATTGTGCGTGATGCATCGCGGGCGATCGGGCATGCGGCTGTAGTTTTCATAGCGTTCGGCCAGCCTGTCGCAGACTTGCTTCATGCTTTCGGTCATGGCGTCGGCATAGCGATCGCGAAATCCCGGCCAGGCGCTGCGCAATATGGTCGCGTCGTAAAAGGGTTGCGCCAGTTGCCCTGCCTCCAGCCACTGGAGATCGGCATCCTCGCCGCAGCCCCAGAAGGCGGCATGAAGCCGGGCGGCCTGTTTAAGCGCATGCCGGGCATCCGGCGGCGATATCCCGGCGATCTGATCGCCGGTGCGTGCCGGTGCGCAATCCTCAAGCAGAAGCGCGAAGGCGCCGGTGTCGTCCATCGCGGAGCCATAACATGCGGGCGCGGCGATGGATGCTCTGGCGGCGAGTTGGCGGTAAAAGCCAACTTCGCGTTCATAGAGTCGCCATGCGCTGGCGATCGCCCGGCTGTCGCTGTCAGCCGCAGCGAATTTGCCGATGATGCTTGCAGGGCCGGGGTCTGAATGCTTCGCGTAAGTCGGCGTCAACCGGACGGTGTCACCCAATTGTCCCGTACCGACTGGCATGATCGACACGGTTTCGATGTCGACGCCCGGACCCAGCAGTCGAGCGAGCCAGCCGGGCTCTATCGCATCGGGGCGGGGAATGGCCGTGCTGCTTTCCATGATCTTTCTCTCCCATATCACTCACGCCAGCGGGCCAGCATTGCTTCGCTGCTGCACGCCTCGCTGATCCGGCCGGGCGTTCGCGTCAGACGGGGCGCGGCTTGTGGCTGGAGCAGGCCAGCGACTTCGGTCATGCTCCGGCGGGCGACATTATGGGGATGGCGTCTTGCCTCCTCCAGCGTCAGCACCGGTACGACGCAGGCGTCGCTGCCTTCGAACAGGGCCGTCCAGTGGGCGGCTGTCCGGCTGGCGAATGTCGCTTCCAGCCATGCGGTCGTCGCGGTCCATGCCGACCGGTCCTGCGACACGAACGCGGGCGCTTCGAGCCGTTGGCAAAGGATGCGCCAGAATTGCGGCTCGATCGCCCCGACGGCGACTTCCCGACCATCCGCGCACAGATAGCAGCGGTAATAGGGGGCCGCTCCGCTGAGGAAATTTTCAGCGCGATCGAGCGAGATCAGGTGGGTCTGAACGAAGCCGGTGAACATCGACATCATAGACGTTACGCCGTCCAGAATTGCGGCGTCGACCACTTGGCCCTGACCCGATCGCTCCCGCTCCCAGAGCGCCAGCATGATGCCGAAGACGAGGAAGAGCGAGCCGCCGCCGAAATCGCCGAGCATGTTGAGAGGCGCCACTGCCGGTTCGCCCGGTCGGCCGATCGCCGCCAATGCGCCGGTCATCGCAAGATAGGTGATGTCATGCCCCGCGGTGCGAGCGAGCGGGCCGTCTTGGCCCCAGCCCGTCATCCTGCCGTAAATCAACCGGGGATTGCGGGCGAGCAGCTGTTCGGGACCAAGGCCCAGACGTTCCATCACGCCGGGGCGCAAACCTTCGATCACGACATCCGCCATCGTCGCGATGTCCTGCGCCTGTGCCCGGCCCTCCGCTGTTGAAAGGTCGATCCGGATATTGGCCCGACCCCGGTCCACCACGGGATTGGGCCAGCCATTCTCTTCGGGCCGGTCGATGCGCAGCACGTCGGCTCCCATGTCGGCCAGCAGCATGGCGGCGTAGGGGCCGGGGCCGATGGAGGCGAATTCGACAACCCGAAGACCCGCGAGCGGGCCGGGAGAAGATTCATTCAGGCGATTGTCGTCGGTCATCATTCTTCCGGCGCGATGGCGACCATCATGCCAGCCATCCGATCCGAGAAGGGGATCTGACAGGCAAGTCGGGATAGCGGGTTGCGATGTTCGGAGCTGTCGAGCAGATCATCTTCATCGGCCGACATCGCGGGCATGTGGTCCGCGAAGTCGGGACTGACATAGATATGGCATGTCGCGCAGGAGCAGCAGCCACCGCATAGGGCCATGAGTTCATCGATCCCGGCGTCGCGTACGATTTCCATGATCGACAGTCCGGCCGTGGCATTTATGTTTACCTGACGGCCTTCGCGATCCTGAACGATGATGGTCGACATCAGCGACCCTTCCATGCCGGAGTGCGCTTGGCTGCAAAGGCCATGGGGCCTTCCACCGCGTCTTGCGAAGCCAGCATCGCTGTCATCGCCGGATAATGCCATTCTCCCGAAAGGCCTTCCGCGACGGATACCTCCAGGCCGCGCAGCGTCGCCTCCTTGGTCGCCCGCACGGCCATGGGGCTACAGGCAAGGATGTCCTGCGCCCAGCGCCGTGCAGCCCCGACAACATCTTCGCTGACGACTTCATTGACGAAGCCGAGCGTCTGCGCCTCCTTTGCCGATACGCGGCGACCGGTCAGCAACATGCCCATCGCATGTTTCAGCCCGATTTCTCGCGGTAGCCGCTGGATGCCACCTGCTAGAGCGGCCAGCCCCACCCGGGGTTCGGGCAAGGCGAACAGGGCGTTTTCGCTGGCCACGACGATGTCGCAGGCCAGCGCAAGCTCACACCCGCCACCCATGGCGATCCCGTTCACCGCGGCGATCAGCGGCTTGGAAAGGTCGAAACGCGCCGTCAGCCCGCCAAAACCCTTTTGCGGGGTAAAGAGGTCGCCGCGTTCCGCTTGGGCTTTCAAATCCATTCCGCCGCAAAAGGCCTTGGGTCCGGCGCCCGTCAATATGCCCACCCACTGTTCGTCATCCTGCTCGAAACGGTCGAACGCATCCTGTAGTTCGAGCTGTGTATCGGGATCGAGCGCGTTATAGGCTTGCGGGCGATTGATGGTTATGATCGTGAGATGGTCCTCGCGCGTGACGAGCACATTGCTGTAGGTCATGCTGGCAGCCTTTGATGCGTGAAACCGGCTAGGCGGCTTGAAATGATTGTCTCGGCTTCGATGATGATGCGGTCGAGCAGTTCCCGGCAGCTGGGGATGTCGTGGATCAGGCCCTGCACCTGGCCCGCCCAGACCAGGCCGGCGTCGAGATCGCCGGTTTCGAGCGCCTTGCGGCCCAGTGCGCCGCCGACGAGGGGACGGATGTCCTCGAACACGGCCTCAGGCTTTTTCGATATGTCCACGACGCGGTCGGAGATGCTGTTCTTTGCGACACGCCCGGTGTTGTGGAAGCGGCGGAAGATGAGGTTGGTCGCGCGCTCGTCATTGGCGACGAGGAACTGCTTCACCCTGTCGTGGATCGGGGCTTCCTGCGTGGCGCAGAAGCGTGTGCCCATGTTGACGCCTTCCGCGCCCAGCGCGAGGGCGGCGGCAAGGCCGCGCCCGTCGCCAAAGCCGCCGCTGGCGATGATCGGGATTTTCACTTGGTCCGCCGTCGCGGGGATGAGGATAAGGCCGGGAATATCGTCCTCGCCCGGATGTCCCGCGCATTCGAAGCCGTCGATCGAGATCACGTCCAGGCGGGCAGGCGCAAGGCGCACCTGCGCATAGCGGAATCCTTCGCCCGACTGGCCCAGCATCTGGTCGGCGGGCACGCGCAGATTGTTGATCGTCACTACGGCATGGCCGCCCGGCATCGAGCTGTCGATCGTGTTTGGCGCGCGTTCAATACGGATCGCCGGATCGGGCAGGTCGACCAGGAACATGCAGGCGCCGTCCATCGACTTCGCCATGACGATGCCGATCTGTGCTCCATCTGCGCCGGTAATGAACGCCTTGCGCCCGTTCACCACCCAATGATTGCCGTCGAGATGGCAACGGGTCTGCATCATTGAGGGATCGGAACCGGCGCCACCCTCCGCCGCTGGCTCCGTCATGAAGAAGGCCGATCGCGCCTTCCCCTCGACCAACGGACGCAGGAAGCGGTCCTTGATCGCCGCACTGCCGACCTTGCCCAGCAGATACATATTGCCTTCGTCCGGCGCGGCGGTGTTGAGCGCCAGCGGCCCAAGCGGGGACAGACCCGTCGCCTGCAGCACGATCGCGGTTTCCCGCTGGGTCGGGTGGCGGCCGTCGGGCAGGATATGCGGGGTCATCAATCCGGCCTCGCGAGCCTTGTCCTTCAGTTCGGCGATCAGATCCTCGCCGGGGCATTCATGATGATCGCGGCGAGGGTCTTTTTCATAAGGGGCGACCACCTCACGCACGAAAGCTTCCACGCGGGCTGCCAGCGCCGCCGTTGCTTCGGGGCCGATGCCAGCCGTCCCGCTCATTTCGGAGCCATCCGGATCGCGCCGTCCAGACGGATCGTTTCGCCGTTGAGCATGGGGTTGGTGACGATGCTTTCGGCCAGCTGCGCATATTCGTCCGGCTGGCCGAGACGGCTGGGGAAGGGCACCTGACGCCCAAGCGAATCCTGCGCCTCCTGCGGCAGCGTAGCCAGCAGCGGCGTCCAGAAAATGCCCGGCGCGATCGTCATGACGCGGATGCCGTAGCGTGCGAACTCCCGCGCGATCGGCAGGGTCATGCCGACGACGCCCCCCTTCGAAGCGGCATAGGCGGCTTGCCCGATCTGCCCGTCATAGGCGGCGACCGAGGCGGTATTGATGATGACGCCCCTTTCTTCGCCGACCGGATCGGCGTCGTGCAGGCGGGCCGCGAATTTCGAGAGGACGTTGAAGCTGCCGATGAGGTTGATCGTCACGATCTTCGAGAAATCCGCCAGCGGGATCGCCTTGCCGTCGCGGCCGATCACCTTGGCGGGTGGGCCGATCCCCGCGCAGTTCACGAGGATGCGGGCCTTGCCGTTGAGCGCTTCGGCCTTATCCACCGCCGCCTCGACCGCGGCTTCGTCGGTCACGTTTACGGGCAGAAAATGTCCGCCGATCTCCGCCGCCGTCGCTGCGCCCATTTCGGCATTGAGGTCGAAGAGCGTGACCTTCGCTCCTGCGGCTGCAAGGCGCTTCGCCGTACCGGCGCCAAGGCCCGATGCTCCCCCCGTGACGATCGCTGCTACGCCTTCAATGTTCATCCTGTCCGTCCCATTTAAACCAGTCCGAATGCCATCGCCGTCCGCGGCGCTGCGGAGACTGGCGACGCTGCGGTGGTCGGTTTTTTCAGCACCATCGACTTAGCCTGGCCAATAGGTTTCGCGCACCAGCCGCTTCAGCAGCTTGCCCGTGGGGTGCCGTGGCAGTTCGCGCACGAAGTCGATCTGGCGCGGTTGCTTGATGCGGCCGATCCGGCCCTGAAGCCATGCCGATAGTTCCTCGACAAGCGTAGGGCCGGCGTCGGCCCAATCGACAGGCTGGACGACGGCGACGACGCGCTCACCCATCTCGGCGTCCGGCGCGCCTATGACCGCGACATCGGCGACCCGGGGATGGGTGATGATCGCATCCTCGATCTCCTGAGGATAGATGTTCACGCCTCCCGAGATTATCATGAAGCTCTGACGATCCGTGAGGTAAAGATAGCCCGCCTCATCGACGTGACCGACATCGCCCAGCGTCGTCCAGCCATGCTGATTGCGGCTGGCGGCCGTCTTTTCCGGGTCGTTGTGATATTCGAACGCATATCCATCGGCGAAATAGATCGCCCCTGTGGCGCCTGCGGGAAGAGGTTCGCCGTCTTCGCCGCAGATGCGGATCGAACCCCAATATGCGCGGCCGACGGAGCCGGGCCGTTCTAGCCATTCCTTGGGGCCGATGGTCGTCAGCCCGTTGGCTTCGGTGCCGCTGTAGAATTCATGGATGATCGGACCGAACCAGGTCATCATCGCCTTTTTCACCTCGACGGGGCAGGGGGCCGCCGCATGATAGACGAGGCGTAGTGATGACAGGTCGTAGCGTTCCCGAACGTCCTCGGGCAGCTTGAGCATCCGGATGAAATGGGTCGGCACGAACCATGCGTGCGTCACATGGTGGCGCTCGATCAGCGCCAGCGCTTCTTCTTCGTCGAACTTCTCCATGACGATGACGGTTCCGCCCAGCTTCTGAACCACCATGCACCAGCGCAGCGGTGCGGAGTGATAAAGCGGCGCGGGCGACAGGAAGATCATGTCGGACGTCATGTCGAACGCGGCTTTGCCGAATTCGGTCAGCGGGTTGGTCTGGTCGAGCGATCCTTCCGGCAGTGCGGGCCTTATCCCCTTGGGGCGCCCGGTGGTGCCCGACGAATAGAGCATGTCGTTGCCCGGGCTTTCATCGGCGATCGCCGTTTCCGGGAAGGCCGATCGTTCCGCCACGAAATCGCGTGCGCCCGGCGCGAATATGGCGAGTTCGGGCGTTGCGAGTTCGTCTGCGACGGGCGCCGAGGCCACCAGAACGCGCGAACCTGAATCGGCGATGATGAACGCGATTTCCGGCGGAGCCAGCCGGGTCGAGATACAGGTATAATAGAGGCCCGCGCGCTGCGCCGCCCAGACGATCTCGAAAAAACGCGCGTCATTTTCCAGCATGAGCGCGATGCCGTCGCCCCGCCTAAGGCCAAGCGAGCGCAGCAAATGCGCGCCCTGATTGGACCGCGCCTCAAGTTCGGCATATGTCACGACCTCGCCCGAGCGCGCCATGATGTAGGCGGGCTTGTCGGGGGTCGCCTGCGCGTGGATTGTCGGATGCATCAGACCGCCGCCCCGCGCATCCCGCCGCTTATTGCATCGGTGATATCCAGACCTTTCATGTCGTCGCACTCTCTCCAAGGGTCATCGATAAAGGCATCGCTAGCCGTCATCTGCGCGTCGCTTCTCCGGACTCGGGGGCGATGTCTTCTTGCTCTCTGGGTAGGAGCAGACGGGGGCAGGGGTCCAATCGTCTTTCGGCCGCGATCAATCGGTCATGGCGATGAATGGCCCGTTACCCAGCGGGATTGATCGGCCGTGACGATGACTGTCGCGCAAACGCCAATTGGACGTTGAAGACCCAAGCTTTCACCTTGACGGCGTAACTGGCGGCACAGCCAGGATCGAGAGGATCGGCCAAGGGCATTGCGAGGCGGCTTTTCAGGCTGCGACGCGCCCGATGCCGAAGCTCCTGATCCCGGTGCGATTGCCGCCCTCAAGCGCGAGGGAGCGAAATCCAACATGGATATGATCCGTCCATCCATGACCATCGACGGTGCGGCCACCACAGCCGCCACGCTGATCGATGTCGTCAATCCGGCCACCGAAGCGGTGATCGGTCAGGCGCCAGACGGTACTGCCGAGCAACTCGATGAGGCGGTGGCCGCAGCGCGCGCCGCCTTTCCGGGCTGGCGCGACACGCCCTATGCGGAGCGGCAGGCCGCTCTGGGCCGGATTGCTGCGGTGATCCTGGCCAATGCCGATGAACTGCAACAGATATTGACGGCAGAACAGGGCAAGCCGCTCGGTGACGCGCTGGGGGAAATCCAGGCGGCCGCATGGTGGATCGGTGAAGTCGCGAAGAATGAGCTGCCCGTCACCATCAGCGATGTGATGCCCGGCCAGCGCAGCACGACGCGGCATGTTCCGCTGGGCGTCGTGGGTGCGATCGTGCCGTGGAATTTCCCCGTTCTGCTCGCCATCTGGAAGATCGGGCCTGCGTTGTTGACCGGCAATACGCTGGTGCTGAAACCCTCGCCCTTCACGCCGCTCGCCACGCTGCGTCTGGCGGAACTGTTGCGAGGCGTCCTGCCGCCGGGCGTATTGAACGTCATTACCGGTGGCGACGCGCTCGGTCCGTGGATGACCGGGCATGCGGGGATCGACAAGATCAGCTTCACCGGATCGACCGCCACCGGGCGCAGGGTCATGGCGAGCGCTGCGGCCAACCTCAAGCGCCTGACGCTGGAGCTGGGCGGGAATGACGCGGCGATCGTGCTGGACGATGTCGATGTCGATGCGATCGCGGAACTGCTGTTCTGGGCGGCGTTCAAGAATAGCGGTCAGGTGTGCGTCGCGGCCAAGCGCATCTATGTCGATGCGAAAGTCTATGCGCCGCTCTCGGCCGCTCTCGCCCGTGTGGCTGGAGAGGTGGCGATGGGCAATGGCGCCGATGCCGGTGTCGCGCTGGGTCCAGTTCAGAATCGCGCGCAGTTCGAGCGGGTGAAGGCGCTGGTCGCGGACTCGCGGGCGCAGGGGCATCGCTTCCTCAGCGGCGGGGGAGACTGGGAAGGGAAGGGCTTTTTCGTCCCCGCGACCATCGTCGATAACCCGCCCGAACAATCCCGCGTCGTGCAGGAGGAAGCCTTCGGGCCGGTCGTGCCGCTGCTTCGTTTTGACGATCTGGACGATGCGATCGCACGCGCGAACGCTTCTGAATTCGGGCTTGCAGGGTCGGTCTGGTCGTCCGATCCCGATCGAGCCGCCGCCGTCGCCGCGCGGCTGGAAACCGGCACCGTCTGGATCAATTCGGCGCAAAATCTGACGCCCTATGCCGCCTTTGCCGGGCAGAAGCAGTCGGGCCTCGGGGTCGAGAACGGGCTTGATGGTCTCCTTGAGTTCACCAGCCCCCAGACTATCCATACGGCGCGTGCCGCATGACGGGGCCGGTCCTTTCCTTCGAGGGCAAGACTGCGCTGGTGGTCGGCGGATCGAGCGGAATCGGCCGGGCGATCGCGCGGGGGTTCCGCGACGCCGGTGCTGCAACCCATGTGTGGGGTACGCGCGCGCGCGTCGAGGATTATGAGAAGCCCGATGAGCTGGACGGCATCGACTATGTTCAGGTCGATGTGACCGACGCCGGGAAAGTGCGTGCTGAGGCTGCGCGCCTTCGCCTCGACATACTCATACTCTGCCAGGGCACGGTTCGCTACGATCGGCAGGAGTTCGATGTCGAGACGTTCCGGCATGTCGTCGACGTGAACCTCAACAGCATGATGGCCTGCGCGCAGACCTTCTACCCTCAGCTCGCCAAGAGCGCCGGCGCCATCGTGACGGTAAGCAGCACCGCCGCCTATCATGCGACCCGGGGAAATCCTGCATATAACGCAAGCAAATGCGGCGTCGTAGGGCTGACCCGGACTCTGGGACAGGCCTGGGCCAACAAGGGCGTGCGGGTGAACGGCATCGCGCCGGGCTATGTCGCGACCAAGCTCACTGAAGTGACGACGGCGCACCCGGACAGGCTTGCAGCGGCGGTGGCGTCGATCCCGCTGGGCCGGATGGGCGAGCCGGAGGAGATGGCCGGGGCTGCCCTGTTCCTCGCGTCGCCGCTGGCCAGCTTCATGGTCGGCCAGACCCTGATCATAGATGGGGGCATGACGCTGTGACAGGCGCAGGAGACGGCCATGGCTGGCAGGCCGCTGTCGACCTGACCGCGCTGCGCACATGGATGGACCGTCGCGATCTGGGGGGCGGACCGATCGAGGATATCGAGCCGCTGGGGGGCGGCACGCAGAACATATTGTTGCGCTTCCGAAGGGGTAAGCAGTCCTTCGTGCTGCGCCGTCCACCCGTGCACAAGCGTCCCGAAAGCGATAGGGTCATGCAACGCGAGATGCGCGTGCTGGCGGCCCTTGCCGGGACGGACGTGCCGCATCCTGCGCTCATCGCGGGTGAGGAGGATTGCGCGCCGCTGGGTGCGGCTTTCTACCTCATGCAGCCGGTCGATGGGTTCAACGCCACAGTTTCGCTTGCCTCGCCCTATGCCGACCGACCCGACTGGCGGCGCGCGATGGGGCATGCTCTGGTCGATGGCATCATCGCACTTTCGGGCGTCGATGTCGAACGGCGCGGGCTTGCCGACCTAGGCAGAACCGATGGCTGGCTTGAGCGGCAGGCGCCGCGCTGGCGCGGTCAACTGGACAGCTATGCGTCCCATGACGGCTGGCCCGGACTTGCCGGATTGCCGGATGTCGACCGGATCTGCGCGTGGCTTGCGACGAACCGGCCCGATAGTTTCCGGCCCGGCCTCGTCCATGGCGACTATCATCTGGCCAATGTGCTTTTTCGGCATGATGCGCCCATCCTCGCAGCGGTCGTGGACTGGGAACTGGCGAGCATCGGCGATCCTTTGCTGGACCTGGGCTGGCTGATGGCGACCCTGCGCGACGGAGAGCATGAGGCGATCGTGGTCATGACGCCGTCGGACGGTTTTCCGGAGCTGGGTGAACTGGTCGATCGCTATCTCGCCGCGACCGGGCGCAGCACCGCTGACGCCCGCTGGTTCGGCATTCTTGCCTGTCTAAAACTCGGCATCCTGCTGGAAGGCACCTATGCGCGGGCTTGCGCCGGTGCGGCCCCGATATCCACTGGCGAACGCTTACATGCACAGGCGATCGCCCTTTTCAAACGCGCGCTTCACCGCATTCACTGAGGAACGACAATGGACTTCGACTATAATTCAACGACGCAATCCCTGTGCGCCAAGGTTGAGGCGTTCATGGACGCTCATGTCTATCCCGCCGAACGCGCCTGCACCGACTGGATGGATGATCCGACCAAGCTCTGGAGCCAATGGCCGGGGTTGCAGGCGCTGAAAGCCAAGGCGCGCACGCAGGGGCTTTGGAACCTCTTCCTGCCGCGGGAATATGGCAAATTCTCGCCTGGCCTCACCAATCTCGAATATGCGCCGATCGCGGAGATATTCGGCCGGGTGCCATGGGCGAGCGAGATCTTTAACTGCTCCGCGCCGGACACCGGCAATATGGAAGTGCTCGCCAAATATGGGTCGCCCGAGCAGCAGGAGCGCTGGCTCAACCCGTTGCTGGAGGGAGAAATCCGGTCGGCTTATGTGATGACCGAGCCGCAGGTCGCGTCATCAGACGCCACCAATATCGAAACCAGCATTCTGCCCGATGGCGACGACTATGTCATCAACGGGCGCAAATGGTGGATATCGGGCGTGCGCGATCCCGCGTGCAAGCTGTTGATCGTCATGGGAAAGACGGACCCCAACGCGCCCCGCCATCAGCAGCATTCGACGATCATCGTGCCGCGCGATACGCCCGGCGTCACCATCGTGCGCGACCTGAAGCTGCTCGGCCGGTTGAATGCGCCCGGCAGCGAGGTTGAGATGCGGTTCGAGAATGTCCGCGTGCCGAAGGAAAATCTGATCCTGGGGGAAGGGCGCGGGTTCGAGATCGCGCAGGGTCGTCTGGGGCCGGGGCGAATCCATCATTGCATGCGCTCCATCGGGCAGGCGCAGCGCGCGCTCGAAATCATGGCGCGCCGCGTCGACAGCCGCATCGCCTTCGGCAAGAGGCTGGCGGATCAGTCGTCGATCCGGCAGGACATCGCGAAAAGCTTCTGCGAAGTGGAAATGGCCCGGCTGCTGACGCTCAAGGCGGCCGACCGCATGGACAAGGTCGGCAACAAGGCTGCGAAGGATCTGATCGCGGCGATCAAGGTGGTGGCGCCCTCCATGGCGCATCGTGTCATCGACCGCGCGATCCAGAGCCATGGCGCCATGGGACTGAGCGACGACACGCCGCTCGCTGAATTCCTGTCGATCAATCGCTATGTCCGTATCGCCGATGGGCCGGATGAAGTCCATATGAGCCAGCTCGGCAAGCAGAAGATCGCCGAATATGCAGCCGTCAAAGAAGGGGGATCGTAACGCCATGAGCGGGAATGTGGAACGCGCCCTGGGGGTGCTGCGGGAACTTGCGAGCGGGGCGATAGACAAGTCGTCCTTCACCCCGGACGCGACTTGGTGGTCCGTCACGGGGCAGCATTTCCCGATGGAGCAATTTCTCGCCATTCTGGCGATGCTGCATGAGCGGACGATCGGCGGGATCGTGATCGATACCGGGCTTGTCATCGATAATGGCGAGCAGGTGGTTGTCGAGGCAACGTCCGACGTTCCGCTGGTCGACGGCGGCCGCTATGCCAATCGCTATCTTTTCCTCATCCACTTCCGTGACGGCCTGATCCGTGAGGTGCGCGAATATAATGACAGCGCGCACCTCATGGCGGCCTTCAAACTCGACGCGCGGAGTTAGCGTCAGGCCGCGACGGCGGTCAGTCTGGCCTCCCGCGCCGCCTGCCACTTTTCGGCGAAAGCGAAGAACTGGCGAGCGGCGCGATTGGCGCCGACGCCGAGAACCACCGCAAAATCGAGGTGGAAATCCATGCCTTCGACAGGCAGCGCGACAAGGCCCGTAGGCGCCGGAAACCAGCCGATCCCCACTGCGCATATGCCGTTCCTTTCGGCATAGCGTTCGACGGCGAGGGCATTTCCTTCACGCGGGATGACGCGTTCCGCTCCACAGGCCTCGAAAAATGCCTCGATCGGGTCCGTCAGCGCGCTGCCATGTTCATGATTGAGCATCGCGATCCGTTCACCGCGCAGCGCCTCCCGCGGGATCAGGGCATAGTTTGCTAGCGGAGATTGGACGGGCACCAGCAGGTTCATGGCCTGCCGTCGCAGAACGACACGCTGAAGCGAGTTGGAATATTGCGTTTCGTTATGGATCGTCGTCGCATCGACGCCCGGACCCTGGCACGGCGCATTAATGCCGAGCAGCACCGATACGTCGAGCCGCTGGTTCATGAGATCGGGAATCTGCGCGCTCTGGAGCCGGTTGTCGATCGAATATTCGATATTGGGATAGGCTGTGGCGAAGGCGTCCAGCAAATCGACGCGATCGGCGATATCCATGCTGTACATCGCGGCGCCAAGCCGGAAGTGGGTGCGTCCCTCGGTCTGCAACGCCCCTACCTCATCGCGCAGAAGGTCGGCTTGCGCGAGCAGTTTTTCCACCACTGGCAGGAGCCGCGCGCCGTGCGCGGACAGTTCGATACTGCGCGTCGTGCGGTGGAACAGGGGAAAGCCGATATCCTGCTCAAGCTCCTTGAGCTGGCCGGAAACGGTCGGTTGCGTCAAACTCAGGCGTTCGGCTGCACGGGTGACGGATCCTTCGGCAGCGATGGCCGCAAAGCTGCGTAAAAGGCGCAGTTCCGGATGGAACATCAAACCTCTCCTAACTTTATTTTATAGCGTGGAAGGGTAGCAGATTCATCGGGCATGTCTATGATTGACGATGATCCGCTTACCCGGAATTCATCCCGTCGGGTTCTGGTAAGCGCAGATGTGCGCCGTTCGCTTCATCCTTCAGGACGCGACGGCACTGGCGTCAATCCTTCTGATCCCAGCGCGCGATTTCCCGGTCGCTCTTGACGCCAAGCGGTTCGTAGGCGCCGATGATCGCCTGTTCGAACACGCCCACGGATTGTTCGGTGCGGCCGTCCGGACGCGTGAGCGTCAGTTGCGACAGTCGCTGAACATGCCAGTTCTGCATCGGTGCCGGATCGATCGGATCGACATCGAAGTCCTCCCGCTCGACACGCAGCGCGCCATGGTAGCGGCCATGATACCATTCGGGATGGAAGTAGCCCGCGCCCTTCATCTGAAAGCGCTGGAACGGCCGGAATTCGACCTGATAGATGTCCGCGCCGAACCGCGAGGTCAGCAGGCCATGCTCCGGCCAGACCGTTCCGGCCTCCAGCGTCGTTTCCATATGCGTGTCGAGCGTTTCTCTATGATGGTCCGCGCCCGCGTCGTCGAAGGCCAGCGCCGAACGCCTGTTCCAGATCGTCCCGTCAGGCTCGGCCGAAATATGATAGAAAAGGCTGAAGTCGCTGAAGCTGACCGGGGTCCATTGCCAGAAATAGCCCTGAGGCCCGGCGGGGACGATTGTCTGCGTATCCGAATCGCCGATCGGCCGGACACCCCATGAGCGGTCACGCGTGCCCATTGCTAGGTCGGAAAGATCGATGCGGCGTCCATCGATGCTGATCCAGCCTGACCATCGGCCATTCTGCGTCATGCGCGTCACATCCTGAAAGGCGCGCGTGCCGATGCGCCGGGTGAACCGCGGCTCCTGAATCGGGAAAGACCGGCCTTTGAAACTGATGTCCGCCGCGATCCCGTTCTGCTCGGCAACCGTGAAGCGAAGCACGCGGAGAGGTTCCACGATGTCGAGCCGCATCGGCCCCACCGATATATCCATCCGTTCCGAATTGAGGATGCGCGACCCGCGCAGGCAATGTTGCCGGCCATCGACCAGAATTGAGAAATTGCAGTCGATGATGTTGAGATGCGGGTAAAGGCCCAGGGCGATCATGAAGAAGATAGAGCCGTCGGGTTCGAATCCGTTGAAGAAATAGCGATCGTAGAAATTCCGGTCCGTTCCAGAAAAGGCGACAGGTTCTGGAGTCTGGTGGATGGGGTAATCATCGGCCTTGGTCAGCATCGCTCTCGCCTCTTCGTCTTTTTCCGATTCCGCTTTTTGTTCGGATGCCGTCTGCCGTCCAATAGCGGTTGCGGGAGGACCGATAGGGATCAGCGATGAATGCCGCCGCAATGCCGATTGGACGATCCGGCGTGTTGGAGCCAACCATTGGCGCGGAGAGGAGATACAAGTGAGCAACGCGCTAGCCGACACCATTGACGAGGTGATCGTTGATCCGAAGACCTATGGCGACGAGCATGCCTATCATGATGCGTTCCACTGGTTGCGGCAGAATGATCCTGTGCATTGGTCGGAACCGGCCGACTATCGTCCGTTCTGGGCGATTACGCGTCACGCGGATATCATGGCGGTCGAACTCAATGCCGCCAACTTCCTCAACGACCCGCGCCAGTTCCTGGTCACGACGGCGGACGAGGATGCGCTGTACGAACAGACCGGCAGCCGCAAGTTCGCCGAAAATCTCGTGGCGATGGATAATCCCAAGCATAAGGCCTATCGGGCGCTGACATCGGCCTGGTTCGGCGCGAAAAGCCTGCGCAGTCTGGAAGACGAGATCACAGCGCTGGCCCGCGAAACCGTCGACCGGATGATCGATACCGGCGGCACCTGCGATTTCGCATCCGAAATCGCGGCCTGGTATCCCCTGCGCACGATCATGATCGTGCTGGGCGTTCCGCGCGAAGACGAACCGTTGATGCTCCATTTGTCCCAGAAGCTGTTCGGCAGCGTCGGCGGGGCCGACGGCATGGCCGGGATGGTGGAGGCGTTCAACGCCTTCAACGATTATTTCAGCAAGGTCACGGCCGATCGGCGGGTCAATCCGCGCAACGACGTCGCGACCATCCTCGCCACCGCCACGATCGACGGCGAGCCGATCGGCGAGGCGGAGCGCAACGCCTATTATCTGATCGTCGCAGCCGCCGGGCATGACACGACGAGTTCGGCGATTTCAGGCGGTCTGCTGGCCCTTTTGCGCAATCCGGCGGAGATGGCGAAGCTGCGCGCCGATCCCGATCTGATCGGGACGGCGGTCGACGAATTCATCCGCTGGACCTCGCCCGTCAAACATTTCTTCCGCACGGCGGTCGCCGATTGCGAGGTCGGCGGCAAGCAGATACGCGCGGGCGACAGCCTGATGATGTGCTATCCCTCTGGCAACCGGGATGAAGCGGTGTTCGAGGCGCCGTTCGATTTCCGCGTCGACCGCAAGGACGCGAAGAAGCATCTGGCGTTCGGCTACGGACCGCATCTCTGCCTTGGCAATGCGCTTGCGAAGCTGGAAATGCGCATCCTGTTCACGGAACTGCTTCGCCGGGTCGAGGATATCGAACTGGCCGGGACGCCGACATGGGTCGAAGCGAGCTTCGTGTCGGGGGTCAAGAGCCTGCCCATCAGCTTTCGCGCGGCGCAGGTGGAGACATGAGCGACGCGACGCCCGCCCGCGCGCTCGCCGAGCGGTTCGGCGATCCCGACGCCATGCGCGCCCTGTACGCGCCCGATATCGTCTGGCTAATCTCGGCCTCGCTCGGCGTGCCGCGGCTTGAAGGTCGCGAAGCGGTGAGCGCGTTCAATCGTCAGGTCTGGACTGACCATCATCGGCCCGACTGTGCCGTCACGATCCTGGACGAAGCCGGAAACACTGCCGTCAGCGCAGTTCGCTTTACCTATCGTGCCTGGTCCCTGTTCGCCGAGGACTGGTACGAGAATGAATATACGCTGTTCGTCAGGAGCGGGCCGGATGGCATCGACCATGTGGCCGAGGCTTTCGACACGTCGGCGACGATCGATTTCCTGAGCGGTCGGCCCGCAGGAAGCGGCTGGGCTGCGGTGGGGGGCGATGCCGGGGATGGCGTGGGGACGCTCGGACGACAGGCGGACAACTAATTACGACTGCGGAGGACACATTCCGCAGCGAACGAAGGAGAGGAAGATGAAAGCTGTTAGCACCGCCGTTCTGCTGGCGACAACGATTGCCTGCCCGGTTGTGGCATGGGCGCAGGACGCGCAAACCGCATCGGATAGCGGCTCGCAAAATGCCGGATCCTCCAGCTACGCCGATATCGTCGTGACCGCGAACCGGCGCGAACAGTCCATTCTGGCCGTGCCGATCGCGGTGTCGGCGGTGGCTGGCGATACGCTGGCGACGAAGGGGATCACCAATTCCGCCAATCTGCAGGACGCGGTGCCCAATCTTCAGATCAGCAGCCCCTACGGCAATACCCAGCCCAACTTCTCACTGCGCGGCATCTCGGTCGCCAACGAATATAACAGCAATCAGGCTTCCCCGATCGGCGTCTATATCGATGACGTCTATATGGCGAGCCGGACATCGCACGGCATGGGCCTGTTCGACCTCGATCGCGTCGAGGTGCTTCGCGGGCCGCAGGGCACGCTGTTCGGGCGGAACACGACCGGCGGCGCGATCAACTTCATCACCAAGGGGCCATCCCTGCACGGCAATGAAGGCTATGCCGAAGTCGGCTATGGCAATTACAACACGCTGACCGCCCAGGCCGGGATCGAGACGACGATGGTCGAAGACCAGCTCGGCCTGCGTATCGCCGGCAATTACGTAAAGAGCGACGGCCTGATCGAGAATGTCTATCCCGGCGGCCGCGATCCCAATCGGCAGAACACGCTTCAGGGCCGGGCGACGTTACGGATCAAGCCGGGCGACGGTCCGCTCGACATCAAGATCAAGGTCTATGGCGGTCGCGACCGGGGGACGCAGGCGGCGATCCATGGCCTGCTGTCCGCGCGGACCGGCCTCGGCTTCTTCCAGGTGAATGAAAACAGGATTGGCCTTAACCAGACCGATGCTTATGGTGTCTCCGCCAACATCAAATATGAGCTGTCGCCCGAACTCAGCTTCACGTCGATCACCTCACGCGATGGCGGATCGCAGCTCATCCAGCAGGCGGCGGACGGTGCGCCGCAGGATATTCTCGACGTCTGGTGGCGGTCCAAATATGCCCAGTTCAGCGAAGAAGCGCGCTTCAACTACGGCAAAGGCCCGCTCAATCTCGTCGGCGGTTTCTTCTATGGGTGGGACCGGGTCGTCACCGACAACGACTTCGGGATCGGCAACGCGCTCGGCCCCGGCGTAGATGGGGGCTTTTTCCAGCATTATCGGCAGGAGCGCCGGTCCTACGCGGTGTTCGCGCAGGGCGATTACGAGATCGTGCCCCGGCTGACCCTGACCCTGGGCGCAAGATATACCTGGGATCGCTCGCAATATCGCGACGGTCGCGCCTATCTCTATGCGGGCTATGTCGATACGCCCAAGCTTCCGCTCGCGACGACGGTGCCCTGCGCGGGTCAGCCAGGAACATGCGCCTATTCGCCCACGGCAACGTTCAGCACGGACGGCAAGAATAACGCGCTCACCGGCCGGGTATCGCTTGCCTATAAATTCGACAGCGGCCCCATGATCTATGTCAGCTACAACCGGGGTTATAGGTCCGGCGCGTTCAACGGCGGCAGCTACACCTCCTCCTCCGGCATCAACTATGTCGATCCAGAGCGGGTCAACGCCTATGAGGCAGGCATCAAGGGCCGGTTCCTGGGCAATGCGCTGACCCTTTCGGCGGCCGGTTTCTATTATGACTATTCCAAGCAGCAGCTTCAGGATTTGCGGCCGGGTCCGGTTGGCATCCTCGTCAACGCGCCCAAGTCGCAAGTCTATGGCGCGGAACTCGAAGCCACGCTGAACGCCAGCGACGCCATCAGCTTCAACGCGGCGGTCGGCTATCTCCACGCCACTTACAAGGAGCTGACGCTGCAAGGCGCCAATCTGGCGGGGAACGCCCTGCCTTTCGCGCCGCGCTGGACTTTGCAGGGCGGTATGAACCTGCGACTTTTCGACACAGGGTCTTCGAAGCTCGTCTTCTCCCCCAACGTGTCTTATTTCAGCCGGCAGTTCTTCTCGCCACTGAACGAGATCAATGCCCCCGGCACGGTGCAACAGAATGCGGAATTACAGCAGCGCGCCTATGCCAAGGTGAATGCGACGCTCGCCTGGACGATCGATCGCTTCACGATCAAGGGTTTCGTCAACAATGTCTTCAACGCGAAGACCTATGTCTACGGCCTTGACCTGCGTGGTGCGGGCTTCCCCTATCCGTTCCTGGTGCCGGCCGCACCGCGCACCTTTGGCGGCTCCGTCCGCGTGGCCTTCTGATGGAAAGCCATGGCGCAGTCGCGCGGGGGGCGGGTCGCCCGTTCAGTTTCGAAAAACTGGACGTCGCGCCTCCCCGCGCCGGGGAGGTTCTCGTCCGGATCGCGGGGGTGGGGCTGTGCCATACCGACCTTATCTTCCGTGACCAGTTCGTCCCCTATCCCGTCCCCGCCGTTCTTGGACACGAAGGGGCGGGAACGATCGAAGCGCTGGGCGAGGGGGTGGATGGCCTCAAGGTTGGCGATGCTGTCGTTCTCGCCTTTTCCAGCTGCGGGCATTGCCCCCGCTGCGAAGAGCAACTTCCAAGCTATTGTCAGCAGTTTCCGGCGCTGAACTATGCCGGAGCACGGCTGGAAGATGGATCGACCGCTTACAGTGCGGGCGAGGAGGCCGTCGCATCGCATTTTTTCGGCCAGTCATCCTTTGCCCGGCACGCCGTCGTCCGGACCCGTAACGTGGTAAAGGTCGAAAAGGCGTCTGCGCCGCTGGAATTGCTCGGCACGCTGGCCTGCGGTTTCCAGACCGGCGCAGGCGCGGTGCTCAACGCCATGGACTGTCCGGAAGGCAGCGCCGTGGTGATCTTCGGCGGCGGCCCCGTGGGGATGGCCGCCGTGATGGCGGCGGCGCTGCGTGGGTGCGCGCCGATCATCCTTGTCGAACCGATCGCCGCGCGGCGTGAGGTCGCCCTCGATCTCGGCGCTACGCATGTGCTGGACCCGTCGGACCCTGATCTGCCCGCTGCGATCAGGGCTATCGTTCCGGCTGGCGTGGATTTCGCACTGGATACATCGGGACAGGTCAGCGCGGTGGAGGCCGGGATCGCGTCGCTGACATCGCACGGAACTCTGGGCATGGTCGGCGTGCCGAAGACGGCGGAGACGATCCTGCCGGTTAATCTCACGGCGGCGATCACTTATGGCCATCGCATCATCGGCATCATGGAAGGAGATAGCGACCCGCAACGCTTCATCCCCGAACTTCTGGCCTATCATGCCGCAGGCCAGTTTCCGTTCGATCGCCTTATCGAGACCTTTCCGCTGGAGCGCATCAATGAAGCGGTCGCCGCCCAGGCGCGGGGGGACTGCATCAAAGCCGTCCTGCTGCCCTGACCGTCCTTATACCGGAGCAGCGCAATGCCGATAATGAGTGTATCCGAAGCGGTCCAGCGGCGCCGCTCGATCCGCGCCTTTCTTCCCACGCCGGTCCCTCAGGCGACGATCGTCGAAATCCTCGAACTCGCACGTCGCGCTCCCTCGGGCGGCAATCTTCAGCCGTGGCGGATCGACGTTGTCAGCGATGACGCCGCGCAATCGCTGAAAGCCCTGATGGCTCAGCGTCTGGCGAGCGGCGAAACCGAGGAAGCTGAATATCCCATCTATCCAGACGCGCTCTGGGAACCCCATCGCAGCTATCGCTACCGCGTGGGGGAGGAAATGTATGGTCTGCTTGACGCCCCCCGCGAGGACCGGGCCTTGCGAAGAAGGCATTTCGAGGAGAATTTCCGACTGTTCGGGGCGCCAGTCGGTCTGTTTTTCAGCATCGATCGCCGCTTCGGCGCGCCGCAGTGGTCGGATATAGGGATGCTGATGCAGACGATCATGTTGCTTGCCGTGGAGCATGATCTTGGAACATGCGCGCAGGAATGCTGGAGCCTTTGGCCAAAAACAATGCGGAATTTCCTTGGTTTAGGAAGCCAGGAGATGTTCTTTGCAGGTATGGCGATCGGTTATCCCAATCCTGAAGCGCCGATAAACTCTCTGCATACCGAACGTGCACCTGTCGAAACATTCACGAGGTTTCATTGTTCGGCGCCGGGTAAAAAAGACATTGACCAGAAGATCGGCGCCAAATGGAAAGGCGACAGCGATCCAAGACCTTTCGACGGACCCACAGATGTTCATTTTCACGGTACTGAATATGGAGGATGAAGCGATCATTGTCGCTTCTATATCGACATCGCCGAAGACTGCCCAAGGCAAGCCATGTCTGTTTGTTGTAACTGGGCGCGAAATTCATCCCGGTGCTGGTCGCGCCAAACGTCGCGAACGAGCTTTCGGTTCCTTTAGGAGTGTCAGTCGGCGTGCAAAAGGGCCCCCCCTTTCAAGGATGGCACGACGGTCGAGGAACGCGCTTTGCGCAGCGCAAGGCATCTTAATCCCGGGGTGCAGCGTGGATCAGTTTCGGTTCTTGAAGCGCCAGCTGTCATTGCCGGTCTCGATGAACGCGCCGCTGTGCAGCGAACGGACCAGCCCCTCGTTGATCGGCGTCCCTTCGAAGCGGAACGCATCGAGGTCCTTCACCACCGGCAGCTTCGCGGCCGCCATCCGGTTTCGGATCGAGGCCGCGTGGCAGTGCGTTGCCTCCGCCCGCAGCAGATCCGTCAGTATCTCCATCGTCGTGCGCGGACGCTGAAGGCCCGTGGTGACGGCCTCATCAAACGCGCCGGCCAGCTTTGCGGAACGTGCATGACCTGCGTCCCAGCGCGGTCGCTCCACGATGATCTTGAACATGTCAGCGCGTATGATCGGCCTCCTTTCCGCTGAGAAGGGAAGCGGAAATGCTGACGTCGAAATGATTGAAGCTGATCTGGCCCACGCGGCGTGGGCCAACAATATACGTCAGATGAGCGATGTCACCTGTAGGGAAATTGCCCATGCAATATCATCCTGAATGTTCTGGATAAGAAGAATTTCTGGCTGGCTCGCAGGTGCTGCTCGCATGTCATTCTCCTTTCTACATTCAGGACCGACCGGGATTGACTGCGGGCTCAATAGTCGATTCATCGTAACTTGACAAAGTGCGCGACCAGCCATGCTCCGCCTGACACAGAACATGGCTGCACCTTATTGGACGCGCAGCAGATGCATCCCACCCGGTTGCTGGGCAAACCCAAGCCGCCCGTCCAAGAACTGCCCGATCACGTTGATCGCCGTCAGGCTGTGCTGGCTCGGTTTAACCGTTGTGAAGCTACCGCCGCCGGCGAGCGCGAAGGGTAGCAGTAGCTGATCGGCCAGATAGGGGCCAGCGAAGGCATTGGATTCCAGGAACCCAAACATCCGCCCGACCGCCTTCTTTGCCACGCGTTCGGCGGTCACGCCCAGTTGGCCGAAGCCGCTGACGATTTCGGTGCCGTGCTCGAACTGCGCCTCCAGCAACAGGATGTTGCCTGGCCCCTGGTCGTCCGGAAGCTCGCGCACGCAAGCCTCCCGTTCCGACCAGCCGAGGTCGCGGCGCACGACATTGATTTCGCGCTCCGCAATCTCGAACGGCAGACCAGCAAACAACGCCTGGCCGCTGACGCCCATCAGAGATCCGCGTTCCAGGCAATCGATCGGCCGCAGCGGCGCTGGACTGATGTCGACCTCGATCCGGCCGCCCCCACGCGGGTAGAAGCCGTGACGGACGAGCCGGGCCTCAACTTTCGGCCCCATGCGATTGATGATCGGCAGAAAGCATTTCGCGATGAAGTCGAACGGCGGAGCGAGCATATTGTGCGTCCCACCCTCCAGCACCAGCCGCGACGGCGCATCGGCGAGTAGCAACGGCATCAGTACCGTCTGCAGAACAAGCCCGGTCGATCCCGCCGTGCCGACCGCAAAGCGATATTCGCCCGGCACAACGCGGCCCGGCATGAAGCTGAGCGCGGATGATCCCACATGAAGGCCTTGGCACTCGGCATTGCCGATGACGCACGCGGCTTCCACCGCAGTCACATGCTGACGCATGAGTCCCGGCTTCGACCGCCTGGCGCGGACATTCTCGATCCGGACGGCCTTGCCGGTGACGAGCGAAAGCGCGCACGCATTGCGCACGACCTGCCCGCCACCTTCCCCTTCCGATCCATCAATCGTGATCACAATCTCTTCCCATGATTATAATTCATGTCGGGCATCCACCAGAACATCCATGCAGCAGCTTTGCGGCTGCTGGAGGTGGGGACACCAAAGTCGCCAAGCCCAATCTCAACTTCCGAAAAGGCAGCAGTTAGCGCTCTGAGCCGAGGCATACCGACGGTCATCACCAGAGCCCCGTCAACCGGTTCCAAAAGGAGGTCCGGAAAGCCTGGGCTGTACTCAAGCCGCAGCTTTGCGAAACGTCCATCTGTCCTGAACTGATAATTGGGTACAGACAGAATGGCCTCAGTCACTGGCGAGAGCTTGATGGTCCGGTGGCAGGCATCGCCGCCATGCATGCGATCAAGCAGATTTCTGATTGATCGACAGCCTTCCGGATCTCCCGTGAAGTGCCAACCTGCCCAACCCCGTCTGGCATTGGGATAACGCCAGATGAAGAGTTGCCCCTCCTGGTGCCAGTCATTGACGTCGTTGGACATGAGAGATTCCTATAGAAATGCACGTCAAAGGCTCAGCCTTTGACGCACACCACCTGTTTCAACGTATGAACGATCTCGACCAGATCGGCCTGGGCGGCCATCACGGCTTCGATCGGCTTGTAGGCCCTGGGCGTCTCGTCGATGACGCTCTCGTCCTTGCGGCATTCGACGCCCGCCGTATCGGCGATATGCTCGTCGAGCGAGACCAGCTTCTTCGCCTGGGTGCGGGACATCACGCGCCCCGCGCCATGACTGCAGCTCTCGAACGATTCCGCGTTGCCAAGGCCGCGCACGATGAACGATTTCGCGCCCATCGAGCCGGGGATGATGCCCATCGTTCCCTTCGCCGCACGCACCGCGCCCTTGCGGGTCACGAGCACATTCTGGCCGAAATGGTTCTCCCGCGTCACATAGTTGTGATGGCAGTTCACCGCTTCCAGCTCGGCATCGAAAGGTTTGGTGATCTGGCCGCGCAGCGCCCGGATCACATTGGTCATCATCATCCGGCGGTTCAGCGCCGCGAAGTCCTGCGCCCACTCGACCGCCTCGACATAATCGTCGAAATGGTCGGTCCCTTCCGGGAAGTAGGCCAGATCCTCGTCGGGCAGGTTGATGAACCACTTGCGTATGTCCTGCTTGGCCAGTTCGATGAAGAAGGTGCCGATCGCATTCCCCACGCCGCGCGAACCCGAATGGAGCATGATCCACACGCGCTGCTCGGTATCGAGGCACAGCTCGATAAAGTGGTTGCCCGTCCCCAGCGTTCCCAGGTGAGTTAGCTGGTTCGTATTCTTGAACCGCGGATATTTCGCCGTGATCCGGTCGAACCGCTCCACGAGCGTCGCCCAGGCGTCCACGATCTCAATCGGCGGGGCACCCCACGAGCCAGGATCGCGCTGGCCACGACCGACCGAACGGCCATGCGGCACCGCCTGCTCGATGGCCAAGCGGATGCCTTCCAGATTGTCCGGAAGATCGCTCGCCATCAGCGAAGTGCGCGCCGCCATCATGCCGCAACCGATGTCCACGCCCACAGCAGCCGGGATCACCGCGCCCTTGGTCGGGATCACCGAGCCTACAGTGGCGCCGATGCCGACATGCACGTCCGGCATGGCCGCCACATGCTTGAATACGAAGGGCATCTGCGCCGCCTTGCGGAGCTGCTCATGCGCCTTCTCATCGACGGGCACGCCGCGCGTCCACAGCTTGATCGGCTTGCCGCCCTCGACGTGCTGAATATCGTAAGTCCTGCTCTCGGTCATAACGACCTCCCTGTATAGTCATGGTGCCGGCGACAAGGTTTGGCGAGACATCCCAAAGAATCCTTGGCTGGATTTCTCCGGGGCGGATTCGAACCGCTCGGCCTTTCGGCCTCTACCGATGTAGTCCCGCCGGCATTCGCCAGCTCAAATTTCGGTGCCATGGCGACGAGATTTTGACAGACTTCTCTCCGTCCTTGCGGACGGTCCCTGTGCTACCGTTACACTACGGACCGATTGGGCGGTCCGGCGGGATTCGAACCCGCATCTGGGGCGTGATAGGCTATGTAGTCCGTCAGGCATTCGCCATGGTTTTTGTGTTGCCTGTCACGGCGACGAGAAGTGAGAAAGACCGTCCCGAGGGACTGGCGCTCTACCAGACTGAGCTACTGCATCGTTGCCGATACAGGCGGGATTCGAACCCGCGACAACCACATTACCAATGTAGTCCTTCCCGGCATTCGCCGTGATATTCTGGTCGGGTCGCGGCGACGAGGTTCGGCAAAACGCGGCCCTTAAGCTACGTGTCGGCGGCGGGGGTCGAATCCGCATCTCCCTTTGGGCACAACTGCCTTCCGGGCGCTTTACTCGTCGGGCCTCCTCTGGCGACATGTAGTCCTGCCAGCATTCGCCACGACCCTGTTCGTTCAGACCTCCACTTGTTCGACGATGCTCACCCAATCCTGCGTGTCGCCGGAGACGAAGCGCGCGATGGTGTCGAACACCGCGTCGGAGAAGCCTCCGACATTCAATATGTCCTGCCGGCTAGCCGCCTGCGTCGTGCCGTAAGGCGCGATATCGATGCAGACGAGCCTGGCTTGCGGGTTGCGCTTCGCCAGTTTCGTCCACTCCTGCATCGTCGCCGTCGAGCCGTTCCGCTGCGCATCGACCCAGGACTCATTGTCCGAGACGATAACCACCAGATCGACGGTCGCCTTCTCCTTGTTGAGGAGTGCGAGGGGCGCCGAGACGTTCGTCCCGCCGCCGCCAACCGCCGCCAGCTTAGCAGCATTCGCCGCGATCCGGTCGGTGGCCTTCAGCGTCACCGGCACGACGGCCTGCTCGAACGGGATGACACGCGCCGCACGGTTGGACCGCAACATCGCCGCCGCGACCAGAGCCGCGACATCGATGCAGCGAACCTTGGACGAAGCGCCCTTACGGTAGCCCGTCACCGGCATCCCCATCGAACCCGACACGTCGGGGCAGACGACCACGCGGCCCGGCACCTTCGGTACGCACGCCAGAGAGAACTCCAGCGCATCCTCCAGCGCCGCCTGCACCTTGAGCGGCACGCCATCGGCGACCTGACCCAATGCCACCATCAACTGATAAGGCATGGGCCGCACGGCGCGAAGCGCATCACGGTCGGCAAGCCGGGCCGCGACCTGATCGGTAAGCCCTTCCACACCGAACGCGCCATTGCGCGCCAGTGTGTTGAGGTTCATCCGCAGCGCCTGCCAGCCCATGCGGCCAGCAAGCTCCGCCCACTGCTCCGCGCTCAGCGGATAAGCGGTCAGCCACTCGAACGGCACCACCGGCAGCGGCAACGTGCGATCCTGCTTCCAGGCCTCGAACGCGGCGATCTCGGCGGGCAGCGCGGCGACGTCATAGGGACGACCGATCAGCCAGCCATAGAAAGCCTTGCGCTGCGCATCCGCCGGGCGCGGGTGGACCATCTTGACGATGTCCGCCAGGCTCGGCGCACTGCCGGTCGCGGCGTGCAGCAGATCACGGATCGACGCCCGCTCCAGCCATTGCTGGACCAGCCGCTTCGGCCGCGTGCCGAGCGACGTCCGCCCGACCTGACCCGACCGCATGATCTGAACGAAGCTGCGCAACATACGGCCGTTATTCACGACCTTACCAAACACCCGAACCGCGAGGTCGGGATCCGCAACCGTCAGATAGGCCGCCAGCAAAGCCGGCATATCCTTCATCGCGCCGGACGTGCGAGCATAGACCGCAGCCTTGGCGACGAAATATGGATCGACAGCGCGGGCCGCGTCCAGCACATCGGCAAGCTGCGTCTCCGCCGCGCCGTAGAAATTATCGGCCAGCGTGCCGGTCGCCGCCAGTTGGGCGAGCTTCGCCTTCGGCCCATAAGCATGGGCCGGCGCACCCTCCCGGTTCAGCGTATCGGTGCGCGGCAGCAGCTTCGCCACGGCGCTCGCAAACAGTCCCTTGTTGGCCATCGTCCAACTCCTCATCTGGTCAGGGCGGCAGGATTTGAACCTGCGGCCTCCTGCTCAAGCGTCCTGCCTTTTTTGGGCAGGCGCTATGCGCAGACTGAGTTACGCCCTGTGAATTTCCGGTCCTTGGGGCGGCCAGCCCATTCCGGCCGCCCCAGTTCCGCCTGCCAACCGAGTAATCCGCCTCGACCGACACAAATCCATAACGCAGGGGCCGTGCCAAACCGGAGAATGGGACTTCAGGAAATTTTATATAATTGATATTGAAAGATTTATTTCTAGACGACGCAATATGCGCATCCGGACATCTATCATATTTTATATCGCAAAGGATATGTTTTTATCCTATGATATAAGAATGAAACCTCTGACCGTCATCGGATTCCTTGGCTCCACGCACGATGCGAGCAAATTCGGGCCTTCGCGCTGGAACAAGTGGCGGCCGACTGTCGCACTCACGATGCATGAAGATTTGCGGGTCGATCGACTGATACTGCTCCACGGCACCGCTCACCGGCGTCTTGCCGAATATGTTGCGGAGGATATCGCCTCGGTTTCACCGGAGACCCAGGTTGACATGCGCGTGCTCGACTTTCGCGACCCGTGGGACTTCGAGGAGGTCTATGGAAAGCTGCTCGATTTCGCGCGGGCCGAACCGTTCGATCCGGATGCGCAGGATTATCTCCTCCACATCACCACCGGCACCCACGTCGCGCAGATCTGTCTCTTCCTGCTGACCGAGGCCCGCTATCTGCCTGGGCGCCTGCTCCAGACCCAGCCGGCCAAGCGCGCGGAGGATGGCGGAGCGCCCGGCCGCTGGAGCATCATCGACCTCGACCTGTCGCGCTATGACAGCATCGCAACCCGTTTCGCTGTCGCGAGCGCGGAGAGCACGTCCTTCCTCAAATCCGGGATCGACACGCGCAACGCCGCCTTTAACCGCATGATCGACGAGATCGAGCAGGTCGCGTTGCGGTCCCGCGCGCCCGTGCTGCTCATGGGACCGACTGGCGCGGGCAAGAGCCAACTCGCGCGGCGGATCTACGAGCTCAAGAAGGCCAAGCATCAGATCGCGGGATCGTTCGTGGAGGTAAACTGCGCAACGCTGAAGGGTGATAGCGCCATGTCGGCATTGTTCGGCCATCGCAAGGGCGCCTTCACTGGCGCAGTTGCGGACAGGCCGGGGCTGCTCCGTTCCGCAGACAAGGGCATGCTGTTCCTCGACGAGATCGGAGAACTCGGCTTGGACGAGCAGGCGATGATCCTGCGCGCTATTGAGGATAAGCGCTTCCTCCCCGTCGGTGCGGACAAGGAGGTCGCGTCGGATTTCCAGCTGATCGCCGGCACCAACCGTGATCTGGGCGAAGCAGTGGCAGCGGGCGCGTTCCGGGATGACCTTTACGCACGCCTGAACCTTTGGACGTTTCGCCTGCCCGGCCTCGCTGACCGGCGAGAGGATATCGAACCCAATCTCGACTATGAACTGGATCGGTTCGCCGAGCGCGAAGGCGATCAGGCCAGTTTCAACAAGGAGGCGCGCCAGCGCTACCTCGCCTTCGCGACATCAGGGGAAGCATGCTGGCCCGGCAATTTCCGTGATCTGGCCGCTAGCATCACCCGCATGGCCACGCTCAGCCCGAAAGGGCGGATCGATGTGGAATGCGTAGAAATGGAAATCGAACGACTGCGGCGCTTGTGGTCAGGTCAGGCCGATAGCGCCGCAGATATTCTGTCCGAGATATTGGCTGACGAGCAGATTGCCGAACTCGATCTGTTCGATCGCGTCCAACTCGCCGAGACGATCAAGATATGCCGCACCAGTCGTTCGCTTTCGGAAGCAGGACGAACCCTCTTCAACGCCTCGCGCGCGCGCCGCAGCAGTTCGAATGATGCGGATCGCCTGCGAAAATATCTGGCACGGTTCGACTTAGAATGGTCGGTGGTGAACGGCTTAAGATGAACGACCCTTAGTGGCAGTTCAGCTTCCAAATTTCTCTCCACAGGTGCGGACCGACCGGCGATCATCCGGAACAGCGGGCCGAAGCCCTTCACGTCGTGAGCCTCGTCGGGCGTCAGAACGAAACCGAGCGGGCGGCCCTTTCCATCGCAGGAGGCGCGGAGTTTTGTTGTGAAGCCGCCTCGCGATCGACCAAGTTGAGTCCCTTTTCTATGCCGACAGCGCAGTGGTGCGCCCGGACGACGGTGCTATCGATCATATCGGCCGATCTGTCGCGCGCCCCATTTCGGCCAAAGTTTCGAGCATGGCGTCGAACCCGCCCGTCTCGACCCAGCGCCGATAGCGACGGAAGGCGCTGTTCCATTTCCCATACTCGTCGGGCAGATGCCGCCATTGTAAGCCCGTCCGCGCCATCCACATCATGCCTTTTATAATCGCTTCATCCGGTGGAGCCGGCTCGGGGTGTTCAACAAGATTTTCTCCGCCCTTTCGGCGCAAGGCGGCAAGCCTGACCAGTTGATGATCGATGCGACGCATCTGAAGGCGCACCGAACCGCAGCCAGCCTGCTCAAAAAGGGGCTTGCGGGATAATGATCCCCCGGATCATTATCTGACCCGCTGCGCTCCCAGACGTATCGGACACACCAAAGTCGGCCTGAACTCGAAGCTTCACGCCGTCTGCGACGGCAAAGGCAGGCCGCTGGTCATGCTGCTCAGCGAGGGGCAGATGAGCGACTACAAAGGCGCTGCCCTGATGCTCGACGCCTTGCCCCGCGCTAAAACCCTGCTCGGCGACCGAGGCTATGACGCCGACTGGTTCCGCAAGGCGCTCGCGGAGCGCGGCGTCACCGCCTGCATCCCGTCAAAGAGGAACCGAAAGGTCCCGATCCCGCACGACGCTATGCTCTATCGCCAGCGCCACAGGATCGAGAATATGTTCGGCAAGCTCAAGGACTGGCGGCGCATCCACACTCGCTATGACCGATACGCTCACACCTTCATGTCCGCCATCTGCATCGCAGCAACCATCATCTTCTGGATCAATCAATGAGTCCTGATCTTAGCTCTGCAATTACAGATCCTGACCCTAAGCCACTTCTGAAACCGCGACTTTATTCGCAGTAAATGATGCCAGACGTGAAGAGATAATCTGTTCCGCTTCGCCGACAATGCGATCGAGCAATTCCTTGCATGTCGGGATGTCGTGGATAAGCCCCTGGATCTGACCAGCCCATATCAGTCCCGCGTCAAGGTCACCGGTTTCCAGCGCCACACGGCCCTTGGCGCCCGATACATAAGGCTGGATATCTTCGAATACGGCATCTGTCCTTGCACTGATTTCCACCACCTGGTCCGACACGCTGCTTTTCGCCACGCGCCCGGTGTTGTGGAAGCGACGGAAGATAAGGTTGGTTGCACGCTCGTCATTGCCGACGATGAACTGCTTCACATTGTCATGGATTGGTGCCTCCACGGTTGCGCAGAAACGCGTGCCCATGTTGATGCCTTCCGCGCCCAGCGCGAGTGCGGCGGCAAGACCCCGGCCATCGCCAAAGCCGCCGGACGCGAGCATCGGCACCCTGACCCTGTCGGCCGCTGCGGGAATGAGGATCAGGCCGGGTATATCGTCCTCGCCGGGATGACCGGCGCATTCGAACCCGTCGATGGAAATGACATCGACGCCCATGCGCTCCGCCGACAAGGCATGACGCACCGCCGTGCATTTGTGCAGCACGATGACGCCGTGGCTCTTGAAGTCCTCGACATGTTCCTGCGGTTTGTGACCTGCCGTCTCGACGATCTTCACGCCGCTGTCGATAATCGCCCGCCGATATTCGGCATAGGGCGGTGGGCTGACCGACGGCAGGATGGTGAGGTTCACGCCGAACGGCTTGTCGGTCATCGTGCGGCAGCGGTCGATTTCGCGCCGCAGATCGTCGGGTGTCGGCTGCGTCAGCGCGGTCAGGATGCCGAGGCCACCCGCGTTCGACACGGCGGCGGCCAGTTCGGCCCGGCCCACCCACATCATGCCGCCCTGCACGATGGGATGTTCGATGCCGAGCAGGTCGGTGATACGCGTTTGAATGGCCATTACAGCGCCTCCACTATGGTGACATTGGCGATGCCGCCGCCTTCGCACATGGTTTGCAGGCCATAGCGTTTGCCGCGCGCCCTGAGGGCGTGGATCAGCGTGGTCATCAATCTGGTGCCGCTCGCGCCGAGCGGGTGGCCGAGCGCGATGGCGCCGCCATGCACGTTGAGTCTGGACGGATCGGCGTCCAGCGCCTTGAGCCATGCCATGGGAATGGAGGCGAAGGCTTCGTTGACCTCGAACAGGTCGATGTCGTCCAGCCTGAGTCCCGCCCGCGCCAGCGCCGCGCGGGTCGCTGGAATGGGTTCCTCCAGCATGATGACCGGATCGCCCGCCGTGACGGTGAGCGTGTGAACCCGCGCCAGCGGCGTCAGATTATACCGTTTGAGCGCCGCTTCGCTGGCGACCAGTACACCCGAAGCGCCATCCGTCATCTGGCTGGCGTTGCCTGCCGTGATCGTGCCGCCGTCGGCCAGCGTCTTCAACCCGGCCAGCGCCTCCATCGAACTGTCGGCGCGCACGCCTTCATCTTGCGAGAAGGTGCCGTCGGGGGTGTGAACGGCTATGATTTCCGCGTCAAAAGAGCCGGATGCGATGGCGGCGGCCGCCTTGCGATGGCTTTCGAGGGCATAAGCGTCCATCGCCTCGCGGGAGAAGCCATGTTTGTCGGCGATCGCCTGCGCGCCGTTGAACTGGCTGAACTCCTTGACCCCGAAACGGTCCTGAATGCTGGGCGACCAGGGACCATCGCCAATGCCCGCCTGCGCGTGGAGGCTCATGTTGGATCCCATCGGCACGCGGGTCATGCTTTCCACGCCCGCCGCGATCACCAGATCCTGCGTGCCTGACATCACAGCCTGCGCCGCGAAGTGCAGCGCCTGCTGCGACGATCCGCACTGCCGGTCGATCGTCACGGCCGGAACGCTGACCGGCAGTCCGGACGCCAGAACCACATTGCGGCCGAAGGCGGACGCCTGTTCGCCCGCCTGCGTCACGCAGCCGAGAATGACGTCGTCGATCGTCGCCGGGTCAATGGCGGCGCGATCCACCAGCGCGTCGAGGACAACAGCGCCCAGATCGGCGGGGTGAACAGCGGACAGCGCGCCCTTGCGCCTGCCCCCGGCGGTGCGCGCGGCGGCCACGATATAAGCCTGCGTCATGGTGATACTCCACAGAAATCAGATGGTTTTTCTTGAGAACAGGCGGTCAGCGCGGGGCCATCCTGATCCCGCCGTCGAGACGCACATCCTCGCCATTCAGATAGCTGGTCTCGATCATCGTCAGCGCCACCGCGGCATATTCGGTAGGCATGCCGAAACGCTTGGGGAAGGGAACGGACGCGGCCAGCGCGTCCTTCACCGCATCGGGCGCGGCGTTCATCAGCGGGGTGTCGAATATGCCGGGCAGGATGGTGTTGATGCGGATGCCGTCATTCATCAGGTCGCGGGCGATGGGCAGGGTCATGCCCACGATGCCCGCCTTGGACGCGGTGTAGGCGGCCTGACCCATCTGGCCGTCTTCTGCTGCGACCGAGGCGGTCATGACGATCGCCCCCCGTTCGCCGTCCGTGCCGGGATCGAGGGTCAGCATTCCGGCGGCGGACTTGGCGACGCAGCGGAAGGTGCCGACCAGATTGACCTGAATGACCGAATTGAACCCGTCGAGCGGGAAATGGCTGATGCTGCCATCCTTTTTGGATCGGGATGCGGTTTTGCCCGGCAGGCCGATACCCGCGCAGCACACCAGCACATTTTCCTGTCCATAGGTGGCGCGGGCATGGGCGAACCCGGCGTCGACCGATGCGTCGTCGGTCACATTCACCGCCGCGAAGGCGCCGCCGATCTCGCTGGCGAGCGCTTCACCCAGTTCCGCGTTCAAATCGAAAATCGTGACTTTCGCGCCTCGCTGCGCCAGCGCCCGCGCGGTCGCCGCGCCCAGACCCGATGCGCCGCCGGTGACGACCGCCACCATGTTGCTGTCAATCTTCATGAAATTATCCCTTAGTCGATATAGTCTGACACGCGTTCGATGATGATGGCGGGGGCCATGCCGCCCGCCGCACACATGGTCGCCAGCCCGTAGCGGCCGCCTGTGCGCTCCAGCTCATCGACCAGCGTGCCGATGAGGATCGCGCCCGTCGCGCCGATCGGATGGCCGAGCGCGATCGCGCCGCCATTGACGTTGACCTTGCTGCGGTCGAGGCCAAGGTCGCGAATGAACTTTTCCGGGACGACCGCGAAGGCTTCGTTGATTTCCCACAGGTCGATATCGCCGATGCTGAGGTTGGCGCGTTCCAGCGCCTTGCGGGCGGCGGGAACGGGCGCGTTCAGCATCAGCGTCGGGTCGTCGCCGATATTCACCGCCGCGACGATCCGCGCCCTGGGTTTCAGCCCCTGTTCCCGGCCGAACGCACCGGACGCAAGGAGCAGGGCGGCCGCGCCGTCGACCACGCCCGAACTGCTGCCCGCATGATGCACCGCCTTGATATCGGCATCCGGGTATCGGCGCAGGATCTGCTTGCGAAAGGTGTCGCCCTGTTCGTTATAGGGATGATCGATCAGCGTTTCGAAGGCGGGCTTCAACTGCGCCAGACTCTCTGCGGTCGTGGAGGGACGGGGAAATTCTTCCCGGTCGAGCAGAAGATTGCCCTCGCTATCGGTCACGGCGACCAGCGATCTGGCGAAGCGATTTTCCTCGATCGCGATGGCGGCGCGGCGCTGGCTTTCGGCGGCGAAGGCGTCGAGCGCCTCGCGGCTGATATTTTCCAGACTGGCGACGGCGTCGGCGCAGACGCCCTGATGGGATTGGGGGTGCCGGGCGTCCAACGTCGGGTTGCCCGCGCCGACCAGCACCGCGCCCAGCCCTGCGGCGAATTCATCGCGGTCGCGCTCGGCGGTGAAGCTCATCATTTCGACGCCGCCCGCAATGACGCAATCCTCCAGACTGCCCATCACCTGCCCCGCCGCCAGAGCGACCGAGGAGATGCCGCCGCCGCAGAAGCGATCCAGCGTCACGCCCGACACGCGCACATCGAATCCGGCTTCGAGCGCGGCCATGCGCCCGATATCGCCACCCTGCTTGCCGCGCTGCGCGGAGGTGGACCAGACCACGTCGTCAATCTTTTCGGTTGGCAGATCGTTGCGATCCACGATCGCCCGCAGCACCGTCGCCGCCAGTTGCTGAGGGTGGAGAGTCGCCAGCGATCCTTTCCCCACCTTGCCGATGCCGCGCGGCGTACGCACGGCGTCGATGATATATGCTTCAGCCATCGCTCACTCCCATCTCCGGTTCGGATAATTTATTAATCGATTGATTGTATTCTTGAGCGGTTCCTTTTATCCAAGATAGCGAAGTTGTAAACAGCGAACTGCGCGCCGGACGCACCGGCGCGCCAAGGTGAAGGAGCGGACATTGATAACCGGACCCTTTTCGATGCTCATCGACGGCGCGTTGGTGACGTCGGCAGCGACGATGGAAGTGATCAATCCGGCGACCGCGCGGATCGCGTCATCCTGCCCCAACGCCGGGAGCGAGGAACTGGATCGCGCCGTCGTGGCGGCCGCGCGCGCTTTCCCCGGCTGGAGCAGGATACCGATCGCGGACCGGAAGGCCAGGTTGATCGAGGCGGCGGACATCATTCTCGCTCATGCAGCCGAACTGAGCCACATCTTCACGGCCGAGCAGGGGCGACCGCTTGCGGGCGCCAGGTCGGAAATCGAAGGCGCGGCGATGTGGTTGAAGGGCGCAGCGATGCTTGACCTGCCCGTGGACGTGACGGAGGATAGCGAAAGCAGACGGGTCGAGGTGCGGCACGTTCCGCTTGGCGTGGTCGGTGCGATCGTCCCGTGGAATTTTCCGGTTCTTCTGGCTATCTGGAAACTGGGTCCGGCATTGCTGGCGGGTAACGTGATGGTCCTGAAGCCATCGCCTTTCACGCCGCTCACGATGCTGCGCATTGCTGAGCTGGTGAAGGATGTTTTCCCTGCGGGCGTCCTCAACGTGATCAGTGGAGACGATGCGCTTGGTCCCCTTGTGACAGCCCATCCCGGAATCGCGAAAATCTCCTTCACCGGGTCGACCGCCACGGGGAAGCGGGTCATGGAAAGCGCCGCCAAGGATTTAAAGCGCATCACCCTTGAGTTGGGCGGGAATGACGCGGCGATCATTTTGCCGGACGTCGATGTCGATGCGGTGGCTGACGCCCTATTCGACGGTGCTTTCACCAACAGCGCGCAGATCTGCGTCGCGACCAAGCGCCTCTATGCGCATGAGGATATTTATGATCGGCTGTTGAGCCAATTGCATCGGATCGCATTGGCGCGCACGGTCGGGGATGGCAGTGCGCAGGGGGTGGATTATGGGCCGGTCCAGAATGCGCCGCAATATCGCCGCGTTCGCGCGCTTATCGATGAGGCCAGGGCGGATGGTCTGACGTTGCTGGAAGGGGCGGCGGTCCCGGACGAAGGCTATTTCGTGCCGCTCACGCTCGTCGATAATCCGCCGGAAGCCTCGCGCGTCGTGCAGGAGGAGGCCTTTGGCCCAGTGCTGCCCGTGCTGAAATGGCGCGATCTGGACGATGTCATCGCGCGGGCGAACGCGTCCGACTATGGCCTGGCCGGGGCGGTGTGGTCGAGCGACGTGGATGCGGCGCTCGCCGTTGCGGAGAGGCTGGATACGGGGACGGTCTGGATCAACCAGAATCTCCAGATGACACCCTTCACACCGCTGGCGGGGGCGAAATCGTCCGGAATAGGTCAGGAGAATGGCATGGGTGGCCTGCTCGAATATACCAGACCCAAAGCCTATTATATTCCAAAGCCTTGAAGGGATGGCGCTATGCGGAATCTGGCTGCTTGTCTTCGCAGCCGGGTCTTCGCCTTATTCAGGGCCGCAGCCCCTTTATGAATATCTGCCGTAGAAACGTGGCGTAGCCATTCTTGGTTTCAACGTCGATCGCTTCCGTGCCTAAAACGGCCGGCGCGGAATAGTTGGCGTAGAAAGGATGGTCGGCGGATCCGACCAGGGCGTAATAGAGCATGCCCGGCTCGATCTCCGCCATGCTGCCTTCCGCCACGCCCTGACGGATGATGGAGCGATAGGCGTTCATCATGGGGTGGATGAACAGGCGTGACATGCGGGCGCTGGCTTCGGAACCGCCCGCCTCCACGATATAATGCAGCAAGCGGTTCAGATAGGGTGCGCGATAATAGGCGTTGACCATGCCTTCGACATGGATCGTCATTTTCTTTTCCGCGGAAATATCCATCGCCACCAATGCGTTCAGCGACGACATCGCCAATTCCGCGTCCCGTTCCAGCAGGGCCATCAGCAGCCCCTGCTTGTCGCCGAAATAATATTTGATCATGGCCGAATTGATCTTGGAACGGCGCGAAATTTCGCTGAGCGACACCTCTATCTGGGTCGCTTCAGCCAGAATTTCCGCCGTCGCGTCCAGCAAGGCGTTGCGGGCGGCAATGCCTCTTGCCTGTTTGGGCGTGCCGCGCTGCGACGTGTCTGGTGCTGTTGCCATTGTGAGCCATTCCAACTGATCGATTAATATTTCAGTCTGGGTAACGGGCCTGCCGGTGTCAAGTTGGATGAATCGCCTGAGCCATATGTTTCGATCGCTTGCAAATAGCAGTTGACAGGCCGAATGGTCCAATTCTAGAAGTTAGCCAATCAATCGATTAAGTTTAGGCGGCGATCAACGAATCGCACGTCCTTCGGGCAGTCCGAAGGCGATGGTCCGAACATGGGGGAGGGTGCAATGACAATCCAGAAAATGATACCGACGATATTCATCGCTCTGGGCAGCGCGTCGATTCCGGCCCTCGCGCAGGCGCAGGCCATCGACAAGGTCGATCCAGGCGAAATCATCGTCACGGCCCAGCGGCGGTCGCAGTCCATCCAGTCGGTGCCGCTGGCCATCACGGCATTGAGCGGCGAGCAACTCGTCAGCAAGGGCGTCACCAATTCCGCCGATCTGGGTCGTATCGTGCCGAATTTGCAGGTCAGCAGCCCGTTCGGCGATACGCAGCCCAATTTTTCCATGCGCGGCGTCAGCGTCGCGAACGAATATAATTCCAATCAGGTGTCGCCGGTCGGCGTCTATGTGGACGATGTGGGTCTGGTCAGCCGCGCGTCGCAGGGCATCGGCCTTTATGATCTGGAGCGGGTCGAAGTGCTGCGCGGGCCGCAAGGCACGCTGTTCGGGCGGAACACCACCGGCGGCGCGATCCATTTCCTGACGGCGACGCCCAGCCTGTCGGGAACGCGCGGCTATGCAGAGGCGGGCTATGGCAATTACGACACCTACAAGGCGCAGGGCGCGATCGAGACCACAATGGTGGAGGATCAGCTCGGTTTCCGTGCCGCCATCAATTATGAAAAGGGCGATGCGCGTTTTCATAATGTCTTTCCGGGAGCCCGCGACGCCGGGTCGATCAACAATCTGCAATATCGCGCGACGCTGCGCATCCGTCCCGGCGCAGGGCCGCTGGATATCGTAATCAAGGCCTATGGTGGCCGGTCGAAGGGCACCCAGCAGGCCGTCTATGGTCCGGCGGCGTTCCGGGCCGGGCTTGGCTTTTTCGAAATCAACGAAAATCGGATCGGGGATAACCGGGTGACGGCCTATGGTGCGTCGGCGAAGGTCGCTTACGAGCTGTCCCCGCAAGTCACCCTCACGTCGATCACCGCCTATGGGAAGAGCAGCCTTACAACCATGGCTTCCGCCGATGGTGCGCCGATCGACATATTATATCTGCCACGATCGGCGTCCTTCCACCAGTTCAGCGAAGAGGCTCGCTTCAACTACGACTCCACGCGCGTCAAGGCAGTCGCCGGCCTGTTCTACGGTTGGGACAGCACCAGCACGGGCAGCTTCTATCATATCGCCAGCGCGCTCGGACCGGGCGTGGATGGCGGTTTCTTCCAGCGGTTCGACCAGGTCCGGCGCACCTATGCCGGGTTCGCGCAGGCGGACGTCAATCTGACCGAAAAGCTCGTGGCGACGGTCGGTCTTCGCTACACCTTCGACCGGGCCGCCTATCGGGATGGCTACGCCTTTCTTTTCCTCGGCGGCTTCGACGGTCCGCAAGTGCCGCTAGCCACCACCGTGCCCTGCACGACCGCGCCGGGAACATGCCCCTATGATCCCAATGCCCGCTACAACATCAATGGCCGAAACAAGGCGCTGACGGGCCGCACTGCGCTGACCTACACGTTCGACAGCGGCGCACTGGTCTATGCCAGCTATAATCGCGGCTATCGGTCGGGTGCGTTCAACGGCGGCGGCTACACCAGCTCGTCCGGCATCACCTATATCGATCCGGAATATGTGAACGCCTATGAGGTCGGCGCGAAGGGGCGCTTCCTCGACCGGCGACTGACGCTGGCGCTGGCAGGGTTCTTTTACAGCTACCGCAACCAGCAATTGCAGGACACGCGGCCCGGCCCGGTGTCCTTCCTGCTGAATGCGCCCAGATCGCAGAATTATGGAGCGGAGGCGGAGGCGACCTTCCGCGCCAGCCCGAAATTCTCGATCAACGGATCGCTCGGCTATCTGCACGCAACCTATAAGGAACTGCGTCTGGCGGGGAACGACCTGAGCGGCAACGACCTGCCGTTCGCGCCGCGCTGGACGGCCCATGCCGGGTTCGACTGGTCGCCGTTCGATCTTGCGGGCGGGCCGATGACCCTCTCCCCCAGTGTCGATTATACGAGCCGGCAGTGGTTCTCGCCCTATAACGGCGTCAACGGGGTGGGTTCGGCGCAGGTCAATTCGGAATTGCAGCAGCCGGGCTTCGCCAAGGTGAACGTCAACCTATCCTGGACGCGCGGCAATGTGACGGTCAAGGGCTGGGCGCAGAACCTGCTCCAGCGCAAGACGCTGCTCTACGGTCTCGACCTGCGGCAGGCGGGTTTCCCCTATAATTATATCGCTCCAGGCGCGCCCCGTACTTACGGCGGCACGGTCAGGGTCGCGTTCTGAACGGCCGCTCAAAGCACAGATTTCTAACGCCATGTGCCGACGGATCACCTCCGTCGGCGCATCCATTTATAAGGAAATGGACATGATCCCCGACGACATCCGCCCCACGCCAGACGGCGAACTGATCCTGTTCCGCGATCAGGTGCGCAAATTCTTCGCCGACAGGCTTCTTCCCAATCTTGATCGCTGGGAGGAGGAAGGCATTGTCGATCGCGCCTTCTGGCTGGCGTCGGGGGAGGCGGGACTGCTGTGCCCGACCGCGCCAGCAGCTTATGGCGGGCTGGAACTGGACTATCGCTACAATGCCGTCATCGTCGAGGAACTGGCCTATAGCGGCAGTTCGGCGGGCCTGCCTTTGCAGTCCGACATCGTGATCGATTATATCGTCAATTACGGGACGGAAGAGCAGAAGGCCCGCTGGATTCCGCCGATGATCTCCGGCGAGGCGATCGTCGCCATCGCCATGACGGAGCCGGGCACGGGCAGCGATCTCCAGTCGATCCGCGCCACGGCGATCCGCGACGGCGATGACTATGTCATCAACGGCAACAAGACCTATATCACCAACGGCCAGCTGGCGGACCTTGTCATCGTCGTGGCCAAGACCGATCCTTCGCTGGGCGCAAAGGGCGTTTCACTGATCCTGGTGGAAGCGGACCGGGCCGGTTTCTCGCGCGGTCGCAACCTCGACAAGATCGGGCAGCATTCGGCGGACACGTCGGAGCTTTTCTTCAGCGACGTGCGCGTGCCCGTCAGCAATCTGCTGGGCGAGGAAGGGAAAGGCTTCGCCTATCTGATGGCGAAGCTGCCGCAGGAGCGGCTGTCCATCGCCATCAGCGCGCAGGCGATGGCGCAGCGCGCCTTTGACGAAGCGGTGGCCTTCACCAAGGATCGCAAGGCGTTCGGCCAGAGCGTGTTCGACTTCCAGAATACGCGCTTCACCCTGGCGTCGATGAAGGCGTCGTTGCAGGCCGGCTGGAGCCATCTCGACTGGGCGATCGATCGCCATGTGGCGGGACGGCTCACAACTGCGGAGGCATCGGCGGCCAAGCTGTTCCACACCGAACTGGTGGACCGGATTGCCGACGAAGCCCTGCAACTGCATGGCGGCGCGGGCTATATGAACGAATATCCCATTGCGCGCCTGTGGCGCGATGCGCGGGTGCTGCGCATTTATGGCGGCACGTCCGAGATCATGAAGGAAGTGATTGCGCGCAGCATCTGATCGCTTCTGCGGGCATGGAAAAGGGGGATAGCGGCGTGATGCCGTCATCCCCCTTTTTGTTGGGTAACGGGCCGCCGCGATCGGCGGCCCGTTGGCGATCAGAGGAAGGTTTCGCCCCGCTGCGCCTTGTCCTTCAACAGCGGGGAGAGGGCGATCGGCTCGCCCGTCGCGATCCGCGCTTCGAGCGCGGCGACGATGCGGGGCAGACCTTCCTGATCGGCCCAGATCATCGGCCCGCCGCGATAGACAGGCCATGCATAGCCAGCGACCAGCGCCATATCGATGTCCGATGCGCGAAGGGCGATGCCTTCCTCCAGCAGCTTGGCGCATTCGTTAACCACCGGGTAGAGCAGCGATTCGACGATCTCCTGCGCGCTCAGCGATTGCAGCGGCAGGCCCGATCGTGCGGCGAAATCGCGGACGGTCGCTTCGGCGAAGGGCGACGGGGTCGCGCGCCGCTTTTCGTCATAGTCATAATAGCCGCCGCCGCTCTTCTGGCCCAGACGCCCGGCTTCGCACAGCACCTCCTGCACTGTGCGGCCCGCGCTGTTTTCCCGGTCCCAGCCGATGACGTCCAGACCGACAAGGTCCATCATCTGGAACGGTCCCATCGGGAAGCCATAGCCGGTCATGGCCGCATCGACGTCCCATGGCATCACCCCTAGCGGCAGCAGCCGGTCCGCCGCATCCGTCCGCCGCGCCATCACGCGGTTGGCGATGAACCCGTCGCAGACCTGCGAAAGGATGGCGACCTTGCCCAGCTTCCGGCCCAGATTCATCGCGGTCGCCAGCACCGCGTCGCTGGTGGCCGCGCCCTGCACAACTTCCAGCAGGCGCATGATGTTGGCCGGGGCGAAGAAGTGGAGGCCGACGACATCGGCGGGACGCTGCGTCGCGGCGGCGATCTGGTTGAGGTCGAGGAAGGAGGTGTTGGACGCCAATATCGCCCCCGGTTTGGCGAAACCGTCAATCTCCCGGAAAATCTGCTGCTTGAGATCGAGCCGTTCGAACACGGCCTCCACGATCAAATCGTCGTCGGCGATCGCGGAAAGGCTGGTCGCGGTGGAGAAAGCCGCGATCCGGGCGTCGCGCACTTGCTGGGAGATACGGCCCTTGTCGGCCAGCGCATGCAGGGTGGCTTCGACATGGCGCGCGCCGCGCGCAAGGCCCGCTTCGCTGATGTCGATCATGCGCACCTGATAGCCCGCATTGAGGAAGGCGAGGGTGATGCCGCTGCCCATCGTGCCCGCGCCGATCACGGCTACGCTGGCGATGGGGAGGGGCGCGACATCCTTGGCCACCGGGATTTTCGCGGCGGCGCGTTCGGCGAAGAAGATATGCCGCTGCGCCGCGGATTCCGGGCTGGCCATCAGTTCCTGAAACAGTTCCGCCTCGCGCCTGATGCCGTCATCGAAGGGGCGGTCGGCGGATGCGGCGATGGCTTTGAGGATATTGTCCGGCGCCTTGAAGCCGACAAATGCCTTGCTGTTCTTTTCGCGCCAGGCGGCGATACAGGCTTGCGCGTCCTCGGCGCTGAGGTCGGTGTCGAGGTCGCGGGCGCGCCGCAGCGGCGCCTTGTCGGCGATCAGTTGCTGCGCATAGGCGACGGCGTCGGCGGCAAGGTCCGCGCCGTCGGCGATGCGGTCGATCAGGCCGATTTTCAAAGCATGGGATGCGGAGACGGGTTTGCCGCCCACCATCAGGTCAACGGCGGCGGCGATGCCCGCCAGCCGTGGCGTGCGTTGCGTGCCGCCCGCGCCGGGCAACAGGCCAAGCGCGACTTCGGGCAGCCCCAGCTTCGCCGAAGGCACGGCGATGCGATAATGGCAGGACATGGCGAGTTCGAGGCCGCCGCCCAGCGCCGTGCCGTGGATCGCGGCGATCACCGGCCGGTCGGCCTGCTCGATCGCGCCGAAAAGGTCGGGCAGTTCGGGGGCGAGGAACGGCTTGCCGAATTCGGTGATGTCGGCCCCGGCGAAGAAGGTGCGGCCTGCACACAGAATGATGATCGCGGCGACTTCAGTGTCGGCAAGGGCGGTGGTCAGGTCGTCCAATATGGCCTTGCGAACCGGCTGGCCCAGCGCGTTGACCGGCGGGGAGTCGATCGTCACGACGGCGATATGGCCGACTTTCGTCAGCGATGAGACGGGGCTGTTCATAATATTCGATACCTCTTCCACAAACAGACGGCGATCACGCGCGCGTTTCCATGCCAGGCGACCATAAAATGCAAAATTGATAAGTCAATCGAGCGATTAGTTAAGTTTTATATTGCATTCCGCTCGCTCGCTTCTATTCAGGAAGAAAGGTCGATGCCAAACCGGATCGGCGCAGCGGGGAGCGGCGAGTGACAATCGCTCCTCCATGATATGGAGGGGATTTGATGCATCCTGGCATGACCGCTCGTGCCGAGCCTGAAAAAGCCGCCATCATCATGGCCGACACCGGCGAGGTCGTCAGTTACCGCCAACTGGAATGCCGGTCCAATCAGGCGGCGCATCTGTTCCGCGCGGCCGGACTGCGCGAAGGCGACGCCGTTGCCCTGCTGCTGGACAATACACCCGATTTTCTGGGCATCACCTGGGGGGCGCATCGGGCCGGGCTGTATTTCGTCTGCATCTCGACCCGGCTTGCGCCGTCGGAGATCGCCTATATCCTGAACGACAGCGGCGCCCGGCTGCTGGTCGCGTCGGGCGGTCTTGGCGGCCTGCTGGCGGAGATCGACGGGGATGCGCCGGTACACCGCTTCACTTTGGGTGAGGAGCGGCCGGGCTGGCGGGATTGGGGCAAGGTGATCGCGGCGATGCCCGACAGCCCGATCCCGGACGAGCGGGCCGGTATCGACATGCTCTATTCGTCCGGCACCACGGGGCGGCCCAAGGGGATCAAGCCGCCGCTTCCCGACGATGGCGACATCACGCTGCCGACGCCGCTCGGCACGGTCTGCGCGAAGCTGGGGTTCGATCGCGACACCATCTATCTCAGCCCCGCGCCGCTCTATCACGCCGCGCCGCTGCGCTGGTGCCGTGAGGTGCAGGCGCTGGGCGGCACCGTCGTCATCATGGAAAAGTTCGACCCGGAAGTCGCGTTGTCGCTGATCGAGCGCTATCGGATCACGCACAGCCAGTGGGTTCCCACCCATTTCGTGCGGCTGCTCAAACTGCCGCAGGAGGTGCGCGACCGCCATGACTGTTCGTCGCTGAAACTGGCCGTTCACGCCGCCGCGCCCTGTCCCGTGCCGGTCAAGCAGGCGATGATCGACTGGTGGGGACCGATCCTGCTGGAATATTATTCCGGTACGGAAGGAGCGGGGATAACGATGATCTCTTCGCCCGAATGGCTGAGCCACCCCGGTTCGGTGGGGCGGTCGATGATCGGGCAGGCCCGCATCTGCGACGAGGATGACAATCTGCTTCCCCCGCGCACGGAGGGGCTTGTGTCGTTCGAGGGCGGCCCGCCCTTTTCCTACCATAACGACCCGGAAAAGACCGCATCGGTCATCAACCGCCACGGCTGGGCGACGCTGGGCGATGTCGGCTGGATGGATGAAGACGGCTATCTCTACCTGACCGACCGCAAGAGCTTCATGATCATATCGGGCGGGGTCAATATCTACCCGCAGGAGATCGAGAATGTCCTGGTCCTGCACCCGCGCATCGCCGACGCGGCGGTGGTGAGCGTGCCCGACCCGGAAATGGGGGAGCAGGTCGTCGCGGTCCTCCAGCCGGAGGATATGGCCGACGCGACCGAGGCGTTCGCGCAGGAGCTGGTCGACTGGCTGCGATCGCGGCTTTCGGGCGTGAAGATTCCCCGGCTTATCGAGTTCATGCCGGATCTGCCGCGCCATCCGACCGGCAAGCTTTACAAACGCATATTGCGCGACCGCTACTGGGCGGAGGATTTCGATCGGTCCATTTTAATGAAGGTGCGTTGACATGGTCGCCCCTCATCAGGCGCTGGCCGCAGTCGTCGAGCGCCCCGGCGAACCATTCGCGATCCGCTCGATCGGCATTGGCGATCTGCGCGACGAGGAAATACTCGTGTCGGTGGTCGGCGTGGGGATATGCCATACCGACGTCGTGGCCCAGCATGGCGCTTTCGGTTTGTCGGGTCCGGCGGTGCTGGGGCATGAAGGATCGGGCATCATCCTGCATGTCGGGCGCAACGTTTCCGGCTTCGCCGCAGGCGACCGGGTGGTAATCAGCTTTCGTTCCTGTGGCGATTGTCGCCAGTGCCATGCGGGAAGGTCATCCTATTGCGAGACCATGCCGGCGCTCAACTATGCCGGGCGAAGGCTGGATGGCAGCACGGCTCTTACTCTGGACGGAATCCCGGTTGCGGGTAATTTTTTCGGTCAGTCATCCTTTGCGACATTGGCGGTCACTTATGCGCGCAATCTCGTCCCGGTGGCGGATGACGTTCCGCTCGCCCTGATGGGACCACTGGGATGCGGCATCCAGACCGGAGTGGGGGCTGTGATGCGCTCCATGGCCTGTGAGCCGGGTTCCACGATCGTGATAGCGGGCGGGGGCGCGGTGGGCCTTAGTGCCGTCATGGGCGCCGTGATCAGCCAGTGCGCCGGAATCATCCTGATAGAGCCGCATGAAAGCCGCCGGGCTTTGGCGCTGGACTATGGCGCGACCGAGGTTGTCGACCCTTCGGCGGAACCGGTGCCGTCAGCGCTGGCCCGGTTGGCGCCATCGGGTGTGGACTATGCGCTGGATACGACAGGGCGGGCGGATGTGCTTGCCGCGCTGATTGGCGCGCTTGCGCCGCGCGGCCTGCTTGGCCTTGTCGGCATCGCGCCGCCGGACACCAACGTCCCGGCGGATGTCAACCGCCTGATGGCATCGGGGCACCGGATCATGGGCATTATCGAAGGCGACAGCGATCCGGCGACGTTCATACCCGAACTCATCGGATATTACCGGGCGGGCAAGCTGCCTTTCGACCGGATGATCCGGACCTATCCGCTGTCTCAGATCAACGAGGCGGTGCGCGATCAGGCAGAAGGACTTGTCGTCAAAGCCGTGCTGCTGCCCGGCGACGGGACATTATCAGGAGAAAATCAGGGATGACCGAGTTCAAGGCCGCCGATATCGCCAATCCGGCCCTTTATGGCGATCAGGACCGGTTGCAGCGTTTCTACGCCTGGCTGCGTCAGGAACAGCCGGTCGCCTTTGCGGAGCCGGAGGGCTGCCGCCCCTTCTGGGTCGTGTCGCGCCATGCGGATATTCGCGAACTGGAGCGGCTGCCTGATATCTTCAACGCCGGGCCGCGCATGACCTTGCTGCCGATCAGCGTCGAGCAATCGAACATCGCCCTGTTCGGCGTGGAATCGGGCGTCTATCCACTGACGGCGATGGATGGCGTGCATCATCAGAATATGCGCGCGCTGACGCAGGAATTCTTCCTGCCGAAGAATATCCGCAAGCTGGAGGAGTCGATCCGCGACCACGCCCGCGCCTTTGTCGGGAATATGAAGGAGGCGTCGGGCGCCTGCGATTTCGCGACCGATGTGGCCTTCTGGTATCCGCTGCGCGTCGCCATGTCGGCGCTGGGCATCGCGCCGGAGGATGAGGCGCGGATGCTGACGCTGACTCACGAACTGTTCGGCGCGGCGGACCCCGCGGTGCGGCGGCCGGGCCTGACCGAAGCGGAGCATATGGTCGCGGTGAAGCGTGACTATCTCGCCTTTTTCGACGGCATCACGAAGGATCGGATCGCCAACCCGCGCGACGATGTGGCGACGCTGATCGCGACCGGCATGCCCGGCGGCGCGCAGATGAGCGACGAGGAACGGATCGGCTATTATGTGATCGTCGCGACGGCGGGGCATGACACGACGGCGGCGTCGATCGTCGGCGGCATGAAGGCGCTGATCGACAATCCACGGGAAATGCAGCGGCTGCGCGACAATCCCGACCTCATCAAGACGTTCGCGACCGAGGCGATCCGCTGGACCGCGCCGGTCAAGCATTTCATGCGCACGGTGACGCAGGAGTATGAACTGCACGGCACGACGTTCAAGCCGGGCGATCATGTCATGCTGGCCTTCGGCGCGGCGACCCGTGATCCCGAAGCCTTTGACGATGCTGCGTCCTTCCGCATCGACCGGTCGCCCAACAACCATCTCGCCTTCGGCTATGGCCCGCATATGTGCCTTGGCCAATATCTCGCGAAGCTGGAGATCGAATGCTTCTTCCACGAGTTTTTCGAGCAGATCGGCAGCATCGAACTGGCGGGCGAAGCCGTCTATACCGAGGGGAATTTCGTCAGCGGGATTCGCAGCCTGCCTGTCCGCTACAGCCGGTCGCTGGCCGCAGCGACCGCATGACACCGACCAGAATCTTTGAAGAGTAGCTTTCCCATGGACTATCAATCGATCCTGTTCGACGTGGCCGATCGCGTGGCGACGATCACGCTCCACCGGCCCGACAAGATGAATGCCTTCACGACCCAGATGATGCTGGAGATGATCCATGCCTTCGACCGGGTCGATGCCGATGATGGCATCAGGGCGGTCGTCGTGACGGGGGCGGGACGCGCCTATTGCGCGGGGGCGGACATATCGGGCGGGGCGGAGGATTTCCTGGCCGATCCCGATATTGCCGAACAGGCCAAGGCGGGCACGTTCGATTTCTCCGACCCGTCGGTGCGCGACGGTGGCGGCCTGCTGACGCTGCGCATCTTTCGCATGGAAAAGCCGGTGATCGGCGCGATCAACGGTGCGGCGGTCGGCATCGGCGCGACGATGACCCTGCCGATGGACATTCGCCTCGCCAGCGAACAGGCGAAATTCGGCTTCGTGTTCGCGCGCCGGGGCATCGTGCCCGAAGCGGCGTCGACCTATTTCCTGCCGCGCATCGTCGGCATCAACCGGGCGCTCAAATGGTGTTATTCTGGGCGGGTGTTCGGCGCGGCGGAGGCGAAGGAGGGTGGCCTTGTCGAAGATGTGCTGCCTGTCGACGATCTGTTGCCCGCCGCCTATGCCATCGCGCGCGAGATTGCGGACAATGCCGCGCCGGTCTCGATCGCGCTCACGCGTCAGATGATGTGGCGCGGGCTGGGGCTGGACGATCCCATGGAGGCGCACAGGATCGAAAGCCGGGGCATCCTGACCCGCAGCCTGAGCGACGATGCGAAGGAGGGGGTGACCGCCTTTTTCGAAAAACGCGCGCCTGATTTCCCGGACAGGGTGTCGCGTGACATGCCGTCCTATTATCCGTGGTGGACCGAGCGTCCCTATGGATGATGCGCGGTCAACTCAGGCCGTCTCGACCAGTTGTCGGCAAAAGGCCTCATAATCCCGTTTCAGCGTTTCCAGCGCCAGCAATATGACCTCGCGGCTGGGGTTGAACGCCAGGTCGATCGTCATGCCGCGGACGCTGGCGTTGAGCACGCGGCCATGCAGGACCACGCTTTCGATGTTTTTGATCCCCGCCTGCGCAGCGACCTCCGTAAAGCGTTCATCGACGTGGCGTTCGGCTTCCTCGGCCAGCGGCTTCAGCCCCGCCGCCAGATCCTGATCCCAGCGCGACGCCAGCAATATGTCGGTCAGCGCGATCGACGGCGGCGTGCGGTGCACGTCCCATACGATGTCGGCAAAGCGGCAGAAACGTTCAACGGGGTCGGCGATCGTCGCCCCAAGCGCCTCGCTGTTCTTGAGCATTTCCGCCATGGCGAATTCCGCCGTCGCCAGCGTCAGGTGCAATCGCGTGGGGAACTGGAGCAGGACCGACCCACGGCTGAGGCCCGCTTCCGCCATCACCGCCTCCACCGAGGTTGCCGAATAGCCGTTGCGGTTGATGCAGGCGATGCACGCTTCCAGAATTTTCTGGCGGTTCAGCGCGCCGCGCCGTCCACGTTTCGCCGGAGCCGGTGCGCTCAGCATGGCGCGCGGCCTGGATGATGATGACAGAACATGGCTGCGGGGATCGATAAAATCGCCGGGCTTGTCAATGCGAGGACGATCCGGATTCGAGCCGCCGGGCATCGTCCCGCAACGTCGCCTTCAGGATCTTGCCCGCGGCGGACAGCGGCATGACGGTGCGTTGCTCGAAACTGCGGGGGCATTTATAACCCGCGATGGACTGGCGGCAGTGCGCGGTCAGCGCCTGCGGGTCGAGCGCATGGCCCGGACGTATGACCAGCACCGCGTGCACGACCTCGCCCCAGCGCTCGTCGGGGCGCGCCACGACCGCGCATTGCTGCACCGACGGATGGCTGGCGAGCGCGGCCTCCACCTCTGCCGAATAGACATTCTCGCCGCCGGTCAGGATCATGTCCTTCAGCCGGTCCATGATATAGAGATAGCCCGCTTCGTCCATGCGGCCCAGATCGCCGGTATGCATCCACCCCGCCTGCAACGCGTCGGCGGTTTCCTGCGGGCGGTTCCAATATCCTGTCATCACGCTTTCGCCACGGACCAGTATTTCCCCGGCTTCTCCGGGCGGCATGTCACAGCCATCGGGAGCGGCGATGCGCAGTTCCGCCGACATCGTCGCGCGACCCACCGATCGCACCCGGCCGGAGGCATAGGCGGCGGGGTCATGATCCGACGGTCCCAGCAGGGTGACGATGGCCGACGTCTCGGTCATGCCATAGGCCTGGACGAAGCCCGCCCTGGGCATGGCGGCGACGGTGCGGTCCAGCAGCGCGGGAGAAATGGGGCTGGCGGCGTAGATCAGCCGCTCGATGCTGCTGAGGTCATGGTCGGGAAAGCGGGGATGGTCCAGCAGCGCCTGTATCATGGTGGGGACCAGAAACACGTCCGTGACGCCATTATGCTGTATCGCACCCATGACCGCTTCGGGTTCGAAGGCGGGCACGAACACATGGCGCGACCGCCGCAGCAGCGCCGCGATCACGCCGGCCATCGCGCCCACATGGAACAGCGGCGCGGTGTGCATCATGCAGGCGCCCGGCGCACATTCGCCCGACCCGGCATGGCTCATCGCCGACGCCGTCAGCGCCCGGTGGGTCAGCATCACGCCCTTGGGCCTGCCCGTGGTTCCGCCGGTATAGAGGATCGCGGCCAGATCCTCGCCATTGCGCACCCGGTCCGTCACTGGCGTCGCCGCCGCCAGCGCGCTTTCATAATCCACGCATTCCGGCGCGGCGGGACCGGTCGTCAGGATCAGCCGCAGCGTCGGCGCGGCGGCGCGCAGTGCGGGGATCATCGGGGAAAAATGGTCGTCGACGATCAATATGCTGGTGGTGCAGTCGGTCAGGGAAAAGGCGATCTCATCCACCGTCCAGCGGATATTGACCGGATTGAGCACGCCGCCAGCCCACCACACGCCCAGCATATAATCGAGATAAAGGTCGCTATTCTGCGCCAGCAGCGCCACCCGGTCCCCCGGTCGCAGGCCCGCGTCGATCAGCAGCCCCGCGAGTCGGGCGATGCGATCGCCGACCTGCGCCCATGTGCGTCGCCGCCCGCGGTCGACGGTCGCGATGGCGTTGGGCAGTTCGCGGATCAGCCGGTGCAGGGGCTGGGTCAGATAGGCGCCTGTGCGTGCGTCCGGCAAAGCTCAATCCTCTCCTCATGCACCTGTTTTCGGCGCGTTGCCACGGGACGTAGCGCTTCGCTTTTTGATAGTCAATAATGACTAGTAATGCGCGCAGAGGGCGCGCGCTAAAACTGGTCAAAGCTGATTAGTCGTTATTGACTAGTTACGGAATCCGTATCACAAGGCAGGCAGGATCGACCCAGCAGCGTGTCGGCCAGTTATGGAGGGAGTGATGCGAAAGATGTTCCGGATTCTGATTTGTGGCGCCAGCCTGACGGCGGTGATCGCCGCGGCCCATGCGCAGGACTCGTCGCCACCCGCCGCCGCATCCGCGCAGGCGGACGGTGCGGCTACGTCCGACATCATCGTTACGGCGCAGCGCCGGGCGCAGTCGCTCAATTCCGTGCCGATGTCGATCAGCGCGATCGGCGGTGACGAACTGCTGTCGCGCGGCGTATCCAGCACCGCCGACCTCGCCAAGCTGGTGCCCGGCCTCACCTTCACGCAAAGTCAGGTGTCCACGCCGGTCTACACGATCCGGGGCGTGGGCTTTTACGATTCGACCCTGTCCGCTTCGCCTGCGGTCAGCGTCTATGTCGACGAAGTGCCGCTGCCCTTCGCGATCCTGACCGAAGGCGCGGCGCTCGACCTAGCCCGCGTCGAAGTGCTCAAAGGGCCGCAGGGCACGCTTTACGGCCAGAATGCGACCGGCGGCGCGATCAACTATATTTCCGCCAAGCCCGGCAAGACGTTTGAGGCCGGGGCGGATGCCAGCTATGGCCGGTTCAACGCCTTCGAACTGTCGGGCTTCGCCAGCGGGCCGCTCACCGATACGCTGGGCGTCCGCGTCAGCCTCAAGACCGAGCAGGGCGGGACATGGCAGCGCAACTATACCCGCAGCGACACGCTGGGGAAGGCCGACCGGCTGACCGGCCGCGTCATGCTGGTGTGGCAGCCGTCCAGCACCTTCAAGGTCACGGGCAATTTCAATGCCTGGTACGACAAGTCGGACATTCAGGCGCCGCAGCTTCTGGCTCACACACCCTACAAGCCTTCGGGCGCTTACGCCCAGGTTCTGGCGGTGCCCCCGGCTCCGGAGACGGCCCGCGCGGCGAACTGGTCTGCGAACTGGCCGATGCGGCGCGACGACAGCTTCTATCAGGGCAGCGTACGCGCCGACCTCGACCTGTCGCCCGATGTGACGCTGACGTCGATTTCGTCGCTGCTGCGGTTCAAGACGGACAGCTATCAGGATCTGGACGCCACCCAGTTCGCAGTGCTCGACAGCTATACGCCGGGCAAGATCAACAGCTTCTTCCAGGAACTGCGCCTGACTGGCAAGACCGGTCCCGCCCGCTGGATCGTCGGGGCCAACTATTCGCATGACAAGGTGAATGAGAGCCAGGTTCTCAACACCGATTTCAACAGCATCAACCAGATCATTCCGGGACTACCAATCCTGCTGAAATCCGGCAGCACCACCAGGCAAACGATCAAGACCTATGCCGGTTACGCCAATCTGGAATATGACCTGACGTCGAAGCTGACCGCACAGGGCGGCATCCGCTACACGAAGAATGTCCGCGATTTTTCCGGATGCAGCTATGATGCAGACGGCACCACCTATCTCAGCTTCAACGTCCTTACGACTCTGTTCACCGGCGCGCCGCCGACCACGCCGATCGGTCCGGGCAGTTGCCTGACGCTCAATGCCGCATTCCAGCCAGCCAATGTCACCGGGCGCCTGTCGCAGGACAATATCTCCTGGCGCGGGGGGCTGACCTATACGTTCGACAATCGCGCCATCGTCTACGCCAATGTGTCGCGCGGCTGGAAGGCTGGCGGCTATCCAACGCTGCCTGCATCCAGCTACACCGGTTTCCTGCCCGCGACGCAGGAATCCCTTATCGCCTATGAAGCCGGTTTCAAATTGCCGTTGGCCGAGCGCACGGTGCAGTTGAACGCCGCCGCTTTCTACTATGATTACCGCAACAAACAGGTACGCGGACGGGTGCTTGATCCGATCTTCGGCCTGCTCGAAAAGCTTATCAACGTGCCAAAATCCGAAGTCTATGGCGCGGAATGGTCGCTCAACTGGACGCCGCCGGGCGGCTTTTCCGCCAATCTTGCGGGGACATGGGTCAAAGGCCGCATAAAGGAGTTCAGCGGCTATAACGGTACTGGCGCTTTCGCCGACTATGCCGGGTCGAAAATGCCTTTCACACCGGAATGGCAGGTGAATGGCGACGTTCAGTATAAATGGCCCCTCAATGACCGCTGGAGCGCGTTGGTCGGGGCGAGCGCCAACTACAACAGCGCCACCAATTCGACCTTCGGCGATCCCGCGATCCTGCGGATCAACGCTCGCACTCTTGTCGACCTGCGCGCCGGGGTGGAGACGGAGGACGGCAAGCTGCGCGTCCAGCTGTGGGGCCGCAACGTGTTCAATGAATATTATTGGAACACCACCTTTCAGGCTGACACGGCGTGGCGCATGGCCGGGCGGCCCGCGACCTATGGCGTGACGGTCGGCTGGCGCTATTGATGGACCAGCATTTCCGCATGATCGCCACCAATGGCATTCACCTTCGCGCCGCTGTCGCGGGGGAGGGGCCGCTGGTGGTTCTGGTCCACGGCTTTCCCGAAAGCTGGGCGGCGTGGCGGCACCAGATCGGGCCGATCGCCGCCGCGGGGTACAAGGTGGTGGCGATCGACTTGCGCGGCTATGGCGGCAGCGACAAGCCCGACGCGATCGAGGCCTATGACCTTGAATCGATGACGGCGGACATTGCGGGCGTCGTGGCGGCGGAGGGCGATGGCAGACCGGCCATATTGATCGGTCATGACTGGGGGGCGGCGCTCGTCTGGCACACGGCGCTGGTCCACGAAACGCAGGTTCGTGCCGTCGCAGCTCTGTCGGTCCCGTTCATCGGGGTGGCGGAAGCGGCGCTGATCGATATCCTGAAACCTGTCCATGCGGATCGGGGCCGCTTCTTCTATCAGGATTATTTCCAGCAGCCCGGCGTCGCGGAGGCGGAAGCGGAGGGAGATCTCGACCGTTTCGTCCGCCGTTTCTACTATTGGCTGTCGGGCGATGCGCCCGATGGGCTGGGCGATGGTCGGCCCGCCGGTTCCACGCTGCTGGAGGGGCTGCCCGATGTGGCGCCCTTCCCGGCCTGGCTGGGGGAAGAGGATATCGCCTATCTGGTCGGCGAATTTGCACGCGGCGGTTTGCGCGGGCCGCTGAACCGCTATCGCAACCAGCATCGCGATGTCGACTGGCTGACGCCGTGGCGCGGGCGCGGGATCGATCAGCCTGCGCTCTACATCGGCGGGACGCGGGACATCGTGCTGTCGATGCTGCCCGGTTTCGACCTGATCGCGGCGATGCGCGCATCCGTCCCTAATCTGGCCGAGCCGGTGCTGCTGGAAGGATGCGGCCACTGGACCCAGCAAGAACGCCCGGACGCCGTGACCGACCATTTGCTGGCCTGGCTGGCGACCCTTCCGAAAGAGAATGACGCATGAGATTTGCAGGGAAAGTCGCGATTGTCACCGGCGGCGCCTCCGGTATAGGCCGGGCGCTGGTGCAGCGGCTTCATGCCGAGGGCGGCAGCGTAATGATCGCCGACCTCGACGAGGCGCAGGGAAGCGGCCTTGCGGCGGAACTGGGCGAACGGGCGGCCTTTTGTCGGATCGACGTCACCGACGGGGACGCTCTGGCGGCGCTGGCGCAGGAAACGGCGGATCGCTTCGGCGGTATCGACCTGTTGTTCAACAATGCCGGGATGGGCTGTTACGGACTGACCCCCGACCTGTCGCTGGACGACTGGCGGCGCGTGATCGCCGTCAATCTGGACGCGGTGTTCCTTGGCTGTCGCGCCGTCATCCCGCACATGGTCGCGCGCGGCGGCGGGGCGATTGTCAACACCGCGTCCGCATCCGGCCTTGCCGCCGATTACGGCTTTACCGCCTATAATGCGGCCAAGGCGGGGGTCATCAACTATACCCGCTGTCTGGCGATCGATCATGCCCGCGACAATATTCGCGCCAACGCCATTTGCCCCGGCCCGGTCGACACGCCACTGTTCACACCCGGAGTCGAGGCCATGCCCGGCCTGCGCGACGAATGGGAGCGGTGCGTGCCTGCCCAACGCTTCGCCCGGCCGGAGGAAATCGCCGCCGTCGCCGCCTTCCTCGCGTCGGACGACGCCAGCGGCGTGACCGGCGCGGCAATCCCCGTGGATGGCGGGTTGACCGCCCATACCGGCCAGCCGGACCTGCGCGCCCGCATGGCCGCCCATAGTGAATAAGGAGACGATCATGACGGAGCCAGCCGCACCGACGCCCAAGCCAGCGCCATTCCAGATTTTTCGCGCCACCGACGCTGTCGCCTATAGCGAAACATCCTGCATGGAACTGACCGGGCTGACCCCCGTGATCCTCGACGGCATCCAGCGCGCCGCCGATGCCGGGGCCGACGACGCCAATGTCGTGAAGCTGCTTTTCTCCATGGGTGGCATGAGCCTGACCTATGCCTGGTTCAAGAGCGGTTTTCCCCTGCCGCTGCACAGCCATAATGTCGACTGCCTCTATTATATTCTGGCCGGTTCGCTGCATCTGGGCAGCGACGAGCTGGGTGCGGGCGACGGCTTCTTCGTCGGCAACGGTGTACCCTACAGCTACCGCCCCGGCACTCGTGGCGTGGAGGTGCTGGAGTTCCGCACGGCGGAGAATTTCGACATCCGATTTCTCGGCAAGACCGTGGCCTTCTGGGACAGGACGGTCAAGGTTCTGGAGGAGAAGCGCACAGAATGGGCGGATGAGAAAGCCCCCCATGATGCGGTTCCGCGCTGATGCGCGCGCTGGTTCGCCGCGACGGGCAACTGTCCGTGCGGGACGTGGCGGAGGCGGAGCCTGCGTCCGGGCAGGTGGTGGCCAAGGTGCTGGCCTGCGGCATCTGTGGGTCTGATCTGCATGCCGTTCATCATCTGGAGCATGGCGTGGAGATCGGGCTGCGGTCGGGCGCGGCGGACACGATCGATCCGGCGCAGGATCTGGTCATGGGTCATGAATTTTGCGCGGAGATACTGGATCATGGTCCCGCCACCGACAAAAGATTGAGGGCGGGCGCGCGCGTCGTGTCCACCCCCTTCGCCTTTGGCCCGCTCGGCCCGGAACTGATCGGCTTTTCCACCCGCTATCGCGGCGCTTTCGCTGAGCGGGTGGTGTTGACCGAAGCCTTGCTGCTGCCGGTTCCGAACGGTCTTTCGTCAGACGCGGCGGCGCTGACGGAGCCGTTGGCGGTCGGAACCCATGCGGTGGCGGTCGCGGCCCCGTCCGACCGCTCGGTCGCGATGGTGATCGGTTGCGGTCCCATCGGCCTTGCGGTCATCGCGGCGCTGAAGCGCAAAGGGATCGGCCCCGTCATCGCCGCCGATTTCTCCCCGGCGCGGCGGGTGCGGGCGGAACGGCTCGGCGCGGATATCGTCGTCGATCCGGCCGTCACCTCACCCCATGCCAACTGGTCCTCCTTCGACGTGCCCGCCACGCTCGCCGACCTAGGCCTTGCACAGATGGCGGGAAGAACCTCGCGCGATCCGCTGATTTTTGAATGCGTGGGCGTGCCCGGCATCCTCCAGTCGCTGATCGAAAATGTGCCGCCCTGCACCCACGTCATCGTGGTCGGAGCGTGTCAGGAGGATGATAGCATCCTGCCGGTCATCGCCATCAACAAGCAACTGCGATTCAGCTTTGTCTTTGCCTACACTCCCCTTGAGTTTGCCGAAACGCTGACCGCACTCGCGGAGGGACAGATCGACAGCAGCGCCTTCCTGACTGGGAGGGTGACGTTGGACGAGGCGGGGCTGGCGTTTGAACGGCTGGCGACCCCGCAGGATGACGTCAAGATTATCGTGAATCCGTGGCGATAGCGTTATCCGACGCGTTTAGTCGTGACTTGCCCGACAATTATGTTTGAGATTTTTTGACATGTTAGCGCCAGCATGATGGCGCGCAAATCGCGGATAGTGATTGCCGTAGCGCTGGCAAACAAGATGGTACGGACAATCTGGGCGATGATGGCTCGCGAGGAAGACCATCGTTTGGGGTAATGGCGGAACAGCCATAGTGCTCGGAACCTCGGTCGCGGTAAAGGGACCGACTGCACTATACGACAAGGGCTTCAATGTTCACGATCCGGCTATCCAGTCCCGTGGCGTTAGGTTCAGGACCCATTGATGTGAGAGGCGCGCTGTGATTCAGGCTCCGTAAGGAGAACGGCCGCCCGATCAGCTTCTTTATGACTGCGGGCCAGGTCAGCAATTATATCGGTGCTGCCGACCTGCTCGACGAGCTTGCCAAAGCGCAATGGCTGCTGGCGGATCGTGGTTATGATGCCGACTGGTTCCGCGAAGCCTTGCAGGAAAAGGGCATCACCCCCTGCATCCCGGCCGAAAGTCTCGGAATAAGGCCGTCAAATACGACAAGCGCCGCTACAAAAGGCGCAACCGCATCGAGATCATGTTCGGTCGTCTCAAAGACTGGCGCCGCGTCGCGACTCGCTATGACCGATGCCCAACAGCCCTCTTCTCCGCTATCGCACTCGCCGCAACCGTCATCTTCTGGCTCTGATCAACGCGTCCTGACCCTATAAACCGCGCACCATGTTGAGGCCGTCGGTCAGGATGAAGCCCCGCTTGGACGGCGCGATCAGCAGCTTACCCTTGCGCGAGAGCGACCAGGTCGGGCGGCTGTCATTGTCGGTCGAGACGGTGAGGGCGATCGAGCCATCGGGCGAGGCGGCGGTGACGGCGGGGCGGGCCTCCTGCGCCAAAGCCGCTGTCATGAGGGCGAACGGAAGGGCCAGCGCGCAGGCGCACAGCGACGGGTTCAGCATAGGGGCGTCTCCTTATTCTTCGATCATCAGCGCGCCGAAAGGCGGCAATAGGCCCGGCGCGGCGCCATTGACGGCGCTGAGCAGCTTGTTGGTCGGCGCGATCTCTTGAGGCCATGCGGCCGGTTCGCTCGACAGGTTGAACAGGCAGAGCAGCGACTGACCGTCGGCCTGACGGCGGAAGAACAGGCGCTGGCCGTCGGCGACCAGTATCTCCAGACGGCCATGGCGCAGCGCCGGATGCGCCTTGCGCAGGGCCAGCATGGCGCGGGTATGGTTGAGCAGGGATGCGGCGTCGGCTTCCTGCGCGTCGACGGCGCGGGCGACATTTTCGTCCCCGACCGGCAGCCAGGGTTCGGCGGTGCTGAAACCCGCCTGCGCCGCATCTGCCGCCCACGGCAGCGGCGTGCGCGCGCCGTCGCGCGACAGGGTGAGCGGCCAGTTGGCGATGGCTTCGGGATCCTGCAATCGCTCGAACGGGATATCGACCTGGGTGATGCCCAGTTCCTCGCCCTGATAAAGGATCGCGTTGCCGCGCAGCGCGACCAGCAGCATCGCCTTCAGCCGGCCGAAGGCGGGGCGATCGTCGGGCGCGCACCAGCGCGACACCGCGCGCGGGGCGTCGTGGTTCTCGAACGCCCAGCTTGGCCAGCCAAGGCCCGGCTCGTCGGGCCAGCGCTCGACTGTTTCGGCGACCAGCGCGGGCGTCAGCCTGTCGGCGTAGAGGAAGTTGAAGCCATAGGCGCTGTTGAGGTGGCTTTCGCCCGCCGTATAGGCCTTCATCTCCTTTTCGGAGAGGTCGCCGCCGACTTCCGCCACTGTGAAGATCGCGCCATATTCGTCGCACAGCGAACGGATACGCTTGATGAAGTCGACCACGCCGGGGTGCGACTGGCTGTACTTCTTGATCTGATAGTCGAAGGAGCGGGTGCGCGGCTTTCCGGTGTCGGGCGCGGGCGGATTGTCGCGCAGCAGCGGGTCGTGCATCGAATGGTTGAGCGCGTCGAGGCGGAAGCCGTCGACGCCGCGATCCAGCCAGAAGCGCATGGCGTCGAGCAGCGCGTCCTGCACGGCGGGATTGTGCAGGTTGAGCTGCGGCTGGCTACTCAGAAACTGGTGCATATAATATTGGCCGCGCCGCCCGTCCCAGGTCCAGGCGGGGCCGCCGAAGACCGACTGCCAGTTGTTGGGCGGGGTGCCGTCTTCCTTCGGATCGACCCAGACGAACCAGTCGGCCTTGTCGCCGGTGCGGCTGGCGCGGCTTTGCGCGAACCAGTCGTGCAGGTCGGATGTGTGGGCGTAGACCTGATCGATCGTGACCTTGAGGCCCAATTCATGGGCGCGGGCGACCAGCGCGTCGAAATCGGCGAGCGTGCCGAAGATCGGATCGACATCGCAATAATCGGCTATGTCATAGCCGAAATCGCGCATCGGGGAGGTGAAGAAAGGCGAGATCCAGATGGCGTCCGCACCGAGCCTTGCGACATGGTCGAGCCGCTGCGTGATGCCGTTCAGGTCGCCGATGCCATCGCCATTGCTGTCCTGAAAGCTGCGCGGATAGATCTGGTAGATTACCGCGCCCTTCCACCAGGGGAGGTCGGCTGAGGTTGTGGCGGCAGTCGGTTCAGGGGTCATCGCTCTTTCCATCAGGGTTTGGCGGCGCAGACGGCATAGCCGAAGGCGGGGAGGGAGAGGGCAAGGCTGCCCGGCGCGGCTGGCGCGGCCGGGCAGGCGCCGGCCAGCGACGTGAAGCCGCCGCTGGCTGGATCGACCGCGATATTGCCCGACAGCGGAGCGGCCGATGTGTTGAAGGCGACCAGAACCTCGCGCCCCGTATCGGGATCGATGCGGGAGACGGCGAAGAGGCCGGGCTTGTCCGAGCTGGCGCGCAGGATCGTCGCGCCGCGCGACAGAGCGGGGGTGTCGCGGCGGATTTTCGCCAGCGTCGCGATCGCGCGATAGAGCGGGTGGTCGGGATTGAAACTTTCGGTCGCCGTGGTCGCGTTCGTGCCGACCAGCCGGTCCGCGTTATATTCGGCCACCCTGGACGCGAACATGTCTTGCCGCGCCTGCTGGTCGTTGCCAGTGCCGGCAAAGCCCTGCTCGTCACCATAATAGAGCGTCGGCACGCCGCGCAGCGTGAGCAGCATCGCATGGCCCAATAGGGTGCGCGCCAGTTCCTCGTCCGTGCTCATGTCGGGCTTGGCCTGACGCAGGAAAAAGGCGAAGCGGCCGGCATCATGATTGCCGAGGAAGGTCGGCAGTTGCAGCGCCGCCGCCTTGCCGCCTTCATAGAGTGCATCATCCTCGCCAAGGCGCGCGAGTATGTCTGTGCCGGTCTTGCCGCTGGCCGCGTCGACGGCGGCGCGCATGAAGGCGAAGTCCAGCACGGCGGGGAAGGCGGCGTTGCGGGTCCAGCTTGCCAGCAACGCCGGATCATAGTCGCCGGTCGCGACTTCGCCGAAGATGTGGAAATTGGGGATGCCCTTCGCCGCTGCATGGGCTCGGATGGCGGGGATGAAGGCGCGCCAGAATTCCGGGTTCACATGGCGGGCGGTGTCGATGCGATAGCCGTCGATGCCGAAACGGTCGATCCAGCCCTTGTAGATTTCGATGAAGCCGGCGACCACGCGCGGATCTTCGGTGGCAAGGTCGTCCAAGCCGACGAAATCGCCATATTGCGAACTTTCGCCCTTCCAGTCGGTGTCGCCGCGATTATGATAATAAATGAGGTCGTTGAGCCAGGCGGGGGTCTTGGCCTTCTCCTCGCCTTTCGGAATGACGGGCGTGTAGGCGAAGGACGGATCGGTCAGCTTCGCCCAGTTGGCGGCGCTGCCGTCATGGTCGCCGGCGAAGCCGGGATTGATCGGTTTTCCCGACGCGCCGCCCTGGCGCGACCAGGGATAGTCGGCCTTGCTGCGATAGGGCGCCGCGCTGGTGGAGCTTTCCCGATACTGGATCACATCGGCCGTATGGTTGGCGATGATGTCCATATAGACTTTCATGCCGCGAGCATGGGCGGCATCGACCAGCGCCCTGAAGTCGGCGTCGGTGCCGAAATGGGGATCGACGCTGGTAAAGTCCGTCACCCAATAGCCGTGATAGCCGGCGCTTTCCTGCCCCCCGGCGCCCTGCACAGGCTTGTTCCTGAAGATGGGGGCGAGCCAGATGGCGGTTGCTCCCAGCCCTTGGATATAGTCGAGCTTCGCGATCAGCCCCTTGAGGTCGCCGCCATGATAGAAGGCGCGCGAGGTCGGGTCATAGCCGGTCTGGAGCGGGCCGCCTTTCAGGCCGCCCCTGTCGTTTTTCGGATCGCCGTTGGCGAACCGGTCGGGCAGGACAAAATAGACGATTTCCTGTTCCGGCGTGCGGGCGCGCAGGTCGGACAGCGTGTTGGCCTGCGCATTTGCCGCGCCGATCAGAGCCGCAGCCATCCCGGCGGCCGTCACGAGGAAAGTCGTGGCCGTTCGACCCATGAGGGGCATCCCTTTGCTTGAACCTTGAAAAAGGCCCAGCGACGCATCGGCCGCCGGGCCAGTCTACACATCAGAAGCGGTAGTTGAAGCCCGCCATGAAGCGGCGGCCATAGGTCTGGTAATTGCGGATCTGGATCGACGCTCCGGTGTCCACCGACACGAACGGTTCGTCGGTCAGATTCTGGCCCTGGAGGAAGACCGACAGGCCATGGAGCGCACTGCCTTCTTGGAAATCATAGCCGATCTGCCCGTCGACGATAGTTTCGCTGAGCGCCCGGCGCAGTTCGCGTTCACCGCCGAAGCCGACGAACTGGCCGACGAAGGCGGAGCGGTAGCGCACCGAACCGCGCGCCGAGAAGCCCCACTTTTCGAAGAAGAGCGTGCCGTTGGCGACCCAGCGCGAATAGTCGGGCAGGTCTTCGGACGAGGCGCTGACGCCCGGCTTGATGCTGGTCTTGGTATAGCCCGCACCGCCCGTCAGGCCGAAGCCTTCCAGCGCGGGGGTGACGATCTCGAACGGCACGGTGCCCGCGATCTCGAAGCCGTAGAGCTTGCCGCCCTGACCATTGACCGGCCGGGTGATGGTGCCGTTGAAGTCGGTCACGCCCGGCGGCAGGGTGATGGGCAGGCCGGTATAGTCGAACGGCACGGTTTCCCGATAGACGTAGCTTTCCAGCTTCTTGTAGAACATCTGGAGGCCGAGATAGCCCTTGGTCCCGAAATATTTCTCGAAATTGAGGTCCGCCGCCCAGGCGCGATAGGGGCGCAGCGTCGGCGTGCCGCCGGTGCCGGTGATGACCCCGCTGGCGGTGTTATAGCCATAGTCGAGGCTGACCTTCATATCCTCGAACCGGGGGCGCTGGATTTCGCGCGCACCCGACAGGCGGATGACGAAGTCGCTGGGGAAACGCAGCGACAGGTTCGCGCTGGGCAGCACGTCCCAATAGTTCGCGCCGCGCGTGGTCGGCACCAGATCGGCGGCGGCGAGGTTGATGAAACCGCGCGACTTCTGTTCGGTATTCTGGGCGAGGACGCCGATATTGCCGGTGAGTTCGGCCGATCCGACCGACTGCTTGATGTTCGCCATCAGATAGGCGGACATGACGCGCTCCGTCACCGAATAGGCCTTGGCCGGGATATCCTTGCTGGGGTTCAGTATCTTCTGATAGACGCCGTCCTCCAGCAGCTTGAACGGGTCGTAGCTCAGGATCGGGCCAAGCCCGAGGAAACCGAGGTCGGTCGGGTCCATCCGATATTGCTGCGGCAGGACCAGCGACGTCGCGCCGTTCGCCAGGTTGAGCACATATTCTTCCGGCGTCTTCGCCTTGGTGCGGTCGGTATAGCCGAGGCCGACCGTGACCTTCGACAGGAAGCTGCCCTCATTCTCCTTGCCGAACTCGATCTGATAGCTCTTGATCTCGTCGTCGATGATGCGGTTGTTGTAATAGCCTTCCTGATGGCCGAGCGGCGCGCCTGCGCCCCAGCCGAGCGGATCGGTCAGCACCATCAGATTGGGGTCGCTATAGTCCAGCAGATGGCTGGTGAAATGCGTGCCCTTGCGGTCGCTAACGAAATCCAGCGTGTCGGTGGCGCCATTGCCGGGGCCATAGCCGGTGCCAGCATTGGATTCGAGCGAGAGTTCGCTGCGGTCGGTGCGCGAATAGCCGAAGTCGAAGCTGGCCGACCAGCCATCGTCGCCGGTATATTTGGCGTTGAAGCCGCCCGAGAAGATGGTCGACTTGCGCTCATAGCCATGGTTGTTCACCACGGCTTCGACATTGGTGAAGGTGCCGCCCTTGATGAAATTGCCGTCGGTCGTCGTGCTGCCGGGGACCAGCGTCGCGCCGCTCCAGTAGAGCGGAACTTCGACGCCGCGCTTGATCTGCTTGTCCTTGAAGTCGCCGTAGAAACCGTCGAAGGTCAGCATCAGCGTGTCGGTCGCCTGTACCTGCACGCTGCCCTGGATGCCGAGGCGCTTGAGCTGGGTCGACACGCCGAACGGCTTCACGCCGCCGATCACCTTGTCGCCGTTCGGCCCGTCGGCATAGCCCCAGGCCTCGAACTCCTTCGACTGATAGGGTTCGTCGCTATAGGCGACCGAGAGGGCGACGCCGATCCGGTCGCCGGCGAACTGGTCGACATAGGTGCCGGTCAGGCGATAGCCCTTGTCGTCACTGTCGGCGTTGATCTTGCCAAGATCGGTATAGACGCCGCGCGCGCCCACGGCGATCATCCGCTTGCCATAGTCGAGCGGGCGGATGGTGCGGATGTCCACGGTGCCGACCAGACCCTGATGGATCAGATTGGCCTGCGGCGTCTTGTAAACGTCGACGCGGTTGACGACTTCGGCGGGATATTGGTCGAATTCGACATTGCGCTGTTCACCGGTCGAGGTCTGCGGACGGCCGTTGAGGGTGGTCGAGGACAGGTCGGCGCTGGCGCCGCGGATCGCGATCGAATTGGCGCGGCCGAACAGGCGCTGCGAGGTGAGGCCGGGCAGGCGGGCGATGGATTCGCCGATCGATGCGTCGGGCAGCTTGCCGATATCTTCGGCCGACACCGATTCCACGATGGTCTGGGCGTTCTTCTTGACGTTGACGGCGCTTTGCAGCGCGGCGCGGAAGCCGGTGACGACGATTGTGTCGCTAGTTTCGCCCTGCGGCGCGGCGGCATCAGCCTGGGGAGCGCCCTGCGCATCCTGCGCCAGAGTCGGGGTCACGCCGGTCGCCGCGACGATGGCAAAAATGGAAGCGCCCAGCATGCGGGCGCGGTCGAACTGGTTGGCCACTTATCCTCTCCCTGAAACACCGACGGACCCTCTGTGCCGGCGCGAAATCTTGTTTGCCGTGGCTATGGTCGTGCAGCGCCATTTCCCCGCGGTGGCAGCATGCTTACGCTGCGTTCTGCCGGGGCGACCAGAAGGCATACGTATACGCATATTATGCAGGGCGCCGGGCTGTGACCGGAATGCAACGGGCTGGCCAGCGCGAAAGGACGCAATTGCGTTGTTTTCCTTAGGCTTCTAGCATGAGCGCGGCGCATGGATCGCGCAGGAGACACAGATGGGCCGCCAGCGCAGCAGCAAGCCGACCAGCTTCGACATTGCCTATCTGGCCGGCGTGTCGCAACCGACCGTCAGTCGGGCGCTGCGCGGGTCACGCTCGGTGAGTCTGGCCACGCGCCAGCGGATCGAGGCGATCGCGCAGGAACTCAACTATTCGGTCGACAAGAATGCGTCCTCGCTCCGGTCGCAGCGGTCGAATACGATCGCTTTGCTCTTCTTCGAGGATCCGACGCCCGATGAATCCAACATCAACCCCTTCTTCCTGTCGATGCTGGGATCGATCACCCGGCAATGCGCGGCACGCGGGCTGGACCTGCTGATCTCCTTCCAGAAGATGGAGGATGACTGGCATGTCCGCTACCAGGACAGCCATCGCGCCGACGGACTGATCCTGCTCGGTTATGGCGACTATACCCTCTACAAGAGCCGGCTGGAGCAGCTTGTGGGGCAGGGCGCCCATTTCGTGCGCTGGGGATCGGTGAGCGAAGGCAATATCGGCGCGACCGTGGGGTCGGACAATGTCGGCGCCGGGCGACTGGCGGGGGAGCATCTGCTGGGGCTGGGGCGGCGGCGGATCGCATTCCTGGGCCATGCCGACGAACATTATCCCGAGTTCGCCGATCGCTATCGGGGATTGTGCGACGCGATGGCGGGGCGGGGGATCGCGCCCGATCCGGCGTTGCAGGTCGATGCGCTGACTGCGGAGGACGCCGGCCATGCCGCGGCCCGCATGCTGATCGCGCGCGGCAAGGCGTTCGATGCGATCTTCGCCGCCAGCGACCTGATCGCGATCGGCGCGATGCGCGCGATCGCGGAGGCGGGGTTGTCGGTGCCGCGGGATGTGGCGATCGTCGGCTTCGACGACATCCCGGCCGCCAGCCTGACCAGCCCGCCGCTCACCACCATCATGCAGGACATGAAAAGCGCCGGCGAACTGCTCGTCGATACGGTGCTGGCCCAGGTGGAGGACCGGCCGCCGCCGCCCAATATGCTCGCCGCGCGGCTGGTTGTGCGGCGGAGCAGCGATGGATAGGGCGTCGGCGCTGATTGGGGCGTGGATGACGGTAAGAGTGGGAAGCGGTCCGTCGGCTTTCACCGACAAGGGAGGCCATAGCCGCCGTTAAGGAAGCGGCATTTTGACCGGTTTAGGGATTGAATCTAAAGCAACGGGGAAGCTGGGGTCTGTCTTTGTCCGGCTCTCCCATTCATCTTGCTCGATCAACCCGAAATGACCCTGCGGGAGATTGCGTTTTAAACAGGCCTGAGCAGCCTCTGGGCTTTGTTGCGGAAGGAAATATGCGGCTTCACCGCCATCGGTGATGCCTCCATTTGCACCCAGCAACGTCACTCCGCACTTCTCAGCGGCCACAGGAATTTTTCTGTGAAAATCGCCGATATAGTCGCTTGCTGGGAGCGGGCTGTCCCAAAGCCATTTTGTGGTGCCGAAGTGCATCTCAATAATCGGGACCGGAGCTTTTTCGCATGCAAGGAGCAGCAGGAGCGGGACGTAGATGCTATGTCGAAAGCTATTACCCTTCCCCAAGTCAAATCCCTCGCGAATACGTCTGGTGCGCCCAAAGCTACAGATGCACCGCACGCACCGTCAACGGCAGCTTTGGGGAAACAGTATCCATCCTAACAATGTCCGCCTATGGCCGTTTCCCGCCATTTCGAGCATTCCGGTTTCGGCCAACGGCGGTCGTTTACCGTTCTGCGCGCAACTTCAGGTGATAGAAGCGACTGTCCACCGCCATGCGCGGGAAACTGGCTGGCAGGCGATCGGCCTCGATCAGCATGAACCCGTTGCGTTCGTAGAAGCGATGGGCGGCGAGGAATCGGGCGGTGGCGCCCAGCCATATTTCGGCCACGCCGCGCTCGCGTGCCAGGTCGAGCAGTGCGGCCAGCAATGCCTGCGCGACGCCTTGGTCCCGGCCGCGCCAGGCTGCGCTCACGAACATCTTGCGCAGCGCAACCCGGCCGCCGCCGATATCCTTCATCCCAATCGTGCCGATGATCCGGCCTTCGGCCTCCGCCACCAGAAAATCGCCCGCGCCGCTCTGGTAGAAGTCCGGGATGTCCGACAGGTCGGGCTGGTCCTGCGCGGTGATGGCGATGCCATATTCGTCGCGCTGGATGGGCAGGATGACGTCGATCACGGCCTGCGTGTCGGCGGGCGCGAAGCGGCGAATGAGGATGGCGTCCATCGTCGCCGCATAACGCGTTCTGAAGTCGGCTGGAACAGCCGATGGCTCGCAGAATGCGGTAATCAAAAGACAAATGGACCCGTGAACGATGCAATCGCCTCGTTCACGGGTTGGGCGGACAGCCTTAACGCCAGGCGAAGCCCAGCGCCTTCTGGATCGCGACATAGTCGGCCGTGAGCGTGGCGCGGGCCGAGACGAGTTTCTGCTCCGCGCTGTTGAGGTCGTTCCGGGCATTCAGCAAGGCGATTTTCGTGCTCGTGCCGGCCAGGTAGCGACTTTGCGTCAGCCGCTCGGTCAGCGCGGCCTGATCGCGGGCGCGGGCGAGCGCGGCGACGGTGACGCGGCTTTCGCGGAAGCGGGCCAGTGAATCTTCGGCATCGCGCAGCGCGCTCAGCAATGTGCCGCGATAGCGGGCCTCGGCCTCGTCGCGCACGGCTTCGGCCTGACCGACCTTCGCCTTGTTGCGGCCAAAGTCGAGGAAACTCCAGCTGAGCTGCGGTGCACCAAGCGCGACGAAATCATCCAGCTTGCCAAGATCGCTGATCTTCGTGCCGCCGATCCCGATCAGGCCCATGAAGGAAAGCCGCGGGAAGCGGGCCGCTTCGGCCTGGCCGATCTTGGCGGTGTCGGCGGCCAGCGTGCGTTCTGCCGCGCGGATGTCGGGACGATGGGCGATCAACTGGGCGGGGTCGCCGACCGGCACGGATGCGGGCGGCAGCGGAATCTGTCCGGAAGGTGACAGGTCGGCGTCGATCGCGCCCGGTTCCTGCCCGGTCAGAACGGCGAGGGCATTCAGATAGGCGTCTCGCTCGGCGGCCAATGGTGCGATCTGCGCGCGGGTGGCGGCAAGCTGGCCGTCGACCCGCGCCACATCCGCGGCCGTCGCCGTGCCGCGCTCGAAACGCTGGCGGTTGAGAGCGAGCACATCCTGTTGCAACGCAATCGATTGTTCGCCCAGCGCGATGCGCTGCTGCCGATCGCGCAGGCTGAGATAGGCCTGGGCGACATTGGCCGACAGGCTGACCTGCACGTCGGCGAGGCTCGCCTGCGCGCCTTCGAATGTGGCGCGCGCCGCTTCCACGGCCCGGCGGCGGCCCCCGAACAGGTCTATCTCCCAACTTGCGTCGAAGCCGACATTATAGAGGTTGAGATCGTTGCTGCTGCTGTCACCATTGTCGGCCGATCCGCTGTCGCTCGACCCCAGATCCACGCCGGGCACATGGGCATGGGCGTAAAGGGCCGAAGCATTGGCTTTCGGCGCGCGATTGGCGCGCTCCTCGCCAAGCATGGCGCGCGCCTGCCGCAACCGGGCCTCGCCCGCCTGCACGTCGCTGTTATTCACGAGCGCACGGGCGATCAGCGCGTCGAGCTGTGGATCGCCCAGCATGGTCCACCAGTCGGCGACCGGCGGCGCATTATTGGTCCCCTCCGCGCCGGCGCGCACGAAGCTGGGGGCTGCGTCCGACGCATGGCGGGGCGGCCCGGCATAATCGGGGCCGACGGTGCAGCCGGCCAGCAGTCCGGTGAGGAGGGGCAGCAGAAGATAGGAACGCATGGTTTTCCTCAATGTCCGGTCGCCAACGGCGCATGCTTGGGCAGGGGGCGCAGGAAAATAACGAGCGGAATAACGCACATGATGCCCACGGACATGATCCAGAACATGTCGGCATAGGTCATCGTCAGCGCCTGGGTCTGGATCGTGGCCTCTATCGTGCGCAGGGCGCCGCTACCCTGTGCCGCGACATAATCCTGCACCGCGACAGAATTGGCGCTCAGGCTCTCTTCGATGCGGCGGCTGTGCAGCCACAGGCGCTGGTCCTGGATGATGGCGATCCCGGCCAGGGCGAAGGATCCGCCCAGATTGCGTGCCGAATTATACAGGCCGGATGCGTCTCCTGCCTGCTCCGGCGGGACCGACCGGATCGCCGCCTGATTGAGGAACATCATGCAGAACACCGTGCCGATGCCGCGCATCAATTGGGAATCGACGAAGTCCGCGCTGTCGGACGATGGCGTCAGTCCCGTTTCCAGCCAGGCGCTGAGCGCCAGCACGCTAAGGCCGAGACAGACGGAGATGCGAATGTCGACGTTGCGGATCAGCCAGGGCGTGATCGGCATCATCAGCATGACCGGAATGCCTGAAAGCATCACGACCTGCCCCGCCTGCAGCGAATTATAGCCCGCGATCGCGGACAGGAATTGGGGAATGGCGTAGGAAGTGCCATAGATCACCATGCCGACCACCGTGACCATGGCGACGACGCTGCCGAACTGCCGGTTGAGCAACAGGCTGAGCCGGATCACCGGCCTACGCGCGAACTTCTGCCCAAGGCCCAGCAGCAGGAAGCCGATCGCGGAAACCAGGCTCAGTGTGACGATCAGCGAGGAGGAGAACCATTGTTCCCGCTCGCCTTCCTCCAGCACGACGGTCAGCGCCCCCAGCCCCAGCGCGAGGCCGAGAATGCCGAGCCAGTCCGCGTCCCGGATCAGGTGGAGCCTGGCCGGCTGGTGCGGGATCGCGAGCAGCAGCAGGGTGATAAGGGCAATACCGACCGGCAGGTTGAGGAAGAAGGCATAGTGCCAGCTCACATTCTCGGTCAGCCAGCCGCCCAGCACCGGCCCCACCACCGGCCCCAGCAGCGCGGTGGCGCCGAACAAGGCATTGCCGATCGGCTGCTGCGCGCGCGGCAGGCGTGTGGCGATGATCGTCATCGCGGTGGGGATCAGCGCGCCGCCGGTAAAGCCCTGACCGATGCGGCCGACGATCATCATCGGCAGCGTCGTGGACAGGCCGCACGCTATGGAGAAGAGGGTGAAGAGCGAGGCGGCGACCAGCAGCAGGGTACGCAGCCCGAGCAGCCGCTCCAGCCAGCCGGACAGCGGAATAACGATGATTTCGGCCACCAGATAGGCGGTTGCGATCCAGGTGCCCTCGGTCCCGCTCGCGCCGATCTCGCCCTGTATGGTGGGCAGGGAACTGTTGACGATCGACACGTCGAGCGTCGCCATCAGCGCGCCCAGAGTGCCGGCCGCCACGGCCAGCCAGGCAGCAGCGTCCGCGCGTTGCTCGGGTTGGGAAGCAGCCGGGGCTGCGCTCACCGCGACGCGTCCTGGCGCGCCTTTTCCTGCCTCGCTATGTTCCGCTGCGATCCCTTGGCGGAAACCGTGTCGACCGTGACCGTCACCGACAGGCCGGGGACCAGCACGCGGCGGGCTTCCGGGCCTGCATCGATGGCGATACGTACCGGCACGCGCTGAACGATCTTGGTGAAATTGCCGGTCGCATTCTGCGGCGGCAGCAGCGAAAACTGAGCGCCGGTACCGGGCGAGATGCTTTCGACATGGCCGGCGATCCGGGTGCCGTCCAGCGCGTCGACCTCTATTGTCGCGGGCTGGCCGGGGCGCATCAGGCCGATCTGCGTTTCCTTGAAATTGGCTGTGACGTAAAGCTTGGCGAGCGGCACGATCGACATCAGCCGGGTGCCGGCCTGCACGAACTGCCCGGCGCGTACGCTGCGATCGCCGATGCGGCCGTCAATACCGGCCTTGAGCACGGTCGACCCGACGTTGACATGGGCGGCGGACAGCTGGGCGCGGGCCGCCTCGCCCTGCGCGTCGGCCTGGCGGATCTGGGCGTTGAGCGAGGCGATCTTGCGCTGGGCCGACAGCAGCGCGGCGCGCTGGCCATCGGCGGCGGTGCGGGCTTTGGCCGCCTGGTTGCGCAGGCTGGCGAGGCGCTCATTGGTCTCGGCGCCGGTGGCGGCGAGCGGTGCGTAGCGGCCCGCCTCGCGCGCGGCAAAGCGGGCATCTTCCTCGGCCGACGCGAGCTGTGCCTGGGCCTGGACGATCGCCGCTTCCTGTTCGCCGATCATCGCGCGCACATTGTCGGCATTGGCCTTCGCCACGTCGATCTGCGCCCGATATTGTTGCGCCTGCGCGTCATAGTCGCGCGGATCGATACGCACCAGCGCCTGGCCGGCCTTCACATCCTGATTGTCGCCGACCAGCACCTGCTCGACATAGCCCGAAATTCTGGGTGAGATGGTGACGGCGTCGGCCTGAATATAGGCGTCGTTGGTATCCTCGCGATATTTGCCGCGCGTCTCATACTGAAGCAGCCATGCCCCACCTGCGACCAGCAACAGGAAGCCGCCGGCAAAAAGCGTGCGGCGCACAGCCGGGCGCTGGAGCGGCGATGTGCGCTCCCTTCGGTCCGCGGCGGGCTGCTCCTGCGACTCGATCACTTGGGCCATCAATCTTTACTCATGCCGGTTTGCTGCATCGCGGCAGCGATCTCTTTGCCCTTGCACCCGCCGGCTGCATATGGCAATACCATTTAATATGGTACCACAACATTTATTGTCATGAGCATCGAGCAGGAACTTCTTCAACAGATGGGGGATCTGCATCAGCGGATGCATCGGCTGTTCAATGATCGCCTTCGTGCGCAGGGGGCGTCCCTTGCGCAGCTGAAGCTGCTCATGCTGGTGGATCGCGCCGGCTCGATCCGCTCTACCGAAATCGCCGACGCGCTGGCTCAGGCGCCGCGTACCGTGACCGAAGCGGTGGACGGTCTGGAGCGCGACGGTCTGGTGGTGCGCAGTCCCGATCCCAACGACAGGCGGGCCAAGCGGATCAGCCTGACCGAGGCGGGAAGCATGATCATTCGGGACGTGGCGCCGCATCGGGACACCTTCGCCGCAGAGTTTTTTACCGCTCTGTCGGCATCGGACATGGCGGAATATCTGAGGATATTGCGGGCGCTGAACGACCGGATCGTCGAGATGGGTGCGCCCAGCAGCCTGGGCGATCGGCCAGGCTCCGAGGGTGGCTCAGGTCAGTAGCAATATCGTGACCAGTGCGATCGAGCCTGAACAGACCATGGCTGTGCACAATATGCGAAATTCGCAGGCGCAAAATACGGATTCCAGACGATCCACAACCACTCTCCCCGCACCGTCTTCGGGTACGCTATCTCATGATAGCATGTCGGCAGGGCGTCGGATAGCTGTTGCGCGCCTTTCGGAAGGAGCGGCAAGGCTGTTCGATGCGGCGGATCGCGTTGCTGAAGAGGGGACCAGGGCATAATCTGTTTGACAGCCGCCGCACCGGTCCGGTTCACGGACAGAAGCTTGCCCATTTCGAATCCGATCATGTCATCGGCGATCAAGGCGGGCGAATGACAATCGAATAATCACAAAAGGAGAGAAGAGGATGGGCAGGGCATTTCCCGAAGGTGCGGCAGCGATATTCGGCGGCAGCGGGGGCATCGGCAAGGGCGTCGCGCTGGAATTCGCGAAAGCCGGAACGGACGTTGCCATCTTCTATCGCTCCAAGGAGGCCGTGGCCGAGGCCGTCGCGGACGAGATCCGCGCGTTGGGGTGCAAGGCAAGCATCCATCGCGCGGACGCCCGCAGCTATGATGAACTGGAAGCCGGCTTTGCGGCAGCGGTGGAAGCACATGGGCGCGTCCACAGCATCGTCTGGGGCGCCGGGCCGATCGTCGCGCAGCTTCCCATCGCCGACTGGACGCTGGAACAGTTTCGCGCATCCATGGAGATTGAGGCATTCGGCTTCTATCATGCCGCCCGCATCGCCATCCCGCATTTTCGCGCGAGCGGCGGAGGCTCCTTCGTGCATCTCGGATCGGGCGGGCATGACTGGTGCTTTCAATTACCCATAAGTGCGCCCAGCGAGATCAATTCCAAGTTTCATGTCCATAAGACGGGACCAGCCGCGCCATATGACAGTATTTCCTGGAGGAGGGTCGCGCTGGCGAGCGAGATAGCCGCCAAGTCTGGCGATCTGTGTTAGGTAACTTGATAATTCTCGTGGCGGTGGTTGGCCCGTCCGCTGTATCACAATGCGGTCGATGAGGTCGATTTCATCTTTGGTCAGCGCGATATCTGGCGAGGCTGTGGGCGCGGTGCGGTTGATCATGGTCATCCAGAACATCCGCCAGCTCAGAACACAGTAAATCGCGAGCAGGTTCACAAGCCGCTCTGCGGTACGCAATTTGGCATCTTCTGCGCGGCATCCAGATTTAAGGATCTTGTGAAAAACCTCTATCTTCCAACGCAAGGCATACCATTGAAGCTTTTCGACCGCCCCTTCCAGCGACGTGATGGGCAGGTCAGTGATCAGCTTCCAGTCGATGGGAGAGCGGTTCTCCGGGACATCCTGTTCCTGAGCGTGGACGATGGTAAGATCGAGAGCGGGATAGCGCTTCTGCTTTCCGATCGGCGGTAAGACCCGGATCTGCTTATATTTCAGTGCCAGGCTGGCGGTCACGCCATCGGCAATTTCAATCATGTGGCGACCTGCAATGGGTGAGTCCGCCATTTCAGCAGCAATGGTGTGTTTGCCATCGCCCGCCAGGCGATCAACGCATGTCCGTACCAGGAAATGGGTTCCGGCTTCGCGCGCAGCACAGAAGAACTCATAAATGTCGTTTTCGCGATCTCCGATGTGGATCAGGCGCTGGCCTTCGCCCAGCAGAGCCGTGGAGGAGCGCATATTCTCCAGCCAGCGGATGCTCTCCTTGGCCTCGATCGGTACCCTCGTCGGATTTATATGACGCTTAAGCGCAGAGGAGCCTTTGAATTTACTGCGCGACCAGAATTTGATCGCCGCCAACCCGAGCGGCAGTCCCTCGGTCGTCACCACCAGGCTGCTATGCATCAACAGCCCGCAAATGGTGTGACGCCTGACAATCCCGACAGTCTCGCGCTTGCTTGGGGCATAGCCGATGGCCCCAACCTGTTCCGGCTTTTTGCGTTCATATGAAAATTCGGTGGTATCTTGCAGAACCAGGATCGGTCCCTCAACGGCTGCAACACGCAATGCCGTGGATTGGAAATGGCCCTGCAGAATTTTACCTTCGCTAACATCTGAGTTGGAAAGAAAGCGATAGGCGGCTTTGGTGTTGGCCCAGTCCTGACAGGCAAGTGGGATTGGGCCGCCCACCGCACCGGCCATCTGCGTCACCAACTGGCGCAGCCGACGCCCAAGACGCACATCGCTAAAACGCGACGCAGCAAATTCATCATCGATCCAATCCTGAGATTCTGAGCCCTCGTCCACAATCGTGCACCTCGCCAATGCGATCCTGTGCGCGAACAGGAATCATAGCCGATTCCATCGCCGCAATACCGCTGCGATCAGTGGAATCTGGCGTCGGACCACTTGTGGGTAATTGAAAG
>NZ_QJQX01000050.1 GCF_013393185.1 Sphingobium lactosutens | reverse complement strand
ATGACGAACTGAAAACGAAAAAACTTTGCTCGCATATTTAATTCATAGATATTTCATATCGTTAAAAAGTTGCACCGTTTCAAACGAGTTGTGTGATAAAAAGATGTTTAGATTATGTTTGAAATTGTTGTTTCTGTGAATTTTTTATTTCGCGATTTCTGTATATTTTTAATCCTTTTTACTCTTAAAATCTTTTTGCTTTTGTGCGCAAATGAAAAAATCAAAAAGTCACGCGTAACTTTTATTAAATATATAAATATATTATTAAAATACCTAACCCTTTTATGATGAAAAAATATAAATAGTTAAAGAAAAAAGACTGATAAAAAATATCAGTCTTTTTTCTTTAGTTTTATTTATAAAGAGTATCTCTTTATGGTGTTTTCTACTTTTTCTCTCCAGTTCTCTATATCGTTAATTGATATTCCGATCTTTATTAATTCGTTTGGAATGAAACTGTTATCTAAAATCCATAAAGTGAGCCTTTCTAATGTGATTCTTTCGTTTCCAATCGAATAAATACGTTCACTTTGTTTGCAGGTATATGGTTTTTTACCAACATATTTTTCTACATAAAAGTATCTTTTTCCGTTTGCTTTGTAATTTGTTAGGAATGCCAAAATGATAATCTCCTCTTAGTTTTTTTAGAGTTAAAAATACATTTTAAAAGATTAAATTTTAAGTTATATATTTAATTTTAACTCTAAGGGGTTAAAATTTCAATTAAAACAAATAAAATTAAATAATAAAACAATATATTTTATTTTTAAGGTTAATATTAAATGTGAATATATAAAAAATAACCTTAATATTATTTAATTTATGTTTTATTTGTATAAAAGTATCCTTGTAAGTAAAATGGTATGTACATTGAATGAAAAGGAGTATGAAAAATGAAGGTAGTAAGTAATATTCGTATGATTATGGCGAAAAAGAATATAGATAATATTTCGGATTTGGTGAGAATAACGGGAGTAAGTCGTAATTCTATTAATAAGTTGTGGCACAATGAGAATGTGTCTTCTTTAAAATTAGATACATTGATAACGATCTGTGAGAAGTTGGATGTTGAGTTATTGGATTTAATTGAATATATTCGAGATGATAGTGAGACAAAATAATTTAGGGGCTATTTTAGCTTTAGATAGCTTGTGTATGATGAAAGCATATTTTTGCTAATCGACAATGAGTTATATTCACATATGTTTTTTTTGTAGGGCTATATGTGTATTTAAAGTTTTGATTTCTATTTGTTATTGTATGAATATGGTTTGAATGTGGTAAATGAAATTATAGTCTTGCTAGGTGCGTCAACACCTTGGAAGATGAGCGGTACTGGCATACTTCGTGATTTCATTGATAGTAGTGCAGTAAAGTGATGGAATTGATGAGTATTGAAAAAGAGTTCCTGTTTGGGGGCTCTTTTTTTATTTGTTACTAAGTATTTTTAAATAGTGAAGGTGCTACACTATTTAAAAATACAGAATATTAAAAACTTTATATATCAACTGTTGAAAAGTTAGTCTTATACAATAGCATGATAACATGATAGAAAATAAAATATAGATAATTTTGGAAAAGGAGAAGATTCTATGAATGTTCAACTAGGAAACGAACAAATTACAAAATTATTAAATGATTGGTATCAAGAAATTCGAGCGCAACACATTATTAAAGCAAAACAATTAAAACAAAAGATTGAAAAAGAAATTAACAACATAGAAGAAGACCAAAATTTACTTTTATATTATTCACTTATTGATTTGAGATACAAGATTCTTACAAACGACTATGCAGATAGAGAACAATCTTTAGAAAAAATCGAACAATTAAAAGAACACACAAATAATTTTTTAGATTACTATTATCATTTCTTTAAAGGCATGCATGCAATGAAAACAGGAAATTATAGTGAAACTCAAAAATATTATGATATAGCAGAAAAATTACTAGAAGAAATTCCTGATGAAGTAGAAAAAGCTGAATTTAATTATGCTGTTGCAACTTTCTATTATCATACTCATCAAGCCTTATTAGCAACTCAATATGCTAACAAAGCCAAAAGTTTTTTTAGTGGGAAACTAGGATACGAGATTAAAACCGGAGCATGTGAAAACACACTTGGTATGGCTTGTATTACATTAAGGGAATTTTCTGTTGCAGAAGAATACTTGCTTTCCGCAATTAATAAATTTGAAAAACACAGTGAAAACAAATTAGCTTTAATCGTACGTTATAACTTAGGTCTTTTATATGCAGATCAAAATCTTTCTGAACTTGCAATCCGTTATCTTCTTGAATCCTTTGAAAATCAAGAAGACGATTACAAAACAATGTTTTTATTAGCACAAGAATATTACAAGTTAAAACAAACAAATACAGTAAACACATATATTGAAAAAGGGCTAAATGTTTGTAACCAAGAATATAAAATTCATTTCTTATTTTTACAAGCATTAAACAATAAATTATCTACTGAACAATTAGAAAAAGTCATGTTAGACGCGATTCCATATTTTGAAAAACAAAATCTATGGAAATACATACAAGATTATACTGAAGAATTGGCTATAAGATTTTATGAAGAAAAGAATAAGGATAAATCTAATGAATATTTTTATAAAAGTTACAAAGCTAAAAGAAACTTATTAGAAAGGGAGTCATTGAAATGATGAAAAAATTTAGTCTGATACTAATAGGGGTAGCATGTACAACAGGTATTTTCTTTTCCCAATTCAATAATTCCATTCAAACACATGATGCTAAAGAAAAAAATGATATTATTCAACAATATGCACATGGAAAAGATATTTAAAAGCAAATTCCAACAATTAGCAATCGACCTAAATATTAGGATTATTAACAAAATATTGAATTATATGTAAATTAAGTTTATTATCTATTTTGAATAATAAACTTAAGGGGATGAAATTTATGAAAAAAATTAGTATTGAGAGAAGTAATTGGAGAAAAACATATAAAAAAATGATTCCAGTATTGTTAGTCGGAGGAATATTGGCAGGAAATGTAGCATTTGTGACAAATAATGTTTTTGCGGCAACTACAAATAACAACAATATAATACAAACGAAACAGTCTCTCGTTTCTGGTCAAGATGAAAAGAGCATTAATGAATTAGCAGAAGCGTTTCAATTTATGCATGAAGAAGCCGCTATATATAATAATCAAGGTGAAATTGTTGATTTTGATTTTAATAAAATAGAAGCGAAATATGGGAATGATGTTGGTTTAGATGCACTTAAACAACAAATTAAAAAAGATAAAAGTGATATTGCTGGTTTATCTTTTACAAGTTGCATGAAAGATGCTTTATATGACTTTTTTGGAGTAAATGCTGTACAAGCCGCATTTAATGGTGGATTGGCATATTATCTTGAGAAAAAATTATGGAAAGAAGCGGCTAAAATAGGCGTTAAATTCTTTATAGGAAGTAGCGTAGCAGGTTTAGCGGCTACTTTAGCTTATTATGGAGGTAAGTGTGCAATTTATGGATAAAAGTTCAATTTTAAAACAAATGTATTTTATTTTATTTCCGGTAACACTTTTTCTATCTCTAAATATTTATCAATGGATTGTTAAAAGTGATTACTCATTTACAGGATATATAATCCAAAATTTAATTATTGTAGCATTAGCGTTAGTAGCAGCTATCATAGCTTATTTAATTACTAAAAAAAATATTTAACACATAATGTTAGTCTAAATAACAGAAAATTCTAACCCTTATTCTTATTTTGTATTATACTGGTTATGTACAGGTAAAATGGTTTACAAGTTAATTTTTCCTCGTTTCAAAAAAAGTCCATTCTTTTCAAAAGAATGGACTTTTTTCTTGTTATATTTGCTGTAACTATTAAAAGGGCATCAAAACGATCTACAAAAGCCTCAAGACGACCCACAAACCATCTTTAAACGGTCTCAAAACGAACTACAACCCGAAAAAACGCATCCCAGTTTTTTTAGGTTTAATTTTAAGCGCATACCAAGCGCATATAGGCGCATACGGGACACATACAAAGTGCCGAAAAACGCATATAGGTCGCATACAAACGGTAGAAATACATCCCTAAAAATAGAGTGATAGAAACCCAATAGGCACAGCCTATTTCACCACTTTTTTTGCAAAGTGGGATTCGGTTTCCTTATGCTCTTTTTTTATTTTTGCTTTTTAAGGGTCTTATAATCGTTTTTAAGTATTTTAGGATGTTGGGTTTCTTAAGGGAACTAGAAGTTCCTAGAATGGATTCTGAGCGTTCTGAGGTGTATTTTTCTATGGATTCGATATTGGAATTGCTCTAGGAATAGTTGTCGTTTTATTCTGTGGCTGTTCCGACAGTGGTTCTCATAAAGAATATGATTGTATCAATAGATTTGATGATGTTTGAAAAATAGAGAATAGTTGAAGCTCTTCCTGTAAAACAAAAAAAATTATGTTTGTAGAGGAAGTAGTCATTTCACTACAAGAAAATTCCCATAGATCGGTGGCGAGTTGAAAAATGTTGAAGGTTGGCGAGGACATTTTACGAGGACGCGGGAATGGCTTTGTCATTGTTGGGGTTAATAGTTTTTAAGAAAAGTTGGTTAGTAGCTGAAAAAAATAGGGAAGATTGGCGAGGATGTATTGCATGGCAGCGGGACATGTTATGTAGTCGTGGTGAATATAAAAAGAGACTTTTTAATACATGGATGTCAACTGTAAAAAGTTAGAGGTAGTTGTATGATGTTTGTCCAACGGTAAGCGGAACGAAGTGAGCATTAAGGAGTGGACGAACCCACTGTGCCCAGAACCCTCTTGGAACTCCAAAACGTTAGCCGTTTTGGGGATGCCAACCGGCGAGGGAGTCCCTCAAGGATTGAGGGGTTGGGGAGTTCGATTGAAAGGGGTCAAGGGGAAGAGTTTCCCTTGTGGGTTTGGGCAAAGCCCATGATTTTTTTTGCCATGCTTGTTATGGCTCGGCGGTAGCCGAAATGTCCCGAAGGGCACACGTGTTTACGCAGTAAACTGTAGTGTGCTACTGTTTACATGGAACTACCCCCGAAAAAAAGGAGCGAGGCCCATGTCGAAGTTCGTGATTTGCCATATGCAAAAATTTAAGATGAGAGATGTGAAAGGATTACAAATACATAATCAACGTGAAAAAGAAAGTCATTCCAATTCAGATATTATTCAAGCACGAACGGAACAGAATTATGATCTGATTCATGACAAAGAAAAAGTGGATTATAAGAAATTAATTCAAAATCGAATTGATAATGGTGTTGTATCTAATCGTGCAATTCGGAAAGACGCTGTTGTTTGTTGTTCGTTCATGATTTCGGCTAGTCCGGATTATATGAATTCTTTATCTCAAGTGGAACAGAGACGATTCTTTGAAGAGTCTCTTCGTTTTTTGAAGGGGAGATATGGAGAAGAGAACTTTGTGTATGCTTCCGTACATGTTGATGAAAAAACACCTCATATGCATGTGGGTATGGTTCCAGTTAATGAAAAACAAAAACTATCAGCGTATTCATTTTTTAAAAACAAATCAGAGTTTCATGATTTACAAGATAAAATCTATGAACATGTGAAAGAAAAGGGATTTGATATAGAGCGTGGTGTTTCTAGTGATAGAAAACATTTATCGACGCAGCGGTTTAAAGCGGTGACTTTACAACAAGAAATAGAAGAACTAGAGCAAGAAAAGAAGGGAATAGATAGTCGTCTTCATGATTTAAAAATGTCTTTAGATCAAGCAAAAAGTGTGGATGAGATCCCAGTTAAAGAAAAAGGTGGGTTTATACGCTCTAAAACGGTCGAGATTACCTCGGAAGACTTCGAAAGTATAAAAGTATTAGCTAGGTCGTCGGAAGCCCTTAGAGAAGATGTTAGACGCCTTAAAAACGAATCAGGTGTAATTACACGTGAAAAAGATGGGCTGTATAGAGAGAAATGTATTTTAGAGGGGCAAATAACAGAATTGAAAAGAGAGAATCGAGGATTGAAGGAAGAGAATGATTTCTTTAAGAAAACGTTGGAACGAGTGAAAGAGTTGTATAAAGAAAAGCTTCCTGAATTGGCTGGGGTGATTGGTTACGTTAAGGGGAGTATATTGGACAGGATGAATTGCAAATTTTTAAAACGATATTTTACTAGTGATGATGAAGTGAGAGGCGCTCAAAAGTTTTTGAATCATAAACAAGAGCATGAAGAACAACAAAAGAGATTAAAACAAGTGCGAAGTAGCCAACAGAAAAATCGGGACCAGGGATTGGAGAGATAGTGTGGTTCTGTTTGAGTTTTTTGTTTTTTAGATTTATAGCGTTAGCGGAATTTGTTTTTTATAACTTGCTTAAGATGAGTATGTTTCTCAGATGTTTTATCCGTTAAAAAAAATGGTTTTGAACGAAAAAAAATGCCCCTGTCCACGGAGTGGATTTAGGGGCATTTTTTTATGATTTTTCGTGTTCGAAAAATCGAGTTTTTTCTTTCTTTAATACATAGGTAACTATTTCGGCAACGAAATTGATGCCTATGTATTCTTTTAGCCCTTATGTATCAAGGGTTTGTAAAAAAAAAGACTTGCTTTTTCAGGCGGATAGATTTATCATTTTTAGTGTCGAATTAAAAATCATAAATACCACGAGAGGAGCAAGTCCAAAAAAAGGATTCGTACACCCTTTTTTATATCGAATATGAAATTCAGAAATTAGAAATTCTGATGTTTTTCAGATAGGACTAATATATCAAATATGGCAAAGAAAAATCAAGATGAAATCACTGGTAAATTACAACCTAAAAAGAAACAGAATATCAAGATTTACGAATTTATAAAGAAGAAAATGAGTGAGAGCGGGAAAGAATTGTTTAAATCGTGCAGTATCTTTAATGAATTTTTGGCTACAAAGGATAAAAAGAAGAAGAAACGAGTAAAGGGGAATGATTGTAAAAATCGATTTTGTCCGATTTGTGCTTGGAGGAAAGCAGGGAAGGACGCGGTGAAAATCGCAACGATGATGGAAGCAATTAAGATTGAGGAAAAGAAAGAGTTTCTTTTTTTAACGTTGACGACTCCAAATATTAAAGCTGATATGGTGAAAAGTGAGATTGATAGATTTAATAAAGCTTTTAAAAAGTTATTTGATAGACGTAATATTCAACGTTCTATTAAGGGTTATATTAGAAAGCTAGAAATGACGTATGATAAAGAACGATTCATCACTGAAGAAATGTATAACAACAAAAAGAGAAAAGCATATTATGATTCTCGTGGATTGAAAGTAGACGATCATAACCCGAATTATGATACATATAATCCTCATTTTCATGTATTGCTTTGTGTTGATAAAAATTATTTTAAACGTAAAGAGCTTTATATTAAGCAAGAAGAATGGTTAGAAATGTGGCGAGAAGTAACAGATATGCCAGAGATTACGCAAGTACATATTCAAAAAGTAGAGTTAATACGAGAAGGAAATGCAGTTGCGGAGGTTGCGAAGTATTCAGCGAAAGACTATGAAATGTCGGTTAGTCAAGAAGTGTTTGACGTGTTCTATTTAGCATTAAAAGGTCGTCAATTAATTGTTTACGGTGGATTATTAAAAGATTATGCGAAAAAATATGAAGATGGCGAATTGGACAAGTATAAGAGTACAGACAAGAATGAATATTATTATAGATTAATCGCAATGTGGAATAAGGATTTAATGAAATTTGAACAAGAGTATCAAGAGTTATCTGAGAGTGAGAAGCAAGAGTATAACGGTCATTTAATTAATGAAGTAGATGTGGAGGCGTAGTGTATGAAAGTAGCGGGAGATTTATATTATTATTGTCTTGGTTGTAAAAAGTTTCATGAATATGAAAAAATTGATCATAAAGGTGTAAATAGAAAATTATGTTTTTATTGTTTCAAGATTCAATCTAAAAAAACGAAAATTATTGGTGATGCTGAAGGTAGAATGCAAATTTGTGAGACTTGTCATAAAGAATTGTTTTAGTTGGTTGATTTGTGAAAAAAGCAAAGTCAAATGTTAGAAATTTTTAATAAGGGAACTGACTGTTATATCAAGTCAGTTCCCTTATTTTATTGAGTCTATTTTTGAGTGCAGCAAGTAGCATTCAAAAGTTTTTTTATGATTTAACAAAAAGGAGTTTTTCTTAAATTTAAATTTCGTGAATTTGTAAATTTATTTTTAAAGTTTATTTCGAGATATATTTTGTTCTACTAATTTTGTTTTACTAACGTACGAGGTGAAAACTTAAAGTGTGCGCATGAATTTTTTTAGTAATATATATTACGATAAAATACCGCACGTTTTTTGATGATTTTTTTGAAAATATAGTTTTGAGAAATTCTAAATTTTCGGGGCTGATTTTGGATTTTTTATGTGGGATTTGATTTTGGAATTTGTTAAATTGGAAATCTCGATTTTTCGATTTTCGGAATTTTTGTTTTCTCTTTTCTTTGTTATTCTGTATTTCGAAATTAAGGAGTTTATATAATACCTTCATGACGAACTGAAAACGAAAAAACTTTGCTCGCATATTTAATTCATAGATATTTCATATCGTTAAAAAGTTGCACCGTTTCAAACGAGTTGTGTGATAAAAAGATGTTTAGATTATGTTTGAAATTGTTGTTTCTGTGAATTTTTTATTTCGCGATTTCTGTATATTTTTAATCCTTTTTACTCTTAAAATCTTTTTGCTTTTGTGCGCAAATGAAAAAATCAAAAAGTCACGCGTAACTTTTATTAAATATATAAATATATTATTAAAATACCTAACCCTTTTATGATGAAAAAATATAAATAGTTAAAGAAAAAAGACTGATAAAAAATATCAGTCTTTTTTCTTTAGTTTTATTTATAAAGAGTATCTCTTTATGGTGTTTTCTACTTTTTCTCTCCAGTTCTCTATATCGTTAATTGATATTCCGATCTTTATTAATTCGTTTGGAATGAAACTGTTATCTAAAATCCATAAAGTGAGCCTTTCTAATGTGATTCTTTCGTTTCCAATCGAATAAATACGTTCACTTTGTTTGCAGGTATATGGTTTTTTACCAACATATTTTTCTACATAAAAGTATCTTTTTCCGTTTGCTTTGTAATTTGTTAG
>NZ_QJQX01000049.1 GCF_013393185.1 Sphingobium lactosutens | reverse complement strand
CAGGAGGCGCAGACTCACGGCTACACTCTACGTCCGCAAGGTGGGGCCGCCGCCCCGCTTACGGTGACGCAGATATGCTCGCGGGATATCCGTTGCGATGCGGTGAGCTAAGCGACACCAAAGAATGGCGACAGGTGACTGAAAAGGCGATGACGCCCCTTCGTAAGTGAAAACCTATGGCAGCAGCAACAGGTGTATCACTGGATACGGTCCCTCCCGATCGGATCGGCCTCGGCAAGTCATTGAAGAGGAAAATTTTATCGGCAAAGGCGAGTTAAGCCGCTTCACTCAAACTCGCGCTTGGCCGGGCGTCTGGTTCGGCCGAAATTAACTTGAGGGCTGCGCGGATCGCGACGGGCTCGAAATCGATCGCCGCCTCGGCTAGAAATGTAATGGCGGTTCGCGTGCGATGCTGGGCATTAGCTACGACGGCAACATCAAAGGCGCCAGATCTGATGGATTCGAAAAGTTTGCGATGCTCCCCATGGCGGGCAGAAGAGCCAAAATTGCTTGGGCGGACCGCAGCCGTGAAATACCGTTCGCACCGCTCTGTCATTTGTCGGTACTGCTCAATGAGCGTCTCTGGGCATTTCGAGATTAGCTTGGCATGGAATTCGCGATGAAGCTCAATCCAATCTGGGGATACGCCTGGGCTCTGGCCCAATCTGTCATCTTCTATGGTCTCCATCGCGCTGACAAGGTCGCCGATCTCTTTGACATCCGCCTCGCGCAACTGTGGAAGCGAGATGCGCATCCCTAATGCCTCTATGAGAAGTCGGCTGGCATATTGAGCATCGAGATCCTCTGGCCGGAAACCTGCAACACGGCACCTGCGATTTGCCTCAGCGCGGATAAGGCCTTCCTCCTGAAGCATCCGCAGCGCCTCCCGTAAGGGTGTGCGACTGACCCCCAGTGCGCTTGCCAGTTCGACCTGCGACAACACGGTCCCAGCAGGCAAGGCGTTGGAATAGATCAAGTCCTTCAGATAGGCATGGGCACTTACCATGGCCTTCCGGGGGTCGGCCAGTTCCAAGCGCTTGATGTTGGTTAGATTGGCCAAGTTCCTGTTCCCAAAAGCTGCATCTCAAGAATGACATGTATACAGATATTCGGCCGCTTTCTGCAACCGAATATCGAAAATCGACCCGCGTGTGCCGCTCCTGCCGTCTGTTAGGCCAGTCTGGATGAATGCTATTTCAATAGCTGCCATCCCTCCCGCTTTGCGCTGCTTTTTCGATTGTGCGATGCGCAGAAGCGCTCGCAATCAGGACCGGTTAGGCGGGCAGGGGAGTATGGTTCAGGAAAACTGTGTGCAGTTTTAACGTCAAGCTATCCCTGCCCACGCGCAGCGTATGAAGTGATGGGAGGCCCATGCCTGCCCCCCATCCCGTGCAGCGGGCTTAGGTCGGGATCAAATCTTGAATTCAGCGAATGTCTCAGGTGCGAACATCTCATCGATCTTGAGCTGGCGCGGGGTAAGCCCCTGCTCGAAATGATATCGGGTAAATGTTTCAATAACGGTGCGATTTACTTCGACGCCGTAAGGCCACCATGCCTTGCCGAGCGTCGCGATTGTGTCTTCCACCGCGTGGATTTGCCACGGCAGCATCGTCTTGAGCGAGGCGGAGACAAGAAGATCAGCATATGTCTTCTGCTGGGCCTCCTCGAACGCCTTGTACAGCGAACGGGCAATCCATCTATTTGCTTCGTAGACATCGCGGCGGATGGCCACGACATGCATGATCGGGAAGATGCCGGTCTTGCTGAAATAGTTTTTCTCAACGTCGACGAAATTCGGGAAGAGGCGCTGCACCTTGTCGGGCATGGTGTAGAAGGTGGACGGAGCGCGCGCGGTGTACAGCGCGTCGATTTCGCCCTCGGCCAACATCTTCGTCAGGGTCTGGTCCGGCCCGATCGCTTCTAGCTTGAAGCGTTCGGGCAGGTTGAGCTTCAGCTTCTCCTCACGGCCAGGTTCCTCTTCCCCGCCGGTGAAGTAGGTGACGGACGAAGGGTCCACGCCATATTCGTCTTGGAGAATTCCTCTGATCCAAACCGGCGCAGTCATCTGATACTCCGGCACGCCAATCCTCTTGCCGACGAGTTGCTCGGGAGAGGTGATGCCGCTCTTCGTGGAAACGAAGATGCACGAATGGCGAAAGAAGCGCGAGGGAAAGACCGGAATGGCAATGAAATCCTTGCTGTCCCTTCCGAGCGTCACGCAATAGGACGACATTGACATCTCGGCGGCATCGAACTCTTTGTAGCGCAACATGCGGAAGAAGGTCTCCTCCACGTCGAGGACCTGCAAATTGAGGTCGATGCCATCGGGGGATACGGCCCCGCTCATCAGTGGCTCGGTCCGGTCATAGTTCCAGCAGGCAAGCGACAGATTTAGCTTTGTCATGGGATCAGTTATCCTTTGATCTGGTCAATGAGAGTTCTGGGGTTGACCGGCGCGCCGCGCTGGTTTGAAAGGAGAATCGCGCTACAGCATGCCAGAGTTTCGAGGCCCCACTCGCCATCATGGTGGGGCGGCCGATGTCCCCGCGCGGCGGATACGAATTCGTCGATGACCTCTACCCGCGGGCGCACGGGAGGTATCAGGGGAGCGAAGAAGTTGGCTTTATCGCCGTAGATATGGACGCCTCCCGGCAGCACCTTCAGGTCGGCTTTGTCGCAACTGACCAGAATGAAGCCGAAATGCTCATGATGGGAGGGCATCTCGCCGATATCATGGTTTCTCGACGCATAGCCCCGCTGTTGCTTGGCGCTGGCTTCGTCTTGCGCCTGGGCCGCGAGTTTGCTGCGGGTGTCGCCATAGCGGGCTGGATCTTTCTTATGCCCCAATTCGGAAATCCAGCCAACGAGTTCGTCGCTGTCATAATGTGCATAACCGCTGTAGGTAAGAGAGGCGGCAACTCCGTCTGAAAATGTCAAAAGGGCCGTATATGCGCCGTCGCTCCTGCGGCTAGCGTCCCAATTACCTGTAATGCCATGTACGGAGACGACGGGCTTGCCAATAATGCGACGGACTACGTCGATCTGGTGAGCCGCTTGGCTGTAGACAACTCCGCCGCCCTTAGAGACATCTAGCTCTTCAGGGCGGCGGGGCCGGTACATGAAGTCCGTGAAATTCAGCGCCGTGACCATCCGCACGCTGCCAAAGCGGCCCGACGCGACGATGTCGGCAGCAAGTTGGACCGGGGCGTCGAAGCCGTGGCTCGGTCCGACCACCAAGGTTACGTTAGCTGCCGCACATGCCTCGACCATTGCGACGCATTCTTCGACGCTGATCGCCATGGGCTTTTCCACGAGGACATGTTTCCCCGCTCGGGCAGCCGCAATCGTTTGTTCGGCGTGAAGTTGATGAGGGGTGGCAAGATATACCGCTTCGATTCCAGGGTCCGCTAGCAGGTCCTCATAGGTCTCAAATGCCCTCGCGGAGTGCTCGAAGGCAAACAGTTTGGCGACATCGACTTGCAGGTCATACGCACCCGAGATTGTCACCCATGGATTGTCTACAAGTGCGGGCAGTGTCAGCATAAGCCCTCGTCCGAGACCGACTATGCCTAACTTGACGGGCTCAACCATGAAATGCCTCCTTGCCACAGAAACCCTAGATCGTGATGCCATCCGCCGACGCAGCGCTGCGACTTTTGCAGCGGACGTACTGGCCCTAATGCTTTATTCTGACGATGTCGCCGTCTCGCTCATGAGTGGAAGACCACGGTTTTGTTATTGTTGAGGAACAGTCGTCCCTCGAGGAACCAAGCGACCGCGCGGGCGAGGACGCGGCGCTCGATGTCGCGTCCTTTCTGGACGAGGGCATCGGCGCTATGCTCGTGGCCGATGCGTTCGACATCCTGCTCGATGATGGGGCCTTCGTCGAGGTCGGAGGTGACGAAGTGGGCGGTTGCGCCGATGAGCTTGACCCCGCGGCCGAACGCCTGGTGGTAGGGCTTTGCGCCCTTGAACCCGGGCAGGAAGCTGTGGTGGATGTTGATGCAGCGGCCCGAGAGGAAGGTGGCAAGGTCGTCGGAGAGGATCTGCATGTAGCGGGCCAGGACGATGAGTTCGGCGCCGCTCTGCTCGACGATCGCCTTGATCTGCGCTTCCTGCTGGGACTTGGTGTCCTTGGTGATGGGGAGGTGGTGGAAGGGGGTGTCGCCCAGGTCCATGGCGCAATAGGTTTCGCGCGGGTGGTTGGAGATGATGCCGACCACGTCCATGTCGAGTTCGCCGATGCGCTTGCGGTAGAGGAGGTCGACGAGGCAATGGTCGAACTTGGAGGCGAGCAGGAGGACCTTGGTGCGCTGTTCGCGGGGCCGGATCTTCCATTCCATGCCGAAGGCCTCGGCGATGGCGGCGAACTCGCTGGCGAGGGCTTGGCTGTCCTGTTCCTCGGGCATGCCGAACACGACGCGCATGAAGAAGCGGCCGGTGTCGGCGTCATCGAACTGGTTGGCCTCGACGATGTTGCCGTTGAACTTGAAGAGGTGGCCGCTCACCCGGGCGACGATGCCAGGTCGGTTGGCGCAGGAGAGGGTGAGGATATAGGGCAGGTCAGCCATGTCATGGGTCCGCAATGAGGCTGCCGGCGCCACGGGCGCCGGGAGCATGTTTGTCAGCTTGGAAGGGCTCGGCTCAGTATTTGTGGAGATCGTCGCGCCTGTTGTCCTGGTAGGGGGCAGGGGCGACGGTCGCCCGGATTTCCTTTTGTGGCTGCCCGGGGTTGCCCCAGGTGACCACGACCTCGGTGCCTGGCTCTGCTGATTCCGGCTCGATGCAGACGAGCGAGAGCATCTCGCGGAAGTAGTAGCTATAGCCGCGTGAGGTGGCGGCGCCAACGACCCGGTCGCCGCGCAGCACCTTGTCAACGGTCATGGTGGCGCGCTGCTCGCGGGGCATTTCCATGAACTGGTAGGGCGTGGCTTCCTTGCGGAAGAGCGAGGCATAGACATCGGCGACATCCTGCGCATTCCACACCAGGGTCCGCATCACCCGCCCGGGTGTTTCGGCTTCCTTCTCGAGGGCAGCGCGCCCGATGAAGTCATGATCGAAGCGGATGTTCTTGCCCCAACCCAGCTCGATGGGGCTGCGATAATATTCGCTGACGTCGCTGGCCTCGTAGCTGCCGTTGACGCTGAAGGTGGCGAAGCCGCCGCCGAGCGACCGGAAGAACTCCTCGCGATAGCTGTCCATGTCCTTGCCGAAGACGGCAGGGAGATAATCGAGGACGGCGGTAGGGAAGCAGGCTTCAAGATGGCCGACATTGCTGGCGCGACCGCCCAGGCGCCGCAGGCCGTGCTTTTCGCCGGCCTTGAGCAGGGTGGCATAGACTTCCTCGGCATGGGCGCGAGGACCCTGCAGCTCGAAGCCGGGGCCAAAGGACATGCCCTGCCGCAGCGCGAGCAGCTTGTGGCCGGCGATCTCGATTTCGCCCGAATGCATGAACTTGATGTCGCGCAGGCTGGTGCCCGATACCTCCTCGAGGAGGGCCAGGGTGTTGGGCCCGGCTACCTGGAAGTTATACCAGTCCTCATGTTCGGAGACGACGTCATAGTTGCCCTGGCGACGGACATAGTCGACCCAGAAGCTGCCGCGGCCCATGAGCACGAACTCATCCTCGCCTACGCGGGTGAGGATGCCCTCGGCGATGACCTTGCCGTCGGCATTGCAGTGGGTGGCATGCTTGGACTGGAGGATGTCGAACTTCTTGAACCCGTTGATGACGGTATCGCGCAGCAGGCGCATGGCGTCGGGGCCCTTGAAGCGGCGCTCCCAGATCCAGGACCAGTCGCCGATCGAGCAGGTCCGCTTCCAGGACATGCTTTCATCGATCCAGTCGGTAAACTCGATCTCGCCAAAGCGGCTGGTGATATAGCCGGGCGGCATGAAGCGCATATCGGCGACGTTCATTCTAACTTCCTTTCTTCACGGCGCTCTTGCCGCCTGTGTCTGGGGCGGTGGGGGCAGGCCCACCGCCCGGATTGTCAGAAGCGGTAGCCCACTTCCACGCCGTACATACGCGGATCGCCCAATACGCCGCCGGTCAGGCCGCCGAAGGGCAGGCTGTAGAAGGCCTGCGCCGCGGTATAATATGTCTTGTTGGTCAGGTTGGTGCCGAACACCGCCACCCGCAGGTTGGAGCCCCCGATCTTGTCGAAGGTGATGCGGCCGCCCAGCACGCCATAGCCCGGGATGACTTCGCCCGGCAGGGGCGGGCGGTCCTGGCGAATGACGCTGGAGGTGTGGAAGTAATCGGCCTGTGCACTGACCTCGCCGATATTCTCGGGCACCGGCAGGATGACGCGGCCAGAGAGCCGGTAGTTCCACTTGGGCACATAGGCGAAGGGCGGGATGCCCGTCAGCGTGCCGTCGTTGAACTCCTTGTACTTGGCATCGGTATATCCCACGAAGCCGGTCAGTTCGATCGCCCGGATGGGGCTGACGAACAGTTCTGCCTGGGCGCCATTGATATGGGCCTTGGCGGCGTTGAACAGGGTACGGACCGGGGTGGTGCCAATGACGGTGAAGACGTTGCGCTGGATGTCCTCGTAGATGGAGTGGAAGGCGGACATGGAGGTGCGGTAGCGCATGCCGCCCAGGCGACCCTGGCTCTTGAAGCCGATCTCATAGTCGGTGAGGATCTCGGGCCTCAACTCGGTGAAGGTGGCAGGGGTAGTGGCGCCGCCATTGAAGCCGCCACTGCGGTAGCCGCGCCGGTTGGTGACATAGAGGAGGGTGTCGGCGTCGGGCTTGTAGTTGAGGCTCAGCGTCCAGGTCGGCTTCTTGAAGGTGGCCGACTTGCCGGTGTTGAGTGCGACGGCCGTGGGGCTCGACTGGGCATATTGGTAGACGTTGCGATCGTCGATCGTGTAGCGCGCGCCGGCCGTCATGCTGAGCTTCTGGCTCAGATGATAGTCAACCTGGGCGAAGAGCGACTTGCTCTCATTGGTGGCACGGTCGAGTGGGCTGATCAGGAAGGGGCTTGCGAACACACTGTTGAAGGTGGTGCTCGTCGCCTGCTCCCAGAAGAAATAGGCACCAGCGATATAGTCGAGCTTGTCGTCGAGCGCCTTGCCCGAGACCTGGAACTCGTTGGTCACCTGCTCGGCCTTGACCTTGACCCGCTGGATGAGGGTGTTGATCGGCAGCGAGGCATCTGCGGTGTCGTCGCTCCTGATCCGGCGATAGTTGAAGATGTTCTTGAGGGTGACGTCCCCGGCCTCGAGCGTCGAGGTGTTGGTTACGCCATAGTTGGAGGAACGGCTCGGGGAGTCGGTGAACTGGGCGACGCGTCGACGGTCGGCCTGCTGGGCGGCAAGGGCGGCCAGACGCACGGAGAGCGGGTTAACCGGGGAGTTGATGGCGGGGTTGACGGCAATGACGGTGACGCCGCCGTCGTTGCTGTGCCCCTTGAAGCCATCGACGATGGTGACATTGCGAAACTGGTCGGAGGGCTCGAGGAGCAGCGATACACGGAAGGAGTCCGAGTGATCGGTGCGCAGTTCGTTGCCGGTGGTGGCATTGGTGAGCCAGCCGTCGCGGCGGGTCAGGTTGCCCGCCAGGCGCAGGGCGACCTTGTCGCCGAGCGGGACGTTGAGCGCCCCTTGCAACTCGCGGCGGTCATAGTTGCCATAGGTGCCCTGGACATAGCCTTCGACCTTGCCGAGCTTGGGCGCCTCGGGGGCGATCAGGATCGCACCGCCTGTGTGGTTACGGCCGAAGAGGGTGCCCTGTGGCCCCGACACAACCTGGATGGAACTCAGGTCATAGAAAAGCTTGCCGCTGCCCTGAGGGCGGGCCTGCACGGCCTCGGCGAAATAGAGGCCCACCGCCGGGTCCGAGGTGGGAAGGCCCGAGGTCTCGATCTGACCGCGAATGATGAAGCTCACGGTCGACTGACGCCCTTGCACAGGATAGGTGCGCACTTCAGGTGCGACGCGGCCAAGGTCGGCGACCGAGGAGATGTTGGCGCGCTGCAACTGGTCGCCGCTGACCGCGGTCACAGACACAGGAACATCGACGATCGACTCGTCACGCCGCCGGGCGGTCACGACAATATTGTCC
>NZ_QJQX01000048.1 GCF_013393185.1 Sphingobium lactosutens | reverse complement strand
CGAACTTGGAAGGAGAGAAGCGATGACCATAGATGTCCTCGGTATCGACCTGGCGAAGAACGTATTTCAACTCCATGGCGCGGATCGCAAAGGCAATGCGATTTTCAAACGCAGGGTCATGCGCGATCAGTTGCTGGCTGTGCTTGCCGGCATCGAACCGTGTACGATCGCGATCGAGGCCTGCACGGGCGCCTTCTGCTGGGCGCGCCAGTTTGAAGCCCTTGGCCACAAGGTGAAGATCGTCAGCCCGCAATATGTGAAACCGTTCGTGCGCAGGCAGAAGAACGACGGCAACGATGCCGAGGCGATCTGCACGGCCGTGCGCCAACCCCACATTCCGCTGGTGCCCAAGAAGAGCGTAGAGCAGCAGGATGTGCAGGCGTTGCACCGCGCCCGCCAGCGGCTTGTCAATCATCGAACCGCCCTGGTCAGTCAGATGCGCGGACTATTGCCTGATCGCGGTATCGCCTTTGCCAAATCGATCACCAGAGCGAGACGCATGATCCCGGAAATTCTCGCGCGTGCCGAATCTGGTCTGTCGGCTATGGCTCACGAAACCATTGCCGAACTCTGGGATTTTTCTGTGATCTCGATTGTCGCATCGCGCATTTCGACAAGAAAATCGAAGCCGTCTTCAAAGCGAGCGAGCCCTGTCAGCGCGTCGCCAGGATCAAAGGCGTTGGGCCCAAAACAGCGACAGCCATTGTTGCAGCGGTCGGCGATGGTTCGGACTTCAGGAATGGGCGCCACATGGCGGCCTGGCTTGGATTGGTACCGCGCCAGTTTTCGAGCGGTGACAAGGCCGTGCTTATGGGCATCTCCAAACGAGGAAGCCAGCATCTGCGCAGCCTATTGGTTCACGGCGCACGTGCCGTCGTGAGAACGGCACCCAACAAAAATGATCCTATGAGTCAATGGGCCAACCAGCTTCGGGAACGGCGCGGCTTCAACCGCGCAACGGTTGCCATCGCCAACAAGAACGCACGGATAATCTGGGCCGTGCTTCGAACGGGCGATCACTACCGCGCCGCCGCCTGAAGACACCAACCAGTTTGCGAGTAGACGGAGAAATGGACTGCACTGATCGAGCCGACGCGCGACGAACCTGACTATTATCGAGGCTCTTGAGGCCTACCAGCTGTAGAGGTGCGCGTGTGCGGATTTCCCATTTGGGCGCTCTGGCCAACCAGCTGACGCCGGATAGATGTTTGCAACTGATCCACGCAGAACGTTTCAATGCCGCTTGCAAAGGGAGAGCCGTCCATAGAGGTAATAGGTTTGTTCGCTGACCCCGATCCGGCGGCACGCCTCGGCAGTCGAGACCCCCTGCGCCAGCACAATCTCAACTTCACGCAGCTTGCCGATAATCTCTTCCGGCTTGTGCTTCTTGCTCGGCATTCAATGTCCCTTTCGTGGTCCAGACTAGCATAGTCTCTGGGCCACTCAGCGGGGGGCAGATCACCACAAGGCCCTCGCGTGGCCTCGGTAACTCAGACGCTGTCCGGATGTCTCGCACTTATTCTGGCAGGGAATGTTGCCGGCACATCGGACGGCACGGAGCACCAAGTGCCCCGGCAAAGCACAAGGTGAACGATCTCATGTTTCCGCGCACCAATTCTGCCAAGGCCGGTGCACCTGCCCTTCGCATGACACTTGCGCGGCCCTTGCCTCGGCGGCCGTCAGATAGGTTGGTTCACCCAACGTCGAGCAGGCCAGCTGGAGTCTGGCGTTCACCTCGCCGTAGATGGCTCGATAAACGACCGTCCGCACGTCTGGACCAACAACCGTCGTTCCATGGCCGCGCATCAACACCAGATTTGCTTCACCCAGATCTTTTGCAAGCGCCTGCCCGAGATCCCTGCTGGTGATTAACAAGTCCGTGTCGTCGCCGCCGGCATTACGAATCTCAAATACCGGCGCGCATTCGCCGATGAAGCCCGACATATGGCAAACCGGTTTGAGCGGCGCGGTCTTGACCGCGCCAAAGGGGATCATCGCGGGAGCATGATGATGAACTATGGCCCAGACATCCGGACGGCTGCGATATATTTCGCCGTGGATGAACCGTTCGAGATAGGGACGCGGCGCCTCGCCCGCGACCGCCTCGGAATCGAGGTCATATTCGACAAGGTCGTCTCGCGTGACTTGGCCCGGAGCCAGATTGCGCGACAGCAGGAAGCGATCCGGACCGATCCTCGCGCTCACATGGCCAAAGGAGTCGAAAATACCCTTAGCTGCGAGGATTTGATTGGCGTGGACCAAGTCCTCGATAATTTCTTCGGACGAATAATTCATGAAAACTCCTGGAATTGCAGGGCATGCCCTGTCAGCGGCTGGTCATCGTTGGCTCAGGAAATGTGATATCAAGTAAAAAGTCCTGTCTTCGTTCGGCACGGAAGCACATTGACCGCCGTTCATTGCGCGGCGTCGCGGCTCACCAGGCCAAGCTTCGCGAAGACTGGTGCATTGCTCGCGGTGAATATCCGGAGCGGTCCGTCCCCAGCCGCATGCAAACGCAGCGGACGACCACCCGGGACAGTTAAAATATCCTTGGTGGTCAATGGATATTCTGTCTCGCCGACATAGGCAATGCCGCAACCTTCGACAACGTGGAGCACCATGTCGGCGACGGAAGCCGCCGCTTGCGTCGAAAGGGCTGCGTCTACCTGCACCACCCCGAGATCGAGAAAGGCAAGCCCCGCCCCCCCGGTCATGGGATTAACGTAGCGAACGCGCCGAGCGCCGTCCACGCCCGCCGGCGTCGCCTCAAGCGCACGCACCGCGTCTTGCCATGGATAGCGGAACACGGGCGAATAATCGCGCGCCTCGTCCTCCAGACACGGAAGCAAATTAGGGGTAGCGAAGGCCAAATCGGGAATTTGGTGATAGGCATCTACGACCGGACCGGGCTGGAACGCTTCTGTTCCCAGGAAACGATGGAGCGGAAGGTCAAGCACGTCAATCCAGGTTATTGGCTCCTTCCCTTCGTGCTCGTGGGCGTGCCAACACCAGGCGGGCGTCAACACCAGATCGCCTGTCTCCATGGGCAGGTCCTTGCCGTCGACGATCGTCTTAGCTCCGCCGGTCGATTGGAGCACGAACCGGACCGCGTTCATCGAATGACGGTGCGGGCGTGCACGCTCGCCCGGTTTAAGCATCTGTACCGTCGCCGTAATGGTACCGATCGCGGCTTCACCACGCGCGTAACGCGCACGCGGGTCCATTAATTCGAGTACGCGCCGTTCCACGACCGCTGGCGAATATAGTTCGGCCACAGCGCCAAGGACCTGATTGAGGTCTTCCCAGCGCCATAAATTGCCGTCATCAGGCGGCCCACTATCGCTTGCATGAGAAAGCTTACTTTCCCAAAGGGGAAGTAGGGATAATTCGTCGACCCGCTTGCGCAGCTCTGGCGGCAGGCAATCGACTTGTACGTCCTTCGTCAGGCTCATCATGCTCTCCAATCCATTGTAGGCTCACCGGGCAACGATGTGGCCCGGTGCCACGCGAGTTCATGCCGTCGTGCCGCTACCGTCCATCCGAGCAGCTTCCTGCTTCGCCAGTTCACGGATGATCGAATGGAAATGCGTTATCGCAATATCAGCATTTGTCGGCATCGGTCGCACGCCCGGAGAAATGTTCATGATTTGCTGCTGACCTTCGATCATCTGCCGGTCTTCGGTGAACGCGGCGAGGCCAACCTTGCCGATCATATTGACCTGTTCGTCACTTGTGTCGGCTGACCGGCTACCAAGACCGAAGAAGTAGCGCGTTTTATGATCGTCGATCGGCGTCACTGCCTGCGAATTACCATTCACCCGCAATATACCGTCCACGGGCGGACCGTCGTCGGACCGCTTCTGGCTGCCAGGCTCGCAAAAGGCGATCTGCATCGTCAGTATTCCTGGCGCAATGAAATCGTAGGTCTGGTATGTGTCGACCGGCTGGCCGTATAGTGTAAGTGCGGGCCGCATGGCTGGCGCGGTCGACAGCCATCGTGAAACGCGCAGGCCCCTCTCGATCCTTTCTACCTTAGGCCGCTTTTCTGCCCACTGCTTGTCTGCGGCGAACGAATTTGCATGCACATAGGTAAGATGAGAGAAATCAAGCAGGTTATCGATCACTAAATCCGCATGCGCATCATAGTCAATTTGAGACGTGATGATTTTCCAGTCAGGATTACCCGGCCCGATCACGTCCGGGACTAAGCCGGCGTCTGCAAGCTGCGGATCACCGGGCCAGATCCAAACCCACCCGCCCTTTTCCGTCACCGGGTATCGGTACACTCTGGCAATTGGCGGAATGATATCTTGGCCGGGGATCTCAACGCAGCGGCCATCAGGTGCGAAGCGCAAACCATGATACATGCACCGCAAATCATCACCTTCGCGCTTGCCGCATGAAAGCGGCGCAAGGCGGTGCACGCAGCGATCTTCCAACGCAATCGCCTCGCCGCTCGCTAGGCGATACAGGACTACCGGCTGCCCAATGATCTTTACGGGAAGCAAGCCGTCGGATACATCCTTCGACCAGGCCGCTACATACCAACAGTCCTTCAAAAACATCTTATTCTCTCCTGAGGGCCATTTAACGCCGGCATACTACAGCGACTGCGTTGGTCGCCGAAAAGGCCGGATAGCCCGGACAGCTAAAGTTTTACGACCTCCGCCAGCATAAGCCAATCAAATGAGGCTTATGTAGAGGATAAGGAATTTTGATTATGCAGCTTTGAATAGGCCTTGGAATAGATCACGCAACCATCGATTACCACTGTCGCCACTCTGGCGCTCGTGCCAATATTGCCTGACCTGGTAATCATCGATCTTGAACGGCGGTCGCATGATCTGCAGTCCAGCGTCTTTTGCGAGGATGACACCCGCCCGCTCAGGCAGGACGCTAATATAGTCGGTTTCCGCAACGAGCTTTGCCACAATCATGAAGTTAGGCACGCTGACCTGGATGTTACGAACGACCCCTTGTTTCTCAAATGCCCTGTCAATGATCAGATGCGTGGAGCTCGAGGAAATCACTCGGACTTGGCCTTCCTCTTGGAATTGTTCAAGGCTGATACAGTCATCGATGCGCGGATGACCTCGGCGCGCTAGGACTACAAAACTTTCGTTGAACAGGGCACGCTGGATGAGACCTTCAGGAATGCCAGGCGCCATGCCCACCATCAGATCAAGGCCGCCCGTTTGCAGGAGTTGGAATGTACGATCGGTGATGTTTGAAAACTCGATCCCGGCGAGTGGCGCCTGCGCTCGGAATTCTTTGAGGAACCTTGGGACCATTACGATCTGGCCAATATCAGTCACGGCAACATGGAACAGACGTTCCGACTTTTCAGGACTGAATATGCTGCGATAGTTCAAGGTAGATTCGATCGCAGAGATCGCCGCGGACACCGCGTCGCGCAAGCCTTCCGCCTGAGCAGTAGGCCTCATCTCATTTCCAACGCGGACGAAAAGCTTGTCATCGAAATGACCACGCAACTTGCCCAGTATCATGCTGACGGCCGGCTGGGTTAGGCCGAACCTGTCAGCCGTTCGCGACAGGCTCCCGGTCTTAAAGATCTCCTGGAGCACGCGGAGGGTCTGAAGATCGACATTCTGCAACATACCGCCACCTTTCGCCATGAGGACAGTAGCTGTATAAGAATTATTTATCCAGACGATAAGTGCCATCTGATTGGCTGATGCCACGGTCCACGCTAGGTCGGCAACAAGCAATAGGCATGAGGAGCCCCATTATGCGCACCACAGCGATCCCTGTCGGCATACTTCCCGAGCATTCGGACGTCTTTTATGGCGGGAAATGGCATGCGCCAAAGTCCGGCAAATATTCGCCTACGATCAATCCGGCCTATGATGAAACCATTATGCAAGTCTCGCTAGCTGGCGCAGAGGATGTTGACGCGGCAGTCCAGGCAGCGCAGGCAGCATTTCCGGCCTGGGCGTCCACCCCGCCACGAACCCGTGGCGAATATTTGCGCAAGGCAGCCGAAGCACTTCGGCGCCATGCAAAGGAACTGGTCCAGCTTGACTCGATCAACAACGGAAATTCAGTCTCAGCCTTGTCGCATGACGTCGACTTCGCGATCGAAAGCCTCCATTACTTCGCCACCCTTGCGTCAGAGGTCAAAGGCGACACGATCCCTATGGGCGATGACAATCTGAACTATACCATCCAGGAACCGCTCGGCGTCATCGCACGAATCGTAGCCTACAACCATCCGTTCATGTTCGCCGCATCCAGACTTGCCGCTCCACTCGCTGTGGGCAATACCGTGATTATCAAGGCGCCGGATCAAGCCCCACTGTCCCTACTGCGCCTAGCCGAGATTATAGGCGACATCTTTCCGGCGGGCGTGGTGAACTTCCTAACCGGCTCCGCCGAATGCGGTCAAGCGCTATGCCGGCACCCTCTGGTGCGCAAGGTCACGCTCATCGGTGGTGTACCGACCGGGAAGGCCGTGATGCGCGCGGCCGCGGAGGACTTGAAGCCGATTTTACTCGAACTAGGCGGCAAGAACGCGCTGATTGCCTATCCCGACGCCAATTGTGATAACTTGATCGACGGCATCATCCGCGGCATGAACTTCAATTGGTCCGGTCAAAGCTGTGGCTCGACAAGCAGAGTCTTCCTGCATGAAAGCCTGCACGACGAGGTATTGCGCCGGATTGCCGAGGAACTGCCGCGCCGCCACAAGCCCGGAATACCGACTGATCCTACAACAACCATGGGATCACTCGTCAGTCGCGCCCAGCTTGAAAAGGTGGAAGGGTTTGTCGCAAGCGCGCATGAACAAGGCGCGCGACTGATCCACGGCGGTAAGCGACCAGACGATCCAGCGCTCAAAGACGGTTTTTTCTTCGAACCGACCATATTCGCAGACGTCACGCCGAATATGCGCCTGGCACGCGAAGAAGTGTTTGGACCCATTCTCTCAGTATTTCGGTGGACAAACGAAGATGAACTGTTCAAAATCGTGAACGGCGTCGACTTTGGACTCACCGGTTCGATCTGGACCGAAGACGTGAACACAGCTCATCGCGCAGCCAAGAAGATACACACCGGATTTGTGTGGATCAACAATTCATCGCAGCATTTCCTTGGAGCGCCTTTTGGAGGCGTGAAACATTCGGGCATCGGCCGCGAAGAGTGTTTCTCCGAAATGCTGGAATTCACTTACACGAAGAACGTCAATCTGAAACTTTGGTCGTGATTCCCGTTCACTGTTCACATTTTCAGGTTTGAGGAGACACGAGATGATGCAAGCACAAGATTTTGAGGGTCTGTACGCCATCATAGCCACGCCGGCAAAAGCCGGCAGCGATCGTATGGGCGCCGTTGACACGGTGGATCTGGACGAAACCGAAAAGGTTATCAACAGGCTGATCAGGGACGGCTGTTCCGGCTTAATTGTGCTAGGCACGACAGGCGAATGCGCCACCCTGTCCGACACAGATTTCCGCAGCTTTACCGCTTGCGTGATCGACAGCGTGCAGAGACGCGTACCGACCTTTGTCGGCACTACCGCCCTTGGCGGTCATGAAACCGCCAGACGCTTGCGGCATGTGTCCGACCTCGGCGCCGACGGGTCCCTTCTAGGTTTGCCAATGTGGCAACCTTTGACGACCGACATGGCGATCGATTATTTCGCACAGGTGTCAGAGCTTTTTCCGAAGCTGTCTATCATGGCCTATGCCAATGCACGCGCCTTCCGCTTCGCCTTTCCGGTCGAGTTCTGGGCGGCGTTGGCAAAGGCCGCACCGACGGTCACCTCCGCAAAGGTATCGCGAGCCAACGGACTCCTGGAACAGATCGAGGCATCGCAAGGCCGCATCCATTTCATGCCGAGCGACATGGTGATCGCCAAGTTTCATGCACTTTCACCGGAAACGACGACCGCTGCTTGGGCCACTGCCGCCGGCATGAATCCCGCCCCATCCATTGCTCTGGTAAAAGCGCTCGCGAATGGCGACACTGATGCGCAAAAAAGCCTGAGCGCCGCGATTGCCTGGGCTAACGCCCCGATCGAACCGCTTGTGGCCAACAGCGAATTGTTCGCAAGCTACAACATCCAGATGGAGAAGACGCGAATCAACGCAGCCGGCTATTCGCATTGCGGCCCAACGCGCTCACCCTACAATCATTTTCCAGCCGAATTGGCAGATGCCGCCCGGGAATGTGCGGCTCGGTGGCGTGAAGTCTGCCGAGCACTCGAGGCTGTTGGGGTTGATCAAGGACCTTGGCTGGAGATGGCACAATGAAGCTGTTCGGCGTGATATATACGATGCTGGATATCGAGCTTAGCAATATGAAACGGCCCGAACATATCGCCTTTCTACAGCGGCTGCGCGAACAAGGACGTATTGAGACAGGCTGGAAATTCCCCCATTATGAACGCGGCGCGATCCAGGGCACGATCATTTGCCGGGGAGAATCCTCCCAAGAGGTTGCGTCCTGGTTTATGGAAGATCCAGTCGTTCTCGCAGGCGCTCGTACATTCGAGGTGCGAGAGGCGCTACCAATGTCTATATAGGACTGGAAACGCAGTTGAGGCAAAGCCCTATGTCCCAACTAGACTTGCCACTTCTCCATACGCCTCCAGTGGATGACGAAATGGCTTTGAAGACAGGGATCTAGTTCAAATCGATAATAGACCGTATCCGCTCACAAAACACGCCCGACCTCGCGCTCAATAAAAGCAAAGAAGATTTTCCCGAGATTTTCCCATATGCTCCACACGCCTTCGCATCGCCGATGTGAAGATTGAACTCGGGCTCTGCAATCGAAGAAAGCCGCGACCGATCACTTTTCCGTTAATGCCTCAGGCTTTTGACCTAAACTTTAACCAACACCTTCACGGCGAAGTTCCTGCTGGAGATTTTCAGACATGCGAGCCAGCACTCTGCGGCTGACCTCGAGATCTTCTTCCTTGATCCCGCGCGTAGCGATGCGATTGATTTCAACAGCATGACCCATCAGCTTGTTTTCCAGACTGCGCCCATACGGCGTCAGCCCCACCAAGCGCTTCCGCTTATCAGTCGCGTCAACCTCCCGCTGAACCAGACCTGAATTGACCATTCCCTCAATCATGGTGACCGTCGTGTTTTCTGCGACGTTAGTCATGTCACTAAGATACTTCTGCGTGACCTGGTCACGAATCCACAGAACACGAAGATAGTACCAGAAGCCGGTCTTGATATCGTGGGTAGCAAGGCGCGCATTAAGTAGCCGGTCGAACCGGCGATGGCATCGACGCACAAGATATCCGAAGCTTTTCTCCGGCATCCTCGCGATTTTACCGATTACTTCATCCTCATCCATGGTGGAGGGATTCGCACTGTCCAGGCGTACAGGCAAGCCGATTCCCTCCTTGAACTGGATCAAGTGGAGGCTGGGAGATAGTCGAGACCGACATCCACGGACGGTGCGCTTTGCGTGATCCTGCCAACCGAGACATAGGTCACGCCAGTTAGAGCAATCTCCCTAATGCTTTCGAGCAGCACACCTCCAGAGGCCTCGATCGGTACCCTTCCGCTTATGAGGGCCACCGCGCGGCGGAGTTCTCCAACCTCCATGTTATCGCAGAGAATGGCATCCGCGCCTGCCGCAAGCGCTTCTTCGATTTGATCGACACGATCGACCTCGACCTGGATTGGCATCTGCAATCGCGCGGACTTTGCGGCAGAAACTGCGGCATGCACGCTCCCAGCAACGGCAATGTGATTGTCCTTAATCAAGACGCCGTCATCCAGCCGCATCCTGTGGTTCCGTGCCCCACCAACCCTGGCCGCGTATTTGCCCAGGGTTCTCAATCCCGGTACGGTCTTACGTGTATCTAGAAGGATGCAGCCGGTTCCGTCGATCGCCCTCGAATAGATCGACGCAGACGTGGCAATACCGCTTAGATGAGCCAACGTGTTCAGGGCCGAACGCTCCGCCGCCAGAAGCGCTTGAGCAGAACCAGCCACCTTCAATATCACCTGCCCAGGCGACAATGTCATCCCGTCTTCCGCCAACCTCTCCAATTCGGCGCTCGGATCGAGCCGGAGGAAGAACAACTCTGCCAATTCGACCCCAGCGAGGGTCAATTCCTGACGGGCCGCAATAACGCCAGCGAGGGTAGCCCCGGCTGAAACCGTCGCCACGCTCGTGACATCGCCGCTGTCACCAATATCCTCCTTGAGCACAAGTTCTATGAAGAGGGCAGCCTCAGACGGCGACATACCTGCTATCGACTTTTCCATCAATCGGCTGCTCCTTCGGCGCCGTCGGCCTTCTGAGCAACGCGCTCAGCCGATATCACCACCTCTTCATCGGAAACGTTGATCGTCCGCCAATCGACGCCCTTGGGAATCATGCCCTCGAACGACTCGAGTTTCGCATGGGGCACGCGCGGCTCGACTGTCCCGATTGCTGGCTCACCGCGCTGGACGGCTTGGGCAGCTCGGTACATTTGGGTGCGGAACGTAAAAATGGCCTTGTCGCTCGATCCGAGTTTGTCGTCGCTGCGGTCCGCGATTGCTCCCATCGATTCCCACATCGCCATGTCTTGCGCGGGGATACCGTAAATGCCGGTGAAGTCGCCCGATTTCATAAGATCACGGTCCTGAAGGTAGTTATTCTGCAAGTTGCGGACCTTTTCGAACGTGACGGGATGGACATCCTTGCCGATCTCGGCGCCACAAAAGCGCCTCCAGTCTTCGGTCGAGATACCCTTGGTGGGATGCCATGCGACCCAATAGAACATCGTGTTCACGTCATCGATCGGAACTAGCATCTGACTCAGATTATACTGGTCATTGGGCGGAATATGGACGGTGTATGGTGCGACAAAAATGGTCTGCCGAGCATAATCCTGCTTATCGGCGTCAACGATGGGCTTACGCAGCGCAACATATCGGAAGCCGAATGTCGTCTGCTGCACTTCAAGACGGGGAGCCTTGTCAGCCGTGGGGCGTAGCCAAGCGGTGTCGGTGGCGGTCGACCCACTCACGGCTTCGGCCGTCGGCATATTGCTCGAGTGCAAGCTTGAGCTATGGGCGGAATCGATAGAACCTTCGAGAACCTGCGCCCAGTTACACGCGCCGTGCATCTTCACGATTGCAATCTTGCTGTCGGGTGCCGCACACCAGTTTGGCGGATCGAAGGAAGTGGCGTTCGCGGGATCACCCATCCAAACCCAGACAAACCCACCAGCTTCTACCGACGGATAAGCCTTCGTCTTCATCGTCGCGCGCAACCGCGCGTCGACGGGCTCAGACGACATGTCGACGGCATTGCCGTCCACGTCGAATTTCCAGCCGTGATAGAGGCAGCGCAGGCCGCATTCTTCGTTACGACCAAAGGCAAGCGAAGCCCGCCGATGCGGGCACTGTTCATCGAGTACGCCGATCCTGCCGCTGCTGTCCCGGAAAACAACCATGTTTTCACCGAGCAAGCGGACGCGCAAGGGCGTACAATCGGGCTCTGCCACTTCCTCGATCATGCACGCGGGAAACCAATGCTGGCGCATGAGACGGCCCATTGGGGCATCGCCTTCCACCCGGCACAGGATGTCATTTTGCTCTGGGGTCACACTGTCTCTCCATAGATGTTCATATACTTCGATATCGAAGTATATTTTGATGCTGGTTGAGGTCTTGCTCTTCGCCTTAGGAATTCAAATCAGGTTGTCGGACTTCTACGACCACCTTCGCCATGCCATTTTCCAGCGCTTCTGGCTTCTCGACCACAATGCGCGCGCCCTTGGCCCCTTCCGCAAGGCAACGCCAAGCAAGTTCCTGGGCAAAAGTCTCGATAAGGGCTCTAGGCTGTTCAGCGAGCTCACGCGCGATTGACTCGACCTTGCAATAATCGAATGTTGAACCGAGTTCGTCGGTCGAAGCGGCAGCCACCTGCAGCTCAACCGAAATCACAAGCGGCTGCCGCCTGAGATGCTCGCGTCGGTGGACTCCGATGTAGGCTTCGATATGAACCCGCTCGACCGCGACAATCATACTGAAGACCTCAAGGTCATATGAATTGGAGCCTTCGACTCGCTGCTGTATCACTGACACGGCTCAATTCCGTCATGCCGCCCCCCCGGAACACTCCTGCATCTGCAGCTGTCCGGCGAAGCCCTGTTCAACCTCCTCCTTCATTAGCGCGCAAATCTGCATACAGTCAAGGGTAGCCATGCCTAACAAGGGCCGAATTACGGGACATTTTTTGAAGAAACCCTGGTCACACTGGGGACATACGGAGACATTCATGCCTTGACATCATTTCAAACTGCATGCACTCTTGCTCCAGATGGCGCACCAGGAGAGTTGCCGTGATCAAGGTTAGGGATATTGTCTACGTCCGATTCCAAGCGCCCGATCTGGAGCTTGGAGAGAAGTTCCTCGCAGACTTCGGCTTCATCCGCAGCGCAGAAACGCCGGGCACACGCTATTTTCGCTGCGCGGGAGAGAATCACCACGCTTATATTCTTCAGGAGGGTGACCCAAAGTTCCTGGGTTTTGCACTTGAGGTAGCGGACCGCTCGGACTTGGAAGAGCTCGCCCGCATCGAGGGCGCCAGTGCGATCGAATCGATCAAAGAGCCTGGTGGCGGCGAGAGAGTCACGCTCGAGGACCCCGACGGCTACCTCGTGGAAGTCGTGCACGGCATCGAAAAATTGCCCCCACTCGACATGAGAGCCCCCTTGGTCTTGAATTATGCCTACGACAAGGCTCGAGAGAACGCGACCCAGCGCCCTGCAATCGGCGCGGCGCAGATGAAAAGACTGGGCCATGTTGGGCTGACAGTGACCAATATCCAACGGACGATCGATTGGTACGCAAGCACACTTGGGATGCTCCTTAGCGATGCGGTTCTTGCCGGGCCGCATACGGCGATTGCGTTCGTCCGCTGCGGATACCCAGGTGTCCTTTCGGATCACCATACCCTCGCGCTGTTCCAAGGCGAACAGCCCGAATTTGGCCATGCTGCCTTCGAAGTACAGGACTTCGATGCAGTCGGCATTGGTCACTACCACCTGAAGCGCGCTGAATGGCAACATGCATGGGGCATTGGACGGCATACGCTCGGAAGCCAGATATTCGATTATTGGCTAGACCCGTGGGGGCGGATGATTGAGCATTTCGCTGACGGCGATTTGTTCGATCCTGACCAACCGTCTAACCACCATCCGATTGAAACAACACCCATCGAAATCTGGGGGCCACCAATCCCGCCCGGCAAGGGACCAAAGGACCAGCGACCGCCCGACGTGTAATCTAAGTCATCATACAACAACAGATTCTATTCCGCTGCGATTTCGCAGCTTGGAGAAACGCGCATGAGCGATACGCAAGTTTGGGGCCTTACCACATTTCAGCTGCCTGGTACGACACAAGACCACGCGGGCATCCAATTGGCCTCTGGTGAAATCCGTCAACCAGAACTTCTCAAGCCGTTCCGCGGCCTCATCGAGGCGGTAGCGCAATGGACCGAGCTCGCACCCCAATTGCAGTCGCTCGACATCACGGCCGCGCCCGTCGTAAGTGGCGCCATTGCTGTCGCCCCGCTCCGCTTTCCACGAAAGCTTATTTGCGCGGGCGCCAATTATCATGATCATCTCGCCGAGATGGGCGCCCCAGATGTTCCTCCGGGCTGCGAGCCCTTCTTCTTCTTCCTTCCTCCGACCACGACGCTGGTGGCGAGCGGCGATGTCGTCGAGATTCCGGCGGGTGCGGATGCCAGGGTGGACTGGGAAGCAGAGATGGCGATCATCATCGGCAGGAGTGCGTCAAACATTTCCGAAGAGGAAGCTCCGCTGTATGTCGCTGGCTACGCGCCTTTTAATGACATCACGGCACGAGGGTACCACAAGCGGGCGGCGAGCATCGCACCGCCTTTCGCGTTTGACTGGTGTCTATCGAAGGGACTGGACGGCTTTTGTCCGATGGGGCCGATCGTGCCGTCCTGGCAAATTTCAGATCCTCACGACGTCGGTGTTCGCTGCACCGTTAACGGCGAAGTCAAGCAGGATGGCCGCACGCGGGACATGATCTTCAACCTTTGGAAGCTGCTTTCCTACGCGAGCAAGCATTGGACGCTTGAACCGGGCGACATCATTGCGACTGGCACGCCTGCAGGGGTTGGCGCGCGGACCGGAACATTCTTGCGAGATGGCGACGAGGTCATCGTCGACCTCAAGGGATGGTCATCCGTTAAATCCACCATTCGGTGCCGGTCGTCCATTGCGGAGCCGAAGGTCGCATAAGAAGCGCTGCACGATGGCGCAAATCGAGAGGCTAACTGATGTCTGAAGATAACTCCATTAACCCAGCACTGCGCGCCAAGCTGGTCTCGGGGTCGCTATCCCCCCTGTGGGAAAGCCGCTTTTCCCACAGCCAGGAGAACGCGCTAGATGATGGCAAGCTTTGGAAATGGTCCGAACTCAAGGACATCCTGACGGAGGTTGCAGAGATCTCATCACCAGCGGTGGTGGAACGCCGAGTTCTCGAGATGATGGATCCTCGCGAGCATTATCCTAATGGTGAAGGGGCCATCGGAACGATCACCGCATGTGTCCAGATGTTGAAACCAGGCGAGACAGCGCGCCCCCATCGCCACTCGATGAACGCCGTCCGCTTCGTCATCGAGGCGACTGGAGGCGCCAAGACTGTAGTCGACGGCAAGGACCTTCTTATGGAGACCGGGGATCTCGTGCTTACGCCAGGTTGGTGCTGGCACGCGCACGTCCATCAAGGTTCGGATCCTGTCATCTGGTTGGATGTACTCGACCTCCCCCTACATCGCTTCCTTGGAACTGAGGCGTTCCAGCCCGGCCCGATCAGCGATGTTCGGGAGAAGACGGACGATCGCGCCTTTGGGATAGCAAATATCGTTCCCATGGTGAGTGGCAGGCGGGACGACTACTCGCCCGTGTTCCGTTACCCATGGGCTGATGCAGTAGAGGCGGTCGGCCGCGCACCTCTTCGGGAGGATGGTACCCGCCAGGTTCGATACGCCAACCCGCTCACCGGTGGGGCGGCCCTCCCGTTCCTGGACTTCCATCTCGTAGAACTTGATCCCGCCACCCGTGCTTCCGCAAATATCGAGGTCTTCGACCGCGTGTGCCATGTTGTCGAGGGTTCGGGTTGTGCGCTCGTCGGCGACGCCACTTATGCCCTCGATGCCAAGGACGTCTTCACCGTACCCGGCGGCCGCCCCCTCTCACTGGAAGCGGACGATGGAGGGAAACTGCGCATTTTCGTTTCCTCCAACCAGCCTGTGTTCGAAAGGTTGGGATTGAAAAGTCGAACGCTGGAATCCTAATTTCCACCCCAGATAACCACCCTGAAAGGTGCCCAAGATGATCGATTTCTACACGCTCACCAGCCCGAATGTCCGCAAAATATTCTTGATGCTTGAGGAATGCGAACTTCCTTACAAGAACATTTTCGTAGACGTCTGGAAGGGCGATAATTTCGACCCAGATTTCCTAAAGCTCAATCCTAACGCAAAGATTCCGGTCATTGTCGATCATGATGGACCGGGAGGGAAGCCGATAACCGTATTCGAGTCCGGCGCCATTCTCATGTACTTGGCCGAAAAGGCCGGAAAGTTCATGCCTTTGGATCCCACTGCCAAGTATCAGGTGATCCAGTGGATTTTCGTGCAGGTCGGCACCGTCGGCCCCATGCTGGGTCAGCTGGGTTATTTCAAGATGCATGGGCCTAAAGAAGGCAGCGAGCATGCGGTCGCGCGCTACACAACGGAAGTGGATCGCATCTACAAGATGATTGACAAGCGGCTGGGCGAAAGCCGCTTCATTGGCGGTGATGATTATAGTGTCGCTGATATGGCCTTCTATCCGTGGTGCGGTGAACGGATTTCCGCCGGTAAAATCGGCTTCGACCTCGACAATTATCCCAACGTGATCCGCTGGGCGGCTGAAATTGCCGAGCGACCGGCTTCGAAGAGGGTCGCCGCCTTCATGCCGACAATCCAGAGCGTGCGTGACAATCCGACGCCAGAGGATTTCGACCGGCTTTGGCGCAGGAACGGCCAGACGGCTGCCTGACAGAATTCCACGGGCGAAATGTGGGAGGCGAGATTCCTTCGTACTCCCGTGGCTTGGGCATCTTCGCCAGAGCGGATCCTCACACGGGGAACAGCAGAAGAAAGGCGCCTGGGCATTTTTCCAGCATCAAGGTAGGGGTGTTAATGAAAAGGTACGAAAAAAATGGCGTGGGGCTTATCGCCTTGGCGCTTCTTGGTGGAGTTCCGGTTTACGGTCAGGATTCTGTTCCTGCAGGCACGTCAGCAGGTTCTGAGGACGGATCGGACAATATTGTCGTGACCGCCCGGCGGCGTGACGAGTCGATCGTCGATGTTCCTGTGTCTGTGACCGCGGTCAGCGGCGACCAGTTGCAGCGCGCCAACATCTCCTCGGTCGCCGACCTTGGCCGCGTCGCACCTGAAGTGCGCACCTATCCTGTGCAAGGGCGTCAGTCGACCGTGAGCTTCATCATTCGCGGTCAGATCGAGACCTCGGGCCTTCCCACCTCGGACCCGGCGGTGGGCCTCTATTTCGCCGAGGCCGTGCAGGCCCGCCCTCAGGGCAGCGGCAAGCTTTTCTATGACCTGAGTTCCATCCAGGTTGTGTCGGGGCCACAGGGCACCCTCTTCGGCCGTAACCACACAGGCGGTGCGATCCTGATCGCCCCCGAGGCGCCCAAGCTCGGCAAGGTCGAAGGCTATGTCCAGGGCACCTATGGCAACTATGACCGCCGCGAGTTGCAAGGGGCGCTCAACGTCCCGCTCGGCGACAAGGTCGCCCTGCGCCTGGCGGGCAACCTGACCCGCCGCGACGGCTGGCTCACCAATGCCACCACCGGCAACGAACTGCGCACCGATCACTCGGACTCCTTCCGTGTATCGCTGCTCCTCGAGCCCTCCGACCAGTTTCGCAATGTCACCATCGTCGATGGCTTCAAGGGGCACAGCAACGACGGCGGCGTCACCGTCATTGCCGTCAACCCCGCCATCAACTCCCCGGTTAACCCGCTCTCCGTGCGTCTGGCCGCCCTTGCCGCCCAGCAGGCCGACCGTCGACGCGTCGCCCAGTTCACCGACTCCCCGAGCCGTTCCTCCAACTATGGCGTAACCAACACCTCGACGCTCGAGGCCGGGGACGTCACCCTCAAGAACATCTTCAACTATCGCCGGATCAGGAGCGACGACACCGCAGATGCCTCGCTGCCGATCAACACCCTCATCCAGCGGGTCAAGGTCAAGGCCGAGCAGGTGACCAACGAGTTCCAGGTCTCGGGCAAGGCGCTCGACGACAAGCTCGACTATATCGCTGGTGCCTATTTCTTCTGGGAGCAGGCGACGAGCACCACCTTCAACAGTGTGTTCGCAAGCCCCTTCCTGATCAGCCCACTCGACCGTGCCACCAATGAGAGCAAGTCGCTCTTCGCCCAGGTTGACTATCATCTGAGCCAGAAGCTCAGCATGACGGCCGGCGCGCGCTACACGATCGACGATCGCAACGTCTACCAATATGCCCAGTCGAGCCCCACGGCCGTCGCACTCAACACCGGCAAGTCGGCCACCTTCAAGAAGCCGACCTGGACGCTGAGCCTCAACTACAAGCCCGACGCCGACACCCTCCTCTATGTCACCAACCGGCGCGGCTACCGCAGTGGCGGCTTCAATGGCGGCGCCACTACCCCTGCCACCTTCACCGAGTTGAGGCCCGAGATCCTCACCGACTATGAGATCGGCTTCAAGAGCCAGGGTCGCCTGGGCGGCATGCGCTACCGCACCTCCATGTCCGCCTTCCACTCCATCTACGAGGACATCCAGCGCAACGTCTTCACCGTCATTGGCACCACCCCGGTCCGTACCCTGTTCAACGCCGCCAAGGCCCATATCAATGGCGCCCAGGCAGAACTGTTCGTCAGCCCCATCCGGGCGATCGAACTGACCGGCTTCGTGGGATATACCGATGCCAAGTACAAGGAGTTCAACGACGGCACGCTGACGGGCATCCCGCCCTTCGCCTATGTGCCCAAGTGGAACTACCGGCTCTCTGGCCGCGTCATCCTGCCGGTGCCCGAGAATATCGGCGAGGTCAGTGCACAGGCCGATTACTTCCACACCTCCAGCGTCATTCGCCAGGACCGCCCGCCCCTGCCGGGCGAAGTCATCCCGGGCTATGGCGTGCTGGGCGGCCGCATCACCTTCGACAAGATCGGGGGCTCCAACCTGCGGGTGGCGGTGTTCGGCACCAACCTGACCAACAAGACATATTATACCGCGGCGCAGGCCTTCTACAGCCTGCCCTTCGGCGGCCTGACCGGCGGCGTATTGGGCGATCCGCGTATGTACGGCGTGGAAGTGGGCTACCGCTTCTGACAATCCGGGCGGTGGGCCTGCCCCCACCGCCCCAGACACAGGCGGCAAGAGCGCCGTGAAGAAAGGAAGTTAGAATGAACGTCGCCGATATGCGCTTCATGCCGCCCGGCTATATCACCAGCCGCTTTGGCGAGATCGAGTTTACCGACTGGATCGATGAAAGCATGTCCTGGAAGCGGACCTGCTCGATCGGCGACTGGTCCTGGATCTGGGAGCGCCGCTTCAAGGGCCCCGACGCCATGCGCCTGCTGCGCGATACCGTCATCAACGGGTTCAAGAAGTTCGACATCCTCCAGTCCAAGCATGCCACCCACTGCAATGCCGACGGCAAGGTCATCGCCGAGGGCATCCTCACCCGCGTAGGCGAGGATGAGTTCGTGCTCATGGGCCGCGGCAGCTTCTGGGTCGACTATGTCCGTCGCCAGGGCAACTATGACGTCGTCTCCGAACATGAGGACTGGTATAACTTCCAGGTAGCCGGGCCCAACACCCTGGCCCTCCTCGAGGAGGTATCGGGCACCAGCCTGCGCGACATCAAGTTCATGCATTCGGGCGAAATCGAGATCGCCGGCCACAAGCTGCTCGCGCTGCGGCAGGGCATGTCCTTTGGCCCCGGCTTCGAGCTGCAGGGTCCTCGCGCCCATGCCGAGGAAGTCTATGCCACCCTGCTCAAGGCCGGCGAAAAGCACGGCCTGCGGCGCCTGGGCGGTCGCGCCAGCAATGTCGGCCATCTTGAAGCCTGCTTCCCTACCGCCGTCCTCGATTATCTCCCTGCCGTCTTCGGCAAGGACATGGACAGCTATCGCGAGGAGTTCTTCCGGTCGCTCGGCGGCGGCTTCGCCACCTTCAGCGTCAACGGCAGCTACGAGGCCAGCGACGTCAGCGAATATTATCGCAGCCCCATCGAGCTGGGTTGGGGCAAGAACATCCGCTTCGATCATGACTTCATCGGGCGCGCTGCCCTCGAGAAGGAAGCCGAAACACCCGGGCGGGTGATGCGGACCCTGGTGTGGAATGCGCAGGATGTCGCCGATGTCTATGCCTCGCTCTTCCGCAAGGAAGCCACGCCCTACCAGTTCATGGAAATGCCCCGCGAGCAGCGCGCCACCATGACCGTTGACAAGGTGCTGCGCGGCGACCGGGTCGTTGGCGCCGCCACCTCACGCGGCTATAGCTACTACTTCCGCGAGATGCTCTCGCTCGTCTGCATCGAGCCGGAATCAGCAGAGCCAGGCACCGAGGTCGTGGTCACCTGGGGCAACCCCGGGCAGCCACAAAAGGAAATCCGGGCGACCGTCGCCCCTGCCCCCTACCAGGACAACAGGCGCGACGATCTCCACAAATACTGAGCCGAGCCCTTCCAAGCTGACAAACATGCTCCCGGCGCCCGTGGCGCCGGCAGCCTCATTGCGGACCCATGACATGGCTGACCTGCCCTATATCCTCACCCTCTCCTGCGCCAACCGACCTGGCATCGTCGCCCGGGTGAGCGGCCACCTCTTCAAGTTCAACGGCAACATCGTCGAGGCCAACCAGTTCGATGACGCCGACACCGGCCGCTTCTTCATGCGCGTCGTGTTCGGCATGCCCGAGGAACAGGACAGCCAAGCCCTCGCCAGCGAGTTCGCCGCCATCGCCGAGGCCTTCGGCATGGAATGGAAGATCCGGCCCCGCGAACAGCGCACCAAGGTCCTCCTGCTCGCCTCCAAGTTCGACCATTGCCTCGTCGACCTCCTCTACCGCAAGCGCATCGGCGAACTCGACATGGACGTGGTCGGCATCATCTCCAACCACCCGCGCGAAACCTATTGCGCCATGGACCTGGGCGACACCCCCTTCCACCACCTCCCCATCACCAAGGACACCAAGTCCCAGCAGGAAGCGCAGATCAAGGCGATCGTCGAGCAGAGCGGCGCCGAACTCATCGTCCTGGCCCGCTACATGCAGATCCTCTCCGACGACCTTGCCACCTTCCTCTCGGGCCGCTGCATCAACATCCACCACAGCTTCCTGCCCGGGTTCAAGGGCGCAAAGCCCTACCACCAGGCGTTCGGCCGCGGGGTCAAGCTCATCGGCGCAACCGCCCACTTCGTCACCTCCGACCTCGACGAAGGCCCCATCATCGAGCAGGATGTCGAACGCATCGGCCACGAGCATAGCGCCGATGCCCTCGTCCAGAAAGGACGCGACATCGAGCGCCGCGTCCTCGCCCGCGCGGTCGCTTGGTTCCTCGAGGGACGACTGTTCCTCAACAATAACAAAACCGTGGTCTTCCACTCATGAGCGAGAC
>NZ_QJQX01000047.1:0-2500 GCF_013393185.1 Sphingobium lactosutens | reverse complement strand
TTGAGACCTGACCGCGTACCTCTTGCATAATGGGTCTGTGACTTAGTGTATCATGCAAGCTTAAGCCGTTAGGTGTAGGCGCAGCGAAAGCGAGTCTGAATAGGGCGACTGAGTATGATGCATTAGACCCGAAACCCGGCGATCTATGCATGACCAGGTTGAAGGTGCGGTAACACGCACTGGAGGACCGAACCGTTCAATGTTGAAAAATTGTCGGATGAGTTGTGCTTAGGGGTGAAAGGCCAATCAAGCCGGGAAATAGCTGGTTCTCCGCGAAATCTATTGAGGTAGAGCGTCGGATGATTGCCGTTGGGGGTAGAGCACTGGATGGTTGCGGGGGTCGCGAGATCTACCAATACTAACCAAACTCCGAATACCAACGAGTCTAGTCCGGCAGACAGACGGCGGGTGCTAAGGTCCGTCGTCAAAAGGGAAACAGCCCTAACCTACAGCTAAGGTCCCCAAGTCACGTCTAAGTGGGAAAGCATGTGGAACTTCCAAAACAACCAGGAGGTTGGCTTAGAAGCAGCCATCCTTTAAAGAAAGCGTAACAGCTCACTGGTCTAAATAAGAGGTTCTGCGGCGAAGATGTAACGGGGCTCAAGACGTGCACCGAAGCTTAGGGTGTAGTCGTTTACGACTACGCGGTAGCGGAGCGTTCCGTAGGCCGTTGAAGCGATCTGGTAATGGGTCGTGGAGGTATCGGAAGTGCGAATGCAGACATGAGTAGCGATTAACAGTGTGAGATGCACTGTCGCCGAAATTCCAAGGGTTCCTGCTTAAAGCTAATCTGAGCAGGGTAAGCCGGCCCCTAAGACGAGCCCGAAGGGGGTAGTCGATGGGAACCACGTTAATATTCGTGGGCCTGGTGGTGTGTGACGGATGGCGTAACTTGTTCGGCCTTATTGGATTGGTCCGGGCAGGGAAGTTGTCCCAGGAAATAGCCCCACCGTATAGACCGTACCCTAAACCGACACAGGTGGAATGGTAGAGTATACCAAGGCGTTTGAGAGAAGTATCCTGAAGGAACTCGGCAAATTGCCTCCGTACCTTCGGAAGAAGGAGGCCCCATCTATGCGCAAGCACTGATGGGGGGCACAGGCCAGGGGGTAGCGACTGTTTAGCAAAAACACAGGGCTCTGCTAAGTCGGCTTCAAGACGACGTATAGGGCCTGACGCCTGCCCGGTGCCTGAAGGTTAAGAGGAGGAGTGCAAGCTCTGAATTGAAGCCCAGGTAAACGGCGGCCGTAACTATAACGGTCCTAAGGTAGCGAAATTCCTTGTCGGGTAAGTTCCGACCTGCACGAATGGCGTAACGACTTCCCCACTGTCTCCAGGATATGCTCAGCGAAATTGAATTCTCCGTGAAGATGCGGAGTACCCGCGGTTAGACGGAAAGACCCCGTGCACCTTTACTGCAGCTTCAGAGTGGCATTAGGAAAGAACTGTGTAGCATAGGTGGGAGGCTTTGAAGCGATGACGCCAGTTGTCGTGGAGCCATAGGTGAAATACCACCCTGTTGTTTTCTGATGTCTAACCTCGCACCGTTATCCGGTGCAGGGACCCTCTGTGGCGGGTAGTTTGACTGGGGCGGTCGCCTCCTAAAGAGTAACGGAGGCGCGCGATGGTGGGCTCAGGACGGTTGGAAACCGTCTGTTAGAGTGCAATGGCATAAGCCCGCCTGACTGCGAGACTGACAAGTCGAGCAGAGACGAAAGTCGGTCATAGTGATCCGGTGGTCCCTCGTGGAAGGGCCATCGCTCAACGGATAAAAGGTACGCCGGGGATAACAGGCTGATGATTCCCAAGAGCTCATATCGACGGAATCGTTTGGCACCTCGATGTCGGCTCATCACATCCTGGGGCTGGAGCAGGTCCCAAGGGTTTGGCTGTTCGCCAATTAAAGTGGTACGTGAGCTGGGTTCAGAACGTCGCGAGACAGTTTGGTCCCTATCTGCCGTGGGCGTCGAAATTTGAGAGGAGTTGACCCTAGTACGAGAGGACCGGGTTGAACATACCTCTGGTGTACCAGTCGTCCTGCCAAGGGCGCAGCTGGGTAGCTATGTATGGACGGGATAACCGCTGAAAGCATCTAAGCGGGAAGCCTCCCTCAAGATAAGATTTCATCGAGCCGTCGTAGACCACGACGTTGATAGGTCGGATGTGGAAGTGCGGTAACGCATGGAGCTAACCGATCCTAATTGCTCTGTTCGCGCTTAAACGGTTCCACAAGGAACCGCAGAGTCCCACCATCAACGACAGCCTTGAAAGCCTGTCGAACCATGGCGGTCGTTAAGCCAGCCAAGATAGCAAAAAGTCCGCACGGGCATCGATTATACCCAACAAAGCGCCAGCTCCATTGCTTGGTGACCATAGCGTCAGTGACCCACCCGATCCCTTCCCGAACTCGGACGTGAAACCTGACTGCGCCGATGGTACTGTGGCTCAAGCCCCGGAAGAGTAGGGCGTCGCCAGGCATTGAAGCTCGCGCTTTGTTATA
>NZ_QJQX01000001.1 GCF_013393185.1 Sphingobium lactosutens | reverse complement strand
TGAACGTAGATATGAGGCTTTCCAGTAAGATAACGTTTATCTAAAGAGCCAACCTCTTTAATCATAAATTCACATAGTTGTCTCACACTTACAGAATTAACATTTTGTATAAACTGCAAAATAAATTCTTGTTCAACAAAACTTAAAAATTGATACGAAATGTTCTTCTCAATAGAAACAGGTTTCACTTTCACAGGCTGACTTCGTATAGTTTGAACATTATCATCATCTAAATTAAATCCAA
>NZ_QJQX01000046.1 GCF_013393185.1 Sphingobium lactosutens | reverse complement strand
AGCGTCACGAAATTGCGGCCGGGCGACGTCACGATCACCTTGGCTCCGGTAATGATGGGCATGCGATATCCTAGCTACGTCCGTAAGCAGACCCCCTGCGCTGTTACGCACGACGAGCCTGCAGAAGCATTACAGTTGAAAATTCACGCCCACCGAAATGGTGCGGCCCACCCTCGTCTGGTAAAGCGTGTCGTTACGCGAACCGTCTATGAAGAAGCGATTTTCTTCATCCGTTAGGTTCTGCGCCTCGACGATGAGTTTGACCGAATCCGTCAGCTGATAGGATGCCGAGGCATCGACATAGATGGTGGGCGAGTTGCCCTGATAATTGCTGCCTGGGGACGCCGGAATCGTGCGAATGAACTTGTCGCGCCAGTTCAGGGTCGACCTGATGCTGAACTTGTCATCCTCGTAATAGATGGTGCCCGATGCCGTGTTCCGAGACGCACCGACGAGGTCAGCCGTCGTCGTGCCACCGTTGGTCGCGGTGAGAAGATATTCGATCTTGCTCTGCACATGCGTGTAGTTGGCGAGTATGCCGAAATTCTTGAGCATTCCTGGAAGGAATGTCAACGGCATCTGCAGGTTGACCTCGACCCCGTTGAGCGGCCCCCCGGGTGTGTTGACCGGCTGAGAGACCGTGAACAGGTCGGTCGGGACCGCAGGCGTCCCAAGGAGGAGTTCGTTGGGCAACCCCAGTGTATCGAAGGAGACGATGTTTGTTACACGTTGGATGAAGGTTTTGATCTCCTTGCGGAAATAGGCCACCGATAGCAACGATCCGGGGCGGAAATACCATTCGATCGCGGCGTCATATGTCGTGGCGCGAATAGGATCGAGAAATGGATTGTTGACCGTTCCTACCCGGGTCGTGGCGGTGACACCGCTCGTGGGCGACAGGAACCCGAGATCCGGACGAGACATCACCTTCGATGCAGCCAGACGCACGACCAGATTGTCGACCGGTTCGATTACAAGGTTGGCTGACGGTAGCCAATCGTCATAGGTCCGGGATACGGCAGCATATTGGACTCCCAATCCGGTGGGAGACGAATTTCCGGCAGGTGCCGCAACGGCGATGCCGCCCGATGATCGGGTCGAGGTGCGGACATATCGCAGGCCTGCATCGCCACGCAGACCAAAACCCAGAGCATCGCTCAAGTCGAACCGCGACATCAGATATGTGCTTGCCACATCTTCCTTGATCCGCGTGTCGCCGCCACCGCAGTCGCCTTGGCAGAAGCGCGGAGGCGTCTGGTCAAAGACCGCAGCCCACTTGTCGGGATCAATGATCAGGTAGGATGCCGGTGCACCGTGCCCCCAGAGCTTGTCCAGGCCGTTGACGCTGCTGGTGATGTCCGCAAGCGTCATGCCCGCAGGCAGGTCTTCCATCAGCAGATCCACGGTCCAGGGCCGGGAGCTGGTCGCGCGATAGTGGCTCTGGCGATACTGGGCGCCAGCCAGGATGGTGAATTGTTCACTTGCCCGCCAGGAGGCGTTGAATTCTGCCGTCAGGCCATTGGTCACTGTCGTCGCAGGACGGTTTTGATAGTCGAAGGACCCTCGCACCGTGCCATCAGCCAGTGCAGGGCCGTAGACGAACGAATTTGGATCCGACGGATCGATGCCGAGGCCGATCGTGGGCACGCCGCCATCCCGGAAGTCGAGCACGAAATTGTCGACATCGTTCGCGTTCATGTAGGTATGCTGCCGACGGGTGCCATCCAGATAGGACTGGTTGAGGCCGAACAGACCTGTAATCTCCAACGTGTCCGTCAGCTTGCGTTTGAAGTTCAGATTGACCTGTTTGAACGTAGAGGAAAAATTCTCCTGCTGAGAGTCCGAGAACAGATCGACCCCGTCGAACACACCGTAGACGAGCGACCCCTTCTCATCGAACTGGACGTCTCGCACCGATGTCATGGGCTGGCCATTGTTCGAGATCTGGCGTCCGAACGACAGTGCCCCGATGACCGTATCCAAGCGTGAGACATTGAACCGCGAATAGAGCAGATCGACCGAGATGTCGGTGTCATCGTCCGGCTGAAACAGTACCGTGAACGTGCCCCCGATCCGTTCCTGGTCCTGCGTGTTGTTCAGGTAAGAAGGCAGGCGCGGGAAGAAGGCGCCACTCCCGGGAACGGCAGCCGCATCCGGGCGCCGCAAGTTCGCGATCGCTTCATAGGCGGCAACCGTACCGGTGCGGGGATTGCCGGTGCTGCAATTCTGCGCATTGGCGCCTTTGGATGCGCTTAGCGGATAGATCGTCGGATATCCCAGCGGCGTGCAGAACAGTCCATTGGTATTGGCCGAGATCACGTCACTGGCATTGTAGCCGACTTCGCGCATCTTGCGCTGCTGGTAGGCCAGAGATGCAAGGACGCCCCAGCGTCCATCATCGAATTTCTTGGAAATCAGCATCGAGGCGCGAGGCCCCAGATCCTCCGACAGTTCGCTATATGTTGCTCGTGCCGTCGCGGTAAGGACGAAGTCCTTCTTGCTATCCAGCGGCTTGGGAGCAAGCAGGTCGACCGTTGCGCCAAGCGATCCTTCCTCGACATCGGCAGACGGTGTCTTTCGGACAACGAGAGCTGAGAATATCTCGGTCGGGAAGGCGTTGAAGTCGAAGTTACGGGCGCTGTTCTGGGTTCCGTAGATGTTTGATGTGGCTGTTTGCGACGTCGCTTCCATCCCGTTCAGCCGAACCCGCGTAAACCCTGCGCCAAGACCACGAACGGCGATGTTGCGACCTTCGCCTCCATCCCCGCGCGCCAGGGCGACGCCGGGCACACGCTGCATCGATTCGGCCAGGTTCGAGTCCGGGAACTTCCCGATATCCTCCGCTACGATCGCATCGACCGCAGCCGTCTCCTTCCGCTTCTGGGACAGAGCGTTATTCAGCGAAGCCCGGAAGCCGGTAACGACGATATCAGCAGCGGCATCGCTCACCATAGTGTTGCTAGCGGCGACGGCTCCTGCGTTTCCCAGGCGGACTATCGCAATCGCGCCTCCTTCACCAATAGATGTTTTGAACCCGCTGTCCTGGACGATCGCCGACAATGCCTGATCGACCGTGCCGGCACCCCGAAAGCCGCGAGAGGTTGCTACGGAAACTTCCGCCGCCTTGTAGATCACAGGACGACCGGACTGCCGACCGAAGGCATCAAGAGCGGTCTTGAGGGGACCCGGCGGGATATCGAATGATCGCTGTTGGGCTTGAGCCGGCTGAGCCAAAGCAACAGCGCAAGTGGTGGCCGCCAGCATCGCGGCGACAGTGCCATATCTCATCCTCATCCCCTCTTCTTGTCCGCGAGAGCTCAACCAACCCTCGTCAAGGGAACAAGACATTCCACTATGCAGATGCTGTAACCACTATTTGAAAATTTTTATCGCTTCGTCGGTTTCCTGGATATTCAGGCCGTAAGCCTGGCGAAGAAGTCGCGCGAAACCTGCGGGCTCAGACGCTGGGAACGTGCCACCGATGCGGACTGCCGATACCTCAGCGTCGGCGACAATGATCTTGACCTGGTTGTATCGATTAAACTCCGCGGCGATGTCACCCAGCGCTTTATCATCAAAATGCAGCATACCCTCTCGCCACGAGAGAGCATCTACGATCCTGCCTTGCGTACCGGATGTGACGAGCGTGGAAGCCCCTTCGCCGATCGCGCTTTCGCCGGTCGTAATGATTGTCGAGCGGTCAGCTCGCTGGCTAGCGAAATCGTCAACGCGGACTCGGCCTTCCAGCACCGAAACCGTCACCCGTGCGCCATCACGCCTGACGGCGAATTTCGTCCCGAGGACCACAATCGTGCGCGTTCCGGCATGCACTATGAAAGGGCGGCCATGCTGGTGGGCTACCTCAAAGAAGGCCTCGCCTTTATCCAGCCACACCTCACGTTCACTGACATCGATAGCTGTCCGGACGCTGGTGGCGGTGTTGAGTTCGATCTGGCTGCCGTCCGAGAGCTGCGCACGTGAATGGCCACCCACTTTGGTCGCATAATGCGCAACCACCTTCTGTCTCTCTCCATCGGACCCGCCGATGAGATAGAAAGCGGATGCTCCAAGGAGAAACACGAATGACGCAGCAATCCCGGTGATCAGAGATGTCCTCTTCCACTTATGCCACGGCGTGAAGATTTTGGTTTCGCTGACGTCGGCCCAATCGGTTGGCGGCGAGTCCGCGCTGCCAAGCGCGCGAATGCGATCAGCTTCACTCCAACTATGTTCGAGCCGCCAAAATGCGGCTTTGTTCATGTCGGACTCTGCCAGCCAGGCGTCGAACGACGCCTGTTGCTCCGCATCCCAATCCTTTTGTTCACGCGCGATAAGCCATTGGGCGGCCTGGTCGCGGGCAGTTCCAGCCCTGCTCATACCTCGCCCTCCTTCCGAGCGCGACGGTCGTAACGCTTTCGCACAGCTTTACCGGAGCCGCCCAGCATGAAGTCGGCCAAAGCCTTCATTCCGGTTGAGAGCTGATGATTGACAGCATCCTTGCTGATGCCAAGACGAGCCGACGTTTCGACCACATCGAGACCATAGATCTTCCGAAGCTTCACAATCTCACGGACGCGGGGGGACAGACGCTCAAGGCCAGCTTGGACCTGACGGAGAGCATCTCGTGCATCCAGCTGCCGCACGGCATCGAAGGCGCGATCCTGCTCTGGCAGCGTTTCCAGATCGGCAACCAACTCGATTGAAACGATCCGCTGGCGCTTCGCACGGTTGATCAGCATGTTGCGCGCCACTGTGAACACATATGCCTTCGTATTTAAGGGAATTCCGTTTCTGGCGCCTGCAATCACCATTTCATACACGTCATGGACTAGATCGGGGCCATCTTCGGATGTGCGGCTATTATGGCGAATATAGCGCAGCAAGGCGGCTTCGAAAGGCAGAACCTCTCGACAGAACCACTCTCTGACATCCGCCTCGTTGGCCGTCACGCGATCCAAGCCTCTCATGGCATTCAAACTCAAAGCCTATAGACAATCCAGTTCGAAAATTCTGTAGCCACAGAGACGCTACTATCAGATGCAAGTTCGATAATGCCTCAAAGAGCCGCGAGCATTCTACTCCTGAGCAATCGCCTGCAGGCAAGCATCGGATGAACTGGCCGGTGTCGATGACAAGAAATGGCGCATAGCAGCCGGTTCCGCGCTCGACCCTTTACCACCCTTTACGGCCGATTTTCGAGTTCCAAGCAGCAGACAGCCGGATTTTTCTTATGATCTCAAGGTTGGCCGGTAGGCAGATGTCGAATTTAGTCCGCAAATTAGAAGATAGCTATCATTCGTATGGCCAAAGCCCCCCCCCTAGCTGCGATCCAAGCCCAGGGCGCGGTTATCGGCTATGGCGGCCGCCATTTCAGCCTGAGCGGCGGCGATACGCGCCTGAGCCTCGATCAGCTTGACTTCGGCATCCGTAGCTGCCTCCTCGCGACTGTTAACGAGGAAGAAGTCGCTTGAACCCAGATCGAAGCGACGCCGCTCTGCCTGGGCCAGCCGCTCGGCCAGGTTACGCTGCCTACGGGTAGTTGCGACCAGCATGCGCGCAGCATCGACCTCAATGCCGATGCCTGCCACTTCGGCACGGATTTTCTCGGCAAGATACCGCTGCTTGACGGTCAGTTCGTCAATCTTTGCCTGACTCTCGGCAACCTTGCCCTTTGCCTTTCGATTTTGCAGCGGAACTTTGAAGGTCACGCCGATAACCACCTCCAGCGGCGCGCGGCTGTAGCCACCCAGGCCTTCGGCACCGACATCTTTGGCGACCTGCCCTTCAAGATTAAGCTTGGGCCGAGTGTCGTTCTCGGCCAGTGCCAGTTTGACCGAGGCATTGTCGATTTCTTCAAGCAGGATGCCGAAGTCGGGACGGTCTTCGATCTCGAAAAGCGGATTGACCCGCAGGCCATCGAAAGCATCGGCAGACACAGGCAACCGCGCCATATCAACGATGATCGGAAGCCCCTCCGCATCGCGATGATAAAGCGAGAAGCTGTTGGCCGCGGCCAGAAAATCCTGCCGTGCCTGAACCACCAAGGCCTCGCGCTTGACTTCATCAACCGGGCCGAGGTCGTGCATCTTCTGGGGCCTCCGGGCACCGGGAAGAGCCACATCGCTACCGCCCTCGCAGTCGAGACCGTCAAGGCGGGCAAGAGCGTCTACTTCATCCCGCTCGCCGATCTGATCGCTTCGCTGGCCAAGGCCGAACGTGAGGGCACCTTGCGCGAAAGGATCCGCTTCCTGTGCCGCTCTTCCCTCCTCGTCGTCGATGAGATCGGGTATCTCCCCGTTACGCCTGGCGGCGGCAACCTGTTCTTCCAGCTCGTCAACGCCCGATACGAAAAGGGCGCCATGATCCTTACATCCAACCGCGGCTTCGCCGAATGGAGCGATGTCTTTGGCGATCCGGTGGTCGCCACCGCGCTGCTCGACCGCCTTCTTCACCACGCTGTGGTCATCCAGATCGAGGGCTCCAGCTATCGCATGCGACAGCACGCCGACCTGCTGCCTGAACATGCGCGCGCTACACCGCCCATCAACCCGTCGCCCTTGCCCAAACGGCGCGGCCGCCCGCCAACGAAGGAAAAGCCCGATCCCATCACGGCTGATCACCGGCATAAACCCTCCCGCCAAACTAGGGAATTTTAGATGCCCACTTTTGAGGAATCTTCGGTGCCCGTTGACATCTCGTCCACCCTCGTCCG
>NZ_QJQX01000045.1 GCF_013393185.1 Sphingobium lactosutens | reverse complement strand
CTCTATGGACGGCTCTCCCTTTGCAAGCGGCATTGAAACGTTCTGCGTGGATCAGTTGCAAACATCTATCCGGCGTCAGCTGGTTGGCCAGAGCGCCCAAATGGGAAATCCGCACACGCGCACCTCTACAGCTGGTAGGCCTCAAGAGCCTCGATAATAGTCAGGTTCGTCGCGCGTCGGCTCGATCAGTGCAGTCCATTTCTCCGTCTACTCGCAAACTGGTTGGTGTCTTCAGGCGGCGGCGCGGTAGTGATCGCCCGTTCGAAGCACGGCCCAGATTATCCGTGCGTTCTTGTTGGCGATGGCAACCGTTGCGCGGTTGAAGCCGCGCCGTTCCCGAAGCTGGTTGGCCCATTGACTCATAGGATCATTTTTGTTGGGTGCCGTTCTCACGACGGCACGTGCGCCGTGAACCAATAGGCTGCGCAGATGCTGGCTTCCTCGTTTGGAGATGCCCATAAGCACGGCCTTGTCACCGCTCGAAAACTGGCGCGGTACCAATCCAAGCCAGGCCGCCATGTGGCGCCCATTCCTGAAGTCCGAACCATCGCCGACCGCTGCAACAATGGCTGTCGCTGTTTTGGGCCCAACGCCTTTGATCCTGGCGACGCGCTGACAGGGCTCGCTCGCTTTGAAGACGGCTTCGATTTTCTTGTCGAAATGCGCGATGCGACAATCGAGATCACAGAAAAATCCCAGAGTTCGGCAATGGTTTCGTGAGCCATAGCCGACAGACCAGATTCGGCACGCGCGAGAATTTCCGGGATCATGCGTCTCGCTCTGGTGATCGATTTGGCAAAGGCGATACCGCGATCAGGCAATAGTCCGCGCATCTGACTGACCAGGGCGGTTCGATGATTGACAAGCCGCTGGCGGGCGCGGTGCAACGCCTGCACATCCTGCTGCTCTACGCTCTTCTTGGGCACCAGCGGAATGTGGGGTTGGCGCACGGCCGTGCAGATCGCCTCGGCATCGTTGCCGTCGTTCTTCTGCCTGCGCACGAACGGTTTCACATATTGCGGGCTGACGATCTTCACCTTGTGGCCAAGGGCTTCAAACTGGCGCGCCCAGCAGAAGGCGCCCGTGCAGGCCTCGATCGCGATCGTACACGGTTCGATGCCGGCAAGCACAGCCAGCAACTGATCGCGCATGACCCTGCGTTTGAAAATCGCATTGCCTTTGCGATCCGCGCCATGGAGTTGAAATACGTTCTTCGCCAGGTCGATACCGAGGACATCTATGGTCATCGCTTCTCTCCTTCCAAGTTCGGTTACACAACAGTGCTCCGGGGTGGGAGAGCCGTCCATCCCATTAGGTGGCGCAAGGAGTATGGCGGTCTGAAGACCGACCAGGCGCGGCGGATGAAAGATCTGGAGAAGGAGAACCAGCGGCTTCGCCGTGCGATTTCCGACCTGACCCTGGACAAGCTGATCCTGCAGGAGGCTGCCAAGGGAAACTTCTAAGCCCCGCGCGGCGACGGCGCTGCATCGATCATGTGCGACGCGAACTTCCAGTCCCGGTATCCGAACGACGGATCTGCCGGGTTCTGGGTCAGCATCGATCGACACAGCGTAAAGTACCGCGCGGGGCGGATGACGAACAGGCGCTGACGGAGGACATCATCGCGTTGGCGAAGCAATATGGCCGATACGGCTACCGCCGGGTGACGGCGTTGCTGTGCCATGCGGGGTGGACGGTGAACCATAAGCGGGTCGAGCGGATATGGCGGCGCGAGGGGCTCAAGGTGCGGGACTGTCAGGAATTTCGTGTGCGGCGAGGCATAATGGGCAACAAGGAGACCCAGTATGTCACGACGCAAAGAACCCTCGATACCGAACGACATTCTCGACCAACTGCTGGCCGGCACTGACGCAGCAGCAGCGCTCAGCCAGGGCGGCCTGCTCGATACATTGAAGAAGGCATTTGCCGAACGGGCGCTCAATGCGGAGATGGATCACCATCTTGGCCAGGAGGAGCAAGGGACCAACAGCCGGAACGGCTA
>NZ_QJQX01000044.1 GCF_013393185.1 Sphingobium lactosutens | reverse complement strand
CTCTATGGACGGCTCTCCCTTTGCAAGCGGCATTGAAACGTTCTGCGTGGATCAGTTGCAAACATCTATCCGGCGTCAGCTGGTTGGCCAGAGCGCCCAAATGGGAAATCCGCACACGCGCACCTCTACAGCTGGTAGGCCTCAAGAGCCTCGATAATAGTCAGGTTCGTCGCGCGTCGGCTCGATCAGTGCAGTCCATTTCTCCGTCTACTCGCAAACTGGTTGGTGTCTTCAGGCGGCGGCGCGGTAGTGATCGCCCGTTCGAAGCACGGCCCAGATTATCCGTGCGTTCTTGTTGGCGATGGCAACCGTTGCGCGGTTGAAGCCGCGCCGTTCCCGAAGCTGGTTGGCCCATTGACTCATAGGATCATTTTTGTTGGGTGCCGTTCTCACGACGGCACGTGCGCCGTGAACCAATAGGCTGCGCAGATGCTGGCTTCCTCGTTTGGAGATGCCCATAAGCACGGCCTTGTCACCGCTCGAAAACTGGCGCGGTACCAATCCAAGCCAGGCCGCCATGTGGCGCCCATTCCTGAAGTCCGAACCATCGCCGACCGCTGCAACAATGGCTGTCGCTGTTTTGGGCCCAACGCCTTTGATCCTGGCGACGCGCTGACAGGGCTCGCTCGCTTTGAAGACGGCTTCGATTTTCTTGTCGAAATGCGCGATGCGACAATCGAGATCACAGAAAAATCCCAGAGTTCGGCAATGGTTTCGTGAGCCATAGCCGACAGACCAGATTCGGCACGCGCGAGAATTTCCGGGATCATGCGTCTCGCTCTGGTGATCGATTTGGCAAAGGCGATACCGCGATCAGGCAATAGTCCGCGCATCTGACTGACCAGGGCGGTTCGATGATTGACAAGCCGCTGGCGGGCGCGGTGCAACGCCTGCACATCCTGCTGCTCTACGCTCTTCTTGGGCACCAGCGGAATGTGGGGTTGGCGCACGGCCGTGCAGATCGCCTCGGCATCGTTGCCGTCGTTCTTCTGCCTGCGCACGAACGGTTTCACATATTGCGGGCTGACGATCTTCACCTTGTGGCCAAGGGCTTCAAACTGGCGCGCCCAGCAGAAGGCGCCCGTGCAGGCCTCGATCGCGATCGTACACGGTTCGATGCCGGCAAGCACAGCCAGCAACTGATCGCGCATGACCCTGCGTTTGAAAATCGCATTGCCTTTGCGATCCGCGCCATGGAGTTGAAATACGTTCTTCGCCAGGTCGATACCGAGGACATCTATGGTCATCGCTTCTCTCCTTCCAAGTTCGATTACACAACAGTGCTCCGGGGTGGGAGAGCCGTCCATCCCATTAGATGGCGCAAGGAGTATGGCGGCCTGAAGACCGATCAGGCTCGGCGGATGAAAGATCTGGAGAAGGAGAACCAGCGGCTTCGCCGTGCGATCTCGGACCTGACGCTGGATAAGCTGATCTTGCAGGAGGCTGCGAAGGGAAACTTCTGAGCCCCGCGCGGCGGCGGCGCTGCATCGATCAGGTACGAGGAAATCTGCCCGTTCGGGTGTCCGATCGACGGATATGCCGGGTGCTGGGGCAGCATCGATCGACACAGCGTAAAGTGCCGCGCGGGGCGGATGACGAACAGGCGCTGACCGAGGACATACGCCTCCAGCCGCGCGCGATAGCCGTCCATGTCGAGCGCACCCCCGCTGTCCGTGACATAGACGCAGGTCGCGCCATAGCTTTCCATCAGCTTTGCCTGCTGCGCCAGATGATCTGGTTCGACCATGTGACTCATCATGAGGAAGCCGATCGTGTCCATGCCGAGGTTGCCCGCGGCTTCGATATGCTGCTTGGCGACGTCGGCTTCGGTGCAGTGAGTGGCGATGCGCACCGAGCGCGCGCCCAGGGCGTACGCTTGTTTGAGGTCATGCACGGTGCCGATGCCGGGTAGGAGCAGGGTGGTCACCACTGCGGTGTCGACGGCGTCGTCGACCGCTTCAGTCCATTCCCAGTCGGTATGTGCGCCAAAGCCATAGTTGAAGGACGAGCCGTTCAGCCCGTCGCCATGTGCGACCTCGATCGCATCCACGCCGGCGCTGTCCAGCGCCTTAGCGATCGGACGGACATGGTTGATACCATATTGGTGGCGAATGGCGTGCATGCCGTCGCGCAGCGTCACCTCTTGGATGTAGAGCCTGTCCTTGATCGGATCGAACGCCATCACGCGGCTTCCTTCTGCAGTCGCTTCGCAGCGATCTTTTCGGCGACGGCGAGGCCAGCCGATGTCATGATGTCCAGATTGCCGGCATAGGCAGGCAGGTAGTGAGCGGCGCCGTTCACGACGGGAATGACATACGGGCCGATCGCGGCTGGGGTTAGATCGACCATGACCTTACCCGCGCCGGTCACGATTTCATTGTGCCGGGCATGCGCGCCGGCCCAGGTGGCGTCGAACACGATGCCGATTTCTCCAATGGGCCTATTATCACACCATGCTGCGCGGCTGGCTGAACGGTACGGGGCGCATCGAGCAGATGAACCTCAAGTTCCAGAATCCCAACCTCTGCAACACGGTCGTTCGCTGAACGCCACGATCGCGCAGCGATATTGCAAGTTACGTCAACGGTCGCCCCGCGATGACTTCGTCGATGATCCCGAACTTGCCGCCCGCTTCAAGGCTCAGCCGCCGCAGTAACAACCGGGCGGTTACCACAGACGTGGCGCGCGAGGTGTTAATCCACATCATTGATCCTTCGGTTAGTTCGTAAACCGCATGGATCAATAGCCAAGCTAGCCTGCTTATATTGCTTACCTAGTTTCGGACACGCACTAAGGGAAAAGCCCGCGTAAATGGCTGGCGGCGCCAACGCGGCTGAGCGCTTCGATCATCGCCGCGGTGCGCAGGTCGACCTTTTCCGCCTGCGCACGGCGTTGCGTGCGGGCCAGTGCGTCGGTCAGTACGTCGCGCATCCGGTTGTTGATCTCCTTCAGCGGCCAGGTGAGGTTCTGCAAGCCTTGCACCCATTCAAAATAGGACACGACCACGCCCCCTGCATTGGTCAATATGTCGGGCAGTACGATGATGCCACGCGCGTCCAGCATGTCATCGGCCTCCAGTGTCGTCGGCCCATTGGCGCCTTCGGCCACGATCCTGCAATTGATCCGCAAGGAGTTTTCTGCGGTGATTTGGTTCTGCAAAGCACATGGCGCAAGAATGTCGCAATGCAGCTCCAGCAGATCGCGCCCAGGAATTATCTCGCCGTAGGGACAGCCGAAAAGCTGTCGATTCTGGCGGACATAGTCCTTGAGCTTGTCGATTGGCAGACCGTTGGGATTGTGGAGCGCGACGCTCACATCGCTAATGCCGATGATCCTGACCCCCATTTCGGACAGGAAGGTCGCCGCATGCATGCCGACATTGCCGAAGCCCTGCACCACGGCGGTCGCGCGATCGGTATCGAGACCGATCAGCCGGCAGGTTTCCCCCACTAGATAGGCAAGTCCCCGCCCGGTTGCCTCATGCCGCCCAAGCGAACCGCCAAGAACGACCGGCTTGCCCGTCACGACGGAAGGGACCGAATAGCCGACATGCTCGCTATAAGTGTCCATGATCCACGCCATTATCTGCGCGTCGGTGCCCATATCCGGTGCGGGAATATCCTTGTCCGGGCCAATCATGCCGATGAATTCGGAGGTGTAGCGGCGCGTCAATCGTTCCAGCTCATCCTTGCTGAGCGTGTTTGGATCGACCCTCACACCTCCCTTTGCGCCGCCGAAGGGCAGTTTCATCAGCGCACATTTCCAGGTCATCCACATGGAGAGCGCCGCTACTTCGCCCAGGCTAACTTCTGGATGGTAACGCAGGCCGCCCTTGGTCGGCCCCATCGTCAGCACATGCTGCACCCGATAGGCAAAGACGGTTTCCACCTGATCCACGCCATCGCGCTTGAAGGGCAAGGCCGCGATCTGGGTGCGTTCGGGGAAGAGCAGCCGCTGCCGGATATTGGGGTCGAGGCCGGCAATATAGGCGGCTTTGAGAAACTGCTGCTGGGCCAGATGCAACATCGAAGAGGACCATTCCGCACCCCGCGCATTGGTTCGTTCTATCGCATAGTGGATTGATCGGGTGAGCGTCGCGCTGCTGATGCCATCTTTGAGCAGATAGTCTTCAGCGCCGCCCTCCACCGCTTTGCTGGCCAGGCCGACATCATCCATCGCGCTCTGGATGATGATCGGCGTGCGCATGTCATGCGCACGGAGGCGGTAGAATGTGTCCAGCGCCGCGCTGTCGGGCAGCATCAGGTCGAGCAGAACGACATCGAAGCTGCCCACGCCGAGCCGTTCGATCGCGCTTTCCAGCGTGCCCGCCATCGACACCTTAAAATCCTGATGCTCGGACCGGGTGAGCAATTTCTGAATCAGGCGGGAATAGACCGGGTTGTCCTCAACGAGCAGGACATTAATGCGTTGCTTTGCCATGGCATGTCCCCTTCTCAGCTATTATGTTCGTTCCGGGTCTCGTCAGACCTTTGACGGTCGACACGGGCCTTGAGGGCGGCGAGCAATCCGTTGATCTCGAATTGCAGGATGGCCCAGCCGTCCGGAGCGTCCTTGAAATTGCCTTCCGCGCCCATGACCTCCAGCCGCAACGCCGCGTCGGTAGCCGCCGATGCCGCGAAGATCTTCGCCGATCCCTTGAGACTGTGCGCAGTCCGTTGGAGTTCCGACGCATTGCGGCTGTCGATGGCGGCGCGGACCTGCCGCATCATCTCCGCGCCCTCATCGATGAAGACGTTCGCCAGCTCGATCAGCAATTCTTCATCGCCATCGGCATTTTGAAGCGCTCTGGTCCAATCAAGCAGCGTACTCATGTCGCCGGCCCTTCCTAGTCCTTAAGTTTCGCGGAACTCGCGAACCGTCCTTCCACCACTTCGTAGAAATCATCCGCCCGCAGCGGCTTGGAGATATAATCGTCCATGCCCGCTTCCAGGCAGCGCTCCCGGTCGCCGCGCATCGCATGCGCGGTCATCGCAACGATAGGCATATGGCCGCCCTGAAGGCGTTCCTTTTCCCGGATGAAGGTGGTGGCCTGGAAACCGTCCATCTCCGGCATCTGAACGTCCATCAGCACCACGTCGAAATGCTCCTGCGCCAGCGCCTCGATCGCCTGCGCGCCGTTTCCGACGACCTTCACCTTGTGGCCGCGCTTCTCCAGCAGCCGCAGCGCAAGACGCTGGTTAACGGCATTATCCTCTGCCACCAGTACATGGAGCGGGCTGTGGCGATGGGGCGATGGTTGGGGCGGATGAATGTCCTCCGCCACCGTCACCTTCAGCACCGCGAATATCGCTTCCAGCAGCTCGGACTGGCGCACGGGCTTCAACAGGAAGGCGGAGATGCCGGCGGCCCTTGCGCGCTGGCCCACTTCATCCTTGCGCGCCGACGAGAGCATGATCACTGCCGGGCGATCCGCCTCGCCGCTCTGCGCAATCTCGCGGGCGACGGCAAAGCCGTCCATGCCGGGCATCATCATGTCGAGCAGTACCAGCCGGAAGGGGCGCCCGATCCCGGCGGCGCTCCTGAGTGCGATCAGCGCCTTCGGCCCGCTCTCGACCATGAGCGGTTCCATGCCCCAACCCCGCATCATCTCGTTAAGGATGCGGCGGTTGGTGTCATTGTCGTCCACCACCAGCACCGGCAATCCCCGCAGCGTCGGCTGCTCGACGGGCAGGCTTGCCGACTGTGTCTGCGAGAAGCCGAAGGGGATGGTGAAGTGGAAGACGCTGCCGCGCCCGACCTCGCTCTCCAGCTGCAATTGCCCGCCCATCAGCTGGACGAGCTGGGATGCGATGGTAAGGCCAAGTCCGGTTCCGCCGAAACGGCGGGTGAAGGACGCATCGGCCTGGGAAAAGGCCTCAAAAATGAGCTGTCGCTTGTCAGGAGGAATGCCCGGCCCCGTATCGCTCACCGCCAGCCGCAGCCACGCCTGCTTTTCCTCCATCGCGGCGACCGCGATGTCCACCACCACTTCGCCATCATCGGTGAAGCGGAGAGCATTGCCTACGAGATTGATGATCACCTGCCGGAGCCGGTGTGGGTCGCCCTCCAGCGCGTCAGGCACGTCCATTCCGACATGGCAGGCCAGCTCTATGCCCTTTTCAGTCGCGCGGGCTGCGAAGGACTGCACGGTATCGGATAGCTCGTCGCGCAGGGCGAAGGCCACCTGCTCGATCTCCAGCCGTCCTGCCTCGATCTTCGAGAAATCTAGTATGTCATTGATGAGGTGGAGCAGAGCATCTGCCGACTGGCTGATCATGGTCAGATATTCGCGTTGGGATGTTGTCAGCCTGGTATCGCTCAGCAATTCGGCGGCGCCGATCACGCCGTTCATCGGCGTACGAATCTCATGGCTCATATTGGCGAGAAACTGGCTTTTGGCCCGGGTCGCGCCCTCTGCCTTGTCCTTGGCGGTGCGCAGTTCGGACTCAGACTTCAGCAGTTGGAGCGTCCGCTCCTCCAGCTGGGCGTTGAGGCCACGAAGCTCGACCGTGCGCTGCGCCACCACCAGCTCGGTGCGCGCCCTCTGATTAGCGAGGGAAATGAGATAGACGAGCAGGACCAGTGTGACGGCTATTCCCCCGGCGAGCGCGATCATCGGCGTCGACGTGCCGCGCCTGCGACCATATGCATGGGTCGCGGCCGAATAGATGGTGAAAACGCGACTGCCGATGACAAGCGAACTGGAGTGGAAAAGATCTCCTTCCATCTCCGCGCCCATGCCCGGTTTCTTCCCGCCCCCAGGCGACGCGATCGACAGCAGGACCCGCTGCGCGGGCGGAGCGGAGGAATCGAGTAGATAGAGATCGACACCCGCGCGTGGCATCAGATCGATAGCAGCCTGGATCACGTCGCCGATCCGCATGACCGCGACCACGACGCCCTTGAAATGTGCCCTGCGTTGATCAACGGTCATTTCCTCCCCGGAGCCCTCATAAACAGGAGCGAATACGGCGATCTGCGGCTCCCCTTCGATCATCTGCGGCAGCTTGATATGGGCGGCTGCGTTTATCTCGCCGCTGTCGCGGGCTGCCAGAATGGCCGCACGGGCATAGGGGTCCGATCCCCAGTCAAATCCCATCAGGGGCGCCGTATCGCCCATAGTGGATTCGGCAAAGAAGATAGGAAAATACTCGGTGCGGCTGCCCTCACGGACCAGCGCGCCACGAGAGTCCAACCTGCTGATCTCATATTTTCGGCCCGTCTCACTCGTGCCTCTCTGCTCCCAGGCCGTACGGTCGTGGTTGGGGACATAAGGCGCGCCCTGAACGGAATCGAGGCTCGATAACCCGTCTAGATAGCTTTTTGAAAAGGCACCGAATTCCTCCCGGCTGATAACGCCCGATCCCTGATAAAAACCCAGAAGCGCCCTGATGACGCTGGTATCGGAAGCGAACTGCCGCTTGATCCCTTCGGCGCGCTGATCGGCCTCCAGCGAAAATTCGATTTCGATCGATCGACGCTGTTCGTGCGAGAGCCAACGCCATGCGGCCAGGGTGAGCGCCAGACTGGCCAAGCCGACCAACAAGGCGAACCAATATTTCAGGATCGAAGCCAGCCAACCTTGGGAGGGGGACGTGGAGGGGCGAAACCGCGTCATGGCCTGGCCCCCCTTGCCGAAATTGGTTTCCATTCGCGCGCTTGGCGCTGCGCTTCCTCGATCTGGACGGCCGTCATGCTTCGTGACAGACGCCTCAGAGAAGATGTTGCTTTCGAGCGCAGAGCTGCGTTGCGCGCATAGGTTTGACCAAGTGTCAGCCACTTATAGGCCACCACCAGGTTTCTTGGCACGCCCCGGCCAGCGCCGTAGATATTACCCAGTTCGACCTGAGCGTCGGAATTTCCCTGGACCGCGGCGCGTTCGTACCAATAGGCGGCCTTTTGCGGATTTTTGCTGACGCCGCTGCCGATCGTATAGAATACGGCAAGGGTGAACTGCGCAGCGACATGGCCCTGCTCTGCAGCGCGGGTATACCATCGGGCGGCCTCCCCCAGATCCTGTTCGACGCCAAATTCCCGCAAATAGATTTCGCCCAAAAAATATTGAGCGTCAGCGATTCCCAACGCCGCGGCGCGGCGTAACCATTTCATGGCCTCCTTATAGTCGCGCTCCGTACCCTGACCGCGCAGATACATGCGGCCAAGGCGGGCCTGCGCGCGCGGATCCCCTTGATCCGCCAGCGGCTGATAAAGGCGCATGGCACTGGCATAGTCGCCGCGCCTGTAGGCAGCGGCCGCGTCTTCGACAGGACCGGCGAGGCACGGCAGCGTGGTTAACAGCAGACCAAGTGTCAGTGTCCCGCATAGCCGAAGCTGCAGAGACCCGGCTGACATTCCAATTTCCTCCGGGTGGAGGGAAGAACCTCGCGATCTGCCTCGCATCAAATACCTCTCCGGCATGGCCGGCCGGATCGTACATGGTCGTAACAGACAGGGTGATACTAACTCAGATTGGCTTGAATGGCTTGAAATTTCGTGATGGTCGGGAACTCACCGAGCGCCAAGGAGTGGCCGCGCGGCTGCTTGGTTTGCGGAGGCTGGGCGGCTAAATCAATGCTTTGGACTGATAGCTGCTATGGAACCCGTTTTCGGAGCTTGCTCTGAGAGGTGCCGCTCTGCCAACCAGCAATTGCTGCCCGGTCAATTCAGGCTGACCACCGATCCCCGAGGCCATGCGGCCTCGAGTAAGCCTCTCGACGGCTTCGGCGTCAAGCATCGACTTTCTCGAAATCGCAATGAAGAGGTTACTCCATACAAGATGGCGCTGATTGCCCCTATCAGTCGGCTATCGGCAACCCGGGTGTGATTTGCGGGAAAGCGGAAAGGCTGCTCCTGCCAGCCGAAAATTCGGGGCTGAGAGACTTGAATGAATCGTAGAAGCGGCTCGAAGGTCTTACGCAAAAAATTGGAATCGTTTTCACCGAGTCCCATGAGCCTACAAGCCCATGAGCTGACGGATCCCAGCTGTGAGTGTTTCGAACCTATACGGCTTGCGAAGGATAAGAAATTCTCGCTCATCCTGCGGAATGAATTGTTTGCTGCTGTGGCCGCTGGCGAGAAGCACGGGAACCTCTCCATATATTTCGCGGACCTTCTTAGCCGGTCCAGCCCGCTGATTCCTGGCATCACGACGTCGGAGAGACCAGTCCGACGTTCTTTCCCTCCATCTGCGCAAGCGCTTCACTACCGTTGGATGCCGGTCTTGTCGATGAGTGTTGAGGTGGACGACCCCGTTACGGCATCAATGTGCCATGATGAGGTTGTTGAGCCTTATGCAAAAGAGGTCGTCCGTGGATCAGATTATCAGAAGTGCTTTGGATACGTCAAAGAGCGTGTTCCAACTGCACGGCGTGAATGCCGCCGAGCAGCCGATCTTGCTCAAGGAACTGCGCGGCTTGGCCATGATTTAGTATTTCGAATCGCTTTCGCCCATAGTAGTGTTGTGTACTATTGAGCGTCTTGAGCCAGATGGCGGTAACTCCTTCAAAAAAAAGGCGGCGCTCAAACATGTACTCGAAAGGACGACAGAGTCATCTAGCAGGATCGAGAATCCCGAGCGAGCCATCAGACATTTCTCGGAGGATAAGATCGTATTTTGGAGTTCGATTTAGCGACGTGGTTAAAATACCAAAGCACATCGGATCAACAGCCTAAACGGCACGCCCAAACCTCATCAAGCTGACGCCGGTGATCATCTCACGCGAGGTTTGCACTGAGAATTTGTTGAGTAGCGTAACATTGATCTAGATTCTAGTTATGGATTTCTCTTGCCGAAATTGGCAGTCTTATTCACCACTTGGTCGTTATGTCTGTTTTGTGCTGTAAACGCATGCTATCTTCACAAACAGCGATTGATCTTGACGAAAATCTAGCCATCGACAATGATTGCAGCTTTTCAGTGGTTGCAGATAAGACCGGTGTGCGGCTGAAAATTGAAAACGTTTAAGGATCAGGACATTGTCAGACATCGTCATCACCGCTGCCAAGCGCACTGCAGTCGGCAGCTTCATGGGCGCGTTCGGGTCCACACCCGCGCATGAACTCGGCCGTACCGCGATCGTGGCGGCGCTGGCGCAGGCCGGGGTCTCGCCTGACGAGATCGATGAAGTCATATTGGGGCAGGTCCTGACGGCAGCCCAAGGACAAAATCCCGCGCGCCAGGCGGCAGTCAATGCGGGCATTCCGGTCGAGCGGACGGCGATCGGCCTCAATCAGCTGTGTGGGTCGGGACTGCGCGCCGTCGCGCTCGCGGCTCAGGCGATCAAGGCCGGGGACGCACGCATCATGGTGGCAGGCGGGCAGGAAAGCATGTCGCTTGCGCCGCACGCCCAATATCTGCGTGGCGGCGCTAAGATGGGGCCGATCTCCCTGGTCGATACGATGACGCATGACGGCCTGACCGACGCGTTCAACAACTACCATATGGGGGTCACCGCCGAAAATCTGGCGGAGAAATATCAGATCAGCCGCGATGCGCAGGACCAGTTCGCCGTCGCCAGCCAGAACAAGGCGGAGGCTGCGCGTGCATCGGGCCGCTTCAAGGATGAGATCGTCCCCGTCACGATTAAGGGCCGCAAGGGCGACACGGTGGTCGATGCCGATGAATATATTCGGGCAGGCGCGACGCTGGAGGCGATGCAGGGCCTTCGCCCCGCCTTCAAGAAGGACGGCACCGTGACAGCGGGGAACGCGAGCGGCATCAACGATGGTGCGGCCGCGCTGGTCCTCATGACGGCGACAGATGCTGCGCAGCGCAACGCGCCGGTGCTTGGGCGCATCGCTGGCTTTGCGACCTGCGGCGTCGATCCGGCGATCATGGGGATCGGTCCCGCCCCCGCGTCGCGCAACGCTCTGGCAAAGGCAGGCTGGTCGCTCGTCGACCTCGACCTGATCGAAGCCAATGAAGCTTTCGCCGCTCAGGCGCTTGCGGTTGGGCAGGAACTTGGCTGGGACCCGGAGAAGGTGAATGTGAACGGCGGCGCGATCGCGATCGGGCATCCGATCGGCGCATCGGGTGCCCGCGTATTGACCACCCTGCTCTATGAAATGCAGAAGCGGGACGCGAAGAAGGGCCTCGCCACCCTCTGTATCGGCGGCGGCATGGGCGTCGCCATGTGCATCGAACGCTGAGCTAAGCTTCCCTTCGCAAAGACGGCCGCCGCTCCCATGGATCGGCGGCTTTGATCTCGCCTTAGCTAACCGGCCCGCAACAAGCAGCTGATTTCGCCCGAGGTGAATCGCGTCATTGTCACAGCTTTGGGCTCGGACATGGCTGATAGTTGAGTCCAGCTGCAGTTCTTGCAGCATCTTGCGATCTATCGCGTCGATCTCGCGTCCACGGTCATGCGCTCGCTCCATTGGCATCGGGCTGGCGTTCTGGCGCCGCGCGAACAAATGCATCGATCTCGCCGCACCGGACTTCCATCGCAAGCAGTTCCGGAAAATCCGTCGGGTCGATATGGAAGCGCCAAGCGTTGTAGATCTTTGGGTTTATGCAACAATTCGTCATCATCGCCTTCTCTCCGAAGCAGAAGCCGCGACAGTGGTCACGGACGATGAGCTCGACTGTGGCAAGCCGTCCCTTATCCAGCGGGCGATCCAGTCCTGCACCAGTGCTGACGCGCCCATGTCATGCCGAGGGATTTGCGATATCCTCAGGATGTTGAGCGGATAAATGTCACAGATAATCGTCAAGGCCATGGCGCGTACAGCGGCGTGCTGCATCGCGCTGGAGGCAATAGAGGCGGGGTAGATAGGTTTCCTCGAGCATTGGAGGATCGCCAAGCTCTGCGTCAGACTATCTCCACGGACTTCGATAGCGGGCACGAGGCCGAGAGTCGCGACTGGCGCAAGGCCGGCGGGTGTTTCGGTTAGGCGGAAGTTCGAAACATTCCTTGCACGGGGCATAGCCGAGGAGCATATCTGCTTTATCACGAGAAGACTCGCAAAGCTTCCGCGCCGACAGGTCAGTGCATCGGAGGAGTGGATACCATGACAGCTAGAGACGAGATCGACGAAATGCATCTGACCCCGAACGGTTGGGTTCAGGGCAGCCAGCAAGTCGACTTCGAAACCTGGACCCACAGGCAACCGCCGCCGGGCAGCCTCCTCACCGTGAAATTCCGCGAGCAGATGTCAGCAAATCACTCCGGCACGGAGCTGACAGCCACGGAATCGAAGCATGCATCTGATGCCGAAATTCTCGCGGCGCTTCAGAAGCACGGCACCGAGTTTCACTCAGGGGCAAACCATTATAAAGGCTGGCCCGAGTTCTTGAAAAAGATCGGCTACCGAATGTCAGAGGCGCTAGATCAAGGCGCTTGAAAGGTCGCGTCCGTCAATGTGGTGTAATTAGGGTGTGGCCTCGGGCCGCATCGTTCAGGCGGCTTTGGGTGTAATCTGTAGCGGCGGCGTCTCCTCGATCAGGGGTGTGGCGAGGGCGGTCATTCCCTCGAGTTGCATGTATCGATGTTGGAGCTGGTATTCGTCATTTTGTTCGAGCAGCACGGCGCCGATCAGGCGGATGATGCTATCCTCGTTGGGAAAGATGCCAACGACGTCGGCGCGGCGCTTGACCTCGTTGTTGAGCCGTTCGAGCGGATTTGTGCTGTGCAACTTGACCCGGTGCTGCTCGGGGAAGGTCATATAAGCGAGCATGTCGTGCTCGGCGGCATCCATGCAGTCGCCGAGTTTGGGCCAGCGTCCGCGCAACTGGTCGGCGACGTGGCGCCATGTCTGGGTCGCGGCGGCATGGTCGGGCTGGAGGAAGACCTGGCGGATCGCGGCGGCGACGACGGTATTCTGGCCCTTGGGCACATGCGCCAGCGCGTTCCTCATGAAGTGAACGCGGCACCTTTGCCAGGTCGCCCCGACGACGCGGGTGATGGGGGACTGTCAGGAATTTCGTGTGCGGCGAGGCATAATGGGCAACAAGGAGACCCAGTATGTCACGACGCAAAGAACCCTCGATACCGAACGACATTCTCGACCAACTGCTGGCCGGCACTGACGCAGCAGCAGCGCTCAGCCAGGGCGGCCTGCTCGATACATTGAAGAAGGCATTTGCCGAACGGGCGCTCAATGCGGAGATGGATCACCATCTTGGCCAGGAGGAGCAAGGGACCAACAGCCGGAACGGCTA
>NZ_QJQX01000043.1 GCF_013393185.1 Sphingobium lactosutens | reverse complement strand
CTAGAGCATCGAGCCTTTAATCGGACGCATATCCAGCGGCTTTGAGGAAGTTCCAGCATTCGTCAGGCGTGTAGAGGTCGCAGATATTGCCGATGGCCTGCCATAGGGCATGGATGGTCCTTGCGCCGGTGCGGCGCAGATGGGCTTTGAGTTTGGAGAAAGCCATTTCGATCGGGTTGAGGTCGGGGCTGTATGGTGGAGTGAAGAGGAACCATGCGCCCCGGGCCTTCAATATGGCCTTGGCTTTTTCACTTTTGTGGCTGGAGAGATTGTCGAGGATGACGACATCGCCCGGCTTGAGGGTCGGGGCGAGTTGGGTTTCGACATAGGTTTCGAAGGTTGTGCGGTTCATGGGGCAGTCGATGACCCATGGCGCGGTCAGTCCATCACAGCGCAGCGCCGCGATGAAGGTCTGGGTTTTCCAGTGGCCAAAGGGCGCTCGCGCCTTGAGGCGCTGGTCACGGCGGGCCCGTCCTCGCAGCCGTGTCATCTTCGTCGTGGTTGCCGTTTCGTCGATGAAGACCAGCCGATGCGGCGCCTTGCGCAAGCTGGACTGCCGATAAACGCGCCAGTTCCTGCGCGCCTGGGCAACATCATCGCGTCCGCACTCCGAGGCCAGCAGCGTTTTTTTTGAAGCTGTAGCCGGCCTTGAGCAGCGCACGCGACAATGAGGCAGGATGGGCCCGAACGCCGGTTGCCGCGACAAGTCTGGCCGACAGTTCGGGCATGGTGATGTCCGGCTCGGCATCGACCCATGTCATCAAGGCCGCCATATGCGGTGCCAGCTTGCCATCACCGGGTGGACGCCCTTGCCGGGCAGGTGCCGATGATCCCGTCCTCCCCACCCGCTGCGCCAGCTTCACAGCGCAACTGGGGCTCACCCCAAAATGACGCGATGCTGACCGACGCGATTGCCCGGCTGCAATGTGATCGGCAATCCGGTCCCGAAGATCGGCTGAATAGGCTTTCCCCATGATCCACCTCCATCAACGGTGAATCATATTCTCGCTCCTCTGAAAATCCCCAGATTCCTATTTCAGGCACGATGCTCTATCCTCGCCTCGTCCGCAGTGAAGGCGACTGGCGGCTGGTGCGCGACCGGTTGCGCCGCGCATGGGAGTTTGGCGAGATCACCCGCCCGGTGCGTCTGACCGTAGAAAGCCTGGAACGGTTCAACGGCGCCCTTGTCGAGGGCGTTCCGCATTTCATCACCATCGCGGAGCAGGGAATAGCCCTCTATCAGATGGTTGGCTTGCGCTTGCTAGCGCCGCGTCACCTCCCCGTGCGCGACCGGGCCATACGCGGCGTCGCGGAATATCGGCGCTGGCACAGGAACGGATGCGATTTTCTGGCGGGCGCGACCTTCTACCGGGATCAGGGCAATGCGTCTTTGGCGGCGCTGCTGCTGCATCAGGCGTGCGAACATTTTTATCAATGCGTGCTGTGGTCGATCATGCTCCATGGCCCGCGCACCCACGCGCTGGACGAATTGCGCGAAGCCGCCGAATCGCTCGACGCGCGCCTATGTTCGGCGTGGCCGCGAGACAGCCGGTTCGAGCGCCGCGCCTTCGGCTGCATCCGTCGAGCCTATGTCGAGGCGCGCTATGGGCGATCCTACCGCATCTCGCCGCAGGAACTGGCATGGGCGTTCGCCCGAGTCGAGATATTGGCGGAACGGGCGGCGTGCGTCTGCGCCGATCATCAAGCCTCGCTTGTCGCAGGGCCGCCAGCGCCAACGCTCCCACCACCCAAAGAACGAATCATGATTACTACGCTTCCCCAGCCCATCCACCGCGCCGATATGCTGCAACGGACATGGCGGATTGTGCACCACGCGCGTCCGTCGCGGGTCCGATGGAATCGGCTGATTCCTTTTCACCGCTTATGGTGTTCGGGCAGGTTCACGGGATGGGTCGATCGTATTCCCCTGGTTATGATCGGCCTGTGTTTCTTTATGGCTGGCGCGGAGGCCCTATGGCCGGTGAGGTCCGTCCATCCCGCGCAGGCAGCCCGTTCAAAACCCGCCGACCCGTCCGCCGTGTTGGACTTCAATGTGCGCGCGGACACTGTGCTGGGCGCGGTTACGGACATTGCCGAGCGAGCGGGCTACCGGGTCAAAGCCAACGAGGATATTTGGGCGGTGCGTTGGACCGGAGGCTATCGCGCCAAGGCGACGACCTTCGACGCGCTGGCGGACATACTCTATGGGTCCGGCCTTTGCCCCGCGATCAGGAACGACATCATTTCCGTGCGTTATTGCGACAAGAGCAGCCCGCCGATTGTTGCAACGATCGAATATCAGGCGCAACCGGATGGAAGCGCGCTCTTGGAGGTTCCTCGCTAGCCGTACCTGGTCGCGGCTTCCGCACATGCGGGTTGCCATCCTTGACGCGGGATAGCGCGGGTAGGCCCGCCCGACACTGAGCGCCGCAGTGGCGCGACCTTTCTCCGATTCGAGGAAGAAAGAGGCGCTGCCTCTCTCTCCCTGCAAGGCCATGCTTTGGTGGCCGTGGCTCGCTGCGCTGCGCCCGCACCACCCACCGGCACCAGACCTTGCCCCCTCTCTCTCCGCCCCTCGCCGGGTCGGCAGGGGTCATGCGCGGCATGACCCGCTGCGCGGATTGGAAGGGAGTGAAGATCATGACCAAGCAAGACCCCCACAGCCGCATCACCGACCGCATATTGGCCGAGCTGAAACAAGGCACCCGCCCATGGCTGAAACCTTGGAGCGGAGGCGACATGGCCGCATCGGGGCAAACCCGACCGCTGCGCGCCACCGGCCAGCCCTATCGTGGGATCAATGTTCTGCTGTTGTGGATCGAGGCGCAGGCATCCGGCTTTGTCAGCCCGTCATGGATGACCTACAAGCAGGCACAAGCCTTGGGCGCACAGGTGCGCAAGGGCGAGCGCGGCGCAACCGTGGTCTATTATGGCGACAGCAGCAGGACCGTGCATGACGAGGCGAGCGGCGAGGAACGGGAAAAGGCGTTCCGTTTCCTGAAGACCTATACCGTTTTCAATGTGGCGCAGATCGACGGATTGCCCGAGCGATTCCGTATCGTGCCGGAACCCTCGCCGGAAATGGAGCGAATCGAATCGGCCGAGGCGTTCTTTGCCAGCATCCCGGCAACCGTGAACCACGGCGGCGATAAGGCGTATTATGTGCCGTCAGCCGACCGCATCCAGCTTCCGCCCTTCGCCGCTTTCCACGATGCCCACGGCTATCACACCACCAGAGGCCATGAAACCGTGCACTGGACTCGCCATGAGACCCGCCTTGATCGCAGCTTTGGCCGCGAGAAATGGGGTGACGAAGGCTATGCCCGCGAGGAGTTGGTTGCCGAGCTAGGTGCGGCCTTCCTTGCCGCCGACCTTGGGCTTTGTATCGAGCCGCGCCCAGATCATGCGAGCTATATCGCGAGCTGGATCAAGGTCCTGCAAAACGATACCCGCGCCATTGTGCAGGCCGCAGCCCATGCCGAGCGCGCCGTGGCCTTTCTGCACCAACTGGCCACGCCCGAAGCGATCAAGGATGCGGCATAGCCCGGCGATGATCAGGGCCGCCCCAAGTAGGGGCGGCCACCTTGTTTGAGCCACCCACCCAGCCCCATGCGCGGGCCGCTCCCTTTGGTCGCGGCTTGTGGTATAAGCATAGTGTGTTGAATGTGATTCTCGATTGCAGCGGGACCGAACTGGGGCCTTTTTGTGGGGCCTATCGCACTTCTCACATTCAATAAATATTTGAAAATGCAGATAGAACTGCGGCGAATTGGATTCCGGCTCGGCCTCCAAAATATTTCCGGCGCGGCCTTTTCCATCGACTTGCCGCCCCGGCGCCGTTTAAGACAGGCGGCATGATGAAGCTTTTCATTGGCAACAAGGCCTATTCGAGCTGGTCGCTGCGCGGCTGGCTGGCGTGCAAGCTGTCCGGCATTCCGTTCGAGGAGGTGGTCGTCCCCCTCTATGACGAGGAATGGGAGAAACGGCGTGAAGGCGATGAGTTCGCCCCCTCCTCCGGCAAGGTGCCGATCCTCTGGGACGGCGACGACATCGTCGTGTGGGACAGCCTGGCGATCGTCGAATATCTGAACGAGAAGACTGGCGGCGACATGTTCTGGCCGGCCGATCCTGCCGCCCGCGCCATGGCCCGATCCATGGCGGCGGAAATGCACAGCAGCTTTGCCGCACTGCGCCGCGAGCACAGCATGAACATCCGACAGATCTATGCGCCCGTCCCGCCTTCCGAAGCGGTGGCGCAGGATATTGCCCGCATCATGCAGCTTTGGGCGCAGGCCCGCGCGCGTTATGGCGGCGACGGCGAATTTCTGTTCGGTGCGTTCGGCGCGGTCGACCTGATGTTCGCGCCGGTCGTGACGCGCTTCATCACCTATCAGCTTCCGGTCGCGCGGTTCGCCGAGGCCTATATGCGATCGGTCATCGCCCATCCCTGGATGCAGGAATGGATCGGCGGCGCGCAGGCGGAAGACTGGGTGATCGACCGGTTCGAAGTGCCGCCGCAGACGGCCTGAACGCCATGACCGACACGCCCGAACCCACGCCGGAAAAAGCCAAGGAGGCGCGCGCGCGGGAAGCTGCGGCGATCCGTCGCCGCTGGATCACGCTGGGCGAATTGCTGGCGGTGGTGGCGGCGCTGATTTCCGGCCTGACCCTCTATCTCAACTGGTCCGACAAGCGCGACGAGCGGGACGCCAAGGCGGCGGAGAGCAGCAAGGCGTCCGCGCGGGCCGCGCGGCTGGTTCTGAATGCGCAGACGGACGGCGACGACCGGCTGACGCTCAAGCCGGCCGATCCCGACCAGTTGGTGCAGAGCCAGACCATCGCCTTTCCCAAGGCGCTGGGCATCGCCCCGGTGGAGACGACGGGCGAGCCGCGAATCGAGGGAAGCTGGTTCGAGGATGCCCTCAAGCGGCGGCGGGCCAAGGCGAAGCTGCCCGACGGCAGCGTCGGTGACGAGCGGCTGCCGGTGGCGATCACCACCCGCTTCGTCGTGAACGGCGAGCCGCATGAGGATGTCGCGCTGTACGACATCGGCTATGGAATTGCCGGCAAATGGCTGTCGGGGCACAAGCTGACGCTGCGCGGCCTGTCGATGGTGCGGCATGTCAAGGCCGATGGTGCGCAGGCGGCGCTCGATGCGCGCTGGGCTGGCTTGCCCGCCTCGCGCTGACCAAAGAAAAGGGGCCGCCTTGCGGCAGCCCCCTCTCGTTCATCCCGAGGGATGACGGTTTTTAGCCGACGATTTCTTCGGGCTTGAAGAAATAGGCGATCTCGATCGCGGCATTTTCTTCGCTGTCCGAACCATGGACCGAATTGGCTTCGATCGATTCGGCCAGTTCCTTGCGGATGGTGCCGGCGTCGGCATTGGCGGGATTGGTGGCGCCCATGACGTCGCGGTTGCGCTTCACAGCGTCTTCACCTTCCAGAACCTGGACGACGACCGGGCCAGAGATCATGAAGGCGACGAGGTCGGCGAAGAAAGGGCGTTCCTTGTGAACGGCATAGAAGCCTTCGGCCTGCTCGCGGCTCATGCGGATGCGCTTGGAAGCGACGATACGCAGACCGGCTTCCTCCAGCATCTTGGCGACCGCGCCGGTCAGGTTGCGACGGGTCGCGTCGGGCTTGATGATCGAGAAAGTGCGCGTGACGGCCATGGCCCTCATAACTCCGGATTGTTGGAATAAAGTTGCGCGCCCTTTAGACGCGGCCGTGCTGCACCGCAAGAGCATTAACCGTGCGCACAGGGCGCGTCATGGCCCCTGCACCCATTTGCGCCCTTCCTGCCGCCAGAAGCGGGGCTCGACGCCGTCTGCTTTGCTAAGGGCGCGCCAGCTGGCGCGTGCGCCGTCGATCGTGTCGGCATCGAAGAAATAGAAGGCGCGCTCAAAGCCCAGCGCTTCCTCGCGCCAGATGCCGTCCGCCAGCGCGATATGGCGCGCGCCATTGGCGGCGTCGCAGGTGGCGCTGAGCAGGATCGGCTGATGCGCCTCACCGCCCTCGCCCGCCCTGCCATGGGCCAGGAAGCTTTCGGACGGTCCGGCCCAGAGACCCGTGGAGATGCGCTCCAGCCGGTCCGGCTCCTGCGCGACCACCAGCAGCCGCGCGCCGAGGCCCAGGATGCGGCCGGCGATGGCGGGCAGCACCTGATCCACGGGATCGCGGCTGAGCTGGTAGAAATCGACCTGCATGATTCCAAATCCTGGTTCCGTTCGCCTGAACCTGTCACCCTTTCTTCAAAGAGAAAGAAAGGGGCTTCGACAGGCTCAGCCCGAACGGATGAGGGGACGGATCAGTTTTCGAACTTGTCCGCGACCAGACGGTCGATCAGGCGCACGCCATAACCGGTTGCGCCCTTGTCCCAGGTGGCGCCGGGCTTGTCGGCCCAGACCATGCCGGCGATATCGAGATGCGCCCACTTCACGCCATCCTCGATAAATCGCTTGAGGAACTGGGCGGCGGTGATCGAACCGGCATAGCGCGCCCCCATATTCTTCATGTCGGCGATCGGGCTGTCGATCAGCTTGTCATAGGCGGGCAGCAACGGGAAGCGCCACAGCGGATCGCCCGCCGCCTGCCCCGCCGCGATCAGGTCGTTGGCGAGACCATCGTCATTGGCGAACAGGCCCGCATATTCATGGCCGAGCGCGACGATCATCGCGCCGGTCAGGGTCGCAAGGTCGATCACGACTTCGGGCTGATAGGTGCGCTGCGCCCAGGTCAGCGCATCGCATAGCACCAGACGGCCTTCGGCGTCAGTGTTGATGACCTCGATCGTCTGGCCCGACATGGAGGTAACGACATCGCCGGGACGCTGGGCGTTGCCGTCGGGCATATTTTCCACAAGGCCGCAGATGCCGACGACCCGCGCCTTCGCCTTGCGGCCCGCCAGCGCCTTCATCGCGCCGGCGACAGCGCCTGCGCCGCCCATGTCCCACTTCATGTCTTCCATGCCAGCGCCGGGCTTCAGCGAAATGCCGCCGGTGTCGAAGGTCACGCCCTTGCCGACGAAGACGACCGGCTTTTCGGTCGCACCATTTGTGCCGTCCCACTCCATCGCGATCAGCCGCGCTTCACGGACGGATCCTTGGGCAACGCCGAGCAGCGAGCCCATGCCCAGTTCTTCCATCGCCGCCTTGTCGAGGACGGTGATCTTGATGCCCAGCTGCTCCAGCGGGCGACAGCGTTCGACAAAGCTTTCGGGATAGAGAATGTTCGCCGGTTCCGACACGAGTTCGCGGGTGAAGGCGACACCTGCCGCGATCGCCGACAGCTTTTCCCATGCCGCTTCCACGCCGGTCGCCACCAGCGTCACGGTCTTGAGCGTCGGCTTGGCCTTTTCGGGCTGACGGGTGCGGTAGGTGTCGATGCGCCAGCCGCGTAGTTGTGCGCCGAAGGCCAGATGCGCCGCTTTCTCGGCGCTCGCGCCGCCGACAAATTCGACAGCCGCATGCACGGCACCGCTGACATTCAGCTTGGCGGTCAGAGCGGCGCCGGCCTTTTCATAATCCTGCTCGCTCCCCGCGCCGACGCCCAGCAGCAGCACGCGGACCGTCTTGCCGCCTTCCTCGACGAAGCTTTCGAAGCTGGTGCCGGTTTCGCCGGTGAAGCGGGAAGCCGTCGCACCTGCCGCAAGGGTCGATGCCGCAGACAGCGGCAGGCCGTCGACGCCGCCCTTGGGCACGGCGAAGGCCAAAGTGTCGGCATCGGGACGGGTGGGGCTGAACTGGATATCCATCTGGGCTCTTTTCCTCTTGCGGCCATGGGCGGCGAACACCGCGCTCTTGATTGCCCAGATAGTGCGCTTTCCCCGTCTGGCAAAGCCGTTCGACCGATTTTGCCCATCAGCATGCGCTACGGACGATTGCGGATGGGCAATCAGTGCGATAGGCGGAATGGCTGATGCGCCCGTTCATGAGGCCTTACCGCTTGCAAAACGCCCTGTTCCCCCTTTCCTTCCGCGCCGCATTGCTAGGTGGCGTCACGCTCGCCACCAGTCCGGCAGCGCTGGCGCAACAGCTCAACGAGCCGCAGGCGCCAGTCAGCGCTCCCGATGCGCCGGTCCCGCAAAATGAGGACCAGATCGGCTTCGCAGCCGATGCCCTGCAATATGACAGCAACAGCGAAGTCGTCACCGCGCAGGGCAATGTCCAACTGCTGCGCGACGGCAACCGCCTGCGTGCCGACAGGGTCGTGTGGGACCGCAACAGCGGCAAGGTGGAAGCGCAGGGTAATGTCTCCGTCATCGATCCCGAAGGCAATATCGCCTATGGCGACCGGTTCGATGTTACCGACACGCTGAAGGACGGCGCGGTCGACAATATGCTGCTGGTGCTTCAGTCCGGCGGTCGGCTCGCGGCCAACAAGGGCGAGCGCGTCAACGGCGTCTACACGCTCCACCGTGCCACCTATACCGGCTGCGCGGTCGAGGACAGCGATGGCTGTCCCAAGGAGCCGACCTGGCAGATCAATGCCATCCGGGTGATCTATGACCCGACCCGCGAGCGGGTAACTTACAAAAATGCCAATGTCGAGCTGTTCGGCCTACCGCTGATCCCACTGCCAGGCCTCAGCCACCCGGTCGGCGACAATGGCGGCAGCGGATTGCTGGTGCCGAACCTGCGCTATGACCGAAACAACGGGTTCGAAGTCGCGCTGCCCTATTATTTCAAGCTGGCCCCCAATCGCGACGTCACCATCACGCCGCACGTCTACACTGACACGCTACCGATGGTGGAAACCAATTATCGGCATCTGTGGGACCGCGGCGCTTACCAGATCACCGGCTATGTCACCCATGGCCGCCGTGTCGGCATCGGCGATTCCGACACGGTCGCCGCCAATTCGCAGAAGGACATTCGCGGCTATCTCGACGCCAGTGGCGCGCTGCAACTATCGCCCGAATGGAGCGTCGACGGATCGATCCGCGTCGCCACCGACCGCACCTTCCTGCGCCGCTACGATATCAGCCGGGAGGACCGGTTGCGCTCGACCATCGGCGCGCAACGGATCGGCGAGAATAGCTATCTCTCGATTCGCGGCTGGGCTGTGCAGACGCTCCGCCAGGGCGATTCGCAGGGACAGACGCCGATCGCCCTGCCGGTCATCGACTATCGACTGCGGATGAAGGACCCCTGGCTGGGAGGCGTACTCCAGCTTCAAGCCAATACGCTGGCCATCACCCGCACCCATGGGCAGGACACGCAGCGTGCGTTCGCCGGGGCGGAATGGAACAAGCGCCTGCTGACCGGCATGGGGCAGGAAGTCACCTTCACCGGCTATCTGCGCGGCGACGTCTATCATAGCAGCGACAATCTGCTGACCGATGTCGTCAGCTATGCCGGCGATCCGGGCTGGCAGGCGCGCGGCATCGCCGCAGCAGCCGTCGATGTCCGCTGGCCCTTCGTCGGCGAAGCCTTTGGCGGCGTACAGCGCATCGCGCCGCGGGTGCAGATCGTCGCCGCACCCCATCTCGCCAACCTGTCGCTGCCCAATGAGGACGCCCGCGCCGTCGATCTGGAGGATAGCAACCTTTTCGCGCTCAACCGCTTTGCCGGCTATGACCGGTTCGAGGACAGTTCGCGCGTCACTTACGGGCTGGAATATAGTCTGGACCTGCCCAATTTCTCGCTTCAGAGCATCGTCGGGCAAAGCTATCGCCTCGACGATCGCACCAGCATTCTGCCCGATGGCACCGGGCTGTCCGACCGCACGTCCGACATCGTCGGACGGACCACGATCCGTTACAAGGACTTCATCGCCTTCACCCACCGCTTCCGGCTGGACAAGGACAATCTGTCAGTCCGCCGGAACGAGATCGACGCCACGGTCGGCAGCAAGAAGACCTATGCCATGATCGGCTATCTGCGCCTGAATCGCGACGCCATGTCCGCCCTCGAGGATTTGCAGGATCGCGAGGAACTGCGTCTGGGCGGCCGCGTCCAGTTCGCCCGCTTCTGGTCGGTCTTCGGCTCGACTGTCATCGACCTGACCGATGCGAAGGAGGATCCGGGCAGCCTGTCCGACGGTTATCAGCCGGTCCGCCATCGACTGGGCATCGCCTATGAGGATGATTGCCTTACCCTCGGCTTCACCTGGCGGCGCGATTATCAGACCAATGGCGACGCCCGAAAGGGCGATGGTTTCGCGCTACGGCTAGCTTTCCGCAATATTGGCATATAAGGATCACGCTTCCCGCGTTCCCGTCAGGGCTGGTTAAGGCGGATCGGTGCACAAAGCGCCGGACCGTATTGGAGATTATTGCCGACGATGCTGCCTGTCGTTTCCACGCCCAACCGCATGATCCGCGGCGTTCGTTCCGGTTTGCGCGCGCTGTTTCTCTCCTCCGCTTTGCTCAGCATCGGCATCCAGTCGACCGCTGCGCAGACCGTCGATGACAGAGACGATGTCGCGTCGCAGCAGCTCAACCTGCCCAAGGACGTCACCGTCTTCGGCAAGAGCGATCCCAATGTCCGCAAGGCGACGGCGATCGTGAATGGCCGCATCATCACCGGTACCGACGTCGACCAGCGCCTCGCCCTCATCATCACCGCCAATGGCGGCAAGGTGGAAGCGGAAGAGAAGGAGCGCCTGCGCGTGCAGGTGCTGCGCAACCTGATCGACGAGACGCTCCAGATCCAGGAAGCCGCCGCCAACGACATCAAGGTCGACCCGGCCGAAATCAACCAGAGCTATGAGCGGGTCGCCGCCAATTTCCGCCAGTCGCCGACCCAATTCGACGCCTACCTGCGCGAAAAGGGCAGCTCGTCCGCCAGCATCAAGCGCCAGATCGAGGGCGAGCTTGCCTGGAGCCGCCTGCAACGCCGCAACATCCAGCCCTTCGTCAACGTGTCGGAGGAGGAAGTGAAGTCGGTGGTCGACCGCCTCAACGCCGCCAAGGGCAGCGACGAGTTCCGCATCGGCGAAATCTATCTGTCCGCGACCCCGGAAAATCGCGAGCAGATCATGGCGAACGCTCGCAACATCATCCAGCAGATCCAGCAGGGCGGCAGCTTCCAGGCCTATGCCCGGCAATTCTCCGAAGCGTCGACGGCTGCCGTCGGCGGTGATCTGGGCTGGATTCGCCCCGCACAGCTGCCGACCGAACTCGCGCAGGCCGCGGCGGAAATGCAGGTCGGCCAGATTGCCGGCCCAATCGAGACGGTCGGCGGCGTGTCGCTGATCTATGTGATGGACAAGCGCAAGGTGCTGACCGCCGATCCGCGCGACGCGCTGCTCAGCCTCAAGCAGCTGTCGGTTCTCTTCCCGCAGGGTACCACCAAGGAGCAGGCCAGCGCCAAGGCCGCGAGCTTCGCCGCCGCGGTCAAGGAGATCAAGGGTTGCGGCCAGGCCAATGAGGTCGGAGCGAAGATCGGCGCCGACGTGGTCGACAACGACAATGTGAAGGTGCGCGACCTGCCGCCGCAGCTTCAGGATATTCTGACGAACCTCCAGGTGGGCGAGGCCACCCCACCCTTCGGCTCCATCAACGACGGCGTGCGCGTGCTGGTGGTGTGCGGCCGCGACGATCCGGCGTCGGCCAATGCGCCCAATGCCGACCAGATCATGGCGCAGCTTGAAGAGGAACGGGTGAACAAGCGCGCGCGCATCTATCTGCGCGATCTCCGCCGTGACGCCGTCATTGAATATAACTGACGCCGCGCCCCTCGCACCCTTTGCGGTGTCCCTCGGCGACCCCGCCGGGATCGGGCCGGAAATTGTCGCCAAGAGCTGGGTCATGCGGGAAGCGCGCGGCTTGCCGCCCTTCTTCGCGGTCGGTGACGCAGCGTCGCTGCGCGCGGTATGGCTTGGCCCGATCGCGACGATCAGCGCGCCCGAGGAAGCGGCAGACGCATTCGGCTCCGCCCTGCCCTGCCTTCAGGTCGCTGACGCCGGCCAGATCGTACCGGGCACGCCCAGCATCGACGGCGCGCGCACCGCCTTTCAGTCGCTGGAGGTCGCGGTCGGCCTGGCGCGGACCGGATCGGCCGCCGGGATCGTCACGGCCCCGGTGGGCAAGGAACAGCTTTACGGTGTCGGCTTCACTCATCCCGGCCAGACGGAGTTCGTCGCGGAGCGCTGCGGCGTTGCGCCACATAACGCGGTAATGATGCTGGCCGGCCCGTCGCTCAAGGTCGTGCCGATCACCATCCATATCCCGCTGGCCGACGTGCCTTCGGTGTTGACCATCGATCTGATCCGTGCGCGCGCGCTGACTACCGCCAAGGGATTGCAGCGCAATTTCGGCATTGCCCGTCCGCGTCTGGCGGTCGCCGGACTCAATCCCCATGCGGGCGAAAATGGCGCATTGGGGCGCGAAGAGATCGATATCATCCGTCCTGCCATCAATTCGCTGCGGGAGGAAGGGCTGGACATTTTCGGACCGCTGGCCGCCGACGGCATGTTCCATGCTCGCGCGCGCGAAAGCTATGACGCGGCGCTCTGCATGTATCATGATCAGGCGCTCATCCCGATCAAGACGCTGAATTTCGACGATGGCGTCAATATCACGCTGGGCCTGCCGATCGTGCGCACATCGCCCGATCATGGCACCGCCTTCGGTATCGCCGGCACCGACAGCGCCAATCCCGGCGCGATGATGGCCGCGCTCAAGATGGCGGCCGAAGCCGCCCGCGCCCGTATCGCTTATGGCTGAATCCCGCGCAGCACTGCCGCCGCTGCGTGAGGTCATCGCGCGGCATGGCCTCAATGCCAGCAAGGCGCTGGGGCAGAATTTCCTGTTCGACGAACAATTGCTCGACCGGATCGCGGCTATTCCCGGCTCGCTCAAGGACGCGCGCGCGTTCGAGGTCGGCCCTGGTCCAGGCGGACTGACGCGGGCGATCCTGCGAACGGGCGCGCAACTGGTCGCGGTTGAGCGGGACCAGCGCTGCCTGCCTGCGCTGGCCGAGTTGCAGGAGGCTTTTCCCGATCAGTTGCGGGTGATTTCCGGCGATGCGATGCAGGTCGATGCCCGCGCGCAAGTGGGCGAAGGCGCGCACATCATCGCGAACCTGCCCTATAATGTCGGCACGCCGCTGCTGGTCGGCTGGCTTTCGACGGACTGGTCGCCGCTCCCCTGGTGGCAGAGCCTGACGCTGATGTTCCAGATGGAAGTGGCCGAGCGGATCGTCGCGAAGCCCGGCACCGATCATTATGGACGGCTCGCCATATTGTCGCAGTGGCGCAGCGAGGCGAAGATCGCGATGAAGGTACATCGCAGCGCCTTCACCCCGCCGCCCAAGGTCATGTCGGCGGTGGTGTACCTGATCCCGAAACCCTCGCCCGAGGGCGTGCAGCTCAAGCATCTGGAGCGGCTGACGGCCGCCGCCTTCGGCCAGCGGCGCAAGATGCTGCGCCAGAGCCTAAAAGGCCTGCCCGGCGCGCTGGCGGCGCTGGAGGCCGAAGGGATCGACCCGCAGCGCCGCGCGGAAACCGTCAGCGTCGAGGAATTTGTCGCCGTCGCCCGGCGATTGAGCAACGGCTGATCTTTATTGCCGCATCGCTTATAGGGCGAAGCCGATACCCACTTTTGCGCGCGATGCTCTCGTTTCAGTTCTTCTCGCGATCGAGATCGGCGATTTCGTCGTCTATGTCGCGCAGCGCGTCGGCGCGATCAACGGCCGGCATGCGGGCAGCGGCGATCTGGGCGCGGGCGGCGACCAGCCCCTGACGCGCCGCCACTTTGCCCATGCGTTCCGCCTGGCGGGCCTGCGCCTCGATCGCGCGCTCGCAGATGCGGACACGGATATGGCGGCGGCCGTCGGAACCGGTCCATTCGCGGTGGCTGGTCGCGCTCGACTGATTGCTATCGCATCCTTCGCGAACGTCGACCACCGGCACCATGCGGGCGATTTCCGCTTCGGTGGGGATGCGATGGGTTTCGATGCGGCCATCGGCGTGGGTGACGGTGATGCGCCCCTTCTCGCTGCGCACCGTCACCGGCGGCACGGGCGGAACCGGCGGGATGGGCGCGACCATGTCGGCGGCAGGGGGTACCGGAGGAACCGGCGGCAGCGGCGCGGCCTGGGGCTGCGGATCGGTACGGTGCCACGCCTGGGGTTCGGCAGGTTCGGCCGGCTCAGCGGGAACCGCTGGCACAGCCGGAACGGCGGCAACGACCGGAATGCTAGCCTGGGCCGGCTGGGCAACCAGATCGGTCAGACGAGCGAGGTCGGCGCTTTCGACCTTCTCGGTGATCGCTGCCATCTGTTGCGCGGCGCGGCTGCCCGATGCGGTGAGGGCGAGGCCGGTGGCGGTGACGAGGGCGACGGCCGCCATGCCCCAGCTGATGCGCCGCAGCGATGTTTCATGAGTCGACAACATTTTCAGCCTCCCTTTGAGCGTGGCGAGACGGGTGAGATGGCAGGCGCCGGCAAATTGCCGGCCGCCGGCGGCTTTCAGGATGGCGCGGCCATAGGCATGGGCCTGGTCGGTGCCGTAGAGCGAAAGGACGCGCGCGTCGCAGGCGGTTTCCTGGTCGGCGCGATAGGCGCGATAGGCGATCCAGGCGACCGGATTGCACCAGTGGATCGCCAGCAGCAGCAGCGCGATCATGTTGGCGGTCAGGTCGCCGCGTTCATGATGCGCCCGCTCATGGGCGATCGCCATATCCTGTTCCTGCGGATCGTAGCGCAGCGCGAAATCGACCGGCAGGACGATGAAGGGCCGGAAAATGCCGAAGGCGAGCGGTCCGGGAGCCTGCGGACTGGTGACGATGCTGATGCGGCCTTCCCGGTCGATCTCCGTCGATCCCGCCAATATGTGGCGGCGAAAGCGGATATAGCCGACCGCCTGCACCGCCACGAAAACCAGAAGGCCGCTCAGCCAGACCGCGATTGTGATTTCCAGCCAGGGCAGGCCCGGCGTCGTGTCGGTCATGGCGCCGGCGGGCGCATCGTTGAGGATCGCAGGCAGTCCCGTCTGATCGACCGCGACATGCAGCGGTGAGGGATCAGCGACATTGTCGGGCAGCGCGGGCATCAGCATGCGCGCCAACGGCAAGGCCCAGAGCATATAGGCTGCCCCTGCCCCGAGCCAGCGCGCAACCGGCCGCCGCAACATCATGACCAGCGCCATGAGCAGGGTGGTGGCGATCAGGGTTTCGACGATCCAGACGCTCATGATTTCAACCCTCTCAGGATTTCCTCAAGCTCGGCGATATCGTCCGCCGTCAACTGATCCTGGCTTGCCAGCTGGGCGACCAGTGGCGACACGCGCCCGCCGAACAGCCGGTTCACCAGCCGCCCGGATTCGCCCGCGACATAATCGTCGCGCGCCACTAGTGGGCGATAGAGAAAACGGCGGCCATCCTGGTCCGCGGCGATGACATCCTTGGCCATCAGCCGCGACAGGAGCGTCTTGACGGTTTGAAGGCTCCAGTCGCGATCGGCGGCAACGCGATCGGCGACGTCATTGGCGGTCTGCGGCGCCAGTTCCCACAGCGCTTCCATCACCACCAGTTCCGCCTCGCTGATCTTCTCGCTCACCTGTCCAACACCCGACTCGAACTATAACAACTACGACTGTAGTCGCATCGATTACGGATGTAGTCAATAGGATGCCGCTGGTGATGGCGCGACGCTTTCATGCGGTGGAACTGGATGCGTCGGGAATTTTGACAAAGTGCGCGCGATCGATTTGCGCGTTAACCTTCGGGACGGGCGGAAAACCTGTCCTGTCCCATAATGGCATGGCGATTGCGTAGTTTAGGACATTCCCACCGTTCAACTACCGGGGGATGCAGGCAGGTCTCCGTCGGCATCCCCCCACCCGGTGATTCTTCCTTCCCGATGATCTGATGCAGGCCGCCCTCTTCCGGAACGACCTCGGATGAAACGAGGCGAGAAACGGCCATTTTCTACCGCTCCTTCTCCCTCGGAGGGAGAAGGATACGAAGCCTTACCGCGTAGCGGTTAGGCAGAGTTGGATGAGGGGAACTGGCGCAAGTTCAGCCTATTTTCCCGAGGTTGCGTCCCCCTCACCCAGCTACGACTAGGCAGCACGCTGCCCAGTCTGCGCAGCCTCGGCCAGAGGCACGTGACTCTGGCCGCCCGCCCAAGGGGAGAGGGATTAAGAATGTCCGCTCTCCACCCTGCGCGGACATGAAAAAAGGCGGCCCGAACCGGACCGCCCTCCTCGAATTGCTTTGTCAGCGCCACTCAGTTGGCGGCAGCGACGCCTTGGTCGGTCATCAACTGCTGGAGTTCGCCCGCCTCGTACATTTCCATCATGATGTCGCTGCCGCCGACAAATTCGCCCTTCACATAAAGCTGGGGAATGGTCGGCCAGTCGGAAAAGGCCTTGATCCCCTGACGCACGGCCTGATCCTGAAGCACGTCGACCGTGTCATAGGCGACGCCCAGATGTTCCAGGATCGCGATGGCACGGCTGGAGAAACCGCACTGGGGGAAAAGCGGCGTGCCCTTCATGAAAAGCACGACATCATTGCCGTTAACGATCTCGGCGATCCGCTGCTGCACGGCGTCGGTCATTGTTGTTGGTCCAATTCTTTCTGGCGGCACCATCGGGCGCGCAAATGTCTAGATAGCCGTTAGTTGGGAACGGCGGTGGTGAGTTGCAAGGCGTGGAGCACGCCGCCCATGCGACCACCCAGTGCGGCATAGACCGCACGCTGCTGAGCCACGCGAGTCATGCCCCGGAAACTTTCCGACACCACGCGCGCGGCATAGTGATCGCCATCGCCGGCGAGGTCGGTAATCTCGACTTCCGCATCGGGAATGGCGGCCTTGATCATGGCCGCAATATCGTCGGCTGCCATTGGCATGGGACAGGCTGCCTTACTGGGCTTCGATGAACATGCGGCGGGCGATCACCGCCTGCTCGTCCAGTGCGGTGCGCACGCCGGCTTCGTCGATGTCGATGCCGGCCGAGGTCATGTCGCCCACCAGCTTGCGGATGACATCCTCGTCACCTGCCTCCTCAAAATCGGCCTGCACGACGGCCTTGGCATAGGCGTCGGTTTCTTCCGGGGTCAGACCCATCTTCACAGCGGCCCATTCGCCCAGCAGCCGGTTGCGGCGCGCCTGGATGCGGAACTGCATTTCCTGATCGTGGGCGAACATATTTTCGAACGCCTTTTCGCGATCGTCGAAGGTGGTCATGAGTCTAGGCCCCGTTGAAAGCTGTATAAGACCGAGAGATAGGCAAAAGCGCGAATTTAAGCAACGGCGCGAACGAGCGAGGGAGCGATCCAGGGACGTTCCTGCGCCACCTTTGCCTCATAGCCGTCGATCGCATCGCCCTGATCCAGCGTCAGGCCGATCTCATCCAGTCCGCCCAGCAGGCAATGCTTGCGGAAGGGATCGATCTCGAAGCTGAAGCGATCCTGGAACCGGGTCGTGACGGTCTGCGATTCCAGATCGACGTGAATTGGATCGGGAGTCCCATTGATTCCTTGCGCGACCTCCATCAACCGATCGATCGCGTCCTGCGGCAGGACCACGGTCAGGATGCCGTTCTTGAACGCGTTGCCGGAAAAGATGTCGGAGAAGCTGGGCGCGATCACCACCTTGATGCCGAGGTCGCCAAGCGCCCAGGCGGCATGTTCGCGGCTGGAGCCGCAGCCGAAATTGTCACCCGCGATCAGGATCGGGCTGCCGGCATAGGCGGGATCGTCGAAGACGTTGCCCGGTTCCTTGCGCAGCACCTCGAACGCGCCCTTGCCAAGGCCGGAGCGCGAGATGGTCTTGAGCCAATGCGCCGGGATAACGATGTCCGTGTCGACATTCTTCATGCCGAACGGATAGGCCCGGCCGTCGACGACGTTCAGCTTTTCCATCAATGAACCTTCTTCGTCTCAGCCGCCGGCGTGTCTTCGGCGCGGCCCAGCGTCGCGGCCATCGCCGCGCTGGCGAGCGCACCCAGCGTCAGCAGCCAGAAAATCTTCTTCATGCGACCATCCCCTCTTTATCGTTCAACATCGCGCGAACGTCGGTCAGGCGGCCGGTGATGGCCGCCGCCGCCGCCATTTCGGGCGACACCAGATGGGTGCGCGATCCCGGTCCCTGACGGCCCATGAAATTGCGGTTGCTGGTCGAGGCGCAGCGTTCGCCCGCGGGCACCTTGTCCGGGTTCATGCCGAGGCAGGCCGAGCAGCCCGGCTCGCGCCATTCGAAACCGGCGTCGAGGAAGATGCGGTCGAGGCCTTCCTCCTCCGCCTGCCGCTTGACCAGACCGGAGCCGGGGACGACCATCGCATGCTTGATGCCCGAGGCGATATGGCGCCCCTTGAGCAGCGACGCGGCGGCGCGCAGATCCTCGATCCGGCTGTTGGTGCAGCTGCCGATGAAGACATGCTCGATCGCGACATCCTCCATCCGCTGCCCGGCGACGAGGCCCATATAGTCGAGCGACTTCTGGGCGGCGGCCTGCTTGGACGGGTCGGCGAAGCTCTGCGGATCGGGGACCACGCCGGTCACGGGCACGACATCCTCCGGGCTGGTGCCCCAGGTGACGTTGGGCACGATGTCGGCGGCGTCGATGACCACGGTCTTGTCGAAGACCGCGCCCTCGTCAGTGACGAGCGTCTTCCACCAGGCGACGGCTGCGTCGAAATCCGCCCCCTTGGGCGCCATAGGGCGGTCGCGCAGATAGGCGAACGTCTTTTCGTCGGGCGCGAACAGGCCCGAGCGCGCGCCCGCCTCGATCGACATATTGGCGACGGTCAGGCGCCCTTCGATCGACATGTCGCGGAAGACGGAGCCGCGATATTCCATGACATAGCCGGTGCCGCCCGCCGTGCCGATCGTGCCGCAGATCGCCAGCGCCACATCCTTGGGCGTGACGCCGGGCGCAAGTTCGCCATCGACGACGACCGCCATCGTCTTCGACTGTTTCAGCAGCAGCGTCTGGGTGGCGAGCACATGCTCGACCTCCGACGTGCCGATGCCGAAGGCCAGCGCGCCCAGCGCACCATGAGAGCTGGTGTGGCTGTCGCCGCAGACCAAAGTCGTGCCCGGCAGCGTGAAGCCCTGTTCCGGGCCGACGACATGGACGATGCCCTGTTCCGCATCAGCGTCGCCGATCAGGCGGACCCCGAATTCGGGCGCATTGCGTTCCAGCGCGGCCAGCTGCTGCGCGCTTTCGGGATCGGCGATGGGAATGCGATTGCCCTGCGCGTCGCGGCGCGGGGTCGTGGGCAGGTTATGATCGGGCACCGCGAGCGTAAGATCGGGCCGGCGCACCTTACGGCCGGCGAGGCGAAGCCCCTCGAACGCCTGCGGGCTCGTCACTTCATGGACGAGGTGACGATCGATATAGATAAGGCAGGTGCCATCGGGACGCCGTTCGACAACGTGCGCGTCCCAGATCTTCTCATAGAGGGTGCG
>NZ_QJQX01000042.1:140000-141510 GCF_013393185.1 Sphingobium lactosutens | reverse complement strand
CGGAACTTACCCGACAAGGAATTTCGCTACCTTAGGACCGTTATAGTTACGGCCGCCGTTTACCTGGGCTTCAATTCAGAGCTTGCACTCCTCCTCTTAACCTTCAGGCACCGGGCAGGCGTCAGGCCCTATACGTCGTCTTGAAGCCGACTTAGCAGAGCCCTGTGTTTTTGCTAAACAGTCGCTACCCCCTGGCCTGTGCCCCCCATCAGTGCTTGCGCATAGATGGGGCCTCCTTCTTCCGAAGGTACGGAGGCAATTTGCCGAGTTCCTTCAGGATACTTCTCTCAAACGCCTTGGTATACTCTACCATTCCACCTGTGTCGGTTTAGGGTACGGTCTATACGGTGGGGCTATTTCCTGGGACAACTTCCCTGCCCGGACCAATCCAATAAGGCCGAACAAGTTACGCCATCCGTCACACACCACCAGGCCCACGAATATTAACGTGGTTCCCATCGACTACCCCCTTCGGGCTCGTCTTAGGGGCCGGCTTACCCTGCTCAGATTAGCTTTAAGCAGGAACCCTTGGAATTTCGGCGACAGTGCATCTCACACTGTTAATCGCTACTCATGTCTGCATTCGCACTTCCGATACCTCCACGACCCATTACCAGATCGCTTCAACGGCCTACGGAACGCTCCGCTACCGCGTAGTCGTAAACGACTACACCCTAAGCTTCGGTGCACGTCTTGAGCCCCGTTACATCTTCGCCGCAGAACCTCTTATTTAGACCAGTGAGCTGTTACGCTTTCTTTAAAGGATGGCTGCTTCTAAGCCAACCTCCTGGTTGTTTTGGAAGTTCCACATGCTTTCCCACTTAGACGTGACTTGGGGACCTTAGCTGTAGGTTAGGGCTGTTTCCCTTTTGACGACGGACCTTAGCACCCGCCGTCTGTCTGCCGGACTAGACTCGTTGGTATTCGGAGTTTGGTTAGTATTGGTAGATCTCGCGACCCCCGCAACCATCCAGTGCTCTACCCCCAACGGCAATCATCCGACGCTCTACCTCAATAGATTTCGCGGAGAACCAGCTATTTCCCGGCTTGATTGGCCTTTCACCCCTAAGCACAACTCATCCGACAATTTTTCAACATTGAACGGTTCGGTCCTCCAGTGCGTGTTACCGCACCTTCAACCTGGTCATGCATAGATCGCCGGGTTTCGGGTCTAATGCATCATACTCAGTCGCCCTATTCAGACTCGCTTTCGCTGCGCCTACACCTAACGGCTTAAGCTTGCATGATACACTAAGTCACAGACCCATTATGCAAGAGGTACGCGGTCAGGTCTCAAGGACCCTCCCACTGCTTGTAGGCATCCGGTTTCAGGTACTGTTTCACTCCCCTCATCGGGGTGCTTTTCACCTTTCCCTCACGGTACTGGTTCGCTATCGGTCATGTACGAGTATTTAGGCTTGGAGGGTGGTCCCCCCATGTTCAGACAGAGTTTCACGTGCTCCGCCCTACTCAAGTCCTGAATGATCATTTTCGCATACGGGGCTGTCAC